>CAJOCR010000001.1 GCA_905236755.1 uncultured Prevotella sp.
GCTTCGCTTAACGTGTAATTACCGAAAATTGACGCAAATTTTTCGAAAATTATTTTTCTTTGATTTAACATATAATTTATGATAATTTGCGATTAATTTTTGATAATTCGCGTCAGCGTAAGCAAAATAACATTACATCTCATTATTCACTCTCTTGGAAAATAAAGCGCTGATGCGCAGGCGCTTCGCTATTATCTCCTTCGCTTACACAGATGCACCGGTTTCGTTGACTGCATCTGCTCAGTCGATGACCTACGGTTGAAGATTGAATATTGAATATTGAAGAATAAGTGCAAATGATATCAATCAACATATAATGTGGAACCAGCGGTCACTGACCGAAGGGAAGTAATTACGAATTTGGAATTTGGTTAGCCTCCTCTCCAGCAATATGCAAATATTATGCGTTATAATAAGAGGAGGGAGGCGATTTGATAGACGAGGGCGGAGACGAGCCAGGCGAGGGCTGTGGTGTAGGTGGCGGCGAAGAGGGCCCATTTCCAGCTGCCTGTTTCTCCCTTGATGGCTGCGATAGTGGCGATGCAAGGGAAATAGAGGAGGACAAAGAGGAGGAAGCAGAAGGCGGTGAGTGGGGTGATGGTGCTGTCGTTGGCGATGGCATTGTCTTCGCCATAGAGTACGCCAATGGTGGATGCAACTATCTCCTTGGCACCGATACCTGATACGAGTCCTACATCGAGTTTCCAGTTGAAGCCCTGTGGTGCAAAGATGGGTTCTATGGTCTTTCCCATTCTACCGATATAGCTCTGTTCGAGCTGCTGCTGGTGTGGGAGTGAGTCGTCGTGTGGGAAATAGCCTAATGCCCACACGATGATGCTGGCAACAAGGATGATGCCTCCCATCTTCTTTAGATATTGCTTACCTTTTTCCCATGTGTGGCGGCAAACGGCCTTGGTAGTAGGGAAACGGTAAGGAGGAAGTTCCATAACGAAAGGTGTGTCTTCGCCTTTGACCATGAACTTTGTGAAGATCTTACTCATGATGACTGCCATGATGATACCTGTGAGATAGAGTCCCATCATGATGAGTGACTGGTATCGTACGGCAAAGAACGAACCGATAATCATGACATAGATAGGTATGCGTGCCTCACAGCTCATGAGTGGGAGTATGAGCATGGTGACGATACGTGAACGACGGCTCTCGATGGTTCGTGTAGCCATTACTGCTGGTACGTTACATCCGAAGCTCATGATGAGTGGGATGAACGACTTACCATGTAGTCCCATCTTGTGCATTATCTTATCCATGATAAAGGCGGCACGAGCCATATATCCACTATCTTCCATGAAAGAGATGAAGAAATAGAGGATGAGGATCTGTGGTAGGAATACGATGACTGATCCTACACCACCAATGACTCCATCGACGAGCATGTCTTTGACTGGTCCTTCTGGAAGACTGTTGCCAATGACATCGCCTAAGAGGGCGATACCTGTCTCTATCCATTCCATAGGGTAGGCACCTAATACGAAGGTGGCTGTGAACATGACACAGAGCATGAGTAGGAAAATTGGGAATCCTACGTATTTATTGGTCATGATGCTGTCAAGGAGATGGGTTATCTGGTAGGTGTCTTTCTCGTGACCAGGAGTATATTCTGCCTCTTTGAGTGCTCCATGGATGAATCCGTATTTAGCATCCATGATAGCTGTCTCGCTATCCTGGAGTGTTTCTTCTTTTACACGAAGGGCTGCCGTGTCACGATGTTCAAAGATCTCTTTGGCATCAGGCATGGTCTTGATATAGCGTTCCACATCTTTATCTTTCTCAAGTAGTTTGATGGCAAGATAACGGGTGGAATAGCGTTGACGTACATCATTCTCTTTCTTCAGGTGATCCTGTATCTCGGCAATACCATTTTCTATCTCGTGTCCGTGATTGATATGGATATGACGATAATGTGGGTCTTCGTCTTCCTGCATCTCATAGATCTTGATGACCTCACGGAAGAGGTTCTCAACGCCTCGTCCGTTGGTGAAGACGGTAGGTATCATTGGTACACCGAAGAGTGAGCCTAACTTGTCGTAGTCCATGTTGTCGCCTCGTTTCTCGGTCTCGTCGAACATGTTGAGAGCTACCACCATCTTTATATGCATATCGATGAGTTGGGTGGTTAGATAGAGGTTTCGCTCAAGATTACTTGAGTCGATGACATTGATGACGATATCGGGTGTGTGCTCAATGAGCTGTTTACGTACATATAGTTCTTCAGGCGAATAGGCAGAAAGGCTATAGGTACCAGGGAGATCAACAAGGTTGAACTGATAGCCTTCGTATTCTGCATGTCCTACCTTAGCATCAACGGTGACACCACTATAGTTGCCCACACGTTCGTGAGCTCCTGATGCAAAGTTGAAGAGTGAGGTCTTACCACAGTTAGGATTACCAACAAGTGCCACATTGATGGTGTGGCGACGATGTTCGGCTTCGGCCTGAAGCATCTTATCATCGGTGTCGTTGCTTTCGGCAAACTCCATGAGAGGTTCTTTCTCACCAGTAGCTTCCTCTTGCTTGCGCTTACGAGCTTCGGCAAGAGAGACAACTTCTATCTGATCGGCCTCGCTATGACGGAGAGAGACCTCGTAACCCATGATACGGTATTTGACAGGATCGCGAAGGGGAGCATTGAGGAGCACCTCAACCTTCTTGCCCTTGATGAATCCCATCTCTATGACGCGCTTACGGAAACCGCCATGTCCTGAGACTTTGACGATAACTCCTTTATCACCTGTTTGTAATTCGCTTAGTTTCATGCTGCAAAGTTACTAAGAATTTATTGCAACAGTGTTGCAAATGAGGGAAATTAGGAAGAAATACCTAAAAATAGTGAAGCCCTTCCCGATGGGGAAGGAGTTCAAGTTGAACTTTGAACATTTAACATTGAAGTTTGAACTTTGAACTTTTTGAACCGAAGGTCATCGACAGAGCCAAGCATAAAGGCGAAGGAGGTAACCATTGGAACTAACGAATAAAATTATGAATAAAATGAGAGTAAATGCAGGTAGCTCATTCTGAGCCTGTGTTAAGTTTGATGTTTGGCTTTCAGAAAGCAAGCTTTCCCAAGCCATCATCAACCTTAACATCCTCTTTAAGAGGACACCAGCATTCACTCTCTTGGAAAATAAAGCGCTGATGCGCAGGCGCTTCGCTATTGAAGATTGAATATTGAAGAATAAGTGCAAATGATATCAATCAACATATAATGTGGATTTTGTTTTTTTTAGCAATGAACTCAAGCTGTTGGTACTCCCTTCCCCACTGGGGTTTCTGTCCCCCGGGAACGGGGGAACCGAAGGGGGTGTAAAGACCATTGAGGGAAGGGGAGAGGCTACTATGCACAATCGTGCAAATGATATCAATCTGTTGCCCCCTGAAATATCTATAATATAGAACCTAAACAATGCGCTTCGCTTAACGTGTAATTACCGAAAATTGACGCAAATTTTTCGAAAATTATTTTTCTTTGATTTAACATATAATTTATGATAATTTGCGATTAATTCGCGTCAGCGTAAGCAAAATAACATTACATCTCATTATTCACTAATAATTATTTATTCCCGTTGGTCATAGGAACTTCTTCCCTTCGGTCAGTGACCGCTGGTTCAAACTTCAAAGTTCTTTAGCATTGCTTGCAATGCGTTTGGGGGGGGAGATTATATTTTTTCGGCAAGGAACTTACCAGTGTAGCTGTCTTTGCTTTTGATGATTTCTTCTGGGGTGCCTGCACATACGAGGTTACCACCCTTGTTACCACCATCTGGTCCGAGGTCGATGACGTAATCGGCACATTTGATGACATCCATGTTATGCTCGATGACGAGGATGGTGTGTCCTCGTTCTATGAGTGCGTTGAAGGCATCAAGGAGTCGCTTAATGTCGTGGAAATGGAGACCAGTGGTTGGTTCATCGAAGATGAAGAGGGTAGGCTCTTGTTTCTCCTGTCCAATGAAATAAGCCAGCTTGACACGTTGGTTCTCACCACCAGAGAGTGTTGATGAACTCTGACCGAGTTTGATGTAACCTAATCCTACACTCTGAAGTGGTTTGAGTCGGCTGACGATAGCTTTTTGCTTATGTTCGCTAAAGAATGTAATTGCCTCTGAGACAGTCATATTCAGGATATCGTTAATGTTTTTCTCGTGGAAGCGAACATCAAGGATATCGTGCTTGAAACGTTGTCCGTGACAGGCCTCACAAGTGAGTTCGATATCAGCCATGAACTGCATCTCGATAGTGATTGTTCCTGCTCCCTTACATTCCTCGCAACGTCCACCTTCGGTGTTGAAAGAGAAGTATTGAGGTGTGAATCCCATCTGTTTGGCCAGAGGCTGTTCGGCAAAGAGTGCACGAATAGCATCGTAGGCCTTTACGTATGTTGCAGGGTTGGAGCGTGTTGATTTTCCGATAGGGTTCTGATCAACAAACTCCACATGCTTAATTTTTTTCCAGTCGCCCTTGAGTTCTGTGTATTCTCCAGGGATATCAGCTACCTCGTTGAGATGACGTTTTAGGGCAGGGTAGAGGGTGCCCTTGATAAGTGATGATTTTCCTGAACCAGAGACACCTGTAACAACAGTAAAGACGTTGAGTGGTATTTTTACGTCTATGCCACGAAGGTTGTTCATGCGTGCTCCTGTGAGTTCGATAGCCATGTTCCATGAACGTCGGCTGGTAGGAACACTAATCTCTTCGGCACCAGTGAGGTATTTTATGGTATATGAACGCGGATATTTCTCAAGGAGAGAAGTACGTATATCTTTATTGCGTGCGTTCTCAATCTCTGTTGATGGCCCATTGTAAACGAGTTCTCCACCGAGGTTACCGGCATCTGGCCCGATGTCGATGATATAGTCGGCAGCCTTCATGATGTCTTCATCGTGTTCAACAACAACGACGGTATTGCCCAGTTGCTGTAGCTGACGAAGAACAGTTATGAGTCGGTCGGTGTCGCGACTATGCAGACCGATGCTTGGCTCGTCAAGTATGTATAGAGAGCCTACAAGTGATGAACCGAGTGATGTGGTGAGGTTGATACGTTGGCTCTCACCACCAGACAGTGAGTTGCTCTGGCGGTTGAGGGTGAGGTATCCCAGTCCCACTTCAACGATGAAGTTGATGCGGTTCTTAATCTCTATGAGCAGTCGTCGTGATACTTCGGTGTCGTGCTCATCGAGTTGTAGGTTGTCGAACCATTCCTTTAGGCTGCTGATAGGCATGTCAACGAGGTCGTTGATATTTCTATCGGCAATCTTTACCCATGATGCCTCCTTGCGTAGTTTGGTGCCGTGGCAATCAGGACAGCATGTGCGTCCACGATAGCGGCTGAGCATTACACGATACTGAATCTTATATTGATTCTCTTTGAGCATCTGGAAGAATGCATCGATGTTTACCTGTTCGTGAACATCTATATCCTTTTCAGAAGGAAGGCCATGCCATAGCATGTCTTTCTCTTCCTGAGTGAGTTCAAAATAAGGTTTGAAGATAGGGAAGTTGTCTTTTGCAGCTCTACGTATGAATTCTTTGAGCCAGATGCCCATCTTCTCTCCGTGCCAGCATTGTACGCATCCATCGTAAACGCTGAGAGAGGTGTTTGGTATTACCAGTTTCTCGTCGATGCCTATTACATGTCCGAAGCCCTCACAGGTAGTACAGGCACCAAGAGGAGAGTTGAACGAGAACATATTGTCGTTTGGCTCCTCGAAGGTTATGCCGTCGGCCTCAAAACGAATGGAGAAGTCGAATGGCTGATTACTTGGAAGGACAATGAGTCGACATTTGCCATCGCCCTCATAGAAAGCAGTCTCAGCAGAGTCGATGAGTCGAGAGATGCTGTCTTTAGAGCCATCGAGTGACATACGTGTGATGACGAGATAGAGGTCTTCAACATTCATATTCTCGTATGCCTTGTTTTCGAGTGCATCCTCAATGCGAAGGATGTCACCATGTGCATAGATACGTGAGTAGCCCTCCTGCGAATACATTTCGAGTTGTCGGTCGAGAGTGCGACCTTCTACGATATGGAAAGGTGCAAGGAGCATGAACTTAGTACCTTCAGCAAATGATTGTGCACATTTAACCACATCTTCAGGTGTGTGCTTGCGCACTTCGTTGCCACTGATAGGAGAGTAGGTTCGTCCGATGCGTGCAAAGAGCAGTCGGAGGTATTCGTATATCTCTGTAGATGTGCCTACTGTAGAACGTGGGTTTCGTGAGATAACCTTCTGTTCGATAGCGATAGCAGGAGGTAATCCCTTGATGAAGTCACATTCTGGTTTGCTCATACGTCCAAGGAACTGTCGTGCGTATGAAGAAAGACTTTCTACATAGCGACGTTGCCCTTCGGCATATAGTGTGTCGAAGGCTAACGAGCTTTTGCCGGAGCCAGAAACGCCAGCTACGACAATTAGTTTATTGCGGGGTATTTTAAGTGAAATATCTTTTAGGTTGTTGGCCCGAGCCCCTTTGATTTCTATGAATTGTTCTGTCATATGAGAGATCCTACCAGGCCTCCTTTGATAAGGAGGAGATTTATTATGAGAAAGTAGATGAAACTTGTGATGTTAGTGTAACAAAAAGAACTAGTGAAAATAGTAGAACTAAGTGAGAGAGAAAAAAGTGTTGAAAAAATAAAAGTTAATAGTTTGGGAGTGATGTTACCCTAACTATTAACTTTTAACTATATGATTATGCTCCGCAGAAGAACAATACCACTATCTGTGCTGAGAAGATTCTCAAGAACATACTCAATGGGTAAACAGTTGAGTAACCAACAGCAGGAGCCTCCTTAGAGCATACGCTGTTTGCATAAGCGAGTGCTGGTGGGTCGGTATATGTACCTGCAATCATACCCATGATGGTGAAATAGTTGAATTTATACTTCATACGAGCAATAGTACCTACGATGAGGATAGGGATGATGGTGATGAGGAAACCTGTTCCTACATATTTAAGTCCATCGCCCTGAACAACAGTGTCCCAGAAACCAGCTCCTGCCTTGATACCTACGGATGCAAGGAAGAGAACAAGACCAATCTCGCGCAACATCATGTTGGCTGATGTGGTGGTGTAGGTAACGAGCTTCATTCGATAACCGAAACGACCAATGAGGATGGCGATGATCAGTGGACCACCAGCGAGACCCAGTTTCAGTGGTACAGGCATACCAGGGATAGCCAATGGAATGCTACCGAAGATAAGACCGATGAGGATACCGATGAAGATTGTTGCGATATTTGGAGCGTCGAGACGCTTAACAGAGTTACCCATGAGTTCGGCAACACGGTTTACATTCTCTTCAGGACCAACAACCATTACACGGTCGCCAGTGTGGAAGTGGTGGTTGCGTGAAGCAAAGAGATCCATACCCTGACGAGTGATACGTGTTACGTTGACGCCATAAACACTTGAGAAGTGCATCTTACCAAGAGTCTTACCGTTCATAGAAGGACGGGTAACGACGATGCGCTTGCTGACATACTGCTTGTTCTCTGCCTCTACTGGCCATGGACTTTCAACGATAGGGCCGATGAAGGCCTGGATAGCTTCAGCATCAGCTTCAGCACATACGATGAGAACCTCGTCGTCAACATTGAAGATAGTGCTGCTTACAGGGATGCTTACTTCGCCTTCGTGAAGGAGACGAGAGCAAACCATGTCACGGTTAAGGAATCCTGAGATTTCGCTTAATGTGCGACCAGAGATATATTTGTTGCTGACGCGAAGGTGCATCTGATGAGGTTTAGCGTGTGGGTTTTCAGCTTCTTCCTTGTCGAGAGCAGCCTCTTCCTCTTCAAGCTTAGTCTTGGTGAGGAAACGAATGGCGATAGTAGCACCGATGATACCAACAACACCAAGAGGATAAGCACAAGCGTAACCAGAAGCGATGACAGGAGCGTCGCCATTAGGGAAAACACTTGCAAGAGCCTCGTTGGCAGCACCAAGACCAGGGGTATTGGTAACAGCACCATAGAGAGTACCAACCATCATTGGGAGGTTGACAGGGTTAGTAGTGTCGTAGAAGAGATAATAGCAACCAAACATAACCAGTACGTCGAGTACGATCATTACTGTTGAGAGCATGTTTAGTGTGACACCACCTTTTTTGAAACTGTCAAAGAAACCTGGTCCTACCTGCAAACCAATACAGAAGACAAAGAGGATAAGACCAAAATCCTGAATAAACGTAAGGATAGGACCTGGAGCAGTGAAACCAACATGGCCTGCGAGGATACCGGCAAAGAGTACGAATGTTACACCTAACGAAATGCCTCCTACCTTAACTTTACCTAAGAGCACACCGACAGCAATAACGAGCGAATAGAGTAATGCTATATGCGCCACGGAATCGGTCTGTGTGAAAAGATTAATTAACCAATCCATTTTTCAATAAAATATATTAAATTCCGTGCAAAATTACTTGAAATACTTGGAATTGCAAAATTTTGGAATATCTTTTTGTTGTTCTTTGGTTGTGATATTTTTTTTTCTTACCTTTGCACGCATTAGTAAAAGGTACATAAATAAAACGTTTTAAGATAATGACTAAAAAATTTGCTGAACATAACGGTCTTGATCTTGTGAAGACTAATCAGGACGTTCTGGCAGAATGGAAGAAGAACGATATCTTCCATAAATCAATTGACGAGCGTGAGGGATGTCCTCAGTTTGTATTCTTTGAAGGTCCTCCTTCTGCAAACGGTCATCCTGGTATTCACCATGTGCTTGCTCGTGCTATCAAGGATACTTTCAATAGGTACAAGACAATGAACGGCTTCAAGGTTCTGCGTAAGGCGGGATGGGATACTCACGGACTTCCTGTAGAGCTTGGAGTAGAGAAGGAACTGGGCATTACTAAGAAAGATATTGATAATAAGAACTCAGAACATTACATTTCAACTGAGGATTATAATAAGAAATGTCGTGAGAATGTGATGATGTTTACTCAGGAGTGGCGTGAACTTACTGAGGAAATGGGATATTTTGTTGATCTCGATCATCCATATATCACATACGATAACAAGTATATTGAGACCTTGTGGTGGTTGCTTAAGCAGCTGTATAACAAGGGTCTGCTCTATAAGGGCTATACCATTCAGCCTTATTCACCTGCAGCAGGTACTGGCTTGTCTTCACACGAGTTAAACCAGCCAGGTTGCTATCGTGATGTTAAGGACACCACTGTTACTGCACAGTTCCTTATCAAGGATGCTAAGGCTGAGTGGATGAATCATGGTAAGCCATATTTCATTGCATGGACAACAACACCTTGGACATTGGCTTCAAATGTGGCTCTGTGTGTGGGTCCAAAGATTGATTATGTAGCAATTGAGACCTATAACCTTTATGACGGTAAGCCAATGACCTTGATCATGGCAGAGAGTCGTATCTCGGCATACCTTAATCCTGAGCAGGAGTGTAAGGAGGGAGAGCTGTTGCCATTCGATAAGGAGAAGAAGCAGTGTCCTTGGAGAATCGTTGACCGCATGAAGGGTAGTGACCTTGAAGGTTTGCACTATCAGCAGTTGATGCCATGGGTTAAGCCATGTGAGAAGACAGATGCCTTTGCTCCTAAGTTTGTTAACGAGTATGCTGCTGCACATCCAGAGAAGGTGTTCACCGGCGAGGATGGTCGTGACAAGTTTGTAGAGATGGAGAGCGAGGCTTTCCGTGTTATCCTCGGTGACTATGTAACCACTGAGGATGGTACCGGTATCGTGCATATTGCTCCTACCTTCGGTGCTGATGATGCCAAGGTTGCTAAGGATGCTAATGTGCCAGCCCTTTACCTTATCTCTAAGAAGGGTGAGACTCGTCCAATGGTTGACCTTCAGGGTAAGTATTATAATATTGATGAGCTTGATGCTAACTTTGTTAAGGCATGTGTTAGCGAGAAATATAATCTTCACGCAGGTGACTATGTGAAGAACTCATACGCACCAAAATATAATGTTAATGGTGTTTGGGACAAGCAGAGTGAGAAGGATGAAGACCTGAATATCATCATCTGTATGGAGATGAAGCAGGAGGGTGTAGCCTTCAAGATTGAGAAGCATGTTCACAACTATCCACACTGCTGGCGTACTGACAAGCCTATTCTTTATTATCCTCTTGATAGCTGGTTTATTAAGGACACAGCCAAGAAGGAGCGTATGGTTGAGCTTAACAAGACCATTAACTGGCAGCCTGAATCAACAGGTTCAGGACGCTTTGGCAACTGGTTGGAGAATCTTAATGACTGGAACCTCTCTCGTTCTCGTTTCTGGGGTACTCCATTGCCTATCTGGCGTGACGACAAGCGTAATGAGAAGTGTATCGGTTCAGTAGAAGAACTATATAACGAGATTGAGAAGTCGGTTGCTGCCGGTGTTATGAAGAGCAACCCACTGAAGGAGAAGGGTTTTGTTGTAGGTGACTACAGTCAGGAGAACTACGACAAGATAGATCTTCACCGTCCATATATCGATTATATCACACTTGTTAATGATGAGGGTGAGCCAATGCATCGTGAGAGCGATCTTATTGATGTGTGGTTTGATAGTGGCTCTATGCCATATGCTCAGCAGCACTATCCATTTGAGAATGCTATTGCAGAGGAGAATGCAGAGGCTGTATTGAAGGAGAACGGCTGTGCTACTCTTGAGGATTACCGTGACAAGTTGATTCGCTCAACATATACAGGTACTCCATTGCCACCAGCTTATTATCCTGCAGACTTCATCAATGAGGGTGTTGACCAGACACGTGGTTGGTTCTTCACATTGCATGCTATCTCAACAATGGTATTCGACAAGGTAGCCTTTAAGAATGTTATCTCTACAGGTCTTGTTCTTGATGCCAAGGGAAATAAGATGAGTAAGCATGTGGGTAATGTTACCAACCCATTTGATATGATTAATAAGTATGGTGCTGATGCTGTACGTTTCTATATGATGACCAACTCAGCACCTTGGGATAACCTGAAGTTTGATCCTAATGGTGTTGATGAGGTTCGTAGAAAGTTCTTCGGTACCTTATATAATACATATAGCTTCTTTGCTCTGTATGCTAATGTTGATAATTTCGACAAGGATGCAGAACAGGTAGCATTGGAGAAGCGTCCAGAGATTGACCGCTGGATTATCTCTTGTCTGAACACAATGGTTAAGGGTGTTAAGGAACAGCTTGATGGTTATGATCCTACACGTGCAGGACGTATCATCGACAGTTTCGTTAATGATGACCTGAGTAACTGGTATGTGAGACTGAACCGTAAGCGTTTCTGGGGTAAGGAGATGAGTGAGGATAAGCTGAGTGCTTACCAGACACTCTATACTTGCTTGATGACTGTTGCTAAGTTGCTGGCACCATTTGCACCATTCTATGCAGATGAGTTGTATAAGGATCTTGGTGGCGCTTTGGAGAGTGTTCATCTCGAGATGTATCCAGAGGTAGATGAGAAGGCTATAGACAGTGAGCTTGAGGCTCGTATGAGTATGGCCCAGAAGATTACTTCTATGGTGCTTGCTCTTCGTAGAAAGGTAAATATCAAGGTTCGTCAGCCATTAGCTCAGATTATGGTTCCTGCTGTTGACGATGAGCAGAAGAAGCATATTGAGGCTGTTGCCGATTTGATTAAGAACGAGGTGAATGTTAAGGAGCTCAACTTTGTTGAGGATTCAGGCTTCCTCGTTAAGAAGGTGAAGTGTAACTTCCGTGTTATGGGTAAGAAGTTTGGTAAGCTCATGAAGAATGTAGCTGCTAAGATGAGTGCCCTGAGTCAGGAAGAGATTGCTTCACTTGAAACATCAGGCAATATTAGCTTTGAGATTGAGGGTCAGCAGGTTACCGTTGATGCTGTTGATGTAGAGATTATCTCTGAGGATATCCCAGGATGGCTTGTATCTAACGAGGGTAACCTTACAGTGGCCCTTGAGGTTGAGCTTACTGATGATCTGAAGAAGGAGGGTATGGCTCGAGAGCTTATCAACCGTATTCAGAATATTCGTAAGGACAGTGGTCTTGAGATTACCGACCATATTGTTGTTACCCTTGCTCCTAATGAGGAGGTGAGTGCAGCTATTGAGGCGTATGGTGAGCTTGTGAAGTCACAGGTGTTGGCCAACGATATCATTATTGCTGCTAATGACGGTAATGAGGTTGAGTTCGATGACTTCAAACTGAATATTAAAATTGAAAAGAATTAGTATAGCGGGGTGGGCTTCGTAGGGAGCCCGCCCATAATACTAAATCTTATAATCTTAATGCATATGGAAATCAAGAAACGTTATTCTGATGAAGAACTCGAGGAGTTCCGCGGAATTATTAATGAGAAGCTGGAAGTTGCGCATCGTGATTACAAGAATCTGATGCGACAGTTAACAAATGAGGATAGTAATGGTGTTGATGATACATCACCAACCTACAATAAGGTTTTGGAGGATGGTTCAGGTATCCAGAGCCGAGAGGAGATGATTCAGTTGGCTCAGCGTCAGCAGAAGTTCATCAAAGGTCTTGAGGCTGCCCTCATACGTATTGAAAATAAGACATACGGTATTGACCGTGTCACAGGTGAGCTTATCCCTAAGGAACGCTTACGTATTGTTCCTCATGCAACCCTTAGTGTTGCGTCAAAGGAAGCTCGCAATAAATAATTTAAACTGACAATGAAAAGAGATAAAGATTATCTCAAAGATGGATATTTAGCCTTTATCTTGATACTGGCCATTTTAGTTGTTGACCAGATTATCAAGATAGAGGTTAAGATGAATATGAGCCTTGGAGAATCAATCCATATTGCCGATTGGTTCTATATTACTTTTGTTGAGAATAATGGTATGGCATATGGAATAACGTTCTTTAATAAGTTATTCCTTAGCATCATGCGTATCATAGCTATTGGTGGTGTGTGCTGGTATATGAGCAAGGAGATTCGTAGGCCAGACCACAGGATAAGCTATATTGTGGTGCTGTCGATGATTGTTGCCGGTGCATTAGGCAATGTTTTCGATTCTATGTTCTACGGTCTTGTGTTCACAGAGTCAACACCTTATGCTATTGCCCATGTAGTGCCTTTTGGTGATGGTTATGCTTCCTTCCTGCAGGGAAAGGTGGTGGATATGTTCTATTTCCCTATCTTCCATACTACATGGCCAGAGTGGTTGCCTTTTATCGGTGGACATGACTACACCTTCTTCTCACCGGTATTCAACTTTGCTGATGCCAACATCTCTGTGGGTGTTGTGTTGTTGCTGCTTTTCTACAGTAAGGATCTTGAGAATGTGATGCCAACGATAAAGGCTAGCTACGAGGGTTCTAAGCTGCAGAAACTTCTTGGTAAAGGAAAGGACAAAGGTAATGAGAAATAAGTTAGCGTTTCTTATATTATTCACATTGCTATTGATAGGCTGTAAGCCTTCAGTTCCTGATGGTGTTCTGTCTCCTAAAGAGATGGAAGATGTTCTTTATGATTATCATCTTGCTGATGCTATGGCTCAGGATGAGGATGCTGATCAGGGATATAAGGAGAGGATGTATCGTGCTGGAGTATTGAAGAAGCATGATGTTACTCAGGCTGTCTTTGACTCGTCGATGGTGTATTATCTTCGTCACACCGAGGAGTTACAGAAGATCTACGAGCGTCTGTCGGATAGGTTGAATGATGAGATTGTTGCCTTGGGAGGTTCGACAAGGAATATGGGCGACTTCACGATGAATGGTGATACTGCTAATATATGGAATGGTGCGAGAACAATGGTTCTTGATCCTCATGAGCCTTTCAACCTATATAACTTTGAGATTCCTGTTGACAGCAGTTTCCATAAGGGCGACCGTTTGATGCTTAATTTTGAGAGTGAGTTTATCTATCAGGATGGCATGCGTGATGGTGTTGCTGTGCTGGCAGTGAAGTTTGGTAATGACAGTATTGCTACTCAGTCGATACATATGTCATCACCAATAAACTATCGTTTGACCATAGCTGATAATGATCATTATGGAATAAAAGAGATAAAAGGTTTCTTTATCCTAAATAGAGCTAACGATCCTTCAGGACAGAGCTTGTCAACGTTGCGATTGATGATTTTGAAGAATATCACCTTTGTCAGGATGAGAGAACCAAAGCTTGATCCTGAGCAGATGAAGCAGGATAGTATTAATGCTGCCCGTGCTGATTCTATGCAGATGAAGAGAATGGCACCACTTTCTCAACAGCAGTTGAACGTTAACATGTAGAAACGATGGCTGAGAAGGTAAGGAGAATAGCTGCTCACGAGGTGGTATTTCCTGACGGTAAGGTGTTGCATCAGGCTGTTGTGGAGTATCTTGGTGATAAGGTGGTGAACTGTTATGAGTTTACTGGTGAGGTGCCGATGTGTGAGTGGAAGGGAGGAAGGATAGAAGTTAGGAGATAGGAGATAGGAGTTAGGAGTTAGAAGTTAGAAGTTTCTGATTATTCCGAATGCTCCGATTATTCCGAGTACTCTGAAAATTCCGAAAATTCCGAATATTCTGATTATTCCGAATAATAATAAAAAAAATATATTATGTTAAGTGTAGATCAATTAGAGGAAAAACTTATTGAGTTGGCTTTTGCCGAGGATATTGGCGATGGTGATCATACTACTTTGTGTTGTATCCCTGAGGATGCAATGGGTAAGAGTCATCTGTTGGTAAAAGAAGACGGTATCATTGCAGGTATTGAACTTGCAAAGAAGGTGTTTGATAAGTTTGACCCAACCATGAAGATGGAGGTATTCATCGAGGATGGTACACCTGTTAAGAAGGGTGATATTGCATTTGAGGTAACAGGAAAGATTCGTTCTTTGCTTCAGACCGAGCGTTTGATGTTGAATATCATGCAGAGAATGAGTGGTATTGCTACTATGACACACAAATATGTGGAGCGTGTGGCAGGTACAAACTGTCATATCCTTGATACCCGCAAGACTACTCCTGGTTTGCGAATGATAGAGAAGCAGGCTGTTAAGATTGGTGGTGGTATGAACCATCGTATTGGCCTGTTTGATATGATTCTGTTGAAGGATAATCATGTTGACTTTGCAGGTGGTATTGAGAATGCGATAGATCGTTGTCATGCATATCTTAAGGAGAAGGGTCTTGACCTTAAGATTGAGATTGAAGTTCGTAACTTCGATGAGCTTGACCGTGTTCTTAAGAAGGGTGGTGTTGATCGTGTGATGCTCGATAACTTCAGTGTGCCAGATACCAAGAAGGCTGTTGACATCATCAACCATCGTCTGGAGGTAGAGTCATCAGGTGGTATCACCTATGATACTATCCGTGATTATGCAGAACAGGGTGTTGACTTTATTAGTGTAGGTGCTTTGACACATAGTGTTAAGGGACTTGACATGAGTTTCAAGGCATGCTAATGAGTTGGCGTATGTATAAGAAATTATCGTTAGTATTTGCAATGCTTTTGCTCATAGGAGCAGAAGCATTTGCATGTACCAATTTTATTGTTGGTAAAAAGGCATCGGCAGATGGTTCTGTTATCTGTTCGTATAATGCCGATGACTATGGTATGTTCCAGAATCTCTGTCATTATCCTGCTGCCATCCATAAGAAGGGTGATATGCGTAAGGTGATAGACTGGGACACCAATCGCTATAATGGTGAGATTCCTGAGGCGTTGCAGACCTATAATGTGATAGGTAATATCAATGAGTATCAGGTTACTATCGGTGAGACTACCTATGGTGGTCGTGAGGAGATGGTTGACACTACTGGTATCTTGGATTACGGTTCACTTATCTATATTGCTCTTCAGAGAAGTAAGACTGCCCGTGAGGCTATCCGTGTGATGACAAGTCTTGTGGAGAAATATGGTTACTGTAGTGAGGGTGAGACCTTTACTATCTGTGATCCCAACGAGGCGTGGATTATGGAGATGCAAGGCTGTGGTGGCAGCAAGAAAGAGAAGGTAGTGTGGGTGGCTGTTCGCATACCTGATGATGCTATCTGTGCTCATGCCAACCAGAGTCGTATCGGCGTTTTCAGTAAGTATAACACTGAGGTGCTGACAAGTAAGAATGTTGTTAGCTATGCCCGCAGAATGGGATGGTTCAAGGGTAAGGACAAGGAGTTTAACTGGAAGAACGTGTATGCGTTCCCTGATTTCTCAGGTCGACGATTCTGTGATGCTCGTGCATGGTCGTTCTTCAATCGTTTTGTGAAGGGTTTTGAGCGTTATCTCCCTTGGGCATTGGGTAAAGATCCTAATGCTGAGGATATGCCATTATGGAGTGTTCCTTTCCGTAAGTTGAGCGTTCATGATGTAGAGATGGCTATGCGTGATCATTATGAGGGTACACCACTGAGTGTTGCTGATGGCAGTGATATTGGTGGTGGCATTTGGCAGATGCCTTATCGCCCAACGCCATTAAGCTTTGAGGTTGATGGCAAGAAGTGTTTCAATGAGCGTCCTGTAAGTACACAGCAAACAGGTTTTACCTTTGTCAGTCAGATGCGTTCATGGTTGCCTCGCCATATTGGTGGTATCCTTTGGTTTGGTAATGATGATCCAAACATGGTTGCTTTTACTCCTGTTTATTGTAACAGTACTAAGCGTCCTGTATGTTATAACACTCCAGGTGCTGATGGTCTTAACTATAGTGATGACAATGCATTCTGGGTATGTAATGCGGTAAGCAACTTTGTTTATCCTCGTTACAGTCAGATGTTTGGCAGTTTGGAGCAGGTAAGAGATAGTCTTGAAAAGAGTTATTTCGATGCTCAGAAAGATGTAGAGGCAAAGGCTGCTGCTATGAGTGAGAAGGATGCAATTGCATATCTGAACGCTTATGGCAATGAGAAGGCTGAGGAAATGCTTACTTCATGGAAGCAATTACGTAACTATCTTATCGTGAAGTATAATGATATGACTGTGCGTCCAGAAAAGGATGGTAAGTTTACTCGTACTAAATATGGTTTGCCAGAGCGCGTTAAGCGTCCTGGTTATCCAGAGAGTTATGCAAGGGAGCTTATTAAACAAACTGGAAATAAGTTAATCGCAAATTAGGAATTAGAAATTTGGAGTTGGTTGCACTTCGTGCGATTAACATATTATACAATGTGAAATTAAGCCTCTTGCAGAAAAGACTGCAAGAGGCTTTTTATTGTTTTGCGCTTCGTTTAATGTTAATTATCGAAATTGACGCAAATGAATCGAAAATTATTTTTCTTCAAGTTGGATATGAGCGTAGCTCACTCATTAAGCAAAATGGAAATATTTAAGCGCAATGTGCTTCATTATTAGCTATTCACTATTCAGTAGCATTGCTTGCAATGCGCTTGGGGGGGGAGAGGTTAATAATTCCTCAATGCTCCTACGAGTTCGGTATTCTCGCTCTTTGTTCCGATTGTTATTCTGAGGCAGTTGCCACAGAGTTGGATGCGGTTGCGGTTGCGAACGATGATGCCTTTTTCAACAAGGTAGTCATATATGCGTTGAGCATCAGTCATCTTAGCCAGGAAGAAATTGGCATTAGAAGGATATACCTTTTCGCATATTGGCAGCTCGAGGAATGTTGACATCAGTCTTGAACGCTCCTGCAGGAGAATCTTTACCCATTTACCGACTTCATAAGGATCTTTGAGAGCCTCGATAGCTTGTTTCTGTGTGAGAAGATTTACGTTATAGGGGTATTTCACCTTATTGAAGATGTCGATAATCTCTTTAGAAGCAAAGGCCATACCTAAGCGGATGGCTGCACATCCCCAAGCCTTACTCATAGTGTTGAGAACAATCATGTTTGGATATTTGTTCAGTTCTATTCTCATTGGAGTCTCGTTAGAGAAATCGCTATATGCCTCATCGATGATAACAATACCTTCGAACTTCTGTAGTACATCTTCTATGGCTTCACGGTTGATGCTGTTGCCGGTAGGATTGTTTGGAGAACAGATCCAGATGATCTTGGTGTTCTCGTCGCAAGCAGCCAGTAGTTTGTTGGCTGATATCTGGAAGTGTTCGTCGAGTAATACGGGACGATATTCCACATCGTTGATATCGGCACAAACCTTGTACATACCATATGTTGGTTCTATGGCAACAACATTATCTATTCCTGGACGGCAGAAGATACGATATGGTAGATCGATGGCTTCGTCGGAACCGTTGCCTAAGAAGATATTGTCTGCTGGTACTCCTTTTACCTTGCTCACCAACTCTTTTACCTCTTGCTGTAGAGGATCGGGGTAGCGGTTGTAAGGAGCATTATATGGGTTCTCGTTAGCATCGAGAAACACTCGAGCTACATGACCACTGTATTCGTTTCGGGCAGAAGAGTAGGGTGACAGTTCCCATATATTTTTTCTGCATAAATCCTTTAAGTCTTTCATAAGATATGCGCGTGCAAGCACGCTAAATGATAAATGATAAATGAAAAATGATAAATACCGACAGCAAACGCTCAGTCGATGACCTTCGGTTGAATAATTAATGCCTACGGCATCGTCGTTCACTTCTATTGAATATTGAATAATGAAGCGCAAAGCGCTTTCTAATATTTCAATTTTTCATTCTTTCAATATTTACATCTTTACTTACGCTCAGTCGATGACCTTCGGTTGAATAATTAATGCCTACGGCATCGTCGTTCACTTCGTTCACTATTGAATATTGAATATTGAATAATGAAGCGCAAAGCGCTTTCTAATATTTCAATTTTTCATTCTTTCAATATTTCAATCTTCTATTGCTTTCACTCTCAAACGCATCGCGTTGGCATGTGCTTCAAGCTGTTCGTTTTCTGCCATGCATACCACGGCATTACCGATACTCCTGATACCGTCTTCATTGAGATACTGGAATGTTACCTTTCTATTATAACTGTCAAGGTTTACGCCATTGTATTCAAGTGCATAACGGTGGGTAGGAAGGGTATGGTTGGTACCGCTGGCATAGTCGCCTGCACTTTCACAAGCATATTTGCCCATGAACACGCTACCAGCATTGATAACCTTCTCGGATAGTTCCTCGTAGTCGTCGGTAGCAATGATAAGATGTTCTGGAGCATAGCAGTTGCTAAGGTCGATAGCCTCTTGTGAGTTCTTCACCAATACGAGTTTTGAGTTCTCAAGAGTTTTTGCAGCTATCTCCTTGCGTGGGAGCATGTTCAGTTGTTTATCGACTTCCTGCTGTACCTTTTGCAGCATCTCTTCGCTTGTAGAGATAAGGATAACCTGGGAGTCGATACCATGTTCGGCTTGTGAGAGTAGGTCGGCAGCTACAAACTCAGCATTGCTGTTCTTGTCGGCAATGACGCATACCTCAGAAGGACCAGCAGGCATATCGATAGCTACATCGTGCAGGCTCACTTGTTGCTTGGCAGCCATAACATATTGGTTTCCAGGGCCAAAGATCTTGTAAACCTTAGGAACGCTTTCTGTTCCGTAGGCCATGGCTCCAATAGCCTGTACACCACCAGTCTTGAATATCTTGCTTACTCCAGCTATCTTTGCAGCTACAAGGATGGCAGGATTTACTTTTCCTTCTTTGTTTGGAGGTGTGCATAGCACAATCTCCTTACAGCCTGCAATCTTAGCAGGTGTAGCTAACATCAGAACAGTAGAGAAGAGAGGGGCAGTGCCACCAGGGATATATAATCCGACCTTTTCGATGGCAACGGCTTTCTGCCAGCATGTAACACCTTTACATGTTACTATCTTCTTGCTTTCAAATTTCTGTGATTCGTGAAAGCGGGCAATATTGTCGTGAGCAATATGCAATGATGTTATCAGTTCCTGTGAGACGAGAGTCTCGGCTTCATCAATCTCCTGTTGGGTAACAGCAAGAGACGATAGCTGTACGTGATCAAACATCTGCTCGTATTTCTTTACGGCATTGTCACCATTCTCTTTCACATCGCGCAACACCTCATCAACCACAGCATTAAGTTGTGATACGTCGAGGTGTGGGCGTTCAACTATTTCCTCCCAAGTGTTTCTATTTGGATATTTTATGATGTTCATAATTATGCGCAATGCATAGCATTGCTAAATGATAAATGATAAAGAATAGAATGCGCAAAGCAAAAGACCCTACCCATCCTCCCCTCGTGAGGAGAGGAGTCGTAAACTACCAACATCCCTCCAGCTAATATCTCTCCCCTCTCGAGGGGAGTCGGAGGGGTCTCCTACTTTGCTATTACTTCGTAATTATTAATTATAATATCATTTTCTCGATAGGAGTAACCAAGATGCCTTGAGCACCAAGCTCCTTTAGTTTGCCAATGATTTCCCAGAAACGTTTCTCATCAAGAACAGTATGTATAGAGCACCAGTCTTCATCAGCAAGAGGGATGATAGTAGGACTCTTGATACCAGGAAGAACCTCTGTGATTTCTTTCACCTTGTTTTTAGGTGCATTCATCATCACATATTTCTTGTCTTGAGCAGAGCGTACTGCTTCGAAACGGAAAAGCATCTCGTTTAGAATCCTGTGCTTTTCCTCGTCCATGCTGAGGTTTCCAATGAGGAGAGCTTCACTCTTCATGACTGTTTCTACTTCAGCAAGGTTGTTGCTTACGAGTGTAGAACCAGAAGATACGATATCAAAGATACCATCAGCAAGTCCGATACCAGGACTAATTTCTACAGAACCGTTGATGACATGAATATCGGCATTAATGCCGTTCTTTGTCATGAAATTACGAAGAATGTTAGGGTATGATGTAGCAATCTTCTTACCATCAAACCATTTTACTCCTGTGTACTTTATTTCCTTTGGTATAGCCAAAGACAGACGGCATTTGCTGAAGCCCAGACGTGAGATTATCTGGGCGTTTTCGTGTCGTTCAACAAATTCATTTTCTCCTACTACACCGATATCAGCAACTCCGCTTGCCACACTCTGTGGGATATCGTCGTCGCGCAAGTATAGTACTTCGAGAGGAAAATTACTTGACTGCACCAGCAGTGTTCTCTTTGACGCGCTTACTTTGATGTCTGCTTCCGCCAGCAGATTCATCGTGTCGTCATAAAGACGGCCTTTTGATTGAACGGCAATTCTTAACATAAAATCTAAAATACTTATAAATCTCATGGCAAAAATACGTTTTTTTTATGTAATCAGCAAATATTGTTGTACTTTTGTGGTATAATTGAAAATAAACAGATAAACTGTTATTTCATAATAATGGCATTATGCGTGTTTTTTACACTCTTATTATAGCATTCTTTTTTCTTATTACAGGATGTGCTGAGAAAAAAACTCAGCAGATGACACCTTGGGGAACTCCCTTAGGAGGAGATAGTGTGTCGGTGTCCAGTCAGTTTTCGTTGGGAGATATTGTCACTAATGGTGAGATGATAATGCTTACCATGTCGGGTCCTGAAACTTACTATGATTATCATGGTAAGGGTATGGGTTTACAGTATCTTCTTTGTGAGAAGTTTGCAGATAAGTTAGGAGTGAAGCTCAGAGTGGAGGCTTGTAAAGATACTGCCGAGATGGTGAGGAGATTAAAGAATGGCGAAGCTGATATTATAGCTTTTCAGTTGCCAAAGACATATAATGGAGTTGAATATGCAGGAGCAAAGAATGATTCTTTGAAAACATCGTGGGCTGTTCAGGCAGGAAATGAGGAGCTTGCTGATTCGTTGAATAGTTGGTATCGTCCTTCAATGATAGCAGAGGTGAGGAAAGAAGAGTCGTTTTTCCTTTCTACAAGGAGTATTGTTCGTCATGTGTATTCGCCTATGTTGAATAGGGCAGGAGGTGTTATCTCCAAGTGGGATAAGTATTTTATGATGTATGCGCCAGTAGCGAGATGGGATTGGCGCCTTATGGCTGCACAATGTTATCAGGAATCGACCTTTGACCCTCAGGCACATTCGTGGGCAGGTGCGTGTGGTCTTATGCAGATAATGCCATCTACAGCTGATCATCTTGGTTTGTCACGTGCTAATCTTTATGATCCAGAACAGAATATTGCTGCTGCAGCGAAATATATAAGAGAATTGTCAGATAGATTTGGTGATATTCCGAATAGGATGGAGCAATACAATTTTGTATTGGCATGTTATAATGGTGGTTACCATCACGTTCGTGACGCTATGGCCTTAGCAAAGAAATATGGTAGAAATCCATATCGTTGGTCGGATGTGTCGGAGTTTGTATTGAAACTTCGTATGCCTACCTATTATAATGATCCTGTTGTAAAATATGGTTATATGCGTGGTGATGAAACCGTTGATTATGTGCAACGTATTAGAGCACGTTGGGCACAATACAGAGGTTTTGCAGCCTCAGGATCTTCGTCTGTAATGGGAGGAATGGGTGCAATGCCTCATAAGGCAAAGCATAAGAATAGATATGCTATATAAAAAAAAGCGACCGCCTTCACAGGCAACCGCTCCAAATCTTCAATAGGTATTAGTTTCTTTAAGGTAAAAAGATTGTTTTCAGGATAACGAATGCAAAGATAAGGGAATTTTTCAAATCTGCAAACTTTTTATAGCAAAATTTTAGAAAAATATTTCTGTGTGCCCACACACCCCTTATTCTTTTATTAATTCATCAAGAAATTTCTCGAGTTCTTCGTCAAGCCCTTTCATGATATCTCCACCAATTATAACTGTATTGTCGTCGGCGAGATATAGTTCAGCCACATTTTCTTTATCATCGTTTTCGAGAACGAAGCTATATGGCTTTAAAATACCCAGGTTATCAACAACATTAACCATGTTCTTGAGTTGTTTACGTAGGATAAGGGTGACACTATCGTAGAAGTTTTCCTCTTGATTATCTATCCATTGTTCAACCACACAACGTGTGATTTCTTGATCATCATCATCGAAAGCTAAGAGATCTCCAGAGTCCTGGCTTGCGCGGACGTGGATATCTGTGAATAGTGTAGGCTCTTCCTGAGCTGGAAATTTCTGAGCAATTTTGTTGATAAAACGCTCCACTTGCTGAATGGTTTGTTCTGTTGCTTTCATGTTTCTTAGTTCATTTAATCTTATGCAAATATAAATGAAAATACTGAATTACAATAAAAAAATGAATGATTTTTTTGCTTTTATGAAATATTGCCGTAAATTTGCAATCATTCAAGCTGTAAGTGAAAAACTACTATACAAAAGCAAATAGGGATTTATTTATATAAGAGCATGAACAATAGAATAAGACACTCGGGAATTATTACAGATATAGAAGGCCATTTGGTACATGTAAGTATCCAACAGTCTTCTGCATGTGATAGTTGTAAGGTTGCTCATCATTGTAATGCTGCAGAATCGAAGGATAAAACTATAGATATCTCTGTTCATGATGCTTCAGAATATGTTGTTGGTCAACGTGTTAGTGTATCAACATCAGGAAGGGTAGGTATGATGGCTGTTGTATGGGCTTATGTTTTACCTTTGGTGTTAATGCTGGGTGTGATGATAGTCACTCTTGTTATAAGTGATGACGAGATGCTTTCGGCATTTATGTCTCTTTGTTCGCTCGTACCTTATTATATATTAGTATATCTCTTGAGATCGAGGATACAGCAACAGGTTGCTTTTCAGATTGATTCTATAGAATAACTAATCTCTAACTACGATATTAGAAAACTAAACAAAAGATTATGGATTTTATTTTTACTGCAGTATTAGTTCTTGGAGCAATAGCACTGGTTGCATCAGTGGTATTGTTTGTTATTTCCAAGAAGTTTGCTGTTCATGAAGATCCCCGTATTGGTCAGGTGGCAGAATTGCTTCCTGGTGCTAATTGTGGTGGTTGTGGATTTCCAGGATGTTCGGGTATGGCAGATGCTCTTGTTAAGGGTGCCGACACTGGTTCTATTGATGGTCTTCGTTGTCCTGTTGGTGGCGATGATGTGATGAATCAGGTTGCCGATCTCCTTGGTATGGCAATGGCCAATAGTGAGCCTATGGTAGCTGTTGTGCGTTGTAACGGAAGTTGTGAGAATCGTCCTCGTATTGCCGAGTATGATGGTCTTAGAACTTGTGAAGCAATGAACTCTACCGGTGCTGGTGAGACAGGATGTGGCTATGGCTGTTTAGGTTGTGGCGACTGTACTAAGGCGTGTCAGTTTGGTGCTATTAGCATGAATGCTGAGACTGGTCTTCCTGAGGTTGACGAAGAAAAGTGTACATCGTGTGGAGCTTGTGTGAAGGCTTGTCCTCGTCATATTATAGAACTTCGCAAGAAAGGTCCTAAGGGCAGACGTGTTTATGTGCAGTGTGTGAATAAAGACAAAGGACCGGTAGCTAAGAAAGCATGTGCTGTAGCTTGTATTGGATGTGGAAAGTGTCAGAAGGTATGTAAGTTTGAGGCTATAACCGTTGAGAACAATCTCAGTTACATTGATTATAATAAGTGCAAGATGTGTACAAAGTGTGTTGATGAATGTCCTACTGGTGCTATCATCAAGGTTAATTTCCCTGTAAAGAAGAAGGAGGTAGAAGCATGAAATTACATACATTCAAGATAGGTGGCGTTCATCCTGAGGAGAATAAGCTTACTCATGATATTGCAACACGTGAGGCAGAGCTGCCCAAGACAGCTGTTTTTCCGTTGAGTCAGCATATTGGTGCTCCAGCAAAGCCTGTTGTTCAGCGAGGAGACAAGGTGAAGGTAGGTACTCTTATTGCTGAAGCAGGTGGTTTTGTCAGTGCACCTATTTATAGTTCTGTATCAGGAACAGTAGCCAAGATCGATACTGTTATTGATGCTACAGGCTATCGTAAGCCTGCTATAATAATTAATGTTGAGGGCGATGAGTGGGAAGAGAGTATTGACCGTTCGGAGACTCTTGAAACATTAGATGCTCATCCTGAGCTTACTCCTGAAGAAATTGTAGAACGTATAAAGGTAGCTGGTGTTACCGGTATGGGAGGTGCTGGTTTCCCTACATTTATAAAACTATGTCCTCCTCCTGGGACTAAGGCAGAGTGTGTTATCATAAATGGTGTAGAATGTGAACCTTATATCACAGCCGACTACCGTTTGATGATGGAGCATGCCGATGAGATTCTTGTAGGACTTGACCTGTTGATGAAGGCAGCTAAGGTTGAGAAAGGATATATTGGTATTGAGGAGAACAAGCCAGAGGCAATACGTCTTTTGACAGAAAAGACAGCCAACAACCCCCGTGTGGAGGTTGTGCCGTTGGCTCAGAAATATCCTCAGGGAGGTGAGAAACAGCTTGTTGATGCTGTTATCAATCGTCAGGTGCCCGCTCCTCCAGCTATCCCTGTTAATGTTGGAGCAATAGTTCAGAATGTAGGTACTGCTTATGCTGTATATCAGGCAGTTATGAAGAATAAGCCCTTGTTTGAACGTTATACAACAGTAACAGGAAAACAGGTAAAGAATCCTGATAATTTTCTTGTGAGGATGGGTACACCATTCCAGCAGATGATTGATTTCTGTGGTGGTCTTCCTGAAGGTGATAATAAGGTTCTTGCAGGTGGCCCTATGATGGGAAAAGCAGTTCTTAGTCTTGAGGTACCTGTGTGTAAGGGAACCAACTCTATAACTGTTCTTACAGATAAAGATGCTCATCGTAAGAAGGTACAGCCATGTATCCGTTGTGGAAAATGTGTAGAAGCGTGTCCTATGGGACTTGAACCATATTTATTGGCAACCCTTTCTTCTCTTAAGAAATATGACAGATTAGAGTCGGAGGAGGTTGTATCATGTATAGCATGTGGAAGTTGTCAGTTTACCTGTCCTTCTCATCGTCCAATTCTTGATAATATTGTTCAGGGAAAGGCTGCTGTTATGGGAATAATAAAGGCACGTAATGCAAAAAAGTAATAGAATTGATAAAAAATAGAATATAAAAATGGGAAAACTAATTGTTTCTCTTTCGCCACATGCCCATGGTAATGAGTCGGTAGAAAAGAATATGTATGGTGTGATCTTGGCACTTGTTCCTGCCATTCTCGTATCATTGTATTTCTTTGGATTGGGTTCAGCAGTAGTAATGCTGTCGAGTGTGGCAGCCTGCATGTTTTTTGAGTGGGCAATATCGAAATATATGTTGAAGGTTGAACCTACTCTTACTGATGGTTCGGCCATCATAACAGGTTTATTGTTGGGAATGAACCTACCTTCTAACCTTCCTGTATGGATAATCCTTATAGGAGCGCTTGTGGCTATAGGAATAGGTAAGATGACCTTTGGTGGATTAGGAAACAACTTTCTTAATCCTGCTCTTGTTGGTCGTTGTTTTCTATTGGTTTCTTTTCCTGCCCAGATGACTTCATGGCCTCTTGCTGGTCAGCTTTCAAATTATCTTGATGCCCAGACTGGAGCTACACCACTGGCAATAATGAAAGAAGCCATTAAGAAAGGAGATGCCTCGTTGTTTGATAGTATTCCTGATGTCACCCATCTTCTGCTGGGATTGAATCCTAATGCAGGTGTGGGAGCAATAGGTGAGATATGTGCATTGGCTCTTCTCATAGGTCTTGCATATATGTTATGGAAGAAGATAATCACCTGGCATATTCCTGTTTCTATTATAGCAACAGTATTTGTTTTTTCTGGTTTGTTACATCTTGCTAATCCTGTATATGCCGATCCTTTTACAGAGATATTGTCAGGAGGATTGATGCTTGGAGCTATTTTCATGGCAACAGATTATGTTACCAGTCCTATGACACATAAGGGAATGCTTATCTATGGCGTTGCCATTGGATTCCTTACTGTTGTCATTCGTAACTGGGGAAGTTATCCTGAAGGAATGAGTTTTGCTATTCTTATCATGAATGCGTTTACTCCTCTTATTAATCATTATGTAAAACCAACACGCTTCGGCATGAAAAATAAATAGTATCATGAAGAAAATAGAATCATCACTTAAAAATATGGTTATCGTGCTGGTTGGCGTTGCTGTTGTTATAGGAGCACTATTGGCATGTGTTAATCATCTTACAGAGGGTCCTATAGCCCTGAAGGCTCAGAACACCTTGGCTGTGGGTATTAAGAATGTTATGAAGAGTAATAATCTTAAGGTTTCTGATCCAATAGAAAAAAAAGCTATTGTTGATGGTAAGGAGATGGTGTTTATCATTCATAACTGTACTGATAATGCAGGAAAGCCATTAGGAGTAGCTGTTGAGAGTACTACAAATGGTTTTGGTGGAAGTCTTAAGGTTCTTGTTGGTTTTGATCCCGATGGTAATATACTTGGATATACTATTCTTGAGCATGCTGAGACTCCTGGTCTTGGTGCCAAGGCCGACAAATGGTTTCAGGCAGATGGAAAGGGTAGTGTGATAGGTAAGAATCCTAAGGATGGTGTCCTTCATGTGTCAAAGGACGACAAGAATGGTAATGCTGTTGATGCTATTACAGCAAGTACGATAACCTCTCGTGCGTTTCTAAAAGCAATTAATCAGGCATATGAAGTATTGAAAGATTGAAATATGGTAGTATTGAAAAATTGAACCGATGAAGAATATCAAGATATTAATAAACGGACTGGTTAAGGAGAATCCTGTTTTTGTGCTTTTCCTTGGTATGTGTCCTACATTGGCAACAACGACCTCTGCTGTCAATGGTTTGTCGATGGGATTGGCTACTATGGCTGTTCTCATCTGTACTAATTTTGTTATTTCGTGTATCAAGAGTATTACTCCTGATAAGGTACGTATCCCTGTGTTTATCGTTGTAATAGCTGCTTTTGTGACTATATTACAGATGATAATGTCGACCTATGCTCCAGATAGTATTAATAAGGCATTGGGAATATATATTCCTCTTATTGTTGTTAACTGTATTATTCTTGGTCGTGCAGAGAGTTTTGCATGTAAGAATAGTCCTTTAGCAAGTGTCTTTGATGGTATAGGTATTGGTCTTGGCTTTACTTTCGGCCTCACCCTGTTGGGTATGGTTCGTGAGTTGTTGGGAGCAGGTAGTCTTTTTGATGTTACCCTTCTGCCAGAGACATGTAATATCCTTCTTTTTGTGTTGCCTCCAGGTGCATTTATCACCTTAGGTTATCTTGTTGCAATTATTAATAAGGTTAGAAGCTGATAATATGGAATATATACTGATATTTATTACTGCCATTTTCGTGAACAACATTGTGTTGTCACAATTTCTTGGAATATGTCCGTTCTTAGGTGTTTCAAAGAAGATAGATACAGCTCTTGGTATGGGTGCTGCTGTAACCTTTGTACTCACACTTGCCACTATCGTAACATGGCTCGTTCAGAAACTTGTTCTTGAACCTTTCGGATTGCAATATCTGCAGACTCTTGCGTTTATCCTTGTTATAGCGGCATTGGTACAGATGGTTGAGATAGTATTGAAGAAGGTGTCGCCAAGTCTTTATCAGGCATTGGGTATATTCCTTCCTCTTATAACCACCAACTGTGCTGTGCTTGGTGTTGCTATTCTTGTAATCCAGAAGGATTATAATCTTTTGCAGAGTGTGGTATATGCTGTTTCTACAGCGATAGGATTTGCTCTTTCATTGGTATTGTTTGCAGGTATTCGTGAGCAGCAGGAATTAGTGAAGATACCTAAGGGAATGCAAGGTATGAGTATCGTGTTGGTATCAGCTGGTCTTCTTGCTCTTGCCTTTATGGGCTTTAGTGGATTGCAGAGTGGTTTGGGAGCGATATTTGGAATTACGAATTAGGAGTTAGTAGTTAGTAGTTAGGAGTTAGTAGGCTTCGCCGCTAAAGAAGTTTTAAAAGCCTCTTGCAGAAAATTTTGCAAGAGGCTTTTTTATCGTTTATCATTTAGCATAGCGCAAAGCGCTTGCGCTAACTTTTAACTTCTAACTCCTAACTTCTAACTCTTTACGTATCCGAGTTTTTTGAATTCTTCAAATAGAGGAAGAGCCAACACTTTTGCATCAGGATGAGGAGCACCTGTGGTACCAATAGCGCGTAGATCAAAGAAATGTTTCCAGTCGCTAACGAAGCCGGTGTGAACGAGTTCGGTGTTGATGTCGAGAGGTAATACCACACGTGCCTCTTGAGGTTTGTGCCCCATAGCTATCATATTCATATATGCTGCTTCAGCTGCAAGATTGGCAAAAAGCCAGTTGTCAATGGCAGTCCAGTCCTTGTCAGTATTTGAGATGATCTGCTGACAAAGATTGATAAGAGTATTTCTAGAAGCATCTTCAACCTTGTTAACATCCTCTTCGGCAGCAATCCATGTTGGCATGTTAATGCTTATTTCACCCCCAAACTTATCTTTGCTATAGTTGCAATATCTTGTTGACTGTTCAGCCATAGAGTTAGCACGATGGCGGTTGTATTCACGTGTGACACCAACCTGGGTAGTGAAATGAACAGTTATTCTACGTTCAAAGTCATGTGTGTATGGGCTAATAAACTCAATATCATCAAGCCATTTGTTTTCAGCAAGCACACGCATGTTTGTTGTGATAAAAGCCTCATTGCCTTTGCGGTTAACATGAGAGAAACGGTTGCGCTCATAACGGTCGATGAATGCTTCGTCGGTAGAGTGTAGGTAAACGGTACCGTGTTCGAGCATAGCGAAATGCTCAGAAGCAATCATTCTCTCGACAAAAGGACGAGCGGATGTTTCTGTGGTGTTCTGTTCGCTCTTGTAGCATACACGGCCAGCGCGTTCTATTTGTCGATATACGGCATCAAGACCATCGGGCTGTGCCCAAATTTCAAAATTAGGTTGTAGGATTTTCATTGTTGATGTCTTCTTTTATTATTACTTTCCTTATTTTCTTTGTAAGACGGTTGTCGAGAGCAGGAACAGGCTCAAACCCTTCGGTAAGTGAAGCCTCTTCTTCTATTACCTTTTCAAGTGATGCTATGAAATCATGTAGCTTCAGTCGCTTTAGAAGAGTTTCCATATCATCCTCGTTGTAATTGTTTGATGTCATGATGTTCCTTAGATTTCTAAGTGCATCAACAGGGATGGCATGACGTTGGAAAAGATAACGTATATATAGAAATTCAAAGAGCACTTGATGCAGAACCTCTTCTGTTTCTCCCATCTTTGTTATGCGTTCTTCTATGTTTGAACGTATTTGTGTGTCGTGCTTCTTCAGGATGTTATCATACAGTTGGATGATACTTGCAAGCAACCCTCGTTTTGTTATGTCGTTGGTGACAATTGGGTTTTTTATTAAAAACACAGTTGTGTTCTTTGCAAGTTTCTGTAAATGCTCTTGTTCATGACGTCCCCATACGTGAACAGCAGTTGCATGATGAAGCATCCATTTGTTAACAGTTCGCATAGGCGACCATACAACAGGTATAAGTCGAGAGCGTGCTCCTCCCATTATTTTCTTTGCCCTGTATGTTGGTGCTCCAAGGATATGTATCAAATCAACATCGCTACCCTCATACACAACTGTATGACCAGCCTCTTCAAGTTGCTGTTGCAGTAACTCTACAAAGTCGTTGGGGGAGGAGATGAAGAATCTTATTTTCATTGTTATTATAGTTTATGACTTGTAAAATCAGTCTTGTCTGCCATGATATAATGAATGCGATAACCTATGCTGTGCCAGAGTAGGCTTAGCTGATAGGAGTAAAGCATTGGTATTGCTATGTCGTTGTCAACACGATGTACTTCGCGTGCGGCCAGACAAGTGTGCCCAATGATGTTTATCAATAATCCTAATCCTGCAGCTCCTAACAATATCCAGTTTTGCTGTAATCCTGCTATGGTTCCTATGGCAATAGAAGCGAGTAGTGATGTGTGAAGCAAAAGGTGGAAAAAGAACAGTTTTGTTCGAGATACAGTCATGCGTTTCAGCAACTTCCGTGATGCCTGGAAATAGCTATGACGATTTTTCCATTCTCTGTCTGTCAGTTCTTCCTCTTGTAACCATGATGAAGGTGAGAGGATTGTTTTTGCAGACGTACCATATTTGTTGACTAAGAAGTCGTATTCTCCACGTAATAGTTGCAGGTTACCTAAGAAGCCATTGTTTTCAATGAAAACTTTCTTTCGTATGGCTACCAATGCCATATTAGTGCCCCATGCTTTTTGTTTCATGGCACTATTGAACATGATATGTGCCATGAAGATATGTTCAAAGCGTCGGTAAGCTTTGTTTTCCTCGTTCATCTTCACATATCCCATAGCAAGATCTTCTTGTCCGAGTTGTGATGCCACAGTCTGCAACCAGTTATTATCTGTTGGTTTGCAGTACGGACTTGTTACTATTACCCATTCTGTTTCAGCAGCTTTGACGCCAATGGTTATAGCCAGTTTTGTGCGACTCATATAGCGTGATGACAGTGGGAGATAGGTAGTGTATAGGTGAGGTGAAGCCATACGCTTCAGCAAATCCTCTGTTTCTGTATCTCCTTTGTCGGCAACAACAATAACCTTATAGTTGGCATCATATTGTTGTGAAAGAAAAGAAGGTAGATTGTGTTCAAGCTCATAACTATTGTCGTGAGCAGGAATGATAATGCTTATGTTGGGAGATGACAGCTTTTCCGATTCAGTTTTTTCGTCATCATCTTCATAAGAAGTGTCGCTCAGGGCTTTGCGAGCCTTGATAAAGGGACTTGTTAGTACTGATAGTATTGCGAGTACAACAAGAACGGTTGCGATTATAATACTTATATTATCAATAATCATTTTCTCGTTACAATTGTTGAAGGAAGAGGTTGCTTATCGCAACTCCTCCTTGATATATCCTATGGGCAGTCTTCGGCAATTGTATTGACTGGCCATGATTTCACCATAGGCACCTGCAGAGCGTATAGCTATGAGGTCACCGCGTTTTGTTTTGTTCAAATCAATAGCTTTGGCAAATACATCACTTGATTCGCAAATAGGACCAACAACATCGTATGTTTCTGTAGGTTCTTCACTTGAGATATTTTCAATCTTGTGAACTGCCTGATAGAGAGCAGGGCGGATGAGATCGCTCATGCCAGCATCAACAATAGCAAATTGCTTGTGATTTCCTTGCTTTACGTATAGACAGCGAGTTACGAGTGTACCCATTTGTGCAACTACGGCACGACCTAACTCAAAGTGCAGTTTCTGCCAAGGACGCAGCTTAAGATGATGTGCGTAAGTGTTGAAGAACTCTTTGAAGTCAGGGATAGGTACTCTGTTAGGATGATCATAGCTAACGCCTAATCCACCACCGACATTGATGTTTTCTATACGAACATGTTTGCGTTCAAAGGCATCCTGCAGTTCGTTTATGCGGTTACAGAGAGCCTCGAAGTCACCCATGTCAAGTATCTGACTACCAATATGAAAATGAAGGCCTACAAAGTTAATATTTTCTAATTCTTGAGCAATATCGATCACTTTGTCTATGTCTTGTAGTGAGATACCAAATTTGTTTTCAGCCAGACCGGTAGTGATATTAGCGTGAGTGTGGGCGCCTACATCAGGATTGATGCGGAAAGCCACATTAGCTTTTTTACCTTTCTTGCCAGCCAGTTCGTTGATAACCTGCAGTTCAGGGATACTCTCTACATTGAAGCAGAAGATATCAGCATCAAGAGCAAGATTTATTTCCCAGTCAGCCTTGCCTACACCTGCAAAGACAATACGCTCAGCTGGAAAGCCAGACTCTAAAGAGCGTTGAACTTCACCGCCACTTACGCAGTCTGCACCTATACCAGCCTGGTTGATGATATTTAGTATCTTTGGGTTGGCATTGGCCTTGATAGCGTAGTGTACTACGAAGTTCTCGTGTTTGCCAGCCTCTGCATTAATAGTTTGAAGCGTCTGGCGAAGCAAGTCTGTATCGTAGTAGTAGAATGGAGTCTCTATGTTTTGAAACTTTTCTACAGGAAAATTACCTTTCATAATCAATATTTGTAGTATGTGTTGTGTTGTTGTGTGTTGTTATTTGCTGAATAATGTATTGCTGAGACTTTGCAATGCTTCTTTCTTATCGCTTTCACGAATAAGGAAAGAGATATTGTAGTTGCTGCCGCCATAAGATATCATCCTTACAGGGATATTCTTAAGAGCCTCAAGAGCAATAGATTCGAAACCAAGATTACTCCAATCGAGGTCGCCAACAACGCATATAATACACATGTCGCTGTCGACGGTGACTGTACCGTATTTCTTCAGTTCGTCAACAATTTCATTCAGATGACTATCATTGTCAATGCTCATGCTTACTCCAACCTCTGAAGTGGCAATCATATCTATGGGTGTTTGATAGCTTTCGAAGATCTCGAACACTTTTCGAAGGAATCCCGTAGCCAGGAGCATGCGTGAAGACTTGATTTTGATGGCTGTGATATTATCTTTTGCAGCTACAGCCTTGATCTTTCCACGAACGAGAACATTATCGATGATTGTTCCGTCGGCTTTTGGATCCATTGTGTTCTTCAAGCGTACAGGAATACCTGTGTATTTAGCTGGCTGAACACATGTAGGGTGGAGGATTTTAGCACCGAAATAAGCAAGCTCGGCAGCCTCTTCAAAGTTGAGCTGACGCACAGCCTCTGTCTTCTCAACGATACGAGGGTCGTTGTTGTGCATACCGTCAATGTCAGTCCAAATCTGAATCTCGTCAGCAGGAAGAGCAGCACCTATCAATGAAGCGGTATAGTCAGAGCCACCACGCTGTAGATTGTCGATCTCGCCATAAGCATTGCGGCAGATGAATCCCTGAGTGATATAAATCTGATAACCTTCGTTGGCCTTCATCACCTCAGCCAATTTCTCTTTGATATATTGTGTGTCGGGTTCTGCATTCTTGTCAGTACGCATGAAATCAAGAGCATTTACGAGAACGGCTTTGATACCACACTCTTGCAAGTAGTTTACAACCATGTTGGTTGACATTACCTCGCCCTGAGCAACAATGCTTTTCTCTTCAAAGCTTGTGAAGAGATCTTTGGTGAATGAACGAAGATAATCGAATTCGCTATGTAGGAACTCGGCAGTTTTCTTCTTCATTTCGTCGGTAGCATATAGTTCTTCTACATGCTGCTCATATTTCTTTTCAAGCTTGTTTACAATCTCGTTAGCACCTTCAGGGTTCTTCTTGTAGAGATAGTCTGAAATCTCAACAAGAGAGTTTGTTGTTCCACTCATGGCAGAAAGTACAACGAATGTAGGTTCGCCAGACTCTGTAATCAATGAGGCAACGTTCTTCATGCGCTCAGGCGAGCCAACTGAAGTACCTCCAAATTTCATTACCTTCATAATTGTAAGTATTTAGTCGTTATTGTTTCTTTTTTTTATAAACCTTTCAACGGTAATATTTATTCTTCTCCGTCTTCTGTTAGGTCAAGATGATTATATTCAGCTGTTACATCGCTGATATTTCCATCTTTGCAACGGTATACGATGCCAGGGAACTTGTCGAGCATAGGGATATTGTGGGTAGTCATTACTACGGCTGTGCCTGTTGATGTGATGTTCTTCAGCAGTTCCACAATATTGCTTGCTGTCTCTGGGTCAAGATTACCTGTTGGTTCATCAGCAATAATCACCTTAGGATTATTGAGAATTGCTCGTGAGATGGCTATACGTTGCTGTTCGCCACCAGAAAGTTCATGAGGCATTTTATCTATCTTGTCTATCATTCCCACTTCAGTGAGAACAGCTTCAATGCGTTCATCAATTTCTTTTTTGTCCTTCCATCCTGTGGCTTTTAGCACAAACTGCAGGTTTTTTCTTACGCTTCGATCGTGAAGAAGCTGGAAATCCTGAAAGATGATTCCCATCTCCTTGCGTAATGCAGGCACATCCTTACGCTTGAGCGTAGGGATATCTCTGCCTAATACAGTTGCAGTACAGTTTTCGCCACCATCAATATCGAGTTCACAATAGAATGTTTTCAGAAGAGAGCTTTTTCCTGAGCCCACTTTTCCGATGATATAGATGAACTCGCCCTCATCGGCATGAAAGTTTACGCTTTCAAGCACTTTGCTTTCGCCCTGGTAAACGTCTATGTTTTTATAATCAATCAGCATAATTTTAATTTTAAGTTAGGAATTTGGAGTTAGAAGTTGAAAAGCCTATGTATGCATTATCCACAACTCATCACTCATTATTAACTCCTCATTACTCATTTCTTATATGTTCCATTGAACTTTGCCAAGCGACGGTCTTTGTCCCAGTTGGGGTCATGTCGTTTCAATAGTTCGGCAGCCACATCTTCAATTCTTAAGCCCTTGTCGGCAAGCAGTACGATGAGATGGTACAAAATGTCGCTGGCTTCGTAAACTAATTTCTCGTTTGTTCCAGAAACAGCTTCGATAACAGTCTCAAGAGCTTCTTCTCCAACCTTTTGCGCTATTCTTTTGGTGCCTTTGTTGAATAAGGCAGTGGTATAGCTTCCTTCTGGCATATCCTCTTTGCGTTTGTTGATGAAGTCTTGCAGTTCTGTAAGGAATAGGATAGGGTTGTAGTCGTTTTCTTCTCCCCAGCATGTGTCAGTTCCTTTATGACATGTTGGTCCCATAGGATTAACCTGAATAAGCAGAGTGTCGTTATCGCAATCAATCTGCATACTCACCATGTTCAAGAAGTTGCCACTTGTTTCTCCCTTTGTCCAAAGACATTGTCGAGAGCGACTCCAGAAGGTCACCCTTTTAGTTTCTATAGTCTTTTCGTAGGCTTCTTCGTTCATAAATCCAAGCATCAACACTTTTCGTGTCTTTGCGTCCTGGATTATTGCTGGAACAAGTCCGCCCATCTTTTCAAAATCTATCTTCATTCTTTTTATTGTTTTCTGTTTATAATCTCGTACTTTATATTCTCACGTTTATACCTTCTTCTTTGAGATATTTCTTTAGTTCTGGAATACCAATCTCCCCGAAGTGGAATACACTGGCAGCAAGAGCAGCATCAGCTTTTCCTAATGTAAAAGTATCGCGGAAATGTTCTTTCTTTCCAGCACCGCCGCTTGCAATGATAGGTATGCTTACATCCTCAGCTAATTGTGCTAATGCTTCGTTGGCAAAGCCCTGTTTCACACCATCATGATCCATAGAAGTGAAGAGAATCTCGCCCGCACCTCTATTGGCAACCTCACGTGCCCAGTCAAAGAGACGTAATTCAACACGCTCTCTTCCTCCTTTCACATAGCAATGCCATCCATCCTCATCATTGCGTGCATCAATAGCACATACGCATACCTGTGAACCATAGTGGCTACTTATCTCGTCAATAAGTTTTGGGTTACGAATGGCAGAAGAGTTTATACTCACTTTGTCAGCTCCTGCATCAAGAAGGCGTTTCACATCATCAAGTTCGTTGATACCTCCTCCAACGGTGAAAGGAATATTTATGGTTTCAGCTACACGAGTTACCATATCCGTGAAAGTCTTTCTGCCTTCATAACTTGCCGTGATATCCAGGAAAACCAACTCGTCGGCTCCTGCATCGCTATAAGCTTTTCCCAGTTCTACTGGGTCGCCTGCACTACGGAGGTTTATGAAGTTAGTACCTTTGACAGTCTCTCCGTTTTTGACATCAAGACAAGGTACGATTCTTTTTGCTAATCCCATAATCACTTCAACAGTTTGTTAATATCTATCTTTCCTTCATAGAAAGCTTTTCCAAACACTACAGCAGGAATATTATAGCTGTTTAATTCCTCTATATCCTCATTGCAGCTTATTCCGCCAGAAGCGATAAGATGCAAGTGTGGGTATTCATTCATTATCTGCTTGTATAGGTCGGTTGCTGGACCAGCTAATGTTCCGTCTTTGCTTATTTCTGTGCATAGAACATTCCTTACTCCCTTGTCAACATATTGTTTTAAGAAAGGAAGTAAATCTTCAACAGAATCTTCTTTCCATCCATTGATGCTTATCTTGCCGTTGCGCACATCAGCTCCTAAGATCATTCTTTCAGCACCATATTTATCAAGCCACTGCATAAACAGTTCTGGCTGAGTAACAGCAATACTTCCAACAGTCACCATTGAAGCACCAGCAGCAAAGGCTTTCTCGATGTCTTCTTCGCTCTTTATTCCACCTCCAAAGTCAACTACCAGATTAGTGGCAGATGTGATAGCCTTAAGAACAGCATCGTTTACAATATGCTTGCTCTTTGCACCATCAAGATCCACAACATGAAGACGTTTGAAGCCGAGACGCTCGAATTCACGAGCCACCTCGGCAGGATCATTGTTGTATATTTTCTTTTGTTCATAGTCACCTTTGGTCAAGCGTACACACTGACCATTAATGATATCTATGGCTGGAATGAGTTCTATATTCATAATTCAAGGAAGTTTTTTAATATCTGTTCGCCCACTTTTCCACTCTTCTCAGGATGAAACTGACATGTATAGAAATTGTCTTTATGCAGGCATGCAGAGTAGGGCAGTATATACTTGGCTTCTGCTATTGTTTCTTTGCATGTTGGTACATAATAACTATGCACAAAATACACATAAGGATTATTTCCTAAATGTTGCAGAAGAGGATTATCGTTGGTTTTTATCTTGTTCCATCCCATTGCAGGAACTTTGTCTTCGTGTCGTTGAGGTTGAAAACGCTTTACCTCAACATCGAAAATTCCAAGACAGTCAACATCTCCCTCCTCGCTATGTTTGCATAGTAGCTGTTGTCCAACGCATATACCTAAGACAGGCTGCTTCAATCCTTTGATAACCTCGTCAAGATGATGTTCATGCAGATATTCCATTGCTTCACGCGCATTTCCCTGTCCTGGAAAAATTACTTTATCGGCTTTTCTCAACTCTTCTGCGTTATCAGTAAGCAAAGGCTCTATGTTCAATCGCCTTAGTGCATTGACAACTGAGTATATGTTTCCTGCGTTGTATTTTACAATAGCTACATTCATCTGTTTAAATTACGAATTTGGAATGTGGAATGTGGAATTAGTCGCACTACGTGCGATGTAGAATTATTCAATTTTCAATTATCAGTCGTGAAGCATTTGGCTTCTAACTTCTTATATCTTCTTCTATCTTCTTTTATCTTCTTTAAAACTACATCTTACTGGAAGATGATAGTTTTGTTTTTATATGTGAGCACCTTACGTTGAATATGTTTTGTTACTGCACGTGAAAGAACAATTTTTTCCAGGTCTTTTCCCTTCAGTACCAAACTTTCGGGAGTATCCTTATGACTGATGCGTGTTACATCCTGTTCAATGATAGGACCAGCATCCAGTTCTGCTGTCACATAGTGACTTGTTGCTCCGATAATCTTCACTCCACGTTCCCAAGCCTGATGGTAAGGTTTTGCACCAATGAAGGCAGGAAGGAAAGAGTGGTGAATGTTTATGATGTGATTGGGATAACTCTTGATCATCTCGTCGCTGATAATCTGCATATATCGAGCTAATACGATGAACGAAACTTTTTCCTTTTTCAGTAATTCCATTTCAGCTGTTTCAACCTCAGCCTTGTTGCTATGGTCTTTCTTTATGCTCCATACATGATATGGTATTCCAAACTGTTCTGCTACATATCGTAGATTTTCGTGATTGCTCACGATGCAAGGAATATCCACATTGAATTCTCCTGCCTTCCAACGTGCTAAAAGGTCGTATAGACAATGACTCATCTTACTTACGAAGATAGCCATGCGTGGTTTAACATCGCTGAAGTATAGATTGAAATGCATCTGAAAACGCTCTGTGTAAAGGGTGTCTATGATGTCTTTTATCTTGTCGCGTGGAATAAGGAAGTTCTCCAGTTCCCATTCTATACGCATAAAGAACATGTCGTCCTCGCGGTCAACATATTGGTCAAGATACATAATATTTCCGTGGTTATCAGTGATGAATTTAGTCAATTCAGAAATGATGCCCTGTTTGTCAGGACAATGAAGAAGCAATATTGCAGATGGTTTCATTCTTTCTATTTCAAATTGTTATTAAAATCGTTAATCTCCTTTACACTATGCAAAGATAACATTTTATATTGAAAAGAAAAAAAACATGAATGAAAAATTGCAGTTTCACACCATATTAAAACATATCGTTACATATTCAACTTTTATAAGTGAATATTTGTAGTATAAACCTTAGCCTTAAAATCAAATTCAAAGTAAATATTGACTTTAAGGTTAAGGTTGAAAGATTAAGCTTTTGTTTTAAGAATAACGCTGGTAGCTCCGATAGTGAAAAGGCTACCATCTTCAATTACTCTGCGTTCCTTATCACCTAAGATTTCGTTGTCGACGAATGTGCCAGTGTTGCTTGGACCATCGCGCAGAATAAACTTTAGGTTACCTCGTTTATCATAGCTTACGTTGATGCAGCAATGAGTGTAGTCAACACTTGGGTCAACAGTTTCGATAGGACAGTTAACAATCTCGTTGCCCTTATGATAGCGTCCAATGAAGTTGTCGCCTAATTTTAGAGGAATTATCTGCTTGTAATGAAACACATTTTCAATAACAACGATAGAACCGTAGTCGCCTTGTTCGGCTTCTTCGTCAGGATTTTCGTCTTTCTGTAATTTTCTTAGTTTGCTAACGCCTATGCGAATGGCAAACTCTTTTCCGCAATCGTTGCATTGAAATATAAGCTTTTGACCAGCGGTATATTTTGTCTCGTCAAAAGAAATGTAATTGTCGCACTTTGGGCAGCGTACTCTTTTCATTTTTTAACTGGAGAAATTATAGAAAACTATAGAAATTATTTTCTTACCATTGTAACCCATCCGTCGGCAAACTCTTTATTTTTATTGAGCTTGTTTAAGGCGTTTTGGGCATCAGTCTTGTTACTATAGTTGCCGTAAATTACTTTTGTATTGCCGTGACCGCTATATACCTCGGCTTCGTTGTAGCCATTCTTTTTTAATTTCTCAGTATATTGCTGGGCGTTATTTAAAGATACCTTACTTGCAAGAACGATTGTATAGTATTCCTTAGCAACCGGAATATTTGTTTCTGCAACAACGGTTTTCTTTTCTTCGTTCTTCTGTAATACCTTCTTTGTTGCTGCTTCTATCTCGGCATTTCCTGTAGTTATGTCTTTTGGCATAATACGGTAGAGTAGGCCTGTATCAATCTTTGAAGTTGATAATGCCGACTTGGTGCCATTGCCAAGATGTGAAGGGATAAGTAAGAATGTAAGGAGTGCTATGCACGCAACAGCAATATTTCTAATGACGCTCTTTCTGATAGTATAGTTATCGTTGTTTTCGTCATTGATATCTACAAATAGGGTGCTATTGCTGTTCTCGTTGATATCAATAATCTTAGCAGTTTGCTCTTTTGCTGCTTCTGCTATCTGTTTGGCCTGAATGCTTTCGAGAGTTTCAAATTCGAAAGAGCTAAGGCCGTAGAGGGAAGGTGTAAGTAAGCCTGCTTCGCATGGCTCGAACTCATAGTTTCCTGCAGCGTTAAGGCGTAAGGTACCAATATCTCTAAGTTCGAAAATTCCTTCTGTGCTTAGTATCTGACGAATCTCCTCAACCTCTTGTTCTATTCGACGAAGAGCTTCAGGATAGCTAATGTCATATGCTTCTACATATGATTGGGCAAGGAGTGAATCGTTGATTTTTAATTGCGGATTGAATCCTATCGTGCGTATAGGTGGAAGGAATGTATTATCTACTTCACTATAACGCGCGTTAGTATGCTGGGCCATGAAGCCACCGAACTCAGGAACAATAACACAGTCATTGTCCAAAAGTAATATTTCTATATGTCTTTCTAGTTCAATCACGTTTGCAAATTTAACAAATATTCTTTTAACTTCAAAGTGTTTTTAATAAAAAATATCGTTCGGGAATTAAATTTTTGTTTTTGTTTTGCAGATAGGTAAAATTGTATTATCTTTGCGTGAAATATTTTAGAAAATTTCATAACAAATGAATTATATAGAAACTGCAATCAAAGGAGTGTATGTTATTGAACCTAAGGTTTTTAATGATCAAAGGGGTTACTTCTTTGAAGCGTGGAAGCAGACAGATTTCAACGAGAACGTAGGTGCTGTTAACTTTGTTCAAGATAATGAGTCAAAGTCAAGTTATGGCGTTCTTCGTGGGCTTCATTATCAAAAGGGGGAGTTCTCGCAGGCCAAGTTGGTAAGAGTTGTTAAAGGCAAGGTTCTTGATGTAGCTGTTGACCTTCGCAAATCAAGTGCAACATTCGGAAAATATGTTATGGTTGAGTTGAGCGACGAAAACAAGCGTCAGTTCTTTATCCCTCGTGGCTTTGCTCATGGATTCCTTGTTCTTAGCGACGAGGCTGTATTTACTTATAAAGTAGATAACGTATATGCGCCCCAGGCAGAAGTCAGCATTCGTTGGGATGATCCCACTGTTGGTATAGAATGGCCTATTGATTCAAATGATGTTATTACATCAGAAAAGGATCTGAAGAAAGCTTTGGCTTTTGAGGATGCTGACTATTTTGAATAAAAAACGACAAAACAAAAAGCTCTAATTTGACAACATCTGAGAGTTGTTATGATATGAATATGCTTACTTACAAGAAAATATTTTTTGCATTATTGACATTTCTTTTTATGCTCTCTTTGGAGGGATGTCGTGATAAGAATTCTTCTGCAGTTGATTCTTCTAAAGAAGATACTGCAGCAAAAAAGATGCTTCAGGGAATATGGGTTTCTGAAGACGAGTCTCCTTTCTTTAGAGTGAAAGGTGATACTATATATTATCCTGATACTACCTCTAGTCCTGTTTATTTCAGTATTCATGGTGATTCACTTGAAATGCGTGGTGCAACAGTAGAGCGCTATCTTATAGTAAAACAATCTCCTCATCTCTTTGTGTTCAAGAACCATAATGGAGAGCAGGTGCGACTTGAGTTAAGTAATAATGCCGAAGATATAAATTCTTTTCTGGTTAATCGTCCTGTGGCACTTAATCAGAATCAGCTCATTAAGCGTGATTCTGTCATTATGCGTGCAGACAAGAAATATCATTATTATATTCAGGTTAATCCTACAACATTTAAGGTTGTTCACTCATCGCTCAATGATGATGGTTTGCAAGTAGATAATGTTTATTTTGATAACATTATACATATAAGCGTTTTTCAGGGGGCTCGACAACTCTTTAGTCGTGACTTCCATCGTAAAGACTTCAGAAGAAATGTTCCAGAGAATATCTTGGCTCAATCTATCCTTAGTGATATTAACTTTACTTCGGTAGATGAAAAAGGTATTCACTTTACTGCATTTATTTGTATTCCTGATAGCCCCAGTGCTTATCAAATAGATATTTGTATATCATACGAAGGACGAGTAACGTTAAACGTGTAAGAATTTACCTAACAGAAAATAATTACGTAAACTTTGTGTTAAACGATATAGAAAATGCCTCTTGTAAACGAATAACAAGAGGCATTTATAATTTCGAACTTCTAACTCTTTATTTATTATTTATCATTTGTCCTTTATTCTTTAGCGAAGCTTTGCTTCGTGAAATCATTCTTGCGCAATTACCATTTTTTGCTGGTAAGCAGAAATTACTTGATTATAGAATTTGCGGAACTCAGGATATTGTTTCGCATCAAAACGACCTTGTTTTGCGTAATGTTCTGCGTGAACTATCACCTTTCCGGCTTGTAGCTTATACTCAATTTTTAAATGCCCGAAAGGAGTAGATAGGTTCGTGTTCTGAGGTAGTGACTCTATCTTATGACCTTCTGGTATGATAATGGTTATATCGTCTATGTCTTTATACCCAAATTCGCGGGTGATATCGTTCTTACGATTAGCTATTTCGCGCAATGGATTCATTCCATAGTGGAATGGATCAATCCTAACGAACAGACGGTGCCCAGTCTTTGTACCATATCCTCTACACTCAGCAACAGCTCTTAGTTTTACTTCAGGTACTTCGAAAGCATCAGTCTTTTCTTCTATGTTGATAGAGTCAATTGTTCCTCCCATAAGGGCAATGCTTGAAAAGAGGTAGTCTTTCTGTTTCTCTTCGCTTTTTTGTGTAAGTGCATAATGCATATTTTTGTAGTATCCGTCGTGCCAATGCTGTGACAGACTTACGTGTGCACCGCCATCTTTTTTCAATATCACTTCTGCCTGTGAGTGCTCAACGTTATTTATGTCTTTGTGACAGGGTAAGGAAATAAGTTGTCCGCCTGTGTTTTTTACCAAAAGAGCATCGTGATCAGCTATATCTTCGTGTACGTATGCTAATGGTAGTTCGGGATTTGTGCATTCAACCCAGATAGTGTCTTTGTTCATAGGTACCATGAGAACAACGTGATTGAATTCATAGCCGCTTGAGAATTCTTTAGGATGGCGTTTTACATCGGTAGAAATAATAGCTACATTTGATTCTATTCCTACTTCTTGCAGCATGCTTTTCATAAGATTTGATAGTCCTTTGCAGTCACCATATCCTGTGCGACATACTTCGGCTGCAGGAATAGGTTGCATACCGCCAATACCTAATTGTATGCTTACGTATCGTGTGATACTACCGAAATATTCATACACTTTGGCAAGCTTTTCTTTTGGGGTTGCAAGTGCATCGCATAGTTCGTGCAGACGTTGTTTAACGTTGTCGGTTAATGTTTGGCGTCCTTCGTATAGTGATGCTTGATAGCTGCTGTATTTTTCCCAAGTTGATGCGTCACCGTTTGTATCATATAGATAGAATGTTGTTGGTGCAAAGAATACTTTTGGCATTATGTCGTATAGGTAGCCACTAAAGGGCTCGCTGTTTATCGCAGGCAGATTCTGCACTTCTATGGATAAAACTTGCTGTCCTTTGTCGTTAATGCTTTTCTTTATTTCGCAATCAGTATTCTGTTGATATGTCCTCAGAGTGATATCCTGTGGTGCTATTATCTGATAGCTTGCTTTTTCCACCTTTTGTTCGTAATTGTTAATTGGACTAAAAACAGGGTAGAATAGTGAGCCGTCGTTTGATTCAACAGTGAATTCAATGTTTATGATGCATGGATAGGTCGATGGCATGTAGCCCATTACCATCTTATAACTATCTGTTTTGAAGTTGTGTGAATATTCGGTACGCATGAGGTCTTTCTTCTTGAACTTACGCAGTTCTCGTCCGTTTTCGTCGTACACGGTATATACAAAATTCTTCAGTTCATTTGTCTTGTCTAGTGAAATAACTACCTGTGCATCATCATTACCATGTTTGTTAAGAAGCTTTATCTTACGTTGATACACGTTTGTAGAGTGCTTGGTATCAGTAATGATGCATGTTGTTTTGTCGTCAAGAACAACAGTGTGGTATGATTGAGCTCTTGCACCTGTTATCATCAGGGCAAGAGCCATTGAAAGAATTATTTTCTTCATAATTAAATTTTTTTCAGCACAAGTAGTTCTTTGTTTTTAGCCATGAGTCGTTCAAACATCTCTTTTACTACACTATATTCCTGTTGGCTGTAGAGTAGACGATCAACATTAAGAGTCTCGCGAGCCAATATCTTGTTTCCTGCAACGGTAAGTACCACCTTGAGCAGCATAGAACCGTCTTCTGTTTTGATGGTTAGGTTGCTTGGTATTTCTTCGATGGTGTATCCCTCGGGAATTTCAAGACTTACATTTTGTGTGTGATGCCATTTGTGAGGAAATTCTATTGGCAGTATGCGTTCCTCGGCAGTAAAAGGATTATCGTCGATAATAGTCATCACGAAAGGATTGACATATATCTGATTACTTGTTGTATCACAGCTCTTTTCGAAGTCAAATGAAACTTTTAGTTCATTAGAGTTATCGTTAATACCAGCAATATTATATTTCTTAATTTCTATACCATTGTTCTTAGCCTTCTCGCTAACAAATTTAACACTGTCTTCAGCTTCTTTATATGCGGTGCGTAATGAGGCTGCATCATTATTTGTTAGTTCGTCTCTTACATTACCTGTAATATTACCATTGGCAGAGAGTTTAGCATCAATCTTACGAATAGTTTTTGATACAGGCAATTGTTGCAAGTCAACAACATTTGTAAGATCGCTTGACACCAGTTGGTGAGCATTGTTTGTAAGCAGGTTATCTGGTAATACATCAATATATCCATTTTCGTATGCAGCATCAATAAATGATGTACTTCCATCTTCATTGGCAAAGGCAATAACAAAGCAGTTTAGTTTTTCTAATGAGGCATGAAGTGGAAGTAAACCCTTGTCGCGGCTACACATAACCACAGGATATCCCTTTATACCTGCGTCTTTCATCATATTGAGTAACACAAAGTTCATGTCGGCACTAGAACCTGTACCATCTTTGCGTAACTGTGATTTAGCTTCTCCGTATAGTCCACGACTACCATCCCATTTAAGATGTTTTTTAAGCAAGCCATATAGAGCAGCAACCTTTTCTTTTATCGTAGAGCATTTAGTAAGGTCAAGTTCTTTCTGTTCCTTGCTCAACATATTGCTTCGTCTTATTCTTCCTCCGAATCTTTCGTCGGTCATCAGTTGCTCGCTAATCTTTTCCCATGTAGATGTGAAATCCTTAGTTATGTATCCAGGAACGTTGATACCCATGATTTCCAGATCTACACAACTCTCGTATGCTGATGTACAGAACACGTATCCTACAGGTTTCATAGCGGGAATGTTCATACCCACGAATTTGTAATCTGTAGCTGGCTCGCGGTCGTTGCCTCGAGAAAGAGAGAAGTTGGCATAAGATGGAGTCTTCTTGAAGGCAATCTCGTTGAATCCACGTTGGTTGAATGAGAAGTAAAAAAACTCAGGTATGGTAAGGTTAAACTCTGTGTATATCACAGGAATATTTTTTTGAGCAAACCATGAATCAATCTCATAGTAATAATCGCTTTCCAAACGGTATTGCAGTTCAATAACACTACCTTCCTTTACCTGAGGCATTGCTATTTTCTTAAGCATCTGTGAGTCGTTGATGCGAGAATCAGAGATCATAGAACTCTCCAACTTTGTTTTTTCAACGTTTCCGTTTTCGTAGTTATATGTAAATCCCTTTACTCCAATAATTGTTTCCTTTGTGCTCGAATTGATAGGGCTGAAATAAGGAATCTCGAAATTAGCATACTCTTTTCCTTCTGACTTAAGAACCTTCAAACGATACTTGTATTCGTTAACCACTTGTAGTGATTGACGTTTTATTTCGTAAAAAGTGGTACGTTGACTGTATAATACCACGGCAGGAGCATCTTTGTCGGCAGGATATTCCTTCATGCTTAACTCTTCCTGAGTTGGTTTTCCAAACTTTTGATTAGGTTGCATGTTTTGTGCATTTCCAATGCATGCAATACAAAGAAGCCATGCTAATACAAAGCGTCGCGCATCGTTTTTTCGCATTTCCATTTTTAGTTAATTACTTTTATAGTTTATTTCTTTTATTGTCATGATAGTAAATTACAATTGGTTAATCCTCTTTAGGGTTAATCTTTGTGTAAATTTATTGCAAAGGTAATGAAAAAGTCAGAAAGGGAAAAGAAATTAATGGGAAAAACGTAAAACTATCGAATAAGTTTTGTACGAAAGACGAAAAAAACTATAATTTAATATTATTTAGTCAATAGTTTTGTTTTCTCTCTTTTAATTTCTGTACTTTTGCGTTTGATTTATAATAAAAGACTATTAAACGAAATAATTAATACTATTATGGCTGAAGCTATAGACATTCGAGAATTAAATATCCGAATAGAACAACAAAGCGGTTTTGTTACAAATCTGGTAACAGGAATGAACCGTGTTATCGTAGGACAGAAGCATCTTATCGACTCTCTTTTGATATCACTGCTTAGTGATGGTCATATTTTGTTGGAAGGTGTTCCTGGTTTGGCCAAGACACTCGCTATTAAAACTTTGTCACAGTTGGTTTCTGGCGATTTCAGTAGAATTCAGTTTACACCAGATCTTCTTCCTGCCGATGTTATTGGTACTCAGATTTATTCACAGAAGGACGAGTCGTTCCATGTGAAGAAAGGTCCAGTGTTTGCCAACTTTGTATTGGCTGATGAGATTAACCGTGCTCCTGCTAAGGTGCAGAGTGCGTTGCTTGAGGCTATGCAGGAACATGAGGTGACTATTGGTGATAATACTTTTAAATTACCAAAGCCATTCTTGGTACTGGCTACTCAAAACCCGATAGAGCAGGAGGGTACTTATCAGTTGCCTGAGGCTCAGGTTGACCGTTTCATGTTGAAGGTGATTATTGACTATCCTACTCTTGAAGAGGAGAAACTCATTATTCGTGAGAACATCCAGGGCAGTATGCCACAGGTAACACCTGTTACATCGGCTGAAGAGATTATGAAGGCTCGTGAGGTGGTTAATGAGGTGTATATCGACGAGAAGATTGCTCAATATATTGCTGATATTGTTTTTGCAAGTCGTTATCCTGAGCGTTATGGATTGACAGAATTGAAGGATTATATCACCTATGGTGGTTCTCCTCGTGCAAGTATCAACCTTGCTAAGGCTGCTCGTGCATACGCTTTCATTAAACATCGTGGCTATGTAGTGCCTGAGGATGTGCGTGCTGTGGTACATGATGTTATGCGTCATCGTATTGGTTTGAGCTACGAGGCAGAGGCAAGCAATGTGACAAGTGAGGAGATTATCAGTAAGATAGTGAATAAGGTAGAAGTACCATAAACGTTGTTTATCATTTATCATTTAGCGGAGCTTGCTCCGCGCAAACTAATGGAAACATCGAACATATTAAAAAGGGTTAGGAAGATAGAAATAAAGACTCGTGGATTGAGTCAGAATATCTTCGCAGGACAGTATCACTCTGCCTTCAAGGGTAGAGGTATGGCCTTTAGTGAGGTGCGCGAGTATCAATATGGAGATGATGTTCGTGATATTGATTGGAATGTTACAGCTCGTTTTCATCGTCCGTATGTGAAGGTGTTTGAAGAGGAACGTGAACTTACCGTTATGCTGATGGTTGACGTGAGTGGTTCGCTGGATTTCGGTACTGTTAATCAGACAAAAAATGATATGGTTACTGAGATAGCTGCAACCATTGCTTTTAGTGCCATTCAGAATAATGATAAGATTGGGGTTATCTTCTTCTCTGACCGCATAGAGAAATATATTCCACCAAAGAAAGGTCGTAAGCATATTCTGTACATCATCAGAGAACTGCTTGATTTTAAGCCAGAGAGTCAGAAGACCGATATTGGTATGGCTGTTAGTTATTTCACCAGAATGATGAAACGCAGAACGACAGCCTTTCTGTTGAGTGATTTCTATACTCGCAAAGATTTTACAAAGGAGCTACAGATAGCCAACTCTAAACATGATGTAGTGGCAGTTCAGGTGTATGATCCTCGTGCAAAGACACTGCCTAATATTGGACTAATGAAGGTGCGTGATGCAGAAACTGGTCATGAGATGATTATTGATACCAGTAGCAGTAAACTTCGTAAAGCCCATACTCTTTATTGGTTGGAACGTGAGGATGCCTTACGAAAGTGTTTCAATAAGAGTAAGGTGGACTGGACTTCGGTAGCTACCAACGAGGATTTCGTTCGTGCGTTGATGCTGTTGTTTAAGCAAAGAAGCTAAATATGACATTGAAAGAGCAAAAAATATATAGAATATCTGTGAGAAGAATCGCTGTTATGGCGTTTCTTCTTTGCTCGTTTGTCTTGGGTTTGAATGCTCAGGTGCAGGTAGAGCAGAAGATTGATTCTGTTCAGATTCTTATAGGGCAGCAGACAGGACTTCATCTGACTGTGAACATGAAAAAGGGACAGAAAGCAGTGCTCCCAGAGTTCAAGCGTGCACAGATGATTACTCCAGGTGTGGAGGTGGTAAGTTGGAAAGATGGTGACACCACAGATATCGACAATGATATGATTCAGGTAAGTCGTACCTATCAGCTTACTTCGTTTGACGAAAAAGTCTATGCTATACCTGCTCTTAACGTGAAAGTAAGTGGTCGAAACTATTGTGGTAATCAGTTGGCACTGAAGGTGCTTACAGTTGATGTAGATACATTGCACCCAAATCAGTTTTTTCCTCCGAAAGATGTACAGAATAATCCGTTTGATTGGGGTGAGTGGAGTCCATATTTTTGGTTGAGTATATTATTGCTACTTATTTGTGTACTAATGACTTATCTTGTATATAGACTCAAACAGAATAAGCCTATAATTACTCATATACGTATAGTGAAGCATATACCTGCTCACCAAAAGGCGTTGAAGGAGATTGACCAGATAAAGGCCGATCATTTGGTGCAGAGTGAAGATCAAAAAGCGTATTATACAAAGCTAACAGAGACACTTAGAAAATATATCCAGGAGCGTTTTGGTTTCAATGCTATGGAGATGACAAGTTCGGAAATCATTGCTACACTTCAGGAGAAGGGTGATAAGAAGATGATTGACGAACTGCATGAAATTTTCTTCACTGCCGACTTGGTTAAGTTTGCCAAGTATTCAACTCTCATTAACGAGAACGACCTTAATTTGGTTAACGCAGTTAACTTCATTGACCAAACAAAGCAAGACGAGAAACCTACCGAGGAGCGTATCGTTCCAAAGTTGAGTGAGGATGACAAGAAGAGTCGTAACAACAGAATTACCATTAAGAGTCTTATCTGTGTGGGTGTTGTTGGTGCTGTGGCTCTGCTTGTGTATATTATTTACAACATCTTTATGCTGTTGTTCTAAAAGGAAAGAAACATGGAATTTGCAAATAAGGAATATTTTCTGCTGCTACTGCTGATAGTACCTTATATACTATGGTACTTTCTTTATCGCAAGAAGACAGAGCCTACTATGAAGATGAGCGATACCTATGCTTATAGATTTGCTCCAAAGAGTTGGCGAATGAGGATTGCTCATTTGCCAATGTTTCTTCGTTGTGTGGTGTTTATCCTGATTGTGATTATCATGGCTCGTCCTCAAACCCATAATTCATGGGATAACCGTTCGGTAGAGGGTATAGATATTATGCTTGCCATGGATGTATCAACATCTATGCTTGCAGAAGATTTGAAACCCAACCGTATGGAGGCTGCCAAGGAGGTTGCAGGCGAGTTTATTGCAGGTCGCCCTGATGATAATATTGGTCTTACTATCTTTGCAGGAGAATCGTTTACTCAGTGTCCTATGACAACCGATCATGCTTCATTACTTAATCTGTTGCATAACGTGCGTACAGATATTGCAGCTCGTGGATTAATATCTGATGGTACGGCTGTAGGTATGGGTTTGGCTAATGCTGTTAGTCGTTTGAAAGAGTCAAAAGCTAAGAGTAAGGTTGTTATTCTTCTTACCGATGGAAGTAACAATATGGGTGACATATCGCCAATGACTGCAGCACAGATTGCCAAAAGTTTGGGCATTAGAGTATATACCATTGGTGTAGGAACAAATAAGGTTGCGCGTTATCCTATGCCTGTTGCTGGTGGTGTGCAATACGTGAACATACCAGTAGAGATAGATACTCGCACGCTTAGTGATATTGCTGCTACAACAGAAGGTAATTTCTATCGTGCTACAAATAATCGTGAATTGAAACAAATTTATCAGGATATTGACAAGTTGGAGAAGACAAAGATGAACGTAAAGAAGTTCTCGAAACGTTACGAGGCTTACCAGCCTTTTGCTATTCTTCTGCTTATTGTTCTGTTGCTTGAAGTGATTCTCAGAACAACAGTTCTTCGTCGTATTCCTTAACTATTATAAAAAATGCTTAGATTTGAAGATCCTATATATCTGTGGTTGCTTTTCATCATTCCTGTTTTGGCGGTGGTGAGATTTATTGTGTGGCGACAGAGAAGAGCCAAACTACGTAAGTTTGGTGACCCTGCTTTGCTGAAAGCTCTTATGCCTGACGTGTCGAAATATCGTCCTACAGTAAAATTTTGGCTTTTGCAGTCTGCTCTTGCCATTATTGTTTTGATGATTGCTCGTCCACAGATGGGTTCAAAGATATCAAACGAGAAAAGAAATGGTATTGAGACAATCATTGCTCTTGACATCAGTAATTCTATGCTTGCTGAGGATGTTGTTCCTTCACGTTTAGAGAAGAGTAAGATGCTGATAGAGAACCTTGTTGATAAGTTTACTAATGATAAGGTTGGTCTTGTTGTTTTTGCAGGCGATGCCTTTGTGCAGTTGCCTATCACCAGTGACTATGTATCGGCAAAGATGTTTTTGCAAAATATAGATCCAAGTCTGATTGCTTCTCAGGGTACAGATATTGGTAGAGCCATAGAATTGTCATCTCGTAGTTTTACTCAAGCTGATAAGGTAGGAAAAGCTATTATACTCATAACCGATGGTGAAGACCATGAAGGGGGTGCAGAGGAAGCTGCTAAGGCTGCTCACAAGAAAGGTATGAATGTGTTCATTCTTGGTATTGGTGATGGAAAGGGCGCACCTATTCCAGATGGAAATGGCGGTTATCTGAAAGATAATGCAGGTAATACTGTAATGTCGGCTTTGAACGAGGATATGTGTAAGAAAGTTGCCCAGGCAGGTAGTGGTACATATATTCATGTTGATAATACTTCAGATGCCGAGGAGAAGCTAAATGCAGAGATAACAAAACTGCAGACAGGCGAAACCAATAGTGTAGTGTATAGTGCATATAATGAGCAGTTCCAGGCTTTTGGCTTGATATTGTTGTTAATACTTATCATAGAGACTTGCATTATGGAAAGCAAGAATCCAATGATGAAGAATTTTAAATTGTTCAAGAAGAAATGAGATATCTTAAATATATATTTCTGTGCATGATGATGGTTATTGGTGGTTTGAACATGATGGCTCAGAGCGACCGTAACCTGATTAGAAGCGGTAACAGACTGTTTCGTGAACAGAATTATGCCAAGGCTGAGGTAGAATATCGCAAAGCGATTTCTAAGAATCCTAATAATGCTCAAGCTGTTTATAACTTAGGTAATTCGCTGATGGCACAACAGAAGGATTCGGCAGCCATAGAGCAGTTTACTAAGGCGGGCAAGATGGAGACATCTCCTGTGCGTAGAGCAAAGAGTTATCATAATATTGGTACTATCTGTCAGAAAACTCGTTTGTATTCTGAGGCTATAGGTGCTTATCAAGAGGCTTTGAGAGATAATCCAAACGATAATGAGACTCGTTATAACCTTGCTCTCTGCAAACGTCTGTTGAAGAATCAACCTCAACAGAACAAGCAGAATAAGAATAATAAGGATAAGAACAAAGACAATAAGAAAGACGAAAATAAGGACAAAAATAAAAACAAAGATAAAGACAAAGATAAGCAGAACCAGCAAAAACAGCCCAAGGAGCAGATGAGTAAAGACAATGCAGAACAGTTGTTAAATGCTGCAATGCAGGAAGAAAAAGCTACTCAGCAACGCCTTAAAAAGGCTATGCAACAACCGAAAAATAGAAGGTTGCAGAAAAACTGGTAGTTAGAATTACGAATTTGGAATTACGAGTTACGAATTAGTTGCCCTACGGGCAATTATGAGTTAGGAATTATGAATTTGGAATTACGAGTTACGAATTAGTTGCCCTACGGGCAATTATGAGTTAGGAGTTAGGAATTACGAAGTAATCACTGACTGAGCGTTTGCTGTCAGCGAAGCTGGTGCAAACATAAAAGCGAAGGAAGTAATTATGAATTTGGAATTACGAAATTGAAATTAAAGATAAAAAGATATATAATTATATGACAAGTTTAAGTCTGTTTGGGAATTCTAATCTTTTAAGAAGGATAGGGGCGAGACTATTGCTTCTTGTTATGGTAAGCATTATGCCTATGGGAATATTGGCGCAGACCATAACAGTAAGCGTACCGTCGCATGTGCAGGCTGGTGAGAATTTCCGTTTGTCATATACGGTGAATACTCAAGATGTAGATGATTTTAGAGCTGGTAACATACCATCGGCTCTTGAAGTATTGGCTGGTCCATATACCTCATCTCAGTCGAGTTTCCAGATGATAAACGGACATACAACCAGTTCGTCAACAATAACCTTTACTTATACAATATATGCTTCGAAGAGTGGTTCATATACCATACCTGCAGCTCATGCTCTTGTTAATGGAAAGAGAATAGCTTCGAAGCCTGCTAAGATTACTGTTACAGGACATGTAAGCAGCAACCATAACCCACAGATGCATGAGGATTATGGCTCTCAAGGTATGAGAAGTGCTGGGTCTATAATATCAGGTAAGGACCTTTTTATCAAGGTTAGTGCCAACAAACGAAGAGTTCATGAACAGGAGCCTATCTTGTTGACTTACAAGGTATATACACTCGTTGACCTATCACAACTTGAAGGTAAGATGCCTGATCTTACTGGTTTCCACACTCAAGAGGTAAAACTGCCACAACAAAAGTCGTTTCATGTTGAAAATGTTAATGGCAGAAACTACAGATGTGTTACCTGGAGCCAGTACGTGATGTATCCACAGATGACAGGTAAGCTTACCATACCAAGTATTACGTTTAATGGTATTGTTATTCAGCAGAACAGAAATATCGACCCAATGGAGGCTTTCTTCAATGGTGGTTCGGGATATGTAGAGGTAAAACGTTCTATAAAAGCTCCTTCTATAGAGGTTCAGGTTGATCCTCTTCCTAAGCGTCCTGCAGGATTTTCTGGTGGAGTAGGTAAGTTACATATCTCTGCCCAGTTGAATAAGACTACTGTTAAGGCTGGTGACCCATTGCAGCTTCGTATTGTTGTAGGTGGTGTTGGTAACTTAAAACTTATCAAGCAACCTATTATAAACTTCCCAAAGGATTTTGATAAATACGATCCAAAGGTTACAGACAAGACAAAACTCACTGCCAATGGTGTGGAGGGCAATATGATTTACGACTATCTTGTTGTGCCTCGTAATCAGGGTAAGTTTAAAATACCAGCTGTAGAGTTTACTTATTACGACACAGGTAGTAATGGTTATAAAACAATAAAGACACAGTCGTTTGAGGTTACTGTAGAGCCAGGTGATGGCACCAAATCGACAACTATAGAGAACTACGAGAAGGATACTGATATTCATCCTATCATGAGAGGAAAGGTTGAACTTAAAGATATAAATGAATTCTTCTTTGGTTCTGTAGGATATTGTGTTTGTTTGCTTCTACCTATAGTAATCTTTATTGTCTTGGCTATTCTTTTCCGCAAACGCGCTATGGATATGGCCGATGTTGTAAAGATGCGTGGTAAGAATGCTAACAAGGTAGCTACTAAGCGTTTACGTAAAGCATACAAACTGCTTACAGCAGGAAAGCAGGCTGAGTTCTATGACGAGGTATTACGTGCTTTGTGGGGCTATGTAGGCGATAAACTCTCTATGCCTGTAGAAGCTCTGAATAGAGAAAACATTGAAGATAAGTTATACGCTCGTGATGTAAATGAGAAGACTATCAACACTTTTATTCAGGCTATTGATGAATGTGAGTTTGAACGTTATGCTCCTGGTGATGTTGCCGGAAATATGAACAAGACATTAGATGCTGCTATGACAGCTATTATGGATATAGAGAATGTTATGAAGAAAGTGAAGAAGAATCGTAATCCTTACACAATGAAGAGTGTTGTATTGTTGTTGATGATGCTTCTTCTGTCTGCCTCTTCCATGGCATCAACTACAAAGCAGAATGCTGATAATGAGTACTTAAAAGGAAACTATCAGCAGGCAGCTATTGACTATGAAGAATTATTGAAGCATGGCGCAAGTGCTGAGATATATTACAACTTAGGTAATGCTTATTTCCGTCAGGATAATATTACTAAGGCTGTGTTAAACTATGAGCGTGCCCTTATGCTTGATCCAGGAAACGACGACATAAGATTCAACCTTCAGTATGCTCGTAGTAAAACTATCGACAAAATAGCTAATGAGGATGAGGTGTTCTTTGTCACATGGTATAAGTCACTTGTTAACTTCACCTGTGTTGACAACTGGGCACGAACAGCTATTGTTTCTATCATTGCAGCTTTGTTGTTGTTCCTTGTGTATCTCTTCATGGAAAATATCAACATTAGAAAGGTTGGTTTCTTTGGCTCTGTAGTATTTGTTGTGTTGTTCTTATTCTCTAATTTCTTTGCATGGCAACAGAAGAAGCAGTTTGAAAACAGAACAGGCGCTATTGTAATATCACCTGTTGTAAGTGTTAAGAAGACTCCTTCTGCACAGGCTGGCGAAGAATTTGTTATTCACGAGGGTACACGTGTTGATATTACCGACAAGAGCATGAAGCAATGGCGTGAAGTACGTACCGGAGATGGTCGTGAAGGCTGGATACCTGCTTCTGTAATAGAAGAAATTTAAGATATAATCAGCGATAACAGAAAGAATATGTGGGTTAACGTGATAGATGACAATCTGTTTCCTTTGATGAACGGAAGCGACAACTTGTATCTTGATAGTGTTATGGCGACCTTTACTTCGGCATACACATGGATACCTTTGTACCTTTCACTCGTGTTTCTTGTAATAAGAAACAATGAGACAATGCGTCAGATATTGATGATTCTATTCTTTGCTGTAGTTGCTGTTTTGCTTTCTGGAGGTATTGACGACGCTATTATCAAACCATTGGTAATGCGTATTCGTCCTTTAAACGAACCTCTGCTTGGGCTATCTGTTGATACTGTGAATGGAGTTACGGAAAAAAGTTTTAGTTTCTTCTCTGCTCATAGTGCCAACACCTTTGCCATAGCAACGTTTATAGGTTTGTTGGTTAGAAGCAATATGCTGACTTGTATCATGTATGGCTGGGCTATGCTCAATGCCATTACACGAGTGTATCTAGGTGTTCATTACCCAACTGATATTCTTGTAGGAATGGTATGGGGCTGCGTTATGGGTTGTATTAGTTATATTGCTTATAATTATGTTTTTTATAAGCATTCACCAAGAATAAATTATATTTCATCTCAATATACAAAAACAGGATATAGCTATGGTGATATAGACTTTGTGATTTCTATCATGGCGTTTACTGTGGCTATGGTAACTATATTTTTTTAAAAATGGATACAAAACATATTAAGATTAGTGATTACAATTATGATCTGCCTGACGAGCGAATTGCGAAATTCCCTCTTGTTCAGCGTGACCATTCAAAACTTCTTCTCTATAAACATGGAGAAATAAGCGATGATATATTTTATAATCTTCCTAAATACTTGCCTGAAGGTGCTCTTATGGTTTTTAACAACACACGAGTTATTCAGGCTCGTTTGCACTTTAGAAAAGAGACAGGTGCCTTGATAGAAGTATTTCTTATGGAACCAGCTCAGCCAACTGATTATGAACTGATGTTCCAGACAGCAGGTCATTGCTCATGGCTTTGCATGATTGGTAATCTGAAGAAATGGAAAGAGGGTTCGCTTGTACGTGAATTTGAAATCAAGGGACATAAATTTTCATTGAAGGCTACTCTCCGTAGAGGTGATGAGCTAAGTGATGAACAGAAAAAACTCACAGCTCATTCTGGTGGCACTAACTATTGGGTGGATTTTGATTGGGATACTGATAAGGTAAGTTTTGCCGAGATTCTTGAAACGGTAGGTGAATTGCCTATTCCTCCATATTTGAATCGCGAAACCCAGGAGAGTGACAAGACAACATATCAAACTGTATATAGCAAGATAAAGGGTAGTGTGGCAGCTCCAACAGCAGGTCTGCATTTTACCGACGATGTGCTGTCTGCTCTTGATAAGCATGGTGTTATTCGTGATGAGGTAACTCTTCATGTCGGTGCAGGTACTTTTAAACCTGTTAAGAGTGAAGAGATTGAAGGTCATGAGATGCACACTGAATATGTTGTTGTTCATCGTCATACCTTTGAACGCCTTCTTGCAAATAACTGTAGCGCTATTGCAGTTGGTACTACTTCTGTGCGTACACTTGAGAGTTTATATTATATGGGTGTATATCTTGAGACTCATCCTGATGCAAATGAAGAGGATTTGCATGTTAATCAGTGGGATCCTTATGATAATGAAAGAGATGGAAAAATTGCCGAAGGCATTACTGCCATGAAGGCAATACAGAATATCCTTGATTATCTTGACAGAAATAATCTTGAGGCTTTGCATAGTTCAACACAGATTATTATTGCTCCAGGCTATGAATACAAGATAGTAAAGATGCTTGTTACAAATTTCCATCAGCCACAGAGTACATTGCTTTTGTTGGTTAGTGCTTTCTTGAAAGGCGACTGGAAAAAGGTTTATGATTATGCTTTGGCTCACGACTTCCGTTTTTTGAGCTATGGCGACAGTAATTTATTGATTCCTTAAAGACAAAATTAAAATGAAAATAGGAGATAAAGTAAGATTCCTTAGTGAGTCGGGTGGTGGTGTCATTGCTGGCTTCCAGGGAAACAAGATAGTTTTGGTTGAGGATGCTGATGGCTTTCAGATTCCTACACCTATCAATGATGTTGTCGTAGTGGAACAGGATGACTATTCCATGGGTAAGATGATTTCTGAGAAGATGGATAAAAAAGAGAAGGCCGATGCTCATGCACAGACAGAACTACGGGACGACAGCCGTAGTGTAAAATCATTGCTTAGTGATGGTATGGACGATGAAGCCATGGCTTACGATGTTGACGACTTTGATCCAGCCGATAAGGAAATCACTTTTAAAGCACCTGTTGAGGAACGCCGTGGCGGTAATCAACTTAATGTGTATCTTGCTTTCGTTCCTGTTGATATTAAGGAAGTTACCAATACTCGTTTCGAGGCTTTCTTAGTCAATGATAGCAACTATTACATGCAGTTTACTTATCTTGCTGCAGAGGGAAATAGTTGGAATCTGCGTTATCAGGGCGAAGTAGAGCCAAACACCAAGCTCTTCATTGAAGAATTTGGTCGTGATCAGCTAAACGATTTGGGGCGTGTAGCAGTTCAGCTCATAGCCTATAAGCGCGACAAGAACTTCATCATTAAGCCAAGCGTTGATGTTCAGTTCAGAATTGACCCTGTGAAGTTCTATAAGCTTCACACATTTCAAGACAATCAGTTTTTTGAAACACCAGCTCTGCTGTATAATATTGTTGTCAATGATGTTCCTGCAAAGCCATTGGTTATTGATGCCAAGGCTATGAAAAATCAGCTTTATAAATCGTCTGACAGCAGTAAAAAAGACGCTAAGAAGGTGATAACTAAGCGTAAAGGCGATGAGGATGTAGAGGTCGTTGACCTTCACGCCGACTCTCTTCTTGACACCACTCAGGGCATGCAGTCAATCGATATACTGAATTATCAGATGGAGAAGTTCCGTGAGAAGTTGGCTGAGTTTGCCAATAAGAAGGGGCAGAAGATTGTGTTTATTCATGGCAAGGGCGAAGGTGTTCTTCGTCGTGCTATAATAAACGAGCTAAATTATCGTTATAAGAAATATACATATCAAGACGCCAGTTTCCAGGAATATGGTTATGGTGCAACACAAGTTACTATAAAATAGTATTATGAATTACGGATTTATCAAAGTAGCGTCTGCTGTTCCTTCTGTTAAGGTTGGCGATGTAAAATACAATGTAGAGCGAATAGAAAATCTCATTGTTCAGGCTGAGGGTAAAGGTGTGGAAATAATTGTTTTTCCAGAACTTTCGCTTACGGGTTATTCTTGTCAGGATCTGTTCCGTCAAGAGTTACTTCTTGATACTGTTGATAGTGCTGTGATGATGCTGCTTGAGTTTACCCGTAAACTTGATATTATTTCTATTATTGGTTTGCCTGTTGTTGCTGGCGACTTATTGTTGAATGCAGCTGTTGTTATTCAGCAAGGTAAGGTTCTTGGTATAGTTCCAAAGACTTACCTGCCTAACTATGCCGAGTTTTACGAGAAGCGCTGGTTTGCTTCTTCTCAGGACTTGCGCGATACCGTTGTTCGTTTTGCTGGGCATCAGGTAAATATTTATCCTGATCCACAGATCTTTACTACCGCATCAGGCATTCAGTTTGGTATTGAGATTTGTGAAGATGTGTGGGCACCTGCTCCTCCAAGCAACCGTTTGGCTATTGCAGGTGCAGAACTTATCTTTAACCTATCGGCAACCGATGAGCTTATTGGTAAACACAATTATCTTAAGAGTCTGCTTTCTCAGCAGAGTGCACGCACCATGACAGGCTATATCTATAGTAGCTGTGGTTTTGGTGAGAGTACTCAGGATGTTGTTTATGGCGGTAATGCTTTAATTTACGAGAATGGTACTCTGCTTGCCGATTCTCAGCGTTTCTCTCTTGACGAACAGATGAGCATTGCTCAGATTGATGTTGAGAAACTTCGTTCGGAGCGCAGAACAAACTCTACCTATGTTAATGCACAGCGAAACATAAAGTATTCTCTTCTCAACTCAGGTGCTGATATTCACATTATTCAGTGTATGATGCCTGAAAACAATCGTGAGTTTAAACTTGAGAGAGACATTGATGCTCATCCTTTCATCCCTAAGAGTGAGGACATGGAAGCCAGCTGTGAAGAGATTTTCAACATTCAGGTTATGGGCCTTGCCAAGCGCATGGTACATACTCATTGCAAGTCTGTTGTTATAGGCATCAGCGGTGGTCTTGACTCAACTTTGGCTCTGCTTGTTTGCGTTAAGACCTTTGACCGTTTGAAACTCGATCGCAAAGGTATTGTAGGTGTTACCATGCCAGGCTTCGGTACTACCGACCGTACATACAACAACGCCATCGACCTTATGAAGGCTCTGGGTGTAACTATTCGTGAGATAAGCATTGCCAAGAGTGTTACTCAGCATTTTGAAGACATCGACCACGATATTAATGTTCATGATGTGACCTACGAAAACGGTCAGGCTCGTGAGCGTACCCAGATTCTAATGGATTTGAGTAATAAGGTTGGTGGTATGGTTATAGGTACAGGCGACCTTAGTGAGCTTGCTTTGGGATGGGCAACATATAATGGCGACCACATGTCTATGTATGGTGTTAACTGCTCTATACCAAAGACTCTTATCAAATATCTTGTTCGCTATGTTGCTTCGGCAAGTGATGCTGAAACGAGCCGAATTCTCAACGATGTGATAGATACTCCAATCTCACCAGAACTTATCCCTGCTGAGGAAGATGGAAGTATAAAGCAGAAGACAGAGGATCTTGTTGGTCCATACGACCTTCACGATTTCTTCCTTTATTATTTCCTTAGGTTTGGTTTCCGTCCACGTAAGATATATCTGTTGGCACGAAAGGCCTTCACTTTTGATGAGTTCGATGACGAGACTATAAAGAAGTGGCTTCGTACATTCTGTCGTCGATTCTTCATGCAGCAGTTCAAACGCAGCTGTTTGCCTGATGGTCCTAAGGTGGGAAGTGTTAGTCTGTCTCCACGTGGTGACTGGCGAATGCCTTCAGATGCCGTCAGTGACCTTTGGTTGGCAGAGTGCGATCAGTTGTAATTCATAAACTCACAATAATCTTATGAAAAATATTTTTATCGCAGCTATGATGCTCATGACAGTCATGGGTGTCAATGCACAAGAGAAAAAGCCTTGGATTAATAATGTAAAGCTTTCTGGTTATGGCATGGTACAGTATCAGGCAAGTAATCAGGAAGGTGCAGAAAAGAATTCTTTTAACCTTCGTATGCTTCGTCTTTCTTTGGATGGTCGCATCCTTGACGATTTCTATTGGAAGGCACAGATCCAGTTTAATGGTAACACCTCTACATTAGGTTCTTCACCACGTGTCGTTGACCTCTTTGCAGAGTGGCAGAAATATGAATTCCTGCGTGTTAAGGCTGGTCAGTTCAAGCGTCCTTTCACCTTTGAAAACCCTATGCACCCAGTTGACCAGGGCTTTATGAGCTACTCACAGAACGTTACTAAGTTGGCTGGTTTCAGCGATCGTGCTGGTGGTCACGCAAGCAATGGTCGTGATATCGGTGTTCAGGTTCAGGGTGATTTCCTTAAGAATGCCAACGGCCGCAACCTCGTTCACTATCAGGTAGGCGTGTTCAATGGTCAGGGCATCAATGTTGCTGATGTTGATCAGAGAAAAGACGTTATCGGTGGTGTATGGGTAATGCCTGTTCCTGGCATGCGTATTGGTGCTTTCGGTTGGGAAGGTACTTATGCTCGTGGAATATGGACAGAGGATGGTGCTAAACAAATTGGTGTGCGCTCACTTCCACAGCATCGTTATGCTTTCTCTGGCGAATACAAGGCTAACGACTGGACATTCCGTACAGAGTATATTCACTCAACAGGCGAAGCCTTTGCAAAGAGTTTGAACAACACTAATGATGCATCAAGTAAGAATTCTGTAGTAAACGAAGCATTAGGTAATAAGGCTGATGGTTTCTATGCTCTTGCCATTGCGCCAGTTGTTAAGAACAAGGTTCATGTTAAGGCTCGTTACGATCTCTATCGTCCAAAGGCAGAGTGGACTTCAAGCAAGACACAGTACGAACTTGGTGCTGACTATCTCTTCCACAAGAACTTCCAGATCAATGTTGAGTATGCTCGTGTCAACGACCGCAGTTTAGCAACAAGCCACAACTACAATGTGTTTGATGTAGAAGTCGATTTTCGATTCTAATATTCTTTACAAGTATTGAATATTGATCAATATAAACGGATTATAGACTCATTATAAAGGAATTATAGAGTCAGTAAAAACTCTGTTTGCAGAATTTTTTATTACAATATAAAAATAATCCCCAGACATACGACATGTCTGGGGATTGCTATATAGAAGCATAAAAGTCTATTTGCTGTTGCGAAGTTTAGCCTCACTGCGTTCAAAATCTCCTGGTAGATGGAACTTATAATGGCGTTCGAAAGCTTCACCAACCTTGTTTATTTCAAGGAAAGTGGTACCGCCACCTTCACCAAAGCTACCACTGAGGTATGCAATCTTGTCTTCATCCTTGATATATCCCTTTTGACGAAGCATACGCAAGGCAGCGAAGAACATATACTGTGAAGAAACATGCTCCTTCTGATAGATAGGTATAACACCATAGCTGAGGTTCAGCCAACGCTGTGTCTTTTCCTTATAGCAAATAGCAAGTACAGGAACAGGACCACGGAAAGCAGCCACGTTACGTGCAGTCATACCAGTCTCACTGTCAGTGATAATACCCTTAACACCCAGACGAACGGTAGAGTCGAAAGCTGCATGAGCCAAGAACTCACGCTGTTCTGGGCACTCGCTCATTGGTACTTCGATATCGTTCTCACGTAACTTGTCTTTTTCTGCCTGCTCTGCAATACGAGCCATGGTCTGAACAGCTTCAAGTGGATATTTTCCGCTTGCTGTTTCACCACTAAGCATCAAGGCGTCAGTGCGATAATAGATAGCATTAGCAATATCAGTAACCTCGGCACGGGTAGGGCGAGGGTTGTTGATCATTGTGTGAAGCATCTGTGTTGCCACAATAACCGGCTTATGCTTGATAACACACTTACGGATAATTTTTCTCTGAATACCAGGGATGCGCTCAATAGGTACTTCAATACCGAGGTCACCACGAGCAATCATAATACCATAGCATGCGTCAATAATTTCATCTATATTGTCAACACCCTCTTGATTCTCTATCTTAGAGATAATCTTGATGTCGCTATTGTGAGCATCCAAAATGTCCTGAACAGCCTTTACATCTTCAGCATTACGTACGAAACTGTGTGCTATGAAATCAATATCAAGTTCTATAGCAAGAAGAATATTCTTTTTGTCTTTTTCAGTAAGTGCAGGAAGGTCAATGTGTTCTCCTGGGATGTTAACGCTCTTTCTGGCGCCTAACTTACCAACGTTCTGTACCTCGGCAACAAGTTCAGAACCATTGTTTTCGGTAACAAGCATATCAAGCTCGCCATCGTCAAACAAGATATGGTCATTTACATGAACATCCTTACATATATAAGGATAGCTTACGTTTACGGTGTCGTGAGATGTTTCCTTTTCAGGACAACCATAGATCTTCACTTTTTCACCTATTTTATATTCAATAGGCTCAGGAGTGTTTGTTGTTCTGATTTCAGGACCCTTAGTATCAATCATTATACCAATGTGTGGAGACACTGCTCGCACGTTATTTACAATCTCGCGAATACCATCTGGAGTGGCATGTGCTGTGTTGATACGCACAACATTCATACCCGCAAAGAATAGTTTACGAATAAAATCCTGATCACAACGACGGTCGCTAATAGATGCAACTATTTTTGTCTGTTTCATACTGCTAATACTTATTTCAGCTGCAAAGGTAATAAAAAGAATGCAAGGTTGTATAAAATTCACCCATGAAATTTGTTTGTTAAAAAATAATTGTTAACTTTGCGGTGGAAGAAAAAGAAATTCCGTGTTATGACACTTATTATAGTCGCTATTTTATTATTAAGCTTTTTGCTTATCGCAACAGAGCGGCTAACGAATATTAACAAGGCTGCTGTTGCCGTATTCGCTGGTACCGTGGGATGGGTTCTCTACATTTGTTGGGGAACCGATTTTGTGATGAGTCAACACTCTTATGGATATTTTAATTTCCTGCAAGGCGCGGTCGCTACGTCAACAGCTGTAAAACAATATATAGCTAAAAGCATTTTCTTGCCTTATGTAGGAAAAGCCTCAGAGGTTGTTCTCTTCCTATTAGCCACTATGACCATTGTTGAGATTCTATATAATAATGGTTGTTTTGATTTCATTACTCAACTGTTGAAAACACGAAACTCTAAGCGTATGCTTTGGACGCTTGTAGCAATAACATTCTTTGTTTCTATAAATCTCGATAACCTTACTACAACAGTAATGATGCTCACCATCATGCATGGCATCATACCAAGTCGCCGTCAAAGAATGATTCTCGGTTCAGCAATTCTTATTGCTGCCACAGCCGGAGGAACACTTACTGTTATTGGTAATCCTGAAAACCTTGTACTATGGAATATGGGAGCTGTAACGGCAACCGACCTTTCTGCAACATTGCTTGTTCCTTGCATTATGACATGCGTTGTGTCGGTGCTTCTTCTTCAGCGACTTCTTCCTGATAGATTAGACACCGAATGGATAGTAATGCCTTATCGTGGTGACGATACTAATCTAAATGTATGGCAGCGTCTGCTTATGCTTTTTGTTGGATTGGGCGGATTATGGCTCATTCCTACATTGCACGATGTTACAAAGCTTAGTCCATTCCTTGGAGCTTTCTGTGTGTTAGCCCTCTTATGGATAGTTAATGAGATTTTCAACCGCAAGCTCTTCAATATCGACCAGATGCTTCAGCGTCGCGAACTACGGGTAATGCAGTATGGCGTCATACAGATGATGCTGTATGTCATGGGTATGATGTTTGCTCTTGGTGTTGTTCAGGAAACGGGCGCGTTGGAATGGCTATGGGAGAATGCTTCTATATATATTCACGATTCATGGATATGGGGAATTATCGCTGGAACTCTCTCAACTATTCTTGATAGCTTTGCTACTGCTGTCAGCTTCTACAATCTGAAACAAACCTGTGCTACAGGCGACATATATTATAAGATAATCGCTTATTGCGTCATGGTGGGTAGTAATATACTTGCTGTTGGCAGCATGTCGGGCATTGCCCTTCTCAAGATGGAACGCATGCACGTAGGATGGTATTTCCGAAACGTTGGTTGGCGTGCTCTTTGCGGCGGCATCATAGGTTTTGTTATTCTAATAGCTTTTTCAATAATATAAAACACATCAATATAACTACAATTTAGGTAAAAGAACAAATATTATGGGTAGAATTAAGACAATAGGTATCCTCACCTCAGGAGGTGATGCTCCAGGTATGAATGCAGCTATTCGTGCAGTTACTCGTTCAGGAATCTACAATGGCTTTAACATCAAAGCGATCTATCGTGGATATGATGGTTTGATTAATAACGAGATAAAAGACTTTACCACAGAAAATGTTAGCGGTATTATTGGTACTGGCGGTACTATTCTCAAGACTGCCCGTTCTAAGGAGTTTATGACTCAGGAAGGGCGTGATAAGGCTTATGCTAATATGCAGGCTAACGGTATCGATGCTCTTATTGTTATTGGTGGTAACGGTTCGCTCACCGGTGCAATGCAGTTCGGCAGAGATTACGATGTATGCTGCATTGGTCTTCCTGGTACTATTGATAACGACCTCTATGGTACCGACAATACTATCGGTTATGATACAACCATGAATACAATCATGGATTGTGTTGACCGTATTCGTGATACAGCCCAGAGTCATGAACGTATCTTCTTTGTCGAGGTAATGGGACGTGATGCTGGTTTCCTTGCACAGAACTCAGCTATTGCTTCTGGTGCCGAGGCTGCTATCATCCCAGAAGACAGTACCGATGTTGACCAGTTGGCACAGTTCATGGAACGTGGTATTCGTAAGTCTAAGAAGAGTTGTATCGTTATTGTGTCTGAAAGTCCTAAGTGTGGTGCTCTTTATTATGCTGACCGTGTGAAGAAAGAGTTCCCTGAGTTCGATGTACGTGTTTCTATTCTCGGACACCTGCAGCGTGGTGGTCGTCCTACTGCTCGCGACCGCATCCTTGCCAGCCGTACAGGTTGTGGAGCCATCGAGGCTATCATGCAGGGACAGCGTAACGTAATGGTTGGTGTGCGTAATAACGAGGTCGTTTACGTACCAATGTCTGAAGCTATCCGCTCTGATAAACCATTCGACCGCAAGCTCATCACCGTGCTTGACGAATTGAGTATTTAGGAAGTAGGCCAGCCCTTCCTTCCCGATGGGGGAGGAACTCAAGTTGATAGCACTCCCTTCCCTGCCGGGGAGGGACGGGGGTGAGGCTACTATCGTTCAACGTAAATTGCGTTAAAGTTATTAAAATAACTCCTTGTTGCGAAAATAAATTTTTGGCGTTTAGGAATATATTGCCTACCTTTGTTTTGCAATCAAATAATATAATAGAATCATAATAATTTAAAAACTATAGCTTATGTCACAAATTAAAGGACGTATCTCTCAGATTATCGGTCCTGTTATCGATGTTTTCTTCGATACCAAGGGTGAAGATCCCGAGAAGGTACTTCCAAAGATTAATGAAGCTCTGAAGGTAAAGCGACCTGATGGCCGTGAACTGATCATGGAGGTTAAGCAGCACATAGGTGAAGATACTGTGCGCTGCGTAGCCATGGATAATACCGACGGATTAAAGCGTGGCCTTGATGTAGAGGCTACTGGCAGTCCTATCGTTATGCCTTCTGGCGAACAGATCAAGGGCCGCATGCTCAATGTTATCGGACAGCCTATCGACGGCATGAAAGAGCTTGATATGAATGGCGCTTATCCTATTCACCGTGAAGCACCAAAGTTCGAAGAACTCTCTACACATAAAGAGGTTCTTACTACTGGTATCAAGGTTATCGACCTTCTCGAACCTTATATGAAAGGTGGTAAGATTGGTCTTTTCGGTGGTGCCGGTGTAGGTAAGACCGTGCTTATCATGGAGCTTATCAACAATATAGCCAAAGGACACAATGGTTACTCTGTATTCGCTGGAGTAGGTGAGCGTACCCGTGAAGGTAACGACCTTATCCGTGATATGCTCGAGTCTGGTGTAATCAAATACGGTGAGAAGTTCCGTAAGGCCATGGACGAAGGAAAGTGGGATCTTTCTCTCGTTGACCCTGAAGAACTGAAGAAGTCACAGGCTACACTTGTATATGGTCAGATGAATGAACCACCTGGGGCACGTTCTTCTGTTGCTCTCTCAGGACTTACCGTTGCTGAGGAGTTCCGTGATCACGGAGGTGCTAATGGTGAGGCAGCCGATATTATGTTCTTTATCGATAATATCTTCCGTTTCACACAGGCAGGTTCTGAGGTGTCTGCTCTTCTTGGTCGTATGCCATCAGCAGTAGGTTATCAGCCTACATTGGCTTCTGAGATGGGACAGATGCAGGAACGAATCACTTCTACTAAGAATGGTTCTATCACATCAGTACAGGCTGTTTATGTGCCTGCCGACGACCTCACTGACCCTGCTCCAGCTACTACCTTTACACACTTGGATGCAACAACAGTGTTGAATCGTAAGATTACCGAGTTAGGTATCTATCCTGCCGTTGATCCATTGGCAAGTACCTCTCGTATCCTCGATCCGCTGATTGTAGGTAAGGAGCATTACGAGTGTGCACAGCGTGTTAAAGAGTTGTTGCAGCACTATAACGAACTTCAGGACATTATTGCTATTCTTGGTATGGACGAACTCTCTGACGAAGACAAGCTCACTGTAGCTCGTGCACGTCGTGTTCAGCGTTTCCTCTCACAGCCATTCGCCGTTGCCGAGCAGTTTACAGGCACACCAGGTGTCATGGTAAGCATCGAAGACACCATCAAGGGTTTCAATGCCATCATGGATGGTGAGGTTGACGACCTCCCTGAGCAGGCATTCCTCAATGTCGGTACCATCGAGGATGTGAAGGAAAAAGCCCAGAAGCTTTTGGCTGCAGCAGAGATAAAATAATTACGAGTTACGAGTTTGGAATTAGAAATTAATTTGATTGCGAGTTACGAGTTTGGAATTAGGAATTTGTAATTATATAAATTTTCATCGCCAAAGGGCGACCAATTCGTAATTTGTAATTCGTAATTCCACATTAACAATTATGTTAGTTTTAAAAATCGTTTCAACAGAGAAAGTGGTTTACCACGGCGAGGTAGAAAGCGTTACTGTTCCGGGCACACTGGGAGAGTTCGAAATCCTCATTGATCATGCTCCATTAATCTCAAGTCTTGAGAAAGGCTGCGTGAAATACAAAACTAAAGAAGGTGAACAGTATATCGACATTCTCGGAGGCTTTGTACAAGTAAAGCGCAACGAGGTGTCTGTATGCGTTGAAGTGTAATTAAATGCAGATGGAACAATTCATCCCCAAAACAGTAAACCAATACCAGAAAATATCACTGTGGGTGGTGTGCGCAATGGCTCTCGTTTGCTTGCTCGCATTACAGATTGCCGACCTAAAGTGTCACATCTACAGCGTTCTATTTAGTAGTGTTTATCAGTTAGTTACCAACCGTCTGTCAATAGTCTGCTGGCGAGCCATAATGCGGGTTTCACCCGCCGTCATCGGACGCTTCTATATGGGCGTGTCGGCATTGAGGATAATATTGGGAATGGTGGTCATCATTGTTGGTGTATTCCTGCTTCGTGAGCAGCGACCGCTGATGATGGGATTTGTAATCATCTTCTCATTGTTCTATATTAGTTCGCTTGTCTTTGAAACCGCTTTTTTCTCTTTCATTGAGAGTAAGAAACATATAACGAAACAATAAGATATGAAACAACTAAAGAAATATCTTTTCATGCTGCTCCTTGCTTTTTCTGCAATGCCTGGCTTTGCAGAAAAGAAGGATATTGATATGAAAGAGATATTGTGGGGACATATCAAGGATTCATACGAATGGCATGTTACTAATATTGGGGAGACACCAATAGTATTGCATCTGCCTGTTATTGTGCATTCTTCAACAGGATGGCATGTGTTCAGCAGTAGCGAGTTCTCTGAGGAACTCGATGCTCAGGGCAATCGTAAAGGTCCTTTTGGCTTATATATCAAAAGTGCCAACGACGAGAAATATCCAAGCAAGATAGTTGAGATGGTTGACGGGCAAGAGGTTCGTCCTTTTGACATCTCCATCACCAAGACTGTCTGCGTGCTTTTCATCGATGCCTTTATACTGCTCCTCTGTATTCTTATCCCTGCTCGTTGGTGTCGCCGACACAAGGTCGATGACCCAGCACCAAAGGGATTTACTGGCTTAATGCACATGTTTATCATGTCGATATATGATGATGTAGTTAAGGCAATTATGGGTAAGGAAGCCGACAAATACGCACCTTATCTTCTTACTTGCTTCTTCTTCATCTTCGTAGCCAACATCATGGGGATCATTCCTTTTCCACCTGGTGGTGGAAACCTCACAGGAAATATTGCCTGTACTTGTTTCCTTGGTGTAGCCACATTCCTTGTTACCAACCTCACAGGAACAAAAGAATACTGGAAAGAAATCTTCTGGCCAGATGTTCCTACATGGTTAAAGGTGCCAGTACCATTGATGCCTATCATCGAGATAGTAGGTATCTTCACAAAGCCATTGGCGCTTGTTATCCGACTCTTTGCCAACATGATGGCTGGTCATGCTATTGCACTTGCCTTTGCAGGTATGATCTTCATTATGTTCCATCTCACCACCAGCGACGTAGTAAACAACGTCGCAGGTTCTGGTATCTCTGTAGTCAGTGTAGCACTCAGTATCTTTATGATGCTTCTTGAAATACTTGTTAGCTATATCCAGGCACTTGTATTCACAATGCTTAGTGCAGTCTTTATCTCTTTTGCACACGTAAAAGAACACGAATAAAAAATAACAAATAATAATTTAAAAATTTACAACTATGTTAACATCATTATTATTAGCAGCAGAAGTTGCGAAATTAGGTGGCGCTATCGGCGCAGGTCTTGCAGTAATAGGTGCAGGTTTCGGTATTGGTAAAATTGGTGGCCAGGCTATGGAAGCTATGGCTCGTCAGCCAGAAAAGATGGGCGACCTTCGTTCTTCTATGATTGTTGCTGCAGCTCTTGTTGAGGGTGTTGCCTTCCTTGCTGTGATTGTATCACTCCTCGCCGTTGTAATGTAATATTAGTTCTTTAGTTGATTAGTTTTAAGTTGATTAAGTTTTTTAGCTGATTAGTTTTTAAGTTTTAACTCAAGAACTTACAAACTCAACATATAAACTATAAAACTCACAAACTTACAGAACTCATAAACTCACAAGTATGGATTTATTAATGCCTGAAAGCGGTTTGCTTTTTTGGATGACACTCGTCTTCGTCATCGTGTTCCTCATCTTGTGGAAGTGGGGCTTCCCTTCTATCGTTAAGATGGTGAACGACCGAAAGGCCTTTATCGATGAAAGCATCAAGAAGGCACACGAGGCCAATGAGAAACTCGCTAATATTCAGAAAGAAAGTGAATCCATGCTGCAGCAGGCTCGCGAGAAACAGGCAAGCATACTCAAAGAAGCTGCCGAAACTCGCGATGCTATCGTAGAGAAGGCACAGGCTAAGGCCCGTGAAGAAGGCACACGCCTTATTAACGAAGCTAAAGCACAGATAGAAGCTGAAAAGCAGAATGCCATCCGTGATATTCGTTCTCAGGTTGTTGAACTAAGCGTTCAGATTGCCGAGAAAGTATTACGTCAAAACCTCTCTACTGATGCAAAGCAGATGGATTTGGTAAATCGACTGCTCGATGAGGTTTCTTCTGATAACACGAAAGAATAATTGCTTATGGATTATGGAGTAATATCGGTACGATATGCCAGAGCACTTCTCAAGAGTGCTACTGAGCTTAAAGTAGAAGAAAAGGTATATGTCGACATGACTATGCTTGCTGCATGTTATGTCGAAGTTGCCGATTTGCGTACTACGATAGAAAACCCTATGCTCCAGCGTTCTGAGAAACAGCGTCTGCTCACCACAGCCCTTGGCCCCGACGCCAATGAGCTGAGCAAGCGATTCGTTGCACTCGTTCTTAAAGAGGGTAGGGAGAAAGTCCTGCAATTCATGGCTCATTCGTATATCACCTTTTACAGGGAACAGAAGAATATCATCCGCGGAAAACTTACTACTGCCGTCGCTATGTCTGATGACACCGAACAGAAGATGAAGCAGATGGTAGAAAGTAAAACTCAGGGAACGGTAGAATTCAATACCGAGATAGATCCCTCTATCATCGGAGGTTTCATCCTTGAGTACGATACTTATAGGATGGATGCAAGCGTCAAAACACGCCTTAACACCATCCTCAGTGAATTAAAGTGATTGAACAGTTCAGGAGATAAACGAAGTTAAATGAAGATATGCCACTTTTAGCGGCGGAGATAGAAGGCAATACTATAAACTAATGTCTTTTATCCTCTTTCTCCTTATAACTCCTTTTACTCCCTTTATTGAAAATCTTATGTCAGAAAAAATAAAACCAAGCGAAGTGTCTGAAGTTCTTCAGCGTGAGCTGCAAGGCATCAACGATGCAACACAGTTTGACGAGGTGGGTACCGTACTCACCGTTGCCGATGGTGTAGCCCATGTCTATGGCTTGCGTAATGTTGAAGCATCCGAACTGCTCGAGTTTGAGAACGGCACTATGGCTATCGTGATGAACCTTGAGGAAGACAACGTAGGTTGTGTCATCATGGGTTCTACCGCTGGTATCAAGGAAGGACAGAAAGTAAAGCGTACCCATCGAATTGCGTCTATACGTGTAAACGACAATTTCCTTGGACGTGTTGTCAATCCTATCGGACAAGCCATCGATGGTAAAGGCGAAATCAACCTCACCGACGCTATTGAGATGCCTCTCGACCGTAAGGCTCCTGGTGTTATCTATCGTCAGCCAGTGAAAGAACCTCTCCAGACTGGTCTAAAAGCCGTTGACTCAATGATTCCTATTGGTCGTGGTCAGCGTGAGCTTATCATTGGTGACCGTCAGACTGGTAAGACCGCTGTTGCAGTTGATACCATCATTAATCAGAAAGGAAACTACGAGGCTGGAAAACCAGTCTATTGTATCTATGTTGCAATAGGTCAGAAAGCATCTACTGTTGCCTCACTCGTTCAGACACTCGAAGACCATGGCGCAATGCCATATACCATCGTTGTAAGTGCTACTGCTGCCGATCCAGCAGCTATGCAGTACTATGCACCATTCGCAGGTGCTGCCATCGGTGAGTATTTCCGTGATCGTGGCTATCATGCCCTCGTCGTTTACGACGACCTCTCTAAGCAGGCAGTTGCCTACCGTGAGGTATCACTTATCCTTCGTCGTCCTTCAGGACGTGAGGCTTACCCTGGTGATGTGTTCTATCTCCACTCTCGTCTGTTGGAGCGTGCTGCACGTATAAACGATCAGCAGGAGATAGCAGAGCAGATGAACGACCTACCAGAAAGCATGAAGCCATTCGTTAAGGGTGGTGGTTCGCTCACCGCTCTTCCTATCATCGAAACACAGGCAGGCGACGTATCAGCATATATCCCAACCAACGTAATCTCTATTACCGACGGACAGATATATCTTGAGAGCAACCTCTTTAACCAAGGTTTCCGTCCAGCTATCAACGTAGGTATTTCAGTATCTCGTGTAGGTGGTTCAGCGCAGGTAAAGAGCATGAAGAAGGTTGCAGGTACATTAAAGATCGATATGGCACAGTATCGTGAGCTCGAGAGCTTCTCTAAGTTCGCCAGCGATATGGATGCAGTCACCGCAATGACACTCGATCGTGGTAGAAAGAACAACCAGTTGCTCATTCAGCCACAGTATTCACCAATGGCTGTAGGCGAGCAGATTGCCATTCTGTATTGTGGTGTTAACGGACTTATGCACGCAATTCCTGTTACTGAGGTTCGTAAGCGTCAGGATCAGTTTCTCGAAGTAATGCGTACACAGCATCAAGACATCCTTGATACCCTTGCCAGCGGCAAGCTCACCGAGGATACCGAACAATGCATTAAGGAATGTGCAAAGCAGTGCTTCGCGTAAATTTTGAACGATGAATGTTGAACCACTTAGGTCAGTGACCGTTGGTTCTACATTCTAAATTAATTATTATGGCTTCATTAAAAGAGATAAAGACTCGAATAGCTTCTGTTAATAGCACCCGTAAGATTACTAGTGCTATGAAAATGGTGGCGTCATCGAAACTTCATCATGCCCAGACTGCCATACAGAATATGTTGCCATACGAAAATCTGTTGGAACATATCCTCAAGAGCTTTTTGATTTCTACTCCAGAAACAAATAGCCCTTACGAGATGGTGCATGGAAAGTCTCAGCGTGTAGCCTTGGTTGTATATACTTCCAATAGTTCGCTTTGTGGCGGATTTAATAACAACACTATCAAGATGATGCTTGAGATAGTTGCAGAATACAAGGCTCAGGGTATCGACGATATTGTTATTTATCCTGTTGGAAGAAAAGTAGAAGAGAAAGCTCGTAAGGAAGGACTTACTGTTGCTGGATCTTTTGCAGAACTTGCTGATAAGCCAAATGCCGAAGGTTGTCGCAAGATTGCTCATGAACTGGGTGAACAATTTCTTGCAGGCAACCTCTCAAAGGTTGAGCTTATCTATCATCACTTTAAAAGTGCTGGTTCGCAGATTCTTACACGTAAGACTCTGCTCCCAATAGATCTTTCTACCGAAACTATTGGCGAAGATAACGACCGCGACCTTACAAGTAATGTTGCTACAGCCAAGGCACAGGAGTATCTGCGTCGCAAACAGGAAGATGCTGAGAAAAAGAATGGCGTGAAAGGTGTTATGCTCAACGACGATTATATTGTTGAGCCAGACTTGAACACCGTTTTGAACTCTCTTGTTCCAAAGTTGTTAAGACTGATGGTTTATACTGCACTTCTCGACAGTATAGCTTCTGAGCATGCTGCCCGCATGGTTGCTATGCAGACTGCTACAGATAATGCCGATGAACTCTTGCGAACACTCAATCTTGAATACAACAAGAGCCGTCAGGCTGCCATCACCAACGAACTTCTCGACCTCGCTGGAGGAGCACAGGAATGATGACATCCTGTCTAACTATACATAAAGTCCCTTGCAAAACTTAATTGCAAGGGATTTTTTGTATAGAAGTATTTATCGTTTAGCAATGCTTTGCATTGCACTAAACGTGCTGCGCTAACACAAATGACGATATTAAGCGTGTTGCAGCAATATTCGTTAATTTGCCTTCTCGTATTGAGGTTACAATGAAGTCGGAATAGTTGTGCATTGGAAAATAAAAAAGCATAAGTATAGTTATTGAACTAAACTTATGCTTTTTTGTTGCTTTCCATTTTATTTTTATGGGAACATTTTTTCCATAAACAACAACGTCATGAATCCCAAGAGTAGGGCATAGGTGGCTTGTTTTTGATAGCCGTGGGCGTGGGTTTCTGGAATCATTTCGTCACTTGTAACATATAGCATTGCACCGCCTGCAAAACCGAGCATTACTGGAAGAAGGGTTTCTGAAGCTGTTCCCATAGCAAAACCTGTCCACACGCCAACAACTTCTAACATTCCAATGACAAGTGATATTATAAGGGTGCGTAGTGGAGTGACTCCTGCCATGAGTAGTGGCGCTATTATAACCATTCCTTCTGGAATGTTCTGCAAGGCTATACCAAGGCTTACCGACCAATTAATCTCTTGTGTACTCATGCTTACACCTGCAGCCATTCCTTCTGGCATTTTGTGTATGGCTATTGCCATAACAAAGAGAAGTATATGGTTCAGTGTCTTGTTATTGCGATGTTCTTCTTGATCAAGTCCTGTGATGTGATGCAGGTGAGGAGTTACCAAGTCGAGCACGTTAAGGAAGAGTGCTCCTGCCATTACTCCTGCAACAACTATCCAGCACGAAGATAGAGTTGTCATGTTGAAGGCTGGTACTATAAGTCCGAGCGTGGCTGCTGCCAGCATTATTCCTGCACAGTATCCCAGTACGGTGTCGTTCCATTTGTGTGGCAACTCCTTGATAAGGAATCCCAATACTGATCCTATTAGTGTTGCTCCGCATAGTCCTGCGGCACATATCCAAATTTGTGTCATATATAATTGTTCATCGCACGAAGTGCGACCATTTAACGGTCAACTTTCAACGTTCATTACTTTGCAAAGATATAAAAATATTCAAACAAAACTAGCAATTTTGCAACTAAGTTGCATGTATGTATCTATATTTTTGTAGTCAAAGAAAATTGATTATAATATGTTTTGGGATTTAGTATCAAATTATTATTCAGTATTTGAAAACCTATTTAATGGTAAGGTAAATAGTGAGATGTGTAAACATGTAGCTGAGAAGATCGATTCTAACGATGATGTTCTTGAGTGTGCATGTGGAACAGGTATGCATAGCAATCCATGAAAAAAAGCTATACTGAGGTGCAGAATTGTCGGCACCCAGTCTTATGTTTCCTATTTTGCTGAATGCAAGTACAAATAGAAATATCAGGAAGAAGGAAACGATAAGTATATAGCTCCAACTTAGATTAGCGTAAATCCAGTTCTGAATGTGTGTCAGAAGAGTGTTTTGTGCAAATATAATAATAAATAATGAGAGTACAATTTTTGTACTATATTTCACAACTATTCAACAATTTTTTTTGTCGCAAAGTATTTCCATAGAGGTGCTGTCATGAGAGCCTGACAGAATTCTCCGTTCTTTAACATTTCGTAAACCTCTTCCTGTGAGCGGAAAAATACTTCAATGTCTTCTGTTTCGTCAAGATGTGTGTCTGAAATCTTTTCTACCCCTTCTGCCAAAAATGTGTGACTATGGTTATTCATAGAGCCAGGATTAGGCGAAAGAACCATAAACTCGCTCCATGTTCCTCCACCGAAACCAGTTTCCTCTTGTAGCTCACGTTTTGCAGCAGCAAGAGGTTCTTCACCTTTTTCTATTACTCCTGCAGGTATCTCTGTTGACACTACTCGCTGTGCGTGTCGTCATTGACGTTCAAGAATCATTTTTCCATCCTTGGTGATGGCAATAACATTTATCCAATCAGGGTATTCTAATGTATAGTATTCATCGTATATTCGTCCATCGGGAAGTTGCACCTTCTCAACTTTTGCTGTCAACCAATGGCGTTTAATAAGGTACTCTTCCTCAATCGTTTTCCATTCTAATTCTTTGTCTGTTCGCATAATTATATTGAAATATTGAACCAAAGGTTACTGATTGAGCGTTTACTATCAGTAAAGCCAGTGCAAACGTTGAAGCGAGGGAAGTAAAAATTGATAATTAAGAAAAATCAAATCCTAATTCCTAACTCTATTAGTATTTGCTTTTCTTTTTGCTATTAATAATATAGAAGCAAATACCAACGATGATACTAATAAGTCCGAGGAATAATAGCCAGTTTTGGTTAGACCAACCTGTAATGTGACTTATAAGAAGAATGGTTACTCCGAGATAAACCAATGGTAGGTCGAGATATTTTTGTATTGATTTCATAATATCAAAAATATACAATTTAGTGCTAATAATTGTATTAGCTTTTTTTTACAGTGCTTCGTCCTCGGGCTTTTCGAGGCGTGGCTTTGCAATTGGAAAACGTTGTTTCTTTTTGCGCAGCCACTCCTGTTTACGTGCCTCGTAGTCACGACGTTGGCGTTCGAGAAAGTTGTCAGCCATTATAGTTAGTTTTCTTTGTTATCAAACTTACTATAGATGACTGATACTTTGATAGCATCATTACCACCCTTTAGACGTGTGCTTGATACGCCCATATAATGACAAAGATTGGTAGGGTAGGTGCTATACTGAACGGTTACAGTTGTATAGTCAACAGGAATTACTATTGCTTTATTCCAGTTGGCACTCAGAGTTCCTTCTTTCTTTGATTTTTCCTTAGCGTTATACATTGCTTTTACAAGTCCTTCTATATTATTGAAGGTGTAGATGTTGTTACTTGCATAGGCTATGTATGATTTCTTGTAGTCAGGAAGACTATGATTTGCAAAGAAAGTCTCAAGGCTATCTGCTGGGATCATGAGCAGTGTCGTAGGGGCTTTTATAGGGTATTTGCCCTGATAGTTGTCGTTGATACGATTGAACTCTATCTTTACTGAGTTAAGAGTATCTTTTTCGTGCCCCTCCATGATCTTGTCAACAGGAAGTTCTATCTCAGTGAAAATACCTGCTGGTGTTTTGAGATATGTACAACTGTTATCGCTGGCAAGTGTTTGAAGAGCTGCCTTGTCATTTACGAAGTTGTTGGTGAGCATTACTTCATCAGTAGATACAAAAGAAGCCATACCTACGTATGTAGTGTCTTTTGATTCATTCAACTTTTCTGTATAATGATAATAGATGTTGAGCTGTGTATTGAAAACTCTTGCCATGTTACCAAGTCCATCAGTACTCTTAATATAGAATCCTGGTACAATGTTCTTTGTGAACTTGTATGCACTGGTAAAGTTTGACGGATCTGTGTAGTACTGGCGGATTACGTATGTACCATAGTTATTGTATGCATTTCCACTCTTGTCGATATATGGCTTATCAAGAGAGATTATAATGCTATCAGAAAGTGATGGCTTGGCAGCTGTCATGTCCTTGAGGGTGTAGGCTTGTGAAAGTTTGATACCGTTTTCACGGATATATCCTTCTTTCTCAGGATCAAAATCAGCATAGTAATCGGTGTTGTCGGCTACAGGTTTAGCTAATTCCAAGGCTGTGAGTTGCATTGGAGCGAGTGAATCGCCATATTCAACGTTATAGAACAGAACAAGTTTTACTGAGTCGGCAATAACTTTGCCGTCTTTTTGACCAACTTTGCTGCTTTCAGGCATAGAAAAATTGCTACGCGAATGGAACTGTGTCATATAGTTGCCAGTGAGGTAGCTATTTGTTTCAGGATCCTTGATTTTGCCAAGGTAGCCATATAGATTGCGTGAGAGTACAGACTCAGCCACAATAGACTTTGTTGATGCACTAAAAGTAGCTGTTGACACACTCAGTTTGTCAGCATTGTCGGTGAGAGATGTTCCGATACCTTCTGTTGTATCGTCGCATGCAACAAGTGTGCATGCTGCAAGTGCTATGCTTGCAAGGAATTTTAATTTCATAGGGTTATGAGAATTATTCTTCAGGGCTTATTTCGTTAAAGAACTTGCTGTATGCATCCATATAGTCTGCTCCCTGATATTTGAGATATGGTATTTGTTTACTATTAGCATAGTCAACGAGTTCTTTATTTATGTTTTCGGTAGCTTCAATAACACCATCGCTATAATCGAGGGCAAGCTTACCAAGCTCTAAGAAATCAAATTTATCGTTGTAATCTTTAAGAATAGAGGCTTTTGCTTCACGGAACTCAAGACAATTCTTGAAGTTGGTACCGAGTTCGCCTTTAAGCTGGTCTGAGAAGAGCGATGTGATGATCTTTGTGTTAGCAAAAGAAGGTTCATCGTGATAAGCCGTCTTCACATATAGAGGGATAACAGCTCCCATCCAGCCCTGACATACGATGATGTCTGGTGTCCAACGTAGTTTCTTTACTGTCTCAAGCACACCACGCGCAAAGAAGATAGCGCGTTCGCCATTGTCGGCGTAGTCGTCAACAGGCTCTTCGCCAGCTTTGTGCTTGCAGAAGTAATCTTCGTTATCGATAAAATATACTTGTATTCTTGATTGTGGAATAGAAGCCACTTTAATTATCAATGGGTGGTCTGTTTCGTCTATGATGAGATTCAGTCCAGAGAGGCGTATTACTTCATGGAGCTGACCTCTGATTTCGTTGATAGTTCCCCATTTTGGCATGAAGGTGCGGATTTCGTATCCCGCCTCTTGTGCTTTTTGAGGGAGCTCTCTTCCCATCACTGACATTTCGGTTTCTGGTACATAAGGAGTAATCTCCTGGTTAATGAATAATACTTTCTTTGCCATATTTCTGAAATTATAACATTGCAAAGGTACAAAAAAACTATGAAATGCGAGCCATTTATTTTGAAAAGCATTAAAAATAAGATATGAATTCGCATATTTTTAAAATAAATCTTTTTTATTTAAGAAAAAAGTTGTTATTTTGCACCCTCAAACTTATGAACGAAGCGAAATGACAATGGGATTTTGTTATCCACTTTGTTTTTTAATTTAGATCGAGATGAAGATAATCAAAAAGATTGTTGACCTTCAGAATGAATTGTTTGACATTAGAAAAGAGGGTAAGAGTGTGGGATTGGTTCCTACCATGGGTGCTCTTCACGAAGGTCATGCGTCGTTGGTAAAGCGTAGTGTCAAAGAGAATGATGTTACTGTTGTTTCTGTGTTTCTAAATCCTACACAGTTTAACGATCAGGGTGATTTAGACCGTTATCCTCGTACTTTGGAAGCTGATTGCAAGCTCTTGGAGGAATGTGGTGCTGACTACTGTTTGGCGCCATCAGTAGAGGAAATGTATCCTGTTGCTGATAATCGTCATTTTGAATTCCCTCCTGTATCTACTGTTATGGAGGGAGCTAAGCGTCCTGGTCATTTCAATGGTGTTTGCCAGGTGGTTAGTCGCTTGTTCTATATTGTGCGTCCTGATCGTGCCTACTTTGGCGAGAAAGACTGGCAGCAGATAGCTGTTGTTAAGCAGCTTGTTAAGTTTATCGGTATGCAGGATAAACTGCAAATTGTGGAGTGCGAGATTGTGCGTGATGAGGATGGTTTGGCTAAGAGTAGTCGTAATACTCTTCTTGCAGCTGATGAGCGCAAGATAGCTCCAAATATTTATAAAGCCTTGAAAGAGAGTATTGATTATGCTAAGAAGAATAGTGTTAAAGATACTCACGATAAGGTTGTTGCTGATATTAATGCTGTTGACGGACTTGAAGTGGAATACTTTGAGATTGTTGACGGTAATACTTTACAGGCCGTTTCCGATTGGAAGGATAGTGACTATGTTGTGGGATGTATTACCGTTTATTGTGGTAAAACTCCTATTCGTTTGATAGACCATATTAAGTATAAGGGATAATGCAGATTCAGGTATTAAAAAGTAAGATTCATTGTGCCACAGTAACTGAGGCAAATATTAATTATATGGGTAGCATTACCATTGATGCTGATCTTCTTGATGCTGCAAATATGATTGCAGGTGAAAAGGTTCAGATTGTTGATAATAATAATGGTAATCGCTTTGAAACTTATATCATTGCAGGTGAAAGAGGTAGTGGTTGCATCTGTCTTAATGGTGCTGCAGCCCGTCAGGTTCTTGTTGGCGATACCGTGATTATCATCTCGTATGCTCTCATGGACTTTGAAGAGGCTAAGACATTCAAGCCCAGCATCGTTTTCCCAAAAGAAAACAACAGATTATAATATCGAATCCGATATTATAATAATGAGTAAAGAATAATGAGTAATGAGTAATGAAGTGCGCAGCGCTTTTAATTAATTTATATTGAATAATGGGTAATGGGGGAGAGACCGTTACTCATTATTTTTTTTCGCTTTTATTTTTGGCTGATTTGAGAATACTGGCTAATATTCTTATTATGTCCATATTGTCATTCAATAATGAGGTATATTCGTCTGTTGTAATAAACTGTGAATCATACAATATATTAAGCCAATATTTTGTTTCTTGAGCCTCTTTGAATGCAATGCTCATTTTGCTGATAAAATCCGCATGTGATTGAGCGTAAGTACCTTCCGTTACATTTGCCACCTATACTTGTTCCACTTCTTAATATTTGGTCTGATCGTGTATATTCGTGTTTCTCTTTTATCAGATAAATATTAAGACGAGATATTTTCTTTCCAAATTCTTCTGTTTTTTCAAGTATTATGTTTTTCATTTTATTATTCGTTTTAAATGAAAAATGAGTAATGTTTCCATTACTCATTTTTCATTATTGGGTAATTGTTGCTTTCTAAATATAAGCTCTATTCGTCAATAATAATTTTCATTATTCATTACTAACTTTCATTTTCATTCATAATTCATTACTCATTACTCATTATTAGCTACTCATTATTAATTGAGCGAACGAAGTGAGTTCTATTATTCCACTACCACCAATGTATCTTCCTCGAGTACAGCCTGACCTACCTTAACACAGATAGCGGTTACCTTACCGTCTTTCTCTGCCTCGATGTTATTAGCCATTTTCATAGCCTCGAGAACAACGAGGGTATCGCCAGCCTTTACTTCCTGACCAACCTCAACCTCAATACCTGTGATAGTACCAGGAAGTGGTGCCTTGATAGCATTGTTTGTATTTACGTTTGCTGCAGGTGCTGCCTCTGCATCGCTTTCAGCAGCTACAGGCTTACCTAATACGGGTTTCTCCTTCTTAGGCTCTTCCTTCTTTTCAAGCTGAACCTTGTAGTCATCACCGTTAACATTTACGGCTGCTACGTTGTTCTCATCAATGTCGCCGATGGTAACTTTGTATTCTTTACCATCGATGGTGTATTTGAATTCTTTCATTTCTTAATTACTTTTTTATAGCATTACTGCTAATCAATAATTCTCTAATCACTAACCGCTTAAGGTTTCTGAGTAAAACCAAGAACTTTTGCGTTCCAAAGAGTATGACGCTCTTTGATAGTGATAAAGCCTGGCTCTTTATCGTGAACATTATTGCCCTCGAACTCATAAAGAGCCATAGCTATTGCTGCATACACGTTTTTATCCATAATCTTTCAAATTTCTGATTACATTGGCATACATGCGTGCTTCTTAGCTGGGATAGACTCGCGCTTTGTTGCGAGCTGAGCCAAACCACGGCAGATGCGGAAACGTGTGTTGCGTGGTTCGATAACATCGTCGATGTAACCGAACTGTGCTGCCTGATATGGATTAGCGAAGAGGTCGGTGTACTCTTCTTCTTTCTCTGCGAGGAATGCCTTTACATCACCGCCCTGTTCCTTAACAGCCTTAGCTTCCTTAGCAGCAAGAACGGCAACAGCACCACTTGCACCCATAACAGCAATCTCTGCTGATGGCCAAGCAAAGTTGAGGTCAGAACGAAGCTGCTTGCAGCCCATAACGATGTGACTACCACCATAGCTCTTGCGGAGTGTGATAGTAATCTTTGGAACTGTAGCCTCGCCATAAGCATAGAGAAGCTGTGCTCCGTGCTGGATAACAGCGTTGTACTCCTGACCTGTACCTGGAAGGAATCCTGGTACGTCAACGAGAGAAACGATTGGAATATTGAAAGCATCGCAGAAACGAACGAAACGTGCGCCCTTGCGACTTGCATTTACGTCAAGTACACCAGCATAAGCTGAAGGCTGGTTAGCTACGATACCAACGCTCTGACCATTGAAACGAGCAAAACCAGTGATAATATTCTTAGCGAATTTAGGCTGTACCTCGAAGAACTCTCCGTTATCAGTAACAGCACCAATCACCTTATACATATCGTATGCCTGGTTTGGATCTTCTGGAATAATCTCGTTGAGCATATCCTCCATGCGATCGATAGGATCGTTGCACTCTACACGTGGAGCCTCTTCTGTATTGTTAGATGGCAGGTAAGAGAGCAGAGTCTTGATAAGCTCGAAAGCCTCTTCTTCGGTTTTTGCTGTGAAATGTGTAACACCACTCTTAGAAGCGTGAACTGATGCACCACCAAGGTGTTCTGCATCAATGTCCTCACCAGTAACAGTCTTAACAACCTTAGGACCTGTAAGGAACATATATGAAATACCCTCTGTCATGAGGATGAAGTCGGTAAGCGCAGGTGAATAAACTGCACCACCAGCACAAGGACCCATGATCATTGAAATCTGTGGGATTACACCAGAAGCGAGGATATTGCGCTCGAAAATCTCACCGTAACCAGCAAGTGATGAAATACCTTCCTGAATACGTGCGCCACCTGAGTCGTTCATACCGATAACAGGAGCACCCATCTTCATAGCCATGTCCATGACTTTGCAGATCTTCTGGCTCATAGTCTCAGAAAGTGAACCACCATTAACGGTGAAGTCCTGTGCATAAACATATACCAAGCGACCAGCGATAGTAGCAGAACCAGCTACAACGCCATCACCCAGATACTGCTTCTTCTCCATACCAAAGTTGTGACAACGATGGAGTTTGAACATATCATATTCCTCGAAACTACCTTCATCAACGAGCATTTCGATACGCTCACGAGCTGTATATTTACCACGTGCGTGCTGCTTTTCAATGGCTTTCTCACCACCTCCAAGACGAGCCTGCTCACGCTTAGCAATCAGCTCTTTAATCTTTTCAACTTGCTTACTCATATCTTTATATTGTTGATTTTTTCTTTTTTCCCGGCAAAGTTACGAAAAGTTGAGTGCAGAACAAAAAGAATTCATTCTTTTTTTTATGCCGAAACGAAGTAACTTCGCACCCTTGGAGCGCAAAGATACTAAAAAACGAGAGGAAAGCCAAATTTATTTGCGCCTTAAACAATTAAATTCTATATTTGCATACCAAATGCAATAACCTATATAATATCATATGGTACAAAAAACAACAGAAAGTTCTAATTTGAAAAGATTAGTTACTCGAATACTGGGTGGACAGCCAACAAAATGTCAGAATGTATTTTTCTGGCTCATGATTCTTTCGCTTGCGTCATGGCCTATTTTCTTTTTCGGTTCTATTTTTATATTTGACGCTTCTTATCGTTCGACTATTGACGCAATAAGTAGATGGGGGATGGTACTGACAATATGGTTTTATCCATTATATTTGCTTCCATTAATAAGTTTGTCTTTTAGATTATCAAAACGTTTACGGGCAAAATTGTTTTTCTATCTATGCCCTTTGATCCCATTGTTTATATTCTTCTCGTTTTATAGTTTATTCTCAAGTGAATATGCTGATTCGAAGCCTGAAGGGTATGATCCTTCGACTTTTATTTGTTTAGATGAAGGTTTTGCAAAAGATGTCAATAATGTATATTATTGTAATGAGATTCTAAAAGAAGCAGATCCCAAGTCTTTCCGTGTTATAAGTGAAGAATATTCTGCAGATAGTAGACATGTTTGGTACAGAGAACACATAATTGAAGGGGCGAATGCTGCATCTTTTGCAGTATTAAAGAAAAAAATGAAAGATTATTTTGTTGAGATGGGGTATGATGGCCACGATTGTTATTTTCATGGTGACCCTCTTCATGTTGCAGATATGAATAGTTCAAATTGATAGACGAGAGCTGGGCTGTGGACCGTTATAATGTTTATTATATTGGAATAGAAGCTGAGCTAGGGAAAGACATTGTGCCTATTTGTGATTATCGTTCATTTAGAAGATTGAATCGTTTGTATGCAGCCGATGCTAAATGTGTTTATTATAAAAATAAAATAGTAAAGGGTGCCGACCCAAAAACGTTTGTCGTATTGGATGGTGGAAACGAATATGGACAAGATAAAAATCGTGTTTATTATGAAGACCGCGCAACAAACATAAGAAATCTCAAAACATTGAAACATAAGAATATGGACAATAATCTTCTATGTAATGCTTTTCATACTGATGGTAAGATAGTATATAATTCAGAACTGATGCCAATGCCTGTCGGTACTGATTTTGCAACTATTCGTAGAATAGAACTTGCTCGTAACTGGTATGCAGACAAAAACCGTGTTTATTATGAAAATCGTATTTTATATAAAGCCAAACCGCAGACATTAAAGATATTTCCAATATACTATGTATCAGAGGATTATGTGTCAAACAATAATTTAAATTCATGTTATTCTTTTGATGGTAATCATGTGTATTATCTCGATTCTTTAATGCATGGAGTAGATGTTGCTTCTTTTATTTGTGGGTATGATTTTGTTGACTCTATTTCTTTTGCCTTTGATAAGAATAGATATTATGAGGGAAAGCCTAATCCTCGACTTCAAAAACTGCGTCAAGGGAAAGTTAAGGTCGATAGCGGACATTATTAAATTTGTGAGTTTACAAGTTTTCAGTATTTTGTTCTAACTTACTAACTTATAAACTCACAAACATATAAATTTACCAACTCAAAACTTACTTAGTAAAGACCGAGCACAAAGTGGAAAACATAGCTAATACTAATACCAGCTATGGTAGATGTTACTATATGAATGAGGCCAGGTGCCATGAACGAGTGGTTAAGCAGGTATTTACCGATGATGGTAGTTCCTGACCTGTCGAAGTTCACGGTAGCAATATCTGATGGATAGTTAGGTATGAAGAAATATCCATATACAGATGGCATAACACCTATCAGAACCCATCCTTCTATACCTAGAGAGTATGCGAGTGGAAGCATACTTACTACAACGGCGCCTTGAGAATTAATGAGTACAGATACCATGAAGAATGCAATAGCTATTGACCACGGATGACTTGAAACTAGATCTGTGAGTATTGCCTGCATCTCAGGTTTGTAGTTTGCAAAGTATGTATTACTCATCCATGCGATGCCATATATAGCTACAACAGCTACCATACCATTCTGCCATACTGCTCCCTTAATTGCATCTTTTGGTTTTGCCTTACAGAATATAATCATTAATGCAGCCGCCATTATCATTATAATCTGTATTACCACATTCATAGTGAGCTGTTTGGTTGCAAGTGTTGTTTCGCCTTCAAGCAGTATTCCTGTTGATGCTAATTGCTTAGCTGTCATAGTGACGTCACCAGCAAGGGTGATAGGTAGAGCACCTTCAACAGCCTTGACAGTGTTATATGCTGGCAGAACCTCAATACCCATCATCTTAAGTAATGATATTACGAGAATCACAAATAAAGCAGCAAGGAAAATATAGACAGCTCTTTTGCTGTCTTTAGAAATCTCTTTATCAAGGGTTGTTGCTGTGTTTCCGTAGATATAAGCATATTGTACAGGATCTTTTATTTTTGCCTGAAATTGTGGGTCGGCATTAAGATCAAGACCGCGATGCCAGCTATAGGCAACAGCCATTAGAATACCAATAATACAAGCTGGAATAGTTACCATTATTATTTGTACATTGGTAATATTGAAACCGTTATCTATTGATATTGCAGAGAAAGCAACAACTGCAGCAGCAATAGGCGAACAGGTGATACCTATCTGTGAAGCAATAGATGCAATAGCACAAGGACGTTCCGGGCGGATACCCTTCTTAAGTGCAATATCGCAGATTATAGGCATCAAAGTATAAACCACATGTCCTGTTCCTACAAGAACTGTGAGGAAGAAAGTGGTGAATGGTGCCATAATAGTGATGCGGTCTGGATGTTTTCGTAGCATCTTTTCCGCTATTTGTATCATCCAGTCCATACCTCCCGATGCTTGTAGGATACCGGCACAGGTTACAGCTGCAATAATAATGTAGATAACATCTGTTGGTGGTTCTCCAGGCTTCAGATGAAAACAGAATACAAGTACGGCAAGTCCGATTCCGGATATTGCTCCGAGAGCTAATGAACCATAGCGTGCACCTACCCAAAGGGCCATAAGCACTACCAATAGCTCGATAATCATAGTAATTGTCATAGGTTTGTATTAATAATTAAATAATCTAATGCGATATAAACTCTAATTGTTATCTGCGCTCAAATATACAATTTATCCTTGAATGTTACTAATTTTTTTTGAAAAAAGTTTTGGTAAGTTTATTAGTTTTTGTGAGTTTATAAGTTTTTGAGTTCATGAGTTAAAACTAAATAACTGACAAACCCCTAACTTCTAACTCCTAACTCTTAATCCCTAACTTCTAACTCATAATTCATTCCCTCCTCGTAAGAAGGTATTTGAGGAAGTAGGTTATGAGTATCAAAACGATGGTTATACCCACGAAGAGTGTAAAGCTCAAGACTTTGTTCTGCAGTCCGATAACGTTTTCAATTACGTTGGCTACAAATAGTGACAGACCTATGAGTATGAGGTCGAGCCAGTTAATACCTTGTTTGTTGTTGTTCATAAAGTGAAGTGAATTCATAATTGTTAATGCTTAATGCGAAGCCTTCCACCAACTTGTTTGCTCACGGGTGTTAACAATGTCGCTGTTGGTACTTGGATCGCTGATGGATAATCCTGAATATGTATTTACATCTTTAATCTTAAAGAACTGTCCATACTCTCCGTATGTTATAAATGCGCTGAAGACATATGGGGTGGTGTAGGTGTATGGAACAAGTCTATCTACAGCATTATTAAACCTACTCATAAGAGTCTCGTCGTTATTGGTGAGAGTTTTTACATAATCTCTCAGTTCATAAAAAGCATGGTTTCTGAAACCATCAAGATACTGTAGGCTGTTTCTTTGTTGTGTAGTAAGTGTAAAGCCTTGATTGTTAATGTCTTTCATTACGGCTGTAAGGTTATCAATCTGTGTACAGTCGATAACCGACAAGCAACCAGAGTTGTTTGTGCCGTAGGTCTGTGAATTATAGTATTGTTTAAAAGCATTAATTATTCCCTGATAGTTTGGTGTGCCTAAAAGACTTTCCCATGCTAAGTTGTAAGGCATTCCTCGTGCCATTATTTCACTTGTTGATGCAATGAAATAATGTGTGGCATCTTTCAGGTAGTGAACGGTTTCAACACCTGCCATATAGCAGTCGTCGAAGAGTATGTATTCGAACTTCTTGATATTAGATGTTATTACTGCCTCTGCAAAATCGTCAACATTGGTTTTGGTAGCTGCATTAGCGCCACCAAAAGCACGTGATTCAGGAGAGAGCTCTTTGTCAACCCATCCAAGTCCGTGACAGCCAATAATCATTTGCCATGTGTTTGACTTGGTTACATCGTATGCTTGATTGAGAATTGTGCGCAAACCGCTAACAGAAGTGATGTTTGGTAGTTCCTCGTAGTTTTCTCCGTAATGGTGTAGGGTGTTTACTTCAGTTTTCCCTCTGCGATAGTGCACCTCATACATATAAGCTTCGGTTTGACTTTCGCTAATAAACACGATAACGCGATTATTAGCAAATCCAGTCATCTTGCTGGCAGCACTCTTTATGCTGTCTAAATTTTCCATCAGATAGTAATAAAGACTTCCGCTTTTTCCTCCGTTTTCATATCCACTCCAAGGGTAATACACAAAAACGGTGCGTGTTTCTGGATTCAGGGTTTCGGTATCGTCGTTCTCACATGATGCGAAACCTAAAATGATAATGCTAATATATAATAAGGTAAGTAGCTTTTGCATAAGGGGTGGTTTTTAGTATTTAATCCAGCAACTCAATGAATAATCATCGAGTCGCTGGATATGTATAGTTATTATTTGCTCTTTAATTCTTCGAGTTGTGCTTTCAGGGCAGCAATCTTCTCTACAGAGTCGCTTTCTTTCTTGCGCTCACGAGCAATGACTGCTTCTGGAGCATGAGCCACGAAGTTTTCGTTGCCCAACTTCTTGCGCACACCCATAAGGAAGCCCTCAAGGTGCTGAAGTTCTTTCTCGGCCTTTTCAATTTCAGCCTTTACATCGATAAGGTCACCAACAGGAACAGCAAACTCGTCGGTACCTACCATAAAGCCAGAAGCGTCAGCAGACTTTTCTGCTTCTGTAGTGAAGGTCTTGAGGTTAGCCATCTTGATGATAACGCTATTGAATGCTTCGAAGTTGTTCTGCTTGATAGCCTGAAGGTCGAGTGCTACCTTTGGTGCGATGTTCTTCTGGTTACGAACAGCACGTACACCAGCTACAATCTGCTTAACATTCTCGAAGTCGGCAAGCAACTTTGTTTCTTCGGCAGTAGGAGCGTCGAGCTTCAAGACTGCTGTCATGATGCTCTCGCCATCCTTACGGTCATAGATGTGCTGCCAGAGTTCCTCTGTGATGAATGGCATGAATGGATGAAGCATTTCAAGAAGTGTCTCGAAGAACTTCAATGTTGCCTCGAAGGTTGTCTTATCCATTGGCTGAGCCTGTCCGTCAACGTATGCTGGCTTAATCATCTCGAGATACCAAGATGAGAACTCGTCCCAGAAGAGACGGTAAACAGTCATCAGAGCCTCAGAGATACGATACTGCTTGAATTGGTCTTCCATTGTCTGAGCAGCTTCCTTCAATTTAGCGTCGAACCATTTAACAGCCAGAGCTGATGCCTCAGGCTGAGCAATGTCAGCAGTCTGCCAACCCTGAACAAGACGGAAAGCGTTCCAGATCTTGTTGTTGAAGTTACGACCCTGCTCGCAGAGAGCCTCGTCGAAAAGAATATCGTTACCTGCAGGAGCTGCAAGCATCATACCCATACGAACACCGTCGGCACCATATTTCTCGATAAGACCGATTGGATCAGGAGAGTTACCAAGACTCTTAGACATCTTTCTTCCAAGCTTATCGCGAACGATACCTGTGAAATACACGTGCTTGAAAGGCATCTTACCCTGATATTCGTAACCAGCCATAATCATACGGGCAACCCAGAAGAAGATAATGTCTGGACCTGTTACGAGGTCGGCTGTTGGGTAGTAATAGTTTATTTCCTCATTGTTAGGATTGTTGATACCGTCGAAGAGTGAGATTGGCCACAACCATGAAGAGAACCATGTGTCGAGAGCATCGTCATCACGACGCAACTGGTCTTTTGTGATGTTCTCGTAACCTTCCATCTTCTGTGCCTTAGCCAGAGCCTCGTCTTCGTTAAGGGCAACAACATATTTCTCAGAACCATCTTCTGTTGGCAAGAAATAAGCAGGGATTCTGTGACCCCACCACAACTGACGGCTGATACACCAGTCCTGAATATTGTCGAGCCAGTTCTTGTATGTTGTCTTGTATTTAGCTGGATAGAACTGAATGTCATCGTCCATTACCGGTGGGAGAGCGATGTCAGCAAAGTGCTGCATCTTGAGGAACCACTGCATACAGAGGCGTGGCTCAACGGCTGTGTCGCTGTTACGCTCAGAGTAGCCCACCTTGTTGTCGTAGTCTTCAATCTTTTCCATAAGACCGGCAGCCTGCAGGTCTTTAGCTATCTGCTTGCGAACATCCATACGGTCCATACCAACATACATGCCAGCAGCCTCGCTGATAGTAGCATCAGGATTGAAGATGTCGATAGTTTCAAGGTTGTGCTTCTTACCAAGCATGTAGTCGTTGGTGTCGTGAGCAGGAGTAACCTTCAAACAACCTGTACCGAACTCAATATCTACATAACGGTCTTCGATAACAGGTATTTCGCGGCCTACCAATGGGACAATTACCTTATGACCCTTCAACCACTGGTTCTTAGGGTCTTTAGGGTTGATGCACATAGCTGTATCGCCCATGATTGTCTCAGGACGTGTAGTAGCAACTACAGCATAGTAACCTTTTTCGTCCTTGTGTACTACGTTGCCTTCAGCAGAAGTATCAACATTATCCTGATCAGCGAGGTAATACTTCAAGTTAAACAGGTGGCTCTTCTCATCACGATAGATAACCTCTTCGTTAGAAAGAGCAGTCTGAGCCTTTGGGTCCCAGTTAACCATACGAAGACCACGATAGATAAGGCCCTTGTCGTAAAGATCAACGAAAACCTTAAGTACGCTCTCTGAACGTTTCTCGTCCATAGTGAACGATGTACGATCCCAGTCGCAGCTTGCACCTAAACGACGCAACTGCTTGAGGATAATGCCTCCGTGCTCGTGTGTCCAGTCCCAAGCGTGCTCGAGGAACTGCTCACGTGTGAGGTCGCTCTTCTTGATACCCTGTTTTGCGAGTTTGTTTACTACCTTAGCCTCAGTAGCGATAGAGGCGTGGTCGGTACCAGGAACCCAACATGCATTCTTGCCCTCCATGCGAGCCTTGCGAACGAGGATGTCCTGGATAGTATTGTTCAGCATGTGACCCATGTGAAGCACACCAGTTACGTTTGGTGGAGGAATCACTACGGTATATGGCTCACGGCCATCTGGTTTAGAGCTGAATAGTTTGTTGTCCAGCCAGTACTGATACCATTTTGATTCCACTGCTTGTGGATCATACTTGCTTGCTAATTCCATATTGTTGTTTAATTTTTTATTTATTGTTCTTTTTTGCAAAGGTACAAAGTTTTTTTCTTCTATACAAGAATAAATTACTAATATGGTCAATAAATATGTTCACGCGTATGCGAAGAGGCATATATTTTTCCGTTTGCTGTTTGGCGATAAGGAAAATATTTGTAAATTTGCATGCTATGAAACGTATTGGAATTGTAGTAATATTACTGTGTGTTTTCTCGCTTTTTGCTAATGCTCAAAGCATGAAGAATCTGTTTTTAAATATGCCTGATAGCCTGGTTTCTTATCTTGATAAAAACAAGCGTCAGGAGATGGTTGACTATGCTGAAATTCATCATAGCACTGGTGTTGCTAACCTGCTGGGTGGCAATAGTGTTATAGATAGTCTGTCAAATGATTACTTGAAAGCATCGCTTACGGCTTCTACTGATCTTGAAATGCTTGTCTTTCCTGTAAAAGACGACAGTATAATCTGTGTGGTAAAAACCTATAAAGTCAATGACGGCGTTTCGTTAGATTCAACCTCTTCATATATAAAAGAGAGTAGAGTAGAGTTCTATTCTCATGACTGGAATCGTCCTATACGAATCCTAAACGAGTCCTATATGAATCCAATGGAAATCTCGAAGGCATCTCGAACGGTTCTCGAAGGTGAAGGTAGAGCAAAAAATGCTTTTGGCTCTGCTGAGGCAAGAGAATCGTCGACTGTAAAGTCAATAGCATCTCGAAGGAAGTTAGATGATTTTGCGCCTGTATTTTGGGAAATAAAAATCGATCCGAGCAAGAAAGTGCTGGTGTACAATGCTAATTGTCCTATGCTGACACAAGAGGAGAAAAAACGTCTAAAAGAGGAAAATAAGTTAACGGAGTTTAATTACGAGGTTAATTTGCTTAATATCTTTTAAATTTAGAAAGAAAATAGCAGTAAGATTTGCAAGTAATGATATAAATCGATACCTTTGCATCGTGTTTTTCATGGTATTAGATTATTAAGGTTAATAAAAGATTGGTTGTCGTGAGACAATCAATTTTTTTTTATAACCATTTTGTGTAGCTATTTATAGCTATCCCGGAATAATGGTTATTTTAATTAAACGAATGCGGCTGCAGTGATGTAGCCGCATTCTTTTTTTTTACCTTATTTAATAAAGAAAGAACTTTGTTTTTAAGAAATAATCTTCCTTGTTTTCAAATTTATTATTACTTTTGCATCAAAATAACGAAAAAAGTAATAACCAATGAATCTGAAAATTCGTCTGTCGGTAATGAACTACCTGGAATTTGCTGTCTGGGGTGCTTACCTGACTTGTATGAGTATTTACCTTGGTAATATTGGAATGGCAAGCCATATAGGCTCATTCTTTGCTATGCAAGGCATTGTATCAATCTTTATGCCAGCCCTGATGGGTATTGTAGCCGACCGCTGGGTTCCTGCTCAGCGCCTGTTAGGTTTCTGTCATCTAATTGCTGGTTTGTTTATGTTTGCTACCGCTTGGTACGGACATACAGAAGGCACAAATGCAAGTTTTGCTATTTTGTTTACCTTGTATTCTTTAAGTGTTGCCTTTTATATGCCAACTCTGGCACTATCTAATTCTGTGGCTTATTTCTCTTTGAGTCAGGCTGGAATGGATACCGTGAAAGACTTCCCTCCAATCCGTGTTTTTGGTACTGTAGGTTTTATCTGCACAATGTGGCTCGTTGATATTCTTGGTTTCAAGAGCACAGAGATGCAGTTTGTTGTCAGCGGTATCTTAGGTGTAGTGCTTTTCCTATATACTTTCACATTACCTAATTGCAAGACAAACAGCGGAAAGGTAATGAGCATGCGTGAGGCTCTTGGTCTTGACGCTTTTGCTCTGTTCAAGCAGAAGAAGATGGCTATTTTCTTTATCTTCTCAATGTTGCTTGGTGTGAGCTTGCAGATTACTAACGGATTTGCTACTCCTTTCATTGAGAGTTTCAAGAATATGCCTGAATTTGCAGAATCCTTCGGCGTTCAGCATAGTGTTATTCTCTATTCTCTTTCTCAGGTTAGCGAAACACTCTGTATTCTTATGATACCTTTCTTCATGAAGCGCTATGGTATTAAGAATGTAATGCTTATCGCTATGTTTGCTTGGGTATTACGCTTTGGACTTCTTGGAGTAGGCGACCCAGGAAACGTTGGTGTATGGCTTTGGGTTCTTTCAATGATAGTATATGGTGTAGCTTTCGACTTCTTCAATATCTCAGGTTCGCTCTTCGTTGACAATTCAACCGATCCAAAGATGCGTTCAAGTGCTCAGGGCTTATTCATGCTCATGACCAACGGTATTGGTGCAACAGTTGGTTCGCTTGCAGCACAGGAAGTAGTTTCTACAAACACCATTAATGGCGTTACCAACTGGTCAGCATGCTGGTACACCTTTGCTGGTTATGCTCTCTTCGTAGGCATTAGCTTTGCTATTATCTTCCGTCCAAAGAAAACAGAATTACCAACTGAATAATGAAAGAAGAAAGATATTTCTACGTTCCTTCGGCTGAAGAAAACGATGAACTGCCGTTTGCGGAAGTTACTCATGCTCTTCGCGTGTTGCGACTTCAGGAAGGCGACGAGATGTTTCTCATGGACGGCAAGGGCACGTTCTATCGTGCCCAGGTGTCTATGGCTACCAATCATCGTTGCTTCTATAATATTCTTGAAAAGTTGCCTCAGGAGAAAACATGGAACGGTAATATTCATGTTGCCGTAGCCCCTACAAAAAATGCCGACCGCATGGAGTGGTTTGTAGAGAAGGCTACCGAGGTGGGCTTTGACGAGGTATCGCTTATTCATACTAAGTTTACTGAGCGTAAGATAATGAAAGCCACCCGTTTGGCTGCTATTATCACATCGGCAGTAAAGCAGAGTAGAAAGCCTTTTATGCCTTGGATAAACACTATGGTTGATTTCAAGACGTTCATGGAGCAGCCTCGTGAGGGACGTAAGTATATCTGCCATTGTTATAATGAATTTCCCAAGAAAGACTTCTTTACCGAGTTGAAAGACAATGTTTCGCCCGACGAAGATATTACCGTACTCATAGGCCCTGAAGGCGATTTCTCTGTTGACGAAGTAGCATTGGCTATTAAGAACGGATATGAGTCGGTGACACTCGGACAAAGTCGTTTGCGCACAGAAACAGCAGCTCTTATGGCTGTTACCTATGCTAATCTTGCTAAACGAAAAGAATAATCTTTTAATCTGAATATGATGAGACGTATCACATTATACATATTAGGAGTGATGACCTTGATTATGTCGTCATGTACTGATAATAGTTACCTTGATGCTATACCAGCTGAGAGCACGGCAATCATTGCTATGGACCCAGGAAAGATGAGTGGCATAAATAATGTTGCTGTACTGAAGTCTCTGCTTAAAATAAGCAATGCTGATAAAACAGGTCTCGACCTTAGTCATAAGGTAATGCTTTTTGAAGCTCCAGACGGAAATCTCGGCGTATGCGTAAAGGTAAATAGTGAAGACGATCTCACAGAAACAATCACCAATCTATATAAGAAAGGTGCTTGTCCAAAGCCTGTTGAACGTCGAGGCTTTCATTTCACCATGCTCAAAGATGCCTGGGTGGCAGGGTGGAGCAGTAGCAGTCTGCTAATCCTTGGTCCTGTAACCATTGACCGACAGGCTGAAATGCAGCAGATGATAGCTCGATACCTGAAACAAGATGAAGAAAATGGTATAACCTCAAGTCGCCTCTATGCAAAACTCGATTCTCTTGATGCTCCAATAACTATGGTTGCGCAGGCTCAGGCTCTGCCTAACCAGTTTGTCGCTCCTTTCACCTTAGGCGCACCAAAAGACAGCGACCCCTCACAGGTTCTTGTTGCTGCCGAGATGAAAGTAAGCAAGGGTGTGATGACTATGAAAGGCGAGACCTTCTCTTTCAACAAGCGAGTGGATAAGGCCCTAAAGGAAGCTGCAGCCAACTATCGTCCTATACAGGGCAAATATGTTGGTTCAATGCCTCAGGATGCCATGATGGGAATGTTTGTTAATGTTGATGGCACAAAGTTCCTTCCTATGATGCAGAGTAACAAGGGCGTTCAGGCACTTCTTGCAGGTATCAATACAGCTGTCGATATGGATAATATCATTCGTAGTGTTGATGGCGATATGGCTCTTATCACTCCGTCTTATAATGAAAACAGTCTTACCATGTGTATGAGTGCTCAGTTAGGCAATGCAAAATGGATAGAAGATGTTTCTTACTGGAAACAGAGCTGTCCTTCAGGTGGCAAAATTGTTGACTGGCAGAAAAACGCATGGTATTATACCGATAACAAAACAACATTCTTCTTTGGTGTTACTCCAGATATGCAGTTCTACAGTGGTAGTAGCAAGGACGAAGCCTTAGCGTCTATAGCAAAAGCGCAAAACCCTTTGAGTAATGATATTCAAAAGCTGATAAAAGGCGAGCGTCTTGTTATGATTATCAATATGAACGCTTTCTCTGGCGACAAAGCTGGTGCTGTTACAAGTATGCTGAAGCCAATCTTTGGCAATGTTCAGACTATTGTATATACATTAAAATAAATGGAAACAATAAAGTTTAATTCCGTAGTTCCTCAGGTTTTTTCTTCTCGAACAGAAGAACTTAATTCGGATATATGGAATACCGATGCCACTTTCCAGAAGGGGCATCTCTATCTTGTTGAAGCTGATTCCGGTAAAGGAAAAAGCACTTTTTGCAGTTATGTAGTGGGCTATCGTCACGACTATACAGGAAATGTATTCTTCGATAACGAAAACACAAAGAAATTCAAAGTGAGAAACTGGGTTGACATGCGCCAGCATCATGTTAGTCATCTCTTTCAGGAATTGCGTCTCTTTCCTGAACTCACAGCCTATGAAAACGTTGAAATAAAGAATAAGATAACTGGCTTTAAAAGCCGCGAACAAATAGTAAAATGGTTCGATATGCTTGGCATTGGCGATAAGCTTGATGCTAAGATTGGTCGTATGTCTTTTGGTCAGCAACAGCGTGTGGCAATGATCCGTGCGCTTGTACAACCTTTCGACTTCATCCTTGCCGACGAGCCTATTTCTCACCTCGATGATACCAACAGCGATATCATGGCTGAGATAATGATGACAGAGGCTAAAGCGCAGGGTGCCGGCGTTATCATCACCTCAATAGGCAAGCACATGGATTTGCCTTATGAGAAGGTGTTTAAGCTGTAAAAACAGCATTTCATCGCACGAAGTGCGACTAATTACACATTATACATTACAAATTCGTAATTAATATATGTCACTTGTTTGGAAATTACTTCGTCAACATATTAGTATTCCACAGTTTATTGGCTTTTTCTTTGCCAATCTCTTTGGTATGCTCATCGTTCTTTTAGGTTTTCAGTTCTATCGTGATGTGTTGCCAGTATTCACGGCTGAAGACAGCTTTATGAAGAGCGATTATCTTATCATGAATAAGAAAATAGGTACTGCAAGCACCATTAGTGGCAATTGCAACACCTTCACCATGTCGGATATTGATGATCTTCAGAATCAAGAGTTTATTAATAGAGTAGGGAAGTTCACCAGTACCGAATATAAAACAGACGCCAACATGAGTGTTAATGGCGTGTCTGTTGTAAACAATAGTGAGATTAGCTTTGAGAGTATTCCTGATGATTTCGTAGATATTCCGTTGAAAGATTGGAAATACAAACCTGGTGACAAGGTTGTGCCTATCATTCTTCCGCGTATCTATCTCACAATGTACAATTTCGGTTTTGCTCAGGCACATTCTCTTCCAAAGATTTCTGATGGACTTATGGGTATGATTGATTTTCAGATTTTTATTCATGGAAAAGGACATCAGGATCAGTATAAAGGTAAGGTAATTGGTTTCTCAAGCCGATTAAGCTCAATCCTTGTGCCACAGGCATTTATGGATTGGAGTAACAACTATTATGCAGCTGGCTCAGAAAGCGAACCTACCCGTTTGATTGTTGATGCCAGCAACCCTGCTGACGAGCATATTTCACAGTATATTGAGAAGAAAGGCTACGAGATAGAGGATGCTCAGCTTAATGCTGAAAAAACAACTTATTTCCTAAAGCTGATGGTTACTATGGTAATGATCGTTGGTCTTATCATATCCCTTCTTAGTTTCTATATTCTTATGTTGAGTATTTATCTGCTTGTTCAGAAAAATTCTTCAAAACTTGAGAATCTGCTTCTCATAGGCTACAAGCCAGGACAGGTAGCCCGTCCTTATCAGTTGCTTACTATAGGATTGAACTTTGGTGTGCTTATCATATCATGGATTGTGCTCTATATGGTTCGCCAATACTATATGGATATTATAGAATCTCTGTTCCCTAATATTGAAGATGGCAATATGATGCCAGCTATCTGCATGGGACTTGCTCTTTTTGTCCTTGTTTCTATTTGCAACATTATTGCTGTTCGTCAGAAAATAGTACGCATTTGGAAGCGCAAGGAATAGTTTTTCTAAATGCTTTTAACTTTATAGTTAGCAAATAGTTATAGAAAATAATATAAAAACAATAACGATTATGTCTATGAAGAAAATTAATTTGTCATCAACAATATTTTGTTTGATGGTGGCTTCTGTTTCTGTTTTCGCTCTTACAGCTTGTGGTGGCGATGACAATGGTGGAAGTGTTACTCCAACTCCCACTCCTTCTGTTGAAAACGCAAATGCTAATACAGCAGCTAATGCTAAGCGACTTGAATTCCCACGTCTTCAGGATGCTTCTGGTAGCAATGTGTATGTAATCAAAGACGAAAGTACTCAGGAAGTAAACTATTCTCTTGAGTGGAACAAAAGCAAGAAAACTCAGTTCTGGAGTTGCTGGGAAATGTATAAAGGTAACATGCGCAAGCAGGGTGTTAATAAATATAAACCAGCTGATTCTAAATTGAACTATCTGCCATGGGGACCTCAGACTTCTGATTTTATCAAGGGTTCTGGTTACGATCATGGTCATATTTGTCCTTCAGCTGACCGCTTGAATAATGAAGGTCAGAACAAACAGACATTCTATTATTGCAACATGCAGCCACAGATTCATGCTTTCAATGATGGTGTGTGGGGAGAAATGGAAAACCAGGTTCGTGACCTCGTAGAAAACTACACAGCATACACATGGACAGGTAATGTTGATACTCTGTTTGTATGTCGTGGTGGTACTATTGGTACACCTACTGGTACAATCTCTGACCCTGTTCTTGAATTGAGATCAAACGGACTTGTTGTTCCAAACTATTATTTCTGTGCTCTTCTTAAGAAAATTAATGGGGTATATGAGGCTATTGGTTTGATTTTCGAGCACAAAACAAATAGTGACACAAGCATTACAAAGTATTGTGTTTCAATTGATGAACTCGAGAAACGCACCGGGTTCGACTTCTTCTGCAATCTTCCTGATGATGTAGAGAATAAAGTAGAAGCAAAATGCAATCCTGCATCTTTCGGTTTTAAATAATTGTTTTATTTAAAAGGAGATATAAGAAGTTATAAGTAGTCAGAGGTAGATAGAAGATATATGTCTTTTGTCTCCTTTACAAGCAAGAAAGGCAAGTCATTATTTTTGGCTTGCCTTTCTTTGTTTTTCAAAAGCTATTCCTGAGTTTCGTGCGTAGATGCGCAGATGCGCAGATGCGCAGGCATGCGCAAAAGTATCTTTTTTAACACAAATATTGTGATAAAAGTGTATAACTATCTGTGTATAAAAGAATTACATGATATTTGCTTATGATTATGATAGCTTTGAGTTATTTTGCGCATGCCTGCGCAAGTTGCGCAAACTGCGCAAAACTCATTTTTTTTGATGCATGAATACAATGTGTATATATGCTGTTTGTTGTTCGTAAGTATTATGTTTATGTGTAGTAAGTATATTGTTTATCATTCTTATACTGCAGGCATACTATAGCCATACTGTAACCATACTACAACCATATTCTTCCTCCTATTGTTGTCCGTTTGTTGTTCGATTGTTGTCCGTTTGTTGTCCGTTCATTTAACGGACAACAAACGAACATCAAACGTTCTTCAAACGAACATACAACCTTGTTGTAGTATGGTTACAGTATGGTTGTAGTATGGGAGCTATAATGAGTTAGTAGTTAAAAGTTGGGAGTTAGGAGTTTGGAATTCTTATTTGTAGTTATTAGCTTAAATAAGTTACACATTGTAGTTTAAATAAGGATAAATAAAACATATTGTAAGATATTGAGTTTCAATATGTAAAATGACAAAAAAGCCTTAATATTTTAACACTTTAGCGCTATGATTTTTCGTTTTTTTTAATTAATTTTGCACGCGTAATAAATAATAAGAGGAGAAATCCTCATTAGGTATTAATTAAATTTTTCAAAAAAACTAAGTTATGCAAAGAAAATTGCATTTTCTCCTTGCGCTAATGTTGTTCTGTACAACATCCCTCATGGCGCAAATCACGACTTCAGGTTTGAGTGGTAAGGTTACGGCTGATAACGAAGAAGTTATCGGTGCTACCGTGGAGGCTGTTCACACACCTTCTGGTACACGCTATGTCGCAGTTACCAATGACAAGGGTGTTTATACCATTAACGGTATGCGTCCAGGTGGTCCTTACAAGGTTACCATCAGCTACATTGGTTACAAAGACAAAGTTAGTGACAACATTACTCTCCAGCTCGCACAAACTTCTGTTCTTAACGCAAGTATGACAGAGGATGCTCAGCAGCTTGGTGAAGTCGTAGTTTCAGCAAAGGCAACTAAGTTTACAACTGCTAAGACCGGTGCTTCTACAAACATCGACAATGCAGCAATCGTAAACATGCCTACAGTTAGTCGTTCTATCACAGACTACACCCGTCTTTCTCCTTATGGTGGTAACGGAATGACATTCGGTGGTTCTGACGGTCGTACAGCTAACTTCACTGTCGATGGTGCTGACTTCAACAACAACTTCGGTCTTAACGCAGGTCTTCCTGGTGGTGGTAGCCCAATCTCTATTGACGCTATCTCTGAAATGCAGATCGTTGTTTCTCCTTTTGATGTTCGTCAGTCAAACTTCATCGGTGGTGGTGTAAACGCTATTACAAAGTCTGGTACTAACACATTCAAGGGTACTGCTTACATCTATCATCAGAACGAGCAGATGCACGGTGACGCTGTAAAGGGCGTACAGATTGAAAACGCACGTGCTAAGGATCGTGAAACAACTTACGGTTTCACTCTTGGTGGTCCTATCCTCAAGGACAAGCTCTTCTTCTTCGTAAACGGTGAAATGACAAAGAAGCCAACTATTGCTAACCGTTGGAGAGGTTCTGAAGACGGTAAGTCTGATGAAACAAACTATATTTCACGTACAAAACTTTCAGACTTGCAGACAGTTAAGGACTTCGTTGCTAAAAAGTATGGTTATGATACTGGTTCTTACACTGATTTCCCTGCAGATGAAAGCAACTATAAGTTCCTTGCTCGTTTAGACTGGAACATCAACCAGATGCACCACTTGGCTTTGCGTTATAACTACACAAAGGCAACACAGTGGAATGCTCCTAACGCTTCTTCTATGGATGGTGGTTCACGTGCAGCTTCTGCTCGTACATCTATTAAATCTATGTCTTTCGCTAACTCAATGTATTCTCTTGAGCACATAGTAAAGACATTCTCTCTTGATTTCAACAGCCGTCTTTCTAACGAGCTTTCTAACCAGTTCCTCGCTACATATTCTAAGCTTGATGATGTTCGTGGAACAAAGTCTTCTGAGTTCCCATTCATCGATATTCTTGATGGTGAAGGTGACAACTACATGGCTCTCGGTTACGAGCTCTTTACATGGAACAACGCTGTTCACAACACCGTTATTAATGTTAAGGACGACCTTACATGGTATAAGGGTAACCACAAGTTCATGTTTGGTTTGAACTATGAGCATCAGATGGCTGACAACGCTTACATGCGTAACGGTACTGGTTACTATCGCTATAAGACTCTTGAAGACTTCCTCACAGGTGGTACTCCAGAGGTTGTTTGTCTCACTTACGGTTACAATGGTGAAACAAGTCCTGCTGCTCGCGTTCAGTACAACAAGACTGGTCTTTACGCACAGGATGAGTGGAATGTTAGCGATAAGTTGAAGCTTACTTACGGTCTTCGTCTTGATGGTTTCTTCTTCGACAATAAGGACCTCATGACTAACAATGCTATCTATGAGCTCGACTACAATGGTCGCCACATTGATACAGGTAAGTGGCCAAAGAACAGCATCACTCTTTCTCCACGTGTAGGTTTCACATGGGATGTATTTGGTGATCAGAGCCTTAAGGTTCGTGGTGGTACCGGTCTCTTCACTGGTCGTTTGCCATTGGTATTCTTCACAAATATGCCTACTAACTCTGGTATGATTCAGTATAAGGCACAGATCAACGAGGCAAATGCTAAGAAGATGAACTTTGAAATGAATGAATTCAAGGGAGGTCTTATTACTGATGCAGAGGGTCATGCTACAACAGCTGCTCTTCTTGCTAAGCTTGAATCACTTGGTTATCCTACAACAATTACTCCAGAGACAGGTACAAAACCAAGTTCTGTAGTAGGTGTTGATCCTAACTTCAAGATGCCAGAGGTATGGAAGACTTCTCTTGGTGTTGACTACGCTGTTCCTGTAAACTTCCCATTGACAGTTTCTGGTGAGTTCGTATTCGACAAGACTGTTTATTCTTCAGTTATCCGCGAGTGGCATACTCCATACGTAGGTGAGTTCGCTCAGTTCAACGGTGCTGATAACCGTTATATCTATCCAGCAGGTTACAAGAAGAGCATCTGCGATACTGAGGCTTACATGCTTGAGAACACTTCTAAGGGTTATGGTTACACAGCAACTCTTACTGTAAATGCTCGTCCATGGGAGTGGATTGACCTCATGGCTTCTTATACTCACAAGTCATACAAGGAACTTACATCTCTTCCTGGTTCAGATGCTTCATCTGTACTTAACTACATGTCAACCGTTAACGGTCCTAACTATGCTCGTTTGCATAACTCTCGTAACGGTTATCCTGATCGTTTCATCGTTTCTGCTAACCTTCACGATAAGTGTGGCAACCACTATAGCTTCATCCTCGAGGGTCAGCGTGGTTACAGTAGCTACTCTTACATGACAACTAACGATATGAATGGTGACGGTTACAACTTTGATGCTCTCTATGTTCCAACAGACGAGCAGGTTGCTAACGGTGAGTTCCGTTTCAAGACAGAGGATGACAAGGTACGTTTCATGGACTTCGTTCATGCTAACTCTTCACTTGAGAAGCAGCAGGGTAAGTATTGCGAGGCCTACAGCCTTTACTCACCATGGCTCGCTCGCCTTGACTTCGCTTACAAGCACGACTTCAAGGTTAACGTTGGTAAGACAAAGCACAAGCTCCAGCTCAGCTTCGATATGAAGAACGTTCTTAACTTCTTCAACAACGAGTGGGGTATTGGTAAGAGCTTGAATCCAGCTCTTGGTTCAGATGGTGCTCGCCTCCTCAAGTATGAGGGTGCTGATGCACAGGGTTATGCTACATTCTCTACACCAAAGGCTGTTAATGGCAACACTCCATTGTTCACAACAAACTACAGCCTCGGTCAGTGCTGGTATGCATCAATTGGTGTTAAGTACTTTTTTAACTAAATAATAAGGAAATAGAATATGAAACTTAAATATATCATTCCTTCACTTCTGGCTTTGCTCACTGTTTTTGTGAGTTGTTCAGAAAATGATTATAATTTCCCACTCGGAAACATTGAGGTTTCAACATCATACGTATCTCTTCCTGTAGGCGGTGGTACAACAACAGTTGAACTTAATGTGAATGGTGATTGGACAATTACAAAGACTGATTCAAAGGCTACATGGCTCGAGATTCCTACACCTGCAGGCAATGCAGATACAAAGACTATCACTTTCTCTGCGGAATCTACTGATGGTGGTCGTTCTACAGAGGTAATCCTTACTTGTGGTGACGAGAAGAAGCATATCAATGTAGTTCAGGGTATCACAGTTGCAAAAAATGCTACTTGTGCAGAGGTTATCGCTGGTACTGATGCTAAGACCTATCGTGTAACTGGTAAGGTTCAGAAGGTTACAGAGTGGACTAAGTATGGTAACTGGTACATCGAGGATGAAACTGGTAGTTTCCAGATATATGGAACAACTAACTTCAAGGACTTCTCTATTGAGGCTGGCGATGAAGTAACCGTTGAAGGTCCAAAGAAGACCTATAATAATGCTACTGAGATTGAGAATGGTACTATCATCAGTGTAACCAAGTCACTCATCAAGGTTGACTCTGTAATGGTTGCTGGAGTTAAGGATGCTGCAATTCCTGCTGCTGGTGGTGATGCTGATATCTATATCACAACTAAGACAGGTTCTGTTGAAGCTGAGATTCCTGCAGCATACAAGGAGTGGCTTTCACTTAAGTCTATCAAGGTTGTTGGTGACGAGACTGTTGTTACTGTAACAGCTGCAGAGAACGTTGCTGCTGCACGTTCTGCCGAACTTGAATTTACAACTGTAAAGGGCGGTAAGACATACAAGGGTAAGACATCTATAAATCAGGCAGGTGCAAAGGGAACAAAGGCTCTTCCTTTCTCTGTAGAAGAGGCTATTGAATTCGCAAATGCAAATGCTTCTGGTTCAGCAACAGAGGTTTACATCAAGGGTATTGTTTCTAAGGTTGAAAAAGAATATAATGCTACTAAGCATACTGCAATATTCTGGATTTCTTCAGATGGAGCATTCCATGATAAGAATTTCACAAAGGACTTCGAAGTATATGGTGTGAAGGGTCTTGACAATAAGGACTGGGAAGAAGGCGATCATCAGGTAACTGTTGGTCAGGAGGTTCTTGTTTGTGCTAAGGTTAAGGTTTATACCGACAAGAATGGCAATAAGACACCTCAAACTGATGGCGGTTATGTTTGCTATTTCGCTAACTATGGTGATGGTACAGCAGAAAATCCATTCGACGCTATTGCTGCAATAAAAGCAGTTAATGAAGGTTCTACAGCAGAAGTCTATATTGCAGGTAAAATTTCTAAAGTCCAGAGTCAGTTTAATGCAGATAAGGGTACAGCAAACTTCTGGATATCACCAGATGGAACTCATGTAGATAAGAATTACGCTACAGAGTTCGAAGGTTACAAGATTAAGTACTTTGGAAATGAGGCTTGGGTTGAAGGAAACAAGACATTGAAGGAAGGTGATTTTGTCGTATTCAAAGGAAAACTGACTAAGTACAAAGATACTTGTGAAACAAGCGAAGGCTATTTGATTAGTATTAACGGCGACAACGGAATGGATTAATCTTTTCCAAATATAATAAATTAAGTGGATATCCTTTTGGGTATCCACTTTTTTTATATATTACTATCTTATCAATGAGAGGAAATAATCAAATAGTTCTAAAATTATTTGGTTAAGTCATAAAAAAATGGTACTTTTGCACCGCAATTCGTGGAAAAGGGTCGAAAGGCCTTGTGAAACGATTGCTTTAATTATTAATTTATTTTTATTATTTAAGTAGTATGAATCAATACGAAACCGTTTTCATTTTAACTCCCGTTTTGTCTGATGATCAGATGAAGGAAGCGGTTGCTAAGTTCACAAAGGTTCTCACCGACAATGGTGCTGAGATCCTGAACGAGGAAACCTGGGGATTGAAGAAGATGGCTTATGCTATTCAGAAGAAGTCTACAGGTTTTTATTGCCTGGTAGAGTTCAAGGCTGAGCCAAAAGTTATTGACACTCTCGAGACAGCATTCCGTCGCGATGAGAAAGTTATTCGTTACATGACCGTTAAGCTTGACAAGTATGCTGCAGCTTATGCAGAGAAGCGTCGCGCTAAGATGGGTAAAAAAGAGGAGGCTTAATCATGGCACAGAAATCAGAAATTCGTTATTTGAACGCTCCTTCTATCGACACTCGTAAGAAGAAGTATTGCCGTTTCAAGAAGAGCGGTATCAAGTACATCGACTACAAGGATCCTGAGTTCCTCAAGAAGTTCTTGAACGAGCAGGGTAAGATCCTTCCACGTCGTATCACAGGTACATCTTTGAAGTATCAGCGTCGCGTAGCACAGGCAGTTAAGCGTGCTCGCCAGATCGCACTGCTTCCTTTCGTAACCGATTTGATGAAGTAATTAAGGAGGAATAGACGATATGGAAATTATACTGAAAGAAGATATTATCGGTCTTGGATACAAGAACGATATCGTAAATGTAAAGAATGGTTATGGTCGTAACTACCTTATCCCAACAGGTAAGGCTGTTATCGCATCAGAGTCAGCAAAGAAGATCCTTGCTGAAAACCTGAAGCAGCAGGCTCAGAAGATTGCTGCTAAGAAGGCAGAAGCTGAGAAGAAGGCTGCTGCTCTTGAGAATGTTGAGGTTGTTATCTCAGCTAAGGTTTCTGCAACTGGTCAGCTCTACGGTTCTGTTAACGCAGCTATCGTTGCTGAGGAGCTCAAGAAGAAGGGTCAGGATATCGACCGTAAGATTATCACTATGCGTGATATCAAGAAGGTTGGTACTTTCGAGGCTACAGTACACTTCTTCAAGGGTGTTGAGGTTAAGCTTCCTGTAACAGTTGTTTCAGAGAATCAGCCTGCACCAGCAGTTGAAGAGGCTCCAGTAGAGGCTCCTGCACAGGAGGCTGAGGAAGCTCCAGCAGCAGAATAATTTATAGCGCATAATTATTGCACTGTAAAGCAAATCTAAATATTAAATCCCTGTTCTCCAAATGGAGGACAGGGATTTTTTTATTGATTATTTCTGAGTAATCGGAATAATCAGAATATTCAGAATAATCAGAATACTCCGATTATTCTGTTTATTCTTCTATCTCACTACTTTTGTAAATTCAGGAGCTTCGTTTGGTTCTTTAACTACATATATTGTCGAGGTTGTAGGAGTGCCATCAGGTGATATTGACTCGGCTGTAAATTTGTATTCTGTTGTTTTGTTGATAGTACGAGAACCAACAGAGACGGGTGAGCCAAGTGGCATTGGATAGCTTCCACATGCTTGCTGGAAGATTGTTTTTTCTTCAGCTGTTACTGGTTTTTGCTCGCTAAACTCAGGAAGCTTTGGAGCTGTACCATTGATAGTGGCAAAGAAAAGGTCTATTTCTTTGGCTGCTTTGTCTATGCGCGCTGTTCGTACTCCGTAGCCATCAAGGATGGTAGCGTTCTTGAGATTTTTCTTTAGATCATTGACGCTTGTTTCCAAACCACCGCTACCAAAGGTACAGAAAGGAATAATGATCTTTCCTTCGACATTGAGTTTTTTCACGAGTGTTACAACGGGTGGAGCATAGGTACCAAACCAAATAGGGTATCCGATATAGATAGTGTCGTATTTGGCAATATCCTTGCTTAGAGATTTGATTTTACACTCTATGCCTGCTTGTCGCTCTTTCATAGAACGCTCAATAGTTGCATTGAAATCACCATCGTACGGCTTTTCAGCATTGATAGCTTCAATGTCAGCATGAGTTCGCTCTTGAATAAGCTTTGCCACAGTTTCGGTTACGCCAGTCTGTGAATAGTAAACTACAAGTGACTTTGTGTCTTGAATTTTAGCTGCGTTGCATGTTGCAAGTACAGTTGAAGCTGCAAGTGTAATCATTAATTTTTTCATTATGGTATTACTTTAAAACGGATGCGGAAACTATGAGATTGTTCATCCCAGTTTGTGCCAAGCATTTCGAAACGGCCTATCTGTCCTGTTGAACGAACATGTTTGCCTATGCATGGACAGATGTCGTAGTTGCCGATACGCACTATTCGGAGCATTTCGCTTGCATCGTCTGGAAGACGGTCGAGGCTTATTCCTTCAGGAATATTGTTACGATCAACGAAATCGTAGCTCACTTCCATGTCTTCTTCAATAAGACGATTCATCTCTCTTTCTATAGTCTTCTCTTCCTGACGTGATGGCTTATGGTCAAGAATATAACTAATCTTACTTTTCTTTCGTTCGATATGTGCATTGTTGCTTCGTGAGCAACCAAACATTCTACTCATGAGTTGGTTAAGTAGATGCTCTGCTGTATGCGCAGGAGGGAACTCGTCTTTATGATGCTCGTTGAGCAAAAAAGCGTTATCGTCCATATTGATATTGAATTTATATATTCGTCCGTTGTTTGCATCAATATTTATTGGCCATTGCTTGTCTTTCTGCAGTTCAACAACAGCAGATTCTCCAGATATAAGGTCGGTGACAGATATTCTTTTTTCTGGTATTTCCAGAAAGTCGAATGCGTGTTCTGGAATATTAACCTTGATATTTACTGGCTCATCTGAGAAGTTTACAACAACGAAAAGCACTTCGTTATCTTTTTTACGTATGAAAGCATACTGATGATATGTGTCGAAATCGGGATTGTTGTTGTTTACATACATCAAGTCGAAGGTTTCGCCATCAATAGCTTTTTCGCGTGTAGCAATGTTCAGAATGTTGAGATACTGAATAGCAAGCTGTCGTTCTGCTGGTGTAAGCAACTGACGATCAGAGTATGCACGACTAAGTGTGTCGGGAGCCCAATAATCAAATATTGTTGTACGGCCGTCTATACCGCTATAGCCTTCTTTATCCATACCGCGTTCGCCGAACTCTTGTCCGCTGTACACCATAAACGGATTATTGCGGAATAGAGCGCTAAACATAACAGCAGGTATTGCTTTCTGTGCTTTCCTTGCAAAGAAATCGCTGGCTATTCGTTGCTCGTCGTGATTTTCAAGGAAATAAAGCATGTGTTCCTTGATATCGTCTGTTTGTTGCCATTGATATGTTATGTTGGATGCTGACTGTTCTCCACGGATGATTCCTCTTAGTGCATCATACATTCCTACCTTATCATATAGGAAGTCGAAACCTGCTGCAATATAGGTACGATATTGGTTAGGATCGTAAACCTCGCCAATGAAGATGATATGAGGATATTGCTCTTTTACTGCTTTGGTTGCGTAAGTCCAAAAAGCATCAGGTACCATTTCTGCCATATCACAACGGAAAGCGTCGATGCCTTTCTCTGCCCAAAAGAGCAGAATGTCTAACATCTTTTTCCATGTGTCAGGGATAGGGGAGAAATGATAGCTACGGCCATTGGTGTCGCAGTAGTCAACACCATAGTTGAGTTTTATTGTTTCATACCAGTCATTGCGTTGTGGCTTTGATGAGAATTGGTCATTTCCTGTTGCTCGTGCTGGCGACTCTACATAAGCACCATCATTGCTTATTATGGTGTTGCCCTGTAATACATTTCCGAGGTCGAGGTGTTCCTTACAGTAATAGAAATTATTGCTGGTGGAGAACTGCATATCGGTATTGTCGAATTCTCCAAGATCGTGTGTTCCTGCAGGTTTGCAGATAGAATGATATTCTCGTGCTACATGGTTGGGTACAAAATCCATTATGACCTTCATGCCTACCTTATGCGTGCGTTCTATAAGCTGTTCCCATTCCTGCATACGGTTTTTCACGACAACAGCAAGGTCTGGGTCAACATCGTAATAGTCGGTAATGGCGTAGGCTGAACCAGCTTTTCCTTTTACTATTTCAGCATGTTGACGAGGTATTCCATAACGACTGTAGTCGGTAGTTGTGGCATGACGGATGACACCTGTATACCATATATGAGTAAAGCCCATCGCATGAATTCTATTCAGCGTGGGCTCATCAAAGTTGTGGAACTTTCCACATCCGTTTTCTTCAATCGTACCATTCTCTTTGCGAGTAGTGTTACGATTGCCAAACAGACGTGGAAGAACCTGATATATTGTTATCTTTTTATTCATTATGCGATACCGTGAGCACTTACGGTCTTATCAATACGACCAATCATACCCTGCAAAGCCTTACCAGGACCACACTCTGTGAAGTCATCGGCACCATCAGCAATCATGTTCTGAACTGATGCTGTCCAACGAACGCTGCTTGTGAGCTGAGCAATGAGGTTAGCTTTGATCTGTGCAGGATCAGTGTATGGCTTAGCGTCAACATTCTGATATACTGGACATTTTGGAGTAGAGAACTCTACCTTCTCGATAGCAGCCTCGAGCTCGTCTTTTGCGTTCTGCATAAGAGGAGAGTGGAAACCACCGCTTACTGGCAATGGGAGAGCACGCTTAGCACCTGCTGCCTTGAGAGCCTCGCAAGCCTTGTTGATAGCGTCAGTATTACCAGAGATAACAAGCTGACCTGGGCAGTTGTAGTTTGCTGGGATTACGATGCAATCAGGAGTAGAAACTTCCTTGCAAACTTCCTCAACCTTCTCATCAGGCAGACCAATGATAGCAGCCATTGTACCAGGGTTAGCCTCGCAGCACTTCTGCATAGCGTTAGCACGGGCAGCAACAAGACGAAGACCGTCTTCGAAGCTAAGAGCACCTGCAGCAACAAGAGCAGAGAACTCACCAAGAGAGTGACCTGCTGTCATAGCTGGCTGGAAATCGTCGCCAAGGCAAAGAGCAGAGATTACACTATGAAGGAATACAGCAGGCTGAGTAACTTTTGTTTCCTTGAGTTGCTCGGCTGTACCGTTGAACATTATTTCTGTGATCTTGAAACCAAGAATCTCGTCAGCCTTATCGAAGAGTTCTTTTGCCAATGAATTGTTTTCGTACAGGTCTTTACCCATACCTACGAACTGAGATCCCTGTCCTGGGAATACAAATGCTTTCATTTCTTTATCTTTTAATAGTTATTCTTTATACCTATATTATAATTGAGTACAAAGTTAGTGCAAACGAGTGGAATATCAAAATAAAACTTGTTTTAATTTTGTATTCCAGAGTGCAGCCAATCTTCAGCGAAGCTAAAGGTAATAAAAAATGTGGAATGTGGAGTGTGGAATTATTTCTCCTCCCCTTATGAGGAGGTCGGGAGGAGATGGATTTCAATCTCGAAGTTTTCTTCGTGATTGGCCCTCTCCCTGCAGGGGAGAGCGGGAAGAGAGGTCAGAAATACTTCTTGTACTCACTTTCGAAATTTGGTGTAAACACACCTTTTCCCATATTGTTGAGTATTTCTTCCTTTGTCCAGAAGCGACCGCCTGCAAGTTCTTCGGCACTTGGTTTTACCTCGCCGTCGTAAGTTGTTTTATGGACATAAACCAATTCACGCTCACGAGAGCTTTCAAAAACATAGTGTCCAAGCGATTCTGGGATGAAATCAGTAATACCCAATTCTTCGCTTACTTCACGTTTTAGAGCTTGCTCTACATTTTCTCCAAGATCAATATGTCCGCCACATGCAGTATCCCATTTGTCGGGTTGTATGTCTTTCCAAGCAGGACGGTGTTGTAGATATAGTTCGCCTTTAGAATTAAATAGATGTAGATGAACTACAGGATGAAGAACCTTGCTGCCATCATGAGCTTTGCCTCGGCTGATGGCTCCAAGGATATTGCCGTCTTCATCTACTATAGGAAACTGTTCGTTTTGATTATCTGTCATTTGATTTATAGCTTTTCAATTGCGTAAAACATGTTAGGGAATTCCTTCGAGATGCCTATAGGATTCGTTCGGAATAAACCGAAGAGCGAAGAGCCACTTCCTGACATGGCTGCATACACGGCACCCATATCATATAGTTTCTCTTTTATTGCCTTCAGTTCAGGGTGCATCTTGAAAACAGGAACTTCGAAATCGTTCTTCAGTTCGCCTTTCCATGTCTCTATTGGTTGACGCACAATGTCTCTACAGTTTTTAGCAGGCTTGCTGCATGTTATTTGTGCATAAGCCTCTTTGGTGCTAACGGCAACATTGGGTTTTACTATAGCAATATAATATCCGTTTAGATTACCTTGTGGACCATCAACGGGTTCAAGAATATCACCAATACCTGTGGCATATGAAGGCTCTGCTGTGATGAAGAAAGCACAATCGGCACCTAATTTAGCTGCATAGCGTTCCATTTCGGCATTACCAATATTCAGGCGGAAACGCTCGTCAAGCAGTCTTATCATAAAAGCAGCATCACTCGAACCGCCACCTAATCCAGCCTGAGAAGGGATGTGTTTGAAGAGATGGGCGTGAACACGAGGAAGCTTATAGTCTTTTGCTAAAAGATTGTATGCTTTTACTACAAGATTGTCGCTTTCGTTACATTCAACAGCATTGCCTGTTACCTTCAGGTCGCAGTCTAATGTGGATGGGAATTTCTCATCCATATATTTAATTTCGAGAGCATCGTAAAGAGGAACTGGATAAAAAACAGTTTCAATGGTGTGATAACCGTTTTCTAAAACTCCTGTTATATTCAATCCAAGATTAATCTTGGCGCATGGAAACGTAATCATAGTTCTTTTACTATTTAGTTATACCACAAAATTACAAAAAATATATAAACTACAGAATCGAAACCCAAAACTTTTTTCTATCTTTGTAAGCAAAACAACGAAATAATGCCAGAAAAGAATAGTTCAAATAGTAGAAAGCGTCGTACTTCGGCGCCAATAGATCCAACGTATGGTCATCTGCAACCACAAGCAACAGAGATAGAAAAAGCTGTGCTTGGTGCGGTAATGATAGATAAAGATGCCTTTTCTATAATCTCAGAGATTATCCGTCCTGAGAGTTTTTATGAGCCACGTCATCAAAAGATATATGCTGCTGTGCAAGCCCTTAATATGAGTGAGCGACCAGTAGATATCATGACTGTGACCGAGGAATTGCGTCATGAAGGTACGCTTGAGGATGTTGGTGGCCCAGGCTATATTCTTGAGATCAGTTCAAAGGTTGCTTCATCAGCCAATGTAGAATATCATGCACATATCCTTGCTCAGAAATTCCTTGCACGTCAGCTTATTCAGTTTGCAAGTAGAATAGAGGAGAAGGCTTTTGACGAAACGGCCGATATTGACGAGTTGATGCAGGAAGCAGAGGGAAGTCTGTTTGAGATTTCTCAGAAGAACATGAAAACCGACTACACACAGATTGACCCAGTGTTGCAACAGGCGGTAGATATTCTTCAGAAAGCATCGCAGAATACTTCTGGTTTGACAGGTATTCCTACTGGATTTACTGATCTTGATGATATGACCAGTGGTTGGCAGCCTTCCGACCTTATTATTCTTGCTGGTCGTCCTGCGATGGGTAAAACATCGTTTGCATTGAGTTTGGCAAAGAATATTGCCGTTGACTATCGTAATCCTATAGCGTTCTTCTCTCTTGAAATGAACAACGTTCAGCTTGTAAACCGTTTAATTTCAAACACGTGCGAAATCTCAGGTCACAAGATTCTGAACGGTCAGCTTAATCCTGCAGAGTGGGAACGCTTGGATAAGAACTTGCGAAAGCTTACAGGTGCACCTATTTATGTAGATGACACACCTGGTTTGAGTGTTTTTGAACTTAGAACTAAAGCCCGCCGATTGGTAAGAGAGAAAGGAATTAAGATAATAATGATTGACTACCTGCAGCTTATGAATGCTGCCGGTATGCGTTTCAATAACCGTCAGGAAGAGGTTTCAACTATCTCACGTTCTCTTAAAGGATTGGCTAAAGAGTTGGATATTCCAATCATTGCTTTGTCACAGTTAAGTCGTAACGTAGAAAACCGTGAAGGTCTTGAAGGAAAACGTCCACAGCTGTCTGACTTGCGTGAGTCAGGAGCTATTGAGCAGGATGCCGACATGGTACTCTTTGTTCACCGTCCAGAATACTATCATATCTATCAGGATGAAAAGGGTAACGACCTTCATGGTATGGCTCAGATTATTATTGCTAAACACCGTAAGGGTGCTACAGGCGATGTGTTGCTTAGTTTCCGTGGTGAATACACACGTTTTGAGAATCGTGAAGATGGCTATATAGCCCCAATGCCTCCAACAGAAGGTGGTGAGATTCTTGGTTCTAAGATGAACGGCAGTAATGCACCAATGCCTGATTTTGATCCGTTTGCTGGTATGCCAATGGGTGGCCCTGATGCGCCATTCTAAGCAAAAGTTAGATAAAAAGTAGCAAATCGAAAGAAAATAACTCAAAAAACTTACAATTTCTTTGCTCAGTTCAAAAACTATCGTTATCTTTGCACTTGTGTTTAAAGAGACGATAAGATATGAGCAACTCTATTAATATACTAAGCATTATTATTCGAATTCGACTACAGAAAATAGTTGGAAGTGGTAAGGTGCGTATATGATAGATGCTTTAAATGAATAAAGGCCTTTCTCACTTCCGTATGGAGTGTGGAAGGCTTTTTTAATGACGTAACAATTAAAAAAACTATAATACAATGAGCGATAGACTTTATATTTTTGATACCACCCTTCGTGATGGCGAACAAGTACCAGGCTGTCAGTTAAATACCGTAGAGAAAATACAGGTAGCTAAGCAGCTTGAACAGCTTGGTGTTGACGTTATCGAAGCAGGTTTCCCTATCTCGAGCCCAGGTGATTTCAATTCTGTAGTTGAAATATCGAAAGCGGTCACATGGCCTACCATCTGTGCCCTTACACGTGCTGTGGAAAAAGATATTGATTGTGCAGCCGAGGCTTTGAAATGGGCAAAGAGAAAACGTATTCATACAGGTATAGGAACAAGCGACAGTCATATTAAATATAAGTTTAATAGTAATCGTGACGAGATTATTGAGCGTGCTGTTCGTGCCGTGAAGTATGCTAAGAAATACGTTGAAGATGTAGAGTTCTATGCCGAAGATGCAGGTAGAACAGATAATGAATATCTCGCACGAGTTGTAGAAGCTGTAATCAAAGCTGGTGCTACAGTCGTTAATATTCCCGACACCACAGGTTACTGTCTGCCAGAGGAATATGGCAAGAAGATTAAATATTTAATGGAACATGTTGATGGTATAGACAGAGCGCAACTATCAACCCATTGTCATAATGATTTGGGCATGGCTACCGCTAACACTCTGCAAGGTGTGCTAAATGGCGCACGTCAGGTAGAGGTAACCATCAACGGTATTGGTGAGCGTGCGGGCAACACGTCACTCGAAGAGATAGCCATGATTCTTAAATGCCATAAGGGTATTGGTATTGACACCAACATTAATACAAGCAAGATTCTTCCTACATCGCGCATGGTTTCAAGTCTTATGAATATGCCTGTTCAGCCAAATAAAGCTATTGTTGGACGTAACGCCTTTGCTCATTCAAGTGGTATTCATCAGGATGGTGTATTGAAGAATGTACAGACATACGAGATTATCAATCCTAAGGATGTAGGTGTAAACGATAATGCTATTGTATTGACTGCTCGTTCGGGTCGTGCAGCTTTGAAATATCGTTTGGAAGTAAATGGTGTTAAGGTTGATGATGAAGAGCGTTTGGATGCTTTGTATAAGCAATTCCTTGCATTAGCAGACAAGAAGAAAGAAGTTACAGACGATGATATTCTTATGCTTGCAGGAGCAGACAAAACAGCTTCACACAGCGTTAAACTTGATTACTTGCAGGTAACAACAGGTAAAGGTTTCAAGAGTGTTGCTTCTATTGGATTGGATATTGCAGGTCAGAAGTTTGAAGAGAGTTCAACAGGTAATGGTCCTGTTGATGCAGCTATCTCAGCTCTGAAGAAGATTATTACGAAGAATATGACTCTTAAAGAGTTTACTATCCAAGCTATAGACAAGGGTTCAGACGATATGGGCAAGGTACATATGCAGGTAGAATATGATGGTCATCTGTACTATGGTTTTGGTGCTGACACAGATATAGTAACAGCATCGGTAGAGGCTTATATTGATTGTATCAACAAGTTTAGAAATTAAAAATATTATATGAATACATTATTTGATAAGATTTGGGATAAGCATGTTGTGCAGATGGTTGAAGACGGACCAACACAACTTTATATCGACCGTCTGTATTGTCATGAGGTGACAACAGCTCAGGCTTTTGAAGGACTTCGCAAGAGAAATCTTAAGGTTTTCCGTCCTGATCATGTTTTTGCTATGCCTGACCATAATACACAAACTCACGACCAGGATAAACCTATTGCAGATCCTGTTGGTCGCAAGCAGGTTGAAACACTTGATAAGAACTGTGAGGAGTTTGGTGTTACTGAATTTAAATATAACACCAAGGACAATGGTATTATTCATGTTGTAGGCCCAGAGAAAGGACTCTCACTTCCAGGTATGACCATTGTTTGTGGTGACTCACATACCTCTACCCATGGAGCAATGGGTGCTGTAGCCTTTGGTATTGGTACATCTGAGGTAGAGATGGTTCTTGCTTCACAATGTATTCTGCAACAGAAGCCAAAATCTATGCGTATCAACGTCAACGGAAAACTAAAAGAAGGTGTTACCGCAAAGGACGTGGCTCTTTATCTTATGAGTAAGCTCACAACATCAGGTGCTACAGGCTATTTTGTAGAGTATGCTGGCGATGTTGTTCGCGATATGACCATGGAAGGTCGTCTTACTCTTTGTAATCTTTCTATAGAAATGGGAGCTCGTGGAGGTTTCGTTGCTCCTGACGAAACAACATTTGAATATATCAAAGGTCGCGAGTATGCACCTAAGGGCGAAGAGTGGGATAAATGCGTAGAGTATTGGAAAACACTCAAGAGTGGCGATGATGCAGTCTTTGACTGTGAGCTGAACTTTGACGCTGCTGATATAGAACCACGTATCACATACGGAACAAATCCTGGTATGGGTATTGGTATCACAGAGTGTGTGCCTACATTGGATGAGATTCCAGAAGAGGAGCAGGCTGGTTTCATGAAGTCGTTGAACTATATGGGACTAACACCAGGTGAGAAACTTGAAGGACATACTGTTGACTATGTGTTCCTTGGAGCATGTACAAATGGACGTATAGAAGACTTCCGTGCCTTTGCTTCTGTTGTTAAAGGAAAGCAGAAGGCTGCTAACGTAATTGCTTGGCTTGTACCTGGTTCTCATCTTGTTGCAAAGCAGATAAAGGAAGAGGGACTTGATACTATTCTTAAAGCTGCAGGCTTTGAGATTCGCCAGCCTGGTTGCTCAGCTTGTCTTGCCATGAACGATGATAAGATTCCTGCTGGCAAGTATTCGGTATCAACAAGCAACCGTAACTTTGAAGGTCGTCAGGGACCGGGTTCACGTACCATCCTTGCGTCACCACTCACAGCAGCTGCTGCAGCAATAACAGGTAAAATCACAGATCCAAGAACATTGTAATTATGAAACAGAAATTTGACGTTATAACTTCAACATGTATCCCTCTTCCTTTAGAGAATGTGGATACCGACCAGATAATTCCAGCTCGCTATTTGAAACTAACCCAGAAAGATGGCTTTGGTCCATATCTTTTTCACGATTGGCGATTCAATGCGGATGGTAGTGAGAAGAGTGACTTCGTGCTTAATAATCCTGATTTCAAGGATAGTGTTATTCTTGTAGCAGGAAAGAACTTCGGTTCAGGTTCTTCACGTGAGCATGCAGCATGGGCTATAGCAGGTTATGGCATTCGTGTGGTTATCAGTTCTTTCTTTGCTGATATTCATAAGAATAATGAACTGAATAATTTTGTGTTGCCAGTAGTTGTAAGCGAGGAATTCCTAAAAGATCTCTTTGACAGTATCGATGCTGATCATGCTATGCAGGTGAAAGTTGACTTGCCTAATCAGACAGTTACCAACCTTGCTACAGGTAAGAGCGAGAAGTTTGAAATCAATGGATACAAGAAACATTGTTTGATGAATGGTCTTGATGATGTTGATTTCCTTGTACAGAACAGAGATAAGGTTGAAGCTTGGGAAAATAAACAATAGCATATTTTGAAGAATACTATAGAAATAATGGATTGCACCCTTCGTGATGGCGAACAAACCAATGGTGTTTCGTTTTTGCCTCACGAGAAGCTCATGATAGCACGCTATCTGCTTCATGATGTGGGCGTTGACCGTATTGAGGTTGCCTCAGCCCGTGTGAGTGAAGGTGAGAAGGATGCTGTTAAGATGATATGTCATGCAGCTGAAGCCAGTGGAATGCTCGAAAGGGTAGAAGTGCTTGGCTTTGTTGATGGTACTAAGTCGGTTGACTGGATTCGTGAGTGTGGCGGTAAGGTTATAAACCTGCTTGCAAAGGGTAGCCTTCGTCATTGTTCACAACAGTTGAAGAAAACCACCGAGGAACATCTTGAGGATATATTTTCTGTGCTTGATTATGCTGATAAGGTAGGAATGGAGGTAAACCTCTACCTTGAAGATTGGTCGGGTGGTATGAAGAATAGTCCTGAGTATGTTGAGCAGATGATGAATGCTCTGTGTGGCAGCAATATCAAGCGCTTTATGTTGCCAGATACTCTTGGCATTCTTAATCCTTTGGAGGTTGAAGAATATATAACCAAGATGGTGGAGATGTGGCCGCAATGTAGATTTGACTTCCATGCACATAACGACTACGATATGGCTGTTGCCGATTCGCTCGCTGCTGTGAAGGCGGGTGTGCAAGGACTTCATGTCACCGTAAACGGTTTAGGCGAGCGTTGTGGTAATGCTCCTATGGCATCAGTTCAGGTTATGCTTCATGATATGCTTGGTGTGAAAACACGTATTGACGAGAGTTCCATGCTCGACGCTTCGCATCTTGTAGAGGGTTATAGCGGTATTGCTGTTGCACCTAATGCACCTGTTGTCGGCGATAATGTGTTTACTCAGGTTGCTGGTGTGCATGCCGATGGCGACAAGAAAGGAAATCTTTATGCCAATAATCTTAAGCCTGAGCGATTTGGTAGAAAACGCGAATATGCTCTTGGTAAGAACTCTGGTAAGGCAAATATCATTGAGAATCTGCAAGCACTTGGTTTGAGTCTCACTCCGGAACAAACAAAGGCAGTAACCAAGCGTATTACAGAACTTGGTGATAAGAAAGAACGAGTAACTCAAGAAGACCTTCCTTATATTGTTAGTGATGTGTTGAAACACACATATAATGATGAAGAAAAGGTGAAACTGGTTAGTTATATGGTTTCAACATCTTATGGTTTAAAACCAATAGCAAGCCTTAAGGTTGAGATCGATGGCAAGGAATATGCAGCTGATTCAACGGGTGACGGTCAGTATGATGCTTTTGTTAAAGCCCTTCGTAAGATATACAAGGATTCGTTAAACAGGACATTCCCATTGCTCGACAATTATGCCGTAAGTATTCCGCCTGGCGGTCGTACTGATGCCCTTGTGCAGACTGTAATCACATGGCGAAAAGAAGATGGTTCGCTCCTTCGCACTCGAGGACTTGATGCCGACCAGACTGAGGCGGCTATCAAGGCAACGCTGAAAATGCTGAATATGATAAACTGAATTACGAATTATGAATTAATCATCGACAGAGCGTTTGCTGTAGGTTTCGCCGATTATAAATTAATTAAGGACGAGCGGTCGAAGACCAGAGTGAAATAATTATTTATGTAAATTCAAAAACTCATAAACTTTTAACTTGTAAACTTATAAACTTAAATATATGGATTTAAAGATTGCGGTTCTACCTGGTGATGGAATAGGACCAGAAATAATGAAACAAGGTGTTGCTGTGATGGAAGCTATTGCAGCAAAGTTTGGTCACAATTTCACATTTAAGGAAGCTATTGCTGGCGCTCATGCCATAGATGAGGTTGGTGATCCTTTCCCTGAAGAGACTTTCAAGACATGTATGGATGCTGATGCAGTATTGTTTGCAGCTGTTGGCGACCCACGTTTTGATAATAACCCAACAGCAAAGGTACGCCCTGAACAGGGACTTCTTGCAATGCGCAAGAAACTTGGTTTGTTTGCTAATGTGCGTCCTGTTGCAACCTTTGATTGTTTGCTTCATAAGAGTCCTTTGAAAGACGAGCTTTTGAAGGGGGCTGACTTTGTAGTTATTCGTGAGCTTACAGGCGGTATGTATTTCGGCGAGAAATATCAGGATAACGATAAAGCATACGATACAGATATCTATACTCGTCCAGAGATTGAACGTATCCTAAAGGTTGCGTTTGAATATGCTATGAAGCGTAAGAAACATCTTACTGTTGTTGACAAGGCAAACGTATTGGCTTCTTCTCGTCTATGGCGTCAGATTGCTAAAGAAATGGAATCACAGTATCCAGAGGTTACTACAGACTATATGTTTATTGACAATGCCTCAATGCGTGTTCTTACTGAGCCAACATTCTTCGATGTTATTGTAACAGAGAATACCTTCGGTGATATTCTTACCGACGAGACATCATGTATCACTGGTTCTATGGGATTGCAGCCATCATCATCATTGGGTGAACATACACCTTTATTCGAACCTGTTCATGGTTCTTGGCCACAGGCAGCAGGCAAGAACCTTGCTAACCCTGTAGCACAGATTCTCTCTGCAGCAATGTTGCTTGAGCATTTCGGCTTGAACAAGGAAGGTGCTCTCATTCGCGAAGCTGTTGACGCAAGTCTTGATGCAAATGTGCGTACTCCTGAGATTCAGGTAGAAGGTGGCAAACACTATGGCACTACAGAAGTAGGTGAATGGATTGTGAATTATATCAAGAAATAAAACCCAGATAGCGAAGGGATACGCATCTGCAGGAGTAACCTCTACTCATTGGATAGAAATGGGTGGAGGTTTTTCTTTCTGTATGTACGCATATTATTGAAATTAAATATAATATTTATTAATTGTACCTTCTCCACCCTGTCTCTCCTTCATATGAGGAGGAGATATTCCACATTCTTTATTACCTTTGTAGGCAAAATAAATGTTATGAACAAGATAATATTTTCTTTGCTGTTTTTGTTTTTGCCATGTGTTTCTTATGCACAGTCTATGCAGGCACTCAAGGATTCACTTAAAGTGGCTACTGATGAGTTGGCTTACCACCCTGATAGTATAGACTTAAGAATAAAAAAAGTAGCATGGAATATACAACTCGAACAATGGAATTACGCCAAGGACGACTTAGATAAAGTGTTGTTCCTTGACAATCAGAATGTAGCAGGGTTGTATTATCGTGCATTTGTAAATACCAAACTTGGAAGATACAAGTTTGCTCGCCTTGATTATCAAAATCTGCTTACCCTTGTTCCTGGCAATTTTAATGGATTGCTGGGATTGGCACTTCTTAATCAGAAAGACAAGCACTACACAGAAGCATTAGACGAAATTAACCGTTTGGTTAGTCAATATCCTGATAGTGCTGTTGCCTATGCTGCCCGTGGTGGTATAGAAAAGGAAAGAGGCTTTTTAGAATTAGCATTAGAGGATTACACACAGGCCATGAAGCGTGAGCCAAGGAATCACGACTTTATCCTTAATCGCATAGATCTTCTTATTCGTCTCAAACGAAAGAAAGAAGCAAAGGATGAACTCGATCGTCTTGTGAAAATGGGAGTTAATAGGGGAGAGTTGATGGAGCTATATGGCGCACTTCGTGCTAAATGATAAATTATAAAGAGAACCTTCGGTTCCATTTTTCAATATTTATTTTGGTTAGCCCAAAATAAATATATACCTTTGCTCGTGCGAAGCTAAAATAGAGAGATGCAATGCATCCTAAATGTAAATTAATCAAATATATGAAACAGACAATTCTTGTTACGGGAGGAACTGGATTTATTGGTAGTCACACAACAGTTGAGCTTATTGAAGCAGGCTACGAAGTTGTTGTTATTGACAATCTAAGTAATTCAAAGATAGAAGTTCTTGATGGTATAGAAAAGATAACAGGCGTTCGTCCTGCTTTTGAAAATGTTGACCTTCGTGATAAAGAGGCAACAGAGAATGTATTTAAGAAATATCCTAAGATAGAGGGTATCATTCATTTTGCAGCATCAAAGGCTGTAGGAGAGAGCGTGCAGAAGCCATTGTTGTATTATCGCAATAATATAGTTTCGCTTATCAATCTCCTTGAACTTATGCCTAAGTATGATGTAAAGGGCATTATATTCTCTTCAAGTTGCACAGTATATGGACAGCCAAAACCAGAGAATTTACCTGTAACAGAGAGTGCTCCTCACCAGAAAGCTACATCACCATACGGTAATACAAAAGAGGTGAACGAGCAGATAATATATGATTATATTCATAGTGGTGCACCAATAAAGAGCATCCTTTTGAGATATTTCAACCCTATAGGCGCTCATCCATCAGCTTTGATTGGTGAACTTCCAAATGGTGTTCCAAACAATCTCATTCCTTATGTTACACAGACTGCAGCTGGCATTCGTGAACAGCTAACAATTTTTGGTAACGACTATAACACTCCTGACGGTACTTGTATCCGTGACTATATTTATGTTGTTGACCTTGCCAAGGCTCACGTAGCAGCTATGCGTCGTGTTCTTGATGATGCCGACTCACCAGCTATAGACTACTTTAACATCGGTACTGGTCGTGGTAATTCTACTCTGGAAATTGTTCAAACCTTCGAAAAGGCAACAGGAGTAAAGGTTAACTGGAAATACGGTCCTCGTCGTGAGGGAGATATCGAAAAGATATGGGGCGACTGCTCAAAGGCAAATAAGGTGCTCAAGTGGTCTGCTGACACTCCACTCGAAGATGTACTTGCTTCAGCATGGAAATGGCAGAAGACGTTGAACGTTTAATGTAGAATGTTGAACGACATTACTATGACTCAAATGCGTTTGCAAAAATGTTCAACTTATTAAGATATAAGCCCTAATCCTTAAGACGCCTTCCCTCTCGAGGGAAGGATGGGGAAGGGCTAATTTTGTGTTTGTGTTGTTGGACCTCAGGCTTCATGCCTGGGGTTCTTTTTGTTAATTATTTCTAATTAGTAAATGAAAAGGAAGGCATAAGTTGTTGATTTTCAATAAAAACATGTACCTTTGCACCCGCTATTACGAGTTGATAGCATAAAATTCAAACCTAATTAAAAGTTATTTAAAAAATGGCAACAAAAATCAGATTACAGCGCGGCGGTCGTAAGAACTATGCTTTCTATAGCATCGTAATCGCTGACGTTAACGCACCACGTGATGGTAAATTTACTGAGAAGATTGGTACTTACAATCCAAACACCAATCCTGCTACTGTAGATTTGAATTTCGATCGTGCTCTTTACTGGGTAGAAACTGGCGCACAGCCAACAGACACTGTTCGTAACATCCTTAAGGGTGAGGGCGTTTATCTTATGAAGCACCTTCGTGGTGGTGTTAAGAAGGGCGCTTTCGACGAGGCTGCTGCTCAGACAAAGTTTGACGCTTGGAAAACAGCTAAGGCTCAGTCAAACGACGCTATCCGTGAGGCTGACGTAAAGGCTAAGAAGGATGCAGCTGCTGCAAACCTTGAGGCTGAAAAGAAGGTTAATGAAGCAATTGCTAAGAAGGTAGCTGATAAGAAGGCTGCTGCAGCTGCTGCTAAGGCAGAGGCTGAAGCTGCTGAGGCTGCTGAGGAAACTGCTGCTGAGGCAACAGAAGAGGCACCTGCTGAGGCTTAATCTCCTTAGTTCACGAAAGAATAAAGGCAACCCCACAAGGTTGCCTTTTTTATTTACTAAAAAAATAGATCATTATAAAGCTATGGAATATAAGAGAAAAAGAAAAAAAATAATTATTTGCATTGTATTTGTATTCTTTATAATATGTATTATATGGCCACAAAGCTCTGAATTTGATGACAAAGCTGCATTAGAAGAGTTTATGGAAATACAAATACCAAACTATGAAGTAAAAGAATATATATCAGATAATTCAATTGATATCCATGGAGATTTTACGGATAAAATTAATATAGAATTTGATAGTATTCCTTCACGTACATTTATTGATAGAGTAAAATGTAAAGTGAATGAAGACAAAAATAAAGAAGAAAAACGCTGGCTGACAGATGGTAAGCATGGATATACCTTTCGAGCGTCTTATGGAGATGGAGGAAAAGTACCAAATAGTAGAAAAGAACAGGATGATTGGTTTGTTCGATTAGACTTTTATGACAATTCAAAAAAAGCAGTTATTGAGTATGGACATTGGTAAATAATGTCATACGCTTTCAACTCCACCCCGGCCCTCACTTTCATAAGGGTAGGGAGGACTTCATAATGGGAGAAAGTTATTTCATGAACACGAAATACACGGCAAGGATAAGGCATATGAAAGCTGCGAAGTGATTCCAATGTAGGGATTCACCTTGAAAGAGGATGTTGGCAATGCCTGCAAAGACGATTAATGAAATTACTTCCTGTATCACTTTTAGTTGCACTAAAGAGAATGGGCCGCCATTGCCGTCGAAACCTATTCTGTTGGCTGGCACCTGACAGCAATACTCGAAAAATGCTATACACCAGCTAAAAGCTATTACTCCGATAAGTGGCCAGTTAGAACTAACACCATTCTGTTGTAGTTTAAGATGACCATACCATGCTAATGTCATGAAAATGTTGCTCGCAAGGAGCAGAAGAATTGTGTATAAAATAGACATAATTTATAAACCTCTTTCCTGTTCTCTTATTATTTTTTTCAGATCTTTGATTCTTGCTGCTTGTTGCTCTACCTCTTTCTCATAGAAGAGGATGTCTTTGGCAAGGTCTTTCGTTCTGTTTTTTGCATAGTCGTCACGCAACTGCTGTAGGGTAGCTATGTTTTGATTGTATTTGTCTTGCAAAGCAACAAGCTGTTTATATTTCTCACGTGCAGCAGGCGATTTGAATTCGCTGATACTGTGATATGTTACATTGTCATTGATAACGAAATTAATGTTACTTGTTGCTTTTTTGTCTTGAGTATTACGTTTCTTAAGATCTTCAACACGCTTGAGGGCAGCTTCTCTGTTGCCAAATTGCCATGTATCTTCTATCTTAAGAATACGGGCAAAGCTATTGAGCTGCTTATTAGTTAGGTCGTCGCTCTCGAAGTTTTGACGTGGGGAAGTAGGCACGAATGTGTAGATACATACTTTGCCTTCTTCCTGTCGGCGGTCGGTAACAAGCCATCCTAACTGGTCGTAGTCGTCAATGGCAAGCAGATAATCATTGGCTGTGGAATTATAAGGAAGACCGTAGTTTTCTGGTTCGTACCATGTACCGTCGTCACCATTGTAGCGTGTCATGAAGATATCGTATCCGCCCATGCTCTTAGGACCTTTAGCTCCAAAGAAAAGGGTTACACCATCGCTGCAAAGGAATGGATAATCGGGATTTTGATAGTCGGTTGTTATCTCGCTAATCTTTACAGGAATGCTCCATTTATTACCGAGTTTGTCAATAGTATAAATGCTGCTTTGCGTGGAGTCACCTTCGGCATAATACGAGCGATTATTAAACTCGTTAACATAAACGGTGGTGTTTACTTCCTTGTTTGCGTTGAAGAAAGAGTTGAAGTATGTGATTCTTCCTGATTCTTTGTTTAAAGGGATTTTCTGAAGAAAATCTTTCTTGTCAACAACAACACTGTCTATGAACATGAGTTTTGCTGTTGAAGGGACCATAGACTCAAACATTTTGACGTTGATGCCTGATGTTTGTTTTGTTGGTTCACTTGCATTTGCACGTTGTGTCTTAGCTGCTGTTTTTACAGCAGCCCTCTTACTTGTTTTCTTTTGGGCGTTACTTTCTGCAAGAGGGCAGAGAGATAACAAAAGTGATAATGCTAAACTTATTTTTCTCATATCTGTGTATTATAAGAGATTCTTAGCCATATTCGCAGCTGCTCTTCGTCCGTCGCCCATGGCGAGAATAACAGTTGCTCCTCCACGTACTATATCGCCACCGGCATATAGTTCAGGACGTGACGATTGCATTTGTTCATTTACAACAATGGTGTTTTTACGTCCTAGTTCAAGTCCTTTTACCGATGTTGGTACAAGTGGGTTAGGACTAACTCCTACGGCTACGATAACCTGATCACATTCAAGAGTGGTTGTTTTACCTGTTAATTGTGGCGAACGTCGTCCTGAGGCATCAGCTTCGCCTAGAGTCATGATGTCAAGTACGGCACCACACACACGACCGTTTTCGTCTGCGAGATATTCTTTCGGGTTGTGTAGTGTGAGGAAGTGTATTCCTTCTTCTTTGGCGTGTTTCACCTCTTCAAGACGTGCAGGCATCTCGGCTTCTGAACGACGATATACGAGGGTAACATCAGCCCCGAGACGCTTAGCAGTTCTACATGAATCCATAGCTGTGTTGCCACCGCCAACAACAATAACCTTCTTGCCTATATTTATAGGTGTATCGGTTTGTGGGTTGGCTGCATCCATGAGGTTTACACGTGTGAGGTATTCGTTTGACGACAATACATTTATATTGTTTTCGCCAGGAATATTCATAAAATTAGGGAGTCCAGCTCCTGAACCAATAAATATACCTTTGAACCCTTGTGCTTCAAGTTCGTCGATGGTTATTGTTTTTCCCACAATAACATCAGTTTGGAAATGAACTCCAGCTTTACGAAGATTGTCAATTTCTACATCTACAATTTTGTTGGGTAGTCGGAACTCGGGTATGCCGTATTTAAGTACGCCTCCTATTTCGTGAAGAGCCTCAAAGACATATACCTCAAAGCCTCGTTTTACCATGTCGCCAGCAAAACTTAATCCTGAAGGTCCCGAACCTACAACAGCTACTTTTATTCCGTTTGAAGGTGCTATTTCTGGAAGGTTCATCTCTCCGCTCTCACGTTCATAATCGGCAACAAAACGTTCAAGATAGCCAATTGCTACAGCAGAACCGCTCATCTTAAGGTGAACGCAACGACTTTCGCATTGTTTTTCCTGCGGACATACTCGTCCGCATACTGCGGGTAGGGCAGAGGTTTGCTTTAATACCTTGGCTGCATCAAGGAAATGCTCTCGTTCGATGTTCTTAACGAACGACGGGATATTGATGTTTACAGGACAGCCTTCAACACATTGTGGATTAGGGCAGTCAAGGCAACGATGGGCTTCCTGAACAGCCATCTCTTTAGTGAGGCCAATGTTTACCTCCTCGAGGCGAGTTGTTGCACGATAGACTGGGTCGAGTTCGGGCATCTGCACGCGAGGTATGGCTGTACGCTCCTTAGGTTTCATAGAGGAACGAAGCGATTTTCGCCACTCAGCATCGCGATTTGTAAGTTCATCGTTATCGGTTGCACCTTGTGACGTGGAAGATTTTTTATTTACTGATAAATCTTTTGAAGTATCAATAACAGGAGCATGATGTTCGGCAAAATGCTCCATCTCATCTCTTTCGCAATCCTTGAAAGTGCCCATTCGCTTTAACATCTCGTCCCAATCGACAAGATTGCCATCGAATTCAGGTCCATCAATGCACACGAACTTTGTTTTTCCACCAATAGTCAGTCGGCAAGCTCCACACATTCCCGTTCCGTCAACCATGATGGTGTTTAAAGATACAGTATTAGGAATATTGTATTTTTGTGCCATGAGTGATGTGAACTTCATCATAACAGGAGGACCAATAGCGATAACGCGATCAACATGCTCTCGCTGTATTACTTTCTCAACACCCACAGTAACAACACCTTTCTCGCCAAGAGAGCCGTCATCGGTCATGATGACAACCTCATCTGAATATTTTTCTACCTCATCAATCATGATGACAAGGTTGGCTGTTCGGCCTGCAAGAACAGATATTACCTTGTTTCCTGCTTGTTTCAGGGCTGTAAGGATAGGAAGAATAGCAGCAATACCAATACCACCACCAGCACAAATAACAGTTCCAAAATTCTCTATTGGAGAAGGATTACCCAGAGGACCAACAATATCCTGAATGTAGTCACCAGGAGAGAGCTGGCATATTTTTTTTGAAGACAGACCTACTTCTTGTATGACAAGGGTAAGTGTTCCTGCCTTATCATCGGCTTTTGCAATAGTGTAGGGCACGCGCTCGCTGTTGTTGTCAACACGAACAATAATGAATTGTCCTGGGCGACAGCTGTGAGCAATAAGTGGAGCTTCAACAACTATGCAAAAAACTTTTTCTGAGTATTGTTCTTTTGAAACGATTTTATTCATGGCGGGGTAATATTAAAGTTAGGAGTTAGGAGTTAGATGTTAGGAGTTAGAAGTTGATTGGCTATGCCAATTTTAAGTTATTCAATAGAAAAAACATTTGGCTTCTACCTTCCTTTATCTTCTTTTATTAATAGGTAGTCATCATAAGATGGTGACTACCTATTTATGCTGTCTGACTATTAGTCAATATATTCGAAGCCTGTGTAAGGAACCAAAGCAGCAGGAATCTTAATGCCCTTTTCTGTCTGGTTGTTTTCGAGGATTGACGCAACGATACGTGGCAAGGCGAGAGCTGAACCATTAAGAGTGTGGCAAAGTTCAGGTTTCTTGCTTCCCTCAGGACGGAAACGGCACTTCAAGCGGTTAGCCTGATATGTGTCGAAGTTAGATACTGAAGAAACCTCCAACCAACGTTTCTGTGCCTCAGAATAAACCTCGAAGTCGTAGCAGATAGAAGAAGTGAAGCTCTGGTCGCCACCACAAAGAAGAAGAATGCGGTAAGGCAATTCGAGTTTCTTAAGCAAGCCTTCTACGTGCTCAAGCATCTCTTTGTGGCTCTGCTCAGAATGCTCTGGCTTATCAATACGAACAATCTCTATCTTTGAGAACTCGTGCAGACGGTTCAAACCACGAACATCCTTACCATAAGAACCAGCCTCACGACGGAAACACTCAGTATAGGCACAGTTCTTGATAGGAAGATCCTTTTCGTCGAGAATTACATCACGATAGATATTTGTTACAGGAACCTCGGCAGTAGGGATGAGATAGAGGTCGTCAACCTCACAGTGATACATCTGACCTTCTTTGTCAGGAAGCTGACCTGTACCATAACCTGAAGCCTGGTTAACTACTGTAGGAGGCATAATCTCTGTATATCCGCTTTTACGTGCCTCGTCAAGGAAGAAATTGATGAGGGCGCGCTGCAAACGAGCACCCTTGCCAATATATACTGGGAAACCAGCACCTGTAATCTTAACACCAAGATCGAAATCTATGAGGTTGTACTTCTTTGCAAGTTCCCAATGTGGCAACTTTGCTGTTTCAACAACAGGGTTAGTGTCCCAGTTGCCAACGGTGTCGGTACCATCACATTCCTTAAGATTGCTCTTTACAACGATATTGTCTTCAGCAGCTTTACCCTCAGGAACTTTGTCGTATGGGATATTTGGAATCTGACAAAGCAGCTTAGTCATTTCTTCTTGAGCTGCAGCCATCTGCTCGTCAAGAGATTTAGAGTTCTCTTTGAGCTGAGCTACCTGCTGCTTAATCTGTTCTGCTTCATTCTTTTTACCTTCTTTCATCAAGCGACCAATCTGCGAGGCAAGCTTTTTCTGCTCGCTAAGGCATTTGTCGAGCTCTTGCTGAGCCTCACGACGTTTTTTGTCAACATCTAAAACCTGGTCGATAGCCTCTTTAGCATTAGGGAAATGCTTTTTCTCAAGGCCTTTAATTACACGTTCAGTTTCCTCACTGATGAGTTTAAGTGTAAGCATATTGCTGTTTGTTTTTAATTTTACGTATTTAGACGCAAAAATACAAAAATATTTTTGAATGACAAAAAAAAGCCTGCTCAGATTGAGCAGGCTTATATTGTTTGTTTGGAATAAGATGTTTCTTAAATATTAAGCTTCAGCCTTTGTTTTAGCTGCGTAAGCCTCTGGAGAAAGTACAGAAACGGTACTCTTATTGAACTTACCCTTGTGGAAGTATACAATACCATCTGCAAGAGCGTAAAGAGTATCATCCTTACCCTGAGCTACATTCTCACCAGCGAAGTGCTTGTTACCACGCTGACGTACGATGATGTTACCAGCAACAATCTTCTGGCCACCCCAGATCTTAACGCCTAATCGCTGAGCAGCTGATTCACGACCGTTCTTAGAACTACCTACACCTTTTTTATGTGCCATAATGAATTCCTCCTGATTTTTAAGCGTTAACTGATTTGATTACGATTTCTGTGAACTGCTCACGATGACCGTTCTTCTTACGATAGTCCTTACGGCGCTTCATCTTGAAGACGATTACCTTGTCACCCTTAACGAGTGGGTTCACTACTTCTGCTACTACTTTTGCACCTTCTACTGTTGGTGCGCCGACTGTAATTGCACCGTTGTTGTCAACGAGCAATACCTTGTCGAATTCAACAGCTTTACCAGCCTCTACATCCTTAATGTGATGTACGAAGAGCTTCTTGCCTTCTTCAGCCTTAAACTGCTGACCGTTAATTTCTACAATTGCGTACATTTTTATTATTTAAACGGGTTTTTCCGCAAGGCGACTGGCTTTCTGTCAGTACTTATTCGAGCCTCCACGGACTAAATCGGGCGCAAAGTTACTAAATATTTATGATGTATAAAAGGGATTTAAAGGAAAAATATAGAAAGATTAACAAGAATTATGAATTAAAGGCATTAACCAAATAACTCATTATTCAATATTAATTACCCATTCTCTATAAAGTTCCCTTGGTAGAAGGCAACTCAAAGTGATAGATGTCTCTGCGTACCGCCATTTTGAGGGAACGGGCGAGGGCTTTGAATATTCCTTCTATCTTATGGTGTTCGTTGGTTCCTTCGGCTTTGATGTTGAGGTTCATCTTTGAGGAATCGCTAAGACTCTTGAAGAAGTGCTGAAACATTTCTGTTGGCATTTCACCTATTTTCTCACGATGGAATTCTGCATCCCATACGAGCCAAGGACGACCTCCAAAGTCGAGAGCTACTTGGCAAAGGCAATCGTCCATAGGAAGACAATAGCCGTAACGCTCTATTCCTCGCTTATTGCCTAATGCTTCAAGGATACATTCGCCAAGAGCAATACCGGTATCTTCGATAGTGTGGTGCTCATCTACTTCAAGGTCGCCCTTAGTGTGAATGGTTAAGTCCATCATACCGTGTTTACCTATTTGTTCAAGCATGTGATCGAAGAATCCAAGCCCTGTAGAGATGTCGCATTTGCCTGTACCGTCAAGGTTTAGCTTTATATACACATCAGTCTCTTTTGTTACACGATGAACTTCAGATATGCGTTCGCCAGCAAAGAGCAATTCGGCTATCTTATCCCAGGTCATTCCGTTTTTGCCTAAGATAAGTGACTTGCAGCCAAGATTCTCTGCAAGTTGGGCGTCAGTTTCACGATCGCCAATAACATAACTTCCTGCAATATCGTAATCAGGGTTATTGATATATTGTGTGAGCATGCCTGTTCCTGGCTTGCGCATAGGTGAGTTGTCTTCCGGGAAATGACGGTCAATCAGCTGATCGTCAAACTCAATGCCTTCGCCTTTGAGCGTTTGCAGAATAAAGTTGTGAACAGGCCAGAATGTATCTTCAGGAAAAGAGTCTGTTCCTAATCCATCCTGATTGCTGACCATAACAAACTTGAAGTCGAGATTCTTGCGGATAAACGCTAAGTTGCGGAATACGCCTTCGGTAAACTTTAGCTTAGCGAAGGAATCAATCTGCTCGTCTTCAGGTTCTTCTATAAGAGTACCGTCACGATCAATAAAAAGCAGTTTTTGTGGTTTCATTTCTATGTGTCTCTATTTAGTTGTTTTCTTTTATTTCAATCTCGTTTTCCAGCAATGCCTTTTTGCGCTGTTCTTTCTCACGATCGGTAGCCTCGATAGAACCATACATGTAATATTGCACAAGAGCATTCCACACGAAGAGGTAGTTAAGGAGAACGAAGGTTATGAAGGCTGTGGCAATAAGCAGAATAAGGAAATAGCTTGGTGTGCCATCGGCATCGCCGTCAAGCATTCCCAACTGGTTAAATGATTGTCCGAAAATAATCACACATAATGGTAGCATGACAATACAGCCAATAATTGTGATTATGATTCCTGCCAGGAGTGCAGTTATGAAGATGTATCCAAAATGACGCCAGCCCTGTGCATAGTCTTTCATGAAGATGTCGTGGAAGGTACGTGTCTTGTCAGCGACAAATTTTGTCTGTGCAAATCCCAACGGGAATAAGCATATTAAGAATAGAAGCGTTACAATTGAATAAGTGATTGCGTTTGCGTCAGAAAAGGCTTCAAACAAGTAGAGTAGTGTTAACAGTACAGAGAAAATCTGTAATGCAAGACCACGTTTGAAGTTTGTTTTTCTTCCATGATCGTTGAGCAACGAATATAATTCGCCAAGCAGCCATGATGCTGCAAGCAAACCAACAATTGTTGTTACGATTAGTATTATTGCTGCTGCCGTAATGTGACTGTTGCCTAAATCATGTATATTCTTATCAGGAAGTCTGAAGAGTATAGAGATTGCAGTCATTAAAGATGACAAGAAAATTGGCTTCCATGTGTGACGGAAGATTGTTGTGAAATTGTTGCTCATCATCCCGAAGGCATCTCGAAGGCATCCCGAATAGCTACGAGTCTTAAACAAATCTGTATTTTCCATTTTATATTGTATGTATTTATTACTTTGTACGACGGAATTCGGCACATGTTATAGCTGTTGCAATAGCTACATTCAGGCTCTCGGCTGTTTCGCGTCCTTCTGGGTAGTTAGGAATAAGTATGCGATGATTCACAAGTGCTCTTATCTCAGGCGAGATGCCGTTTCCTTCGTTTCCCATAACAATAATGCCGTTTTGCGACAAGGTTTCTTTATAGATATTGTTGCCGTCGAGCAGAGTGCCATATACGGCAACATCGCTGTTTTGCGATTTTATAAAGGTTTGAAGGTCGGTATAATGTAATGTTACACGAGCAATACTTCCCATTGTGGCTTGTATCACCTTAGGGTTATATACATCGGCAGTATTAGGCGAGCAAACAATATGTGAAATACCAAACCAGTCGGCTATGCGTATAATAGTTCCAAGGTTGCCTGGGTCTTGAACCCCATCGAGAGCAAGAACAAGTTCTTTACTCGCATCAGGAAGAACGTCCTCGTTGTCAAGGGTAGGGAAGAGAGCTACCACATCCTGAGGATGTTGTAGGAAACTCACCTTACGCAATTCCTCATCAGTAACACTACACACCTCAACAGAACTGTCGATGTGTTGTGATGAAAGCCAAGAGTCAAGAGCAACGATAAGGCGTGGCTTTTCCTTGTTCATAAGGTCGCCAACAACCTTTGGACCTTCAGCAACAAATAGATGTTGCTGCTGGCGTTGCTTTTTGTGCTCCAACTGGTGGATGAATTTTATTTTCGCCTTACTTATCATTCCTTTTAGTTTATATATGCAAAAGTAATAATTAATATTGAAAATAAAAGTAAGATATCAGATTTTTAAACTATCTTTGCATCAGCAATTAATTTGCATAAGTGTTAAAAATGAAATTTAATAAGAATAATATACTTTATCTGTTGTTTGCTTTATGCGTGCTGGCATCATGTAGCGCGTCAAAGTTTGTTGAGGATGGACATTACATTCTCAAAAGTGTAGAAGTAAAAACAGATTCGAAAGAACTTGACTCCAACACCCTTAATGACTATATTCGTCAGAAGGGAAATTCCAAGTGGTTCTCGCTGTTCAAGATTCCTCTTGGCACCTATGCATTGGCAGGAACAGATACCACAAAATGGATTAACAGAACTCTGAAAAACATTGGAGAAGAACCAGTTATCTATGATACTCTGCAAGCAAAGCTTTCGTGTGAAGACTTGAAGAACGCTATGCAGAACATGGGCTATATGCACTCTTCTGTTAAGCTTGAAACAAAGACAAGCGGAAAGAGTATAAAAGCGATTTATCATCTTTATCCTGGTATTCCTTATTATATAGATAATATCAGATATAATATTGAAGATTCGCTCGTTGCCAGACTTCTGAATATAGGTGGTAAAGGTGAAGCATTTGTTCCTCAACTGAAGAAAGGCAGCAGATTTACTGTTGATGCTCTGGATGGTGAACGCAAAAGAATTACCAATTATCTGCTTGAACGGGGTTACTATCGCTTTCATAAGGATTATATTCAGTATAGTGCTGATTCTTCTGCTTATGACAACAAAATAAATATTGTTTTAAACCTTTATCCTTATCGCACAAGCAACAATTCACCAGCCGAGGAGCACCCACGTTATACTATTCGAAAGATAAACTATCTTAGTGGCGATACAGAGACAATTCCTTTCAGGAAGAAAGTTCTTGAGAATGCAACAATCTTTGAAGAAGGTGAATATTTCAATAATAAAGCACTTCAGCAAACATATAATAAGTTTGCTCGTCTTGGTGCTATCAGATATACTAATATTACATTCAACGAGGTTCCAGACAGTAATCTTCTTGATTGTAGTATTCAGGTTAGCACCAACAAACCAAACATGATTTCGTTTCAGCCAGAAGGTACTAATACCGCAGGTGATTTGGGTGCTGCTGCTACTCTGACATACGAAAACCGCAACCTTTTTCATGGCTCAGAATTGCTAAGTATCCAGCTTCGTGGCGCATTTGAAGCAATAAAAGGACTTGAAGGTTATCAGAATCAAGACTATATAGAATATAATGTAGAGGGAAAACTGCAGTTTCCACGTTTTCTTGCACCTCTGTTATCAAGAGCCTTTGTGCGCAGAAGTAATGCCACATCAGAGCTTTCTGCTGGCTACAACTTGCAAAATCGTCCAGAGTTCCACAGGCGTGTGTTCTCGGCAGCCTGGCGTTATAGATGGAGCGATGTGAAGCATCATCTTAATTTCCGTCTCGATCTGCTCGACATGAATTATGTTTATATGCCTTGGATAAGCGAAACGTTTAAGCACGATTATCTGGAAAGCGAAAGCAACAGAAACGCTATTCTAAAATACAACTACGAGGATTTGTTTATTATGAAGATTGGTTTCGGTCTTTCATATAACACCAATTCAGATGCTTTTAAGGCAAATGTAGAAACATCAGGCAATATTCTTAATGCTCTTGCTCACGGAATGGGCTTTCATAAGAACGCCAACGGACAATACACTTTCTTAAATATAGCGTATGCTCAGTATTTCAAGTTTGATTTCGATTATACTCATCTTTTTCAGTTCGATTCAAACAACTCGCTTGCAACTCATATAGGCTTTGGCGTAGCATGGCCTTACGGCAACAGTACTATTCTACCTTTTGAGAAACGTTATTTCTCGGGTGGAGCCAATAGTGTAAGAGGTTGGAGCGTAAGAGGTCTTGGACCAGGTAAGTTTAGAGAAACGGACGGACGTATTGATTTCATTAACCAAACAGGTGACATGAAACTCGATATGAATATGGAATACCGTACAAAGCTATTCTGGAAATTTGATGGAGCAGCATTTGTTGATGCAGGAAACATATGGACGTTGCGTAACTATGCAGAACAGCCAGGAGGGCAATTCAAACTTGGTGAGTTTTATAAGCAGATAGCTGCTTCCTACGGCCTTGGATTACGCCTAAACTTTGATTATTTTATCCTACGCTTTGATATGGGTATGAAAGCCATAAATCCTGCATACGAAACAGAAAAAGAACATTGGCCAATCATTCATCCTGTGTTCAGTCGTGACTTCACTTTCCACTTTGCGGTGGGACTACCATTCTAAAATAGCGCTTCGCTAAATAATAAAGTACAAATGATAAATGATAAAAACAAAGCCTCTTGCAGTTTCGTCTGCAAGAGGCTTTCTCTCTATTATTTAAAACGCATTACGCTTCTCTTTATCATTTATAATTTGTCATTTATCATTTAGCGGCTTTGCCGCGCACAAACTATACGGTCCACTTGGTATCTTACGTTTCAACACTTCAACATTGAAGTCTTTTCCTGCTATAAGACCATAAGATCTGAGTACTTGTTCAATAGTTTTCTGTGCAAGAACAGGGTGATTGTTTTCTTCACTTAGATGACATAACCAAACATGCTTCAAAGAAGGCGAGGCATTTTCTGCAATAGCAACAGCACAATCCTTATTACTCAAATGACCATTAGCACCAGAGATTCGCACCTTTAGGTGCTGTGGATAAGGCCCCTGCGCAAGCATCTCGTCATCGTGGTTAGCTTCTATAACTAAATAGTTGGCTTCACCAATGAAAGTTTTCATTTCATCGGTAACATGACCAATGTCCGTCATTAACACAAACACCACGCCCTCACATTCAACTTTATACCCCACATTATCAGTACTATCGTGAGGGACAGCAAACGGAGTTACTTTAAATTCTCCAATTTTAATGGTGACGTTCTTTTCTATAACCTTAACGTTAGAAGGATTAACCTTCTTTCTTACGCTAAGATTATTGTTAATACCTTCATGTACCTTACTTGTTGTATATACAGGCAAGGTCATATCAGAACTTAAACTTCCAATAGATTTTACATGATCGGCATGATCATGTGTTATAAGTAGATGATGAATATCTGTAAGCTTGATACCGTAGTTCTTTAAATGTTTCTTTAGAGTACGTGTACCCAATCCTACATCTATCATTAGAGCATCGGTATCGGTGTATATATAGTAGCAGTTTCCACTACTGCCACTTCCAAAAGAGATAAATCTCAGCATTATAGTTCTTACTTTTTCTACAAAATTATTAAAAACTAATGACATATCCAAATTAATTCATTACCTTTGTCGTAATTTAATGAAAATAATATGATTTTTAGGTCAGCTAAATATAGTTTTGTAGCCTTTTTAATCTGTTTCACTATGCTTCCGTTTGTTGCTTCATGCAATCATGAAGGTAGTGAAAAGCAATTGAAAGAAACAGCTGATTTGTTCTCAACGAATTATTTCAACTGGCATTTTAAAGAGGCATTACCTTATGTTACGGACGATTCTTATCGTTGGTTGAGTTATGCTGCAAGTCAGGTACATCAAGCAGATATAGATATTCTTCGTAATATGAGTGAGGGAGCATCGCACGAGATTGGTGATATTGAATTTGTGAACGATACAATAGCTTATGTGCTTGTAAATGTAAACAATTTCCTTAGTATTGATACCATTGGTACAGAAGGACATATTGTTAATGAAGCAACTTTTAGGTTTAAGGCCGTTTGCAAGAATAATATTTGGAAAATAAAACTTAATAGTCTTCCCAGAATGAATGTCTTGGAATAAGAGCAAACAAATAGTTTTTTTGCTGATTTGTTGCTATGCTTTTGGGCAACTCTTTTCAGCTTGTTCACCTCGTCATAAGGATGAAGTGAATAGTCTTAACGAGTCTTCATATTATTATCATTATCGCGATATTGACTCTACACTTTATTATGCAGAGAAAGCCTACGAAAAGGCAGAAAACTATAATGCTGGTAGGGCAGAGGCATTGAACAATCTGGCTTTTGTGAGTATAGTAAAGATGGATTATGAGAATGCCGAGCAACAACTTCAAAAGGCTCTCGATATTACTGATAATCAGGTAGAACTGCTTGTTGCTGATGTACAATTAATGCGATTATGTCAACGGCAGTCAAGAAACAAAGATTTTTATGGCTATCGTGAAAGTGCCATACGTCGCATAAAACGTATCAACGAAGAATGTTCTTCACTTGACGAGCATCAGCAACTTCGCTTAATCTATGCCGAAAGTGAGTTTAGTATTGTTGAATCAACATATTTTTATTATGTTGGTCTGCTGCAACTTTCTGCTCAGGCACTTAATGCTATAGACCCAGATGGTGATATAAAGAAAGATGTGGCTCAACTACTCAATTATTATTATAATGTGGGTGCTGGTGGTATAATAAACAAAGGAACGAAAGACGAAATTCAACAATTAGAGTTTGATTACCTGCTCCGTTGTTTCTTACTATCCAAACAATATAATATTCCTTACTGGAAAGCTAATTCCATGCAAGCAATGGCTGAACACATGGAAGACGATCATTCACGTAGTAAGCTTATAAATGATAATCTTCCTGCAATGAAGTTCTTGAACACAGACAATATGCCTGATTCGCTTCTTGCTGGTAATCTTGCACAACGCTCTTTAGCTATTTTTCAGGAATATGGCGATGTATATCAAATAGCAGGTAGTTATCGTACTCTTGCAAAGTGTTTTTGGGGCGTAGAGGATTATGGTTCGGCTATAATATGTCTTAATAATGCTCTTCGACAGGATGAGGTTATCAATAAAGCCCCAGATCTTGTTGCTTCTATACGCGAGCAACTTTCGCTGGCTTATTCAGCTATCGATGATAAACGTAGTAGTGACTATAATCGCAATATCTATCTTGATATGCAAGAGCAAACGCGTCAGGATCGTCAGCTTGAGGCAAGAGCCACTCAGTTGGATAGTTCTTCTAAAATACTCAACTGGATGATTTTTGCCGTTATATTCATGATAGTAGTAGTTGTGGTGTTACTTGTGATATTTGATTCTATGCGTAGAAAAGCTGAAAAGCAACAGTCAATAAGCACTTTACTAACACCGCTGAACGAATGGAAACAACGTAATGAAGAACAACTGCAAACTCAGATTGAGCGTTGTGAAGAGGTAGATGAGGAAATAGAGATGGCTCGTCGTCGTTTGCAACTAAACAAAGAACGTAATCTTGAACAGAGAGCAAAGATTTCTTTAGTGAACTCAATAACACCACTTATTGATCGTATTCTTAATGAACTTTCACGCATCAAGAATGATTCCTCTAACAAGGCTATTGTAGACGAACGTTTGCAATATATATCAGAACTGACTGATAAAATCAATGCTGATAATGAAGTGCTTACAAAATGGATACAACTTCGTCAGGGACAGCTCAGACTGCACGTTGAGAGTTTCCCTCTGCAGGATTTGTTTGATATCGTAAGCAAAGACAATATGACTTTCAAATTGCATGGCATTAACTTTGTTGTTAATCACACAACGTCGGTGGTTAAAGCAGATCCGATATTGACTCTATTCATGATCAATACTCTTGCAGATAATTCCAAGAAATTCACCCCAAAGGGTGGTAAGGTGATTGTTTCTGCAAGTGAAACAGATACGTTTGTAGAAATTAGTGTTACAGATACTGGTACAGGTATGTCTGAACAACAGATGGAACATGTTTTTGACTCTAAACCTATTTTAGATTCAAATTCTTCTCAGGCTCAACAAAGTCATGGATTCGGTTTAATGAATTGTAAGGGTATTATTGAAAAATACCGCAAGACGAGTCAGTTGTTCTCTGTATGCAAGATAGCTGTAGAAAAAAATATACCAACAGGTTCACGTTTCTATTTCCGTTTACCAAAGGGCGTTGTACGCCTTTTGATAGCATTGGTTGTCATAGCCCTTTCTATACCATTACCTTCCAATGCAAAGCGCAAAAACCATAAGTATCGTAGTACAATACTTCAAAAAGCCTCTCAATATGCTGATTCGGCGTACTATTGCAATATTAATGGGCACTATGAACGTACATTCCTATTTGCTGATAGTTGTTGTTTGAAACTCAATGAATATTATGCAAGGATAAAGCCATATGGACATGATTATATGCAACTTCCTTCTATAGCTGCAAATGATTCAAGAGTAGCTGAAATATTATGGTTCAAGCAGCGTTTGCCTATAGATTATGATATTATTCTCGACATTCGCAATGAAAGTGCCGTGGCAGCTCTTGCGATGCATTTATGGGATGTATATAGTTATAATAATCAAATCTACACGCAGTTGTTCCGTTTGAAGTCTGCCGATAGTTCTCTTGACAGTTATGTTCGTGTAATGGAACGGTCAGAAAACAGTAAGAATGTAGCTATTATCCTGCTAATATTACTTCTTATAAGCATATTCCCGGCTTATTATTTCCTATATTACCGTCATCGACTATATTATAGGTTCTGCCTTGATAAGATAATGAAAATTAACTCTGTTTTACTAACAGATCAGAGTGCTAATGAAAAACTCGATTCTATAATTCAGATATGGAACAGTCGCCAAGCTTCCCTTATCCCAAAGGGATCTTCGCTTAATACGGTAGTGACAAATATTAAAGATGCTTTACAAAAAAGTATAGATACAAATCAACAGTTACTGTCAAATATTGAACTTGCTGAAGACGAACTTCATCGTATAAATTATGAAGATGCCAAATTGCATATTAGTAATAGTGTGCTTGATAACTGCCTCTCTACCTTGAAGCACGAAACTATGTATTATCCATCAAGGATTAAGCAATTAATTGATGGTGATACGGTTGACGTTCAGTCTGTTACTGATGTAGCCCAATACTACAAAGAATTATATTCTCTGCTAAGTCTTCAAGCACAGAAACAGCTTGATGCTTCTTTTGTTGTCGATAGCAGTATTATTGATTATATGTTTGTATTACTTAAGAAACTATCACAGGCATCTTCTATAGATATTACAGACAAAGATGTTGACAACATATATTGCTATATACACGTTATTCTTCATGGGTTTACACTGACAGAATCTCAGGCTTCACACCTATTTACATCCGCTTCTGTGAATATAGATTTTATGCTTTGCCGGCAAATTCTTAGGGAGATAGGAGAGACGTCTAATCTTCGTGCTTGTGGAATTACGGCTCACAGTAGTGGTAATGACACTATTATAGACATTCGTATCCCAAAGCTTATTTGGCAACGATACTTGATATGGAAAAGTAAAGTAGATAATAATAAAAACAATATAGAAAATGAATAATTTTAAAATCCTGATAGTTGAAGATGTTGCCCTTGAACTTAAGGGCACTGAGGGTATCATACGTAATGATATTCCTGAAGCAGAAATAATAGGTACTGCTGAAAATGAAAGTGCCTATTGGAAACTTATGAAAGAGCAACTTCCTGATTTGGTTCTTCTTGACTTAGGGCTTGGTGGAAGTACTACTGTTGGTGTGGAAATATGCCGCCAGACTAAAGAAACACATCCTGACATTAAAGTTTTAATCTTTACTGGCGAGATTTTAAATGAAAAACTATGGGTTGATGTTCTTGATGCAGGTGCAGATGGTATTATCCTAAAAACAGGTGAATTGCTGACTCGGGGGGATGTAGCAAGTGTTATGGATGGCAAGCGTCTTGTATTTAATCAACCAATTCTTGAGAAGATAGTTGATCGTTTCAAAAAGAGCATTAATGGTGATATTCTTCGACAGGAAGCGTTGGTAAACTATGAAATAGATGAATATGACGAGCGTTTCCTTCGCCATCTTGCATTAGGTTATACTAAAGAGCAGATTACAAATCTTCGTGGTATGCCATTTGGTGTAAAAAGCCTTGAGAAGCGTCAGAACGAACTTGTGCAGAAACTCTTTCCAGAAAGAAGTGCAGGAGTGAATGCTACACGACTTGTTGTACGCGCTTTCGAGCTTCATATTCTCAATATCGACAATCTACAGTCAGATGATGAATAAATTTCGTGTTGCACATCTTGTTTTATGGTTGGGCATATCTCAACTTATACTTATATTGGCGTCGTGGTTAATAACAGCTGCGATGCCAGAACTATTTGTGCGCTCTTTACTCAGTAGCGAAGGCATACGATGGTTTTTTGGACATTTCGCTTCCAGCATAGGTTCTCCTTTTCTTGTTGTTCTGCTTGTTTGTTTTATTGCATTTGGGGCAATAAAGTCGAGCAGTCTTCTTTCACTTCATAACCCAATGGAATTTCGTGAAAGATTAGGTATTCGTTTACTAATCTTAGAGGCATTGGTCTTTATCGCTATTATTTGTCTGCTTACCGCTGTTCCACATGCAATTTTATTAAGTGCTACAGGTGAATTATGGCCAAGTAGTTTTTCAAATAGTATTATACCTTATTGTGCCTTCGCTATATGCGTTATGGCAATTAGTTTTGCTCTCGTAAGTGGCAATAAGCGTTCTCTTGTTGAAATTTTCGATATGCTAACATGTGGCATTTCGCTTTCAGCACCATGGCTATTAGTTTATATTTTTGCGAAACAACTCATTGACTCCTTTATTTTTGTACTTGATTGATTCACACTCTCTTCCTTCTTACAAATCTGTTCAGGCTGTCCGAGCGGTCGGACGCCTTAATTAACAAAAAAACTCTTTAGAGTGAGAAGCTCTAAAGAGTTTTGTAATTCTTGTAAAATAAGGTGTATTCACCGAACTCACGCTACTTTATTGCGATTTTACTTACACGACGTTCGTGACGACCGCCTTCAAAAGAAGCAGTAAAGAACTCATCAAGAATCTTTTCTGCTGTTTTATTATCAATGAAGCGACCAGGAAGAACAACTACGTTGGCATCATTGTGCTGACGGATAAGTTGAGCAACTTCCTTGTTCCATACCAAACCAGCACGAACACCCTGATGCTTGTTCAAAGTTATAGCCATGCCTTCACCCGAACCGCAGATGCCGATACCTGGATAAACTTCGCCACTTTCAATAGCTTCTGCCAATGGGTGAGCAAAATCTGGATAGTCAACACTCTCATCGCTGAATGTACCGAAATCCTTTACTGGATATCCTTTCTTTTCAAGATACTCAAGAACGAATTGCTTTAATGGGAAGCCTGCGTGATCGCTGGCTAAACCGACTGTTTTTACTTCCATAGCGATTTGAATTTTAAAACCCTTCCCCCTTAACAAAGGTTTGCACCTTGATAAGAAGGACAGGGTAGGGGTTAAACAATATTATTTCAACAAGTCAGTTACCTGCTTGTAAACATTCTCTGCTGTATAGCCGAGCTTCTCATCAAGAACCTTGTAAGGTGCTGAGAAACCAAATGACTCAAGTCCCCAGATAGTACCTTCTGCCTCTGGTACAAGACCGAGAAGGTTTACAGGAAGACCTGCTGTAAGACCGAACTTCTTAACCTCGTGTGGAAGAACAGAAAGCTGGTACTCCTTAGTCTGCTGACGGAAGAGGCCCTCTGAAGGAACACTTACAATGCGAACCTTCTTGCCATCCTTGCGAAGCAGTTCAGCACCTGCAACAAGAGTAGAAACCTCTGAACCTGTAGCTACGAGGATTACATCTGGATTCTCATCTGAACCAGCTACGATGTAACCACCCTTAGCTGCCTGACTGTAGTCGTTGCCCTCTGGCAGATTGTTGATATTCTGACGAGAAAGGATAAGTGCTGTAGGAGTTGACATATTCTCCATAGCAAGCTGCCAAGCTGCTGTTGTCTCCTTTGCATCTGCAGGACGAAGAACGAGTGTTGATGGCTTGCCTGAATGATTCTTCAGTTTCTCCATCAAACGAATCTGTGCTTCCTGCTCAACTGGCTCGTGGGTAGGACCATCCTCACCAACACGGAAGGCATCGTGAGTCCAAATGAACTTAACAGGAAGTTCCATGAGAGCTGCCATACGAACAGCTGGCTTCATATAGTCAGAGAATACAAAGAATGTACCACATGCTGGGATAACACCACCGTGGAGTGCCATACCAATACAGCAGCAAGCCATTGTAAGCTCAGCAACACCAGCCTGGAAGAATGCACCTGTGAAATCGCCCTTTGTGAATGAGTGGGTCTTCTTCAAGAAACCGTCTGTCTTATCTGAGTTAGAAAGGTCGGCAGAAGCACAAATCATATTTGGAACCTGCTCAGCAAGTACACCAAGACAAGCTGCTGATGCTGAACGTGTTGCATCGTTGTCTTTCTGCTGTACCTTTGACCAGTCAACCTTTGGTGCCTTACCGCTGAACCATTCTGCCTGTGCAGCAGCCTTCTCTGGGTTAGCATCAGCCCAAGCCTTCTCCTCTGCATAGCGTTCTGCAACAATTGCTTCGAGTTCCTTAGCACGATTAGCATAGAGCTCCTTAACATCGTCGAAGATAACGAATGGGTTCTCAGGATCACCACCGAGGTGTTTAATAGTGTTCTTATAAGCATCGCCACCGAGTGGAGCACCGTGAGTCTTGCAGTTTGCCTCGTAAGAAGAACCATCTTCCTTCAAAGCACCCTTACCCATGATACACTTACCGATGATAAGTGTTGGCTTGCCTTCTACCTTCTGAGCAGCATCAAGAGCCTGACGAATCTGAGCAGCATCATTACCTACGATTTCAATAACTTCCCAACCAAGAGCACGATACTTAGCTGCTGTGTCCTCAGTCATTACATCCTTGGTCTCGGTAGAGAGCTGGATATCGTTAGAGTCGTAGAACATAATCAGGTTGTCGAGACCAAGAGTAGCAGCAATACGGGCACCACCCTGTGAAATCTCTTCCTGAATACCACCATCTGAAATATATGCGTAAATTGTTTCCTTAGCGAAAGTAGGGTTGCCAGTGTGAGCAGCCAAGAACTTAGCAGCAATAGCAGCACCTACAGCAAATACGTGACCCTGACCAAGAGGACCAGAAGTGTTCTCAATACCACGTGCAATCTCAAACTCTGGGTGGCCAGTTGTTGGAGAACCCCACTGGCGAAGCTGCTTCAACTCTTCAATAGAGAACTTGCCGATAAGTGCAAGCTGAGAGTAGAGCATAGGAGCCATGTGACCTGGATCGAGATAGAAACGGTCGCGACCTACCCATGAAGGGTTCTTTGGGTCGTATTTTAGATACTCTGAATACAATACGTTGATGAAATCAGCACCACCCATAGCACCACCTGGGTGACCTGACTTTGCTTTTTCTACCATTGAAGCAGCCAAAATACGGATATTGTCGGCTGCATGATTCATTACTTTAATGTCGTTCATTTTAATATTAATAAGTTTTCTACAAATATACTATTTTAAATTCAATACAACGATTGATTTTGCTGGAATTTTCACTGAAACCTTGTTTTTCTTTACTTTGGCATCTTTGAAAGCTGCTGGTGTAACCTTGTTAGGATTATCAAAATCGTTATATGTCTTTATATCTTTACTTGTGAGAATCTCACCTTCGAAACTCTTGATATTAGCGCCATCAAGAACGATTTCCACTTCCTGCTTCTTGTCAAGGCTTGGGTTTACAAGAGAAATTATGTAACCGCCATCCTGCTTCTTTGCTGCAGATGCTGATACGGCTGGAATAACTCCATCAACCATATTCTGCATGTGACCGCCTTCTACAGGAATATAATCTGATTTCACTTCTGTTGGGAGATATGTTGCTTCCTGAAAACCATTATACATGCGGAAAACATGATAGGTTGGTGTGAGAACCATATGACCATTTCCCTTAGTATCGGTGAGTACCATTGACTGGAGTACATTGGCAATCTGTGCAATATTTGCCATCTTTACTCTATCTGTGTGACGCTGGAAAATATTCAAGGAAAGAGCTGCTACCATAGCATCGCGCATGGTGTTCTGCTGATAGAGATGACCAGGAGTAGTGCCTGGTTCCTCGTCCCACCATGTTCCCCATTCGTCAACAAGAAGACCAATCTTCTTCTGTGGGTCTTTCTCGTCCATGATATCAGAATGTTTCTTGATAACATCCTCTATCTGGAGACTCTTACCAATGGTGTAGTAATACTCATCGTTGCTGAACTTTGTTGCAGAAAGTTTTGAACCTTCCCAACCCTTTACTGTGTAATAATGTAGTGAAAGACCAGCCATCTTGTCACCAATATTATTCATCAGCACTTTTGTCCAGTCGTAGTCATAATCACTTGCTCCAGAAGCAATCTTGTAGAGGTTGTGATTGTCGTAGTTGCGACAATAAGTAGAGTAGCGACGATAGAGATCGGCATAATACTCAGGACGCATGTTTCCACCGCAACCCCAGCTTTCGTTTCCTACACCAAGATACTTCACATTCCATGATTTCTCACGGCCGTTCTTACGACGAAGATTTGCCATTGGTGTATCACCATCTGATGTCATATACTCAACCCACTTGGCAAGCTCTTCTACAGAACCACTACCTACATTGCCAGAGATATATGGCTCTGCACCAATAAGTTCACAGAGGTTAAGAAACTCGTGAGTACCAAAAGAGTTATCCTCTATTGTTCCACCCCAGTTATTGTTCTGCATCTTTGGACGCTGACTGCGAGGACCAATACCATCGCGCCAATGATACTCATCAGCAAAACAACCTCCAGGCCAGCGAAGAACAGGCACCTTAAGGTCTTTTAGAGCTTTCAGCACATCATTGCGATAACCATCGGTATTTGGGATCTTTGACTCTGGACCTACCCACAGACCACCATAGATACAAGTACCTAAATGCTCAGCAAACTGTCCATAGATTTCTTTGTTAATCTTATTTGCACCTTTGTTGGCACGAATAGTAACAGTTGCATCCTGGGCAGACATTGTTGCTGACAATGCTGCACACAGGATTGTTGAAGTGATAAAACGCTTCATAATGTTTTAGTTATTAGTTGTTTAATTCTTATTTTCGGTTGCTGCCTTTTCAATGGCAAGTCCCTTCTTGTAGTTTTCAATATAGGCATTGAAACCTGCTACATCTTCAGGAACAGGAGCTATCTCTACACCTGTGTTACCAGCAAAAACAACTTCATCAAGCCAATCTGCAAGATTAAGCTTCTTTTCGTTATTCACAAGATAAGAGGCAAGAAGGGCAATACCCCAGGCGCCACCTTCACCTGCTGTTTCCATAACAGAGATAGGGGAGTTGAGAGCTGCAGCAAGAATACGCTGACCTACAACAGGAGTCTTGAACAAACCTCCGTGACCTGTTATACGGTCAACCTTAATCTTCTCTTCGTTGAAAAGAACATCGTTTCCAAGCTTCAACACAGCTACTGTTGCGTATAGGTTTGTGCGAATGAAGTTGGCAAGGTTAAATTTGTCATTGGCAGAACGTACCACCAAAGGACGACCTTCCTGGAGTCCTGCTACTGGTTCACCAGAGATATAGTTATAAGAGAGTACACCACCACAATCTGCATTACCAGTAAGAGCGTGATTATACAATTTGCTGTATATCTCGTTCATATCTACTGGAATACCAAGTAGTTGCTGGTATTCCTTAAAGAGTTTTACCCACGCATTGATATCTGAGGTACAGTTGTTACAGTGAACCATAGCCACAAGAGAACCGTCAGGAGTAGTTACCATATCAATCATCTCGTTTGGCTTAGAGAGGTCTTTCTCAAGCACAATCATTGAGAATGAAGATGTACCTGCCGACACATTACCTGTGCGCTGCTTAACAGCATTTGTTGCTACCATTCCTGTACCTGCATCGCCCTCAGGAGGACAGAGTGGGCAACCACCCTTCAGATGACCTGAAATATCAAGACGCTGTGCACCATGCTCTGTTAGCGTACCCGCAGTCTCACCAGCCGAGAGACTCTTTGGAAGTATATCTTCAAGTTTCCACGAGTAGCCCTTAGGAGCAATAAGTTCATCGAACTTCTTCACCATCTCGGCATTATAAGTCTTTGTTTCTGGATCAACAGGAATCATACCAGAGGCATCGCCTACACCAAGAACCTTTTCACCTGTAAGGCGCCAGTGGATATATCCGGCAAGAGTGGTAAGGTAAGTGATGTCGTTCACATGCTCTTCGCCATTGAGAATGGCCTGATAAAGGTGAGAGATTGACCAACGAAGAGGTATGTTGTAGTTGAAAAGCTTTGAAAGTTTGGCAGCTGCTTCACCGGTATTGGTGTTACGCCATGTACGGAAAGGAACGAGAATTTTCTCAGCCTCGCCAGCAGGAGCTCCCTTGGAAGCTGTGCCTGTAGGTCCGAAAGCCATATAACCATGCATCATGGCAGAGATACCTATTGATGCAAGATGTTCGATTTCGCAGTCGTATTCATTAATTACATTCTTGCGAAGATTAGCGTATGCATCTTCAAGACCAAACCAGATTGCTTCTGTGCTGTATGTCCACAAACCATCCACGAGTTGGTTTTCCCATTCGTGATCACCTTGTGCTATTGGCTTGTTTTCCTGGTCAATGAGAACTGCCTTTATGCGGGTAGAGCCAAACTCGATACCGAGGATGGCTTTACCACTTTGGATTGTTTCTTTTGCTGTCATAATTACATCAATGATTTGTTAAGCATGAAATAGATCTCGTTGTTGCGGAGATTCTGCTTGAAGTCATAGATATTGGTGTTCTTGTTTATCTTAACATATTCTATGCCAAGCATTTCTGCGAAATCCTCCCAGTATTCCTCGGTGATGTCGTAAGAGAATGCGCTGTGGTGTGTACCACCAGCAAGAATCCATGCACCTGCACCAATCTCGAATGTTGGCTGAGGAACCCACAATGCTGAAGCTACAGGTAGCTTTGGCATTGGCTTTGGCTCAATACATTCTACTTCCTGAGAGATAAGACGGAAACGGTTGCCAAGATCAACAACAGTAGCCTTTATACCACGACCTGTCTTTGATGTGAAAACAAGGCGAGCTGTCTGCTGCTTGCGAATACCAATACCGAGGAAGTGTACCTCGAGCTTTGGTTTGTCTGAAGCAATAAGTGGACATACCTCAAGCATGTGGCTCTGCAAACAAGACGAACGATCGCCAGCGAAGTTTAGTGTGTAGTCCTCAAGGAAAGAGCAACCTGTTGACATTCCCTGCTGAATAACGTAGAGAGTGCGATACAGACAAGCAGTCTTCCAGTCACCTTCAGCACCAAAACCAATTCCCTCAGCCATGAGACGCTGAGAAGCAAGACCTGGTATCTGGTCGAAACCAACAAAGTTTGGATCGTTGATGTCTGCATCACCAAGGTCGTCAAAGTTGGTTGTGAAAGCTGTAGCGCCTTCATCTTTCAATACACGACGCAAAGCAATTTCGGCCTTGGCAGAGTTCTTCACCTTCTCCCAGTAAACTTCTTCGCCACTTTCGTCAATCTTTATAGTGTAGAGCTTCTTATACTCTTCAACAAGGGCATCTGCTTCTGCATCTGTAACCTTCTTGTAGTATTCCATCAAAGAAGAGACAGGGTAGTAGTCAACGTGATAACCTAAACGTTGCTCGAATTCTACACGATCACCATCGGTAACGGCAACATTGTTCATGTTCATACCAAACATCAAGCAGCGAACATTCTTTGTATCTGCAACACCTGCAGCTACACGTGCCCACACAGCAATCTTCTTCTGTGCCTCTTCGCTCTTCCAATAACCGCAAACAACCTTGCGAGGAACGCGCATACGTGTGCAGATGTGGCCGAACTCAATATCACCATGTGCACTCTGATTGAGGTTCATGAAATCCATATCCATAGTGTCCCATGGAATTTCTGCATTATACTGAGTATGGAAGTGGAGTAGTGGCTTCTGGAGAGCCTGAAGACCTTTGATCCACATCTTTGCAGGTGAGAAGGTGTGCATCCATGTGATGATACCTACACACTTTTCATCATTATTGGCTGCCTTCATGATAGCTTCTACTTCCTTAGAGCTATTGGCTGTGCCTTTATATACTATCTTTACAGGAATATTACCAGAGTTGTTGAGTCCTTCTACCATTTCTTTTGAATGGCCATCAACCTGAACAACTGCATCACCTCCATAGAGAAGCTGTGCACCTGTTACAAACCATACTTCTGAATTTTCAAATGCTTTCATTTTTTTGCGATTTATTTTTATGCTCCATATTTCATTCGAAATGATGGAGAAAGTTTATTTTTTGAAATTATTGAATTTGAATTCTTTATTTCTTTTTCTGACCATAGTAGGCATTTGGACCATGCTTGCGGTTGAAATGCTTCTCAACGAGGAGAGGATTCATTGTTGTGTTAGGATTAACACTAAATGAAATGAAAGCCATCTTAGCTACCTGCTCTGCTACAACAGCATGATATACTGCTTCATCTGCATTCTTACCCCATGTGAATGGACCATGGTTCTTTACCAACACGCCTGGAGTGTGTACAGGATTGATGTTGTCCTTCTTGAACTTGTCAACAATAACAACACCTGTGTTATATTCGTATTCGTCCATCTGATCCTTTGTCATTGCATCTGTGCAAGGAATTGAATCGTGGAAATAATCAGCATGCGTTGTTCCTATGCTTGGAATGTCCTTGCCTGCCTGTGCCCATGCTGTTGCATAGGTAGAGTGTGTGTGAACAACACCACCCACTTCTGGGAAGTTGCGATAGATAACCAAGTGTGTTGGTGTATCTGAAGAAGGGTTCAAATCGCCCTCTACTACTTTTCCGGTAGCGAGATCAACAACAACCATGTCTGAAGCTTTCATAGTGTCGTAGTCAACACCTGAAGGCTTAATGACAACAAGACCTTTTTCACGGTCGATACCTGAAACGTTTCCCCATGTGAAGAGAACGAGATTATGTTTTACAAGGTCAAGGTTTGCCTTGAAAACTTTTTCTTTTAATTCTTCCAGCATTGTTATATATTGTTTTGTAGTTTGAAATATCTAATTATTATGAATTGTCAAATATGGAGGAGAATCCTATAGTTTAAATGTTGGATCCTGCGAGTAAACCTTTTTGTTGAAACGATAAAGTGCTGCACCTCTCTTCGAAGTGAGTTTATCTATCAACTCGGTTTTCTCAATGAAATCAATCTGTTTGATGCGCTTACGGAAATTGCGCTTGTCGATTTCTTCTCCCAATACAGCCTCATACACTTTCTGTAACTGTGTAAGGGTGAACAGATCGGGAAGTAGGTTGAAACTTAATGGTTCTGTATTTATTCTACGGCGAAGCATTCCTATTGCCTTGCCAACCATTTCATTATGATCGGAATAGAGCTTTGGCATATCCTCAAGATTTACCCACTCTAAACCATGTTGTATGCGAAGACTATCATCATAGTCATTCACGTTTATCAGAGCGCAATATGCCACAGAGATAACGCGCTCTCCTGGGTCGCGGTCGATAGCTCCGAAAGCTCCAACCTGTCTCATGTATAGTTTCTTTAGTCCAGTAAGTTCTAAAAGTACTCTGTTGGCTGCATCTTCAAGACATTCCTTGGCACCAACAAAGCCTCCGTAGAGCGACCATTCGCCTCTACCTGGATCCATCTGTCGACGTCCTATGAGCAACTTCAGTTTGTCACCTTCAAAACCAAAAACAATACAGTCCACAGAAACAAGCACTTTTGAGTGCTCACCATAAAATCCAGTCATACTTTATTTTTTTATTGATTCAAGTTTCTTAATTCTTAACATTACGCTTCTTTTATACCTCTATAATTCCTTTATAATGCCTCTATAATGCGTCTATATCGAATATTATCTTGCTTGTTTTTTATTTTTATTACAAAATGTTTTTTTATAAGAACAAGATTATTTTTATATGAGTAGAATCGTAAGGTATAACCCTCTCCCGAAGGAGAGGGCTGTATTGCGTTTGTTTTTTACCACAAAAGAGCGTAAAGGAGGAACACAAGTACACAGATGCCGAGAGTTCCGTATGTATAACTACGAGAAGTAGCAAACAGACTCAGGTTAACAGGCAGAGCCTTAACATCCTTAACATTGTCCTTTGAGTTGCTATAAAGCCAGATAGCGCTCTGACCAACAAGAACACCAAAGAAGAAGAAGGCCTGGAAACCTATGTCGTTAAGATAAGCCATGATATTGCTGTTGGCATCAACACCAGGATTCATAACTCCATAAACTGTTACTATTGCTGCACTTATTATCATTGCTGCACCAACACCTCCAAGAATCTTTGCCCACATAAGCATCTTCTTACGGTCTGACTCTGAAGGAAGTTCTGAAGACTCTGTAATCTTGCTGCAATATGATACAATAACAAAGAATGTGAGAAGAATGATAAAGATATAACCTGCACGGAACTGGAAGGCCACATTAGGCATAATAACCTTGAAGAGCACACCCATTGGAATTGTGAGGATGGCTGTCCATACTGCTGCTGTAGAAGAAGCACGCTTCCAAAGCAATCCAAGACCGAACACAACGATAATACCTGGATAGATGAAACCAGAATATTCCTGAATATACTGGAATGCCTGATCAAGACCGCCAAGAAGTGGCTTAACAGCTATAAGAGCAATAGCAGCAGCTATAACTGATACCATTCGACCTGTGTTCACCAATGTCTTATCCTTTGCTTCCTTGTTGATATACTTCTTGTAGATATCCATTGTGAATAGGGTAGAAGTACTATTGAACATAGAAGCCAAAGAAGAGATGATTGCTGCTGCAAGAGCTGCAAACGAAAGGCCTTTGATACCTGTAGGTGTGAAGTTACGAATCAACCAAGGATAAGCATCGTCAGCAACATTGATCTTACCAGCAAGGTTCAAACTTTCAAATGCTTGAGGATCCTGCATGATATAATATGCACAGATACCAGGAAGAACAACGATGAAAGGAATCAAGATCTTCAAGAAGCCAGCGAATACCAAACCCTTCTTTGCCTCTTCAATGCTCTTTGCTGCGAGACCCTTCTGAATGATATACTGGTTGAAACCCCAATAACCCAGGTTGGTGAGCCATACACCACCAACAACAGCAGCAATACCAGGAACGTTAGCAAATGCTCCTGCATTGTGACTCTCCTGAATAACAAGATGGAAGTGCACATCTGTTGCGTGAGAACCGGTAGTAAGGTCTGTATATACTCGGCTCAAAGCTCCAAGAGCATCTGTTCCGAACACCTTTCCCATCTCGCTCAAGGCAACAAAAGCTGTAATCAAACCACCACCTACAAGGAAGGTAACCTGCATAACGTCTGTCCATGCAACAGATGCAAGACCACCGTAGATAGAATAGATACCTGCAACAAGGAAAAGGAAGAAGATAATCAACATACGGATGCTGATAGTTATTCCAAATACTTCAACTGCCATTCCCTGCAAACCAAGAATCTGCTCAATGGCAATAGCACCAAGCCATGCTACAGAGGTGAGGTTCACAAATACGTAAAGGAACAGCCACAGAATTGAGAAAGCAAGGCCCACACCATCATTATAACGCTCACGAAGGAACTGTGGAATAGTGAAAATCTTGCGGTCGAGCATTACAGGAAGAAGGAATTTGCCAATAACAACAAGTGTCACAGCAGCCATTACCTCGTAGGCTGCAATAGCAATACCGTCACGGAAACCAGTTCCTGACATACCAATAAACTGCTCTGCAGAAATGTTAGCAGCAATAAGAGATGCACCTACTGCCCACCAGGTAAGAGTGTTACCAGCAAGGAAGTAGTCGTTAGCTGTCTTTTCCTTTCCGTCTTTGTTACGGCTCAAGAAGAGACCTAATCCTACAAGAAGAATTAGATAGAACACGAGGATGAGGAAATCAATAGTCTCAAATCCCGATGAAGCCAATGCTTCGCTAATACTTTTCATTTTGATTATTTTGTTTTTAGTTTAAGTTTTCAATGAGTTATTCTCTCTTTTCTTTCGATTTTGAGTTAATTCATTTTTAGTATAGAAACCTTTTTGTTGTGTCAGAGAATCAAAAAAAAGTTCAATTACTGGCGAGACAAAAAGGTTCCTAAAAATATAATTATTTTACAGAGAACTTATAAACAAGATGTGAATGATATTTCTCACCTGGGTTAAGGAAAGGATTAGATACTTCCCAACCCTTAGTCTTTGCATTGTATTTGGTAGGAGAGTCTGGGAACTTCTGACTCTCAAAACAAACACTCACATGCTTAGGATACTTAACACCATGCTTGCAAGCAATACCTGTACCCTGGAAATTACCAGTATAAACCTGCATACCTGGTTCATTGGTATAAACCTGCATGAAGATACCATTGTTTGGAGCATAAAGACTTGCTGCTACAACCTTATCGTCACCCTTTGTATTAAGAACCCAGTTGTGATCGTAACCACCAGCATTCTTAATCTGATCAAAGAAAGTGTTGCCTATAGTCTCGCCAATAGCATGCTTCTTTGTAAAGTCCATTGGTGTACCATATACAGAACGAATTTCGCCTGTTGGAATATAAAGGGAATCAGCTGGAGTGAAGTAATCAGCATTAATATACATAATCTGGCTTGTTCCAGCCTTTGACAAATCACCAGTCAAATTAAAATAGCTGTGGTTTGTCATGTTAATTACAGTTCTCTTGTCTGTAGTAGCCTCAAATACAATATCAAGAGCATTATCGCTTGTTACAGTATATGTGGCTGTAGCCTTCACATTTCCAGGGAAACCATTCTCGCCATCAGGTGCAGTAATAGCAAATGTTACAGAAGTATCTGTCTTTGCTGTAATATCATACACCTTATTCATCCAACCTGTGTTGCCACCGCCATGCAGACAGTTCCCATTATCGTTCTTACGAAGATTATATGTTATATAATTGTGATTTTCAACAATTGTAACATGCTCTTTTAATTCCTTAATGTCTTTGCTTACGGTAGTATCACTCTTTAGAATAGTAATCTTTCCATCCTTGATACGGTTGGCATAACGACCAACAGTTGAACCATAATCAGAAGGGGTATTCAAGGTGTCTGCATACTGAGCAATATTATCATAGCTGCAAACAACATCAGTAGGAGTACCATTCTTGTCTGGTACAACAAGAGACACAACACGACCACCATAGTTGGTGAGGCACACTTCCATGCCATTGTTGTTCTTCAAAGTGATCAACTCGGTTTTCTTGCCGTTGATTGTTGAATCAAAAGCAGCTGGATTTAAACCAGAAACTGTCAGCTGTGCATCTTTGCCCGCACATGCTGAGAATAGAGCAGTAACAACGCCTGCTCCAAGCATTAAATGTTTTAGGCTATTCATATAAACATGATTATTAGGTGAATAATTCATTTAATTATAGGTAAATTTGATTTTATGGGTGTAAATTTACAACATTTTATTTAATCTTGTACATATTACACGCATTTTTTTTGCGTTGTAGTGTAGAATTAACACTTTTATATAAAATAGTAGCCCACAAAAAAGAAATTATCCTTTTTGCGGGCTATAGTATTATTCACGTTAATTGCTATAACGCAATGTTAAGTTATTTAGCACACTTTATGTGAACCTTCGCTAATCACAACTGGATATACCTCTGGTTCATGACCATATTTCGCATTAAACTTCTCCTTAGCTGTTTCTACAAACTTGTCATACAAATCATCCTTTACAAGGTTAATAGTGCAGCCACCAAAACCGCCACCCATAATACGGCAGCCTGTAACTCCATTTTCCTTAGCTACTTCGGTAAGGAAGTCAAGCTCCTCACAGCTCACTTCATATTCCTTGCTCAAACCATAGTGAGTTTCATACATCTTCTGACCAACAGTTTCGTAGTCACCCTTAACAAGAGCATCACATACTGCAAGCACACGATCTTTTTCACCCAGCACAAAGTGAGCACGTGTGTAGTCTTCTTCACCCACTTCCTGGCGCACTTCATCAAGCTGCTCCCATGTGCAATCACGAAGAGTATCAAACTTTCCTTCAGGGTGCTTTGCTGCAATGTGCTTTACTACATTCTCGCATGAATTACGACGATCGTTGTATGGAGAGCCCTTTAATTCGTGCTTAACTTTCGAGTTAACAAGAACAAGCTTGTAACCTTCTGGATTAAATGGGAAATACTCAAAATCGCGACTTCTGCAATCCAAGCGCATAAGCTTGCCTTCCTGACCGAATACAGATGCAAACTGATCCATGATACCACAGTTAACACCGATATACTTGTGTTCTGTAGCCTGTCCTGCAAGAGCAAGATCCCACTTGCTTACTTTATTGTCACCAAACAAATCATTAAGAGCAAAGGCAAAACAACTCTCAAGAGCAGCCGAAGAACTCATACCTGCACCTAAAGGAACATCACCATAGAATGCTGCATTGAATCCCTTTACAGGTACACCAAGTGCTTTCATTTCCTGAACAACACCATAGATATAACGTGCCCATGTGGCATGTGGACCTTCTGGGTCATCAATATTAAATTCTACTTTGTCTTTAAGGTCAATAGAATAGAGAATAACAGTGTCAAGACCATTAGGACGTATTTCTGCCATAATGCCTTTATCTACAGCACCTGGGAATACAAAACCACCATTATAGTCTGTGTGTTCGCCAATAAGGTTAATACGTCCTGGTGACATATACACATTTCCCGTCTTACCATCGAAATGCTTGATAAAACGACTTCTTACTTTTTCAATGTCCATTTTTAGTTATAGGTTTAAAATGAATGTAGCTCCACTTGGTAAGATGGAGCTACATATTTAGTTTTTGTTAGAATTAATCTACCTTTATGTCTTTATTCACGTTCTTTGAACCTACAACAGCGTAGAAGAACAAGTAGCCAAGCATAGCTACAACCAACCAGTAGCTGGTGATATATCCTGCGCTTGTAGCAATCAGGTTCTGGATGAGAGGCATGATACCACCACCAACAACCATGGTCATGAACAGACCAGAAGCCACTGCTGTGTATTTTCCAAGACCTTCAACAGCAAGGTTAAAGATACCACCCCACATTACAGATGTGCAAAGACCGCATAATACTATAAACAAACACTTTGTAGGAACGGCAAACATACTGAAACCGTCTGATACGCTATAACCTGGCATAGAAATAGTGTTAGAACTTGGCAGGAAGATAGCAATAACCAGAAGAGTAATAGCTGTAATTGACACAGTAATCATCTGTGTTCTTGTACTTACTTTACCGCTAATCAAAGAACTTGAGAAACGTCCAACAAGCATGAGCATCCAATACATTGCAGCAATAGCTCCACCGATAGCAGCACCATTCTCAAGTCCAACACCGCCTTCAGCAGCAGACTTAGACAAATAGAATGTCAACTGTGATGGAATACCAATCTCAATACCTACATAGAAGAAGATACCGATAATACCAAGCATACAATGACGGAACTTGAGAGGTGCAACAATTTCTTCAAGGAAACCGCCCTTAGATTCTACATTATCCTGTGGTTCAGGAATAGCGATAAAGAACAGAATGAAGAAAGAAGCAATAAATACTGCCATGGCAATAAAGAGCAGAGGTGTTACATCGCTCATAGCTGTTTTATCACTAACCTGTCCAATCAAAGCACCTACAAAGAGAGGTGTCAGAGTACCAGAAAGTGAATTCAGGGTACCACCAGTCTGAATCAACTGATTACCACGGTTACCGCCACCACCTAAAAGGTTAAGCATAGGGTTTACTACTGTATTCAGCATACATACGCAGAAACCGCAGATAAATGCACCAAGCAAGTAAATAATGAAGTTCAAGTTAACAGCCTGCTCCTGAAATGTGAATATAGCTGTGTTTGAACCTACTACACTTGAAAGATATTGTACGAAAATACCTACAACACCTACTGCAAGAGCTATCAAAGCGGTTTTCTTATAACCATAATTGATAAGCATCTTACCTGCTGGGATACCCATAAATAGATACGCCAAGAAGTTCATCAAGTTACCCATCATGCCTGCCCAATTGTACTCATTTCCCCAAATGAGACCAAAAGGGGCTGCCAGATTGGTCACGAAAGAGATCATCGCGAAAAGAAACATCATTGTTATGATCGCAATAATAGCTCCGTTCTGTTTGTTTTTAGTTTCCATTTTTTTGTTTAATAGTTATATTATAAATAGCTGATATTTAGAAAGATTATTTCTCTACGCCAAACTTATAGATAGTCTTCTGCTTATACTGCTGACCTGGTTCAAGTGTTACAGGTGGGAAGTAAGGGCGGTTAGGACTATCTGGGAAGTGCTGAGCCTCAAGGCAGATACCAGAACGACGTGGGAATGTAGCACCATGCTGACCAGTAATTCCGTTAAGGAAATTACCTGTATAGAGCTGCAAACCTGGCTCTGTTGTGTAAACCTCCATTGTACGGCCACTAACTGGCTCAAGCAACTTAGCTGCAAAACTCAATTCACCTGGTTCCTTCTTATTAAGAACATAGTTGTGGTCATAACCACTACCATTCTTCAACTGCTCGTTGTCTGCCTCTATATCCTTGCCAATAACCTTTGGTGTACGGAAGTCGAATGGAGTTCCCTCAACCTTCAAGATTTCACCTGTAGGAATAGATGTATTGTCGATAGGCAGATAGAAGTCTGCATTTATCTGAAGTTCAATGTTTTCTACTGATGGAGTAGGATTAGCTATACCTGCCAAAGCAAAGAATGCATGATTTGTAAGACAAACGATAGTCTTCTTGTTAGTAGTTGCCAAGTAGTCGATAACCAACTCATTATCATCGTTGAAAGTGTAAACAACGGTAGTCTTCAACTCACCTTTAAAACCTTCCTCACCATATGCGCTCACATAGTTAAGAACAACACTCTGGTCGTTCATTCTTTCAGCATCCCACACACGAACGTTGAAACCTGTAGGACCGCCATGTAATGAGTTAGGACCATCGTTAAGCTTCAAATGATACTCCTTACCATGAAGTGTGAATGTACCTTTTGCAATACGGTTTCCATAACGACCAATCAAACGGCTGAGGTATGGTTCTGGAGAGTTAACAACATCATTGATATTGTCGTGTCCCTCAACTACATTACCCATGTTTCCATTCTTATCTGGAACCATGATAGCAACGATTGCACCACCATAATTTGTTATTGCTACGGCATTACCCTGTGCGTTTTTCAGGATAAATAGATCAGTCTCCTTTCCTTGTACGGTGGTCTGAAAATCTTCTCTCTTCAGACCACAGATCTTTTCTGCTTCAGTGCTCATAATATCAATATTTTAAATTTAGTTACTAGATTGCATCTTTGTATATGCAAAGTAACAAAAAAAAATCTAATATTACAAACTTTTTGCTTGAATTGTTCAGCAAAAAAAACAAAAAAGACAACAATATTCTACTTCTTTAACACCACCGCTATTTATGAAAGCAAGTCTGCCACTACATAACTACTTCCGCCCACAAAAACAAAATCGTCATTACTGGCATCTTTCAAGGCTTCTCTATATGCTTCTTTCACAGAATTATATATATTGCCTTCAAGCTGATGGGTTCTACCTTTATCTGCTACAATCTCTTTAGGTATAGCTCTATGCGATGTTGCCTGCGTCCAATAATATATTGCATTCTTTGGAAGCATTTCCATAACAGAATCAATATCCTTGTCATCAACCATACCAAACACTATTCTTAAGTGCTCGCATTTCTGAGCTTTTATCTGCGGAGCAAGATATTTCCAACCACCAACATTATGACCTGTGTCGCAAACAGCAAGCGGACTTTCGTTTATCTTCATCCATCGTCCTACAAGTCCTGTTCGTTCTGCTACGTGAGCAACGGCTTCTATAACATTTTCTTTCTTCAGCCCTAATACCTTACATGCTATCAAACATGTATTCATATTACGTTCTTGATAATCGCCCGAAAGATCTCCATGAATCATTCCAAAGTTTAGTGTTTCATAGTTTCTACCGCCTTCAGCACAAGCTTCCGAACAGAGCACTTCAGGATAGTCTTGGGCAAAAACAATAGGGGCATTCTTTTCTTTTGCCTTTGCTTCAAAAACAGGACGCGTTTCCTCAACATCTTCACCAATAACTACCTTTACACCTTCTTTTATTATACCAGCCTTCTCACCAGCTATCTTAGCTAATGTATCACCAAGAAATTGCGTATGATCAAGCGAAATATTCGTAATAATACTTAATTCAGGCGTAATGATATTCGTACAATCAAGTCTTCCTCCAAGTCCTACTTCAATAACAGCGATATCCACTTTCTGATCAGCAAAATAGCGGAAAGCCATAGCTGTTGTCAACTCAAAGAATGAAGGATGTAAAGGTTCAAAGAAACTGCGATGTTGCTCTACAAAATCAACTACATATTGTTCAGAAAGACATTCGCCATTCACACGAATGCGCTCACGAAAATCCACAATATGTGGACTTGTGTATAATCCCACCTTCATGCCCATAGACTGCAAGATAGCAGCAAGAGTGTGTGAACAAGAGCCTTTTCCGTTAGTACCAGCAACATGAATGGTCTTAAAGTTCTTATGAGGATGGCCAAGATGTTCGTCTAAAGCTAATGTGTTTGAAAGTCCCTCTTTATATGCAGAAGCACCCACATGTTCAAAGACAGGGGTGCTATTAAATAGATACTCTACAGTTTCTTTATAATTCATTGATTACAAATCAATTAAACAGATTCTTTATATGTTCAAAAACACTCTTTTTCTTTGTGTTGTCAGCAACAACATTTTCGCTATCACGAAGTTTTTCAAAGAGTTTCTTCTCGTCATGAGTAAGTGTTTCAGGAATATACACGCTAATATTAACGATTATATCACCTGTACCACTTCCGTATCCTTGAACAGCAGGAAGACCTTTTCCACGAAGTCTAACCTGTTTGCCTGGCTGAGTACCAGCATCAATCTTCAAACTCATCTTACTGCCATTAACTAGAGGTATGTCTACATTACCACCCAAAACAGCAGTAGGCAAGTCGAGTAGGAGGTTATAGTACAAATCCTGACCATCACGAACAAAGGTGTCGTTCTTTTCTTCCTGAATATACACCTGAATATTTCCGTTTATGCCATTATGCTGCCCGGCATTACCTTTGCCCTGAATGTTTACAACCATTCCGTCACCAACGCCAGCAGGTATATTTATCTCAACAACCTCATCGCCCTTAACAATGCCAGTACCACCACAATGCTTACACTTGTGCTTTATAACAGTGCCTTCTCCGTGGCAATCAGGACACTCCGTCTGGGTTTGCATCATACCCAGCATGGTGCGAACGCTCTTGATAACAACGCCACTACCACCACACTTAGTACATGTTTCAGCAGAAGTTCCTTCCTCTGCACCTGTACCATTACAATGGGTACAAGTTACATCCTTATGCAACTTAAATTTCTTTGTTGTTCCTGTTGCAATTTCTTGAAGGGTGAGCTTTACATGAAGTCTTAGGTCGGCACCCTTAAAACGTGGCTTCTCGTAGCCACCTCCAAAGCCTCCGCCAAAACCGCCAAACCCACCATGACCTCCGAAGAGGTCGCCAAACATAGAGAAGATATCATCCATGTTCATGCCGCCAGCGCCAAATCCGCCAAAGCCTTCGCCCTGTGGACCATTAAAACCAAACTGGTCATAACGCTGACGCTTCTGTGCATCATGAAGCACATCATACGCTTCGGCAGCTTCTTTAAACTTTTCTTCCGCCTCTTTATCACCAGGATTTCGGTCTGGGTGATATTTAATAGCCAGCTTACGGTAAGCCTTCTTTATTTCTGCTTCTGAGGCGTTCTTGTCAACGCCAAGCACCTCATAGTAATCTCTTTTTGCCATTTATCTTTCCTCTTTTTTAGAGATGATTATGCTGAATAATTATTATTGTCCAACAGCTACCTTTGCATGACGGATAACCTTTTCATTAAGCAGGTAACCTGTCTGAACACAATCAATAACCTTGCCCTTCTTGTCATCACCCATACCAGGAACCATGGCTACAGCTTCATGATAATCAGTATTGAAATCAGCATTTTCTGTTTCAATCTTCTTCACACCAAGACTATTCAAGCAACCTTCGAACTTCTTGTAGATAAGTTCCCAACCTTCTTCAAGTTTATTAATATCGTCGGCCTTGTCAGCATTGGCAATAGCGCGTTCCATGTCATCAAGAACAGGCAAAATGGCAGAAATAGTCTTCTCACCACCATTCAGAATAAGTTCTGTCTTTTCTTTCAGAGTGCGCTTCTTGTAGTTTTCAAACTCTGCCATAGTGCGCAAAAGCTGATCTTTCAGCTTTGCAATTTGCTCATTTGCCTCCTCAAGAGGGTCTTTCTCTGTTGCCTCTTCGTTTGCATCAGCCTGATTATCAGCAGTTTCTTCATCTACAGAGGTTTCCACAGTTTTTTCTGTGTTTTCAACCTCACACTCCATTTCTTTATTTTCTTTTTCTGACATAATCGTTATTTTATATTACTATAAAGGAGTGACTACAAATATCGTGCCACTCCTTTTATTTTTTCTAATGAAATGTATTTGATGAGTCTTTTTTCATTATACAATTATACAATTATACAAATATACATTACTCATTAATCATTACTCATTAACCCTTGTACATCTTCTCCTTCTGAGCCTTGATGCTTTCATCGTGGATGTATTCATCGTAAGGCATCATCTTATCGATAGTACCATTTGGTGTGAGCTCAATAATACGGTTAGAAACAGTCTTAATGAACTCGTGGTCGTGACTTGAGAAGAGAATATTTCCCTTGAAACCAACCAAGTTGTTATTGAATGCCTGAATAGACTCCAGATCAAGGTGGTTGGTTGGAGTATCAAGAATCAAACAGTTAGCATTCTGCAACTGCATACGTGCAATCATACAACGCATCTTCTCACCTCCTGAAAGCACATTCACCTTCTTCAGCACTTCTTCTCCAGAGAAGAGCATGCGACCGAGATAACCCTTCATGAGCACCTCATTACCTACGCCATATTGTGACAACCACTCGATAAGGTTCTTGTCGCTATTAAAGAATTCTGTATTGTCGAGTGGGAGATAGGCTGTTGTAATTGTAACACCCCATTTGAATGTACCAGCATCAGCCTTGCGGTTACCGTTGATAATTTCAAAGAGGGCAGTCATTGCCTTAGGGTTGTGGCTCAAGAACACAACTTTCTGGTCTTTCTCTACTGTGAAGTTTACGTTATCGAAGAGAACTGTTCCATCCTCCTCAACAGCCTTCAAGCCTTCAACCTCAAGAATCTGGTTTCCTGGATCACGATCCATCTGGAAGATAATACCAGGATACTTACGGCTTGATGGTTTGATTTCCTCAACATTAAGCTTTTCAAGCATTTTCTTACGAGAAGTAGTCTGCTTACTCTTTGCCACATTGGCAGAGAATCGACGAATAAACTCCTCAAGCTGCTTTTTCTTTTCCTCAGCTTTCATCTTCTGGTTCTGAGCTTGACGAAGAGCCAACTGTGAACTCTCATACCAGAAGCTATAGTTACCAGCAAATACTGTTACCTTGCCGAAATCGATATCAATTGTCTGTGTGCTGACTGCATCAAGGAAGTGACGGTCGTGACTAACAACAAGAACAGTCTGGTTCTCGTCAATCTCACTAAGATAGTCCTCAAGCCATTCTACTGTATCAAGATCAAGGTCGTTAGTAGGCTCATCGAGCAACAAGTTGTCTGGTTTACCAAAGAGAGCCTTTGCCAACATTACACGCACCTTCTGTGTATTGCTCAATTCGCCAACGAGCTTATTGTGCTCGCTTTCAGCAACACCAAGATGCTGAAGCAACTGAGCAGCATCGCTCTCAGCTTCCCAACCGTTCATCTCAGCGAACTTCTCCTCAAGTTCTGCAGCACGGTTACCATCTTCCTCAGTCATTTCTTCCTTTGAGTAAAGGCGCTCACGCTCCTTCATATTGCTCCAAAGTTTCTCATGACCCATGAGAACGGTATCCATCACACGAAAATCATCGTATTTAAAGTGATCCTGTTCCAAAACAGAAAGGCGCTCACCAGGACCAAGTTCTACAGAACCCTTGTTAGGCTCAAGATCACCGCTGATAGCGCGCAAAAGAGTAGACTTACCGGCGCCGTTTGCACCGATAACGCCATAAATGTTACCACGTGTAAACTTAATGTTTACATCTTTGTAAAGTACTCGTTTTCCGAATTGGATAGCAAGATTTGTAAGTGTTATCATTTGAACTATTTACCTTATTATATAATAAATCGGCTGCAAAGGTACAATTTTTTTTTCAAACCCGAAAGAGTTTGAACAAAATAAGATAAACAGAAGGCGTGCTTGTCAATATTTATTCTAAAATTAGGCTTCGAGATTCCTTCGAGATGGTTCCGAGATGCCTCTTAGATGATCTTGAATCAATTTGTCAATGATTTACACCATAACCAAAAAGTGCAAAATCACCTCTTACCGGGTCGTCAGGGAAGGCTTTGGCAAGAATCCTTGTTAGTTCCTTAGCTGCCGACATTGTTGTTGACTTAGTATTCATAAGTCCAAGTCTATTGGCCTCCTGCACCACATGAGTATCAAGCGGCATGATTAGTGTCTTGCGGTCAATAAACGAGCTCCAAATACCAAGATCAACAGGAGAATCGTCTCTAACCATCCATCTAAGAAACATACAAAGACGCTTACAACTGCTTTGAGTGTTCTGCGGAATGACCAAACTCGCAGGCTCGCCCTCAGGATTGAAATATTTCGTAATAGCCTCAATAAAGGTTATTGCCTCTTTATCCTGCACCATATCGGCTGCAAAGGCTCCCAAAGTGCCGTGTTCACAAAGAAGTTTGCGAAGTTTTGCAAAGAATCTGTTCATCGTTGCATTTGTATAAAGACGATAAAACGACTCGTCATTATCTGGTACATCCCAATTATATTCACCGCTTAGAACCCATCTATCAAGTTCTCCGTTTGCTCTTCGCAGCAGATATTCTATCTTTGGAATAAACATCTCGCGTGCCCCATAACTGAGACACGAAGCAACAAAAGCTGTCACTTCCTTATTTCGTCGCCCTGTAACATGGTGCATAAACCATGAAGGATCGTCGAAAAGAAACGATTCCGTTTCGTATCTGTCTGCCTCTTTGAGAAGAATATTGATAATGTCTTGATTCATGTTATATAACTTATTAGTGCATAGGAATACAGAAAAATCCTATTCTATGACTTACTCCCTTACGATTTACGCTTCGTATTTGATACATACCCGACGGAATTGCAGATACATCGGCCTTTGCATCCTTAACATATAAAGCTCTCAGCATGTTCCCTTCGACACTCGCCACAACAATAACATTATCTGTAGGAAAGAAACCTGCTGGTAATTCAACATATTTGCCACAAACCCTCAACATTTTCTTTGTCACTATTTCTTTTTGATGGCTTTGTGCAGCTTCGCTCTCATTACCATATCTGTCCATAGCTGTTACAGCATAGTAACGCCCATTTCCTTCTGGAACAACCAAATGATTAACCTCTTGACGGGCAATCATCAAATTCTCTGCATCCTTGATGTCAACAGGCCATTTTCTGCTGCTATATATATTATAAACAAGGTTCTTTTCCTTTTGCCAAGACAAATTCCCCGAAGCAAGCTTCAGGCCCTTTGGCACATCTGGAGCAGTTTTCTTTTCCCAGGTCATAGGCGGCACAAGGGCAGGATTTGTGTCAAAATCTCTACTTGCAAAGTCGTAGATACCTTTTACATCATCAGTAAAAAACTTACTACGGAAATAAGCATGCCCCATGCCATACTGGCGAAGTACATACATCTCGCGGGAGATTTCGCTCAAAGACCAGTTCTTCTCACTTGGAGAAAGGAAATAAATACCCAATCCCGGTGCAATTATTCTATCATTACTTTGTTCCTGCCAGTCAACAGCAAAAGGGTAGAAGTTGTTGCCTTTGAAGTACATCATAGGGAAGAGGGCATCCATCAATCCGTTCTTTACCCATTGTTGCGCATCTTGCATAACCACATCGCGAGCATTCCATCCGTGAGCCCAATAACGTGTCAAATCACTTGCTTTACCCACAGGCGAGCAACTTATTTTCACCCAAGGTTTTATGCCCTTCACCGAGCGGTTTACAGCTTCAACAATTCGTGTTATATTTCGTCGGGCAGCATCAGCGTTTATACGAATCTTCCAAGTTTCCGGATAACGAATATAATCAAGATGAATGCCGTCAACATCATAGTTGCTGGCAATCTCGTAACACATCTGTGAAATATAGTCTGCCGTCTGTTCCTTTTCCGGATTCATATAGCCCTCATCACCTATCTTGCAAACAAGATTAGGATATTTCTTTCTAAGACGTTGGCAACCTAATTTGTTCCACTTTCCCACAGGAATAGTTACCACCCAAGCATGAAGTTCCATACCACGTTTGTGACATTCGTCAATAGCAAACTGAAGAGCATCGTATCCTGGACTTTTTCCAGGAAAACCACTCAAACATCCATCCCAAGGTTCATATACAGAAGGGTATATAGTTGTTGCACGAACACGAGTCTGCAAGAGAATAGTATTTACGCCAGCCTTTTGCAGCTTATTCAAAATAGAACAAAATTCCTGTCTCTGTTTTTCAGCCGACAATTCCGACTGAGAATAGGAGTGTGGCCAGTCGAGCCCACCTATAGTAGTAAGCCATACAGCACGCACCTCTCGTTTCTGGGCACCTACCGCAAGCATTATAAATAGCAATATTATGACAAGAACATTTCTTTTCATGCTTGCAAAGATAATAAAAAATGTGGAATGTGAAATATATTCTGTTTTTTATGTGCGTATTCCAGCCGATAGTTCTCCCTTCTCCACTGGGGAGGGGATGATAATAATTTAAAATAAAACAGGGTAATTATTTTGTAATTTAACAACAAATCCGTACTTTTGCATAACAGTTTTAAATAGAGCGAAATAAAAATGATTTCTTTTTCTTTTAGCCTTTTGGCTATTTTGATAGGCTATTTTGTCTATGGCAAGTTTATTGACCACGTTTTTGGCCCCGACAATCGCAAAACACCAGCTATTGAGAAATCTGATGGTGTTGACTTCATTGTTCTTCCTACATGGAAGATTTTCATGATTCAATTTCTAAACATTGCAGGCACGGGTCCAATCTTCGGTGCCATCATGGGTGCATGGTATGGCCCTGTGGCTTATCTATGGATAGTTCTTGGCTGCATCTTTGCTGGAGCCATGCACGATTATATGAGTGGTATGCTGAGTATTAGAAACGGAGGAGCCAACCTTCCAGAACTCGTTGGAAAATACTTGGGCAACACCACCAAAAAGATAATGCTTGTTTTCTCTATCCTTTTATTGCTCATGGTTGGAGCCGTTTTCGTATATAGTCCAGCTATAATTCTTACCTCGTTTTGGGACAACAAGATGTTCTGGATAGTACTCATCTTCGTTTACTACGTTATTGCCACTCTGTTGCCAATAGACAAGATCATAGGCAGAATATATCCTTTGTTTGCATTCTCTCTGTTGTTTATGGCAGCAGCCCTGCTTGTGGGACTTTTTATAAAGATGCCTGCCATTCCAGAGCTATGGGAAAATGCTTTAGACGGTAATCTCAATCAGCCTGCATCAATATTAGGTGCAGACAGCTTTATGACCAAGAACGCCCTTTTTCCTTGTCTTTTCATCACTATTGCCTGCGGAGCAATCTCTGGCTTCCACGCCACACAAAGTCCGCTGATGGCTCGTTGCATGAAAAGCGAGAAGATGGGCCGTCCAATTTTCTATGGTTCAATGATTACAGAAGGAATCGTTGCCTTGATATGGGCAACCGCAAGTATGTATTTCTTCTATTATGGTGGCTGGAAGGAGTGTGTTGATGCCAACACACTAAATGCTTTCATGCAGCAAGCTGGTACCGAAGGCGGCAAAACATTAGTACAATATTTTGATGCACCAACGGTGGTAAAACTCATTTGCAGCTCTTGGTTAGGCGTTTTTGGTGGTATTCTTGCTATGTTTGGTGTTGTTGCTGCGCCTATCACAAGTGGTGACACAGCCCTTCGCAGCGCTCGACTTATCATTGCCGACAGCTTGCATATATCACAGAAAACAATTAAAAAGCGTTTAATTATTGCCCTTCCTGTTTTTACCGTTTCCTTAGGCATACTTATCTGGCAGATGGAAAATCCTGATGGTTTCAACGTAATATGGCAATATTTCGGCTGGTCTAACCAGGCTTTGAGTGTGTTCACGCTTTGGACTATTACAGCATATCTCTGTCTGAAACACAAGCCTTTCCTTGTGTCGCTTATTCCAGCGCTCTTCATGACAACTGTATGCTCTACCTTCATATTTGTTTCTCCACAGGCATTCAATCTCGGAGAAACAGGCTATTATCTTGGTGTTGCAGTTCTTATAGTAGCTTGCGTATGGTTCTGCGTTTGGTACAAGCGTGCAAGTTTTTATGTTTGTGAGTTCTTATTCACTAAACTATCAACCCCAAAACTAAAAAACTAAAGAATTCAAAAACTCATAGTTAACTCAAACCTTTTGGATATTGTTATATTTTTCATATCTTTGCAGCATGGAACAACATTATCCATCAAGGTTATTAGAAAAGGCTGTTCAGGAATTCTCAACTCTTCCTGGCATAGGTCGCAAAACAGCTTTGCGCCTTGTTTTGGCTATGCTAAAGCGCGACACAGAAGAAGTTGATGCATTTACTGAAGCTATTCACAATGTGAAACACGATGTGAAGTATTGCAAAGTGTGTCATAATATCAGCGATACTGATATATGTCCTATATGTTCTGACGAACGACGTGACAAATCAACTATATGTGTTGTTGAGAACATACAGGATGTAATGGCTGTAGAGAACACCCAGCAGTTTAATGGTCTTTATCACGTTTTAGGCGGAATAATTTCGCCTATGGATGGTATTGGCCCTTCCGACATTGAGGTTGAATCACTTGTTGAACGTGTTAAAGAAGGTGGCATACAAGAAGTTATTCTTGCTCTCAGTTCCACCATGGAAGGAGATGCAACAAACTTCTATATATCACGAAAACTATCTGATTATGATGTAAAACTCTCGGTTATTGCTCGTGGTATCTCTGTTGGCGATGAACTCGAATATACTGATGAAGTAACATTGGGAAGAAGTATCGTAAACAGAACACTCTTCACAAGATAACCACAATTATCAAGATTATAATATAAAAACAATGGAAAAAAAACAAGGATTAAAGCAAACACAACGTGCCTTGATGGCTGTTTATATAGGTATGATGTCTTTCGCCATTATATGGGTAGGCCTATGCGAATTAACAACACCTAATTTCATCGGTCTTCTGCAAAAAGAAACAGAAATGTTTTTTATATGCAAGACAGTATTAGTGATAAGCACTCTTGCCTTGATTCCTTTGGCACTCCGCCTCTTTAAGTTTCGCAAGATTCACGAGGAACTCATCAACGACACAACCCCTAATCATGCAAAACTATTAGTATATGGCATGTTGCGCATGGATATGCTTCATTTTCCAATGATAATAAACATTTTGCTTTATTATTTCTTTATGGAGCCAGGCTTTGGATACATGGCTATTGTTTTGTTTCTTAGCAGTCTCTTTATAGTTCCTACCATGAAGAGATGTGAAGCCGAAGTAACAGAAAGCGAAGCATGAAATTATCTGTTATCATAGTAAACTACAATGTAAAATACTATCTCGCGCAATGCCTTCATTCGCTCGAGAAAGCCCTCTATGGCATTGAGTCTGAGATTATCGTCGTAGATAATCATTCTCGCGACAATAGCGTTGAATATCTGCGAGCCATTTATCCTAACGTTCGCTATATTGAGAACAACCATAACGATGGCTTTGCCAAAGCAAACAACAAAGCCATACGCCAAGCAAAAGGTGAATACATTCTATTACTTAATCCTGACACTATAGTAGGAGAGCAAACCATTGCACGCGCTGTCAATTTTCTCGACATGCACCCAGGAAGCGGCACATTAGGCGTTAAGATGCTCAATACCGATGGCACCTACGCCATGGAAAGCCGTAGGGGAGTGCCAACCCCAATGACAGCATTCTACAAGTTTACTGGACTATGGAAACGCTATCCAAACAATCGTAAGTTTGCCCGCTACTACATGAGCTATCTCTCATGGGACGAACCACACAAGATTGACATTGTCAGCGGAGCCTTCTGCATGCTGAAACGTGAGGTTATCGAGAAAGTTGGACTTCTCGATGAAGACTATTTCATGTATGGCGAAGACATAGATCTCAGCTATCGCATTCAGAAAGCAGGCTACACCAACTGGTATCTGCCTGTAGAAATACTGCATTACAAAGGCGAGAGCACCCAGAAAACAAGCTTCAGATACGTACATGTTTTCTATGGTGCAATGTACATCTTCTATCGCAAGCATTTTGCAAGTGCATCACGTTGGCTGAACATTCCTGTTCATCTTGCTATTTTCATAAAAGCTTCTCTTGCTTTAATAAATAATGTATATAATGGCATTATTAAGTCATTGGGATTCTTTTGCCATCACAAGACAGAAGAACCGCTATACATTCTTTTCTGTAGCAAAGACAATTTAGAACGTTGTCAGGAGCTTGTAAAAAGAAACGGCATTTCAGCCGAGATAACAGAGGCCAGCGAAGACACCATGCCACAAGGCCACGTTACACGTGATATTAGCAAGAAAGCCGCATCCGTGTGTGTTGTTTACGACACATCTGTCTTTGCCTATCGCCATGTGTTTGCTTTCATGCAGGCGCAACCGCAACCACACGTAAAAATTGGAACGTATCATCCAGAACGCAATACTATCATAACCCCTAACGAAACATTACGATGAAAGATTCAGCCCTTCCCTTTGTAGAACTCAGAGCCATGGAGCCTGAAGATCTTGACACATTATATAAAATAGAGAACGACAAAGAAATGTGGAACGTCAGCACAACCAACGTTCCATATTCTAAATACGTGCTTCATCAGTATATCGCCAATGCCACAAACGACATATATACCGACAAACAAGTGCGCATGATAGCCATCGACGATAGGGGAGAAACGGTAGGAATTGTTGATTTGGTTAATTTTTCACCGCAACATCAACGGGCCGAACTCGGAATAGTGGTACTTAAAGAGCGACAAAAACAAGGTTTTGGTAAGGCAATCATCACAAAAATCATTGAATATTGCAGAAATGTTATCCATCTGCACCAAATTTACGGAATTGTTGCCAGCGATAATATTTCATCAATAAAACTCTTTAACGACCTGAATTTCAGCGAAGTAGTTCGACTGCCCCATTGGTTATACGATGGAAAAGCCTATAAAGACGCAATAATGATGCAATTTTTTTTGTAAAAAATACGGGTAAACATTTGGTGGAATAAAAAATAATACCTACCTTTGCACTCGCAATCAAGAAAGCAACCTAAATGGTGCGTTAGTTCAGTTGGTTAGAATGCCTGCCTGTCACGCAGGAGGTCACGAGTTCGAGTCTCGTACGCACCGCTTAATTGCTCAGAAAAGATTCACCACTGGTGCGTTAGTTCAGTTGGTTAGAATGCCTGCCTGTCACGCAGGAGGTCACGAGTTCGAGTCTCGTACGCACCGCAGAAAGTCTTCACTTCTTAGTGGAGGCTTTTTTGCTTTACAAGTTTTTTAGTTTTAAGTTTAATAGTTTTTAGTTGTGTAAGTTTTTAAGTTCTAACACAAAAACTCATAAACTCACCAACTCATAAACTCAATAACTCACCAACTCACATATATGAAGAAAATAGCAATTCCTACACGCGATGGAATGGTTGACGATCATTTCGGCCATTGTGCTTATTACACAGTAATAACCCTTAACGACAACAATGACGTTGAATCTACAGAGCGCCTTGACTCACCTGAAGGATGTGGTTGCAAGTCAAATATCGCTTCTGTAATGCAAGAAATGAATATCACCTTGATGTTGGCAGGCAACATGGGTATGGGAGCATACAACAAGCTTTCTGCCCACGGAATAAGCGTAATAAGAGGTTGTCACGGCAAGGTGGAGGACGTTCTTGCTGCATATAAGAAAGGCGACTTAAAAGATTCTCTCGAAGCATGCGACCATCACGATTGCAATCATCACGATGAGAAACCAGTGTTCACTATTCCTTCAATAAAATAATGAAAGAATTCGTTGTCCTTGCCGACAACCGATCAAACAATACCGAACTGCTTTCGGAACACGGCTTATCGGTATATGTAGAAACCGAAAACCACAAACTATTGCTTGATACAGGTAAGTCAAACATATTCCTTATGAATGCCCAAAAACTGGGCATCCATCTGGAAGATGTTGATTATGTTTTCATTTCCCATGGACATAACGACCATATAGGTGGATTACCTTCCTTTTTGCAGATAAATAAAAAAGCAAAGGTCATTATTTCATCTCTTGTGCCACAACAGCAGTATTTCTCAAAGCGAAAATATCTGCATAGCATCACAGGAGACACTAATTTTGAAGATTATAACAACCGCTTTATCTTTGTTGATTCAAACTGCACCATTGACGATTTAAAGATTTATCAGTCTTTATCTCACGAATACCCATTGCCACAAGGAAACAAAAATCTATATCTAAAACTCAACCAAGAGTATATTGCCGACGAATTTCATCATGAACTTGTGCTGCAAACAAGTGATTTTTTGTTTACAGGATGTGCTCATCATGGCATTCTAAACATCCTGAATAGTATTGACATTATACCAAAGATTTGTATTGGAGGCCTTCATTTGCTTGATAGTCATCTTAATGAACACTACGAAACTGACAACGAATTGCAAGCGTTAGCTCAAACACTAAATAACAAATTTCCTAATACAATCTTCTATACCGGACATTGCACTGGAGATAACAGTTATAGTATAATGAAAAATGTTTTAGGAGAAAAAATACAACAATTTTCGTGCGGCACTCAAAAAATTCACAAACTCAAAAACTTATAAACTTACAAACTCACGAACTCAAAAAACTCACAAAACTCACAATAACATGAAAAAAGCATCATTCACATTTCTGTTGGCATCAAGCCTTTTCTTTGCATGCAACAACAAGCAGCAAGTAGCAACACAAAATGTTACTTCTACAGATACTATCAGTATAACCAAGCAGAACAACGATAGTCTTTCCTGCAAAGAAGTACAAAAGCGAGTAGAAGAAATATACAGTTTCATTTGTAAACACTACAATGCCTACGACAACAATGTTTCTTACAATACTATAGTACAAAAATACTGTTCTGATAGCTGGAAACTACAAGCTGCACAAGTAGATAGCATAGACGCAAAGAATGACGATGAAATAGGACTTTGGGACTACGACTATTGGATTCAAGCACAAGACAATGACAAACTATCATTTAAAAACGTTAGAGTTCTCTCATTAAAAGGTAATACTGCTGAAACAGAACTAACCCTACATAACTTCAACGATTTCACAATCCATTTGACAATGGTAAAAGAACATGGAAATTGGTTTGTTGACGACCTCTTATCAAGTAAAATGAAATCAAGCGTTAGAGCAACGCAAACTGAATATATAAAGAGCGCTGAGCTAAATGACAAATGATAAATGACAAAGAACACCCTTTGCTGAAAGTCCCAAAAATGTGAAAATGTATAATGTATAATTGTATAATCGTAAGATTTAAGGTCTAAGAGGAAAAGAGTAAAAAGTATAAAAGTAAAACAATAATATATAGTATATCGCGCGCGTATGTTATTATATTATTAGTTAGTAGTTAGAAGTTAGGAGTTAGAAGTTAGGAGTTAGAAGTTAGGAGTTAGAAGTTAGGAGTTAGTAGTTAGTAGTTAGTAGTTATAAATTATAAATTATAAATAAGTAGTTTATTAGTTATTAGTTTTTAAGTTCTAACTCAAGAACTCACAAACTTATAAACTAAACTACAAACTTATAAACTAAACAACAAACTCATAAACTCAAAAAACACGATTATACAATTATACAATTATACATTATACAAATAATTGCTTTTTCCAACTTTCCAGGCAGGCAAAAATTTTTCTCTAACTGGGAAAATGAAATAGGGGTGCAGCAGCAAATGTATAATTGTATAAATGTATAATTGTATAATTGCATGATTGGTATATGGTAGTAATACCACTTTCTGGACAAATGCCAACAAACAATTCTTTTTATTAGGCAACAGCAAATATCTGCATTATATTTGCAGAGTAAAAAATTAAGGGGTGCATGCAAGATTTAGCATATAGCTGCATTTAAATAATATAAAACGCAAGTAGCCTAAAACTATATTGTGGCATTAACAAAAAACTAATGAATATGAAAAAGATTTTATTGATGGTGGCACTTGTTGCCATGGGATGCACGATAGTTTCGTGCTCTGAGTCTAAAGACGAGACTATTGTCTGTCCTGAACCAAAAACAATAAACCTGCTGCCAACAACAAGACAGCCAATTGAACTGACAACAGAAGAACAGCAGTTTGCAACCGATAACAACAATTTTGCTCTAAACTTCCTGAAAACAGTAAACGATGCTGATAACAGCGGTAAAAGCTTCATCTATTCTCCTCTCAGCATCACCTACGTTTTAGGTATGGTTAACTCTGCTGCTACAGGACAAACAGAACAGGAGATAGAACAGACATTAGGTTTTCATCAGGGTGGTATTCAAGCTATAAATAACTACTGCAAAAAGCTGATTGATGGCTTACCAAAGACAGATGATAAAGTAACACTAAACATTGCTAACGCTATCTTTGTCAACAAGAATCTTGCAACACTAAAGCCACAGTATCAGCAGGATATGCTACAATACTATAATGCTAAAGCTGAGAACCTTGACTTTGATTCGCCCACAACCCTTGCAACAATAAATTCATGGGCTAACAACCAAACCAATGGTATGATAGACAAGATACTTGACAGAATTGAAGGTGGTGCCATTAGTTATCTGCTTAATGCTATTTATTTCAAAGCAGACTGGGCTTCAAAGTTTGACCCTAAGATGACAAAAACAGAAACTTTCTTTGGCTATGCCGGTAACACCCAACTGCCACTGATGCATCAAAATGTACTTATCTACTACATGAAGAACGACATCTTCTCTGCTGTAAGCATTCCATACGGAAATGGTTTGTGGAACATGACTGTTCTGTTGCCTAACGAAGGAAAGACTACAAACGATGTAATCACAAGTTTAGCTAAAAGCAACTTTCAAAAAGATGTTTATTTCAAGATGCTCTCATACGAAGTTGACTTAAAGATACCACGATTTGAAACAACCTCAGATACCGATGACCTTGAAGGAAATTTAGTTGGTATAATGAAAAAATTGGGTATCAAAGAGGCTTTTGATCAGAATGTATCAGAGATTCCTAATATGTGTAACGAAGGAAATTTATATATCAACAAGATGCGACAGAAAGCAGCTATAAAGGTTAACGAAGAGGGCTCTGAGGCTGCTGCCGTAACAGTAGCAGAAATGAATTTTACCACTTCACTACCAGAGGAAAAGGGGAAAGCCACATTCCATGCTGATCGTCCATTTGTATATCTAATTACAGAGGCATCTACTGGAGTTATCATGTTTGTGGGAAGTGTAAGATAAGATACACCTCTATCTTTTTATTCTTTCAACATTTCAATAAAACGAAAATCCCTCCCGTCCGCCCTAAGGGGAGGAGATAGGAGGGATTCTACCTAAATTAACGTTGTGTTTACTGGCGATTATTAATTGAATCCATTATTATATATTACCCTAAAAAAACTACTTCTTTGGTGTGAGCCTTGCAGCAAAACCTCCATTGCGCATCATGGTGATGTTCAGCACATCTTTTCCTGATACTGTCTTTGAAGTCTTATTGTAGTGCATGGCTTGATAATTAGCGTTTACTCCGTCTTGATAGGCGGTAAAGTCATAGTTGCCCTTCAGGAAGTCGAGAGGTACTTGGAAAGTGCGTTGGTCTTTCTCGCCATCACAGATACCACCGATAAACCACTCGTTACCTTTTCTACGTGCTACGATAAGATATTTACCTGCACAAGCAGCGAGAGCACGAGTCTCATCCCATGTTGTTGGCACACTGGCAATATAGCTGGTGCAATCGTCTTCCTGATAATAGCGAGTAGGACTATCAGCAAGCATCTGAATACCACTCTCCAACACCACATAGAGTGCCATCTGGAAAGCACGAGTACCCAAGGCTGCAGAGTTAGGACGACAGCCACGATAACGATCGGGCTGCATATTAATCATACCACCTGGAGTGAAGTCGGCAGCTCCAACAGCATTGCGAATGAATGGGAGATAGAGAGTGTTCTCAGGCTTACAGTTTTCCATCTGCTCGAGTCCAAGAACTCCTTCGTATGACATTACGTTAGGATATTCGTACTCCAAGCCTGCAGGTGTGAATGCTCCGTGGAAATCAACCATAAGATGATATTTAGCTGCTTCCTTAGCAACACGCTTGTAGTAGTTAGTCATCCACTGGTCGGCATGATCCATAAAGTCAATCTTAACACCTTCGATGCCCCATTCTGCATATTTCTTAAAGAGGTCGAAGTGCTGTTCTACTGTAAGCCATGACAGCCACAGAAAGATACCTACGCCCTTGCTCTTACAGTAAGAGATAAGCTCTTTAAGACGCATCTGGTCGTTGGCGTTGAATGGATCACGGGTGCTGGTAGCCCAACCCTCATCAAGCAGGATATACTGAATACCATACTTAGCTGCAAAATCAGCATAGTAAGCGTATGTATCGTAGTTACATCCTATCTTGAAGTTTACATCGGGACCATAAGGCGAACTGCCGTTCCACCATTCCCAGCTTACCTTTCCAGGACGAATCCAGCTGACATCATTCAACACCGACTTACGTGCAAGCTGCACAGGAACAGTCTGTTCGATAAGTCCCTTTGAGTCGGTAACAACCACCCAGCGCCAAGGGAATGTGCACTTTCCCTCTTTCTTAGCAATGAAAGCAGCTTCTTTTGTGATTTTCTCACCACGATCGCCAGAAGGTTCCCATTTCAATGGCATCTTTGGATAAGTGGGAACGATAGCTCCATTACGTGGAAGAAGGAACTGGTGTGGATAGTCATCGACATCACTTTCGCCTATCAGCAACTGTGTGTCATCATCACGAGAAAGCAATAGCGGACTTGTTGACACACGTCGGTTAGACTGCGCCCATTCGTTGATATTGCTATGCACATACTTCTCTTCGTAACTTGTGTTAAAGTTGTCGGGTGATGTTTGACGATGAACAGTAAAATTATTGGCTGCACGTAGCGCGAAATGATCATCAAAGACCTCTATATATTTATTGTGTTGGTTACTTAAAAAACGATAAGCTACGGCATTGTTCATCACTCGCAACTCCAACTGATGGTTTCCCAAAGAGACGATGACTTGGTTATAACAATCGTTGATAGTTGAAAATTTCAGAGGAACAGTAGGGCGGATGGTATTGCTTACTTTTACCACCTTTCCTACCTTAGGATTTGCAACAGAGATGTTGCGTCCGTCAATAGTCATACTAATGCTATCAAGGGTATAAACAAGCTTATTGTTTTGCAGCACCTGATAGCCAATGTTGCCCTTTGCGGTGTTGAGCACAACAACGAGTTTTCCATTAGGCGAAGTAACACGTGTTGTCTTTGCCAACATGCACATAGGAATCATGAGACCAATTGCAATTGGCAACGATCTCTGATATATCTTTCTGATAAATAAGTTCATTTCAATCTTCTATTTTGTCGCTTTCTCTATAGCAGCTTTAATCATTGGTTCCATGATAGCATATCCCTCTAAAGTAGGGTGGCAGCCATCGCTTGAGATACCAGGAAGCATACCACCATTCTCACCTGCCATAGCTGACCAGTAGTCAACAAAGAGGCACTTGTGAGTCTTGGCATAAGCACGCAGTCTGTCATTAAGGTGCTTAATCTTTGCCACTACATCAGTAAGCTGTGGACGCCAGCGATATTTATCACATGGGGTTATGGTTGTAAGGATAACCTTGATCTTGTTTGCCTGAGCAATCTCAACCATAGCAATGATATTCTCATAAGTACGATCTTCTACATAATCGTGGTTGTTCTCTGCAATATCGTTAGTACCGCTATTGATGACAACTGCCTTTGGATGCAGGTTCACAACATCCTCGTGGAAACGAACAAGCATCTGATGACTTGTCTGACCACTAATACCACGACCTATATATCCATTGCTCTTAAAGAAATCGGTATGCATAGAATACCAGTTATCAGTAATGCTGTTTCCCATGAACACCACTTTTCTTTGGCTCTGTGGCAACTGCTTGTCAGCAACATTTGCTTTTTCATAGCGCTTGTAGTCTGTCCAGTTTTTCTGGGCATAAGTGTTGAGGGATAATACCGCCAACATCATTGCAAAGAATAGTTTACGATACATAATTCTATTTTTAATTATTGCTTATTAGTTGTTTAATCTCTAATTATTCGGAATCTCTACAATAGTTTATTCCCAACTTATCATACAGACGTTTCATATTTGGCATACGCTTCTTGAAACTCTCGAAGTCTTTCTGCTCAGGCTGACACCATTGCACCTCGCTGATAGCATCGAGACGAGGCAAGAGCATATAGTAAACATGCTGAGGATAGCCCACATATTCTGTCCATAGGTTTGCCTGCACACCAAGAATAAATTTCTGTTCTTCTTCGTTAAGAGCATTTGGCTGTAATGGTTCGAAAGAATAAACCTTTGACAAAGGCAAGTAATTACCAAGAGCTACAGGCTGTCTGTCACGATCCTTAAGCTGGTAATAGTCGAAATAGCAATGTGAGGTAGGAGTCATGATAACGCCATGATGCAGTTTGGCAGCCTCAACGCCACCTTCTACACCTCGCCACGACATAACAAGACCATCAGCAGTAAGTCCGCCTTCAAGAACCTCGTCCCATCCTATGATGCTGCGACCACGTTCTGCCAAGAACGATTCTATCTCATGGTTCATCCATGTCTGCAACTGGTTTTCTACACTATGCTTACCATCATTTTTCAATCCCAGTTCCTTAATCTTTGCCTGACACTTAGGACATTTCTTCCAGCGATCCTTTGGGCACTCGTCACCACCGATATGCACGTATTTTGAAGGGAATACATCACACAACTCACTCATAACGGTCTTGAGGAATTTCATTGTTTCTGGATTTCCTGCACAGAATATCTCGTGTGAACCACCCCAATGAGTTACAACAGGGTAGGGACCGCCAGTGCAACCAAGGTTAGGATACACATGAAGAGCAGCCTGTGAGTGACCAGGAAGGTCTATCTCAGGAATGATATTGATATATCTTTCTGCAGCATAGCGAACAAGCTCTTTGCATTCTTCCTGAGTATAGTAACCGCCATAAGGAGTGCCGTCATATATTCCAGAATTTCTTCCTATCATACTCTGCTTTCTCACACTTCCCTTAACAGCAAGCTCAGGCAAAGCTTTAACCTCGAAGCGCCATCCCTGATTATCGGTGAGGTGCCAGTGGAACTGGTTGCAGCCATGAAGAGCCATCACGTCAAGATACTGCTTGATGAAGTCAACAGTAAAGAAATGACGTGAGCAATCAAGGTGCAAACCACGATATTCAAAACGAGGTTCATCACTTATCTGCGCATAAGGCAACACAAGCGAAGATGTAGAAATACTCTTACGCAATGTTTCAGCAGCACGGAAAAGCCCTACTGGCTTATAGGCTCTAATATCAATACCTTTCTTGTTAATGGTAATAGAATAGGCTTCTTCCTGTTGCTTTGTCAGTGCCACCTTTGATTTCTTCTTACCAATAGGAGTAGCAATATTCAGCTGAATAGCAGCATTCTTTTTGCAGGTAGTAGAATTAAGTTTAACACCAGTCTGCTGTTCCACCCATTGACACAGAAAGCCAGCAATGCGCTTCATTTCCTGATTATTGGCATCATAGGCAACAGTCATGCCCTCTTTAAGTGTAAACACCTTAGAGGTATCCATCTGTATGCTTTTTACTGATGGAATAATCTTGTAATCAGCACGTGTAGTTTTCTGTGCAATCATACTGCCATTTGCAAGTACGAATAGACAACAACAAATTGTTAGATGTTTAATTTTCAGCATTTTTTTTATTTCTTACCTTTTAATTTCTTTTCCTTTTTTACTCTTTTACCTTTTTATCTTTACAAGTACCGGATAATGATCTGATGCCTGACGACGGATATATCGTTTAAACGACACTTCCTTAGGCATATCCTTGCCTTGTTTTGTTTCCATTGACGAGGTGTCTGGAGTCCAATAGCTATCAGTGAAAACACCATAAGCCTCAACATCAGCAGAAGGCGACACAAACACATGGTCTATACGACTTGTTGTAAAGTTATCGCTCTTGAATCCGTGACAAGTACCATTCTCAGCAAAACGAATACGTGCTGCATGATAACTGTCTTTCAGCACACCTGATTCAGTGAAGATATTATAAATTTCGTTGTACTGGTCAACATTGAAATCGCCTGTGAGAATAACTAAAGGTTGCTTACTCTTCTTGTCGGCAGCAATAACCTCCTTAATCTTGGCAACAACAAGCTTAGCAGCCTCTCTACGAGCTATTATTCCAACGTGATCCATGTGTAGATTAAAGAAATAGAATGGCTTTTGCTTCTTAGCCTGGAACTTTCCCCATGTGCAGATACGCACACAAGCTGCATCCCAGCCCTTGACAGGTTTGTCAGGTGTTTCATTCAACCAGAAATGTCCCTGATCAAGTAAGCGTAACTTGTCTTTCTTATAGAATATAGCAGCATATTCGCCATCGGTCTTTCCATCATCACGACCCACACCTATATAATCATACCCATCGAGACCTTTTAATAAATCGAGTAATTGTGTGTGCAGCACTTCCTGTGCGCCCCATATCTCGGGCGCAAGGAAGTTTATCTGATCACACATCACCTGACATCGTTTCGACCATACCTCACCGTTAATACTGTCACCAGAGTTTTTATATCTGATATTAAAAGAACCTACCAGCATCTGCTGGGCATCAACGGTTAAGGATATTGCTATCAAAACAATGAAAAAACAAATCCTTTTAATAATACTTTTTTTTGTTTTTTTGTTCATAGTGTAATTTGGCATTTCATGATTATGCTGCAAAAATAATATTATTATAAATATTTTGCAAATAAAAAGCTCCCCCAACCCTCTCTGGCTTTTGCCGCAGGGCAAAATATTCAGATTTTTCAAATAATATGAGCTTGCGAGGCTCCCTCTACATTTTGCCCTGCGGCAAAAGTGCAGGGGAGGGAGGGGGGATAGGTCTTATTTTACAGCAGCCTTAATAACCTTATTACCAACCTTCACGAGATAGATACCTGTTGGGAGAGAAACATTAGATGTTCCCTGAACAACACCAGTAGCAACATTTACGCCCTGCAAAGAATAAACATTATAGTTTGCTGCCTTATCAGAAGAAAGGGTTAGCTTACCATTGCTTACTGCAATATCTACCATTGTCTGGTCATCAGCCTTGATAGAGCAAATATCAGTTACAACACTCTGCTCCTCAGTAAACATCTGCCACTTTGAAAGCTCACCATCTTTGTCCTTGAACACAATCTTGTATTCATAGCAGGTCTTTGGATCAGCAATAGGGAAGAAAAGGGTAGAACCCTTAGCAGCAATAAACTCTATATTTGCCTGTTCATCAAGAAGAACCCATTCGTCTGATTCACAATCATGTCCCCAAATTTCCCAGTTCTTTGGATGATGCCATAATTCAGAAACAGCAATCATATATGAAGTTGCTTTTACATCATCTAATGAAACTGTAACATATACATCCTCAGACCCTTTTGAGAAAGCATAAAGATCATTGAGAACATCATTAAAAAGATTTTCTGGCTTCTGGTTCCAGCTTGGGAAACCTTCATTATTATAGTCAAGAGTAATATAATCAGCCTTGAAAATACCTTCTGGGAAGTTCTGAGTCTCAGAAACGCATGGATTACCATACAACTGAATTTCGTTCAAGTTAACATCCTCTGTTCCTGAAGCAACAACACGAACATACTTTGCTGCAGCTGAAGGCTCTGACATTGAATAAGTATAGATTGTACCTTCCTTAGAACTACCTGCAGATATTTCAGACCAGTCGTTACCATCAGCAGAAATTTCTACTGTCCAATCCTCATTGTTATTACTTGTAGAATAAGAGTAGCCAGTAATCTTGAATGCATAAGGAAGCTCGGCTGTAACTGTCAAAGCTGTCTTGCCTGAAAGAGTAACACCTGTATGCTCGTTATGATCATTCAACTTGGTAACATCAATTTCCTCATTAGCGGTAAATGTAGCGATATCAGCCAATGACACTTTCTTTGCCAAAATATCGTAAGTTGGCTTAACAAACTCAGAACACTCAATAAGGTCGAGAGTGAACTTATCCATACTTGGAGAATCGGCATAGTTTGTACCAGGAGTTGTGTAAGAACTGAATGTAATCACATTATCACCAGCCTCTAACCAAATAAGAACACTACGCTGGAAAAAAGCAGGATACTCTTCAGGTTTACTTGTTCCAGTTCCTTCCCATGTTTCTGTTTTAGTTTTGAACTGAACATTCATACGTTTGGTATCACCAACCTTTACTGAAATCCAGCGCTCTGCCATATAAGTATAGTAGATATCAAGCTTGTAAACACCAGCTGTAGCAACATTTACATTATATGTGAAACAACCATCTGCCTTATTAAGGTTCACACCTGCTCCTCCTGAGAAAGCTCCCATGTTCTTGGTAAATGCAGAACCAATGATAGAACTATAATCCTCACACTCTCTTAAAATCTGCTCTGGACCATCAGCAACCTCACCAAGCTGAGTATCAGAATACTTAATCTCTATCTTGTCGAGAATAGGAGAGTAAGGCTTTTCCAAGTTTGTTGCATCATTAGCATAATATTTAAAAAGACCCTGCATCTGAATAATGTTAGAGCCCTCTTGCATATACACCTTTAATGTCTTAGAAAGAACACCAGGAGTAATTACCTCGCCAGTTGCATCATCTAAAACAGGCTCACCATCCCAGTTAGGTGTAGTCTCGCTACAGCAAACAGCCTTCATAGCCTGGTCGTTTACTTTAACTGAGAACCAACGTTCCTCTGTAGTAACATAGTAAATAGTAAGGTCGTAAGTACCTGCTTTTGGAGCTTCAAACTCATAGTTGGCATAGCCACCCTTCCAAGAGTGGAAACAAAGACCGCTCTGACCAGAGCAACCTGTTCTCTCGTCAATCTCCACATAACTCTTCTCTGAAGGGTTTTCACATTCAATGGTTGTTACACCATCCTGTGCATAGCAAGTCATTGCGGCAAGTGCGCAAGAAGAGAGTGCTATAGCTCTCATGTTTTTTTGAAGTACAGATAAAATCATAGTTTTTATATTTTTAGTTATTAAAGTATAAAATCTTTAGAATTCTAACTTCCTGTTAGTTAGCCCCCTCTGCATTTTGCCATGCGGCAAAAGCTTGGAGGGGGATAAGGGAGGCTCATTCCTCCATATTATCACTGCTAACACTGCTCCACATAGGATTCTGAACAAGATTCTTATCCTTGTAGATTTCGCTTAATGGAATAGGCCAGAAAGCATTATAGTCCTTAAATACGCGAGTCTCGAACACTGTGCGCTGATAGAACACACTCTTTCCACGTGCATCATTAGCATTCATACCATGCTTAGGACCATTGAAATACTTATGAGCCACACACCAACGGCAGCAATCGAAATAGCGATTTTCCTCGAAGCCCAACTCTACGCGTCGCTCTCTGCGGATAGCCTCACGCATCTCTTCCTGATTCTTTGGAGCAGGAACAAATCCATCGCCCTCGCCATAACCAGGAATACCTGCACGCTTACGAATGGCATTGATGTAATAAAGAATAGTTTCCTTGTTCTGCTCATAGCTAATCTCGTTAAGAGCCTCAGCATAGTTAAGATAGAACTCACCCAAACGGAAGAAGATAGCTGCATGCTCAATAAGAGTACCTACTGCTACGTTTGACTCAGGATGAACATACTTACAACAGAGATAACCTGTCTGTGAGTAGTTACGTGTTTCGTTTGCTGTACGACCTGAGTTACCGCCATAGTAGAACTGAACTGTTCCGTCGTTGAACTTAGAAATCCATTTCATATTGTCAAAAGCAATAGACACATAGAAACGTGGCTCACGGTTGCAATACATCATGAATGTACCTTTCTGAGTGTGACCATCGTCGCCAGCAGCAGTAGAGAAGCCTTCCTCGCTATAGACACCATCCTCAGAATAGTGATTACCATTCTCGTCTTCCAATACAGGATAACCAGTATTAGTGAAGTAAGCATCTACCATTTCCTGAGTAGCTCCCCATCCGCTCCAACCATTGCAGGTACGTGGAGAACATGCTCTATCCTGTTCCCAGAAGTTACCAGCAGGACGAGCCCAGATAACCTCGCAGTTCCAATCCTTAATAAACAAATCCTTATACGACTCATATGGATCGCCAGTATCATAAAGCTTCAGATCTGGGGTGAATTCCATAAGTTCCTTTGTTGCCTTTGCAGCTGCTTCCCAACGTTGTTTCTCACCTTCATTGGTATAATCAAGAAGATAAGTACCATCGTTGTTCTTCAGATTCTTAAGACTATCAAGAGTCTTATCACGATTGTAAAGCGGACTTGCTGCATAGAGTAGGGCACGAGCCTTCAAAGCCAGCATAGTAGCATTAGTCATGCGTCCATAGTCGATGTTGTTATCACGGAAATCAGCAAGTGCCTTTGTCTTGACAACTTCATCGCATTCCTTAACAATATAGTTGAAACACTCGCTGATAGTGCTTCGTGACAGCTGCATATCAGAAACAGGAGCATCGGCAGGGATAAGATCGTCGCCAAGAATGACAACAGGTCCATACTGACGTACCAAGAGGAAATAATACCATGCACGAAGGGCACGAGCCTCAGTCTTGGTTTTCAGTTTTTCTGCGGCTGTCATCTCCTGATTTTCATCTACGTGCTGCATGTAATAAGTTGCAGCACGTATTCCCTGATAGTTTCCATCCCAATAGTTACCGAAGCGCTGAGATTCTTTATCAGGTGCAAGGAAACCTAAGTTGATCTTTGAAATCTCGTAATCAGTATATGTTACGTCAATCTCATCACATGTTCCTGCCCAGATACATCCATTACTCCAGTTTATAGGCATGTGAATATAGCTGTACACGTTGGCGAGAAACGAAAGAGTTCTGTTTCTGTGTGAGAACACCTCTTCCATTGTCTCTACATTATCAGGTTTATTGTCAAGGAAGCTTTCAGAACAGCTTGTGCCAACAAACAACATTACTGTCATAGCAACAAAACTGCATTTTCTAAAAATATTTTTTGTGAACATACTATTCATTTTTTATGTTTTTCCTTTTTTACATCCTTAAAGTTATTCTACAACAGTTACTTTATGAGTGTAGTTAGTTGCAGCAGGAGTCATATCAACCTCAATCAAGAGATTCTTATCTGCATGTAAACCTCTGTTGTTGAACTTAAAGCAGTAGTCTGACTGTGACATTCCATTCTCCTTGAATAGATAGAAATACTTCTCAGCTGTTGTAGCGTTCTGGTTTGTAGCATTCTTGCTGGTATAACCAAAGAAGCTCTGCTTTACAGTTCCATCAGGAAGTTCCTCTGTCATACGGAACTTATAACGGAAATCATTACTCTGTGGTGTGAACAGATAATTAGTACTCCACTTAGCAGAATGATCATCAGCTTCGTTCATAATAGCAACAACATCATTGGCAGCACTATACCACAATGCCATTTCGTTTACAGCTGTAATAGTTGATGTTGCGTTGTTGAAGTCAATAACGATATGATGCATCTTATTGCTCTTCAAAGCAGAGAAAGAAGTACCTTCTGTAAGAGTGGTGTTACTGAAACCGAAGTGACGGTCTGTCTTTGATCCCTTCTCATAGAATGCATATTCGCCATCCTGCAGATATACGTATGCTTCGAAAATACCATCATCAAGTTTCTTCATACCTACACGCTCAAGACCCTTACCAGAAATCTGAATATTCTCTGGGTTGTAAGCATAGCCAGAAGGACGAGTGATATTGATAGAACGTACATCAGCACATTGTTTCTTCACAATACCGTTAGAGGCAACAACAGTCCAGTAAATCTTTCCTGTTGCTCTCTGAGCAATACCAGCCTTTTCAGCAATGATATTAAGCTCGTTATTGGTGAGTTCTGTTGAGTTCACAGTACTCAACTTCTCAGTTTCTGCCTGATAAACAGGATTAGAGAAATCAGTACTTGCAGAGAACAATATCTTGTAGAATACTGTTGTGTAGTCGGCAGCTTGTGAAGCTGACCATTTGAAACTCATTGTTTCACCAATATTGCTCTTATCCTCAGCTATAACCACATCAGCATCAGTGGTTGTAATCTGGAAATCGGTAAGTGTTGTATCGTGATTCTGATTCCAATCAAAATTAGAACAGCTACCAAGAACCAGCAGCATAGAGAAAAGCCATAATGCCTTTTCCCACGCCTTTCTAATATTTGTTTTTCTTGTTTCCATTATATTCTGTTAAATGATTGAAAGCGCTATGCGCTTATTTGTCCTTATCATTACTTCTTTCATGATTAAATTCATTTACCTCGGCTATTAGAATGACAAGTTAAAGCCGATGTTATATGAACGGATGTTTGGATAAGTAGCACCATTACCAGCGCCCAACTCAACATCCCACATGTCAAAGCTTGTGAATGTAAGAACATTGTATGCCTGAACGTAAACACGCAGATTCTTCAAACCAAGTTTCTTGACGAATGCGTTAGGGAAAGTATAAGCAAGATCCATTGATTTCAAACGAAGGTATGAAGCATCACGCAACCAGAATGTAGAAGTTGCATAGTTTTCTGGGTTTGATGACATACCATAGTCAAGACGTGGCCACAACGCATCCTGTGAAGGATTCTGTGGATTCCAGCGCTCTACGATATTAGCATACAGGTTACCCTTTGCTGATGCATCGTTGAAAGGCTTGAAGGCAGATGCACCTACACAGATATTTGTATTTGTCACACCCTGGAAGAACGCACCAAAGGTGATTCCCTTCCAACCGAGAGTGAAACCAAGACCGTAAACAATCTCTGGAACAGTAGGCTTACCGATATATGCCTGATCATATGCATCGATGAAGCCATCCCCGTTCAAGTCACGATATTTCAAGTCACCAGCCTGAGTATTCACACCTCTAAGCTTAGCCACAGAAGGATTGGCAATTTCTTCATCAGTATAGAAACCATCGCAGATATAACCAATATAGGTGTTCAGCGAATGACCTCTTGGCTCTTGCCACTCATAAGGCTTACTTGGGGTATCGTTCTCAATAACCTTATTACGGTTGAAAGAGTAGTTGCCACGGAACATAACATCTACCTGACCAACCTTCTTGGTTACATCAAGAGTAACCTCATAACCGTGGTTCTCTACAATACCAAGGTTACCGTATGGCAAGGTAACAATACCGATGAAATCAGGTACTCCCTGACGCATAAGGAAGATGTTCTCACGACGCTCCTTGAACAAGTCAATCTGAAGTTCTACAGCACTCTTGAAAAGTTTCATGTCGAAACCAAGGTTGCTCTTTGTTGATGTTTCCCATGTCACATCAACACCAGGACGACCTACAGAAGTACCGCCAAAACCATTCTGGCGCTGATCACCGAAGGTGTAGCCGTCACCACCATTTACTGTTGACTGATAAACGAAACGCAAGCTGCTCTCACCACGCTTTGCATTGTCGAGAACACTGTTACCAGCCTGACCCCATGAAGCACGAATCTTGAAGAAGTTCAGAATATCGTTCTTTGGGAAGAACTTTTCATTTGATGGAACCCATGCAAGACCGAAAGAAGGGAAGAAACCGAAACGATGACCTGGAGCGAAGTTCTCAGCACCATTGTATCCGAAGTTTGCTTCTGCAAAGTAACGGTCATCGAAAGAGTAGGTAGCACGTCCTGCTACACCTAAGTTACGATAAGGAATACCCTGATAGAGGCTTCCAGCAGTAATATTAGAATAGTCAGTAACATTATAAAGCAACATTGCCGATACACGGTGCTTGTCAGCAAAGATATTGTTGTAGTTCAATGCTGCCTCAAGATAATACTGGCGGTGTGCCCATACCGACTTACCATAGCTCCATGAGTTAGAACCGTTCATGTCGTCAGTACGTTCAAGAATCAATTCACCAGTTTCAGGATCACGGCCAGTAGCTGCATAGGTGATAGGGTTGTTACCGATACGTGAAACGAAGTTACTTGAATAGTAGTCGTATGCAAGCAACAGACGAGTATCAAGACCCTTCAGGATAAAACCAAGATCCTGCTTTACAGTAAGGTCGATACGTGTTTCAGTTGTACTTGTCTTATTAGTACCCATACGGTGAATCATAGCATAAGGGTTGCGCACACCACCACCACTCTTAATGAATGGAGTCTTGTAATCATCGTATGTTACAGGGAAGAGGGTAGGATAGGCAATCATTACATTTGCAAAGACATCACGAACTGAAGCATAAGGGGTGTCATAGTCGCCTATCTCACCCTTGATACCAAGGTCAACCTGTGTTGTCTTTGTTGGCTGCATGGTGATATTAGAAACATAGTTCATACGGTTGAACTCCATGCGACCATTATATTGTTCATCGTTCTTAATACGATACAGACCACCTTCATTGTAGTAACCAAGTGATACATAGTATTGAGAGAACTCACCACCACCATACATATTAAGGTTAGCACGTGTGTTGGTACCACATGGCTTGAAAATCTCCTTCAACCAGTTCACATTAGGATAAAGCATTGGGTCTGACTGATTATATGTTGCCTCAATCACATCCTGAGAATATACAGGCACACCATTTCTATTCATTGATGCCTCGTTGGCCATCTGCATGTAGGTGATACCATCAGCCAACTCTGGAACCTTAGTAAAGCTGGTAATACCAGTGTTTACCTCAAACTTGATAGTTGGCTTACCCTTAATACCTTTCTTTGTCTGGATAAGGATAACACCGTTAGCACCCTTCACACCATAGACAGCTGTTGCCGATGCATCTTTCAACACCTGGAAAGACTCAATATCCTCTGGGTCGATGTTTGTCCATGAACGTTCCACACCATCAACCAATACCAATGGCTTTGTTGATGTTGTCGTGGAAACACCACGAATCCATATCTGGGTGTTCTCGTCGTTACCAGCCTGACCATCACGCTGCAAACCGATGACACCAGCTACACGACCAGCCAATACTGAAGAAAGAGTAGCTACTGGCTGTTTCAGCTCATTAGTGAATTTCACACCTGATTGAGCACCAATAGTTGAGATCTTACGTGCAGTACCATAACCAACTACAACAACCTCATCAATCTTAGCATTGTCTTCTTCCAATGTAACATCAATGTTTACACGGTTATTGATTTTCACCTCTTGAGTCTTAAAACCAATGTAAGAGAAAACCAATGTACCATTTGATGGGGCATTAATAACATAGTTACCATCAGCATCGGTAATGGCTAACTGTTTTGTTCCCTTGACAGCAACATTTACACCAATAGCTGGCTCGCCTGTAGCATCCTTCACGATACCAACGATACGTGAAGATTTCTGTGCGAAAGCTGCACTGGCATAAAAAATCGCCAAAAACAAGAAAAGCTTACTCAGCAGTTTTGAGTTTTTGAAAAGTTTCATTGTTTAATTGTCGTTTTAATTTTGATTTTAGGTTCTTCTAATTAAATTTCACGGTTGCAAAGGTAGTTATAGTAATATAATAGGTATGTACATTTTTTAGACATATTAGTACGAGCGAAAGACTTGGCGCACAAAAACGTAATCACCAAACAAAGCAACTATAGCATTGATTTACAACACATTACAACAAAACTTTATAATATTGTGACACAAAATCATACAACTTTGTCACGAAAATAACAAAGAATTATTTGAGTATTTATTTGTGAACAAAGAAAAATACGTATTTTTACACCCAGAAAAAACGCGAGCACAACTTGCTCAGAAGATAGAAGAAGATAAAACCAAAATATAACCAGTGATGAAAAGAGCTTTTTTGTTGGCTTATATGGTGCTAATATGCACAGTATCGTTTTCTGACAACCTACGTGTATTTGATTGTCACAAAGGACTATCAAGTATGTTTGTGTTATCCCTGTTTCAAGACCACAACGGATACATGTGGGCAGGCACCTACGACGGACTGAATCTGCTCAGCGGAAGCTACGTAAAAGCGTTTGGAGCTGGACACAACGGCAAGAACCAGCTGTCAGGTAACCTCATAGAACAGATACACGAAGAAAGCAACGGACTGCTATGGGTACACACCAATTTGGGCTTAGACCGCTTTGACACATCAAACGGAGTGATTGAGTATCATCCGGAGATAAACGGCTCATATAAATCGGCTGTTTCTGCCTCTGGAGAAATAATTGCCTTCAAGGGCGACAACTGCTACTATTACTATAACCAACAGCAGAAACACTTTTGTAAACAGCAACTTAACAACATTATCTACAAAGAGATACAACGTGTACATATTGACGACAAACACAATATTTTCATCTTTGCCAAGCACACCACAAGAGTAGGGCGCATAACTACCGAAAGCGATGGTAAGGTAAAGATAAAAATATACAGAACCATAAAACACCAGTCGCCGGTACAACGAACAAGCATTGATGGCGATGTAGTATTTCAGCTTACCGAAAACGCTATTCTATATCAGACAAACATCAAAACCATGAAAACACAATACGTGTGTCGATTCCCCGACAACGTGTTTCATCATGGCACCATATCATGTATTGTTCGCGATGACGACGACCTGCTTATTGGCTACAACGACAACGGAATGATTCGCATGAAATACAACCCTATGGTAGCCGACCATTTCACACCCATAGACCTTGGACTCTCTGTGCGAGTTTATGACATAAAGAAAGATAAACGACAGGATATTATATGGATTGCCACTGATGGCGATGGTGTGTTCTGCTATATGCGAGAAGATTTCACATTCTCTAATTTCCCAATACACAACATGGGAATACGCAAACCGCTGCGTGCTATCTATAAAGACCGTCAGGGACGAATATGGCTTGGCACCAAGGGCGATGGTATTGTGCTGCTTCCTGCAAGTCTTTCTACACGTAGCCAATCGCCTGTAACACATTTCAACCCAGAGAACAGCAGCTTACTGCACACCACGGTATATTGCTTTGCACCAAGCAAGAGAAACCTCTTCTGGATAGGTACTGACGGCAACATGCTAAACTACTATTCATACCGAGACAATAAGATACACACCTTGGCTCATCCTGAGATACTGTCGGTGTCACTGATAATAGATATCGTTGAAGTAAACAAAAACGAGATATGGGTTGTTACAGGTGGTTATGGTGTGTATAAGCTAACCCTTTCAGGCAGCGACGATGCACCTGTATTACAGAGCGCAAGACAAATGCTTTACGACAGCTCTGTTCCTGGTAAGGCACAGTTCTGTTCTGTTAAGCAGCAAGGAAACTATATCTGGGTGGCAAACCGTGAGAATGGCATCTATAAGATAGACCGCCGCACAGGAAAGACAAAGCACATACTGCTTGACCCACGCCCGTACTCACCACTCAACGATGTGCTTACCCTTGACGCCTCAGCACCAGGGAAACTGTTCTGTGGAACAGCAACAGGACTGGTGGAACTCAATACAGCCAACAACCACGTTAAGAACATCAACGAAGAAATTCACCTTGGCAACTGCGCTATTCGTGCACTCCTTCACGTAGGACAAAATATATGGTGTTCTACATCACACGGATTGTTACTCTATAACACCCGTACAGGGGCTTCAAGCTACTACACATCAGACAATGGTATCGAGGCTATGGAATACTGCGACCGTGCAGCATTCTATGACGCTAAGACAGGCATAAAATTCTTTGGCAGCACCAACGAACTGCTTACCGTTTCCAAGCAGCAGGCTAAGGAAAAAACGTTTAATCCAGATATTCGTTTCTTTAGTGTAACCGTTAATGGCGAAGAATACAGCATTGGCTCACTTATGGAGGATGGTGAGTTCATCCTTGATCACAATCAGAACTTCTTCTCTGTAAGCTTCAATGCCTTAGACTATATCTACGAAAGCGACTACACCTACTACTACCGACTGAAGGAAGTAGGCGATGAATGGATTAGCAATGGTAAGAACCGCACTATAGCCTTCACAAACCTATCGGCAGGAAACTACACACTTCAGGTGCGCTATCAGAAAGGCAAATACCTTAGCGACATCTATGAACAACCATTCCGCATACTTCCGCCGTGGTATGCTTCCGTATGGGCTAAGATATTATATTGGCTTTTGTTCCTGGCGGCAATAGCTGCTCTGCTTCACAACTATTCACAACGACAGAAACGAAGAGAACAGCAGCTTATCAGCGACATGGAAGAGAAACGCAAGGAAGAAGTGTATGAATCAAAACTCAGCTTCTTCACTAATATATGTCATGAGTTCTGCACACCGCTAACCCTCATTGGCGGTCCCTGTCAGCGTCTGCTGAACTACGAACGCACCGACAGCATAGTGAAGAAGTATGTATCGCTTATTCAGCGTAACTCTATCCGTCTTAACGAACTCATTCAGGAACTCATTGAGTTTCGTCGTGTAGATACCGAACACCGCATCATACACATCGGAACAGTTGATGTCATGGAGATAACTCACGACATCACCGATTCATTCCATCTGCTTGCAGAGCAGAAAAACATCCATTTCAACGTAGAAACCCAAGGACTGCATGAATGGAATACCGACCGTTCAGCCCTCACAACAATAATAACCAATCTTGTATCTAACGCATTTAAATACACGCCAGTAAAGGGATTCGTAAATGTAAAACTCGAAGTAAGCGAATCACAACTCGAATTCAGTGTTGAAAACTCTGGCGAAGGAATAAAACCAGCCGACCTTCACAAGGTATTCAACAGATACGAGATAATAGAGAACCTTGAGCAGCAGCCCCTTCAGGGACAGGTACAAAACGGTATCGGATTAGCCACCTGTCAAGGACTCGTTAATCTGCTTAAAGGAAAGATTGATGTAGAGAGCATTCTTGGTAAGACAACACGCTTTACGGTGTTGCTTCCTCAACAAGAGGCTACAAGTGCAGCAAGTCCTATCATGGCACCGCCACCAGCAAAGTCAAGAACAGTGTTCTCACCATTGGTAACACAAGACATTGCAACAAAAGAGGTTAATCCTACCGACATCGACCCATCACGTCCAACGGTTGTTGTTGTCGATGACAACGAGGAAATACTATGGTTCCTGCACGACTATCTCTCAGACAGCTATAACCTGCTCACAACAACAAACCCACAGGCAGCTCTCGATCAGATAGCCCTCACCAATACAGCCCTTGTCATTACCGATATCGTAATGAAACCTTTCGATGGAATAGAACTGTGCAAACGCATCAAAGAGAACGAAAGCACACGCCATATACCAGTAATAATACTGTCGGCTATACACGACGACAAACAACGCATCTTTGCCATCAATGCAGGTGCCGACCTATACATATATAAACCTTTCGACATCGACTACCTGCGCACAATGGTTGACAGCTTGCTGCGTCGCAACAACACCCTAAAAGAATACTATTCATCTTCACTCTCTGTATTCGAGCTTGTCAAAGGACGTATGTTACACAAGGAGGACAAGGCACTTCTTGAACAGATGATAAAGATCATCAACGACAACATTACCAATAGCAATCTCACAACAAAGTTTGTAGCCGACAAAATGGGACTTGGTGTTCGCAATCTCTATCGCCGGTTAGAGACCATCACCGATGAGACGCCAACAACCATCATCCGCAATGCCCGTTTGGAACGTGCCCGCCAGCTTATAACAACAACAGGCCACACCATGGAAGAAGTATGCTACAAGGCAGGCTTCAGCAACCGCGGCACCTTCTATAAACTCTTCATGGCACGCTATGGCTGCACCCCGAAACAGTATCATGATAACCAGACGCGCGAAGCGGAACGCCTCGCTAAATGATTGTTTTCATTCATGGTTTATGATTCGGTTTGTAAACACACAAAGATAATATTTTTTTCAGAAAAGGTGTATCATTTTTCTAAAAAAAATGGGATAAAAGAGTAAAGGGAGAGTCTCACTTACTCACTTACTCACTTACTCACTTAGGACATTAAGGTTTTTTGAAGTTAGTAGTTAGTGGTTAGGAATTAGAAATTTTTTAAATATTCTTTCTTGCAATTTATAAGTATATTAATATTATTATAATATATAATATTATTATATATTATAATAAATGATTTGTATTTTCAATTCTAATTGAAAAGTGAAAAACCTTAATGTCCTAAGTGAGTAAGTGAGTAAGTGAGTAACCTATTATATGGACATCTTATAATTATTTAAAAAAACTGCGAAAATATTTGCACAATTAGATATCATTCTGTACCTTTGCAACATAGTTGCAAGACGGATAAAACGCAACGAAATTTGCGGTCCTACAGGGTAGTAAATTTTTCTTAGTGCACGAGTAAAATTTCTCTAACAGTGTGGATTTTTCTTTACAACTTAAAATTTTCAATTCTATGGCACTTAAAGTAAAAGCTAAAGAGCTGTTGATGAAGGTGGGCAGAGGGTGGTTCTATCTCTTTTTTCCCTTTTTCTTTTCCCACCTCTAAAATTTTGAGTATATTTGTAGCATTTTTGTAGAGTAATGGTTTAATGAATAAAAAATAAGGGAATAAAATGGAATATTTTATTATTGAGAATAGTAAGCAGGCAGGTCCTTTCTCGGCTCAGGAACTGATTGACAACAAACACATTACATCTGAAACATTGGTATGGGCTGAGGGTCTTGCAGACTGGACTCCTGCATGGCAGGTGGAAGAACTGCGTGTGATGATGGAAAAGGTGAAGCAACAGGCTGAGCAGTATCAGAAAAGTCAGATTGTTCCTCCTCCTGTTCCTCCTGTTGAGCCTCAGCAGAGTTATATAGAACCTAAGAAGAACAACACTCCAAAGATTATTGCTGCTGCAATAGTTGTGTTACTGCTTGTTGCCATGATGGTTACTAATCCTAACAAAGAGGATCATAAAGAGGCAATAAGGGGTGTACTCACAGAGGCTATCGATAAGGCTAATAAGGAACAGGGAGAAGGCGATGACTTCATGAAGATGGGTATGAGCATGATTGCTCAGTTCTTTGCTGGTCCTGTTGTTGAGAGTGCTCTTAACTCTATGCTTGATGTTCACAACTATCTGTTTTTCTCACGTGGTGAGGTAAACTTAGGCGGTAAGAGTCACACTGTGTCATATGGTTTCTTGGGACATGTTTATACTCTTAATGCCGACGATGTGAAGAAGGCTTTCAAGATGGCTGAGGGCAAGAGCGAGACTAAGGAAGAGTCAACATCAGTGAATGACGATGATGAAAACATTGCTGATGACGAGGCTACCGAGGATGTGAATGACGCAGTTGATGATTTTGCCGACAAGGTAACTAAGAAGGTTACCAAGAAGGTAACAGATAAGGTGAACGAGAAAATTGATGAGAAACTCGACGAGGCTGCCGACAGCACCGAGAGTTTCGTTGGTAAGGTTTTAAAAATATTTGGTTTGTAAATGATAGATACAAGCGCTTTTCAGGGTAAGAAGGCAGCTTTCTATACCCTTGGCTGCAAGCTGAACTTTTCAGAGACTTCAACATTTGCCAACACTCTGCATGACATGGGTGTGGTAACTGCTGAAAAGGATGAAAAGGCAGATATTTGTTTGATTAATACTTGTTCGGTTACTGATGTAGCCGACCAGAAATGTCGCCATGCCATACGTCACATGGCACGTCAGCACCCAGGTGCCTTTATTGTGGTCACTGGTTGCTATGCTCAGCTTAAACCATCGGTGGTGGCTGAGATAGAGGGTGTTGACCTTGTGCTTGGCTCTAACGAGAAGGCTAACCTGATACAGTATCTCAGTGATGCCTTTACAAACAGAACGGAGGAACATCTGCATCAGTATCATACTGAGAAGACTAAGGATATTAAGACTTTCCAGCCTTCATGCTCACGTGGCAACCGCACTCGTTATTTCCTGAAGGTGCAGGACGGCTGCAATTATTTCTGTACTTATTGCACCATTCCTTACGCACGTGGTTTCTCAAGAAACCCTTCTATCGCTTCTTTAGTTGAACAGGCAAAAAAGGCTGCTGCTGAGGGCGGTAAGGAGATTGTGCTCACTGGTGTTAACATTGGTGATTTCGGACAGACCACTCACGAGAGCTTCCTTGACCTTGTGAAGGCTCTCGACCAGGTTGAGGGTATTGAGAGATATAGAATCTCGAGTCTTGAACCTGACCTCTGCTCGGACGAACTCATTGAGTATTGTGCACAGAGTAGGGCGTTCATGCCTCATTTCCATATTCCTTTGCAGAGTGGAAGCGACGAGGTGTTGAAGCTCATGCATCGTCGTTATGACACTGCTTTGTTTGCTCACAAGATAAATCTCATAAAGGAAAAGATGCCTGATGCCTTCATCGGTGTTGATGTGATGGTGGGCTGTCGTGGTGAGAAGCCAGAGTATTTTGAGCATTGCTATGAGTTCCTTGACTCGCTGCCTGTTACTCAGCTGCATGTGTTCCCTTATAGCGAGCGTCCTGGCACTTCGGCTTTGTCAATACCTTATGTTGTTGACGACAAGGAAAAACGTAACCGTGTGAACCGTTTGCTGAAGCTCAGCGACAGCAAAACCGAGGCTTTCTATGCTCAGTATATCGGCAAAGAGGTTGACGTGTTGTTTGAGAAGGCTAACAAGGGTAAGGCTATGCACGGCTTCACCGACAACTACGTGCGTGTGGAACTGTCGGCAGCTCAGTCGCGTGAGGAATACGACAACCAGATAATGCGAGTGAAACTCACAGGGTTTAATCACGATAAGTCGGCGTTGCGTGCGACACTTTTGCCATAGAAAAAGGAAACAAAAATAAACAAATTATTTGCGAATAGTTTACGATAATTTGCGTTGAAAAGAGTAAATAGATTCACATTGTGATTGCAATTGTAATATTAAACTGGAACGGAGCAAAGATGCTACAGAAGTATCTGCCTTCAGTGCTGAAATATTCTCAGGACAAAGCTGAGGTGTGGGTAGCTGATAATGCATCTACAGATAATTCATTAACAGTACTGAAGGAGGAATTTCCTGAGGTACATACTATTGTGCTCGACCGTAACTACGGCTTTGCTGAAGGATACAACAAGGCATTACAACAGGTTGAGACAGAATACTATGTATTGCTGAATAGCGATATTGAGGTGACACCTAACTGGCTTGACCCTCTGGTGGAGTTTATGGATGCTCATCCTGAGGCATGTGCCTGTCAGCCTAAACTCTTATCAATATTTCACCGCGACAGCTTTGAATATGCAGGTGCAGCAGGCGGATATATAGACCGACTGGGGTATCCTTTCTGTCGAGGACGTGTCTTTGACATTGTTGAGAAAGACAACTGTCAGTATGACAACGTGGAAGAGGTGCTTTGGGCTACTGGTGCTTGTTTGTTTATCAGAAGCAAGGACTATTGGATGACGGGAGCTCTCGACGGCAGGTTCTTTGCACACAACGAAGAGATTGACCTATGCTGGCGACTTCGTATAATGGGTAGGCATATTTATTTTATTCCTGATTCAAAGGTGTATCATGTGGGTGGCGGAACACTACCTAAGAGCAACCCTATGAAGACGTTCCTTAATTTCCGCAATAACCTCACAATGCTGTATAAGAACCTACCAGAGAAAGAACTGCGTAAGGTGATGATATGGCGATGGGTGCTTGATTACGTGGCTGCCTTCCAGACTCTTATCCTTGCTGGAAAATGGGGCGATTGCAAGGCTATCTTCAAGGCACGCTATGCTTTCTACAAATGGAAGCATGAGTTTGATGCCGACAGAGCACGTATTCAGGCTTTACGAAAAGAAGAATATGTACCGCAAAGAAAGCGCTATTCTATTCTTTGGGAATATTACGTTAAGCGACATCACAAATATAGTGAATTACCTTAATCCTTATTTCCTTTAGATCATGAAAGCCAACAACAGTTACTCTCGTATAATAAAGCTCTCGGGCTTTTTTAGCGTGATTCAGTTTCTTAACATTGCCATTGCCTTGATAAGAAATAAACTTGTTGCTGTGTTGCTTGGACCAAACGGTGTGGGGTTGATGTCGTTGTTCACCTCTACCTCTAACATGCTATGCAACTTCACTCAGATGGGCCTGCATATCAGTGGTGTAAGAGAGGTTTCACAATATAAGGACGATGCTGCCGAACAGCAGCGACGCATCAACGTGATACGTGTGTGGAGCATTATCTTAGGCTGCATGGGTATGCTGGTATGTATTGTGTTCAGTCCGCTTCTTAACTGGTTTACTTTTACGTGGGGTAATCACACCTTTCATTTCATAGCCCTATCGCCAGTGATTCTGTTTACTATCATGGCTAATGGCGAGGCGGCTATCATGAAGGGCACCTATCGTATGCGTAGGCTTGCATATCGTTCGGTATGCAGTATTGTAGCAGCCTTAGTAGTATCGGTGCCATTGTATTATTTCTTTGGTGAAACGGGTATCGTTCCTTCACTTGTGGCTATTGCCCTGTGTCAGTATTTTCTAAATTTGAGTGGGCGAGTGAAGGTTGAGGATATAAAGGACGCCATCAGCTTAGGAAAGCCAATGATTCGTTTGGGTATGGCTTTTGTTGTGGCAGGATTGTTTGGTAGTGGCTGCGACTTCCTTATTCGTACTTATCTTAATAATGTTGGCGACCTGAGTGCCGTAGGACTCTATAACACAGGTTATATGATTTCTGTTACCTATGGCGGTATGCTTTTTGCTTCTATGGATAACGAGTATTACCCCCGTTTGTCTGCTATACCAGAATTAGGTTTAGAATTTAATTTTGTTGTGAACAGACAGATTCGCACGTTTCTGTTTATTACAGCTCCCTTTGTGGTATTACTGATTATATTAATGCCTTGTATCATTCCGTTGCTTTTCAGCTGTAAGTTCGTAGAGATTGTTCCTATGGCACAATGGGCTGTGTTAGGTTTGATGGCTCGTGCAGCCTATCTGCCTATAGAATACATATCGCTTGCAAAAGGCGATGCTCGCAGTTTTATGATTATAGATAGTGTGAGCTATGTGCTTATGTTTGTTTGCGTTGTCGCAGGCTATAACCTTGGCGGCTTGACAGGCACAGGAATGGGTATAGCCCTTAGTGCTTTCCTTGGTTTCGTCTTCGATATTTTCTATTGTTATTGGCGTTTCCGTTTTATGCCTGCATTTGCAAACATAATACTTCTTGTATTGTTTGTAACAATAATAATAGTAGTGGCCTTTAACAATACTCTATTATGCGATTGTTGAAACAAAAGGGTTATCTTTTTATTATCAAATGGTTTTTAATATATAATCCTTTAGGCAACTTCGTTTCATCCTTTCCAACATATCTTCCATCGAGGGTGTATATGCGGTCATCGTTTTGACTTTCTCTCACCTTTACGCCCTTGATGCCTGTGGCAAAGTCAGGGATGTAAGTGAAAGACAGAACACCTTCGTTTAATGTAATATCCTTTATTGCTTGGTTTACATTATAGTAGTTATTGTTGGTCTTTGACTTTACTCCTGTTCCCGGGTCGGTGTACCAATAGAAATTAGGAAGAGAGAGCGTGTCGTTAAGAGCTGTTATATAGCCATTATTAGGAAACAGATCATGTGTTAAGCTGGCATTATACTCTTCTTTTTCTACATTATAGTAATTAGCACATATACTGTCGGCAGGAATAATAGCCATACGTGGCTTGCCTGTGTTGTTATTGTATCTGCTGCTACGGGTAATATCTCTATTATCAACGACATGGTAAGCCAAGAGTCCTTCGGCAGGCATATATTTTGCCCAGCCTTCATGGGCTACATATTCAAGAAGAATATATTCGTTGCTGTTGCCAGGATTCTCTATCTTGTAGGCTACGGCACCAGGTTGTGTGTAGGGCGTCATGGTGTAGGCATTGGCTTCTGTGAGGGTTTGTATAATACTGTTGTCCCAACCCATCTGCCATTTCTCCCATGCTGTATATGGAGCTGGACAGAAACCCAAATGCACATATTCGCCACCATCCATAAGATCCCAATATTCCATTTCTTGGTTATCCGTTTTATCTGCAGGAGATGAGGTAGGGTAGATATCAGGCAACCCCAAGGCATGACTAAACTCATGGCAAGGAACACCAATACCTGAGATTACAGTGTATTCAGTGCCATTTAATGATATCTTTACCAACTCACCACTACAAGCAGCAAGACTTGCTTTTCGTGTTTGTTCATGCTTATCGGTTATTGTCATTAAACCAATATTGAAGTTGCAAGCCCACACGGTATTAGCTGCTCCGCCTTGATTCTGACTGAATCCTGCATAAACGATAAACACGCAATCGATAAAACCGTCGTTATTGCTATCATAAATAGAAATATCGTCGATGGAATCGGCAAGTAACGTCAATGCGTCTTCTGTCATGTCATCTGGCCTCTCATCGTTATTGTTGTCCTTGTTGTTTCCGCCATAGTATTGGCAGTTATGTGGCAGTTTCACAGGGCCATAGATATCAAACTGCGGTGTGAACTGTCCATTGCTCTGGTCTGAGAAATAAGTAGCCACACTACCATAGTTAAGATTATTATGATAGTTTACCACATCTACACCTTCCGTATAAAGATTATCAGGTGTAGTGGGGTGATTAAAGAACTGATAAAAAGCTTTTCTTGGTTGGTTAACAGAAAATGTCTTATCTGAAAATTCTGCAAGAATAACTAATACTCTTGGATTTCCAACATGTGGCGTTAAACGGTATGTACTATCTGATACAGCACGACTATCTAATTTGCTATGAAGATGTTCCTGACAGTTATGGCGACGAAATGTTACCGTGCCGTTCTCAAGGAAATCGTCACTCTGTGCGAAAAGGGTAGTGGCAACTATAGATAAAATTATAGTGAGTAGTAGTTTTTTCATATCTTTAACCAGAAAATTCATCATTATTAATCGCAGAAAGTGCAACTAATTAAACAGTCCACATTACACATTACACATCACGTATTACACATTTCACATTAATAATGGTACTGTCCTTTATTTTTCGTCCTATTACCATATTCAATGGCATGGTGAGGACAATGATGATAGCAGTTGAAGCAGGTGAGGCACATGCCATTATGTTTCCATTGAGGCTTCTTACCATGTCCACCTATTATATCGTTGACAGGACACACATTTGCACATATACCGCATTTAACACATTTATCTTCAGTAACATGGAATGGCTTGTCGGTGATGAGATGTTTTTCAAAGAAAGCACCAATGACATTTGAGTTTATCCTTGGCCATCGACTATTATCGAGAAGGAACACACCTTTCTCATATTCAATAACATGACTGCCAATAAGTTTAAGCTTATCGGCAGCCTCAGCTTTCTTCCTTAACTCGTTTTCCTTTGTATCAACATCCATAAAAGGAAGTCCCACATAGGTCTCTGGCATGACAAGAGAGAAAGCTGATGCCACTTCTTTTATACCAATTGCAGCAAGACTGCTATTTTTACTAAGAGAACTGTTTAGATAATCAATAGTAAGACCGATGTCGTCGCCAGCAGTACACAAGGCATAGCAATAGGGGATAGAAGGTGACGAGATTTGAAGTCGTTCTACAAAATCGCGTACCAACTTAGGAGGGCGCCACCCATGAACCGGAAATGCGAAACCTAAGCGTTCACCCTCAGCAAGTTCGTAAGAATATTGTTCTTCAACAACGGCGTCAGCAATATATACCAACTTTTCGTTGGTAACTTTGGCAAGCTGAATTGCTGCCCACTTTGTGTTGCCTGTTGCGGAAAAATAGAATATCATTTCTTCGCCTCATTCATCACTCCCTCAACATACAGACGAGTCATCTCTGTCTTGCCATTAGTGCGAACAGTGATGCTCTTCTTGAAGTGACCAGGAAACTTACCCTTACCATTGTAAGTAACTTTTATCTGACCAGTCTTACCAGGAAGGATAGGGGTCTTGGTGTATGAAGGAACAGTACAACCACAACTTGCAACAGCCTGATTGATAATCAAAGGCTGGTCGCCAGTATTAGTAAAGGTGAATGTGCACTTCTGAACAGGATCGCTCTCAGAGAACTCACCAAGGTTGATACTTACTTTGTCAAACTTAATCTCAGCCTGAGCTGATGCAAATGTAGCAAATGCGAAAAGCATTACTGCGATAGATAATAACTTTTTCATATTTCAGATATTTTTTTAGTATTCATTCATATCCTCCCACTGCATTTTGTCCTACGACAAAAGCTTAAGGAGTGTTGGGGCGAATCTCCTCTTCCCCCTCTGGAGGGGAGGTTGGGAGGGACCTTAACGCAACGCAAAGGTAATAAATATCCTAATGAAAAGTGCTACTAACCTAATATTTTATAAAATATTAATTGTTGGCTCTTGGTTAAAAGAACGAAAATTTGTAAATTTGCACGTCAGAAATAAATGTATTAACATAAAATATGTATAGAACAAACACATGTGGGGAGTTGCGACTCTCTGATGCTGGCAAGGACGTAACCCTTGCTGGATGGGTTCAGCGTTCACGTAAGATGGGTGGTATGACCTTCGTGGATATACGTGACCGTTATGGCATCACTCAGCTTGTTTTCAACGAGGCTGACAACAAAGAGCTGTGTGATGAAGCTAACAAGCTTGGCCGTGAGTATTGTATTCAGGTTAAGGGTGTTGTTAGTGAGCGTCAAAGCAAAAACAGCAAGATGGAGACTGGTGATATTGAAATTATCGCTAAAGAACTGAATGTTTTGAGTTCTTCTCTTACCCCTCCTTTTACTATTGAAGACAATACAGACGGTGGTGACGACCTCCGTATGAAATATCGTTATCTCGACCTTCGTCGTGCTGCTGTACGCAAGAACATGGAATTGCGTCACCGCATGACAATCCTCATTCGTAACTTCCTTGATTCAGCTAACTTCATGGAAGTAGAAACACCTATACTTATTGGTTCTACTCCAGAGGGTGCACGCGACTTCGTTGTTCCTTCACGTATGAATCCAGGTCAGTTCTATGCTCTGCCACAGAGTCCACAGACATTGAAGCAGCTGTTGATGGTAGCTGGTTTCGACCGTTACTTCCAGATTGCAAAGTGTTTCCGTGATGAGGACCTTCGTGCTGACCGTCAGCCTGAGTTTACACAGATTGACTGCGAGATGTCGTTTGTAGATCAGGATGATGTTATCAACCTCTTCGAGGAAATGGCTCGCCACTTGTTTAAGGAAATCCGTGGTGTAGAGCTTCCTAAGCTTGAGCAGATGACATGGCACGAGGCTATGCGTCGTTTTGGTTCAGACAAACCAGACTTGCGTTTCGGTATGGAGTTCGTAGAACTCATGGATGTACTGAAGCTTGGCAAGTTTAGCGTATTTGATGATGCTGCATACATTGGCGGTATCTGTGTTCCAGGTTGCGCTAACTACACTCGTAAGCAGCTCGACCAAATTACAGACTTCGTGAAGAGTCAGCAGGTAGGTGCCAAGGGACTTGTATATATCAAATACAACGAGGACGGCACAGTTAAGAGTTCTGTTGACAAGTTCTATACACCTGAAGACCTTGCCAAGGTTAAGGAGGCTATGGGTGCCAAGGATGGTGACCTTGTGCTTATCCTCTCTGGCGATAAGCCTAACAAGACACGTACACAGCTCTGTGCTTTGCGTCTTGAGATGGGTGACCGTTTGGGTCTTCGTGATAAGAATGTATTCAAGTGCTTGTGGATTGTTGACTTCCCACTGTTTGAGTGGAGCGACGAGGAGCAGCGCCTTATGGCTACTCACCACCCATTCACTATGCCTAACCCTGATGATATTCCTTTGTTGGATGAGCATCCAGAACAGGTACGTGCAAAGGCATACGACTTTGTATGTAACGGTATAGAAGTAGGTGGTGGTTCGCTTCGTATCCACGACACCAAGCTTCAGGAAAAGATGTTCGAGGTTCTCGGCTTCACCAAGGAACGTGCTGAGGAACAATTCGGATTCCTTATGAACGCCTTCAAGTATGGAGCGCCACCTCACGCAGGACTTGCTTTCGGTCTCGACCGCTTTGTAAGTATTCTTGCAGGACTCGACAGTATTCGTGACTGTATTGCATTCCCAAAGAACAACAGTGGACGTGACGTAATGCTTGATGCTCCAGGCTTTATTGATCAGAAGCAGCTTGATGAATTGCAACTCAAACTCGATATAAAAGAGAAGTAAAAACAGCTCGAGTTTTGATATATATCAAGAAATTTCGTTGTTAAGCTTTTAAAACGTAACTTTTCTGTCTGGTTTTCACACATTGTAAAAATTAAATATTATTTTTGCAAGTGATATAATTAGAGATTTTTCCCTTCGGGGATCAGTTAGACTTATTTACTAAATTATGGCAGAAAAGAAAGCAACAAAGGCTGCCGCACCTAAGACAGCAGCAAAGAAGGCAGCTCCTAAGAAAGCTGCAGTGAAGAAAGTAGCAACAGTTGTTAACGCTGAAAGTGTAGGTTTCCGTGCTGGTGATGTTTACCAGGCACTTGCAGCAGCTGAAAAGGCATTAACTGTAGCTGAAATTGCAAAAGCCGCTAAAATTAGCGCTGAAGAAGCTTATCTTGGAATTGGCTGGCTCTTCAAAGAGGGCAAAGTTAAGGACGAGGACAACAAGATTACTCTTGCATAATTGCAAAAACTCTATCGTTAACACGATAACTTGATAAAAGGGAGCTGCAATCTTACTGATAGTAGGACTGTAGCTCTCTTTTTCTCTATAACAAACGAATAATACCACATGGAATTTGACAAGGAGATTCTACGTACGCTTACTGAAGCTGGCACAGAGGGACTTTCGGTACAGAAAGTAGCCCGACATGTGCTGAACGCACATAACTCCTTTTTCAATCCATTGAAATACGAGGATGTGCACAAGTATGTGTCGCAGTTTCTACAGAAAAATTCCAAACGTGCCGACTCTATTATTGAGAAAGCCGACGTGAGAGGGTATTACCGTTTAAACATGGACAATCAGCAAAGCCAACAGCTTATGCTGCAGTTCAGTGAAGATCAAAAAACAAACGATCAAAGCGAAGAATTACCAAAAAACGAGGACAGGTCGTTGAGCCTGTTCGATTACGAAATCTAATAACACATATTATTTATGGCCAACAGATATTTATTGGGATTTGATGTGGGAAGTAGTTCTGTAAAGGCTTCCCTTGTGAATGTTGACAATGGAGAGATTGCTGCTACTGCTTTCTATCCAGAGAAAGAAGCTCCAATTCTTGCGTTGAAGACAGGATGGGCTGAACAAGATCCACAGATGTGGTGGGACAACGCTAAATTGTCACTAAAGAAGATTATGGCAGAAACAGGTGCCAAGGGTGAGGATATTCTTGCTATTGGTATTTCTTATCAGATGCATGGTCTTGTGTGTGTGGATAAGAATCAGCAGGTGTTGCGTCCAAGTATCATCTGGTGTGACTCTCGTGCCGTTCCTTATGGCGAGAAGGCTTTCAAGGAACTGGGCTCTGACGTATGCTTGCAGAATCTACTTAACTCTCCTGGTAACTTCACAGCCTCTAAGTTGGCGTGGGTTAAGGAGAACGAACCAGAACTATATAGCAAGATTGACAAGATTATGCTTCCTGGTGACTATATCGCTATGAAACTCAGTGGCGATGTACGCACAACAATAAGCGGTCTTTCTGAGGGTATGATGTGGGACTTCAAGAAGAAGGCTCCAGCTAAGTTCCTCTTCGACTATTTTGGTTTCGATGAGAGCATGATTGCTGATATTGTCCCTACATTCTCTGTGCAGGGTGAGGTTTCTGCTGCAGCAGCTGCAGAGCTGGGTCTGAAAGAGGGTACACCAATCTCTTACCGTGCAGGTGACCAGCCTAACAACGCTGTTAGTCTTAACGTGTTTAACCCTGGTGAGATTGCTTCTACTGCAGGTACATCTGGTGTTGTTTATGGTGTGCTTGGTGATGTAAACTATGATCCAAAGAGTCGTGTAAACACATTCGCTCACGTTAACTATACTCAGGAACTCGATCGTCTTGGCGTGCTTCTGTGCATCAACGGTACAGGTATCTTGAATGCATGGGTACACCGTAATGTTACTCCAGATGTAAGCTATGCTGATATGAACGATCTTGCTGCTCAGGTGCCAATAGGTGCTGATGGCGTGAAGATTATTCCATTCGGTAATGGTGCAGAGCGTGTTCTTGAAAACAAGGAGACAGGTTGCAGCATCCATGGTTTGAGCTTCAACAAGCATAACCGTGCACATATCGTACGTGCTGCTCAGGAAGGTATTGTATTCAGCTTCTGCTATGGTATGGAGATTATGGAACACATGGGTATGGACATCAAGAAGATTCATGCTGGTAAGGCAAATATGTTCTTGAGTCCTCTCTTCCGCGATACTCTTGCTGGTGTAAGCGGTGCAACTATCGAACTTTATGAAACTGATGGTAGTGTAGGTGCTGCTAAGGGCGCTGGTATCGGTGCTGGCATCTATAAGGATCACGACGAAGCTTTCTCAACATTGAAGAAACTCGCTGTCATCGAACCTAACGAAGCTAACCGCGACGCATATCTAAACGCATACGCTGAGTGGAAAGCAGAACTTGAAAAGACTATCAAGGGGTAATCAAATACTCTATAATAATAAAAGCGGAAAGCAAATAATGCTTTCCGCTTTATGTTTATGTTATCCCATAATAGCACAACATAATAGCCACACAAAAAAAAATTCAGTTATAACAACAAAAGATTTAGCAAAGTAATGGGTTGTCCAGAAACTGTTAGCATACCTTATTTGTTCTTTACTACAATATTGAGAAAGCGCCTCTTCCAAATCACTTAAAGAACATCGATATCTTATCTTTGTAAAACAAACACCATGCTCGTTCTTTAACCTAACTTCAAGCATAATATGCCATCCTATTCCATTTCTGCCAGTATCATGATAAAATTTGCAATAATCAATAAATTCCCAAGGAATAAACTTTTCATCTGGTAAACGATAAATTCCACGCTCAGAAAAAATCAGACGATCTTTTCTTCTAATAAAATCAGAAATAAAAAATAGCAGGCAAAATAATAATATAGAACACACACACATACCCCAATAATTTACTTTTTCTTCTGATTCTGGCTGAATAGGGGATAATAATCCGATGAATACCAGTATAACGGAAGTTATAATTAAAACTTTGGTTAGTATAAAATTATGCTTAAATTCTCGATAATATTTTGCCATTTGTTCTCTTTTCAAAATCGTTTCGCAAAATTACACATTTTATCTAATATAGACATGAAAACAAAAATTATTTTCTTCAAGATGCTAAAGCTAAAACATATTATGAATAAAATCTGTTTCTTTACGTTAAGCAAAGAATACTATGTTCTTTGCATTTATTGAAGGTATTTTTAGGGTATATGAATATTTTTTATTAACTTTGGGGCTAAATTATTAATCAAAAAGTCTTTATGGCTAATAGAAACAACCACTTAGTGATTATGGCTGGCGGTGTAGGTAGCCGATTCTGGCCTATGAGCACTTATGAAAGACCTAAGCAGTTTATCGATGTCTTAGGCACGGGACGATCGCTGCTTCAACTTACGCTCGATCGTTTTCAGGATGTTTGCGACCCAAAGAATGTATGGGTTGTTACAAATCAAAAATATGCGGATATAGTAAAAGAACAGCTGCCAGAAGTGCCAGCTGAGAATATTCTTCTTGAACCTTGTCGTAGAAATACTGCTCCTTGCATTGCTTATGTAAGTTGGCGTATCAAATCACAAGATCCAAAGGCAAACATTGTTGTTACCCCTTCAGACCATATTGTTACCAACGAAACAGAATTTCGTAGGGTAATCAACTCGTGTCTTGCTTTTACAAGTGAAACTGATGCTATTGTAACATTGGGTATGCGTCCTAATCGTCCTGAAACAGGATATGGATATATTCAGGCAGATTTGTCAGCACGTTCTCCACGAAACAAAGAGATATTCCGTGTTGACAACTTCCGCGAGAAACCTGATTTACAAACAGCTCAAGAGTATATTCGCCAGAATAATTATTTCTGGAATGCAGGTATCTTTATCTGGAGCGTTGAAACAATTGTAAATGCTTTCCGTGTGTATGTGCCTTCGCTTGCAAAATTCTTTGAAAGCATGAATGGTATATATGGTACAACTGAAGAGCAGCAGATTATCAACGAACGCTATGAAGAATGCGAAAATATCAGCGTTGACTATGCTATCATGGAAAAGGCAGAGGAAATTTTCGTTTGTCCTGCTGATTTCGGATGGAGCGACCTTGGTACATGGGGTAGTTTGCTGATGCACACTCGTAAGGATGTATATGGAAACAGTCTTATTGGTCCAAATATACAGGTTTACGACACACGTAACTGTATTGTTCACACTACGCAGGAGAAACGTGTTGTGATTCAAGGTCTTGATGGTGTCATCGTTGCTGAACAAGACAACACGTTGTTGATATGCAAACTGTCTGAAGAACAGAGAATAAAACAATTTAGCGAGGATAAATAAACAGAAAAGATGAGTAAACAAAATATTGCATTAATCACAGGTATTACAGGTCAGGACGGTTCGTATCTGGCTGAGTTCCTACTTGAAAAAGGCTACGACGTACATGGCGTCATTCGTCGTTCATCAGTTGACTATCGTGAGCGTATAGCTCATTTGGAAGGAAAACCACATTTCCATCTTCATTATGCTGATATGAGCGACTCTATGTCTATTGTTGGTGTAGTGGGCGATGTACGTCCTACAGAGATATATAATCTTGCAGCACAAAGTCATGTGCAAGTAAGTTTTGATTCACCTGAGTTCACTGCTGACGTGGATGCTGTAGGAGTTCTGCGTATTATTGAAGCAGTTCGTAAACTTGGACTTGCTAACAGCTGTAAGATATATCAGGCTTCTACTTCAGAGCTATATGGTAAGGTTGAAGAGGTTCCACAGAACGAGAACACTCCATTCCATCCTTTCTCTCCATATGCTGTTGCCAAACAGTATGGTTTCTGGATTATGAAGGAATATCGAGATGCTTATGGTATGTTCTGCTGCAATGGTATTCTGTTTAACCACGAGAGTGAACGTCGTGGCGAGACTTTCGTAACACGCAAGATTACTCTTGCTGCAGCTCGAATAAAGCAAGGCTTGCAAGATAAACTTTATCTTGGAAATCTTAGTTCACTTCGCGACTGGGGATATGCTAAAGACTATGTAGAGTGTATGTGGCTTATTCTCCAGAACAAGAAAGCCGACGATTTCGTTATTGCTACTGGTATTCAGCACTCCGTACGCGAATTTGCACAGTTGGCTTTCCACTATGTAGGTATTGAACTTAAGTGGGAAGGCGAAGGCGAGAACGAAAAGGGTATATGCATAGATGGTCCTGAGAATCTCAAGGGTAAGGTTATCGTTGAGGTATCACCTGATTTCTACCGTCCTACAGATGTTGTAAACCTCTGGGGTGATCCAACAAAGGCTAAGGCACAGCTTGGCTGGAATCCTAACAGCACTTCTTTCGAACAACTCGTAAAGATAATGGTTGATTCAGATATGGCTAAGGTAGCAGCAGAGGGTGCAGCCGCCAAAGTACGCACTAATCTTGCTGAGTATCTGGAAAAAGGTATTGTGAAGTAAAATGAATACAAACAGCAAAATTTATATTGCAGGTCATCATGGCCTTGTAGGCTCTGCCATTTGGAACAACCTAAAGGCAAGAGGCTACGATAATCTCGTTGGCAGAAGTCATAGTGAGTTAGACCTTACTGATCAGTATGCCGTAAAAAAATTCTTTGACGAAGAAAAACCTGATGCAGTAGTTCTTGCTGCCGCCTTTGTTGGTGGCATCATGGCAAACTCACTCTACCGTGCAGACTTCATTATGCAAAATATGAAGATGCAATGTAATGTTATTGAGAATGCATATAAGCATGGTGTTGAGAAACTGCTTTTTTTAGGTTCAACATGTATTTATCCTAAGAATGCACCTCAACCTATGAAAGAAGATGCTCTGCTTACATCACCTTTGGAATATACAAACGAGGAGTATGCTATTGCTAAGATAGCAGGTTTAAAGATGTGCGAAAGCTATAACTTGCAGTATGGTACCAACTATATTGCTGTTATGCCTACAAACCTCTATGGTCCTAATGACAATTTCCATTTAGAAAACTCACATGTGCTTCCAGCTATGATGCGTAAGATATACTTGGCAAAGCTGATTCACGAAGGCAACTGGAATGCTATCTGTGTTGACATGAACAAACGTCCTATCAATCCACCTGCTGCTCTTGCTGCCAAGATAGGTGAAGCTAATGTTGATGGTAAAGAGTCAAAAGAACGTATCCTTGCTGCTCTTGCTTTCTATGGCATTGAGGACAACAAGGTTACTCTATGGGGTGATGGTTCGCCACTTCGCGAATTTCTTTGGAGTGAGGATATGGCTGACGCAAGTGTTCATGTATTGCTTAATGTGAACTTTAGCGATATTATCGGCATAGAGAAATATTCAAGCACTTTCTACGGTGTTAAGACTGACGGTGAAGTTAACCGCAACAACTCAGAGGGTAGAGGAGGAGCTATACCAAGTCTGGGTGAAATACGCAACTGTCACATTAATGTGGGTACAGGCAAAGAGTTGCATATCAAGGAACTTGCACAACTCGTTGTAGAAGCCGTTGGCTTCGAAGGTGAGGTTCTTTGGGACACAACAAAACCAAACGGTACACCTCGCAAGCTTATTGATGTTAGTAAGCTACACAGTCTTGGATGGACTCATAAGGTTGAAATAGAAGATGGTGTTGCAAAATTGTATCAATGGTATTGCGATTCACTTAGATAATACAAAGAAACTCAACATAAAAAGCCTTGCAATTTCTCTTTGCAAGGCTTTTATCGTTTATTATTGTTTAAAACAATGCGTTTCTTAATTCTTATCTTATTGCTTCTTTAATGTGCAACGACTCTCTATCACGATTCCAGTTATTGCCATACCGAAAATAGCGGTTATATGACAGAGAGAACCATTTATCTGTGCCTTAGTAGAACACCATTCGTGTTCAACAAGACGCTGGTCGCCTGGTGCATCATATACTGCAGTATCAGTTCCACGTTCGCCACTAAGCAGTTTGGCCTTTGGACACATACAAGCCGATGTACCACAAGCATGATTCTCACCCATATTCTCCATAGGTTTTTCTTCGCTATACACACAATAGAACTTACGGGCTGGGCGTACCTTCATATGTTTGAATTTCTTTCTTATGGCACGAGCTAACGGATCACCCTTTACTTTCCAAAACTCAGCTTTACGTACTTGGAAAGGATCTATACGAAGAGCTGCTCCCATAGAAGATACGAAAAGAATGTTTTCAGGCAAACTTGTAGCACGAAGAATAAGATCGGCTTTCTCTTTTAAAGAATCTATAGCATCAATGATAACATCGTATTCCTCCATGTGGAACGATTCTGCCGTTTCGGGCTCATAAATCTTTTGCAAAGCTGTTACCTCGGCATTAGGATTTATCTCGAGCAAACGCTCTCGCAAAGCTTCCACCTTTACCTGCCCAACTGTTTTGGCGGTAGCCATAAGCTGACGGTTACAGTTGGTTACACACACACGGTCTGAATCAACAATGGTAATCTTTTTAACGCCAGTTCTTATCAAACTTTCAGCACACCACGAACCAACTCCTCCAAGTCCAAAGATTAAAACCTTAGTGTTTCTAATCTTATCAAGATTATCATTACCCAAAAGAAGTTCTGTTCGTCGTTGTGAGCCACGTTCCATTGCTGTTATCATAACTTTATCTAAATTTTATTTTGCGTGCAAAATTACAACTATTAAATAATTCCTGCAAATAATTCTATCTTTTACTCTTTACCATTTACTGCATTTTTATTATATTTGCAATAACAATTTTTCAACCATATGACAATAAAAAAAATAGTTTTACTTTTTGTAGCACTATGCCTTGCACTTACATGTGATGCACAGGTTTTTGGAGTTAAGATAGACGATACCTATGAAAAGGTGTATGTAAATCTTAATAAACATTTTAAGCATGCACCAACTATCATAAATATAGAAGGGAAAGGGAAAGAGTTAAACTATAAAATCATTAGATATAACAACATATTATGGTCAAATGTACGTTTTAAATTTGACAATAATTATAGACTTATTGATATTGTATTTACTAAAGAACAAGACGCTAATAATCCTCTTATAAAACTAATTGAAATAAAAGATAAACTTAAAGAGCAAACAAACGCAATAAGTGGATACAAAAAGATTCTGGTCGCTAATGACGATGGCTTTGATAATTTCTGTTTTACTTTTGATTCGTATAGTATATATGGTTTAATAAAGAATAAGAATAAAGTGTATCTGCAATATGGTTTCTCAAAGGAAATATATGATACACAATTATATGATGTTGTAGAACAAATGCCTATGTTTCCTGGTGGATATAATGCTTTGCTTGAATATTTGAAAGAAAATGTTATCTATCCAGAGACTGCTAAGAATAAAGGCATTCAAGGACGTGTGGTTGTATCTTTCATTGTAGAAAAAGATGGAAGCATTTCTGATGCTAAAGCTATAAATACTATAGATGAAGACCTCGTTAGTGAAGCTATCAGGGTTATTACAACTATGCCAAAATGGATACCAGGAAAGCAAGACGGTAGAATTGTCCGCGTAAAATACTGCGTACCTGTTAGTTTTAAGTTGCATTAGTGCTACAGAAAATATAGCTAATAATAGTTTTTGAATATTATATGAAATTTGAATATAAGAAGTTTAGCATTCAGCAAGATCATGCTGCTATGAAAGTGGGAACAGATGCCGACCTGTTAGGAACTCTCTCGGCAGGAGGCAACAATATTCTCGATATAGGAACAGGTACTGGCGTACTTTCGCTAATGCTTGCACAACGTTGCCCTGATGCACGAATTACAGCTATAGAGATTGACGAGAATGCTATTCTCGATGCCGAGATAAACTTCAAAAACTCCGTTTTTGCCGATAGAATAAACTTATTTCATCAGTCTTTTCAAGATTATTTTGCATCAAAGAAAGCAGCTGGTGAACTTGCTTGTTTTGATAGTGTGGTGTGCAATCCGCCTTATTTCGATAAGAGTTTAGAATGTGATAATCTCAGTAAGACTCGTGCACGTCACACTTCGAGTCTGCCTTTTGCTGTTCTTATAAATGGAGCCTATGAACTGTTGCAGGATGGGGGAGTGTTCTCCGTTTGCATACCAGGTGAAGTGTTAAATGATTTCTTATCAGAATGTCTTATCCAAGGATTCCGTTTACAAGACATATACAAAGTGAAAACTGTTCCTCGTAAAGAACCCAAACGCTTTGTGCTAGTTCATAAAAAAGGATGGGTAACCACCCCACAAGAGCATATTCATTGTATGCTAAATGCTGATGGAACTCGCTCGGAATGGTATCTCAACCTGATGCGTGATTTTCATAGTATAAAATAATATTATCTAAAAAATATAGCTCTATTTATTCCGTTTTTTTGCGATTTAAGCTACCTTTGCACCTATAAAATATAAATAAATGAAAGTAGAATATATGTCTCAGGAGGGTTACGACAAGCTTGTAGCCGAACTTCATCATATGGAAAGTGTAGAGTTGCCTCAAGTACGCGAAGCTATTGCTGAAGCTCGCGATAAAGGCGACCTAAGCGAAAACTTTGAATATCATGCTGCCAAGAGAGAACAATCACGTTTGCTTGGACGTATCAGTTTTAAACAAAAGATTCTTGCAAATGCAAGAGTAATAGATATGTCTCGACTGGCTTCCGACAGCGTGCAATTGCTAAGTAAGGTTGAAATGACAAATCTTTCCACTAATACGCGTATGACATACACAATTGCCAATCCTCATGAAGCAAACATACGTGAAGGAAAAATCTCTATTAAATCGCCTATAGCACAAAGTCTGCTTAACAAGAAAGTTGGTGATGTAGTTGAAGTTAGAGTTCCTGCAGGACTTCTGAAACTACGCATCGAAAGCATCACTTTATAATATAAATCTTGTCATCATAGCATCAAAAGTCACCAGACTGTCACCTTATCATTTTTGATTCTAATTCAAAATCGTGACAGTCAGGTGACAGTCTTTTTGTGCTTGTTTTATGTGTTAGCGCACTTGGTGACAGTCTTATTGAGTTTTCTTTAACTGATAGTAGGTGGTGTCATCTACTGGCTCGCACCATTCGTTGCTGGCTCCTTCCTGCACATCCTTATGATATGTAAGGTGTTGGAACCATGAGTCTTTCTGTGCTCCGTGCCAATGTTTCACCTCTGCAGGGATGGCGATGACGGTGCCAGGAATCATCTCAACGGGTTCTTTGCCCCATTCCTGATACCAACCTTTATCCGTTTCATATTACATACTCTCCTTCAGAATCTCCGTCACCTCATCCTTCGTCAGATTCAGATAACCGGCGGGATAGCAGATGGTACCCTCTGTTATGCCTGGAATCATATCCTCTGTGGCACCAAGTTCGCTGATGGTGAGAGGCAGCCCAATCTCCTGCATCCATGTTTTCAGAGCCTGCAGACCAGCTTCGGCTATCTGCTCATCGGTCATGCCATCGCCTTGGATGTTCCACACTTCCTTGGCGAAGCGCACGAATTTTGGCAGACCGTTCTGCATGGCGCGGCGATAGTAGGCCATCGAGACAGAGGCAAGCGCATAGCCGTGAGGGGCGTGCGTCCAAGCGCCCACACTGTGACCAATCATGTGAACCATCCAGTCCTGCTGCTTGCCCAGTCCGATGAGGGTGTTCAGTGCCCATGTGGCAGTCCACATGATGTTTGAGCGTGCCTCGTAGTCCTGTGGGTTCTCGACGGCGATGCGACTGCTGTGGATCACCGAGCGCATCAATCCCTCGGCCAGATAATCGCTGGTGTTATCGTCGAAGTCGGAGAAATACTGCTCCATGATGTGATTCATGATGTCGTATATGCCCGCCTTCATCTGGTTCTCAGGTACGGTCATCGTGAACTTCGGGTTGAGAATAGAGAATTTTGGCATCAGACGACTGTCGAACACATGCCCTACTTTGAATGTGTGTTCGGCATCGGTAATTACTGTACCGGCGTTCATCTCTGAGCCTGTGCCAGCCATCGTCAGAATACAGCCCACAGGCAGCAGTCGCTGGTCATCGGCGGGATTCTCCTGCTTCAACCAAAACTTGTCCCAGTAGTTGCCTTCGTAATAGACAGATGCTGCTACCGCCTTAGAGTAGTCGCACACACTACCGCCACCGAGGGCAAGAATCAGGTCCACCTCGTTCTCGCGGGCTATCTTGACGCCCTCATGCAGTTTCTCTAAGGTGGGATTAGTCATCACGCCTGGGTTCTCAACGATTGTCTTGCCTGCCTCTTTGAGAATGGCAATCACCATGTCATAGATACCGTTACGCTTCACACTGCCGCTACCGTAGTTCAGCAGCACCACTGGACCGTAGCCCTTCAGTTCGTCCTTGAGGAAGTTCAGGGACTCATCACCAAAATACAGTTTGGTGGGGTTGTAATAAGAAAAGTTTCCTAACATAGTTGTATTTTTTATTAACCGTAATTCTTTATCAAGTATTTCACAAACTGTGGGTCGCCAAAATTGATGGTGCCAGCGTCGTGCTGGTTCAGCTGGCCGATCCATATTATTTCAATCCATTAATCCACTTTTCCACTTTCGCTTTCTCCGTGCGCACCTCGTGTCCGTAAATGCTAAAGCCCTTTGTGACGTTAGCACCTGGGAAGGCTTCCTTCACGTCCTCCACACAGTTGGCCAATCCTGAGCCTTCGTGAGTAGTGAATGGAATGACAGTCTTGCCCTTCAAGTCGTTAGCATGTTTCTTGAAGAAGGTGAACATCACTTGCGGATAAGTGCCCCACCATACGGGACCACCAATGAACACCGTATCGTACTTTGACAAATCAATGTCGCCCTCATACGCAGGCAATTCACCTTTCTTGGCTTCTTCCTGCGCCAGTTTGATGAGCGGGTTGTAGGCCATGCCGTCATACTTGTGGGTAACGATTTCAAACTGCTCTGCACCGGTCAATTCCGTGATGCAATGTTTCCTACTGCATAGTTGTCTCCCGCATGTGAGAAGAACACTACTAATGCCTTTCCGTCTTTTGCCATAACTTTCTCCTGTTTTGCGCCACCGCTGCAAGCTGTGGAAATCAGCAATGCTATGGCGGCTGTGATGATACTTTTGATATTCATAATCGTATGTAGTTTCTAATTACACAGCAAATTTATAACGTTTTTCTAGTACTACACTTTCACAAATTGCATTATAATTTTCACTATTTGCATAAATCGTTCTAAAAATACAAAATAATGTGTATTTTTGCAACCATGAAGGCTGATTTTCAATATTCTACAGACTTTTACCAGATTAATTCTCATGAGTTGAGCCACACCTGCCTGCATCTGCTTTGCTTGGCAGGTGAGGCAAGTCTTGTATTTAATGAGCATTGCTATCACATTGTCAAAAACGACCTGGTTGTGATACCAATGCCTGATAGGATAAAGAATTTGGCTGCTCATGCCAATCTGCAAGTGGAGTGGTTTGCTGCCGACTATAAATTCCTACAAAATCTGCTGCCGTCGAACAATTACGGTATCGGTGGCAGTATCTCGTTAAACCAAGACCCCATCATCAAACTCTCAGATGAACAAGCACAACATTTGCTTGATGATTTCCATCGTCTTCGTGACCGCATGGACGACCGCCAGCTGCAGTTCTATTGCGGACTGATGGGCAGTCTCTGTCTGACGATGATGTACGACATCTTCGAAGCCCATGCCCAACGTGATGCCACAGATACCCATACTGACCGCACAGCCTACATCGTTAAGCAATTGATGGCTCTGCTTGCAACTGGAATAAGCCGAACGGAACGTGATGTGAGCTACTATGCCGAGCGGCTGAACGTATCGCCCAAATATCTCTCTGCCACCATCAAACGTGTAACAGGACATAGTGTCACCTCATACATCGACCGTCATACTATACCTATATTAAAAGAATATCTAAATGATGAAAGCCTGTCGCTCACCCAGATAGCCGACATGATGAACTTCACATCGCTTTCTTATTTCAGTCGCTACTGCACCAAGCATCTCGGCTTGTCACCCAGTGAATACCGTCTGAGTCTTCAACCGAAATAGAGTGACATCTAATTTGGTTATATAAGCCGCCATGCTGCTATATCCTACAACTTTGAGATTTGAGGTTTGAAATTTGAGATTTGAAGAATGAAGAAAAAACTCTCCCTCCCCCTCCCAAAGGAGGGGGAGAACAATCTGCTTGAATTTCCTTCCTGTTCTGTTAGTTGGTTAACCCTTTCCTACTGGAGAGGGATGGGAGAGGCTCCATTGTTTTTCTCTAAAAAGGTTTCTGCCGTAAGGCTTGTGATTGAAAGATGCTAATGAAAGCTTGCTTTCAAATTAGTATCTTTAAAGCACAACCATTTCGAAGAAAAGATGTTTTCTCGGTTCTTCTTCATAATTATTCAAGCAAGAAACTCAAGCTGTTGGTTAGCCCTTCCCCTTTGGGGAGGGATGGGAGAGGCTATTGGTTTTGATATCATTTTCTTACTTATAATTTTTGGGAAAGTTAAAAAATGGTATAAGGGTTGCAAAAAAGTTATGCAGCCTTTTCCTTCTTGAATACAGCAAAATACGCATTACCGCTGCGTGTATGAGTGCTTTGAAAGCCTAAATACCTTAGCGTGACACCAATTGCCAGCTTATTCTTCATATTTGGTGAAAGATGTGGGTCTCCAAGTCTTGTTAAAGCAAGTTTGGAGTCTTTACTCAACAGAATTGTATGCGAACGCATAGAAACGTTTTGTTGTTTCAAAAAAAAGTGTTATCTTTGTGTTGTTAAATTCGATGAATTACACATGCGTGATAAGGCTCTTTCTCTAACCTTCCTCTAAGGTAACGCTAAGGTAACGCTAAGGTAACGCTAAGGTAACGCTAAGGTAACAATAACCCGGCTCTAACCAAAAATTAGAGAATCGTTAGAGAACGATTAGAGAAAGGAGAGGAATAAGGGAGGAAAAACGGTTCAATAGTAAATTTTATGTGTCAAAAAGCCTTTTGCCGAATGCTAAAACTATTTTTTCGGACTTTACGTAGTTTTTCATCAACAGATCAACAAATGCTCATGCAGAATCTCTAAACTCAAAGTTGAAAGGGTTCAGAGCACAACTCCGGGGAGTACAGAATCTAACATTCTTTATGCACAGAACAACTATGATTTTTGGATAATAACTATTCCAAATCGTGGCAGAGGTTTTAGAAAAGGGAGTTTTTAGTCTCTTTTTTCTTCCATTTTGATTTGTTCGTAGAGTGTCTCCATAATTAGACATTTTAATGATACAACGGTAGTGAAATAAATTTATTTTCATACGATTCACTATATAAAATCAAGTAGAATCGATAAGATTTATGTTTTTGCACGTTTTTACACGCTCATGGCAACGAAAACGTGTTTTTACGGCAGAATAATCTCATTCTATGTCACATTTATGTATTTTGCTAAATTGGAATTTATTTGTCGATTTTTTTATATTCTCTACAACATATGTATCTACTACCTATATTTAAGATTTCCTTTATAATCCCATGGGTATGCTTTATATCCCTTGTGTTCAGCCCAGAGTTCCCTTGGAATGCAGTACCTGAAATTTTGTCTTTCAGATATATTATACCGTGTAACAGCAATAGGCTCAATCGCTTTTGCCCTTGGGCAATATTCTAACGCAGGAACAGCGCCCTTTTCTCCTAAAGCATCAAACTGGAATAGCAAGGCTCTGGTCTTTAATGGCCCATTGCAAAATTTATCGTTGCACTCGATGGAGCGAATGAGTATTCCTCCATATGACTTGTTATTACTCTTGAATGTAAGGTCAACACCAAAGTCATGGTTAAACCACTCACCGGCCTCACTCATGCGCTCGTATGTTATATGCGCTGTGTCGGTTAAGTTACAATAAAACTCTATCTCGACCATGTGATATAACTCATCTCCCTTCCTGATGACAAAATTGTTAAGCAAATTCTTCGCAATGTCTTTGAAGATGCTTTCAATTTTAGAAGGATCTGTTTCCGTTAACACAAGACTATTTCTTAAACATTCCAATTCTGTCATATTATTAAGCGCATTTTTTTACTTATTGTATTGGTATAAGCTTGCCAAATGCTTTCCAACTAATATTTTTCTTATACTTTTTAACTACGGGAACATGCACGGTAACGTGTTCCAAAGGTACACCATAAAGTGGCCCATCTATCTCTGGTGGCATCTCCGAATAGCAGTATATGTCCGTGAGGCTATTACAGGAATAGAATAAACCGGAACCGATTTTAGTCACTCCCTCTGGAACAACGATTTCAACAAGCGATGAACAATTTTGAAACACACTGCCGTTTAATGCAGTCAAATTTCTTGGTAGCTCTACTTTTTTCAAACTTGTACATTCTCTGAAGGCAGAGCTTTCAATTTTGTATATGCTTTTGGGGAACTCAATGCAAGTGAGAGCTCCACATTTCATGAATGCTGCATCAGGAACCACTTTTAACGATTCTGGGAGTTTAACACTTCTAAGAGAAGTACAACCATAAAAAGCATGAGGAGCTAATTCTTTAAGACTGTTCGGTAGAAAAATGGAATCTAATGCAGTACAATAAGAAAAAGCCCCCTTCCCAATTGAAATGAGTCCTTCATTTAGGTTTATAGTCTTCAAACTTACACAATTATAGAACACCTCTTCTCCTATCTCTGAAACAGTCGAAGGTATCGTTATGGATGAAAGTTGCTTACAATTGTGAAATACACCTGACTCGATACGAGCAACACTACTAGGAATAACAATCGATTTGAGCTTAACACAATTATAGAAGGCGCGATAGCCTAATGTGGAAAGTCCCTCTGGTAAGACTACACTCTCCAACTCAACGCATTCCTTAAAAGCATTGCTGCCAATTTCTTTTACACTAGATGGTATTGTTATACTTTTTAATCCATTGCAATATGCAAATCCTTTAATTCTGGTTACACCTTCTGGTATAATTACCTTCTCGAGCTTTTCGTTTTGGTTACCTACGTCGTCACCGAGAGCAACAATCTTATATGTCACTCCGTTATAATCTATAGACGAAGGAATTATGAGTTCTGTATCGTTCTCACGGCCATACCACCTTTTAAAAATAGCCGTATGGGTATTGTCGTCAATATCATAAAAATATCGACCACCTATCTCTAATTGTACAACATTTATGAAATTTCCATCATCATCCATACTACGATATTCAGAGCGTCTTATCTCTGTTTGCTGTGCGTACAATTGCATTATTGATAACGCAATCGTTAGAAATGTAAAAAGCTTCTTCATCATTTTGTACAATTTGTTTGTTTATATGAAAATAATGTGGGCAGATATATTCCGATTTTTCTATTTATTGAACTATTCCCTATTGCCTGCAACCATAAACGAGCAGTATTTGCTGAGCAAATTGGACAATGGCAAATCGCCTTTCTGGTATCTGTCAGCATCGAGCTTGAGAATTCTTTTGCAGATAGTTTTCTTGCCTTTATATAAAGCATTGAGATACGGAATGCCATTTACTTCAGTGATGTTTATATCTGTGAAGAACTGCGTCAAGTCCTCAGCATCATAGACGATGGAGTAACTTGGGCGCTTTGCCCCAGGAATGTCCTCTATGAGTATATTCTTATCGACAAGATCCTGTATGTCGCGTATGGCGGTGTCCTTCGAACATTTCGCCAATGTTGCCCATGTCTTTGACGTTATCTTTGCTTCATATCCGTCAAGAAAGAGATTGAGCATCTGGGTCTGACGTTCGGTCATTGGTACTGCCGATGCCTTCTGCCAGAAGAAACTCTTATTCAGGATTGTGGTGACGATGGTGTCTGCCTCGTCGAGTGCATCCACCAATTTCTGCATGTACCACACCAACCACTCCGTTATATCGCCATCGCCATGCTGCATCCGCTCCAGAATGTCATAGTAGTGATTCTTGTCCTTGTTAATCTGTGATGAGACATTGTAGAAACGGAAATCGCTCTTTTCTCCACGAGCAAGAAGCATGTCTGAAAGAATGCGGGCCAATCGCCCATTGCCGTCCTCGAAGGGATGTATGCTCACAAACCAGAAATGGGCAATGGCAGAACGGATGACGCTGCTTTCAGGCTCCTCTCCATCAAACCAGGCGAGGAACTTTTCCATCTCCTCTTCAACACGGTCTGGAGAAGGAGCAATATAGTGGATTTTCTCGCGCCCAAACATTG
>CAJOCR010000002.1 GCA_905236755.1 uncultured Prevotella sp.
GATGTGGCCGCTGTCAGAGAGTGCCACCTTTACGTTGTCTACGAAATCCATAGTCGTTACTTGTTTGTTCTGCTGTCCGCATGCCGTGAGCATGAGACCAGCGCAGAGAAATGAGAATAGTTGCTTTTTCATATTTGTTTTTATTGTCCGCTAAATTGGAATTTACTGTTCATACAATTCTATCGGCAAGCCGTCGGGGTCTTGGAAGAAGAGGAACCTTTTGCCTGTATATTCATCTGTTCTCATCGGCTCATGATGAATTCCAAGGGCATCAAGTTCACTGACAGACTCGTCAAAATGCTCAACCTCAAAAGCCAAGTGTCGCAGACCTGCCGCTTCCGGGTGCGTCAGCCGCGATGGTGGGGAGGGGAACGAGAATAGTTCAATTACATAGTCATTGCCCAAGGCGAGGTCAGTCTTGTACGACAGCCTTTCCTCACGATAATGTTCAGCAAGGACACGCATGCCGAGCACATGAGTATAGAAGTGGAGACTCCGCTGATAGTCGGAACAAATGATAGCGATGTGATGTACTTTGTTCAGGATTGTCATATTCATATAAATATTTATATTATCAGCCACAAAGATATAACTTTTCTTCAATATTTAAAGCACTTTGCGCTTCATTATCATTTTGCATATAGCAAAAAGGCGGCATTTGCCGCCTTCTTTATCATTTTTCATTTATCATTTATCATTTAGCGAAGCTATGCTTCGCGCATTATGCAATATTCAATATTCAATCTTCAATAGCAAAGGCGGCAATTGCCGCCTTGCGCCTACATGCAGCTTGTAACACCAAGCGTGGTAGCTACTGCGGTGAGAACTGATATCACCAGTTGAATCACCATTTTCCAAGTTTCTTTTTTTCATAATAAAGACCCCTCCTAACCTCCCCTCATGAGGGGAGTTACTATAACTACTGGAGTTATAAGGAGTCTTGATTAAACATTTGACCCCTCCGACTCCCCTCGAGAGGGGGAGAGCTATTAACTGCGAAGGTATTTGTCAGTTTACAACTCCTTCTCTCTGGAGGGAAGGTTGGGATGGGTCTTTCTACTCCTCCCCTCTGGAGGGGAGGATGGGAGGGGTCTTTTAGAGATTTGGACCTTCCTCGCCTCCGTTGTCGTCACCTCCGGTCTGCTCTCCCTCTCCCTTTGGAGAGGGCTGGGGAGAGGCTTCCTCCTCCACTTCTCCTGACATTGAGGTTACACGCTTCACCTCCTTACCATTCTTGTCGTAGCAGGTGATCTGTACGGCAGTGGCAGCCAACTCGTTCTTCAACTCGCCTGTTGGGGTGAAGATGATGCGGCGAGAGGTGATAAGACCAGCCTTCACATCGCCCACCTTCATCAACTGCTCTTTAGCTTTAACTTTAAGTGCCATAATGATTTAAAATTTTAAGTTGTAAAGAAAAAATCCACATCCTTAAAACCTTTTCCTTTGTCGTGCTTTTCTGCGGGTGTACTAAGAAAAAATTACTCGTGCACTAAGAAAATATTTTTCTTTAGTAGGGCCGCAAATTTCATTGCATTATGTCTATCTTGCAACTATGTTGCAAGATAGACGAAAGAATATCCAATTATGCAAATATTTTCGCAATTATTTTTTGCTTTATCAGCAAACTTTTTACTTCTATCCCACCCCCCCGAGGTTTTCCACTTTTCCACTTTAGACATTTATGTTTTTCACTTTCCTATTAGGATTGAAATTAGAAATCCTTTATTATAATATACTTATAAATTATAAGTAAATTAGTGAGTTCTTTAGTTTCTGAGTTGGTGAGTTAGAACTCAAAAAAACATAAATGTCTAAAGTGGAAAACCTCCTCCTACTCTTCATCCCATTTTTTAGAAAAAAGGGTTCATCAGACAACACTATTGGTTACCCCCATTACACTGCTTTAGGGACAACATCATCGAAATGCCGGATAGCCCAATCTATAAGTGGCATTATTACTGGCATTAACGACTTACCTGTTTCGGTAAGTGAATACTCCACTTTGGGAGGAACCTGCGGATAAACTTCGCGATGAACAAGATTATAATGCTCCAGATTCCTCAAGGTTTGTGAAAGCATTTTCTGGGAACAGTCGGACATAATTCTGTTCATTTCATTGAAACGTAGAACCCCTGATTCACTCTTATTCAACATAAAGAGTACAAGCAGCGACCATTTATCGCCAAATCGACTCAAAACTTGTCTGATTGGACAAGTAAGATATTCTTCCCTAATGTCTGCCATGATTGTTACAATTAGAATTTTGTCGCAAAAGTAACTAAAAGAAACTGAATAACAAAAAGTATTGTACATCATATACAGAAACTAAGGTTAAAATATATTAAAGCTGTGATTTTGAACTATCTGAAAATAAACAATTCCTACTTTTTTGTAACTATCTAACCCAAAAGTGCCTTCTTGTGTGGATAAAAATATCGCCTTACTTTTGCACTCGAAATTAAAACAAACAGTATTCACATTTTAATAAAGATAAAGACAATGAAACAGATTGAGACAACAAAGAGCGGTAAGAATTACAAAGTGATTAACATTGGAAAAATAAGTGACTTGATGAACTATGAACTTCCTCTTGGTCCCGACGTCACACTTCATGGCAAGGTGTTCGCTGGTCAGGCCGTAGGTGCAACAGGCAGCGATTTGTCGTTCCAGATACTTGTACCTGGTCAGGACAGCGGTTTCCTGCACACTCACAAAAGCCACGAGGAGCTTTACATTATCCTGAAGGGTGAGGGTATGTATCAGGTGGATGGCGAGTTGATTCCCGTTAGTGAGGGCAGCATCATCCGCGTAGATCCTGCTGGCAAACGTGCACTGAAGAACACCGGCAGCGAGAACCTGACAATGATGTGCATACAATACAAAGCAAATACTTTCACTGAGGCCGACAGTCCTATGGAGGATGGTGTAATCCTGCATGACGAACTGAAGTGGTAAATTCTAAAATAATGCTCAACAAAAAAGGCTTGCTGGTTTGCAAGCCTTTTTGTTTTTTTATTCTTTACGTTTATTCTTCAACATCTTCTTTCTTTCCGAAATGCGGATCAATCTTCACAAAGGCGGTAACAACAAATGTGATGATGCAGAACACCATAACCAAGATGAAGAAGTGACGATAGCCCAAACTATCCTTAAGCCAACCTGATACCATTCCGGGCAACATCAAACCTAAATACGAGATTCCAGTACATATTGCATAATGAGAGGTTTTGAAAGCTCCATTGGCAAAATAAAGCATAAACAACGTGAGGGCTGTGAAACCTAATCCATAGCCAAACTGCTCTATAAACAAACAGGTACTGATAAGCCACAGATTGGATGGCAAGGCATAGCTCATATAAACATATACAAGGTCGGGCAGGGTTAACGCTATCACAAATGGCCAAAGCCATTTCTTTAATCCGTCGCGAGAAGCCAGATAGCCTCCTACTATTCCACCACCAAGCAATCCTATCAAACCAATGGTGCCGTTGGCAACTCCAAATTCCATTGGCGACAAACCTAATCCTCCTTCACTTCCAGGACGCTGCAGGAAAGTGGTGGTCATCTTGCCCAATAATGCTTCTGGGAAACGATAAAGCATTATGAAAAGGATTGAGAACAGAAACTCTTTCAATGGGAACTTAGTGAAGAAGGATATGAACATTTCTTTCATACCATTCATCACATCGCTTGCCTTTGTGTTGTTTCTACTATCAGCAGCAGGACGTGGGAGAATGAAACCATGATAGAACCACAGGGCTATAAACAAACCTGTGAGACCATAGAATATAAGGCTCCAGGTGAATGCTTTCTGATTGCGGAAATAAAGCTGCAGCACACCAGCCAAAGCTACTAATACTCCTTGTCCGAATATAACAGCTATGCGATAGAATGTGTTGCGGATTCCAACGAACAACGACTGGTCGTGATCATCTAATTCCAACATATAAAAGCCATCGGCTGCAATATCGTGAGTGGCACTTGCAAATGCCATCAGGAAAAAGCATGCCATTGACCCTTGAAACCAAAATGGAGCATTCAACGTGAAGCCCACTCCCGCAAGCGATGCTCCTATGAGCAGCTGCATGGTGACAACCCACCAGCGCTTGGTTTTATACAAGTCAACAAAAGGACTCCACAGGGGTTTTATTATCCATGGCAAATTAAGCCAACTGGTGTAAAGAGCAATATCGGTATCGCTCATACCCAGTTGCATATACATTGTAACAGCAACCACTGTCACAAGCACATTAGGCAAGCCTTCTGCAAAATAAAGAGTCGGTATCCAACTCCAGGGATTTCTTTGTTTTTCCATTCTTAGTTAGTATATCTTTTTAATTTCGGCACCACGATAATAGTGCAGCAATATCTCGTCATACTTATATCCTTTGGCTCCCATCACGGCAGCACCTATCTGACACAACCCTACTCCATGTCCCCAGCCTGCACCAATAAGTTCAAAACGCTGAGGAACACCATTTGCGTCTTTATCGAACTTATCTACTACAAAAGCAGAACTATAAAGATGGCTATTGCTTAATACACGACGGATTTCCAATTCTTTACCAATTATGAAAGAACGTTCTGAGCCTACTATCTTCATACGCCAGATACGTCCACTCTTTCCTCTTTCCAATGGAACAAGGTCAAGGATGTCGCCAAAACTCATTTTTGTTTTATCCTCAATAAGTGTTCTTAGCTCTTGCTGCGAATAGTTCACCTTCCAACGATAGAAATCGGATGTTTCCTGATCATAATCGTTGAGCACCTGTGTCAGGATGCTCTTATCGTTTGTGTTGCAATACGACGCGGGGCTCTCTCTAATCCATTTGTCGGCATTCGCCTCGATTGTAAGGTCAGGGAAATCGCTCTCGTTTTCTGAATCTCGCAAAGCTATGAGATATGGTTTCTTTATGTTCTCCCAACAATACTGAAATTCTTCGAGAACACCTCCACAGCTCTTATAGAAACGGGCATCGCATATCTCGCCATCATAACTAAGAATCATTCCCCTGGTGGCTGCAACAGCTTCTTTCACATGAGGAGATGTTTCCTTGGTTATGCCCTGATAACGTTGACAATGATCATCGGCACACACATCAAAAATAGTGTGGTCTTCACGATCATACCAACGTATAAGTTCATCATCTGTTTTTACAAATGAGAAAAAGCCGTTATTGCCTCCTTTAGCAACGTTCTTTCTCTTTTCCATCTGTGCCAACAACCAACTACGCGAAATAACAGCATGAGATTTAAGAAGCTCCATACTTGAAGTGGCGCTCATCTCGCTGGATATAACACTTTCAAGATAACGTTCTACAGGAAGTTGATTAATAGCACATATCTTACCCTCTTCAACAACAAATCGTAAAGAACCCAAGAAAGTCTGAGTTTCCTTGCGTTCCCAATGGAAATTAATTCCTATAACGACATCGTCAAGAGAAAAACTTGATTCTGAATCCTGGGGACAGAATGTGATTTCACGATAAATATCACCATTCCAAAGAATAGCTCCTTCTGAGAGTTCTACAGTCTGTTCGCCTGAGACTTCCTTTCCTTTTGCATTATAAGGAGCATTGAGAATGAAGTGAATACGTTCGGCAGAAACAATGCCTACGCTCACCTCTACTTGTTGATCGTTAGTCTTATTCATTTATTATGGATATATTAGATATATTAATTTGATGACAAAGGTAATGGAAATCAAAGACAATACAAAATAAATACATGCTTTTTTATGTGCTTTTTATTTGGTTTTTCCAAGCGCTTACACTATCTTTGCATTATGATTGAAAACAAAAAAACACTTTTGGGACTCACTCTCGACGAACTCAAAGATGTTGCTCGAAGCATTGGCATGCCAGCTTTTACTGGTGGCCAAATGGCTAAATGGCTATACGAGCAGCATGTGAAGTCGATTGATGAGATGACAAATATATCTAAGGCTAACAGAGCTAAACTTGAAGCAGAATACACCATCGGATGCGCTGCACCTATTGATGCACAATACTCAAAAGATGGCACCATAAAATATCTTTTTCCTGTAGAGGGCATATCGCCTAAAAACAACGATTTATCGCAAACTCACAAATTTGTTGAAACGGTATTTATTCCCGATGATAATGGACACGCCACATTGTGTGTGTCAAGTCAGGTGGGATGCAAAATGAACTGCCTGTTCTGTCAAACAGGAAAACAAGGTTTCGAAGGCAGTCTTACTGCTGCCGACATTCTCAACCAGATTTATTCTCTCCCAGAAGTTGACCAGCTAACAAACATTGTATTCATGGGGCAAGGAGAACCCATGGACAATCTTGACAATGTGCTCAGAGCAACAGAAATTCTCACAGCCAACTACGGTTGGGCATGGAGCCCGAAACGCATTACTGTTTCAAGCGTAGGAGTAAAGAACAAACTAAAACGCTTCCTCGACGAAAGCCAATGCCAGGTAGCTATAAGTCTGCACTCTCCTATCCCAGAACAGCGTGCACAGCTTATGCCTGCGCAAAAGGGCATGCCAATAGAAGATGTTGTTTCGCTATTGAGCAACTACGATTTCTCGCATCAACGCCGACTAACATTCGAATATATCGTTTTCGGTGGAGTAAACGATTCAACTACTCATGCTAAAGCCATAGTAAACCTGCTACGTGGTCTCGACTGTCGTGTAAACCTAATACGCTTTCATCAGATTCCTAACGTACCACTACATGGAGCCGATGAAGCAAAAATGATTTCGTTCCGTGACTACCTCACAAAACACGGAGTGTTCACAACAATACGCGCTTCACGAGGACAGGATATATACGCAGCATGCGGACTACTATCTACAAGCAAGAAAATCGGAGAAATACGTCACCAAGAATAAAATATGGCACGACTGTTAGCAGCTCTACTCATTCTCTTCACTTTTGTATCATGCAATAAAACGAAGAGTTTGCTTCCTAATAGTGGAGGCAATGCTTTTGAGGTTGTGCTAATGAACGACAGTACAGGAATAGCAGCAAAAAGACTGCAACAACCCCTTGAAGGATTACCACAACAAGAGCCTACATTCACCGTTGTGCACAACAAAACACAACAACTTGAAGGCGTTATAAAATACTCACGCTGCATCCTAAACATAGCTCAGAAAGGCTATTGGATAGAGAAAAACAAATATGCTGCACCACAGCTTATTGTTCACTCTGATACAGCAAATCTTGAAAAGGCCATAGATCTCATAAATAAATTTGAGATGAAAAACCTTGAAAGTTTTTTAAAACATCACCACAATGCGAAAGCTGAAGAACTGGTGAAAAAGACGTTTAACCTTGAGATGATGATTCCACAAGACATGACGTCGTCCATGAAACGCAAGGATTTCTTATGGCTATCAAATAATTCTGCTACAGCAATGCAGAACATCATCATTCTTCGTGGAAACGTTGATGATATGTTACGCAAGAATATGAAGGGAGAAACCAACGATATGTATATGACACTCGCCCATAACGGACTCTGGGAAATGAAAGGCGATGCCATGGGCGGTCCATACAAAGCAGCAAAAGTGAAGAATACAGATATAACTGTAATTGCATTCACCTATGCTCCAGGAAAAGAAAAAAGAAACCTAATACGGCAACTAACTGCCGCTCTACATACAATAAAACAATATGGAAAATAACAAGATTCGTGTAGCTATTACACATGGAGATACCAATGGTATTGGATATGAACTGATTTTTAAAACCTTTGCTGACACAGAAATGCTGGAGCTATGCACTCCGATTATCTATGGCTCTCCAAAAGTGGCAGCATATCATCGCAAAGCCCTCAATATTGAGGCAAACTTCACTATCATCAATAGCGCTGAGGAAGCACATGATGGTAGAGTGAACATCATTCCATGCTTCGATGAAGAAATAAAGATTGACTTTGGCATTCCAACACAAGAAAGCGGAACTGCAGCTCTGAAAGCCCTTGATAGAGCTATGACCGACTATCGTGAGGGATTATACGATGTACTTGTCACTGCACCTCTTGACAGCAACAACATTCAAGGCCAAGGATTCCGTTTCCCAGGCCATCATCAATATATTGAAACAAGTCTTGGAGAAGGAAAAAAAGCACTCGTTGTGCTATGCAACGAACGACTACGCATAGCAGTAGCTACCAACGAAACTCTATCTTTGAAAGATGTGCCAGCTGCTATCACAAAAGAGGGTATCGAAACAAAGGCTACTCAGTTTTTCCAAACATTAAAAAGCGATTTCAATATCTCAAACCCTCGTGTAGCTATCCTTGCACTTAATCCAGGACAACCTGGAAAAGAGGAAAAAGAAATTCTACAACCTGCTGTTGAAGAACTCTTCGACAAAGGAATAGCTGCCTTCGGCCCTTATCCTGCAGACGACTTCTTCGGAAAAGGATATTACAACGATTTTGATGGAATTCTTGCCATGTATCACGATCAAGGAATAGCTCCTTTCAAGGCTATTTCTCCTGAATCATGTGTGAAATTTGCTGCAGGACTACCAGTTATTGCAACTGCACCTGATAATAATGCAGGTTTCGATATTGCAGGACAATGTGTTGCTAATGAAGACAGCTTCAGAAATGCAATATATGCAGCCATCGACATCTTCCGTTGTCGAGAAAACTATGAAGCTCCTTACGCTAACCCATTACCTAAGCTCTATCACGAAAAACGTGAAGACGGAGAGAAGGTACGTTTCAACATTCCTAAGAAACGCGAAGGCAATGGCGATAAGAAAGAAGGTCATGGACCTAAAACATTTGCTCCACACCCTACAGAGAACAAAGAAGAAGGAAAACAAGCTCAGAATGCAGCCCAAGCTAACACAACAGATAATACAGAAGCATAATCTGCATAGCCCAACATGAAAAAGAAATATCAAAACGCTTTCTTCATCTTTGGCATCGCACTGTTAGCTATTATGGTTACACAGCTCGATTTCCACCAGGTACTGCAAGGACTCCAGAACGCCGGTTATTGGTTCTTTGCAGTACTGGCGCTATGGGCTTTTCTGTACCTATTCAATGCATCAGCATGGTATCTTATTATTAATAGTCAGAATAGTAGTAAAGAAAACGATAAAAAACAAACACCTATAGGTTTTTGGTGGCTTTACAAACTAACAATATCAGGCTTTGCACTTAACTACGCCACACCTGGTGGACTCATGGGAGGCGAACCATATCGTATCATGTCATTAGCACCAAAGATTGGTACTGAACGTGCCTCTTCTTCGGTTATATTATATGCCATGACACATATATTCAGCCATTTCTGGTTCTGGGCTATCAGCATAGTTCTTTATCTGATAACGCAGCCTTTAAACTTCTTTATGGGCTCAATACTAACTGCTTTCGCAGTTTTTTGTGCGTTAGGAATATGGTTTTTCACTACAGGATACAGAAAAGGACTTGCCTTTAGAGCCATGAACCTGTTAAACCACATTCCTTTTCTGAAAAGATGGGCTGGGCCGTTTATTGATGCTCATAAAGAACAACTCGACACTATCGACCAACAGATAGCAGCACTACACAAACAGAACCCACGTACATTCGTATCTGCGGTTCTTCTTGAGATAGCTTGTCGCATCTGTTCTGCACTCGAAGTTTTCTTCATTCTGTTGGTTCTTAATCCTGATGTGAACTACATCAATTGTATCCTGATAATAGCCTTTACAACATTATTCGCTAATCTTTTGTTTTTTATGCCTCTACAGCTTGGCGGACGTGAAGGCGGCTTTTATATGTCTATTAAAGGATTAGGATTTGCTGCCAATGCAGCTATCTTTGTTGCACTGATTGTACGTATTCGAGAATTGGTATGGACAGGAATAGGACTTTTGCTCATTAAACTCGAAAAGAAAAAATAACAAAAATATTCTGCCATTTTTTCAGTTATATCGAATTAATTGCGTAAATTTGTCACATAATGGATTCAAAAGAACTGCAAAGAATAAAACAAAGATATAACATTGTAGGAAACTGCGATGGTCTTAATCGCGCTCTTGATATAGCCCTACAAGTTGCTCCCACTGATCTTAGTGTATTGATCATTGGTGAAAGCGGTGTAGGTAAAGAGATTATACCTCGAGTTATTCACGACAATTCACCACGTAAACGTGAGAAATACTTTGCTATAAACTGTGGATCCATTCCTGAAGGTACTATTGACAGTGAGCTCTTTGGTCACGAGAAAGGCTCTTTCACAGGAGCCATTGGCGAAAGTGAAGGCTATTTTGGAATTGCCAATAAAGGTACTATATTCCTTGATGAGGTTGGCGAACTTCCAATGGCAACACAAGCACGCTTATTACGTGTACTCGAAACAGGCGAATACATTCGTGTTGGAGGCACAAAAATAATGAAGACCGACGTTCGTATTGTTGCAGCAACAAACGTCAATATGCACAAGGCAATTAGTGAAGGACGTTTTCGCGAAGACTTATTCTATCGCCTAAACACCATTCCTATTCAGATGCCTGCACTTAGAGACCGAGGAGAAGACATTGCACTTTTATTCAGACTTTTTGCCATGCAGATGGCTGAGAAATATCGTCTTCCTAAGATTACACTTACAGACGAGGCTCGCGAGATTCTGCTTCACTACAAATGGCCAGGGAATGTACGTCAATTAAAAAACATCACCGAACAGATGTCTGTGTTAAGCGAAAAAAGAGAAATAGATGCTAACACTATGTTACGTTTTATTCCACGCGATGAAGAATCAACACAGCTTGCTACCATCAATCAGCCCGGTGAACATTCTTATGAAAACGAAAGAGAACTCTTATATAAGATTCTTTATGAATTAAGAGGAAACGTAAGCGATCTACGTCGTGACATGACAAGTCTGCGTAAGCAACTTGAAGAAGCACGTCAACTGAATGGAACTTCTGGTTTTCAAACACCTCACCCTATAGTTGACACATCAACAACATTCCCAACTGTAAGCACTTCTACTGTTACACATTCTATGGATGACGAACCATTAGAAGCCATTGCTGAGGAAATAAGCGAACCAGAGAGTCTCAATCTAAACGATATCGGAAGACAAATGATAGAAAAGGCTCTTGAACGTAATGGCGGCAATCGTAAGAAAGCAGCACAGGAACTTGGTATTTCTGATCGTACTCTCTATAGACGAATAAAACAATACGGATTGGGAGAATAGTAAACAGAATATGAAGAAACAATTTGCACATTATATATATATAGCTTTCGTAATCAGTCTGATTATGGTTCTTTCTGCTTGTAGTTTTAATGGCTACAGATTCAATGGAGCCAGCATTGACTATACCAAAACAAAAACCATTCAGATTGCAGACTTCCCAATACGTTCAAGTTACGTATGGGGACCTATGGGACCTATGTTCAATAATGCACTGAAAGATAAATTTGCAAACCATACACGCTTAGAGCAAGTGAAACGCAATGGTGATTTAGTTCTACAAGGACAAATCACTAATTATACCCAGAGAAACAAATCTGTTTCGAGTGAAGGATATTCGGCTCAAACCGAACTAACTATAACCGTTAACGTCAAGTTCACCAATAAAGTCAACCACAAACAAGACTTTGAGCGACAATTCTCTGCTTCACAGAGCTACGAAACAACCCAAAGCCTTAATAGTGTGCAAGCACAACTTGTAGAACAAATGATTGATGATATTGTTGACCAAATATTCAACGCAACTGTAGCCAACTGGTAATGGAAATAGAAGAACTCATAAAACACCCTGAAAAGATGGACCGCGAGACCCTTTACGATCTCCGTAGTCTCATCGCAATCTATCCCTACTATCAGACTGCACGTATATTACTGTTGCAGAATCTTTATATTCTTCACGACTCCTCGTTTGATGAAGAATTACGACGCTCTGCATTATATATAACCGACAGACGCGTAATATTCAATATGGTAGAGGCTGCACACTATCAATTGCGTAACAAAAACGCAACAGATAATGCAAACAAAACAGATAACTCTACAAAAAACAAAGAAGATCGTACTACATCACTTATCGACAATTTCCTTGATCAGATTCCAGATGAAGTAAAAGACGATAAAAAGACAGAAAAACGCAAACCAACACCAGCCGATGCTGCTGTTGATTATGTTGCTTATCTACTCGAAGCTGAAGAGTTTAACGATCAACCAGAAGAACTCGAAAACGAACAATTACAACAAAACGAATCTCAACAAGAAGACCGTACAACAAGTCTTATTGATAGTTTCATCGAAGATGGTGGATTTAATCTCAGAAATGATGATAATGAAGGAAAACCTCTTGAATTTGAATACACACCAGAGATAGCACTCACCAGTCTAAATGAAAATGAAGATAAAGAACCTGCTGAAAGTTATTTTACTGAGACTTTAGCTAAAATATACATAAAACAAGGCAGATATGAGAAGGCTTTGGAAATAATTAAGCGATTAAATTTGAATAATTCAAAAAAAAATGCTTACTTTGCAGACCAAATCCGTTTCTTAGAGAAATTGATAATAATAACAAAATAAAAAATAAAACAAAAAATGATTTACTATTTACTCGTAATTCTGATTGTCCTGGCTTCACTGCTTATGATTGGCGTTGTGCTTATCCAGGAATCTAAGGGAGGTGGACTTGCTTCTAACTTCTCTTCTTCAAATTCCATCATGGGCGTTAGAAAGACAACTGACATCGTAGAAAAGACAACATGGACTCTTGCTGCCATCATGGTAGTTCTCAGCGTGTTCTGCGCTTATACAGCTCCACAGGCCGTTACAGACCAGAGCGTTATGGAACAAGCTGCAACTGAAAATGCTACAACCAATCCTACAAATACACAGGGATTCGGAACAGGTCAGCAGACTCCTGCAGCAGATGCTCAAAAAGCTACACCTGCTCAACAGCAGAATACACCTGCAGCTCCAAAAGCACAGCCTGCAAAATAAAAAAGAAAAAAAAGTTTGGGAAATGTTTGGTTGTTTCAAATATTTCCCTTACCTTTGCACTCGCTTTTGAGACATAAAGCAATAACCAAATGGTGGATGTAGTTCAGTTGGTTAGAGCGTCAGATTGTGGTTCTGAATGTCGTGGGTTCGAGTCCCACCCTCCACCCAGAAAACCTCGTAAGATTTTTTCTTACGAGGTTTTTTATTCCTTTATTTTCAACATTGTTTTAGCTATTCACTTAACTGTTCTTCCAAAAACTCTGCAGCATCAGCTACACAATAAGGACATTCACGTAAGACTATCTTTGTATCAACACCTTTCAGTAACTTACATTGAGTAGCACCATTCCTCTCTTTAAACTTTGTCATAATCTGGCGCATCTGCTTCATTGATTTTGCTTTATCCTTATTTACAAGCCCTAATACAAGTCCTGCACCAACTAATGCGCCACATGTACCTTCCATATTACCCATACCCGCTCCAAAAGCATTTGCAACATTCATAGCTGTCGCTTCATCTACCCCTGCAATATCAGCGTAAGTATGAAGAACTGCCTGAGCACAATTATGACTACCACAACGTTTCTTTTCTGCAGCTATACTCTTTCTCGTTTCCATTTTTTTAGTTTTTTTACAGCTTTAAATTAAACACTACACCCAAATACATCATGACATTATCTTTAAAGGACAAGCCAAAATACATTTCCCACACTTCAAACAATCAGGATGCATATAACCAGATTCTTGCCCTCTGCTATCATAAGGCGTGAGCTGCATTGGACATACCCGAGCACAATTCTTACATTTCATTTCACAAGTAGCTTCCACATGCACACTACTATAACAACTTGATAACGGTTGTTTCTTCGGAGCCACCCAAGACGACAAAGTCCCCATAGGACAAAAAGAGCACCATGTGCGAGGAGCATAAATAAAGGAAAGAATAACTCCAACAATAGTCGTCATTACTATAATCTTCCAAAAAACACGGCCCATTGCTCCCCAGTCACCCCAGGCAAAATACATCTGAACAGTAAAAACAGCAAAAATAAAGAACACCATGAACAAACGGAAACCAAATGTACGAACAAATTTCGGTATAGACCTATGAGGCGAATATTTTGATAATAACCTATCATACATATTACCTCTTGGACAAATATTACCACACCAGTAACGACCTTTCCAAATTGAAGTCAACACAGGCCCAATCATACATATAAAAGCAATTAATCCCACAACAGGAAAAAACCACCCAAGAATAATATACGAAAAAATAATCCAATAAAGATTCAATCCCTTAGTTGCAAAATGGCGATGAAAATTCTTTTTTCTTTTATTTTTCTGTCCCATAAAACATAACGTTTTGATTTTCAGTGCAAAATTAACAATAAAACAATAGACAAACGAATCATTTTTTCTATCTTTGCATTGATAACATCTATCATTGAATAAAATTATGACTCTACAACAACTTAAATACGTCATTGCAATAGATCGCCTACGCAACTTTGCAAAAGCAGCCGAACAATGCGGAATATCACAGCCTACACTTAGCGCAATGCTAATGAAACTGGAGGAAGAACTTGATGTGCGAATATTCGAAAGAAACAACAAAAGCGTTATTCCCACATCAACTGGAGAGAAAATCATACGCCAGGCAGAACGCACACTATCAGAAGCAGAACGCATCTCTGAACTTGTTTCAGAAGACAAAGGTGTAATATCAGGTGCTCTAACACTATCAGTTGCACCAACTATAGCTCCATATATTCTACCAAAACTCATCAAGAACTACACAGAATCATTCCCTACAATACACCTATCAATACAAGAAATGAAAACCGATGCAATGCTCAAGGAACTTTCACACGGACGAATTGATGTAGGTATCGGAATAGCAGGGAATGCTCATGACGGTATTCTTGAAATACCACTCTACACCGAAAAATTCATGGTATATGTTGCTGAAAGTTGTTGGAGAAAAATACCAGTATTTAAACCAGAGAACCTTGAACACGAAAAAATGTGGATAATGAAGGAGGCACAGTGCATGCGTGATAGTGCTTTTAGCTTTTGCAAAGCCCGTGCTAAAGGAAAACGCATATACGAAGCAGGCAGCATCGAGACACTTATTCGCATTGTTGACGAAAACGGTGGATACACCATCATTCCAGAAATGCAAGTACCCTTCCTCACCGAACAGCAACGAAAAAATGTATATCGTATTGAAGGAGATTATCTTTCACAACGACGAATTTCACTATATATAACAGATGACTTCATTCGTCAACGCATGTTAAATACAATTACCGAAACATTAATTAGATTCATGCCAAAAGGAATGATGGAAGAGCGCATTGTAAAATACGGAATAAAACTATAAGTATACCACAACCTCCCAGTCTAATAAATTGTAAAAATAAAAGGCGCAACTAATGTTGCGCCTATAACTCTTTTCCCCTTCATCCGGTTTCTTCCGGTGAAAACATGAATTGCATCATGTTAAATCCGATTTATGCTCTCTTAGAGCTCACATTTGCTATCCTATAGGGGAATAGCTCCTGCGTCCTTTGGATCACGTTACAAATATAGAAAAAGGAGCCATTAGTTCCAAATATTTCTTCAATTATTTTCGCCCAGAAACTCACTTTTAACATTGGAAACGCACACAATGATAATTTCTTGTCAAAGCAAGAAAAACAAAGATACACCAATAACAGAAATCAACGCACCAGTAAATACCTTAAGTGTTATTTTTTGATGAAAGAAATACCAGCTTGGTAACAATATTATAATAGGCGTCGTTGCCATAAGCGTAGAAGCAATACCTGCTGCCGTATATTGCACTGCCATAAGAGAAAAACCCACACCTAAGAAAGGACCAAAGATTACAGCAAGCATCAACATTCCTAAGCCTTTATGATCATGATGACTTGAAAGCAATCTACCTCCTTCACCACGCATAAAAAGCCATATAGTAAAACACACAAAGCCTGCAATACAACGAATCATATTAGCCGAAAAAGGAAGATAATCCTTCAACTGTGGCAGCAATTCTGCAGGAACACCAGCAGAATAGCTATCAAGGCCTATTTTTGAAAGAACAAGACCAAAGCCTTGACCAAGACCTGCACCTATACCAAATAGAATACCTTGCCAAGGAAGAGTTAACTTCACTCGCTTTCCCTCTCCTCTACCAAGAATGGTAATCATAATACCTGTTATTGTTATAACCATTGCCAAAAGAGCCTTCCAAGACAACTGCTGCCCCAAAGATACCCATGCAGCAAAAGCAGCTGCCATAGGTGCCAAAGTCATAAACAACTGACCATAACGGCTTCCCATCCATATATAACTATTAAAAAGACACCAGTCCCCAAAGAAATATCCCACTACACCAGATAGCAGCAGCCACAACCATGCACTACTATCAGCATATACAGGAATAAAAGTACCAGTAAAGACAAACATAAGAAGCGCAGAACAAATAAAAGCCAAAGCCATACGCCACACATTAGACACAAAAACTCCCATACGTTTTGTTGCTACCTCTGATGCCATTGCTGTAGCAGTCCAACTAAAAGCTACACCTATTGAAATTATCTCTCCTAAATATTGCATTATAATATAATTATATGGATTATGGCCACAAAAATACAAACAAAAAACCACACTGACAAAGAACAAAAGCAGAATAATACTGCTAATAATAAAGTTTATTACGTTTTTATTGTTAATGCACGTTAAAAACAACACTATATATTTGCATAGTTAAAAAGAAACCCTTACTTTTGCACTCGCTTTCGGAAACAAGGGCGTTTAGCTCAGTTGGTTTAGAGCATCTGCCTTACAAGCAGAGGGTCGGCGGTTCGAATCCGTCAACGCCCACTACGGTTCGGGTAGTTTCCAGAGTGGCCAAATGGGGCAGACTGTAAATCTGCTGCTTCTAGCTTCGGTGGTTCGAATCCATCACTACCCACAACAATTTAATCCTGATTCATTCGAATCAGGATTTTTTTGTTTCAAACAAAGCCACTGACAAATATCATAACTTCATACAAAAGTCAAACATGATTTGCGATTAAAATAATATCTTAGACCAATACTCATCACAACTAATCCGCAATTCAACAAAAAAAGCAATTATTTCAGTAAACACCAGCTTTTTTGCACCATAAGTCTTAAAGACCCAACAAAAAACCGTATTAAAACTGAAATAATTGCCTTATTAACGAATAGAAAGCTAATACTACTCTGCTACTCTATCATCAACGTTATCGCCCTCTGTTGGAGCAAGCACTTCTTTAAAGTTACCATATCCGTTCTTAACAAGGATATTATACCACTGAATAAGCTTCTTGATATCACTATCATGAACACGATCCTGGTCCCAGTTAGGAAGAACAGCAGTAAACCAATCATGAAGTTCGTCTGCCTTAGCCTTACGGAAGTTAATCGCAGTCTCCTTACCATTTTCATGCTTGCTTACGTTTTCAAATACCTGCCAAAGAGCGATATCATCAGCATCTGTATACATAGCTATATCACCAAGACTTGTTACGCGATCAGTAGCGAAAGCTGGGATGCGCTTATGATTTTCATCAATACTTTCTACAATAAGATTCATTTTGCCACGAGAAACCAGTTTGTAAAGACCTGGTTTTCCTGCAATTGCTAAAATTGTTTCCATTTGATATTCTTTAATAATAATGTTATTTGTTCTTTTAAATCTTTCTTTCCATCATTGATTATCACATAATCACTCAACTCCTCCACCCTATTCTGCGACATTTGATTATCAAGCCATTGCTGCGCTTTCTCGCAACTTATCCCGTCACGTTTCATAACACGTTCCAGACGTATTCTCTCAGGAGCCGACACACAGACTATATAATCAAAATGTGTACGCTCTACAAAACGAGAATCAAAAAGAATTGCGCTTTCAAGCCATGAATAGTCACTCTGTTCAAAATCACGAGCTACCGCAGGATGCACTACATCATTAACAGATTGGCGATTCTCATCTGAAGCCAAAAGAAACTGCGCCAATACAGGCTTATTCAGTTCCCCATGTTCTGTATAAACATCCCTACCTACCAGAGCCTGTAATTTACGTTTTAAGTCTGCATTACTACGCATCAAACGCTTTGCTGCCGCATCACAATCATACACCTTGATACCAAACTCATCAAGTTGCTGACAAACATAGGATTTTCCTGAGCCTATTCCTCCTGTAATAGCTATCTTCATATCACACAAGAATTATTGTTGCTCTATGAGATAATCTATACGCGACATACTCAAGCGAATACGTCTTACTGCCTGCGGATAACGCTGCAAATGAAGAGTACATTTATCCGAAGGATGAGCCTGTAGTTCATTATAGTCAACAACCACACGGAACTGATCAGCACTAAGAGTTCTGAACATACTTGCTCCTACAACGAACTTTACCTGTACACGAGCAGGGAATGTGCGCAACACCTTACCTTCCGGCATATTAATTGCCGTAACAGGTACCTCTATACTCTCTTCTGTAAGAATATCAGGATAGAAACCCACTACAACAGACGAAGGCACCATCTTTACACCTGGAATATGTTTCAAGGAAACGCGATGCAATACCGTGTCAGAAATATCACTGATAACAATATCAGATGTTGAAACATATTTTATACTGTCAAGCAAATGACGATTAGCATAAATGGTTACCATCTTTGGCACACAACGTGTATCTACAAGATAATAGCTTCTACCTGTAGTAGCCTTTCCTCCAAAACGTACAGGAACACGTTTTGATTCACCATAATTAAAATAGAAGGTATAACGATCAGGCTTAACAGAAAGAATTTTACTTGAAGAGAAAAGATGCGGATATATGAGGCGCATCAACTCCGACGAAGCAATAACTCCCTTTCCTATATTTGAATTACCATAGGCAGAAAAGCCCAATCCAACAGGACTTAAATGATTACCATACAGATAAGAAGCTATAGCAAACCCCTTATCACGCACCATAACTTTAAGAGTATCTACTTCACCTGACGTTATCACAACATTTCGGGGCACTCCCGTAACTTGAACAGGAATTTTTATTTCATGCTCATACGTATCATTAAGAGCATTAAATAGCCAAAATGCTCCACTCAAAGCGAGAAAGAACAAAAAAATCAGAAACTCCTTATTCAGCCAACTGAAAAGGAAGTTTCTGACAAATGTCACGATATGTTTGAAGCCTCTACGCATCAATTATCATATCTTATATTACTTCTGCTCAGGAATCTGCTGAGTTGCATCAGCAAAAACATAACCCTTGTCAACAGTAATTACCACACCACGTGCAATTTCTACATCAACAGAGTTCTTGCTCAAATCAACACGCTTTACTGTGCCATAGATACCGCCACCAGTAACAACATGAGAACCCTCTTGAAGAGAATTCTGGAACTTACGAATTTCCTTCTGCTTCTTCTGCTGTGGACGAATCATAAACAACCACATAATGGCGAAAACAGCTACCATCATGATAAGGAAGCCATAGCCACCTCCCTGTGCTGCCTGAGCAGCTAAAATCATTGTATTCATATCATTAAGTTTGTTAATTACACATTTATAAACTCGTTAACGACGTAAACCGCCATCATGACGATTATGTCGAGGATGAAGATCTGCTGTTGACTTCAACACCTTACCAGTCTCCACCAAATAACGACCTATAGTATCAAGCATACCATTTACATAGCCGCTACTACGTGAAGTACTGTATAGTTTAGCCAGTTCAACATATTCATTAATAGTTACACTCAATGGAATATTTGGAATAGAAACCATCTCAGCAATAGCAATCTGCATGATAACAACATCCATATAAGCCAAACGAGAGAAATCCCAATTACGACTTGCATCACTCATATAACGCTGATACTGCTCTGCATTGAGGATTGTTGCACGGAAAAGTTTACGAGCAAATTCACGGTCTTCCTCATCCTTATATTCTGGAAGCAATTCCTGGTCTGCCATATTAGCAGGATCAAATCGCTTGATAGTCTTGAGAACAAAAGTATCAACGATTTCCTTATCGTCATTCCAATAAAGACTCTTTTCCTCAAGAACAGCATCAAGTTCCTCGTTTTCCTGAATCAACTGTTTGTATAACTTACGCCACAACTCACGCTCTGTCTCATAATCATTATCCTCACTTGACATATAATCAAGATAAGCTTCACTCTGCTCTATCTGATTACACAACTTACGGACAACTTCAATATCGTTATCCCATGTAAGTTTCTGATTCTCAACAAATTCATTAAGCATCTTATTCTCTTCAAGCTGCACAGCAAACTTGTTGTAAGCAAACTTCTGCGAAGGAACCTCTGTACCTTCACGTTCAGCACGCTGAGTAGCAATTTCTACACGGCGACGCTCCTCTTTTGTGATAGCGACAATAAGCTGCAACAAATAGTTGTAGAGATCATAAGACTTAGAAAGACTGAACAACAATTCTTTCTCAGCTGTATCAATATTCTTGTTACCGTTTTGATAGTATGCGTAGGTTAACTGAACTACCTTAATCCTAATAAGTTCCCTATTAATCATTCTCTAATAATTTTTGGTTCTTATAAAAAAATTCGTTATAACAAATGCAAAAGTAAGAAATTCCCCTTATACATGCAAGAAATGGCTTTTCTTTTTCAATATTTTAATTCTTATATAGGTGCAAAAACTGTTTTTTAGACGATAAATTTGCAAGTATAGATAAAAATATGTACCTTTGCACCCGCTTTTCGGCATCTCCGTGTGATGGCGAATTAAACAAAAACAATTTAATTTAGAGTAACACAATTATGAAAGAGATTTCAATTTCAGGTCAGAAGCGTACAGACCTTGGTAAGAAAGCTTCTAAGTCACTCCGTAAGGAGGGTATGATTCCTTGCAACATCTATGGTGAAGCAAAGGGTGAGAATGGTGCACCAGTAGCTATGGCATTCGCTGCTTCTTTCAGCGAGCTCCGTAAGCTTATCTACACACCAAACATCTATGTTGTAAACTTGAACATCGACGGTGAGAACAAGAAGGCTGTTCTTAGAGAAATTCAGTTCCACCCAACAACAGACGCTCCTCTTCACGTTGACTTCCTCGAGGTAAACGAGCAGAAGCCAATCGTTATGGGTGTTCCTGTTAAGCTCGTAGGTCTTGCACAGGGTGTTCGCGATGGTGGTCGTATGAACCTCTCTATCCGTAAGATTAACGTTATCGCTCCTTACACTCAGATTCCTGAGCAGCTCGACATCGACGTTACAGAGTTGAAGCTTGGTAAGGCTATCAAGGTTGGCGACCTCAACTTCGAGGGTCTTGAAATGGCTACTCGCAAAGAAGTTGTTGTTTGTTCAATCAAGGCTACACGTGCATCTGCACAGGCTGCTGCTGCAGCTGCTGCTGAAAACGCTGAATAATGGACAAATTCTTGATCTGTGGATTGGGTAATCCTGGTGACGAATACCAGAATACCCGTCACAATACAGGCTTTATGGTATTGGACGCATTTGCTAATGCGTCCAATATTCATTTTGAGGATAAACGTTACGGTTTTGTTGCAGAAACAAGCATAAAAGGACGCAAAGTCATCCTACTTAAACCAACTACATTTATGAATCTCAGCGGTAATGCCGTGAGATATTGGTTAAACAAGGAAAACATTGAGCAGAGTCGCCTACTTGTTATCAGCGACGATATAGCCCTTCCTTTAGGCGCATTTCGCTTGAAAGCTAACGGCAGCAACGGAGGCCACAATGGTCTGGGGCATATCATGCAACTTATCGGTCAGAACTATGCCCGTCTTCGTATGGGAATAGGCAACGAGTATCCAAAAGGTGCACAGGTTGATTGGGTGTTAGGTAAATATAGTCCTGAAGACATGAAAGAACTTCAGCCAAGTATAGACCTTGCTTGTGAGATTATCAAAAGTTTTGTTCTTCAAGGCATCGACAACACCATGAACCAATATAACAAACTGGGTAAGAAATAAATTTCGCGTTCTATGAAACAAGATCAACTTCCAAGAACTGGCCCTACTGCACGCATAGACAAATGGTTATGGGCTGCTAGAATATTCAAGACCCGTTCTATCGCTGCCGATGCATGCAAAAACGGACGTGTCACCATAGGTAACGTGAATGTAAAGCCATCACATACCATAAAATGCGGGGAGACGATCAACGTGAAGAAGCCACCTATAACCTATTCTTTTAAAGTACTTGCTTGTCTTGAGCAACGCGTAGGTGCCAAACTTATTCCTCAAGTATATGAAAACGTAACCGATCCAAAACAATACGAGTTACTAGAAATGAGCCGTATAAGCGGTTTCGTAGACAGAGCAAGAGGAACAGGTAGACCAACAAAGAAAGAACGCAGAGCACTCGATGCTTTCGTTGACCCAGCTATGTTTGGTTTTGATGATATTGATGATTTTGAAGATTAAGCCATATTAAGCTATATTGACAAAAGGATTGATAAATCAATCACACTAATCGTGAAATAAAAAGAAAACAGGGATGAATTCCAACGGAACTCACCCCTGTTTTTTTTATACCTATACATTTTATTAGAACATCGGACCTCCGAAGCCACCGCCTGGGCGTCCACCGCCAAAACCTCCACGGTGACCACCACCGAAGCCACCAGGACGTCCACCAAAGCCAGGACCACCAGGACGCTGTTCACGCATCTGACGACGAGAATTCTTATCACCGAAAAGATTCACACGATAAATAACGTGAAGCATTGCATAACTGTTAACACTGTTATATTCTGTATCCTGACGAGATATAGCCGAGATTGAACGACTAAAGTTACTCTGATTCTTCAAAATATCATAGAACTGCAATGATACTGTCAATGGACTTCCCTTGAGGAAAGACTGAGCTATTTGTGCATTCCATACAAGTTCATTAGTATTCATTGAATTGTCGGCATAACCACGGCGGCTATTCTCATGCAAATCAGTTGCAATAGTCATACCCCAAGGAAGAGTTACATTTGCAGAAGCACCATAAGCAAACTGCCATGTATCAAGATTACTCTGACTTTGCAATTGGTTACGGCTGTGAGTATAAGTGAAAGAGCCATCAATACTGAACTCAAACATTGTTCTACGATAACTTGCCTCCAAACGCTCGCCTATAGATGTTGAGCGGGTAGTATTCTTCACAGAACTTTGTTGGTTGTCAAGTGCCAGATAAGCTACATAATTATTATAGTTTGCATTAGTAAAGGTGTTCACATTAAAATAACCAGCAGAATCAATAGCTGTATTAAACATGAAAGCACCCATTGCATTCCAGTTACCATTGATATTCTCAGGACGAGTTGTACGCCCACCAGTCTTCTCATCATATGTTACCTTATTCGAGATACTATTACTGGTATTACTATAGTTCACAAATGTCATAATAGCACGTTGCTTCTTCTCGAAATAATTATTGTAGAACAAACGGAAGCTATTGGTAAACGAAGGCTTCAAACCTGGATTACCCTTACTAATGTTCAATGGATCACTATCATCAGTAATATCCAACAAATCAGTCATACTTGGCTGTGAGGTGGTACCACGATAGTTTATACGAAGGTTGCTAACCTTACTGAAACGATAACGGAAATCAAGAGTTGGAGTAAAATTAGTGACTGTGCGAGTAGTATCTACATGCAAGCCCTTATAATCCTGCACATACTTAGATTTCTGTGGCTGAAGCATTACACCCACATTGAAGTTGTAATTTGGACGTACAATACGTAACATCAACTGCAACTCGTGAATATAGTTCTTATATTCTGAGAAACGACTCAGATCATCATCCTTATAGCTTTCAATAGGATTATTCAACCTATTCAAATAAGCATCCCAGCCACCATAGGTAAGAGGAATATTTGCGAAAAAGTTCTCACCAAGATTACTAAAGTCGTATGTTGAACGATCACTCTTACTATACTTATACTGGAACTGATAGCTAAACTGCAAGAAGGTTGCACGCCACAAAGGCTCACTATAAGTGAACTGAGCACTATAACCATAATTAGTTGTTGGTGTCAGATTCCAACGGTTTGTCTGATAAGTAGAGTCCATACCAGCCGCATTCAACAACTGATAAAGATGTACATTGCTCAATGAGAGACTCTTGCTGTCATTCTTACCATAATTACCCTGTAAACGAAAGGTCACATTACGACCATTGCTACTAAGCTTACGGTTCAACTGCAATGTTCCACTAAGATTTTTATTGTTTCCATAGCTCAAGCCACTGTTTTCACGGCTGTTCACCATCAAGCTGTCAGCAGCCATCTTTGTGATAGACTCTGCAGCCAAAGGGTCAACTACATAAAGATAAGGATTTTCATTGAATGAAGCTGAACGACTTGAGGTAACACCATCATTATCCGACCATGTGAAAGAAGGGCGGAACAAAATGTTGGTCATTGTATCTGGTTGCCACTCAAAACGAATGTTACCATTAACACTATTGCTACGGCTGTAATTCTGGTTCAGACTATTACTGAACGCACCTGCCCTACTAACAAAGTTCTCTGTTGAACTCTTTGACCATGTATCACCATCACTGTGATTCCATCTCAAAGAAGCATCAAGTTTTATCTTGTCAACAATCTCATAGTTATAGTTCAAGCCCAACATCTTTGAGGCATTGAGTCCTTGACGACCTCCGCCAAAGAAGCCACGACCACCACCGCCTGGGAATCCCATATCATTGGTGTTATTGGCATTCGCAAACGCCATAAAACGATTATGGTCATTAAAATAAGCACCCATACCACGAGCAGAATAACGACTCTGTGTACCTACAGCAGCATCAATATTACTGAACATACCACGGTTCATACCTGGTTTAATACCGAAATCCAAAACGGTTTCTTCCTCACCGTCATCAATACCTGTCACACGGCTCAAATCACTCTTCTGATCATAACTCTTAATACGATCAACAATAGATGTAGGAAGGTTCTTCAAAGCCGTCTTAGTGTCACCAGTCATAAACTCCTTTCCATCAACAAGGATTTTCTTCACTTCCTTTCCATTGATAGTTATTTTACCATCCTCACTCAACTGAGCACCAGGAATACGCTTTACCAGCTCTTCTATTGTTGAGCCTTCTGGAGTACGATATGCTGCCGCATTATAAATAAAGGTGTCTTCCTTCAGGGTAACCTTGTTTGCTTGACCTGTAATAGTTGCTCCCTTCAACATAACAGCATCAGAGCCCATAACAATATTTCCCAAAGGCATATCTTTGTCCTCTGCAATAGTCAATTTTTTATTATAAGCTTTATAACCTACACTGGTTATTTTTAGTAGATAGTTACCTGCAGCAGGAGCTTTTACGGTAAACTGTCCTTTCTCGTCAGAAAGGGTGCCCCCTACAAAGGAGCTGTCTTTTGCACTTAATAATTGCACCGTGCATTGCATAATAGGTTCCTTGGTATCACGGTCTGTGAGAGTACCCGTGATGTTTTGCGCGAATGTTGATGTTGTGATTAGCAGCATCAACATAAGTAGAAGATACTTTTTCATTCTTTTTAGCCTTAAAGGTTTTATTTTTTAACTACATGTTAATAGACGCATCATTATTCAAAACGTTTAATGCCAAAAACAAAAATACCCAAAAATTTTGTTTATTAAGCTAAAAACTTTACTTTTGCAACAGTTCATAGCGGCTTTTATGGCTATATGTAGCCCCTACCAGCCCATTATCTTCATTAGAATTAGTATGTTATGGATCAGAGAATTATTATTTCGCAGAATTTCAATAAGGAACTTGCTGAAGCTATTTCCGAATGCAGCCACGACAAGATATTTGTACTTACAGATGAAACCACAATAAAAACTTGCTGGCCAACAATAAGCAGTTCTTATTCGCTTAAGAAAGCCCACATCATCACCATTCCTGCCACCGACACCAATAAAAACTTGGAGTCTATATCTCATGTATGGCAGCAACTGCAAGAAAGAGGCGCTTCACGCAAATCACTTCTCATTAATTTAGGTGGTGGCATGGTAACCGACCTTGGAGGCTTTGCCGCTTCCACTTTCAAGCGTGGCATTAACTTCATCAATATACCAACCACCCTTCTTGCTATGGTTGATGCGTCTGTTGGTGGAAAAACAGGTATTAATTTCGGAGGATTGAAGAACGAAATTGGTGTTTTCAACGATTCTAAATATGTTATCCTTGACACCTCTTTTCTAAAGACTCTTGACCACGAAAACATATGTTCTGGTTATGCAGAAATGATAAAACACGGACTCATATCAAACGATAGGATGTGGGCTGAGTTAATTAATTTCGACCTTCAAAATCCTGACCTAAAGCAACTACAGCAAATGGTTGCAAGCAGTGTGAAGGTAAAGGAGAAAGTTGTAACCAAAGATCCTTTCGAACAAGGTATTCGCAAAGCACTCAATCTTGGACATACCTTCGGACATGCTTTCGAGAGTTGGGCACTCAAGCGCACTCCTATCCTACATGGTTATGCTGTTGCCTATGGCCTCATCTGTGAACTATATCTAAGTGCTATAAAAACGGGATTTCCTACTGACAAGATGCGCCAAACTGTTAGTTTCATTCGTGAAAACTATGGAACCATCGCAATCACCTGCGATGATTATCCAGAACTCATTGAGTTGATGCAACATGACAAAAAGAATCAAAACGGCATCATAAATTTCACACTTCTTGGCGCTATTGGCGATATAAAAATCAATCAAACAGCCAACGAGGAAGAAATCAAAGATACACTCGATTTCTTTCGTGAAGGTTAGTATCTATTTAAAGGAAGATAGAATAATAGAAAAGAAGATAGAGGAAGAAAGAAGCCAAATGTTTTGTGGATGTATTTAATCCACGAAACAATTGGCTTCAATCGTTTAAAATATATAATTTTGAATTGGATTTGTCCTAAACGAATCCTAAAGGCATCCTAAAGAAATCTCGAACGCATCTCGAAGGCATCTCGAAGGCCGATTCAAATTATTATTCAAGATAGCTATCTTTGAATCCAAGGAAATAGAGAATACCATCAAGTCCTATACTATTAATACTCTGTTCTGCATTTGCAACCACCTTTGGTTTAGCGTGAAAAGCTATTCCCAATCCGGCATCGCTAATCATAGGCAAATCGTTGGCACCATCACCCACGGCAATAGTCTGTGCAAGGTTCACCTTCTCAACCTGAGCAATCAGTTTTAGAAGTTCAGCCTTGCGATGTCCATCAACAATCTCGCCCTTAAAACGACCTGTCAACTTACCATCATCACCTATTTCCAATTCATTGGCATACACATAGTCAATACCATATCTGCGCTGCAAGTATTCGCCAAAATAAGTAAATCCACCACTTAGAATAGCAATCTTATATCCGCAACGCTTCAAAACAGTCATCAGTCGGTCGGCACCTTCTGTGATAGGCAGATGTTCTGCTATGTCCTGCATAACACTTGCATCAAGCCCTTTAAGCAAAGCCACTCTTTCTGTGAAACTCTCCTTGAAATCAATCTCGCCACGCATTGCTCTGGCTGTTATCTCAGCAACCTGCTCTCCCACTCCTGCTCTCTTGGCAAGCTCATCAATACACTCAGTCTGAATAAGAGTAGAGTCCATATCAAAACAGATGAGACGACGTGAACGACGATACATATCATCTTTCTGGAATGAGAAATCAATACCCATTTCAGAAGCCAACTGCATTAGTTCAGCCTGCATCTGACTTTTATTTAATGGTGTACCACGAAGCGAGAATTCAATACAAGCTCTAACATTTCTTTCTGGATGCATGATACTCTGCCTACCAGTAAGTCTTAAAATAGAGTCTATATTAAGTCCTTGCTGATGAATAATCTTTGTTGCTGCTGCAATCTGCTTAGCCGACAATCTTCTACCTATTACAGTAAGAATATATCTGTTCTTACCCTGACGACCTACCCAGTCCTCATACTGTTCGTCGCCAATAGGTGAAAAGCCTATATTTACTCCAAGTTCATTTGCTTTAAAGAGCAATTCCTTCATCACCTGTCCTGACTGACTCTCGTCAATACGTATCAAGATACCCAATGACAATGTACTGTGAATATCAGCCTGACCAATATCAAGTATCTTGGCATTATGATTTGCCAGTATCTCAGTCACCGAAGCTGTCAAACCAGGACGGTCCTGACCGGTGATGCTAATTAGTATCTGTTCCTCTTTAGTAGTTTCTTTTACCATAATACGATATAAATTATCGTGCGAAATTACTCATTTTTAACTAAAATACCAAATTTTTTTGTGTATATCAACCTTTCTGATTACCTTTGCAAGCGGAATGGCAAACTGCCTTCTGGGGGTGCCCGTTCGTTTGGACGGTGCTGAGATTATACCCTAAAACCTGATCCGGGTAATGCCGGCGTAGGTAGGATAAGATTCCCTCTTTATTTATTTTTTTTAAGGTAAACCACATCACAATGAAAAAATCATTGGTATTGATGGCTGCACTTGCGTGTGCGAGCCACTCATTGGCGGATAATTTCCGCATCACAAAGGTTGACACGGTAAATGCCTATCAACTTCAGGATGTTCTCGTTACATCTATCCGTGCCAACAAACAAACACCTGTAGCTTACAAAAATCTTAATCAAAAGGAAATCAAGAAGGTTAACTTCGGACAGGACATTCCTTACATCCTTTCCCTCACACCTTCTATCACAACCACTTCAGATGCAGGAAACGGCATTGGATACACATCTATACGTGTACGCGGTGTTGATCCAAGTCGTATTAACATCACAGCCAATGGCATTCCTCTCAACGATGCTGAGTCAAGTCAGGTATTCTGGGTAAACATGGGCGACTTCGCCTCTTCTGTCCAAAGCATGCAGCTTCAGCGTGGAGCAGGAACATCAACAAACGGTTCCGGTGCATTTGGTGCTTCAATCAATATGCTCACCGAAAACATCGGTCTGAAACCTTTCATTGGTATTGACCTTTCAGCTGGCTCATACTACAGCCACAAGCAGACAATACGTTTTGGCACAGGTCTTTTAGGTGGACACTGGGGCATTCAAGGACGTCTTTCAAACATTGGTTCAAAAGGCTATCTTGACCGTGCATCAACAAAATTGAATAGCTATTTGTTGCAAGGAGGTTACTTTGGTGAGAAAACCATGGTTAAATTCATCACATGGAACGGTATTGAAGAAACCTATCACGCTTGGAATTATACTTCAAAATATGAGCAGAGCCTCTATGGTCGTCGCTACAATAGCTGTGGCGAATACAAAGATGAAAACGGCAATATATGCTATTATAAAGACCAGACCGATAATTATCACCAGCAGAACTATCAGCTCATCTGGGATCAGATAATCAATAACAACTGGAATTTAAATGCTTCTCTTCACTATACCAAGGGACAAGGTTACTACGATGAATATAAGTCAAAGAAAAACTTGCAAGATTACGGACTTTCTGATACTGAATACAAAACCGACCTTACCCGCCAGAAAAAAATGGATAACGATTTCTGGGGGGCTGTTGCAGCTGTAAACTACGACAATCTCAGCAATTTCAAAGCTACTTTAGGTGGTGGATGGAATAAATACGATGGCGACCACTTTGGGTACGTACAATGGGTAAAGGCACCTGCTAAAACCTTCTATCCTAACCATGAATACTATCGCAACAACGCTTTGAAAAGCGATTTCAATGTTTATGGCAAAGCACAATACGAGTTACTCAAAGGCTTGAGTGCTTATATTGATTTACAATATCGCCATGTGGGCTATCGTATGCAAGATCCTGAGGATGATGCCTGGGCCGACAAAACTGGTGCTTACTTAATTCATGATGATTTCGATTTCTTCAATCCAAAGTTTGGATTGAACTATCAGTTCAATAACAACAACAGAGTTTATGTAAGCTATGCTATAAGCCACAAAGAGCCTACTCGCAACAACTACGAAGATAACTACGTAAGACATCTTCAGGCTGAGAAATTACAGGACTTGGAACTTGGTTATAAGTTTGAAAGCAATAAGTTCACAGCTGGTGCAAATCTCTACTACATGTACTATAACCATCAGTATGTGCTCACAGGTGCTCTCAACGAAATAGGCGAGATGATAGCAAGCAACGAGAATTCAGGTAAGAGCTATCGTGCTGGTGTTGAACTCGAAGCTGCATGGCAGCCTGTAAACTGGTTCCGTTGGGATGCAAATGCCACATTTGCAAAGGCTATGAACAAAGACTGGACACAAGCCACAGTAAAGCTTGATGCTACAGACAAACCTGTTTACGATGATAAATGGAATAACATTGCAGACAAGCCTATCAAATTAGGTAACACTCATACAGCCTTCTCTCCTGATGTTATTTTCAACAACATCTTCTCGTTCATGTACAAAGGTCTCAATGCAAGCATTCAAAGTCAATACATCAGTGAGCAATATCTCACCAACACAGGTTTCAAGACTATGGAATGCAAAGACGAGAATAACAATATCACAAACGAAACACTTATGCTTGGCGATCACTTCACAACAAATATTGACCTGAGCTATAATTTCGGTTTGAAAAAACTTGGTATCAAGGATATTACTATTGGTGTTACTCTTTACAACATCTTCTCTACTAAGTTCGACAATAATGGATGGGCTGCACCACAGATAGCCACAAACAGCAAGGGCAATATCGTGGTATTCAATGATTGGGGCACACGCGACAAGGATGCAGCAGGATTTGCACCATCAGCACCATTCAACTTCATGTCTCACATCAGCATCAACTTCTAAACAAAATAGAAAATGGAAAACTTCGTTATCGAACACGGACTTGATATAATCACTACCATTCTTGGCCTCATTTATATATGGCTGGAATACAAGGCAAGCATAGCCCTATGGGTAGTTGGTATTATCATGCCCGCGCTCGATATCGTACTATATTGGCAGCACGGGCTATATGGCGATGCCGCAATGGCATGCTATTATACCGTTGCTGCCATATATGGATACTGTATTTGGAAATTTTGCAGAAAACGCAATCAACGTGAAGGCTCACCAATGCCTATCACACACATGCGAAAAAGCCTTTATCTGTCAACACTTATTTTCTTCCTCATGGCTTGGGCTGCAACATGGTATGTATTGACAACATGGACAAACTCTACCGTTCCATGCCTTGATGCATTCACCAACGCCCTTAGTTTTGTTGGCTTATGGACCTTGGCTCGCAAATATGTAGAGCAATGGCTCTTCTGGATTATAGTAGATGCTGTTTGTACCTATCTGTATATCAGCAAGGGAATACCTTTCAAAGCAGGGCTATATGCCTTATATGTAATCATAGCCATAGCAGGTTGGAAAAAATGGAACGAAATGGCAAAACAAGCCTGAAATAATATACAATAGAAATGAGCAAATTTCAATTGATAAACGAAGACTGCGAATTTGATACTGTAATCCTCGCTAACGGAGATTACCCACAGCACAATGTGCCAAAATCCATACTACGCAATGCACCACGAGTAGTGTGTTGCGATGGAGCAGCATTACAGTATATCGGCAAGCCAACAGTTATTATAGGTGATGGCGACTCCTTACCTGAGAAATTTCAAAGCCAGTATAGCGATATTATAGTACACATAAGCGAACAAGAGGACAACGATCTTACTAAAGCTACTAAATATATTACACAACAACTCCTCTGTTCAACTCCTGCCAAAAAAGCAAAGCTTGTAGCATACCTTGGTGCCACAGGCAAACGCGAAGACCACACCCTCGCTAATATTTTTCTCTTGCCTCGATATAAATTTGAGTTAGGAGTAGAACCTGTAATGATTACCGATAACGGTTATTTCATGGTAGCTGAAGGCGATAGCGAATGGGAAAGTTTTACAAGACAGCAAGTGAGTATCTTTAACCTCAGTTGCACACGTCTTGACAGCGAAGGCCTACGCTGGAACAGTTACGCCTACAAGCAGCTTTGGCAAGGAAGTCTTAATGAATCGCTCGGCTCTGAATTCAGATTCAAAGCCGATGGCAAATATATTGTATACAGAACTTTTGAAGGGAAAAAGATATAGTTACTCTCCCACACCTACACAAAGGAAGGAGAAAACAAACAATAACAAACCAAGAATTATTATATCGAATTATATTTAATTTTTAATATTTGTAAATCTTTCTTCCCTTTTAGAACCCACAAAAGCAAAAAACTGCCAAAACATTTGGAGTTTTATTTTATTTTTCATACATTTGCAGCAAACAAGGTGGAATATATATCCACTACTCGTAATAAAACAAAGATATTTTTCGCATATATTTTATCTCACAAAAGTGAGGCTTTATTCCCCAGCTTGCGACAAGTTTAAGGAAAAAAGTTTACTTGAGTTAATTTATTTTTAGTAAATACCTAGCGCCGGAATCGTGAGATTGCAGCGCTATTTTTTTTTATAAAGTTCCTCTAACCAACGGAAAAAACTTATCATAACAAAGTCGATCGATCCACCTAATTAATCACCGTTCAACTTCCAACGTTCAATGTTCTACAGTTTCTTAGTGTAGCAGCGATGACGACGATGCTGACGTGACTCCAGATACTGCCATTCTGATTGCACAGCCTTGTTATCTTCCATCTGCGGCATAGCCTCAGCCCATTTAAAACCATATTTTACGAACTGCTTGATAAGATCGTTGAATATAAGCGAGTTGGCACCTTTCTTTCTATATTCAGGCAACACACCAATCAAAAGCAAGTCAACAGTATCTGTCTTATGCCATTTCAGCACTTTGAGCAATTCCCACCACCCCATTGGAAGCATGCGTCCATCACGAGTATGCTGCAAAGCCTTGGTAAACGAAGGGAAGGTTACACCAATAGCCACCATTTCGCCTGTGTTCTCGTCAAAAACAGATGAGACAAGGTTCAAGTCAGCTATCTTGATATAGTTGTTCACATATCCGTCAATCTGCTTGTCGCTCATGTGACTATAGTTATACAGATGCGAGTATGTTTCGTTAACTATCTCAAACACCTTACGGCCCATACCACCTTCAATAAGTTCCTTGCGAGTAAACTTATGCACCTTCAGGTTGTATCTCTGCGAAATCATATCAGCAAGCTTGCCATACTTATATGGAGGTTCGTCAGGCACTCTAACCTTGTATTCCATATAATCGTTGTCTTTGGCAAAACCAGCCATACGTTCCATATGTTCCTTGTAATAAGGATAGTTATAGTTAACATACATCGTTGACTGCTCCTCAAAACCTTCTATGAGCATACCTTCACGATCCATATCCGTAAAGCCCAACGGACCAGTTATTTCGTTCATTCCTTTGGCAAGTCCCCACTCTTCTACTGTTTTCAGCAGAGTTTCCGACACCTCAATGTCATCAACGAAGTCAAACCAACCAAAGCGTACACATTTTCTGTTCCAGTTCTCGTTAGCTCTATGGTTGATGATAGCAGCCACACGCCCCACCATCTTACCATCTTTGAAAGCCATATAGTAAGCAGCCTCACAGCATTCAAATGAAGGGTTTTTATCTTTCCTCAGCGTGTCCATCTCGTCCATATACAGATAAGGCACTGCATATTCGCTATCACGATATAAATCGTAATAGAACTGTATAAACTGCTTGAGTTCTTTCTTAGTTTTTACCTCCTTAATTTCAATACTGCTCATATGCTTATTCCTTGGTAAATAAAGGAAATATTTTCGTTTAAGATTGTTTTTGTTTTACACGCAAAATGCCAATCACCTTCCTCGGCAATTGGCATTTGCAGCGTGGAGCTGGAGGGATTCGAACCCTCGTCCAAACAGGGAAACCATACGCTTTCTACATGCTTATTCCAGCCTTCGTTTTTCGAGCAGCGGCAAGACCTGGACCACCAACCGATGCCTTATCCTCTAAAATTTCATCTGGGCATCGAGGCCTACCCAAACTATTTCCGATTTACCTGCACCGCTTAACCCTCAGATTCGGAACAACATCCTTGGAGCAGTGTCTCGTCGCATCACCTTGTGACGCGATAAAGCCAGTAATCTACTGTACTTCGATTAGGCAGCGAGAGCGTAATTGTTTTCGCCAATTAATTTTTTGGTCGCTAAGATTAAAGAGCTAACCACCGAGGCTCTGCATGCTTACGCACCATTTCGGCCCGCTGTCAAATCCAGTCAACCCCATGGTAACGTATCTTGCCAACTCAGCATTTTACTTGCTTCATCAGCATATCCATTTGCAAAGATAGTGCAAAATTCTGATAAAGCAAGTGAAATGAGAATTTATTTTCATTTATATTATGAAAGTTGGCTACACTCGATAATAAGAAAAACATTCTCATTATTCTCGTTTGCACAACTTTTCCGAGCATGAAGAATTTATCCAAATCGAATACAAAACAAAATAAAATTCGATTTTTTTTTTTGTTTAGATGCAGCCTATCTTATCTACTTTTCCCTATAATGCCTCTATAATGCGTTTATATCACGAAGAAATAAAAGCATAACGTTACATAACAGCATAACAATAAGAACACATATATCAATTACAGATTGTTCAATGCAAAACTATTGTTATGCTGTTATGTTATGTAACGCTTCTATCAAGCGTGCAACCATATAACAACCATACTACTGCCTCAGTACAGCCTTACTGCTGCCTCGTCATATGTCCAGTATTTGTCCAGTTGTTGTCCAGTATTTATCCAGTTGTTGTACAGTTAAACACTGGACATGTACTGAAGAAAAACCGAAGTACGTCTGAGCATATACTGGACACTAATGCTTGCAGGAACGAGCCTGTAGTAAGGCAGTAGTATAGTAAAAGGGGAAGAAACCCCTTCGAGATGCCTTCGAGCTGGCTTTAGGATGCTCTTAGGATTCGTTTAGGACATATTTTTTCAATATTCGCAAAATAAATGCAGGATTTTTGCGTTTTAATAAAGTTAAGGTAAGATAACTCTGGGGCGGTTTCTGCGTGACATGGCTAAGAGGCTGTAGTTGCAGTTGCGGAGAGTGTTGCAGAAGAGGGAGAAAAACGATACCATGGATTGAATGTTGATACCCATGGAGAGAAAGAAATTGCTTCAGAGGAACAGCTTACAGCATGAGAGACTAAGAGAAAAAGAAAATTAAACACAAGATATGAAAAGACTTTTTGCCTACATATTTTTGCTGATGCTCGTACCTATGACGAGCATGGCTCAGTCTATGTCGGATGCTCAGGTGGCTCAATATATAGCTAAAGAGCATGCTATGGGCACTTCGAACACACAGATTGTCACTAAACTGATTCAGAAAGGTGTGAACATTCAGCAGATAAGACGCGTGAGAAAGCAGTATGAGAAAATGCAGAACGAAAGTTCATTGGGCAGTAATACATCACAGGTGACAAACAAGTCACATCGCTTGCGCGTAAACAACGGAAACACTCGCGATGATTACGGCAAAGGCGTAAAGGAAGATGCCGACAAGCAGTCAAACTATCGTGTCACTCCGCTTAAAGACACAAAATATACTCATACCTTTGACGGCAAGGACGAGGAATTTGGCGACATGCAGAAAGAGATGTATGCCATATATCCTGACTCAACAGAAATGCTGAAGTTCTTCCTTGAACAACAAAAGAAAGAGAAAAAACGCGTGTTTGGCCGTGACATATTCAACAACAAAGACCTTACCTTTGAACCAAACATGAATATTGCCACCCCACAGAACTATCGTCTGGGTCCAGGCGATGCTGTTATCGTGGAGATTTATGGCGTGTCACAGAAAACACTCGAATGTACTGTTTCGCCAGAGGGCGAGATAACCATTGAAGGCTATGGTCCTGTAACTGTAGGCGGATTAACCGTTGCACAAGCTAATGCCAGACTGAGAAATACTGTTGGAAGCAGATACCAGTCAAGCAGAATAAAGCTTACCGTTGGACAAACCAAAACCATGATGATTAACGTCATGGGCGAGGTAAAAGCACCTGGCACCTACACCCTATCGGCTTTTGCAACCGTGTTCCATGCACTCTATATGGCAGGCGGAACAAACGATTTGGGTACACTCAGAAACATCAAGGTATATCGTCAGAACAAACTGGTTACTGTTGTGGATATTTACGACTATATTCTCAACGGAAAACTCACAGGCAATGTGCGACTTGCCGACAACGATGTTATTGTTGTTGGACCTTACGATTGCTTGGTAACAATATCTGGTAAGGTGAAACGCCCAATGATATACGAGATGAAAAAGAACGAGAGCCTCAACTCTCTTTTGAAATATGCAGGTGGCTTCACTGGCGATGCCTATATGAAGAGTGTACGCGTGAATCGCAAGACAGGTCGTGAGTATGCCGTATTCAATGTAGAAGAATTTGATTTCAGCAGTTTCCATATTGCCGATTGCGACTCTGTAAGCGTTGACTCTATTCTGCCAAGATACGAGAACACCGTCGAGGTTAAGGGCGCGGTTTTCCGTCCTGGAATGTATAACATTGGAAAGGATGTGAATAGCGTACGCTCACTTATTGAGCATGCCGAAGGTGTTACCGAAGAAGCCTTTACGGCTCATGCCGTAATGCACAGAATGAAGAAAGACCGCTCACTTCAGGTCATCTCCGTAGATATTGCAGGCATCATGAATGGCTCGGTTGCCGATATCCCCTTACAAGAGAATGATGTACTGTTTATACCTACACGCAAAGACAAGATAAATCAGCAAACAATCACCATACGTGGAGAAGTACAATATCCAGGTGTATATAAATATGCTGAGAACGAAACCATCGAAGACTTTGTTCTTCAGGCTGGAGGATTAACCGACAAAGCATCAGAAGTGAAAGCAACAGTGAACAGAAGAGTTCACGACCCAAAGGCAACAAGTCCTGACAGCATCATTGCACAAAGCTACACACTTAGCCTGAAAGACGGCTTTGTTATTGATGGCAAACCAGGTTTTGAACTAATGCCATTCGATGAAGTATTCATCTTTGCAAGTCCAGGATACACCACTCAACAAAACGTATCTATAGAAGGTGAAGTAATGTTTGGCGGAACATACACCCTCACCAAACGTAATGCTCGCCTCACCGATCTGCTGCATAATGCAGGAGGAGTTACCGAACTTGCATATATCAAGGGAGCACGACTTGAGCGCAAAGCCAACGAAGCAGAACGCAAACGTATGGAAGAAGTACTTGTGATGATGAAAGAGCAGCAACAGCAAATGCTTATGGAGCTTGCCACATCAACAAACAACAACAATGTCGCTTCCATTGCAGAACAAACAAAAAAACAGCAGTTGGAGAAGTTCCAGGTGCCAGATTACTATAGCGTAGGAATAGAGCTCGACAAAGCAATACAGAATCCAAATAGCGATGCCAACATCGTACTACGTGAAGGCGACCGTCTTATCATACCACAATACAATGCAACAGTAAAGGTTAGCGGAGCCGTAATGTATAACAACACCGTAGCTTATCGTGCAGGCAAGAGCGCAAAATACTACATCAACGCAGCTGGTGGCTTTGCCCAAAACGCCCGCAAGAGCAACGCCTACATCATATACATGAACGGAATGGTGAGCAAGCTAAGTGGTGGAGCCAAGGTGCAGCCAGGTTGCGAAATAGTTATCCCCGCAAATATTAACAGCAAAAAGAGTGCAGCTGAAACAATGGGCATAGCATCAAGCGCCACATCAATGGCAGCAATGATAGCAACCATTGCAAACGTACTAAAATAATCCATAACACATTGAAAATAATGCTTTTAGCTTAAAAATAACAAAAATATTACCTTTAGGTAACTTACCTTTAGGTAATATTTTGTATATTTGCAGCAAAAACAAGGAAAATATGGAATCACCTTTTCAATTTGGAACACTTGCCACCAAAGAAAACTTCATCGACAGAAATGAAGACAGGGCAATGTTGAAGCAGCTGCTCACCTCACATATCAATGTGATGCTCATCTCACCAAGAAGATGGGGAAAATCTTCATTGGTAAAACGTTCTATGGAAGAGTTAGCTTCCGAAAGAAAAGACATAAAAGTATGTTTCATAGATGCCTTCAGCATAGGCTCTGAAGCTGAATTCTATCGCACATTTGCAAGTAAAGTAATAGAATGTGCATCAACAAAGTTTGAGAAATGGGCAGAAGATGCTAAGAACCTACTCAATGGAGTTATACCACAACTGGTAATAAAAGACCAGGTAACCGATTTCATGGCCTTTGATATAAAATTCAAGCCTGAAGAAAAAGATAAATTATCTATTCTGCAACTCCCAGAAACTCTTGCAAAACAAAAAGGCATACGAATTATTGTTTGTATAGACGAATTCCAGCAACTTTCCAACTTAGCAGAATACAAGGATATGGAGGGCAAAATGCGTTCTGTATGGCAACAGCAGGAGCTAACTACATACTGCATGTATGGCAGCAAACGCCACATGATGATGGACATCTTCAATAATTCCAATAATCCATTCTATAGATTTGGACAAGTTGTCTTTCTCGACAAAATCACCAAAGACAACTGGATGCCATTTATCATAGAAGGATTCAGAAAGACTAACAAACATATATCAGAAGATTATGCCTCAAAGATTTGCGATATTGTTGAGTGTCACTCATGGTATCTTCAACAGTTGAGTTTCTTTATCTGGAACCAAACAGAAAAAGATGTAACGGCGGAGGAATTCAGCTATGGAGTAAAACAGCTAATAAACATAAATACTCCAATGTTTCAATCAGACATCAACAAACTCACCCCAGCCCAGTTAGAATTGCTACGTGCAATAGCAGCAGGCGAAACAAAGTTCTCGTCGGCAGAAGTAAACAGCAAATACAATCTGGGCAACCCCAATACGCTTGCCAAAAACAAACGTAGCCTACAAGAGCAAGACATTATAGAAAAAACAAAAGACAACACTTTCCACTTTGTTGATCCAATCTTCAAATTGTGGATAGAAAAGGAAATGTAAGAGAATATGGAAAAAGAAACAACCGAGAATAAAGGAATATATCTTAGAGAAATAAATATCCCTGAATTAATATCCAAATTAAAAAAAGGATGGAAAAGTTATTTGATTAGCTTATCTATAACATTTGCATTAAGCATGTTCATCATACTTTCTGTGCCAAGATACTACAGATGTGAGGTAAAACTTGCGCCAGAATCATCAGCATCCAATTTAGGTAACATAGGTGCCCTCGCATCATCTATGGGAATTAATATGGGAAATTTAGAAAACAAAGATGCCATCATACCTGAATTATACCCAGACCTTATGACATCAGCAGACTTTCAAGTTAGTCTCTTTCCTATTGTAATTAGAACCAATGACGAAAAAATCAAAACAACATACTTTGACTACATAAATACCAAACAAAAAAAAGCTTGGTGGGAAAAAGCCAAAGCATGGTGTGTAAATAAATTCAAAAGCAACGATGAAATAAGTAATCATTATCAAACCAGCAAAAGCAAAGTAAATCCATTTAAATTGTCAAAAAAGGAAAACGATATTGCAAAAGCTATTTCTGGAAAGATATCAACTCATGTAGATAAGAAAAACGATGTCATTACCATTTGCGTTGAAGATCAAGATCCGCTTGTGGCTGCAACAATGGCAGATTCAGTAAGAGTAAAGCTACAACAATTCATAACTGATTACAGAACCAAAAAGGCAAAGATTGATTATGAGTATGCAAAAAAACTAAACCAACAAGCAAAGCAATCATATATTAAAGCTCAATATAAATATGCAGCCTATTGCGATGCAAACGAAGACGCTGTACTTCACAGTTTTCAAGCAAAACGAGATGAACTTGAGAACGAAATGCAACTGCAATATAACAACTATCAGCAAACAGCAACACAAATGCAACTTGCAAAAGCAAAAATTCAAGAACGCACACCTGCATTTACAATTTTACAAAATGCATCCGTTCCATTGAAACCCGCAGGTCCCAAAAGAATGATATTTGTTTCATTCTGCCTATTCTTTGTCTTTATTTGTACAAGCATTTATGTTTATAGAAAAGATCTTTAAAGGGAACAAACGTACTGCATTAATAAAGAAAAATATTGCAAGTTCATTCTTAATAAAGGGTTGGAGTTGCATTATTCAGTTTTTATTAGTTCCACTCACTTTAAATTGCCTCAATCAATATGAGTATGGAATATGGCTCACTATAAACTCCATACTCATATGGATTGATCAATTTGATATGGGATTGGGAAACGGACTTAGAAATAAGCTTGCAGAATCAATTGCGACCAACAACAAAGAGAAAGCACAAAAACAAGTAAGTACAACTGTTATAATGCTATTTTGTATTATAATTCCTATCTATTTTGTTCTAAGTTTAATCGTTATAAAAACTAATTTATACGAACTACTCAATATCATTCCTGCTAAAGTTCCTAATTTAGTAGAGATTATATTAATATCATTAGCTTTTGTATGCTCCACATTCATATTTAAATTTATTGGTAATATATACCTGGGGCTTCAACTCCCAGCTGTAAACAATCTATTAGTTGTATCTGGGCAAACAATGGCTTTATTATTAATCACTATTTTATCATTATTAGGAGACAAATCACTACTACATATTGCCATTGCATATACTCTATCTCCACTCATTATCTATATCTTTTCATCCACAATTACTTTTACAAAGTATAAATATCTCTACCCTAAGATTTCATTATTTGACATAAAAGAACTAAAAGAACTATTCTCTTTAGGAATTATATTTTTCTCAATACAACTATCAGGACTTATTATATTTGCATCATCAAATATACTTATATCAAGACTATTCTCTCCTTCAGAAGTTGCGCCATATCAAATAACCTATAGATACTTCAGTATAATATTAGTTGTATTTTCCTTAATATCAGCACCACTTTGGACAGCAACAACAGACGCTTATACGAGAGGCGAATACAAATGGATTAAAAAGCAAGTAGCAAAAACTAAATTTGTTGTAGCAATTCTTGGAGTTTGCTTACTATTCATGACATTAGGTGCAAATATTTTCTACAATATTTGGGTTGGTGACAATATTAAAATAGACATAACAATGTCTATTCTTATGGCACTCTATATATTTGAATTAATTTATAGTATGTGCTTTTCAAACATTATTTTCGGAATTGGCAAAATAAAAATTATCTCATATATTACTATTATCGAAGCTATAATATTCATTCCATTAGCTATTTATTTAGGACGAGAAATAGGTATTACCGGCATTGTCATTGCACTAATTATTGTCAATAGCTTATGTGCTATCAGCAATAGAATACAATATTCTTTAATAATTAATCATAGAGTTTAAAAGAGTATATGTATTTAGAAACCATAGGAGTCATAGCATTATTCCTCATTGTGCTCACGATATTATATTATTTTACGAGAGCACTCTTCTCTCCATGGAATGTAACATTAGGAGTATGGGCTTTTGTACTACTTCTCTATGTAACTATTGACCATGGGCTATACGAAATTAAGCCACAAGTTTTATATGCATTATTAATTTGGTGTCCTGCATTATCGTTATCAAGTTATATATCATATATAATTACCCCAAAAAACACCCAAGCGAAATGGATGCCTTGCGAAAAGAATATCGACATACTAACTTATATTAGTTTTTTTGTAGTCCCTTTTGGAGCATATAAAGCCTTTCAAAATGCAATGCTAATAGGAAGTCCCGATGATTTATTCTATACTATACGTCAACAGGCTATAGACCCAGAATTATACAACATCGGTCCAGTACGATATTTCCTGTATATAGTATATCCTCTCTTCATTATAGAAGCGAATAGATTAAAAATCAGGAAACTTAGATTCATTTTTACATTCTCATTATGCTTTATATTCTTTTTAATGACAATGGCAAAAATCACATTCTTTATGATTGCAGTTTCTTCCATGTATCTACTATACAAGAATAAAAAAATCTCAATAAAACCAATCATTATTTTCTTCCTATCATTTCTACTTTTTGCAGTTATACTACAGGTTATAAGATCCAATAATACAGAAGCAAATGGAGAATCTGTTATGTGGTTTCTGGCAGTATACATCATTTCTCCTCTGCAAGCTTTCTGTACCGATATTGCTCACTCTTCATTATATTGGGGAGAATCTACATTTAGAGGTATATTTCATATCATACATACATTTGGCTTTAATGTAAGAGAAGTTGATACCCTTGACCAATTTGTTTGGGTACCATTACCAACCAATGTTTACTCTGTAATGTCACCATATTTTAGAGATTTTGGCTATTGGGGCATTTTCATATTTGCCCTAATTGAAGGAACATTATTTGGATATATTTACAAAAAGAGCATGACAGGAAATACCATTCTGGAATATGTATATACTCTAATTCTCGTTTATCTTTTCTTGCAATTCTTTGATGAACAGTTTATGAAAAATTTCATTGGCAATATTTACATCATTTTTACAACACTTTTTTGCCACATCCAATTTAACTTCTCGTCAAAACAATAGACTTTTATGAAAATAGCAGCTGGAATTATTCTATATCATCCTGATATAGAACGATTAAATGAAAACATATCTTCAATATATCCCCAAGTTGATCATCTATTCCTTGTTAATAACGGAAGTCAAGGCATTAATATTGAAAAATATCCAAACATTACATGGATAAACAACTCTACAAATAAAGGTGTAGCTTTTGGATTAAATCAAATACTAAACCAATGCTATGAACAAGGTTATGATTGGGTTATTACTCTTGACCAAGATTCAGTTTGTGCAGCAGGAATGGTGGAAGAGATGAAAAAAAACATTGATACAAATATAGGAATAATATGTCCAATTATTGAAGACCGAAACTATGGAATAAAAGAAAATATACATACAAGTACTACATCTTTCATCAACGAAAGTATAACATCTGCATCACTTACAAATGTAAAGATATGGAAAAAGATTGGCGGTTTTGATGAGTATTTATTTATTGATGGAGTTGATACAGATTACTGCCTAACATTAATTGAAAACGGTTTCAAAATACTGCAAATTAACAACTTAATATTAAAACACGAAATTGGACACAAAGCAAAAATCATACATCTATTCGGCAGGAAGTATGTTGTATTCAATCATTGCAGCTCCAGATATTACTATATAGCCAGAAACTATATATACATAAGCAGAAAACATTCATCTTATCTGCAACCATATCCTTTTAGATGCTTATTAACTATAAGCATAAGACTCATGCTTATTCTTTGCTTTGAGAAGAATAAACTTCAAAAAACTATAAAGATTTTATCTGGAATAAAAGACGGACTAATAGAAAAAAAATGAATAACATAGCTATTATTATTGTTTTTTATCACCCATCACAAGAAGATATATCTTCTGCAATTGAACTATCAAAATATTACAATGGTATTATTGTTGATAACTCAGAAACAGAATGCCTTCCTGCAAAGATAAATAAAATGACATACCTATGCTTTCAACACAATTATGGAATAGCAAAGGCACAAAACATTGGAATACAATCTATACAAGATTTCCAATATATAGTTTTTCTTGACCAGGATAGCAGAATCAACAAAGATTTTCCTATAGATATCATCAATGAATACATAGAAATTCAAAAAAAATATAATCTTGCATTTCTTGGTCCAACTATTATAAACAAAGATAATGGAGAAGAATACAAATCTGTTATACATAAAAAGAAATACATAGGTGACAAATTTATCTTAAGAAAAAACATAATTTCTTCAGGATGCTGTATCAGCCGTGAAGCTTTGAAAGTCATAGGACTTGCTGACGAAAGTTTGTTTATAGACAATGTAGATAATGAATGGTGTTGGAGAGCATACCAGCATGGCTATATTTGTGGATTAACAGAGAAAATAAAACTACAGCATAAAATTGGAAACAAATACATATCTATATGGGCTTTTAAAGATATAATATCATCTCCTTTTAGATATTATTATCAATACAGAAACTATCTATGGCTAAGCCGTAGGAAATACGTTCCACTTCAATGGAAAATTCTGATAGGAATTAAAAATTTTATCCGATTGATATATTTCCCAATATGCATAAAAGATTTCCATTCCTACTATATAAAAATGCTCATGGGAATAAAAGATGGACTAAAATCCCATACATCTAACATACCGAAATTATAATGAAGACTGTATTACATATATCAAAGTATTATGCACCAGACATGGGTGGTATTGAAACTGTTGCAAAATATCTGGCAGAAGGAATGACAAGTTTCAAAAATATCATAGTGTGCTTTAGTACTAATGGTAAAAATAGTCATGATGTCATTAATAATATTGATGTATATAGAATTAAGGTTAATTTTAAAATATCAAGCCAAGATATTTCTTTTGGATATTATAGACAATTGAAACGAATAATAAAAGCGTATCAACCTGATTTTATAAACATTCATTGTCCTAATCCTTTTGTTTATCCTATTGTTATTCGTTTAGCTCCTAAGAACTGCAAGATTTGCCTTTTATGGCATGCTGATATATTGTTCAAAGGACTGATATACAAGGCTATTAAACCTATTGAAACGGCAGCGCTTAAAAGAGCGGATATTATTTTAGCAACAAGTCCAAACTATATTGACGATTCGAGTCCTATATACAAATATCGGAATAAGATACAAGTTGTACAGAATGGCATTATCACAAACGATTTCGAGCTAAATAACGAGGATAAGAAAAATATAGAAAACATCAAAAGCAAATACTCTAATAAGCCTATAATAATATTTGTAGGACGACATGTTACATACAAAGGTATTGATCTGCTTATAGAAGCTGAGAAATATATCAAGTCAGACTGTGTTATATTGATAATAGGAAAAGGTCCAGAAACAGATAATCTAAAAAAGGTATCAACAAGCAAAAGAATAAAGTTTCTTGGTAAAATCACCCAAGATGAACTTAAGAATTATTATCATGCTGCTGATATTTTTGCCTTTCCATCAAAAACAAAAGCCGAAGCCTTTGGTGTTGCACTTGCTGAAGCTATGTATTGTAAATGTGTTCCTGTAACATTTACATTAAAAGGTTCAGGAGTTAACTGGGTTAATATAAATGGCGAAACAGGCTATGAAGTTGCATTAGGAGATATCCAAAAGTTTGCACAAGCTATTGACGAAATAATCAGCCAGCCTGAGAGAAGAAAAGAAATGGCAGATGCCGCTCGAAATAGAATTACTACATTATTTACAGAACAAATCTCAGCACAGAAAGCAAATGGAATATTTCTAAAGCTGTAATCTATTTTTGTTTTAGGCATCTTAGAATAAGCTGAAATAGTGTTCTAACTCTATATTCTATCCTAAACCATATTGGTAAATTACTTTTTCCAGACGCAGATGATTCGTTATTTCCATGACGACGATACTTCATCAATGGCTGAGAAATAATAGCTGTACGATAATAGATATCAGCACATAATCCTATCCAGATGTCATGCATTATAACATTTTTAGGAAATGGAATAGCAACCTGCAATACATTTCTTCTAAATGCAAGACAACAGCCAAGATAGTGGTTTTTTATTATATTGTTTATCACTCCTGTTTTGGGAGGTAGCATTGAGAAATAAGAAGGACAAATTGTATTTAGATCTTTGTCAACAATGCTACAGTCACTTAAAACTAAATCGTTGGTTTTAAGTTCATTCATCATCACTTCCACCTTATTTTGTTCCCACACATCATCTTGATCAGCCAAGAATATATAATCTCCTTTTGTATGTATCAAAGCATTCTCAAAATTTAATGCAGGTTTAGATTTACATGGTCCTTGAACGATCTTTATTCTGTCGTCTTTAAAAGATTGTATTATAGCAATTGTACCATCTGTTGACCCATCATCCGAGACAACAATTTCATCCTCTGGAGATAATTGACATATTATAGACTCTATTTGTTCCTTAATATATTTTTCTCCATTATATGTAGCAACACAAACTGATATCATCTTTCCTTTTTTAATATTAAAACGTACATTTCATGATTTTATTACTATAGACATGAATTTTGCATTTTTCTTCATATCAACACAATATTACAGCATGTTTTTTAGTTATTATAATAACTAGACAATACTGAATATTAATTAATGATACAGATTACAACCATAATATTATTTGCGTTTATTCTTAGCATTATATGCGGATTTACGTCTTTCCCAATGATTATGAACTTCTGCAAGGAGAAAGGCTTATATGATATTCCTAATTGTAGGAAAATACACCGTAACCCAATTCCACGTTTAGGAGGAATATGTTTTATGCCAAGCATGTTATTATCTTTTATTATTGCTGTCCTTGTACAAAGATGTCAATTTGAAGATAAAAACATAGCAGCAAATACATGGGTGGTCTACAGTATGTTTGGTCTGTTCCTAATATATTGTTTGGGAATTATTGACGATCTTATTGGACTTAATGCTAAAATAAAATTCACAGTACAGATAATTGCAGCATCAACACTACCAATAACTGGCATATATATAAATAACCTATATGGTCTTTTCGGCATTCATGAAATACCATTTCTTATAGGTTGCCCACTTACAATATTCATTATTGTATTCCTAAATAATGCCATGAATCTCATTGATGGAATAGATGGTTTATGTGCATCACTTTCTTTTCTTGCGCTTGCAGGTTTCTTAGGTGTTTTTCTACAAGAAGGATTATATACATACTGCATTCTTATCGCAGGATTAATGGGAGTTCTTATACCATATCTTTTCTTTAATATGTTTGGTAAAATAGAGAAAAACCATAAAATATTCATGGGCGACTCAGGAAGTTTAACTTTAGGTTTCATTCTCAGTTTCCTATTTGTAAAACTGTCTATGCAGCCCACTCATGCAATAGAAAATCAAAATTACAAAATATTTTTCGCAATGTCTCTTCTTATGATTCCGTCGTTTGACGCAATAAGAGTGACATTACATAGAGTGTATCATCACAAGCCGGTATTTAATTCCGACAAGAATCACATTCATCACAAACTAATGAAAGCTGGATTAAATCAACATTCAGCACTATTGATTATTCTTGCTTTTGCAGTTTTATATATTATCGCCAATCTTGCAATTCTATCTATTGCCAACGCAAACATAATGCTAATTGCCGATATTATTATATATTGCTGTTTTCATCTGTGTTTAAACCACTTCATAAAGAAAAAGAATAATGAGTAAAGTTCTCCCTTTATATATAATAGCAAACATGGATAGCAATTCACAATTTATTCCTGATAGAATGAACATGATAGAACGCTTGGCGAAACGCTTTTTTGATTGTATAATTGCATTGTCTTGTATTATTGTTTTCTCTCCTTTATTTCTTATCATCTATCTTATGGTGAAAAGCGACCATAACGGACCAGCAATATACAAACAGGAAAGAATTGGGCTGCACGGCAAACCATTTTATATATACAAATTCCGTTCTATGAAAGTAGATTCTGAAGAAAATGAACCTTTGTTACTTACAGAAGAGCGTAAACATCTAATTACAAGAAAAGGTAGATTTCTTCGCCGTCATCACCTTGACGAACTGCCTCAGCTTTGGAATGTGTTGAAGGGTGATATGTCATTTGTGGGTCCACGACCAGAAAGGAAGTTCTATATTGATCAGATTATCAAGGAAGACACCAGATATCCATATCTCTATCAGATTAGACCAGGAGTAACATCGTATGCCACTCTTTATAATGGTTATACCGACACTATGGAGAAGATGTTACATCGTTTGGAACTCGACCTTTACTATCTTGAACATCGTTCATGGTGGTTTGACGTAAAGATATTGGTAAAGACCTTCGTAAATATTATGTTCGGTAAGATTTTTTAGACCATAATATTGAAATAAAACACAAAGAGCGATTTAACTATTTAACTTTATCACTTCTTTGAGAAAAACTAAAATTTTTACTCCCCAGTTAGAGAAATATTTTTTCCTAACTGGGGAGTAAAAATTTGGTAGTTAAAGTCTTTTGTTGATTGTGATTTTATTAAATTGTTAAAAGCTGCATTCCTACATTTTTCTGAAAGAAATTCTTATGATTCCATCACTAAGAACCATACGTTCTCTATTAATACTCTCAATAGTGTAAACAACAGGAATTGTGTTTACTCCATAGGGTTGAATCTGTCTGTAATCGGTAATTAAGGAATCTCCTATTGTACGATCATCAAAATAGGCATCTGTAAGCTGCAAAGTCTGTCCGTCACTATTGAAATGGAAAACATAAATTTGTCGTTCATCTGAATCGTAATTGCGAATTTGCAACAGATGAGCTTGAATAGACCATGTTACTCGTGCTTCTCGCAAATCTGCATGCCCTCCTGTAGCTATAGTATCTATCTGCTCTATATGCCAATAGCCATCAAGTTTATCATTATGAGGCGATTCTATTTGACAAGAAGAGAAAAGCAATATAGCTACAATAAAAACTGATATATAATGCGTGATTTTGTTCATAACATGGGTGATTTAAAAAATACCTGATTTGGAAATGGTTACCTGACCTCCATAGTTATTACCTAATATTTTACCGTGATCAAGGGCAAAGGCTCCCTTTACGTTCCAGTTATGACGAAAACGATAACCCAATTCTATCATCATACTGAAATTATAACGAGGAGCAGTATATGGCATAGCATAAGTGCCATAACCTGTTTGATAGGTAGCAAGAACACGATAACCAAGGTTTTCCAACGGACTGCCATCAAAACCTAAGTGCCAAGCTACAAAACGGTTATTCATTATCTCAATATTTCCATCTTCATTATATATTGGAGAAAGATATAGCGGATTGCCTATAACCTGTCCCCAGTGTTGCCAACCGCTATAGATATAATGATTATAATAATTGTCTTGACCACTAATATGATTACTTATTGACATGGTGTGATCATGATAGACAGGTCCACTCTGGTATTTGGTATAAACATATTCCAGAACCACATCACGAAGCCAACGTCCATTTTTAAGGTTTAGCTCAACACCCAACATCCAGTCCTTTAAATCATAGAGGAAAAAACGACGTTCTTTCTTCACATTCCATTCATCGCCCGAGCCATAACCATCATAATCGAGCTGAAACATAGAAGAATGGTCTTCAAAGAACTTATCAGCATAAGCACTCAATCGCCATGTGTCAGCATCATAGTTAATGCGCATAAGCCATGAGCCAAGCATATCGCCCTCGTTGTTCTGATAAACGGTTCCTTTTTCGGGTTGCTCACTTCCACCTCCAATAAATGCGCGGGCAAAAGCGCCAAAGCCTGTACCACCTTTGGCAAAGAGTTGCATCTTTCCATCAACAAAGTCATACGAACTTCCGCCAAAGAGTGTGGCTGTTTCAAGTCCTAACTCCACAGAAAGAGGATAAAAGCCATCAGGATTACCAATCATCAAATAGCCTGCCTTTGAGTGATAAAGAGTGTTGTCGGCATATTTATGCTGATTGTTTGTAAACTCATGCTGCCAATTGTCGTCAGTTAGCTTACCATAAGCAATATGTCCTTTCAGTCGCAACCAATTATTACCAAAAGGCAGAGTCCAGTATTCAGGAAGGGCAATACGTACTTGTGGAACAGGCCGAGCATTAATACCCAAGGTTTGTGAACCACTACTAAGGGTATTATTCTTCAACTCCATGGGATACTGCTTTGCTCCTACAGAAAGAACACCATGCAACCAGCGAGCCTCAACATAAGCCTGCTGAACTATTGGTTTACTGGTGTAATGATAGGCTGCAGCCACATCCAAACCATAGCCTATACCCCATCTGCGGGCAGAGTCGGTTTGCAAAGGTCGAATAACAGAAGCCCTCACATACCCGTTTTTTTTCTCAAGTGATGACAATCCATATTTGTTGGCATTAAGCCATAAAGGAGTCTTATCATTTGAGAATGAAGCTTGTGCCTCTACATTATAATGAATGTTAGCCCCCAAATCCAGCTTGCCAGGCATAACATCATCCTGCCATGCATACTGAGCCGATGCCTGACTTGCAAACATGAGGGCTAAAAAAGTTAATACTGATACTTTCATATTTTTCTTGCGCATTATATATATAACGTATCAGCATTAACTTTATTACTGTTAGTTGGTAAGTTTTTTGAGTTCTAACTCATCAACTCACAAAAAAAGCTCATCTCCATTTCTGAAGATGAGCCTGATATTCAATAACTCTCTTAATTTTATTTTATGCGCTTACCCTGAACAACCTTTTTACTATATATATTGAAAAACAGCTTATACTAATTTTATCTATGTCCACCGAAGTGTCCACCACCACTATTGTTACTGCGAGAACCACCTCCACTACGTGAACCACCTCCAGGAGAGAAGGTACGAGCTGGCGAACTGCTACGTGAACCACCGAAAGAACTACCGCTGCGAGAGCCTCCAAATGAACTATTGCCACGAGAACCTCCGAATATGCGAGAGTTGCCTACGGTTTCGCGAGTGCTACTGCTACGAGAACCACCAAAGACGTTGTTACTGCGTTCAGTAGAACGGCTGCTATTGCCAAAAATATTATTACGTTCAGTAGAACGACTTCCGCCAAAAACTCTACTGTCAGAACGAGAACGATTGTTATCAAAGCCAACTTCTGAATGACGCTTGTTGCCGAAGACTCTATCGCCTACTCTACGGTTGCCATAATCGCCACGAGAGAATCCATCACGCATACCAAAATGCTTGCGACCAGAATGATGAACAAATGTGCGACCATGATACCAACTACGACCACCATTCACACGCCAGCTATGTCCACCACGATAAACGGTATAGAAATGTGGACGGCCAAAATAGAAGTAATCACGATGTGGGTAGCGAGCATATATACGGAAATGCCAGAAACCAGCCTCCCAATATAATGGACGATAGAAGTATAACGCATCAAGGAATGAGCGATACTGCCAATCGAGAAGTATATATTGCAGATCGAGATTACGTTGCTGCCAATATACCCCATAGAGGTCGCTATGATGATTGATATTCATCAGATAGTCAAGATTAACCTCATAGGCAGCCTCATACTGCTCATCTGTGAGATTAAGTTCATACGCCATCTTATCCGTAAGGAAAAGAGCCTGTTCACGTGCCTGTTCGTAACTCATGGCGTTGGCAGAAACTGTTATTGTAAACAGTGCTACAAAGGCTAATATAAACTTTTTCATAATCGTATTGTTTTAATTGTTATTACTATGTTCTTAATGTGAACACTAGGATGATTACATCTTGAATATCCTTATCTTCACATTGCAAATGTATAACAATTATACAAGCTATTATGAGGTTTTTCCCTAAAGTGGGAGGGGAATTTCCCTATAAAAGTAATCCTCTGCCCTTGAGCAGAGGATTATATGTGAAAAACTGTTTTCTTAATTTGACGATGACGAATCATCTTTTATCTCTGTAGCTGTATAAGTGGTATGCTGAACATCATGAGACTCATGCCATAGCTTGCGACAACGATGAATTTTCAGAGCATTAACACATTCAACAACACCATAAACCATCATGCACCACCCTATTATATATAAAGGTGTTCCTGCTGCTTTCATTGGTTGAAACATAAGATAGATACTAACAATAAGTAATATGCTTGGAACTATCCACCAAACAATACCAATACGAGCAAACTTCAAAGCTGCAGACAAAGCTACAAACATGTTGATTGCTCCAAGAATAAGGATTGCTCCAAGAATGTACATCAACCATGTGACAAAGCTGGCAGGCATCAGGGTAAGAATAACACCAAGAATTACGCTTCCAATGCCTACTATAGGAAATGTAGGGCGCTCACCTGCAAGAACATTGCCTTGCGCATCGGTAACAGTTACATTACTCAAGCTTTCATAATGACGCTTTGCACCATAATATGTGGTAATAGAAATAACACCTGAAAGGAAAAACAATATACCAATGGCAATAGTAATCCATGTGACTGTTTGCTCACGATATTGAATGAGCAACACTCCTACAACAATGGCGCAAAGAGCACGAAAAAGGGCACTACGTAATACTTTCATATTTTTATTAGGTTGATTTCTGGAACAAAGATAATAAGATATTTTTATTTTTTATACCTTTGCAAAGGATTTTAATTCAAGGATACAATAAAAATGACAACTTTATATTTGGTTCGCCACGGTGAAACGGTTGATAACGCAGCTCAGATTCTGCAAGGACAGATGCAGGGCGAGCTTAATGAGACTGGTATCAAACAGGCTTATGAAACCAGTAGAAAACTGGCTAACGAACATATTGATGTTTTTGTGTCGAGCGATCTTAAACGTTCTATCGACACCTGCAAGATTATTGCCCAGACACATGGTGTAACAAAAATAGAGACTACCCCACTTCTTAGAGAACGCGACTGGGGAAGCTTTACTGGAAAATTCATTCCTGATATTCAAGATGTAGAATGGCCTAATGATATTGAAACTTTAGAAAGAATGATTGCAAGAGCACGCAATTTCATCACATGGCTAAAAATAACATGGCCCGACAAAACCATTCTGGCTGTCGGGCATGGTATAATCAACAAAGCTATTCAGGCAGCATACTATAACAAACCTATGAATCAAATTCACAAAATGGATAATGCCGAAGTACGCGTGCTGATCCTTTGATTTCTATTCCTCTGTTGGGAAAACATTCACAAGTCCTTCAATATAGTTTCGAAGGATTGACACTCCCTTAATGTTTTGTCCGCCTTCTGGAATGATTAGGTCGGCATAACGCTTGGTAGGCTCGATAAACTGTTCGTGCATAGGCTTCAGAACAGCCAAATAACGATCAACAACCATGCTTACCGTACGTCCACGATCAATAGTATCACGCTGAATATTACGAATGAGACGCTCGTCTGGATCACAATCAACAAAGATTTTAAGATCCATCATCTCACGAAGACGAGGATCAAGAAGAGTCATGATTCCTTCGATAATGATTACAGGTTTAGGCTCGACATGAATCGTTTCTGGTAAACGATTGCTAAGAATATAAGAATACGTTGGCTGCTCTATGGCACGTCCTTCACGTAATTCGTTTACCTGCTTGATAAGCAAATCCCAATCAAAGGCATCTGGATGATCGAAGTTAATAGCCTTACGGTCTTCATCCGTCATACCAGTTGTATCATTATAATAGCTGTCGAGCGGTACTACAGCAACATAATGAGGAGGCAATGCCTCTACAATCTTCTTTACTACGGTGGTCTTGCCGCTTCCTGTTCCGCCAGCAATACCAATAATTGTTATTTTCTTTTCGTCCATATATGGTTGTTGTTTATGCTAACTAAATTCCTAAATCATCGAACATGATTTGATAATATTCAGCCTTCTTCTCTGTTGCCATAGGATATGCTCGAGAACTACTCGGCATACGATAGAGACGAAGCGTGCGGTTTTCAAACTGAAATTCCACATAACCTCCCATCTTCATCTTTTTGGCATCCCTGATATTAAAATGCTGAGTGAATATTGTTGTGGCAAGCTGACCCGCGCACACCACTCCCCTGCAATCGGGCAAAGCCCGAAGCATGCCATCAAGGTCGGCCTTCGAGATGACTTCGAGATCCTTATCAGATGCCGTACCCGTGGTTCTACGAATACTCATGCACGTATCGAAAATGGCAACATGATGACGTTTTAGAAAAGATTTCAACTCATTGAGATGATAGCTTTTGCGCTCAAGGTCAACAAAATGATTGCGATCATCATAAAAACAAATCCCCATGATGCGCCACATATCATTCTGAAAATTGGGATAATACCAATCCATACACCACCGCTTTGGGGCTGGAGGAAACGTTCCCAACATCAACAAACGCGCATCCTTGGGCAACCAAGGCTCAAAAGGATGAATTTCTATATCGTTCATACCCTGTTACTCATTATTCTAACCGACAAATATAGTGAAAATTAGTCAAATATCCATTATATATACGTAAAAAGTTGTGCTACAAAGCAAAAAGGGGCTGAATAATTTGCTATATTGGGAAAATCTTTGTAATTTTGCAGCCGATTACACTCCGCGGGCAACAAAAGCCCTTTATGAGTTGAAAATATTAATAACAAATAACAATAGATTAAAATGAAAAAAGGTATTCATCCAGAAAACTATCGCCCCGTCGTATTTAAGGATATGTCCAACGGCGATATGTTCCTTACAAAGTCTACATGCAAGGCTAATGATACAGTAGAGTTTGAAGGCGAGACTTATCCAGTAGTAAAGGTCGAAATCTCAAGCACTTCTCACCCATTCTACACAGGTAAGAGCAAGCTTGTTGATACAGCTGGTCGTGTTGACCGCTTCATGAGCCGTTACGCTAAGCTGAAGAAGTAAATTATATACCTTTTTGAATTAAGGATATATTTACCTATCAACGGAATACAGATAAACGTAGTTGCATATGCGTTTATCTGTATTTTTTTTGTGAGTTTTTGAGTTGCTAAATTTATTAGTATTTAAGTCTATCAGTTTTTAATTTGGTTAGTTCTTGAGTTCTAATAAAAAATATGAGTTCATGAGTAACTCCTAAAGAGTTAAAACTCAAGAACTCATAAACTCAATAGCCTTAATGCTCTATAATCTTTTTTACCGTAGCTGCAGTAGGAGCCTCAACATTAGCATTCTGTCCAAACTGACGAGACTTTCCACTTGAAGCAGCACGTGCCTTAACAGCATCGAGGTTGATATATATCATATCCTTATTATTACGACCTAACATATAACCTTCGAAGAAATCATTTTCTTTCAGCTTATATCCATACTTACGAGCATCAGCATCCATAACAAAAGTCTTACCACTTCCTACATAAGTAATATATATATCACCAGTTCTATCATCAAGATACCAATTAAACTCCAAAGACTGACTTGCCTCTCCATCATAATCGATTTCAACACCAGTTCCCTTTATCGCATAACGATTATTCTGAACAAAAGTCATGGAAACATCCCAAGAATACATCTGACCCGATTCACCATCCTTATATTGCATGCTACCTGACCATGTACCAGAGAGAACCTCAGCCAAATCAAGAGCATTTAGTTCATCGTCATAATATCCACCACCACAATAGTTGTCCTCATACCAGTCAACTTCACAACTTGTGAGCGAAAATGATACAAAAGCTAACGCTAACATCATTAAATATGTACTATAACGTTTCATAATCGTATGTATTAAATTGTTAAACATGTTTCTTTTTTACACTGGCAAAGATAATATAAGATCGCAATACAAATAAAAACTTTTTCCCTACACCTGAATAGGAATTTCCCCATTTATGATAGAAACATCCCTAAAGTGTACTTTGTGTACACAAAAACAATAACAAACCGCAAGTAATATTACTATTATAATTACTATTTAAAATTAAACACACATAAAGTGCAGCATTTTAAAATTATTTTTGTAATTTTGTAATCACTTGTAGATTTAAACAACAACAACCATGAATAGAAAGAAATACATTCTCGAAGAAAACCAAATTCCAGACAAATGGTACAACATCCAGGCAGATATGCCTAATAAACCACTTCCTCCGCTTAACCCGGAAACAAAAAAGCCATTAAAGGCTGAAGATTTAGCACATATTTTTAGTCTGGAATGTGCAAAACAGGAACTTGATACCGAAAACGCATGGATTCCTATACCAGAGGAAGTGCGCGAGAAATATAGTTACTATCGCTCAACACCATTGGTACGTGCTTATGCTTTAGAAAAAGCACTTAACACCAAAGCGCATATATATTTCAAAAACGAATCAACCAATCCATTAGGATCTCACAAAATAAACTCAGCAATTCCACAATGCTACTATTGTAAAGAGGAAGGCGACACTAACGTCACAACAGAAACAGGCGCCGGTCAATGGGGCATGGCCCTAAGCTATGCCGCAAAACTATACGGACTTGAAGCTGCGGTATATCAGGTAAAGATAACTCTACAACAAAAGCCATATCGCTCTATCGTGATGAAAACCTTTGGAGCAACAGTAGAAGGCTCACCCTCCATGTCAACGCGTGCAGGCAAAAACATCATAACCAAAGACCCACATCACCCAGGTTCACTTGGTACTGCTATTTCTGAAGCAATAGAGTTAGCCACAACAACACCTGGTTGTAAATACACATTAGGTTCGGTACTCAATCATGTTGCCTTGCATCAAAGCATTATTGGATTAGAGGCCGAAAAACAGATGGAGATGGCTGGCGAATATCCCGACAAAATTATAGCATGCTTCGGAGGCGGAAGTAACTTTGGCGGATTAGCATTCCCATTCATGCGACACATTTTCGACGGTACACATCCAAATACAGAGTTTATTGCAGCCGAACCTGCAAGTTGCCCAAAACTCACAAGAGGTAAATTTGAATACGACTTTGGAGACGAAGCTGGTTACACACCACTTCTTCCTATGTATACCTTAGGTCACGATTTCAAACCTGCAAATATTCATGCAGGAGGCCTAAGATATCATGGAGCAGGCGTCATCATAAGTCAGCTTCTAAAAGATGGATACATGCGTGGTGTTGACATTCAGCAACTCGAAACTTTCGAAGCAGGCATGCTATTTGCACAAACAGAAGGAATAATCCCGGCTCCAGAAAGTACACACGCAATAGCTGCTGCCATACGCGAAGCAAAAAAAGCAAACGAAGAAGGAACAGCCCCCGTCATCTTATTCTGCCTGAGTGGACATGGCCTCATAGATATGCCATCATACGATGCATATATTAATGGAGATTTAAGAAATTACGAGGTCACAAACGATGAGATAAATAAATATCTTGCAAACGTACCACAGGTAGATATGAATAATATATAATTATTCATCAAATCATGCTTTTGATGACAAAATAAAACATATTTGTTACAAATGATAATATTTTGGTATCAAATTATAAAATATTGTATCAAAAATAAATGTATATTTGCAACTGAATATAAGGATATCATGCAACTATTTTGTACTCGAGCTTAAATTAACATGCTAAAAAACAATAGAAGTCCTCGGTCAATTGGCTGAGGACTTTAATTTTCATCCTTGCAAAGTTACATAAACGACTAATAATCAACATCTTAGAAAAAAAGTGTCTTCCACTTCCAGTTCTTCCAATTATTTTTCAACAAATGCATTTTTTTAAAATTTCAAAACTTAGAGTTCCAACCATATATAACTATATATATATCAATTAGTTATATTATATATATATATATTATATAGAGAGAAAGAGTAAAAGAAGATATAGCTTTTTTTAATTGGAAGAACTGGAAGTGGAAGAATATTACAAGCAAACACTCTATCCTAAACAAATCCTAAGAACATCCTAAAGGAATTACCAGCCTTCATAAGCATAAATAAAAAACCGCTCCCTAAACGAGAGCGGTTATTGTATGTTTTATTTGTTCCTTGAGTTCTAAACTTTATCTACCACCAGATAATACTACAGCTTGAGCAATTCTTCTATCTTAGTTGCGATATTAGCTATATTCTCTGTTGGCTCAAAGCGAGCAACAACCTGTCCCTTCTTATTAATAAGGAACTTAGTAAAGTTCCACTTAATATCAGCACTCTCCTTATAGTTAGGATCTGCCTCTGAAAGCATTTTTTCAAGAATAGGATATATTGGATGACTCTCATCCCATCCAGCAAACCCCTTTTGTTCCTTCAAGAACTTAAAGAGAGGATCGGCATCATCGCCATTTACCTTTACCTTCTTAAAACGAGGGAATTCTGTACCAAAATTAAGCTTACAGAAATTGTGAATTGTCTCATCTGTACCAGGTGCCTGCTGACCAAACTGATTACAAGGGAAATCAAGAATCTCAAAACCCTGAGAATGATATTTCTCATAGAGCTTCTCAAGTTCTTCATACTGAGGAGTAAAACCACATTTTGTAGCGGTATTGACTATCAGGAGCACCTCATTAGCATACTCCTTAATGGCAACCTCTTTACCTTTTCTGTCCTTAACAGAGAATTCGTAAACTGTTCTCATTGTTTAATTATATAATTCGTTGATACGTCACTTTAATATATGCCACAAAGATACATTAAATAAAAGATATCACCAAATATGATATAAAAAATTAATCTTTATTGTTTGTGTTTCCATTTGTACTTAAAAAACATAGTATTTTTATAAAAAGACAAAAAAATAAAGGACAAGTATAAGAAAACATTCACATGCTTAATCTTATCTTTGTCCTTCATCTGTCAAATTTTGCCGGCCTTAATATTCACATACTCTAACCAGCAATACCTTAAACAGTAGGTTCTTACCTTTAAATTTTCTGAGTTAATTTATTCGCATTAAACATTTCTCTATTTTTAAGCTCTTCATGCGTTCCGAATCTCTTTAAAAAAAAGTTCATCAGATCTCTGGATATTTTAAAAAACAATCCAAATTGCATGAAAGGAATCAAAACACATTCTGATTACCGATTGCAAAGATATAACATTTATACGAAACTGCAATATAAAAATGTTACAAAAAACCTTAGATTTTGTATCATTACACACTTTTAACGGCATTTAAGAATATTCAGTCACTAATTAAGATTTATATTCAAAATCTGCTACTGATTTTAACATTTTTATTCTTTTAAAATGTCAATTACAAAGCATAATTTGTAAAATATAGCCCCAAATATGATTTCATCCACTTTCAGCCACCCCGCAATTGACATAATAAAAATACCATTAATACATTTTTTGCATCTTATTTTGATATATTTTCTAATACCCCTACAGCTTCTTCTACACTTAAAATAGATGTTATGTGCATAAGGCGACGACCTTTTACTTCCTTCAAATCACATCTACGTGCATTTTGTGCAATAAAGCTAAGAACCTTATCAAACGTAAGACTCTTATAATATGCACTCTCAGGATTACTAACAAACTGCATAACCATTCTACCCTGATTAAGCATTATCTTCTCACAACCTAATTGCTTACCTAATCGACGCAATTTTACCACTTGGAGAAGTTCCTCTCCTTCCTGTGGGACAGGACCAAAACGGTCTATTAGTCGCTGGCGATAAGCTGCAAGCGCATTATCTTCAGTTATATTGTCGAGTTCACGATAGAGAAGCATACGTTCGCTACTTCCTGGCACATACCCATCAGGGAAATACATCTCGAGATCGCTCTCTATAGCACAATCATCAACAAATTCGCTGGCAGCAATATCGTTTCCTTCTGCCATCTCCTCTGCATACATCTCCTGGAACTCATCATTTTTGAGTTCAGCAACAGCTTGTGATAGAATCTTTTGATAGGTTTCATAACCAAGATCTTCCATAAATCCACTCTGCTCTCCTCCAAGTAGATTACCCGCTCCACGAATATCAAGATCCTGCATAGCAAGATTAAAACCACTTCCAAGTTCAGAGAAATTCTCCAAAGCCTCAAGACGTCGACGCGCCTCAGGGGTAAGCACACTCTTAGGCGGAGCAAGCAGATAACAGAAAGCCTTTCTATTACTACGACCTACTCTACCACGCATCTGATGTAAATCGCTTAATCCAAAACGATGAGCATCGTTAACGATAATAGTATTTGCATTACTTATATCAATACCATTCTCAACAATAGTTGTTGAAAGCAACACATCATAGTCGTAATTCATGAATCCCATAAGAATCTTCTCCAATTCTTCAGGTTTCATCTGTCCATGTCCAATGGCTACTCGAGCATCAGGTACATATTTATGTATGAGATTGGCTATTTCAGGCAGATTACTTATTCTGTCATTAACAAAATACACCTGACCGTTACGACTCAACTCAAAGTTTATAGCATCAGCTATAACCTCATGCCCGTAAGTAGCAAGTTCAGTATGAATAGGATAACGGTTTGGTGGCGGAGTGCGAATAATACTCATATCGCGAGCTCCCATCAGCGAGAACTGCAAGGTACGAGGAATAGGCGTTGCCGACATCGTAAGTGTATCTACATTGGTCTTAAGTTTACGTAGTTTCTCCTTTGTGGCAACACCAAATTTCTGTTCTTCATCAATAATAAGAATACCCAGATCGTGCCATTTAACGTTTTTACCTATCAGCTTATGAGTACCCACAAGAATATCTATCTTTCCATCAGCAAGGTCAGCAAGAACCTGTTTTGTTTCTTTGGCCGAACGAGCACGAGAAAGATAGTCAACACGAACAGGAAGATTCTTCAAGCGGTCTCTGAAAGTTTGATAATGCTGAAAAGCAAGAACGGTTGTTGGTACAAGAACCGCTGCCTGCTTACTATCGCAAGCACATTTAAAAGCAGCACGAACAGCTATCTCAGTCTTTCCAAAGCCCACATCACCACACACAAGTCTGTCCATAGGCTTAGCCATCTCCATATCATGCTTCACTTCCTGTGTAGCCTTTGACTGATCAGGTGTATCTTCATAAAGGAAACTTGCCTCCAGCTCCTGTTGCATATAAGTATCGGCACTAAATGCAAAACCTTTCTCTTTTCTACGAGTGGCATACAGCTTAATAAGGTCTCGTGCAATATCCTTGATGCGTTTCTTGGTTTTCTCTTTCAGACGATCCCAAGCTCCTGTACCAAGAGTACTCAAACGAGGAGCCTCGCCAGCATTACTACTACGATACTTACTTATCTTATACAAAGAATGAATAGATACATCAACCTTATCATTATTTTGATAAATGATACGTATCATTTCCTGATAGCCTTGCTGTCCCTCAGAATTACGTTTCTGAGTAGGAATACGAACAAGTCCTCCGAACTTACCAACACCAAAATCAACATGAACGATGAAATCTCCAGGTTCCATCTCCTGCAACTCCTTCATAGTAAGTGCCATTTTTCCTGAACGGGCAACATCACTGCGAAGATTATATTTATGGAAACGATCAAATATCTGGTGGTCAGTAAAGAAGCAGGCATGAAGGTCATCATCAACAAAGCCTTCATGAACGGTACGTTCTACAGGCTCAAACTCAATAGAATACTTCTTCAACTCATCACTTGCAAAAATCTCTTTCAGACGTTGATTTTGTTTCTGACTATCAGCAAGAATAAACAACTTGTATCCTTTGAGAATATAATCCTCTAAGGTTTGTGAAAGCAAATCAAAGTTTTTATGGAAAAGAGGTTGCCTGAATACGTGGAAATCAATAACGGCAAAATTCTTTTTGCCTGAAGCCCCTCCTTTCTCCTTAGCTATCACTCCAGAAGCTAATTGAACTCTTTTGTGTAATGCTAAATCTGATTGAAATTGTGTTGCTGTTGAAAGATTTATTTCCTTACGCATCTGGCGCTGTATCTCAGCCTGTTCTTGTTCTGTAGCACCCTCCAATCTCTCAACCATAGCCTGAGAAGAAAAGCCCTCTTGATATGTTTTATCTATAACATCCTGAACAAATTTGAAATCTTTGCCTACAATAATAGCGTTTTCTGGAACAAAACTCAAGAACGACACTTTCTCGCTCTCCATTTTAGCCAAAGCAGGAACTATCTCTATTTCATTCCTTTTTTCTTTTGACAACTGAGTCTCAAGCTCAAAAGTTCTAACGGTATCTATTTCATCACCAAAAAAGTCTATACGGAAAGGATATTCGCAACTATACGAGAAAACATCTAAAATACTTCCTCTAACAGCAAACTGTCCCGGTTCATAAACATAATCGGTTTCTTCAAAACCAAATTCTCTAAGTTGGCGCTCCAAGGCAGCAAGACTCACTTCCTGTCCAACCCTTAACGCAATTAGCCTACTATCAAGATTATGCTGAGCTACAACAAGTTCTGATAAAGCTTGAGGATAAGTAACGATGAAAACAGCTTCATGACTTTCTTGCTTACAAGAAGACAAACGTGCCAGCACTTCTGTTCTAAGAATCTCGCTGGCATTATCTTTTTGACCATATTTTACGGCACGCTTATAACCTGACGGGAAAAAGAAAACTGATTCTTTTCCTTCTTTTTGCGAAGAAGAAAGAGCCGCACGTAAATCATTATAGAAATAGCCCGCTTCGTCTGCATCATCAAGAATAAAAATAAAAGGACTACTACATTTCTTTGCTAAAGAAGCAAAAAAAACAGGTGTAGCTGAAGCCATTAATCCACTCAGGAAAACATCATGAACAGAATTATTTCCCAGTATATCAAGAAAAGCGCCACCCTGTGGCAGCTTTTCATACATTTTAACTATATCCTCAATACTCATGAATAATCACAGGTAGCAATCCGTGAGGGAGGAAAAAAATTAAGCAGGAAGTTTAGGATATTTACGGAACCAGCCATCAAGGCGTAAACGCATAACTCCAAAGAATGCTTCACCAAAGATGCCACCACTCATCTTACTTGTTCCCTCACGACGATTGACAAAAATAACAGGTACTTCCTTAATTTTAAATCCAATCTTATGGGCAGTATATTTCATTTCAATCTGAAAACCATATCCCTTGAAACGAACCTCATCAAGAGGAATTGTTTCAAGAACACGACGACGATAACACACAAAGCCAGCTGTGGTATCATGAACCTGAAAACCTGTCACAATACGTACATACATGCTTGCGAAATAGCTCATCAACACACGACCTATTGGCCAGTTCACAACATTCACACCACTAACATAACGTGAACCTACAGCAACATCATTACCTTCATCGTGAGTAGCAGCATATAGACGTGGCAAATCATTTGGATCATGGCTAAAGTCTGCATCCATCTCAAAAACATAGTCGTAACCATGTTTTAAAGCCCACTTAAAACCTGCAATATAAGCAGTACCGAGTCCAAGTTTACCAGAACGCTCTATAATAAAAAGACGATCAGCAAACTCTTTTTCCATCAACCCATGCACAATTTCTGCCGTTCCATCAGGACTTCCGTCATCAATAACAAGAATATTGAACTCCTTCTGCAGTCCGAATACTGCACGGATAATTTTCTCAATATTTTCCTTCTCGTTATAGGTTGGAATGATTACTATGCTGTCACTCATATATATAATTTTAGATTGATTCTATAGTTGTCTTTTTGCAAAGATAATACTTTTTGTTAAAAAAATAGGAATAAGCTGCCGAAAATGATTTTATCGTCCCAACAATCAGACAACTACTGGTCTGGATTCTCCACAAATCCCTGATATTCCGGAGTCAGTCCTGACATAACGGCATCATAGCTCTTAGTCATTTGATTGTTTATATTATCAGCCCCCTTGCCTATTGGCGCTATTGGCTCATGAATAGTCAGTTTCAAAGGATGCCAGAATACCCAGAACAAATCTTTCATACGAGGCTTTACATTAAACGAACCATTAATAGTCAGTGGAACAACAGGTAACTGTAACTCGTCAGCAAGCATAAACGCTCCACGACGGAATACACCCATATGACCTGTAAAAGAGCGTGCTCCCTCTGGAAATACAACTACCGACATTCCTTCTTTTAATGTTTCACGAGCAGTATCATAGGTCTTACGTATTTTAGAAGGACCACTCTTATCTACAAAGATATGATGAGCATATTCGCATGCAATACCAACAAGAGGTATCTTACGTAAGCCCTTCTTCATCATCCATTTGAAATTACGGTTAAGGAAACCATATATAAGAAATATATCAAATGCACCTTGATGATTAGCTACAAAAACATAGCTTTGCTTTTTATCCAGAAGTTCACGACCTTCAACTTTTACAGGTAAAAGGCAAAGCCATATAGCAAGACGTGACCAATATTTTCCAGGATAGTACCCCCAGAAATGTCCGTTACCAAGCATACATCCCACAACAGTAGTGAGAGATGTAATAATACTTGCTATTGCAAAAATAGGTACAACGATGCATAGCTGATAAAGTCGATACAAGTACTTCATACGTTAAGTTTTTCAGTTGTTATAGTATTTCTATTTATTTTTTCGATGTAATGTTATTACCGCAATTTCATTAGGCTGGTTAAATCTAAAAGGAACAAGTCCACCAAGTCCCGCACTAACATAAAGATAATGACTATCCTTTTCAAAAAGTCCACAATCAATACCTAACGCTTTTGTTGGACGCCAATCCCAGAATTGCATCTGTCCACCATGAGTATGGCCACTTAATGTGAGGTCAGCATTACTCTTTGGTAAGACATCTTTTTCCCAGAAAGAAGGATCATGCTGTAACATGATAACAAACTCATTTGCTGGAATACCTTTCATTGCCCTTACATAATCTGAATGAACTATTTTCTTCTTATTACTGTCATTCTCCGTTCCTACAAGCCATATTCTTGAACCATCATCTGCTGTAAGAGCCACATGCTCATTACACAAAGTCTTTCCAAGTTTACCTTCCAGAGAAAGTAGCTTTCTACGAATACTGTTCTCTACTCCCGGCTCAGGCTTAGCATATTCAGCATAATCATGATTACCTAATATAAAATATGTCTTTGGCAAACGTCTCAACAAAGGCATCATACGTTCCACTTCTTCAGGATACATATTCTGTATATCGCCTGTGAAACAGAAAATCGTCTTTTCTCCCACCTGCGCACGGATACTATCTATTTCTCTTTCAAGAACACATCTACGCCATCCCTCAAATGTGCCAACATGCATATCTGAGGTGTGAACAATTTTTAATCCATCAAAAGCCTTTGGAAGATTATCAAAATAAAGATCTACGTGACGAACTTTTATTTCTGATATACCAACGGTCAAGCCATATACATACATAACAAAGGCTGCCAATCCAACAACCACACCTATATAATGTCCCCAATTACGCTTAGAATGAACAACATACTTACGTAAAAGCCATCCTATAAACGAACAAATAGTAAAACATAACTTGGGCCACACAAACATACCAAAAAGGAACAAATAAGTGTTGAGCCACGTCAAATCAGTAGGTGCAAAGCTACGAAGAAAAGCAAGAACACATGTATAAACACACATAACAGCACATGGTGCCCACCAAAGAAGTTTTCCCCATAAGGGCAACTTATATCGGCGAGAGAAATAGTGAAGATATATATAAATATCAGGCAACACTATTACCAAAAGTAACCATATAAATATTCTTGCTATCATATATTGAATGCTTATTGTTTTAAAAGACTTCTTTGAAGGAATTTCCTAACAAGTTCTATAGGCAAACCACGCCGTTGAGCATAATCCTTTAATTGGTCCTCTCCTATTTTCCCTATATCAAAATAATGACTCTGGGGATGAGAGAACATAAAACCGCTTACACTTGCGTGTGGAGTCATCATTCCGGATTCCGTAAGTCGGATACCTATTTCCTTCATATTGAGAATACGGTCAATAATGAAATTCACACTTGTATCTGGAAGTGACGGATAGCCTACAGCAGGACGAATGCCTTGAAATTCCTCGTTATGTGTCTGTTCCATCGTCAGATTTTCATCAGGTGCATAGCCCCAATAAAGCCTTCGCACTTCCTCGTGCATCTTTTCAGCTGTACCTTCTGCTAAACGGTCACAAAGAACCTGACACATCATCTTATCATAGGCATCATCATTATTATCTTGTATTTCTGCATCAACGGTTGTACAAAACAATCCTACTTCATCAGTAATGCCTTGCGATAAAGGTCGAACAAAATCAGTAAGACAATAATTAGGTTTTCCTTCTTCAATTGATTTCTGCTGACGAAGCATTGGAATGCAGACACCATCAACTATGAGATTATCTCCATCACTATTAGCAGGAAGAATAGCAAAAAGAGCCGACGTATGATATATCCCTTCCCATGAAGCAAGAACGCGCTCTGCATCGGCTTTCAGCTTTTCCTTAGCGCCAGCAGGTTTGCCATTCATGCCCCAGGCATGAAAGAAATATATCCAATTGATATATGGCGTAATCTCGGAAATATCGTATATCAATCGCTTTCTCATTACGTCAATTAATATTTATTGCCTAAACCTTATTTCTTCACCAATATAACCAGCATCAAAGAGTCCGTCGTTATAAACAAGATGACCATTTACAAAAGTATCAACAACATGCCAACGATATCTATGTCCCTCCATAGGACTCCATTTACATTTGCTTTGAATAATATCTTTTGTAACCATCCACTCTTCACCTGGCTTTACCACAACGATATCTGCCTTATAACCTTTACGTAGGAAGCCTCGTTGCGAAACACTAAACAAACGAGCAGGATTATGCGACATCAATTCAACAAGACGTTCAAGAGAGAGAACACCCTTGTCAACAAGTTCAAGCATGCTTACAAGCGAGAATTGAATCATTGGCATACCACTGGCAGCCTTACAACACCCGCCTTGCTTATCTTTACTCTCATGAGGTGCATGATCTGTTCCTACGCAACTGATAAGTCCGCTTGTCAAAGCCTTACGCAACGCATCTCTGTCATCAGCCGACTTTACCGAAGGATTACATTTTATGAGTGTTCCCTTATCTTTATAATCAGCATCAGAGAAGAACAGGTGAGCAATAACAGCCTCAGCAGTTATCTTTTGAAGAGTGTTCAAAGAAGAACTAAACAAAGACAGTTCCTTAGCTGTAGTTACATGAGCTATATGCAAACGAGTACCAAACCTCTGTGCTAATTCAACGGCTAACGAACTACTGTTCCAACATACTTCTTCGTCACGAATGACAGGATGAAACTCTACATCTGGATCGTCACCGTACTTGGCTTTCACCTCTTCCATCTTTGCATTTATGAGATTGGTATCTTCACAATGAGTCATCAAAGGAAGATTCATCTCTGCACAGGTATGGAATATTCTTTCCAAAGCCTCTTTACGGTCAACAAGCATGTTTCCTGTTGAAGCACCCATAAAGAGTTTTATACCAGGAACACGATGAACATCAAGCTTAGAGAAATCAGCCACGTTTTCATTTGTAGCACCAAAGAAAAAGCTATAGTTTACATGACTTTCCTTTGCTGCTCTGCAATACTTATCATCGAGAGCCTCAAGCGTTGTTGTCTGAGGATTGGTATTTGGCATTTCAAAGTAAGATGTCACACCACCATAGGCTGCAGCACGACTCTCACTCTCTATATCAGCCTTTCTCTCCAACCCTGGCTCACGAAAATGAACATGTTCGTCTATTACGCCTGGCATAACGTAACCGCCTTGTGCATCAACTATTTTATCATAGTCTCCACAAGGTGCCGACGACTCATATATAGCCTCAATAAGGTCGTCAATAATAACAAGGTCGCCCTTAAAAGAGCGACCTTCATTAACTATTATTCCGTTTTTTATTAAAGTTCTTTTCACGTTAATATAGTTTGTGAGTTACCGAAGTTTCGTAAGCTTCGCGAACTCAGTAGAAAAATGGAGTTAGAAGACAGCGCTTTTGCTATTGAATATTGAATAATAATTCAACATTCCAAATTCGTAATTCACGTTAGTCTTCCTTTATCTCCAGAACTGATTTTGTTAATACTCTACTTTTCTGGCTGCGAAGGCTTAGCCAAATCATTGGGAGTAGGTGCAGGAGTAGCATTTGGATTAGCAGGAGCCACTGGTGCAGACATAGCTGCTGGATCAGCAGGAATTTCCTTCATACCATTCATAATCTGCTCATTTTCCTGAGCCTTCTGATAGAAGTCCTTTACATAAGGGTCGTTCTTGAAAGCATCTGTTGCCTTACTCATAATATCCTCAATCCAAGGAGTGAGCTCTGGATATTGCATTCCTATTGTAACCATAAAGAACACACCAGGACCAAGAACATTATCAAAATTATCGCATACGAACTGGGTTACCAATTCGTCTTCTTTCTGACTGAGTCTTTCAGCCTCACTATTCAAACGCTGGTTAACAATATTCATATTGCTACCATTCATGATTGCCTGATCATGCTTGTGTACGAGTTCTGCCTCCTGATTCTTCAACTGATTATACTTATTAAAGAACTTAAACAGTTTATCATTCAAAGGAGTGCCACTAACAGTCTGCTGAGTATTATCAATCTTTATTGTAATATCGCCATCTTCCAACACCAATGGCAACACACTTTCATCATCCATGAATATATTAGCCATGCGAGTAGAATCAAGAGTTCCAGCAAAACGGAACTGTCCATGTACTACATCACATGAATCAATACTTTTAAAATCATTATCTTTCAATACCTTCAGATACAACTTTCTACCATCTAATGTAGAAACATTAGAAGAACCCTGGATATTGTAAGAATTCGCGCATGACGTAAGCGCCAAGAGAGAGAGAAGTGCGTATAAGACTTTGTTCATAAACTGTTTTTCTTGTTCGGTTAGCAAAGATAATATGTTATATTGATGTGAAAAAAAAAATTTATGCAATTTAATTTATTCCATATATCTTTTAGTTTTTTTTCGCATTAAAAATATATCACTTTACTTCGCCATTTATTATTATTTATTGATGTTTTTTCTCGTTATTGAGCTCATGTTCTATGCGATGCATAGTGTACATTTCAAGTACAGCTGCTATCAGCAACACTATAACCCATTTATTATATAATATACTAACGTAACTTTCAAAATTATCAAACATAGGACGGAATACACCGTATACCTTATCTATCATGAGCAATCCAGCCACTACAAACAAAACGTCTGCAAGAGTCATTATCGACTTCAAACGCTTTACAGACAAACTGTTTCCATCATAGCTTTGCATAATCTGGATAACGGCAAACAGCAAGGCACCTACCAGATATACCCAACTTACTATATCTTGCTGCCACATTATAGCAAAACAACATGCACCAACAACCATTAGCAAGCCACCCACTAAAAATATAATACTCTGGATCTTATTCAGTTGTTTCATCGTTTTTCTCTTCATTATTTACCTCATCATCACTAAGAACATAAATATCCTCTTCGTCTGATTTCATGAAATAGCGCTCGCGAGCTATTTTTTCAATATAACGAGGATTCTTCTTCAGTTCCTGTAACTGACGAGAATCTGACTCATACTGCGTATTGTAACGATCAATCTCAGACTTTATTTCGTCTATCTGCATGCCAAGCTTTACACGCTTCATATAACTTGCATCGCCAACAAAGCCAACAAGCAGCACACCAATCACAAACACTATAAAATATTTATAATGTGATAGCAAGCCTAAGAAAATGTTCAATCGCTGTGTCATTCTTATTTTTATTTGTGTGCAAAGATAACAAAAAAATTATTATCTTTGCAAGGCAAAGTAAGAAAACTATGGAAGAATATATTGTATCAGCACGTAAGTATCGTCCAATGAGCTTTGATTCAGTCATTGGACAAAGCTCTCTGACTACCACATTAAAGAATGCGGTGAAAAGCGGAAAGCTTGCTCACGCTTACCTCTTCTGCGGACCACGAGGAGTAGGCAAAACAACATGCGCCCGCATTTTTGCTAAGGCCATCAACTGCGAACATCCTCGCGAAGATGGAGAATCATGCAACGAATGCGAAAGCTGTAAGGCTTTCAATGAAGGTAGAAGCTACAACATCTTTGAACTTGATGCTGCCAGCAACAACTCAGTTGAAAACATCAAGGCCTTGATGGAACAAACACGCATACCGCCACAGGTGGGACGCTACAAGGTGTTCATCATCGATGAGGTTCACATGCTGTCAACAGCTGCTTTCAACGCTTTCCTCAAAACCCTTGAGGAACCACCATCGCATGTAATCTTCGTATTGGCTACTACCGAGAAAAACAAGATTCTTCCTACTATTCTCAGCCGTTGCCAGATCTACGATTTCGAGCGAATGACGGTAAACAATACCGTTAACCACCTAAAGATGGTTGCCGAAAAAGAAGGCATAACCTACGAAGAACAGGCTCTTGAAGTAATCGCCGAAAAAGCCGATGGAGGTATGCGCGACGCCCTCTCAATCTTCGACCAGGCAGCCAGCTTCTGTCAGGGCAACATCACCTACCAAAAGGTTATCGAAGACTTAAACGTTCTTGATACCGAGAACTATTTCAAGATAGTAGAACTCTCACTTGAAAACAAGGTGAGCGACATAATGGTACTTGTAAACTCTATCATCGAAAAGGGATTCGATGGCGGAAACCTCGTCAACGGTCTTGCAAGTCACATGCGTAACATCCTTATGGCAAAAGACCCACAGACCCTTCCTTTATTAGAGGTGAGCACCCAACAACGCCTGCACTATCAGGAAATAGCTCAGAAGTGCCCAACAAACTTTGTATATAAGGCACTCAAGATATTAAACCAATGCGACATAAACTACAAACAGAGCAGCAACAAGCGCCTGCTTGTAGAACTGACCCTTATTCAGGTTGCACAGATAACGCAACCAGAGGACGAATCAGCTGGCGCGGGGCGTAGCCCTAAAAGATTAAAATCCCTGTTCAAACTTCTCACAACAACTCAACCTAAAACCGTTAAGCAGGTGACGGTGGTTGAGCAACCTGCCGCAGTTGCACCAAAAACTACGGCAAGTACACCCGTTGTCGAGACTCAAGCTGCCGCTACAGAAACAACAACAGAAAGTGTTTCAAAGCCAAAGCTCAAACTGTCAAATATTGGATTCACATTCAACAAGCTACGCCAACAAAAAGACCAACCACTTCAAACAAACGAAAAAAGCAAAGAAAAAACGTCGAGCGTAGAGCAAAGAGTGTTCACACAAGAAGAACTCGAACTGCAATGGATGTCTATGTGTAACCGAATGCCACAAAAAATGGCAGGTATGGCAAGTCGCATGAAGAATATGATTCCAAAGATTACAGACTTCCCAAACGTAGAACTTCTTATTGACAATAACGTTCTTCTCAACCAGATAGATAATATCAAGGCGAGAATCCGAGTTACCCTTGCAAAAGGATTACAGAACAACGACATCAAGATTGAACTCCGTCTTGCTGAAGCCGAGGAAATAGCTCCAATAAAAACCAAAATGGACATATTCGACGATATGCGCAAGGCAAACCCATCTATCGAACACCTCCGTCAAGTTCTACAACTTGATCTCGCATAAAAATTAATATAAAAAATAATTCACATTACATGAGGGTATGTCAATAGACACACCCTCATTTTTTATAATTTCTAAAGAAGGACAGAAAATAGCATTCCGACAAAATATCCACCCTCACATTATTTCGCTCTGTACTGCAAAGGCGTTTTTCCCGTAGTTTTCTTGAATGTCCGTATGAAATAAGAACAATCGTCATAGCCTAAGCTACTTGCAATAACATTAACAGGGTTATTGGTAGTTATAAGAAGAAGCTGCGCTTTCTCCATTTTCTTAGTTGTAACAAATGAATTTGGAGTTGTCCCCAACTGCTGCTTAAAAAGACGTATATAGTAGTCTTTGCTCATACATGCCATATCGGCAAGTTGTTTAATATCAATATTCTTACTAATATTTTGTCGTATATATTGTAAAGTAAGAGCAATACGATCATCATCAACATTGTTTTTTAAATGTGATGCACAGAAAAATTTAGCCATAAAAATAAATAATAATCCTTGAGCTTCCATGTTGTTGCTTATACTACATTGACTGTTTTTCTGTATGTTGCTCATAAGTGTTTGATAATTGTTATAACTATCAGGATTTGACCCAGGTAACTTTAAAAATGGATATAGATAGCACAGACGTTTCATCATTGTTTCGGAATACTTATCAGCATTTACTTCTACAGGAAAGTCATATTTTTCCATGGTACTTTGCTGTGCATCAACATCTTCATATATGTGTACATAATAGTGACAAAAATGTCCTGTACATAAGCAATCGTGTGTTGTATATGCTGGAATAAGATATAAGTGTCCAGGAGTAAGATGTATATTCATGTTATTCATCTTCACATATGCTCCCCCTTCTGTAACAAGATATAAACGAGCAAACGGACTTTGAACAGTTTGCCAGTTCCAGTCGGCTTCATGGTGTGCGTATCCAACATTTAGTGTTAATACATTCAAGTGGTTTAGATTGTTATTCATTTCAGTTATATATAATGGTATAAAATTATGAGTTAATTATTTATTAGTGTTCAAAGGTAAACAAAAAATCCTATTAAATATCGCATTTGTCTCATTTTAATTAGCAATTTTCTCATCAATATGGCCTTTTTCCGATATTATTATATTATTCTCCGATATTATCATATTGTGAATAATACATAAAGTGTATTTTTGCACTCAATATAAAATCTTATTCACCTAATAATTCATCAAATAAACTTAACCATGAAGAAAATCATTGTATTTTTTTCTTTGTCTTTAGCTTTATTCGCCTCATGCGAAAGCAAAGAAGACATACCGTTATTTCCAACGGTTAAAAATGAGTATGATGCCAGTAAGCCACATTCGCTTACTTCCATCGCGCCCTTATATGGCGGCATCAACACTCCATTTATTGTTACCGGTAATTTTGGCGACAGTCTGTCGCAAATGAAAGTTTATTTTGGCAAAAAGAAAGCTGTACTCGTACGCAGCAACGGAAGCAGCATTCTTGGCCTTGTACCTAAACTAAATGCAGGCAAGCAACAAGTATCGGTGGTATGTGGCACTGATAGTGTGGTTGGCGATGGAGTATTGTTCAAGTATGAACAAACAAAATCGGTAAAAACTCTTGCAGGTGTTTTTGGTGATGAGAAAAACCAAGACGGTGACCTAAACAGCGCCAGATTCAAAGAAGTGTCTAATATTGCTATTGTAAAGGGTAACAATTCAGACAACATTATTGCTGTTGAATCATGGTGGAACAGTCGCGTTAGTCTTGTTTCGCCCGAAGACAACCAAGTAGTTACCCTTTCAACATCACACAGCTTCGGTACTCCTGCCGTTGACAACACACGTGAGAAATTCTACCTTGTGCAACATTGGGCTGACGATCGTGTTGTCTACTCTTATTCGCGAACAGAGAACTATGCCGAAAAAAACACAGGTATAAACATATCGAAGAACGACATGAATGGACAGATATGGTCAGGAGCGTTCCGTGAAAACGACGACAACCATCTGTATTATCTCGACACCAACTGCAACTTCTGCGAGGTTGACCTTGAAAATGTGACCTACCGCATGATTGAGCTTGTTGGCGACAAGCCCTTCGACTTCCGCGATCGCTGCCAAATGATCTATTCTAAATATCATCATTGCTTCTTTGCCTCATTCTACCAAATGGCTGGCATTTATAAAATATATGAAGATAATGAGCATATTTGGCGTATTGAAAAATATGCAGGTTTCAATGGTAATGGTTCCAACTCGGGACACCGTCTTAAGGATGCACAGTTTATAGAACCCTACGGTCTGACAGTTACATCTGATGGCGAAATTTATGTTATTAACCGTGCTGGAAGTTTCATAAGTAGAATCTCTGGCGACCAAGTAGATGTAGTGGCAGGTGCTCCAGGACAAGGCGGACAGGTAAACTCGGATACAGAACCACTTGATGCACGTTTCAATTCCCCCCAAGACATAGCCGTTGACAGTGAAGACAACTTCTATATTGCAGGCGGATGGGATCGTACAATTAGAAAACTTAGTATTGAATAATATCAAGCAGAAAATAACAGATGAAACGAATATTATTTGCTATTATAGTGGCATATTTTTGCCCATTCCTTAATGCACAGGCACAAACCAACTTCAATATTGGTGGTTTGGTAATGACTGAACAAGGTGAGGAAATTATTGGAGCAACAATAAGTATAAAAGAAGTACCCGGTAAAGGTGTTGTAACCGATTTGGATGGTAGATTTAAGCTCACTGATATACAACCTGGGCACACTATGGTTATCACCTATGTAGGCTATGAGAAATATGAGCAGAAGATTACCAAGAGCGACGAAAGAATGCGAATAGTGCTTCACGAGACAGTAGGCAATATGGATGAAGTTGTTGTTGTTGGTCAAGGTACACAACGCAAGATATCGGTAACAGGTGCAATCACCAATGTTGACAAAAAAGACCTCCATGTACCAGCTACCTCTGTTTCAAATATGTTGGGCTCACGCGTTCCAGGTATCATATCTGTAACACGTAGCGGTGAACCTGGCAACGACTATTCTCAGTTCTGGATTCGTGGTATCAGCACCTTTGGTGCCAACTCAAGTGCACTTGTGCTTATTGATGGTATAGAAGGAGATCTAAATCGCCTAGACCCAGAAGACATAGAAAGTTTCTCTATTTTGAAAGATGCGTCAGCAACTGCTGTTTATGGTACACGTGGAGCCAATGGCGTTGTTCTTGTTACTACTCGCCGTGGTAAGGCTGGCAAACTACGCATTGACGCCAAAGTTAATGTTAACTACTCTTATTCACCACGTATGCCCGAATATGTTAATGCATATGAATACGCATCTCTAGCCAATGAAGCTGCTGTTTCACGTGGTCTCGATCCTATATTCAACGATGTTGATATGATGTTGTTCAAAAATGGTATGGATCCCGACTTACACCCAAATGTTGATTGGCACGACGTCATTCTGCGCAATCACACTTGGTATCAGCAAGCTCACTTCAGCGCTTCAGGAGGTGGACAGGTTGCTCGTTATTACTTGAGCTTGGGTATGCTCAATAAGGATGGTATCTTTAAGCAGGATTCAAAAACCAAGGACAAGAGTTCAAACGTGAAATTCCGCCAATATAACTTCCGTGCTAATATTGATGTAAACCTCACCCGCACTTCAACACTAACATTGGGTATTGAAACATCTATCCAAGACCGCAACTACCCTGGTTATGGTGATAGCTCTGACGCTTTATGGCAAGCTTGTTCTACACTCACTCCAGTAACAGTTCCTTTGATTTATTCTTCAGGCGAATATCCAGCTTATGGTGCAGAAAACAACAAGATTAGCCCATATGTATTGCTCAACAAAACAGGCTACCGCCAGTATTATGGTAATAACACCAAGATGAACTTGGCTTACAATCAAGATTTAGGTGTTATCACAAAAGGCTTGTCGGCAACATTGCTCTTCAACTTCGATACAAACTCTTCGCTCTCTGAAAACCGGACAAAGTGGCCTTCACTTTTCTACACCACCAAACGCAAGCGTGATGGCTCACTCGATCTAATAAAAGTGCGCGACTACCAAAGCCAGCAATATGATAATAGCAAATTTGTTGATCGCAAGTACTATTTTGAGGCACATCTTAACTACGACCGTCTCTTTGGCACAGATCATCGTGTAGGCGGATTGGTACATTACTACATGTCTGACTATAAATCATCAGGCAACACAACCCTTCTCAATGCCATTCCTAAACGTTACATCGGTTTATCAAGCCGTTTAACCTATTCATACAAAGACACATATTTCATTGAAGGAAACTTAGGCTACACAGGCTCTGAAGCTTTCGAAAAGGGACACAAATTCGGTACATTCCCTGCTATCTCGGCAGGATGGATTCCAACTCAATACAAGATTGTGCGCAGAATAGCTCCATGGCTTACCTATCTGAAATTCCGTGTATCACATGGTGAGGTAGGAAACGATCAGATTTCAGGAGCTCGCTTCCCTTATCTATCACTCATGGGTAGCGGAAACTCTGGACCTTGGAATTCAGGCGATGGTATCACCGAGGTCCAAGTGGGTAGTAACAACCTACGTTGGGAAAAAGCCGTTAAAGACAACTTAGGTATTGATATGAAACTCTTTAATGAACGCATTGACCTTTCTGTAGATTTCTACAAGGATGTGCGTTCAGGAATCTACCAACAGCGTGCAAGTATTCCTGCCGAAATGGGTCTTGCTTCAATGCCTTATGCCAATGTGGGAAAGATGAAGAGTTGGGGTATTGATGGTCATATCACCTATTTCCAACCATTAGGAAAAGACGCAGGCCTAACTCTTCGTGCCAACTTCACCCAGTCAAAAAACAAGGTGCTTGAATTTGAGGAATCAATAAAGAGCTATCCATATCAATATACATCTGGATACACATGGGGCATACAGCGCGGTTTAGTAGCACTTGGTCTCTTCAAGGATGAAGAAGAAATACGCAACTCTCCTCGTCAAACCTTTGCCAGCGATGTGCTTCCAGGAGATATAAAATATAAAGACGTAAATGGTGACGGTGTAATTAACAATGACGACCAGATACCACTCAAATATAGTAATGTACCAGAAATTCAGTATGGTTTTGCTACCGAAGTTTATTGGAAGAATTGGACACTTAGTGTACTCTTCGGAGGTGTATCACATGTGCAGTATTATGCAGGAGGTTCAGGCTATGTACCATTTGAACAACGCGAAACAGGTAATATTCTCAAGATTGTTGCCGATCAGCGCAATCGCTGGACATCAGCAGCTTTCTCAGGCGACCCTGCTACTGAAAATCCAAATGCCACATTCCCACGCCTGTCATATGGTAAAAACGCTAACTCCATGGTTTACTCAACATTCTGGCTCCGCAATGGTGCCTACCTGCGCTTGAAGAATGTACAACTATGCTACACTTTCGACAAGGAACTGGTAAAGAAACTCAAAATGTCGAATGCTTCTGTAAGTCTCATAGGTGAGAACCTTGCTCTTTGGGATCACGGAGATGGCATTTTTGACCCATCACAGGCAAGTGGCAATGGTGCTGCTTATCCATTACAGCGCGTATTTACTCTCCAGTTCAACGTATCATTCTAAACTTTAGAAATTATTATGAAATTACCTATATTAAAAATAAGCAAAATAGCATTGCCAATAATTGCCACTGCTGCTTTGTTTTCATTCGCATCATGCGAGTCGTTTCTAAATATCGACGAATATATTAACGACCAGGTAACCATTGACTCCGTGTTTGTTTCGAAAAAGCGTGTACTTCAATACATCAATGGCGCAGCTTCTTTTCTACCCGATGAGTCGAAGATATTTTCAAGTGGGTCTTATTCTCCAAGCGGCTTAGCTGCCGATGAAGCAATTGTGCCATGGGCCGATTGGAATCATCGCGGTTCGTATCTCATGGTGGATGAAGTTTCGGTAAATGATGTTAAGGGCTATGACAACTGGGAAAATCTTTTCAAAGGCATACGTAAGGCAAATATCCTTATTCAGCGCATTCCAGAGTGCAGAGAACTTTCCGACTTAGAACAGCGCGACTATATGGGACGTGCCTACTTCCTACGTGCATATTTCTATTACAATTTGATGCGTCTTTATGGTCCTGTGCCAATTTTACCTGATGAAGCATTCGCAAGCGACACTCAAGCAAATGACGCTTCTTATGAACGTTCAAGTTACGATGATTGTGTAGAGTATGTATGCAGTAATTTTGAAAAGGCAGCAGAGCTACTTCCTACTCAACGCGAAAAAGCATTCATGTACCTTCCTACAAAGGGTGCTGCTTTAGCTTTCCAAGCTCGTTTGCGTCTATACTGGGCTTCCCCTCTGTTTAATGGCAATACATATTATGCAGATTGGAAACGATTAGATGGTACCAATTTCATAAACCAAACAGAAGACAAATCTCGTTGGGGAAAAGTAGCCGCCATATACAAACGCATTATAGACATGGGAAAGTATCAACTCAATACTGTTGAGAAAATACAAACTACAAACCGCGTTGCAGGTACATTACCTTTACCCGCAACAGTCTCAAACGAGCCCTTCCCACTTGGTGCTGGCGACATAGACCCTTATCGCAGCTATAAATCAATCTTTGATGGAAGCATTGAACCTGAGCACAACAAAGAACTTATTTATTTCTGCCCACGTAGCGATGCCGATGACTGGACCTTCTACCCTAATCCACTTGGTGGTATTAATGGTTATTCGGTAACAGTAGATATGATTGAGTCGTATCGCATGGCTGATGGACGACAATATAGTGAGGCTACAGATGAAGAAAAATCATGGAGAGCAGTTGGCGAGGGAAAAACATTCTCTGAAAATTATGTACTCGCTCCAGAACGTGCACACCGTGATGACAATCGTGAACCACGTTATTATGCAAGTATTGGTTTTAATTATTGCGTATGGCCTTCAACATCATATACTGGTACTGAGGCTAAGAAAAACTTTGTTGCCACTTACTACAAGGATGGCAACAGTCAGCCAACCGGTACAGTAAAGGTTGACTACAATCGCCTAGGATATACTTGTAGAAAATATGTAAACCAAGAGGATATCATGAACTGGCAAGGCTCAAGAAAGCCCAAAACCTATCCAATTATGCGATATGCAGAAATACTCTTGGGTTACGTAGAGGCAATGAATGAAATGCAAGAGCCATATACAGATAACGAAAACAATATCACAGTGAGTCGTGATGTAGAACAAATGGTATATTATTTCAACCAGATTCGCTATCGCGCAGGTTTACCTGGCATAACTACTGCTGACGCTTCAGACTACAACAAGATGAAACAGCTTATCAAGCAAGAATGGAAAGTTGAGTTTGCCTTTGAAGATCATCGCTATTACGATCTGCGACGCTGGAAAGATGCCCCTGAAGCTATGAACAAGCCAGTAACAGGTTTGGATGTAAGTGCCAAGACAGCAGAACGCGAACGTTTTTACACCATACGTGTATGGAACACCGAGAAAACAATGAAGCGTGTATTTAAAAACAAAATGTATTTCTATCCAATTCCTAAAGTTATTCTACAACGTAATAGCAGATTATGTCAGAATCCAGGTTGGAACGATTAATATTTATAATTATGAAAAAATTATTATCTTTCTCATTTGCTGCTTTATTGGGACTTATCATAAGCAGTTGTACCAATGAGGCTCCAATGGATACAGATTTATATCCACAAACCGTATATATCGTAGGAGCACATTCCAGAATAATTAATGCTGATCTCAATATTGGTAATGAAGTTGATACTGTTAATCTTTCACTCACTGTTAGCGGCAACCGCATGCTTGACAGAGATGTTACAATTTCACTTGCAGAATGCCCAGAGGCTATAGATAACTATAACCAACGAGAGGTTTCAGCACAAGCCCGTCAGTATCGACACCTTGAAAAAGAATTGTATACTATTCCATCCAACGAAGTGACTGTAAAGGCTGGACAAATTTATAACACATTCCCTATTTATATAAAACCTGCCAAATTACAATGCGATTCCCTTTACATGCTTGCTTTTAAAATAAGCAGCACATCTGCATATGAAGCAACCAAAACCGATACGGTGGCATTAGTGAATTTGCATCTTTCAAACAAATACTCTGGCCAGTATTATATGAATGGAGTTATCAAGAATGTCGATAATCCTAATGATTCTATTGTATATGTAATGCCGCGACGCCTAACAGCTACAGACGATGGACAAACTGTTAGAATGTTCCATTACAACAATGAATGGCAAGAAGGAGCAAATAATGATTATCGCCCCACCCACACCTTCAAGATAACTGTAAATCCCGACAACACACTAAGTCTCGCTACATGGGATAAATTCGAATTGATAAGTGGGGGTGGAAAATACTATCCAGAACAGAAAGCTTACATTATTTGGTATGAGTATCGTGAAAACAATCACACATGGCGCACAAAAGGAATAATATACAAAGAACGCAAAAACAATACCGAGCAGCATGCTATAAATGACTGGATGGAAGAAATGTCAAATAAAATAAATGAAGATTATTAAAATAAGGTTTTTGATAAATTGATAATTTGGTTGATCTACGAAAAGTGTTTCGTTCTTATTAGGAATTCAAAAGGAGAATGTTGTGCTAACATTCTCCTTTTTCCACATTCTCTTTTAATATCACGATTTTGAGTTACTATTTTTTACGTGAATTCATCAACAAAACACCATTTTTTCTACCACAAACTAAAAAAACAAACGATTTATCACAAATAATATGGTAAAACTACGCTTTACCTATACCATAACTATACTTTAACTATACTCTAACTCCGCTTGTTGTCCGTTTGTTGTTCGATTGTTGTCCGTTTGTTGTCCGTTCAAATAACGGACAACAAACGGACTTCAAACGGTTATCAATAGGAAGTAGAACGTAGTTGTTACCTTAGTATGGTAAGGCTGAGGTATGGTTAAGGCGAATCAAAGAGGGGAGCCCGACTTAAAGTCGAACTCCCCATCTTATGTCTTCTCGAGTGGTATTAGCTTTATAATCTCTTTTAAATTAATGGCATTCCAAGTTCTTCACACTCCTTGCGCATTTCCTCTGGCCATATAGAAGCCTGGATTTCACCAATATGCGCCTTGTGCAACATTATCATACATAAACGGCTCTGACCGATTCCACCACCGATACTTAGTGGTAGTTTATCGTTCAAAAGCTGCTGATGGAAATACAGCTTCTCACGGTCAGTCTTTCCTTCAATCTCTAACTGACGAAGCAAGCTTGTCTTATCAACACGAATACCCATTGAAGAAAGCTCAAACGAACGCTGTAGAACAGGATACCAGATAAGAATATCACCATTCAAACCAGGCTTACCGTTTTCTGCAACTGTTGACCAGTCGTCATAGTCAGGAGCACGCCCATCATGCTTCTCGCCATTCGACAGCTCGCATCCGATACCTTCAACAAACACGGCACCATATTTCTTACATATCTCATCCTCACGCTCTTTTGGTGTCAAATCAGGATACATATCCACCAAATCCTGAGCATGAATAAAATGTATTTCTTCTGGCAAGAAAGGCTTTATCTGTGGGTATGTTTCGCAAGTGAGGTATTCTGTGCGACGAATAGCAGCATAGATACGGCGAACAACATTCTCCAAGAATTTCAGATTACGGTCTTTCTGGTTAATTACCGCTTCCCAGTCCCACTGGTCAACATACAGAGAATGCAGATTATCAAGTTCTTCATCGGCTCTGATAGCATTCATATCAGTATAAATGCCATAACCAGGTTCTATTTCGTATTCAGCCAATGTCAGACGCTTCCATTTCGCAAGTGAATGAACAACCTCTGCTTTTGCATCTCCAAGATCTTTTATAGGGAAGGTTACAGGACGCTCAACGCCATTAAGGTCATCGTTTATACCCAAGCCCTTCAACACAAACAAAGGGGCTGTTACACGACGTAGGCGAAGCTCTGTAGCTATATTCTGCTGAAAAAATTCTTTGATCAACTTAATACCCTGCTCTGTCTGGCGCATATCAAGCAACGCCTTATAGTTTGCAGGTTTAATCAATTTACTCATTAGCTATAACATTTTAATTAATCTGTACCGCAAAGGTAAGAAAATATAATTAAAACGCAAGCATTTCACTAAATATTTTTGCAAAATGACATTAAATTTTCAATTTAACTGTCTTTTTGAAGAAAATATTCATTTTCTATCATTTGCATATTCAGAAAACTTTTCTTACTTTTGCATGTATGATGTTATGGCCTTGTAGCTTAGCTGAATAGAGCGCAGGATTCCGGTTCCTGAGGTCCAGGGTTTGAATCCCTGCAAGGTCACATATTATTTATAATCAATTACAATATGGATCTTACAGAAAGATTTATTAATTACACAAAATTCGACACACAGTCGAGCGAGGACTCTGACAGTGTCCCGAGTACAGCGAAACAACTGGAGTTCGCCAAGTATTTAACAGAAGAACTTAAGGCCGAAGGTCTTAGTGATGTAGAGATGGACGAGATGGGATACATCTATGCCACCTTGAAATCAAACACCAAGAAAAAAACACCAACTATTGGTTTTATTTCACATTATGATACCAGTCCTGATGCGAGTGGTAAAGATATCAAGGCACGTGTAATCAAGAATTACGATGGCAATGATATTGAGCTCTCACCTGGTATTATCTCAAGTACGAAGAAATTCCCAGAATTATTAGCTCATAAAGGCGAAGACCTTATCGTTACTGACGGAACCACTCTTTTAGGTGCCGACGATAAGGCTGGTATTGCCGAAATTGTTCAGGCAATGTGCTATCTTCGTGATCACGACGAAATCAAGCATGGCGATATTCGTGTAGGTTTCAACCCTGATGAAGAGATTGGCATGGGTGCTCACCACTTTGATGTTGAGAAGTTTGGTTGTGAATGGGCTTATACTATGGACGGAGGCGACCTTGGAGATCTTGAATACGAGAACTTCAATGCTGCTGGCGCAAAGGTATATATAAAAGGTGTAAGCGTTCACACTGGCTATGCTAAAGGCAAGATGATCAACGCCAACCGCTTGGCATGCGAATTCAATAGCTATATTCCTGAAACCGATATTCCTGAGACAACAGAAGGTTATGAAGGTTTCTATCATCTTCTTGGCATCGAGAGTAGAACTGAGGAAGCAAAACTCAGCTATATCATTCGTGACCACGATCGCGACAAATTCCAGGATCGTAAGAAATTCATGGAAGACATCGTAGCTAAGATGAATGAAAAATATGGTGAGGGAACAGTTCGTATAGAACTTAACGACCAATACTATAACATGAAAGAAAAGATTGATCCTAACATGCATGTTATAGATATCGTTCTGCGTGCTATGCAGGAATCAGCCGTTCCACCTCGTGTAGAGCCTATCCGTGGTGGTACTGATGGTGCCCAGTTAAGTTTCCGTGGCTTGCCTTGTCCTAACATCTTCGCAGGTGGCGTGAACTTCCATGGTCCTTTCGAATTCGTAAGCGTACAGGTTATGGAGAAAGCCGTACAGGTTATCACCAAGATCTGTGAGATTACAGGCAATTACGAAGACTAATATATCTAATATGAGTGCATCATAATAGATGCACTCATATTTTATTTAAACATTTCAACCTTACACACTATGAACTTAATAACCGATCTCGCCCTTATTCTGATAGTTGCAGGCATAGTGACACTATTATTCAAGAAACTCAAGCAACCTCTTGTTTTGGGATATATCGTTGCAGGCTTTCTTGTTTCACCCAATATGCCCTACACCATGTCGGTTGTTGACAAAGCCAACATACACACATGGGCAGATATAGGTGTTATGTTCTTGTTGTTTTCTTTAGGTCTTGATTTCTCGTTTAAGAAAATCCTGAAAATGGGTATGGCACCAATAATAGCCTCACTAACCATCATCTTCTGTATGGCGAGCTTAGGTATGTTTATTGGTCACACCTTCGGTTGGGGAAAGATGGACTGTATCTTCCTTGGCGGTATGCTTGCCATGTCGTCAACGACTATCATCTATAAGGCTTTCGATGACTTAGGACTCACACAGCAACGCTTTGCTGGTCTTGTAATGAGTGTGCTCATCCTTGAAGACATTCTTGCCATAGTGATGATGGTGATGCTTGGCGCCATTGCCGACGGTGGTAATCCTGATGGTAGTGAGATGCTTAACTCTATCATGCGAATAGGCTTCTTCCTAATACTCTGGTTTGTTGTTGGACTATTTATCATTCCACTGTTCCTGCGAAAGACACGCCGACTGATGAATGATGAAACCATGATAATTGTCGCTTTGGGACTATGCTGTCTTATGGCTGTTATCTCTACAAAGGTAGGATTCAGTGGTGCTTTTGGTGCATTCGTAATGGGAAGCATCCTTGCCGAAACAGTAGAAGCTGATAAGATAATAAAACTTGTAGAACCAGTAAAAAACCTTTTTGGAGCAATTTTCTTTGTATCGGTGGGTATGCTTGTAGAACCAGGTATCCTGGTAAAATACGCTCTACCTATTATTGCCATTGTATTTACTATTCTACTTGGGCAAAGCATTTTCGGAACAACAGGCTTCATGCTTAGCGGTCAACCACTAAAAACCGCCATGCGATGTGGTTTCTCTATGGCTCAGATTGGCGAGTTTGCTTTCATCATCGCCTCCTTAGGTCTATCATTAAAGGTTATAAGCAACTTCCTCTACCCTGTTGTTGTAGCAGTATCAGTCATTACCACCTTCCTTACACCTTATATGATAAAGGCTGCCGTACCAACCTACGATTTCATAGAAAGAAATCTACCGAAGAAATGGTCACGACGAATAAGACATTTAGGTACTGCCCATCAAACATCAGCAGCCGAAAGCAACGATTGGAAAAAGCTTATCCGAAAGATGGTTGTCAATACGCTTATCTACGGCATCCTCTCTGCAGCCGTTGTACTAATTATGTTTTCCATGGCTCTACCTGTTTGCCGACAAACCTTTGGTCATTGGCCTGGTAATGCTGTTTGTGGTCTTACCACCGTTGCACTCATATCACCATTCCTTCGTTCTATGGTAATGAAAAACCTTCATAGCGATGAATTCCAACGCCTATGGGTTGAGAGTCGTCTTAACCGATTACCATTGATATTCCTTGTACTGGTAAAGATATTCGTAGCTGCATCAGTAGTATTTTATATATGCAATTATCTCACTCGTTTCAAGAGTGCATTAATGATTACTATTGCCCTTGTTGCAATAATACTCATGGCTCTTTCACGCAGTCTAAAACATAGAAGTATCAAACTCGAACGTATGTTCCTCATGAATCTTCACTCACGTGAGATAGCTGCTCAGGTAAGCGGACGTAAGCGTCCACTCTTTGAAGGTCATCTTCTCGACCGAGATATTCATATAAGTGTGGTTACCATCCCTGAAGAATCTCTTTGGGCAGGTAAGAGCCTAAAAGAATTGAAGTTCCGTGTGCGTTTTGGCGTTCATGTAAGTAGTATTCTAAGAGGTCGTCAACGAATTAATATCCCTAACGGAAACACAATTGTTTTCCCTGGTGATAACATACAGGTTATTGGTAATGACGAACAATTAAGCCTGTTTGCACGTGCTCTACACGACGAGATTATCGCCGATGACCCAGATATCGAGAAACGCGAGATGAAACTCCGTCAGATACGTGTTTCCAGCGGTAGCCAATTCCTCAATAAAACACTTGGAGAAAGTGGCATTCGTGACAAATACAACTGTATGGTTGTTGGATTAGAGGAAGGAAAGGAAAACCTTTCCATGATTACCCCTACACATAAATTTGAAGAAGGCGATGTTATCTGGGTTGTAGGAGAAGTGGAGGATTTAAAGAAACTGGAAGACCCCTCCCTACCTCCCCTCTAGAGAGGAGGAGACGGAAACTGCACAATGCGAAGCATTGCTAATGAATAATTTATAATGAATAATGAAGCGCAAAGCGCTTTCTCATTACTCATTACAAACTACTCATTACTCATTCGTAATTTATATTACGTAATTGCACATTTCACACTCCACATTCAATTTTCATTCCTATGTCGTGCAGCAAGCGGATAGCGTCAACATATTGAGCTATACCCTGAGCCACTTCCTTAGCAGCCTTCATAGCCAATACTACAGTCTGAGGACGATGCACTACATCACCACCAGCAAACACGCCAGCACGAGTAGTCATACCATAAGGGCGTTCTGTAGTAATAACATAGCCCTTCTCATCAACCTCAATACCATCGGTTGTTGAAACAATTCTGTTTGCAGGACGTGAACCAATAGCAAGGAAAATACGATTGAAATTCTCTACACGTTCGCCCTCAGGAGTCTGCAAGCGAACACTATTCAAACGACCATTCTCGCCAATGAATTCAGTAACACTTGTCTCCCAAGCAAATTTCACACCCTCCTTCACTGCATCTCTATATTCACTTTCTATAGCAGGCATATCTTCCTGTGTTCTACGATAGAGAACAGTAACATCAGCACCCAAGCGAATAGCGGTACGAGCAGCATCCATAGCCACATTACCACCACCGATGACACCTACCTTGTCACCTTCGTGCAAAGGAATCATATCTCTGCCTACGGCACCTTCATTATAAGCTGTTACGTTATGAAGGAAATAGGTTGACTGACTGATACCACGCATCTTTGCACCAGGAACACTATCCATGTTCTGAGGAACACTTGTACCTGTTCCCATAAAGATAGCATCAAAGCCACCTTCAAAGATCTTATCTACGGTAATACCATTCTCACCAACCATACAATCAGTAACAAAGTTCACACCAAGCTGTTCGATCTTTGAAATCTCAGAACGAACAACATCCTTTGGTAAGCGATACTCTGGAATACCATACATAAGCACACCACCAGCCTCAGCCTGACCTTCAAATATTGTTACCGAAAACCCCTGACGAGCCAAGTCACCAGCAACAGTCAAACCAGCAGGACCTGAACCGATAACAGCCACCTTTCCACGAGTCTTCTGAGGAAGCATCTCGCGGGTGAGCTTCATTTCTGAATCAAAATCAGCAATGAAAGCCTCCAGACGACCAATCTGTATTGGTTTATCTTTCTTACCCAACACACAATGTCCCTGACATTGCTTCTCATGAGGACATACTCGTCCGCATATAGCAGGCAAGTTACTTGTTTCGTTGATGACCTTCATGGCGTCACCTATATTACCTTTTGAAAGCTCGTGTATAAAATCAGGTATGTGGTTACCAATAGGACAACCCTTAACACACTGTGGAACCTTACAATGCAGGCAACGCTTAGCCTCTGTTATAGCTTCAAGGGCACTGTAAGGATGATGTACTACCTGAAAAGAATTCAATTCATCCTGACTCATAAATCTTTTATTGGAATGTTTAATTTTGATGGTTAATACCATTGAACGGCATTACTTGCGCCACTTCTCTTGTCGTATTTAAGAGCATCAGTAAGCGTAGCCGCATTACAACGGAAAGTAAAGTTATAGCTTGTATATGGAGCAAGCACAACCTGACAGCTCATATTGAAACAATGCAGATCACGCTGCAAGCTTGCTGTGGTCATACTCAGTTTATGATTATCAAAATCGTAACCTGATGAGAAGCTGATGTTCCATCCATCACTAATACGAACATTACCACTCACGTTCAATGTCTGACTGAACTTATATGGATAGCGCATTGTTCTTTCGTTGAACTTACTTCTATCAATATCCTCACGCATGGTGATACCATATCCAAAGGTCAATGACCAAGGCATAGAGAAAGTCATATATCCGTCTTCATCAACCGAAGCCTTGCCATTATCCTTCTTATCAGCTCCACGCTGACCTTCTATCATTGTATCATCAACATTACTTTCTATATCAGTATCTACACCTTCTTCATCTTTCTTATTCTTCTTGCTATCTTTATCAGAATCGTCGCTACCGCCACCAAATAGTTTCTTTATCTTCTCAGGTGTAAGCGTATAAGAGATGTTCTGGCTCATACCCTGGAAACGGCCCCATTTGCCCATTCCCCAATAAGTACGGTTACCAACATATACATTACCGTTCTTATCTAATTCATAAGCATACGAAGCAAAGACAGCATTCATATTGAAGGTGTAGTTCTTCCACCATTTCAAACGAATACGCATGGTGAGGTCACTCCACTGTTTTTCCTTCGCAGCCATATTATAGCTCATAGAAAATCCTAACTCATCTATTAAGCTCAACTTCTTAAAACCTGTAGAATCGTCATCATCTTTGATCTTCATCTCAATATTATTACCAAGATCAAAAGAGATGCTTCCTGTCTTAGATGTACCTGGCACACCATACAAAGAACCTTGGAAAGGCGAATACATTCCTGTTACAACATTACCAGCATCATCAAGAATCACATTACCATTAACATCAGTCTTCTGATAGGTCTCATAATAACCATATCTGCTTGAACTGAAGTCTGGCGCATAACTGAAGCTCACAGACGGAGTTATCACATGACGAATCTGCCAAGGCTTTTTCTTAAAGAATCTCGGACTCGAAGTGTACATACCATACAACTTCGTAGTTGCGCTAAGGCTAAGATTCCAGTTATACACATTATAAAAACCGTATGTTGTATCAACAACAACCTCCTGCTGTTTCTCCTGATCCCACTTACGGTTCACCTTATTGGTGTACATACGATCGGTAAAGTTAAAAGAAGGTGTGATATTGATAACATTGAAAAGCATGAAGTTACCAGATACTGGTATTTGATGCTGCATACCATTTCGCCAATCCTTAACAAGGTTTGACTTCATCAGCTTGTCTTCCTTAGTAGAGATAGAGTTCGACATCTGACCGGTATAGCTAACTGCAATCTTCTCATACCAACGTTCCTTACCTGCAGCATGTTTACGCTTGAAAGGATTAAAACGACTAATACTGATGTTCAAGTCTGGCAAGGTCATGGCAATACTTGAATCACGCATATTCTGGTTCAAGTTAGCAGTAGAGCTAAGAGTCATACCAATACTTGAGAACGATGTACTCCAGTTAATAGATGATGTACGTGTACTCTGCGTCATCGTCTGAGGATTATACATACTGGTAAGATTATTGCGCTCATAGCTTGAAGTAGCAAAGTTCACGCTTGCAGACAGCTGACTAAACGGATTAGCCTTTGAATCCTGTCTGTGACTCCATTGAACCTTGAAACTCTCCTGCTTGCTATAATCAGGCATACCCTTCTCACCAGTCTTCGAATCCTGGAAACTTGCAAAGAACGAACCACTATACTTATAACGTTTCTTGTAGTTCACAGCTGCACTCAATCCCCAAGAACCCTTTGTGTAAATCTCACCCAACAGTTTCATATCCCATTTGTCGCTCATTGCGAAATAATATCCACCATCACGAAGATAGAAGCCACGACTCTGCTCATCGCCATAGGTTGGCATAATGAAACCAGAACTGTAACTCTTTGTGAATGGGAAGAAACCATAAGGAATAGCTAATGGCAATGGCACATCAGCCACAACAAGATAAGCAGGACCAAAGACAACGTCCTTACCAGGACGCACCTTGGCACGACTCAACGCAATATAGAAATCAGGATGCGGCTCATCACAGGTAGTATAACGACCACGCTGCAAGAACACCTCTCCATTATTATTTCGCTTTGCAAGTTCGCTTCGTAAGAAGCCCTCTTGCTGCTGAGTATATACATTTCTGATAAGTCCACGCTTCGATTTGATGTTGAAAGCTATGGTATCGTTCTCGTAGCTATCCGAACCCATCTTGAACACAGGTGTACCCTTCAGCTTTGTCTTAGTAGTATCCTCATATGCACCTGTAGCATGTACCATATTACTGTCAAGACTCATTCTTATGCGCTCACTTGTAAGATCCATAGTCTCGTATTTCACGTTGGCATTACCAAACAAACGAGCGGTCTTGGTCTTTGCATCATACACCAGAGAATCCTCTGCTGTATATTCAACAGGAGCCTCAAGAGAATTTTTCTTCGTTCTATTCAACGAATCTAAACGTATAGAGTCATCAACAGCCTTGTTGTGATGATACACAGCCAACTGCAACGAATCCATCTTTGTGGTGTCAGGCACCACTTTTCCATTCTCATCAAGTGTTATTGAATCGTTCAACTCCACAGAATCTTTAGGCGCCACATCTTTCTTATGGCGCTTAAAAAACTGAAAGTTTGTGTTTGCCATCACAAAGATGAACACAAACAAAAATAGCAATATGAACGATTTTCTTTTCATTTAACCTTGCAAAGATACTGAAAACTTTCGGTTTATCTACCCTTTAACACTTCGTTTTTGGCATTTATGACTTTTTTAATTGGGTTTAATATCAATAGTAATTAATAAAAGCCACATTTTCCTACTCAAAAAGTTCCTTCCAACGGGCAAAACGCTCAAGTCCGGCTTCGCCAAACTTTGACAGACTCTTCACGGCCTGCTCATAGCTCTTTTCTCGTTCTGGATGAGTTTTTGAATAGAACTTATCGGCATAACAAATCACCTGTTCTTCTATTGTCTCTGGCAGAAAATCCTGATGTGGCAAAGGCAAACCCTGAGCTATAATATCATCACATGTGATACCTGCTCCTGTATGTCGTTCACACACTCTTGCATGTTCTGGAAAGCCTTCCCTACGCAGCATCTCTGCACCCATACGACCATGCAATATATATGGTTCTGTTCCAAAGCATTCTATACCAGGAGCATCGCATTTACAAATACCGATATCATGCAACATCGCCGCCTCAATAACAAAATCCTTATTGATATTCAGTTCGGGATGAGCATCACAAATCTTCACAGCACGTTTCATCACCATCGTGCTATGAGTAATCAAAATATCCCGAAGCCTATTGGCCTCGGGATAGTATTTATCTATAATTGATAGATAATCCATTAGTCTTCTGCTCTCTGAATATAAGCGATAACCTCGCCCTTATTCACCTTCTGACCCTGCTTAACGTTGATTTCAACGAGCTGACCACCAAGAGCAGCTGGGATAGTAATAAACTCACCCCAAGGAGCCTGGATATAGCAGAATGCATCGCCTTCCTTATATTCCTTACCGATATATGGCTCTACAGCAGGAGCTGCCTCACCATCACCCTGGAATTCCCAGAAGAGCTGACCCTTAACAGGGCTAACAATAGCATCAGCCTTAGCATGCTTGAATGCTGTTGCCTCCTCAATGCTGATCTTAGCACCAAGCTTAGCGTCCTTAGCCTTCTGAAGGTCGGCAAGCATATTCTTCTTAGCCTGACCACTCTTGAAGTTACGATACTGCTCTGGGTGCATAGCAAGTTCGAAGAGTTCCTCGTCGTCCTGTCCATATTCCCAACCGTTCTCGTCCATCTCCTTCTTGAAGTCCTCGAGAGCGTTAGGCAACAAGGTATGAGGATCAACCTCAGTAAACTCAAAGCCCTTCTGAGCTGCAAGTTCCTTAATCTCTGGAGCAATCTCACCTGGCACCTTACCACTCTTACCAAGAATCATACCCCAGATAGAGTCATCCATCATTACGTAGCGACCCTTACCCTGCTCAAGAGTGAGAAGGTTGAAGAGTGCAATGTTCTTTGTATATTGTGAGAATGGAGTTACCAATGGAGGATAACCAACACGTGGCCATACATAAGCAACCTCTTCAAACAACTTCACGAGCAAAGCGTCCATAGAAAGTTCGTCCTTGCCGTTCTTCTTACGAGCGTTGTTGATTGTAGTACGCATACCTGTAAGATCGGCCATCATAGAGCCCATCATACCACCTGGCAAACCACAGGTAAGCAACAAAGAAGACATCATCTTGTTACCTGGGTTGATGAAGTAACCCAACCAGTCGTCAATGAACTCCTGAGTGAGGGCACGAGCCTGCATATAGGCATCCATGTTGATCTCTGGTACATCGAAGCCAGCGTGCTTCAACATGCTCTGAACAGAGATTACATCTGGATGAACCTTACCCCATGACAATGGCTCGATAGCTGTATCGATGATGTCGGCACCATTCTTACATACCTCGAGGATTGAAGCCATAGAAAGGCCAGGACCTGAGTGACCATGATATTCAATGATAATCTCAGGATGCTTGTCCTTGATCTGCTTTGTGAGCTGACCCAAGAAAGCAGGCTGACCAATACCAGCCATATCCTTCAGACAGATTTCCTCAGCACCAGCCTCGATAAGCTGATCAGCAATATTTGTGTAGTATTCAAGTGTATGAACAGGTGAAGTGGTGATACACAGAGTTCCCTGTGGAGTCATACCAGCTTCCTTTGCCCACTTGATTGATGGAATGATATTACGAACATCGTTCAAACCATCGAAGATACGAGTAATATCTGTACCCTGAGCGTGCTTAACCTTATACATCAAGGCACGAACATCATCAGGAACAGGATACATACGCAAAGCGTTCAAACCACGATCCAACATGTGGGTCTTGATACCAGCCTCGTTGAAAGGCTTACAGAATGCACGAACAGCATCGTTTGGATTCTCGCCTGCCAACAGGTTAACCTGCTCGAAAGCACCACCATTAGTCTCTACTCGGGCAAAACATCCCATTTCGATGATAACTGGCGCAATACGTGCCAACTGATCCTTGCGTGGCTGGAACTTACCAGAGCTCTGCCACATATCTCGATATACGAGACTGAACTGAATTTTCTTTCCCATTATATTGAATTTTTACTTTCTTTCCGTTTTCTGAGTGCCGCTACTACGCACTCGGGATGCAAAATTAGATAAAAAAAATCAAAAACCCCACCTTAGATGGCTTTTTTTATAATTTATAACTATCTTTGTGGACGAAAACAATATCGATATACTAACATGAAGATAAAGTTTGCATTTACAATACTTTCAGCTGCAGTTTTGATGATTGCATGTGGCGGTAAAAAAGAACAAGAAACCGACCTAAAGCATGGACGCACTAATGAGGAAATGCGTTTAAAAGGCGATGAAACTGTTTATGGATTAGCATGCGAAGGATGCAACGACTCTGTTATTGTTCTATTGCCAAACGACGGTTCTGACCCCGTTCGCTACGACATCATAGATGCTCACAGAAACCACAAGGTACAAGGCGACATAAAGATTGGCGACTGGATAGGTGTCGTACTTAACAAAGACGATAAGAAAGTTGCCGACCTTGTTGTTAACCTTGACCAGCTAAAAGGTATTTGGTGCTATATCGTCATGCCCAAAATGCGAGACTACGACAAACTACCAGAACGTGTCCAGCGTCGTATGGAACGTAATATGCCTGACTCTGTGAAAGCCACATATATGATTCCTCGTGAATATGGTTTCTGGCTTCAGCGTCATTGGAACTGTCAAAGCGTAGGCTACATTCCAGAACAAACATCCCTCGAGGATCAAAGTCCTGTGGTATATCCTAAATTAGGCTATTTTACCTCATGGCACATATGGAACGGAAAACTGATAGTTGTCAGTGCCACCCCTCACTACGGCAAAGACAACACAATAACTACTACCGATGAGTTTAACGACACTTGCGACATCGACTATCTCGGTGCCGACTCTCTTGTGCTTACCGATCGCTGGGGGACTCGCAGCTACTATCGTAAGAACGATATCCGTGATGTAAACGTAAAGGCTAAACAGATTGCCGAAAAACTAAAGAAAGAAGCGTTGCTGAAGGCGAAAGAGTAATCGGAAAATTCAGAGTAATCGGAATAATCAGAAAATTCAGAATAATCGGAATAATCGGAGTACTCGGAATTTTCAGAATAATCAGAAAACTCAGAAAACTCCGATTATTCTTTCCATTCTATTAAAATTCGAAGCCGAGGTTGATATAGAAATAAACACTTTGGGATTTGTTAGAGTAGCCGAAGTTGGCTCCAAGCGGACCAACAAGCGTGTTATAGTAATACGCTATTTCATAACCCATCATAGGCCCTTTCTTTAGCAAGTTCTTACTCTCATTAGCATGCTGAGCGCCAATGATTTTTCCTATAACATAGTTATTTTCGGTTAAACGCAACTGCATCTTCAGTTGCAAGGCCAATAATTTGTTTTCGGTAAGTTCTACATAACCTATTCCTGCAAAAGGCATTTGTTGTTCAAAATATCTACCAAAACTATTTCCACCAATCATATTATTAAGTATACAAGCAACTTCCTTTCCATAGAGTAATCGTCCATATATCATAGGCTGAAAGGTCAGCATATTATTTATAGGGAAAGCAGTACGCCACATACCACTAATCTCAGAAAAACCTATAGCACCATTATAATGTGCCAAATCATCTGTATAATAACCATATTTAGCCATGAATCTTGAACCGCGAGTAGCAAAAAGCCAATTATCTTCTGAATTATAGTTTACCTCAGCACGATAACTAAACAAATGTTCATCTTTCAGTTTAAGCCAACTCTCTGGTACATGAGTTCCCATGAGTACATCACGAAAATGCCAATAGTCGAAACGCCCTCCTATAATGAAGTTGAAATTACGAACATTAAATTCAAACAAGTTTAAGTCAACCTTATGCTCATTATAATTAAGGTTAAATGTTCTATCACCTTTATCGTATAGATTAACATCATTATGAAAGAATGTATAACTTACATCAGCCTTACCCCACGAAAAAGGATGGAATGTCAAATCAACCATCGCCTTAATACGCTTACCCAACCTAATTGTAAGATCTGCAGTCACATCTTTTATACCTCCTTTACTATAAACTTGAACAGCAGCCAATTCTTCGGTATCAAATCGCGCACCCACACTCACCAGCATATTTGTAGGCACAGAATTTACTTCCTCTGGTAATTTCTCTATCACAGGTGCTGACGGCATTTCAGGATAGTAATCCACGCTAAGCCCAAGATTATGCTTCAAACTCAAAAGCTCATCCCAATGTTTGATAGCCTCTTCCTCGCCTCTTCTTATAAGCGTATCTACTGCAGCTACATTAAAACTTGCAGCTCCATATCCCTTAGTATTGGCACGAATAAGTACATCGGTCTGTTCCATATTAGCATTATACTTATTCTTACAATTCACATCTATGATTTGACTCAACACTGCAGTACCAGTTATATCTTCAGGCTCACGCTCGGCACCTTGTACAGTAACACCAATAACGTAGTCGGCACCAAGTTCACGTGCAAGGTCAACAGGGAAGTTATTTCTCAGACCGCCGTCAACAAGCACCACATTCCCCTTTCTTACAGGGTCAAACACCCCAGGTATAGACATAGAAGCACGCATTGCCTCAGCCAGTCTACCACTATGGAAATCATACTCTGTGTTATCTACAATATTCGTTGCTACGCAAGCAAAAGGTCTGGGTAATGTATTGAAGTCCATTGAATCCCTATACCCTGTAGTAAGTTCATTGAACAATCGTGCAAGATTCTTTCCTTGAATAAGTCCTGCTGAAGCCAGTTTGCCTTTACTTGTTAAGCTAACCTCTTTGCTAAGAATATAGGTATAGTCTTTTGCTCTTTCTGCAAGACTTTGATGGCGAGGGTCGGTTTTATCTGATAGTACAAAACCCCAGTCTTGTACTCTAACCAAAGAGTCTAGAGTATGTGAATCATATCCAATAGAATACAGCGCTCCGATAAGAGCACCCATAGATGTGCCCGTAACGATATCAACTGGAATACCAGCCCGTTCTATCACCTTCAAGGCTCCTATATGCGCCATTCCCTTGGCACCTCCACCGCTGAGCACAACAGCCACCTTGGGACGCGTTTTCACACCTTGAGGTTCATCTATGCTTGCATTTATGCTTCCTGCTGTCATCAAGCCCAATGTCAGCAACGCTATTATTTTCTTTCTCATTCCTTGTTTTTTTTGTGATATGTTTAATTACAGGACAAATATACGCAAAGTAGAGAGAAATGCAAAATGAAAGTTTACTTTTATTTTCATTTCCGAGCCAAGTATTTTTACACGTTCACCCCCCACAAGTTTAATTTATGTAATCTTCGTCAATTTAACGTATAATTATTTTTACATAATTCAAAACAAGCATTTTTGCCTTCAAAAGTGAAATTTTAACTTTCAGGGCAGATAAAAAAAATTCTTAGGCAGCCAGTAAAAATCGCCTAACTGAGAGGTTATTTATATACCTTTGAAAATTATTGAAAAAGCCTCTATTTTCTATCATTTACTGCTAAGAGAAACAAAGAATCAGCTTTTTCTTTATAATATTGTATTGGTTTCCAATCCTGAGGAGGTAATTGCTCTCTTTGTAGAAGATTATATATTGCTTTAGTACAATTATAATCTCCAAGTTGCTCTCCTAATTTAAGATAATGCAAGCCAATCCTACGAAATTCATCTATATCCATATTATGATTATCAATTAGACTATCACCTTTCATGCATGGTCCAATCAAAATGCGAAAAACATCGTAACATGCGCTACCATTATTATGTTTTTCAGCCATAAGCAAGGCGTAATACAGAATATCATATGAACGAATAGTAAAAGCCGTATCTAAACTCATTTTTTGAAGTTCACTATACGCCTTTACATCATTAAAATGCAAAACTCTCACTTTCAAACTATCATAACGCAAAAAGTATTCTTCATCATGTTGGGTTATCCACGATTGTGGCAAAGGAACAGATACATATCTTTTGGGAGGAAATTGCCATGCAAATATACTTCCAAGCACTACCCCTGCGACAAATAGTAAAACATATTTTAGCTTTTTTATTATTTCCATTCTACTATAACATTAGAATTATTACTGTACATCCCCTTTTAATACTTTCAAATTATTTCCTTTAGCAAACAAAGGAGTGAACTACCATCTCTCAGCCAACAGTTTATCAGCTCGCTTCTCGTAATACGAGACTGGTTTCCAACCTGCAGAATCTATCTTATGATAATACAATAGCTCATAAATCGTATAAGCACAATTATAATCTCCTAATTGCTCTCCTAATTTAAGATAATATAATCCTATTCTTCTGAATTCATCTATATCAAAATCATGATAATCAACCAGGGTGTCTTCAGGCACACATGGTCCTATCATGGTTTCGTAAACATTATAACATGCACTACTATTTTTATATTTCTCTGCCATAAGCATTTCATAATAAAGCATATCATTTGCATGCAAAGTAAAATGTTCATCGTAACTCAGTATCTTTAGTTTACGGTATGTTTTTGCATCACAACCATTTAAAACCCTTTGCTTTAGACTATCAGAGAACAAATAAAATGCTATATCATGCTTTGAAATTTTGGAAAGGTTCTTTTGCGTTGTAGGAACTAACGTATATCTTCTTTTCTCCAAAGAATATACCATGAATATTCCTACAACAATACCAATAGCCAAAAATAAAACTTTTTTTATTATCTCCATGCTATTTCTATATTTGGTTAATACCCTGCACTTACTTTTTAATTTCTCTCAATCATGCTATTTTATGTCAAATATCATGGTGCAATTATGACAAATTACCGCTTGACTCATTTTAAAGGTTTTAAGTTGGAACACCACACAAAAATATATAATCTTTTTTAAGTGGCAAGCAAAATAGAGAGATTTTTTTAAATCATTTTATGCAAGGGCTCACACTTTGACATAAATCCGTGATTTACAACAAATTGCGCCGATTTAAGGGTTCACAAAAGGTTCACACAAAGGGTTCACAAGAAAGCGTGACCCCTTTGTGTGAACCCTGCAACATGCACAACATATTGAAATTCAACAAGTTATACCTATCAAACAATGATTTACGTGAAGCTTATGTGAACCCTTAAAAACATGCAACTTACTGATATTCATAGCGTTTGACGTAATCCGTGAACCCTTATAACAATTTATATAACATCCTCTCCCAACCTCCCCAAAAGGGAAGGAGAAAAAATATGACAAAACAGAGTAAAATCAACTCTAAACCATCTAGGAGGCATCTTGGAGGCATCACGAAGGAATGTAAAAGAATAGAGATTGAGAAAAAGAATTACAACTTCACCTCCTCCGAAAGCGAGGAAGAACTTACAGCTTGCGTTTCTTGCTGTAAAATTTCAATGTTCAAATCTCAAACTTCAAAGAAGATTAAGTTCATTTCCCTACGATGCTTTAGGGAATTCCCCACATGGGTTTAGGAATAACTCTTTTGCACGACAATTTGTTAGAACTAACTTTGCCGGTGTAAAAAAGAAACAAATGTAGAACCCTTTAAATATTACGATTATGAAAACTTTAAAGATGATAATGTTGATGATAATGTTGGTAATGGTTAGTTCGGTTACAGCCATGCCACATAGGGATGCACGAAGAGAAGCTTCATTCCTTACCGACAGAATGAACAGCGAACTTCAGCTGAGTAGATTGCAGTATGACGCTGTATATCGTGCCAACCTCGACTATCTGCTCTCGGTTGACAATCGTCACGATGTTTACGGACATTACTGGAAGGAGAGAAACCATGCTATAAAGCGTGCCTTGACTTCACGCCAATACAGAATATTCAAAAGCGTACACGAATTGTATTATCCTGTTGTGCTGCACGAGACAAGAACTCGCCACTTCGGCTCTCTTGATGCAAAAAGAGTTCCAAAGAAGATTGTTGTAAGCGAGGTGTATTTTGGAGGACACAGGTAAGGCAACCTCTCATGGCTGTTATCGGCATTGTGCTTGCATGGCAATCGGTAAAATACTTAAAGGAAAACTAATAGAGTGTCAAAACTCTTATAGTTAGTTTAATATGCTTGTCCCCCCTTCCCTACCGGGAAGGGACGGGGATAGGCTGTTTTATTTATTATGATTCATAAATCTGTGCTCAGCAAGTTTCTCATACTTTGTGCCTGGTCTGCCATAGTTGGCATAAGGATAAATTGAGATACCGCCACGAGGAGTGAAGAAACCTGTCACCTCGATATATTTTGGATCCATGAGTTTGATAAGATCCTTCATGATAATGTTTACACAATCCTCATGGAAATCGCCATGATTGCGGAAACTGAAGAGATAGAGTTTCAAACTCTTTGACTCCACCATTCTAACATCAGGAATGTAGCTGATGCGAATCTCGGCAAAATCAGGCTGTCCAGTAATAGGACAAAGAGATGTGAACTCTGGACAGTTGAACTGCACCCAATAGTCGTTATCAGGATGCTTGTTAACAAACGATTCGAGCACCTCTGGTGCATAATCCATACTGTATTTTGTGTTTTGACCTAACTGCTTGAGGCCTTCGTCTTTTCTTTCCATAATACTATTCTTTAATCAAAACTGAAAATTTTCCAAATATTATAGCTAATGCCGAGATCGTAGGCATCCTCACCCTCGTGACGCTTAACAGCTCTTACCACACGAATGGTTACAGGAAGTGCGATAATCTCATATACAGTCTTGAGAACAAGCTGACCTATCATCATGCCTGGCATAGCCTCCCATGGCACTACTCCACCCAAGGCAAGAGGGAAGAAGATAAGACTATCGAGTCCTTCACCAGCAATAGTAGAAGCAACAGCACGAACTGAGAAATGTGCCCCAGACTGGCTAAGCTTCATCTTACTCATCACATAAGCGTTGGCAAACGAACCAACGAGGAATGCCACAAACGATGCAAAGGCAATACGCGGAGCAAGACCGAAGATGGCATGAAAACCAGCCTCATTCTGCCAATAAGGTGCGCCAGGAATGGCATCACAAATAGCTCCAGCTGTAACGAAGAAGAAGTTCATGATAAAACCTGTCCAAATGAGCAGACGAGTTTTCTGATACCCCCACACTTCACACACACAATCGTTGATGATATAACTGATTGGGAACACAATAAGACCACCTGTAAGAGAGATTGGTCCAAACGCAATTTGCTTTGTTTCGAGGGTGTTTGCGGCAATAAGGCAAACACAAAAGAGGATGCTGAAAAGCATAAACAGCACACTCACTTGATGTCTTGTTTTTACCATTTCTTGTTTTGTTATAGGGGGTTGAACAAGTACCCCTGTTATTTATTGGGCTGCAAAGATACGAAAAAATTTTGAAATACACAAAAAACAAACCTCTCCCCCCGCCCTCCCCTGCACTTTTGTCGCAGGGCAAAATGTAGAGGGAGCCTCGCTACGCTCAGTAGCGATGGAAAAATTGTATTAGCGAACTGATAATCTTCAATATTTCAATATTTCAATAATCTTGAGCATAGCACGGCTCCCTCTCCTTTGGAGAGGGCTGGGGAGAGGTTTAATATATCAACCACCCCATATACCCTACAAACAGCAATGCGAGCACTACTCCTTCCCATCGCTCAATAGTGAGCTTGGTATATGAGAAAAGCCATAGCAGAATCATGGAAATAATCATCATGGAAAGGTCGAGCGAAGTGATACCATGAATTTGCATTGGAGCAATCACACCTGTTACTCCAAGTATAAAGAGTATATTGAACACATTTGAGCCCAACACATTTCCTATAGCGATACCGCTATTTCCCTTACGTGCTGCAACAATACTCGTAGCAAGTTCAGGAAGCGATGTGCCGCCAGCAACAATGGTAAGACCAATAACGGCATCGCTCACTCCAAGACTCTTTGCTATTGCCGTTGCATTATCAACAAACACATTTGAACCAACAATAAGGCATACAAGTCCTAAAAGAAGAAAACTCACAGCTTTCCATGGATTCATATAATGCCGTTCCTCTATGTCTGCATCAGGAACATCCTTGGCACTCCTAAATGTAATAAACATAAACACAAGAAGCATTACCACAAGAACAGCAGCCTCAACACGAGTGATATTAGCCTCATCGCCATCAACCACCATCATATAGAGAACTATACTGGCGATAAGCGCAAAAGGGATATCCTTACGAACGGTTGACTTGAGAATGGTCATAGGAGCTACCATAGCCGAACAACCAACGATGAGCATAGAGTTAAATATGTTGCTTCCAACAACATTACCCACAGCCAAATCGGAAGTTCCCTTGATGGCAGAAACTAACGACACACAAAACTCGGGCATTGATGTGCCCAATGCCACAATTGTCAAACCAATAACCAGCTGAGAGACTCCCATGCGCTCAGCAAGCCCCACGGCACCTTCAGTAAGTCTATCGGCACCCCAAAGCACTACGGCTACACCTGTTATAAGAAGAACAATATTTAATATCATTACTTTTCTAATGGGAACAATCCAAAGAGTTCCTGATCAATTAAATCGGTAATCTTTGAGAAGTCAGAATCGTTGTTCTCGAAGTCGAGATTATCACCATCAACAATAATTAGATGTCCTTTATATGTAGAAATCCAATCCTCATAACGTTTGTTTAGTCCCTCAAGATAGTCGATACGAATACTCTTTTCAAAGTCGCGTCCACGTTTCTGTATATGAGAAACGATAGTAGGGATAGATGAACGGATATAAATCATAAGATCAGGTAACTTAACAAGCGAGATCATGAGATCAAAGAGGTCGCTATAGTTGGCAAAATCTCTATCGCTCATCATGCCCATATCATGAAGGTTAGGTGCAAAGATACGAGCGTCCTCGAAAATGGTACGATCCTGAATAACATCAACATTACCACGTGCAATATCTACAACATCCTTGAAACGCTTGTTAAGGAAATAAATCTGCAGATTGAAAGCCCAACGATTCATATCCTTGTAATAATCGGCAAGATAAGGGTTGTTGTCTACTGGTTCGAACTGTGGAGTCCAATTATAACGTTTGGCAAGTTTCTTTGTTAAGGTTGTTTTGCCACTTCCAATGTTTCCTGCTATTGCTATATGCATTTTTATATATTGTTTTTTATTGTTTTTACTTGAAAAGACCGAAGAGGTCGGCATCTATACGGTCGATGATTTCACCAAACTGTCGTGGTTGATGCTCATAGTCGATATTATCCACATCAATAGTCATCACCTTACCACCATAGTTTTTAAATATGAACTCTTCGTATAATTCGTTAAGATTCTCAAGATATTCCAAAGGAATCTGTTGCTCATAGTCTCTTCCACGTTTCTGGATGTTCTTAACTAAATGAGGTACGCTTGAACGAAGATAAATCATGAGGTCGGGATATTTCACCACATCGGTCATTTGTTCAAAGAGTTCCATATAAGTGGTGTAATCACGTTCATCAAGATTTCCCATCTTGAAATTATTAGCCATGAATACATACACTCCTTCGTAAATGGAACGATCTTGAATAATTGTAGTGTTTGACTGACTTATCTCCAAAAGATTACGAAAACGTTCTTTAAGGAAGAATACTTCCATGTTGAAAGACCAACGTTGAATGTCTTTGTAATAGTCATCTAAATAAGGATTGGAAACAACCGCCTCGAACTGTGGTTTCCAACCATAATGTTTGGAAAGCATGTTTACGAGGGTGGTTTTTCCACTACCTATATTTCCAGCTACTGCTATATGCATGTTATATTGTTAATTATTTTATATTTCTTCTTTCGCTTCTTTTTTTGAATTCGAATGGTTCGATGTCCGCAGGGGCAGTCAATTTTTAAGCGCCATGCGCTTCCTAACTCCTAACTTCTAACTTCTAATTCTGCAAAACAGCGTCACTGTTTTGCAGTAGTGCACTCATTAACCAGATAAGCAATGCTCACATAAGGTATGCCTGAGTTGCTTTGCAAACCAATCTCGCACGTACGGCTGTTACTGTAGCCTACCTCTATATGTTGCTGTTCTATCTGTGGACGAAGTTTGCGAAGAGCATATTCGTTAACCTCTGGATGGGTAAATCCTTTATCACCAGCAAAAGCACAGCACCCTACCCCTTCTGGAACAAGGACATTGTCTGAGCAAAGCTTTGCTAAGGCAACGAGCTGATAGGCAAGTCCCATCTCACGTGTTGAGCAAGTGACATGAACAGCAATACGGCGATCAATAGGATGGAAGTCAAGTCGATCTTTTAAATAGGTCATGATAAACTCTACTGGTTCAAAAAGCTTCATGCGTGTTATTAGTTTACGCATACGATGGAGACAAGGACTTTGGTCGCATAGTACAGGATACTCACCATGATTAGTTGCTTCCCATAGTGCCTCTTCAAGTTCACGCGTTTTACGGTCGGCAATATCTACCATTCCCTTGCTTTCCCATATCTGACCACAACATAGATTCTTCATGTTCTCAGGGAACACAACCTCAAATCCTGCCTTATTAAGCAATTCACACATCTCGTCAACAAGCGAGTTCTTTACAGGAGCACCTTTGGCGAGTCCCATTGTTTGGTTTAGACAGCTTGGGAAATAAACAACCTTAAGTTCTGTGTTAAGTTTACTTAGACTTTTTTCCTGTGGTTGTTTAACAGCCTTAGGCATGGCAGAAGTCCACAGAGGCAAGCCCAACTGGTGAATACGTGATGTAATATTGGTCATATTGGTTGTACCCAATATATCATGGAAGAAATCGGCTACACCAAGGATAAGACGTATAAATTCTTTCCAACGCGATAAATTATCAGCAGCATTTTTGCCAATACAACGTCCTAACTGATTATGCTGCATATTGAGTTGCCGAACCATGTGGGTTACGTCACCAGTATTTATCTTCATAGGACAGCTGGTTGCACAAAGTCCGTCAGCAGCACAAGTGGCATCGCCATAGTATTTATATTGCTTACGCAAATCGTTAGCATGAGCAAGGTTATCGGCCCCGCCTTCGGCTTCAAGACGACTAATTTCTCGCTGTACCGCTATACGCATACGAGAAGAAAGGGTGAGTCCACAAGAAACACAGTTTACCTCACAGAATCCACATTCTATGCATTTATCTGCTTTCTTTACGCCTTCAACCATCTCCTTTGCACTATCAGTATCAGGCATCTTGGAATAATCGAACCCAAGAACAGGAAGTGGCTTAAGATGCTTTATGAAACAATCGGGATCATCGTTAAAGATAACACCCTTATTAAGCAAGCCGTCTGGATCGAAGATTGTCTTCAACTCTTTCATCACCTCATAGGCCTCGTCACCCCACTCGTACTTCACAAACGGGGCCATATTTCGACCTGTTCCATGCTCTGCTTTCAGCGAACCATGATATTCCTCCACAACAAGTTTCGCCACATCCCTCATCATAGAAGCATAACGGGCTATCTCGTCTTGGGTTTGGAAACTCTGATTGAGAATAAAATGATAATTGCCTTCAAAAGCATGACCATAGATACATGCATCAGAATATCCGTGAGCTGCAATGAGTTTCTGTAATTTTACAGTAGCTTCAGGAAGGTCTTCTATATGGAAAGCAACATCCTCTATAAGACACGATGTGCCTTTAGGGCGCATACCACCCACAGCAGGGAAGATGCCTGAACGAATAGCCCAATATTTCCCATAGATGGCTGGATCTTCTGTAAATTCAGCAGGCTGATATAACTGAAAATCAGAAAGAATTGCCATGATGGCGTCTATCTGATTCTGTAGTTGTTCGTGGGTGATAGCCTTTGTTTCGGTAAGAATAGCGGTTAGATTATGATAATCACCTGGCTGCACGCCTTCTATCTTACCTGCATCAACATCTTTCTTGTACTGTAAGAACACAGGATCGTCAACAGAAGCAAGAGAAAGATAGTCGAGCATCTCGGCACTTTTCACCATTAGATCTTCAGCACTTATTCCAATATCTTCCTCAGGTCCCTTCAACTGCTTTAACTTCACAACTGCATTACAGCTTTCCTTCATCGAAAGGAAATACACCATAGCCGATGCCTTGTAAGGATAGTCATGAAGAGTACGCATATTAACCTCTGAGAGAAAAGCGAGAGTACCCTCAGAGCCTACTATTGAATGAGCAATGATATCAAAAGGATCATCATAAGCAACAAGAGGACGAATATTTAATCCCGTTACATTCTTAATGCTGTACTTATAACGAATCAGTTCGGTTAATTGTTTGTTTGCACGGACCTTGTCACGAAGTTTTTCTATACGTTTAAGGAAATCAGGATGACTTTGACGGAAACTCTCACGACTTTCTCTATTGCCTGTATCGAGCACTGTTCCATCAGCAAGCACTATGCGAGCACTAATAAGCATATTATCGCTATTGGCATGAACGCCACAGTTCATTCCAGAAGCATTGTTATTAACAATACCGCCTATCATTGCACTATTGACAGACGCTGGATCAGGAGGAAGAATTCTTCCAAAAGGTTTGAGTATACGATTTACTCTACCTCCCACCAATCCTGGCTGCATACGAATACTTGCATGATCAGGAGCCACCTCATAGTTTTCCCAATGCTTTCCTGCAACGATAAGCACAGAGTCGGTACAACTCTGTCCCGAGAGAGATGTGCCAGCCGCACGGAAGGTATAAGGGGTTTTGTATTGACTACATACTTGAACAATATGCGAAACTTGCTGTTCATTCTCAGCACGGATTACCATTTTTGGAGTCATGCGGTAGAAACTTCCATCCGTACCCCAAGCTAATATTCTGAGTTCATCGGTATAAACCTGGGTACGAGGCACATACTCGCATATCGCGTCCAGGAAACCATCTTTAATTGTAGTCATAGGTTATGCAGTTACAAAAACGAATAAAAAAGGTTCGTTAAAATTCTCTGCAAATGTAGCCATTTTCTAAAAATTCTGCAAGCAATTTATTATCTTTGCATGCAAATAAAAATTAAAAAACAATGAAATACTTACTCATATCAGACATACATGGTTCGTTGCCTGCCCTCAAAAAGGCAATAGATTTTTACAAAAACAACAATTGCGATATGCTTTGCATCATGGGCGACATATTAAATTACGGACCAAGAAACGGACTCCCTGAAGGTCTTAACCCTAAAGGTATTGCCGAATTGTTAAATGAAATGAGCGACGACATTATCGCCGTAAGAGGAAACTGCGATTCAGAAGTAGACCAGATGTTGTTGAACTTCCCTATTATGCAGACATACATGCTTCTTGTTGATAATGGCAAACGCATTCTTCTAACCCACGGACACGAGTACAACAAAGAGAACCGTCCAAAGGGTAAGTTTGACGCTATAGTATATGGACACACTCACTTATGGGAACTATCAAAAGACGAGAATACAGTAATATGCAATACAGGTTCAATCACCTTCCCTAAAAACGGAAATATTCCAACATTTGGAGTGTTAGAAAACAGAACTATCAGCATTTACAGTCTTGAGGGCAAGAAAATAAAATCACAAGAACTGTAACATCTCGAACGCATCTCGAAGGCATCTCGAAGGCGAGAGCAGAGCAAAATTTTATTTTGACTATGCCGAGCCAAGAGATGACTCGATGAAATCAACGGCATCTCGAAGGCGAGAGCAGAGCAAAATTTTATTTTGACTATGCCGAGCCAAGAGATGGCTCGATGAAATCAACGGCATCTCGAAGGCGAGAGCTGAGTTTTTTCAAGAATTAGAGACGAGTTGCTGAGAACTACGTTCGAATAATTAGAGAGTTTTTTAAGCGCTTTGCGCTTCCCAACTTCTAACTTCAAACTCATTTTACCTTAAATATATAAAATTAAACAGGTTTATTTTGTTCTGCACTCGTTTTTTAGTAACTTTTCGTCAAAATACGAGAAGTTACTGACACTCAGCATAAAAAATAAACAAGTTTATTTTGTTCTGCACTCGTTTTTTAGTAACTTTGCACCCAGAGAAATTTTCGAAAATTAAAATATGAACATTTTAGAGTTAAGCGAGCAGGAAATTGTTCGCAGACAAAGTCTTCAAGAGTTGCGCAATATGGGTATTGATCCATATCCTGCAGCAGAGTTTCCAACCAACGCCTATACAGACGAAATAAAGGAAAACTTCAAAGAAGATGAAAATCGCGAAGTAGTTATTGCAGGTAGAATGATGACCCGTCGTGTGATGGGTAAGGCTTCTTTCGTAGAGCTTCAGGATAGCAAAGGTCGCATCCAGGTATATATCACACGTGATGATATCTGCCCAGGCGAAGATAAAGACCTGTACAACAAAGTATTCAAGAAACTTTTAGATATTGGCGACATCATTGGCGTTAAAGGTTTTGTGTTCAAAACACAGACTGGCGAGATCAGTGTACACGCCAAAGAGATTATATTGCTGAGCAAGAGCATCAAGCCTCTTCCTGTAGTGAAGTACAAGGATGGTGTTGCATACGATAAGTTTGACGACCCTGAGATGCGTGCTCGTCAGCGTTATGTTGACCTCGTTGTTAACGACGGCACAAAGGACACATTCCTCAAGCGAGCTATCGTTCTTCGCACCATGCGTAAGTTCTTCGACGAGCATGGCTACACTGAGGTAGAAACACCTATTCTGCAGTCTATTGCCGGTGGCGCTTCCGCACGTCCATTCATCACCCACTTCAACGCTCTTAACGTGGATATGTACATGCGTATCGCTACAGAGCTTTATCTGAAACGTCTTATTGTTGGTGGTTTCGATGGTGTTTACGAGATTGGCAAGAACTTCCGTAACGAGGGTATGGACAAATCTCACAACCCAGAGTTCACATGTATGGAGCTTTATGTTCCTTACAAGGACTATAACTGGATGATGAAGTTCACAGAGGAACTGCTCGAGACTATCTGTATTGCAGTAAACGGCAAGCCAGAGGTAACATATCCTGATGGTAAGGTTATCAGCTACAAAGCTCCATTCCGTCGTCTGCCTATCCTTGATGCTATCAAGGAAAAAACAGGTTTCGACTGCAACGGCAAGAGCGAAGAAGAAATTCGTGAGTTCTGCCTCTCTAAGGAGATGGAAGTTGACGAGACCTTCGGTAAGGGTAAGCTCATTGACGAACTCTTTGGCGAGTTCTGCGAAGGCACATATATCCAGCCAACATTCATCACCGACTATCCTGTAGAGATGTCACCACTTACCAAGATGCATCGCTCTAAGCCAGGACTTACAGAGCGTTTCGAGCTGATGATCAACGGTAAGGAATGTGCAAACGCATATTCAGAGCTTAACGATCCTATTGATCAGGAACAGCGTTTTGTTGACCAGATGAAGCTTGCTGACAAGGGTGATGACGAGGCTATGATCATTGACCACGACTTCCTTCGTGCTCTCCAGTATGGTATGCCTCCTACATCAGGTATCGGTATCGGTATCGACCGTCTTGTCATGTTGATGACAGCCAACGAGTTTATCCAGGAGGTAATGCTCTTCCCACAACTAAAACCTGAGGTAAAGATGCCACAGAGCAGCATAAAGGAATGGGCAGAGCTGGGTGTAGCAGAAGATTGGGTATACGTATTGCGTAAAGCAGGTTTCAACCTTATCAGCGACATCAAAGACCAGAAGGCTCAGGGATTGCAGCAGAAGCTCGGTGAGATTGTGAAGAAATACAAGCTCGATTATACCAAGCCAACTGTTGACGAGATTCAGACTTGGATTGACAAGGCTCAGTAATAAGAAGTATAAACAAAAAAACATATCTACCTCTCCTCCTTCGTAGGAGGGGCAAGAGGTGGGTTTCAATATGTACAACGTAGGAAAGATAGCAGTCATTGGAGGCGGCAGTTGGGCAACAGCCATAGCCAAGATTATAGTGGGGCATACGCATCATATAGGATGGTATATGCGTCGCGATGATCGTATTGAAGATTTCAAGCGTCTTGGCCATAACCCTGCCTATCTTACCGGTGCACGCTTCAATGTTGACGAGATATTCTTCTCGAGCGACATTAACAAGATTGTGGAGAACTACGATACATTGGTATTCGTAACCCCTTCGCCTTATCTGAAAAATCATCTCAAGAAACTAAAGACAAGCATTCGAGATAAATTTATCGTAACAGCCATAAAAGGTATTGTACCAGATGAAAATCTTGTGTGCTCGGATTATTTCCACCGCGTATATGATGTACCATACGATAACCTTGCAGTTATCGGAGGACCTTCACACGCTGAAGAAATAGCAATGGAGAGATTAAGCTACTTAACTGTAGGTTGTAGCAATCATGACAAGGCCGAAGCATTCCTTGATGTACTGACAAGCAACTACATCAAGACGAAGACATCAAGCGATGTTGTAGGAATTGAATACAGCTCGGTATTGAAGAATGTATATGCCATAGCTTCAGGTATATGCAACGGCTTGAAATACGGAGATAATTTTCAGGCTGTGCTCATTTCAAATGCCGTACAGGAAATGAATCGTTTCCTTAATGCCGTTCATCCTATAGAACGTAGCATCTACGATAGCGTATATCTTGGTGACCTTCTTGTGACCAGCTATAGCAATTTTAGTCGTAACCGCACATTCGGTACGATGATAGGAAAAGGATACTCTGTGAAGAGTGCCCAGATCGAAATGGAAATGATTGCAGAAGGATATTTCGGCACAAAGTGTATGAAGGAGATTAATCGTCACATGCACGTTAATATGCCTATTCTGGATGCAGTATATAACATTTTGTACGAGAGGATAAATCCACAGATAGAGATAAAGTTATTAACAGATAGTTTTAGATAAATAGTTATGATGAACATTAGCTTAGACACAAGCAAAGCTGTACAGTTTTTGAATGCTGGTGCAGTAGAGGCTTACGAGTCAAAGGTAAAAGAAGCACAGAATGCTTTAGAGAATGCAACATGTGCTGGTAATGATTTCCTTGGCTGGCTTCATTTGCCAACTGAGATTACAGACGAATTCCTTAACGAACTACAGGCTGTAGCTAACACTCTTCGTGAAAAGTGCGAAGTAGTAGTTGTTGCAGGTATTGGTGGTTCTTATCTGGGTGCTCGTGCCGTTATCGAGGCATTGGGTAATTCTTTTGCATGGCTCGTTAATGATGATACAAAGAATCCAAACATTGTTTTCGCAGGTAACAATATCGGTGAGGATTATCTTGCTGAGTTAACAGAATACTTGAAGAACAAGAAGTTTGGTGTAATCAATATTTCTAAGTCTGGTACTACTACCGAGACTGCTCTTGCTTTCCGTCTGCTGAAGAAGCAGTGTGAGGCTCAGAGAGGTAAGGATGAGGCTAAAGAAGTTATCGTAGCTATTACAGATGCAAAGAAGGGTGCTGCTCGCACTTGTGCAGATAAGGAAGGCTACAAGAGCTTCATCATTCCTGACAATGTAGGTGGTCGTTTCTCTGTTCTTACTCCTGTTGGTTTGTTGCCAATCGCTGTTGCAGGTTTCGACATCAAGGCCCTCGTTAAGGGCGCTCAGGATATGGAGAAAGCTACAGGTGTTGATGTTCCTTTCGCTGAGAACATTGCTGCACAGTATGCAGCTACTCGCCAAGCTCTCTATACACAGGCAGGCAAGAAGATTGAGATTATCTGCAATTTCCAGCCTAAGCTTCACTTCATGGCAGAATGGTGGAAGCAGCTCTATGGAGAGAGCGAGGGTAAAGACCTTAAGGGTATCTTCCCTGCAGCTTGCGACTTCACTACCGACCTTCACTCTATGGGTCAGTGGATTCAGGAAGGCGAGCGTTCTATCTTCGAGACTGTTATCTCTGTTGAGACTCCAGCTAAAAAGTTGCTCTTCCCACACGATGATGAGAACCTCGACGGTTTGAACTTCCTTGAGGGTAAGCGTGTTGATGATGTTAACAAGATGGCTGAGCTTGGTACTCGTCTTGCTCATGTTGACGGTGGTGTACCAAACATGCGCGTAAGTGTTCCAGAGCTTAATGAATACTATCTTGGTCAGGTTATATACTTCTTCGAGAAAGCTTGCGGTATCAGCGGTCTGCTTCAAGAAGTTAACCCATTCAACCAGCCTGGTGTAGAGGCTTACAAGAAGAATATGTTTGCTCTTCTCAACAAGCCTGGCTATGAGGCTGAAAGTAAGGCTATTCAGGAGCGTCTTGCCAATGAGAAGTAATATTAATAATTACATACAAAACAACGGCTTTGAGGCGTTCTGCCCCAAAGCCGTTCTCTTTGATATGGATGGAGTGCTATATAACTCCATGCCTAACCATGCTGTTGCCTGGGAAGAGTCAATGAAGAAGTTTGGCATTAACATGACAGCTTCAGATGCCTATGCTACCGAAGGCGCACGTGGTATTGACACTATTCGTCTTTTTGTAAAGAAACAGAAAGGCATAGACATCTCGCTTGAAGAAGCGCAGATGATGTATGATGAGAAAACACGCATTTTCCATAGTATGCCTGAGGCACCTATCTTTGATGGCGTTCTCGATATCATGGAGAAGATTCATCAGGCTGGGATGAGCGTGAATGTTGTTACAGGCAGTGGTCAGCGTCCACTTATAACACGCCTGCTCAACGATTTTGGCAAGTATCTCGACGAGACTCACATCACAACAGCATACGATGTGAAACGTGGAAAGCCAAATCCAGATCCGTATCTTGCAGGACTACAGAAAGCAGGAAATCTAAAGCCATGGGAAGGAATCGTTGTTGAGAATGCTCCATTAGGTGTACGTGCAGGAGTGGCTGCCAAGATATTTACGGTAGCCATAAACAGCGGTCCCCTACCCGACGAAGAACTGAGTTCGCTCGGTGCAAACATTCTCTATCATCAAATGATTGACTTTGTTGAAGACTGGCATTTACTCATAAAATAATATACATAACAATATGAAAACAAAACACATATTCTATCAGCCTCAAGGCGTATGCTCACAGATGATTGACGTTACTGCCGATGAAAACGATGTTATTCAGCAGGTAATGTTTCTTGGAGGATGCAACGGTAATCTTCAGGGAATAAGCAAACTTGTAACTGGTCAGAAGATTGATGATGTGATTACGAAGATCAATGGCATACGTTGTGGAAACAAAATGACTTCGTGTCCCGACCAATTATGCCGTGCCCTTGAAAAACTTAAAAATGCTCCTTTAGAGGATTAATCAGGTAGTAGGCAAAAACTATGAATCTATTTACACACAAAATATCTGAAGAACTTTCATTAAATATACGTTCGGTTGAAGCTGTGCTCTCTCTTCTTGATGAAGGAGCAACAATACCTTTCATTGCACGTTATCGCAAAGAACGTACCGGCAATATGGATGAAGTGGAGATTGCTAAAATCTCTGAGATGAGTGACAAACTGAAAGAACTTGCTAAACGCAAGGAAACAATCTTGAAGCAGATTGAAGAACAGGGAAAACTCACCGATGAACTAAAAAAACGTATTGACACATGCTGGGAAGGTAATGTGCTTGAAGATATTTATCTACCATATAAACCTAAACGCAGAACACGTGCTCAGATTGCTCGTGAGCAGGGCTTGGAACCTCTCGCCACAATGATCATGCTTGGACAGGTGCGCAACGTAGAAGATGCTGCACACAGATTTGTCAAAGGTGAGGTTAAGACTGTTGACGACGCTATTCACGGAGCTGAAGATATTATTGCCGAGATGGTAAGCGAAGACGAGCGTGTGCGCCAGAGTGTACGTGCCGTATATCGCAGAGAGGCTTATATCACATCGAAGGTAATCACAAAGATGAAAGATGATGAGAAAGCCCAGAAATACAGCGATTATTTTGATTGGAGCGAATCACTGAAGCGTTGTACTTCACATCGTCTGCTTGCTATGCGCAGAGGCGAGAACGAAGGTATCCTTCGCGTCACAATCTCTGCCGACGATGAAGTATGTACCGATAAGATAAAGAGAAACTACAAATATAACAAATATGTGAACGAGGCCATAGAAGATGCTTTCAAGAGACTGATAAAACCTTCTATGGAAACAGAATTTGCTTCTGCAAGTAAGGAGAAAGCTGATGAAGAGGCTATCTCTGTGTTTGCAGAAAACCTTAATCAGCTATTGCTCGCTGCACCGCTTGGACAAAAAAGAGTATTAGGTGTTGACCCTGGTATTCGCACAGGATGCAAGATTGTATGTCTTGATGCGCAAGGCAATCTGCTTCATCACGAAGTAGCACATATTGCACGTGAATCCGATAAAGCTGCACGACAACTCACAAAGCTTGTAAAAGACTACAAGATAGAAGCTATTGCCATTGGTAATGGTACTTATTCAAGAGAGTCGTCTGACTTTATACATAACCTACCATTCGACCATGAGGTACAGATATTCGTGGTTTCTGAAGATGGTGCATCTGTTTATTCTGCCTCAGAAACAGCTCGTGAGGAATTTCCTGACGAAGATGTTACTGTTCGTGGAGCGGTAAGTATTGCACGCCGACTCATGGACCCTCTTGCCGAACTGGTGAAGATTGATCCAAAGAGTATTGGTGTAGGACAGTATCAGCATGATGTAAATCAGAATGCACTAAAGAAATCTCTCGACACTACTGTTGAGCTATGTGTGAACTCGGTTGGTGTTAACGTGAATACAGCCAGCAAACATCTGCTTACCTATGTCAGCGGTCTTGGTCCTGCCCTTGCAAAGAATATCGTTGACTACAGAAAGGAAAACGGACCATTTACTTCTCGTGCTCAACTGAAAAAGGTACCACGACTCGGAGCCACAGCATTTGAACAATGTGCAGGTTTCCTTCGCATACCAGGCGCAAAGAATCCTCTCGACAACTCTGCTGTTCATCCTGAAAGCTACAAGGTTGTAGAACAAATGGCTAAAGACTGTAACTGTAAAGTTGCAGACCTCATAACCAATGCCGACGAACGCAAGAAGATTGACATCAAACGCTATGTTACCGACACTATCGGCATGCCAACACTTCAGGATATTCTCAAAGAATTAGAGAAGCCTGGACTTGACCCACGTGATAAGATTGAGGTGTTTGAGTTTGACAAAAATGTGCATAGCCCCGAAGATCTTAGAGTAGGAATGGAACTTCCTGGTATTGTCACCAACATCACCAACTTTGGTGCTTTCGTTGACATAGGTGTACATCAAGATGGTTTAGTTCATATCAGCAAGCTCTGCGATAGATTTATCAAAGATCCAACAGAAGTGGTGAAACTTCACCAGCATGTACGTGTAAGAGTTGTAGAGGTTGACATGAGACGCAAACGCATCTCACTATCTATGAAAGGTCTTTAACCAAAAACTGAGCCTACTTTTTCAAGCAGGCTCAGTTTTTTTTATAATTGAATTTTGCACGCTTTTTTCTCGCATTTATTTTTTTATTCGTATATTTGCAATCATGAGGAAAATAAAAACAGGAAAACCATTATCGGAGCGTGAGAGCGAATCGCTCACTACATACCTTGACGAGATAGGTCGCACTAAACTTCTTACAGAAGACGAAGAACGCGAACTGTCTGAGAGAATTAAGGCTGGTGATGCACGAGCACTTGACAGACTCACTACTGCTAATCTGAAATTAGTGGTAAGTATTGCCAAGCACTATCAGGACAGAGGTGTGGGCATGAACGACCTTGTCAGCGAGGGTAATATCGGTTTGATGAAGGCTGCACGAAACTATGATGGTTCTCGTGGCACTCGCTTTGCGAACTATGCTCAATCATATATTAAGGAGAGTATCGAGGCTGCTATTAATGAGCAGTCGGGAATATACCGTTTGCCAAAAGGTGAAACCAACGCCCAAGCCAAAGAACAGTCGAAAGCTTTCTCTGTTGATGCTCCTCTTGAGGAAGGTAAGCACATGAGCTTGCTTAGTGTTCTCTCCGACCCTTCTGCACCTCTCCCTGACAAGCTTGCTCTTGAGAAGAGTATCAAGGACGAACTTGTTGATGCTATGGACGTGCTGAACTATCGCGAACGAATAATCATTGAATCGTTCTATGGCATTGATCAGCCTCATCGCACATTTGCTGAGATAGGCGAACAGATGGGATTGAAACGTGAACGTGTGCGCCAGATAAGAAACACAGCAGTTCGCAAGCTAAGAAAGAATACTACCAGTGATATGCTCAAAGCATATTTGGCATAACCCTTTAAAACATACAAAAAAAATGAACCTACTTGAACTGAGCAAAGCACGTTTCTCTGCACGTAAGTATACTAACGAAACTGTTAGCGAGCAAGATCTTAACTATATCCTTGAGTGTGTGCGTTTAGCACCTTCTGCATGCAACCGCCAACCTTGGAAGTTTATTGCAGTAAAATCAGAAGAGGCTAAAGCCAAAATACGTGAGTGCTATAACCGTGAATGGTTTGCTACTGCTCCAATGTATATTATCTGTATGAAGAACCCAGAAGAAAACTGGATTCGTAAAGATGATGAGAAACCACATGGCGACATTGACCTCGCTATTGCAATAGAGCACCTTTGTCTTGCTGCTACAGAACGCAACTTAGGCACTTGCTGGGTATGCAACTATGATGTGGCCAAAATAAAGGAATATTTCCCTGTTGAGGGCTTTGAGGCTGTGGCTATTATCCCTATCGGACATATTGCAGAAGACTGTCCACACGCAGAAAAGAAACGTAAAGAATTATGCGATATTTTCTGCGAAATTTAATATAGAATCAATATAGACGGATTATAGAACCATTATAGACAATAAAAGCTCACACAGAATGTGAGCTTTTTTTATTTCTTTTTCCCTAAGAGAATATCAGCAAAAGGACGAGTAGCATCCATTGTCTTTTTCATTACCTCAGGATCAATAGTCTTGTTTACAAGTTCACGAGCAAAATCAACAAGCGCACGCGACTGCTCTGTTCTCAAGAAGTTCTCGTTCAGTCCCCAAGGACCTAAACGAAAACGGTCAAGAGCATCGGCATCCTTGAAATCACGATATACCTCAAGCCAACCTTCCATTTCATCAGCAGGCGCTTCCCTGCGGATATATTCCTCGCCTTCCTCATCATTCCTATCGTGATACTTTATAGCCGCAAACACCTCAGGAAGGAATTTCATGCTGTTCTTTTCACAAAACTCCTTATAATAATCAGCAGCTCTGTCACCATGTCCCCGATCAAGATAATTATCCTTGCGACGAGTATCATGGAAGATACTTGCATGACACAACGCAATCATAGAACGAAGCAATAACTGTCGCTGCTCTCCTATCTTTAAAGCCAACAAGAGTACACGCTCACAATGAGCCTCAGTATGTATGTCTATACCGTCATCAAGAGTCAAGAACTTCAGTTTAGAATACATCACATCTCGCCAATATGAAAACATACTGCTAACACGAGGAGATTCATTTAAAAGTATTTCTTCTGTTACTATCATTGCTTCATTATTTATTTAAGTTTTGCAAGCTTCACTTGCATAGAAGATAGTAGTTCATGAATTTTGAATCATAATTCAACATTCAAAATTCAACATTCATACTGTTATTTCGCCAGAGCCATAACAACGATGATGCCCATCATCATATACCACACAGAACTGACCAGGAGCAACACCATGAATCTTCTCATCACTATGAATAATGAATGTACCGTCAGCAGTTGTTTCTATTGTTGCAGGATGATACTCTGGAGTGTGACGAATCTTGAATGTTGCACGCTTAGGAAGTTCTGTTATTCCTTCTGTGAGGAAATCAAAACCATGTATCTTAAAGTCCTTCTTATAAGCTGTCTCAGGATCATAACCATGACTTACATAAAGGATGTTTCGTTCTACATCTTTCTTGATAACAAACCAAGGACCACCGCCAAGACCTAAGCCCTTACGCTGACCGATAGTGTGAAACCATAGTCCTTTGTGCTCACCTATCTTATTACCTGTCTCAAGTTCAATAACATCACCCTTCTTCTCACCAAGATAACGACGCACATACTCATTATAGTCAATATTGCCAAGGAAACAAATACCCTGAGAATCTTTACGTTTTGCATTAATAAGATGCTCACGCTCAGCAATCTCACGTATCTCCTCTTTCATATGATGACCTATAGGGAAGATAGCCTTCTTCAGCTGCCATTGATATATCTGAGCAAGGAAATCAGTCTGATCTTTTACCGGATCAGGACTTGTCACAAGCCATTTCTTACCATCAATAACCTCGGTCTGAGCATAATGGCCTGTAGCAATAAGATCATAATCATGACCCATCTTCTCATCAAAAGCACCAAACTTAATAAGACGATTACACATCACATCAGGATTAGGAGTGAAACCAGCTTTTACCTTATCCATAGTATATTTGGTTACCTGATCCCAATACTCGTGATGACAATCTATAACCTGAAGTTTGCAGCCGTAACGATGAGCCACAGCTGTTGCCATTTCAAGATCTTCCTCTGAAGAACAGTTCCATTCCTCTTGCTCTTCTGGTCCAATCTTTATATAGAAACAATCAGGATGCAATCCATGAGAAGCAAACTCATAGACCACAACACTTGAATCTACACCGCCAGAAAGTAATACGGCAATGCGCTTGTCGCGAAGTTCCTCGTAATTAATCATGAATATAATCCTTTGAAATTAGGTCATAATACAACGATTCCAACTCTGACTGAGAGAGTTGTTCCACAGCGTGTTCAATGATACGAATTAGCTCGTCACGACGATAACTACCAGAAGAATTGAAATGTGCAAAGTTGACCATATTTTACTTATTTAAATGCAAAGGTACAAAAAGAATTTGGAATTACGAATTTTGAATTTGGAATTACATAGTAATCATAATTTATCACTTAACAGCATTGCCGTGCAAAAATAATTCCACATTACACACTACACATTACACATTTTTTTTATATCTTTGCTCTAAACAATACAAAATTACAAACATGGAACGATTAAAAAACGAAAAGCTCACATTACTCATTTCAGAACATGGAGCAGAACTTCAAAGCATCAGAGATGCTGAAGGAAAAGAATATCTATGGGAAGGCGACAAGCGCTATTGGGGCGGTCAGTCTCCTTTGCTCTTCCCTATTGTTGGCCGTCTATGGAAAGATGCTTATAGCATAAATGGAAAAGAGATTGAGATGCAGCATCATGGTTTCGCTCGCCACAAGGACTTCAAGCTTATTGCTAAAGGTGAGAATCAGGTAGTGTTCGGACTTACTGATGACGAAGAAACATACAAGGTTTATCCTTTCCATTTCAATCTTGCTGTAAGCTATAAGCTTGTTGATAACAAGATTCATGTTGTGTGGCATATTGAAAACACCGACATAAAGGATATTTATTTCCAGATTGGCGGTCACCCAGCCTTTAATGTGCCTGGATGCAAGAAGGGCGAAGAGATGACTGTTCGTATGCGTATGAACGATGCAGAGCCCAAGCGTCTGTATGCTAACTCTAACGGATATATAGAGCCTAAATATCTTGATATTGAAACAAAAGACGGTATTTGGGAAGTAGAGGAAGATGCTTTCACAGAGAATGCCGTCATCTTCGACCATAGTCAGATAAAGCATATTGAAATACTTGGCGAAGACAATCAGCCTGTTGTCAGCGTTGACTTAAAGGCTCCTGCTGTTGGTATATGGAATCCTTGCAACAAAGCTCCTTTTGTGTGTATTGAGCCTTGGTATGGTATTTCTGACTGGGCAAACTATGATGGCGATTTCAAAGACAGATACCTTATGAACAAACTTGCTCCAGGCGCAAGTTTCATGAGCGAATATGTTATTACTATAAAGTAACATCCCACCATAACATAACAAACATAACATAACAAACATAACAATAAAAAAGCCTGCTCTGAGTGAGCAGGCTTTTTTATTGTTATAGCAGTTTTATTTTACTTCTTCTTGCACATTTCAACAAAATCAAAACTACTTCCATCAAAGCAATGGGTGCACACATCACACTTGGGCAGTCCTATTGCATCTATAAGCGTTTCAACCTTATTAAACTTAAGGGTAGTAAGTCCTAATCGACGTCCTATCTCATTCACCATACGAGTATATTCAGGTGAATCCGTTGTTGCATATTTCTCAAGATTCTTACTGTCGTCGCCCTCAAAATCCTTGATGATGCGACGGGTTATTAGCTCAAGATCGCTCTTGCTTGAGGTAAAGCCAATATATTTACAGCCATACACCAATGGAGGACATGAGATACGGCCATGCACCTCTTTTGCACCATACTCAAAGAATGTATGTACGTTGTCGCGAAGTTGAGTTCCACGAACAATAGAATCATCACAGAAAACCACGCGCTGGTCTTTTAGAATAGCGCTATTTGGAATAAGCTTCATCTTTGCAACAAGATTGCGACGTGACTGATTTCCTGGTGTGAAGCTACGTGGCCATGTTGGTGTATATTTCAACACAGCACGCTTATATGGGATTTTATGTCCTTCAGCATAACCTAAGGCTGTACCTACTCCAGAATCAGGAATACCACATACGAGATCTGCCTCGGTATCGTCGTCTTCGCCCATCTGCTTTCCACATGCTTCACGAACATACTCTGTGTTTATTCCTTCGTAATCGCTTGCAGGGAAGCCGTAGTAAACCCAGAGGAATGAGCATATCTGCTTACGTGTAAATGGCTGCTGAAGTACTTCCATACCGTCGGCACGAAGACGAACAATCTCGCCTGGGCCTACATCACGCACACGTTTGAAGTCAAGATTAGGGAATGAAGATGTTTCGCTTGATGCTGCATATCCATGTTCGCTCTTGCCTATCACGATAGGTGTTCTGCCAAGTGCATCACGAGCAGCAAGAATACCGTCTTCGGTAAGCACAAGCATAGAGCAAGAGCCTTCTATTCGGCTATATACATTGTTGATACCCTCAACAAATGTGCTTCCCATATTGATAAGTAATGAAACAAGCTCTGTAGGGTTGATATTATTAGCGCTCATCTCGCTGAAATGCATGCCTTGCTGAAGTAAGCTATCTGCAATCTCACGCATGTTGTTTATCTTCGCTACTGTTACTACAGCATAACGTCCAAGATGAGAGTTTATAATTATTGGCTGAGGATCGGTATCGCTGATTACTCCTAATCCGCTATTTCCTGAGAATCCTTCCAGCTCGTCTTCAAAACGTGAACGGAAATAGTTACGTTCAAGACTGTGAATACTACGGGTGAATCCCTTTTCTTTATCGTAAGTAACTAATCCGGCACGTTTAGTACCCAGATGTGAATTATAATCTGTTCCATAAAAGAGGTCGTTCACGCAGTCACGCACCTCAATAGTTCCAAAAAAACCGCCCACTTTTTATTTTTTTATTTTAATTCAGTTTTAAGATACGCTTCTGCTCAACATGGGTATAGCTAAACTAAAACGCCTCTCTGTATTTATTTTCGTCTTTATCTTCCAGCATAGAAAGATAGCTCTGATAACGACTTGCTGAGATATAATGCTCCTCAACAGCCTTAAGAACAGCACATCCTGGTTCGTGTGTGTGTGTGCAGTTGTTGAAACGGCAGTCTTTTGAGAAGTTGAATATCTCACGGAAATAGCTTGTAAGTTCTGTTGGCTCCATATCAAAAGTACCAAAGCCTTTTATTCCTGGAGTGTCGATGATGTAGCCGCCTCCTGGTATTTCGAGCATCTCGCTGAATGTTGTTGTGTGCATACCTGTGTCGTGTGCATCACTTATTTCAGCTGTACGGAGATTGGCTCCTGGAAGAATTTGATTAATGAGTGTTGATTTTCCTACTCCACTATTTCCACTTAAAAGAGTTATCTTTCCTGGCAAAATTTTTCGCAATTCATCTACGCCTTCACCTGATTTCGCAGTTATCTCAAAGCAGTCGTAACCTATTGTGCGATAGAGTTCCATCATCATTTTCTGATAATGGCGCTCGTCGTCGCTCAATATGTCGCATTTGTTGAATACCAGCACTACTGGCACGCTATAAGCCTCGGCACTTGCGAGGAAACGATCAATAAATGTTGTGCTTGTTTGTGGATGGCTTACCGTTACGATTAGGAAAGCCTGATCTACATTAGCAGCCAGGATGTGGCTTTGCTTTGATAGATTCTGTGATTTGCGTATAATGTAGTTACGGCGGTCATCAATAGCTGTGATGAACGCCGTACCTTCCTGATTGGTTACAATTTCTACATGGTCGCCCACAGCCACAGGATTGGTTGAACGGATGCCCTTCAAACGGAAATTGCCCTTTATTTTGCTCTCGATGGTACGACCGTCATCTGTTCTGACGGTGTACCACGAGCCTGTATTCTTTATTACTAATCCTTTCACTACTATGATTTAGGGATTTTCTAATTTCAAAAACGTGATTGGATTAAACAGTCATGATTTCTTTCTGCTTTTCGTCGAGCAGCTGATCAATACGTTTGATTCTCTTGTCGTGCTCTGCCTGCAAGTCTGCCTCAGCATCTTTCTCAAGGTCTTCAGAAAGTCCATCCTTGATTGCTTTCTTCAGTTTGTCCTTGATGTCAGCACGGATATTGCGAACCTGAATCTTTGTATTCTCGCCAATCTTGTTACATTGCTTAACAAGTTCCTTACGACGCTCCTCGGTTGGCTGTGGCAGGTGCAGAAGTACCATCTCACCGTTGTTTTCTGGTGTGATACCTACATCGCTGTCCATGATGCCTTTCTCAATATCCTTAATTTGCTTCTTGTCCCATGGGCGAATAGCAATTGTTCTGGCGTCAGGAACAGAAACGTTGGCTACCTGGTTCAGTGGAACCATAGAACCATAAGAGTTAACACGTACACCATCGAGGATTGCTACATTAGCACGTCCTGCACGGATGCGGGCCAGTTCTTCCTGAAGATACATCACCGCCATCTCCATACGCTCACCGGCGTCTTTTAATGTTGCTTTTACGTCAATCATATATAATTGGGTTTTTGTCTTTAGTTATCGGCAAAATTATAGATTATTCTCGGATTATACAATAGTTTCGATTATTTTTTTAACTATTTGCTCGAGATATTCTTTGTCGGTATCATTAAAGGTATCGGTTGATGTGCTGTCGATGTCAAGAACGCCTATCACCTCACCATTACTTATCATTGGCACTACAATCTCGCTTCTGCTCAAACTGCTGCAAGCTATGTGCCCTGGAAACTGCTCCACATCAGGAACAATTATTGTTTCGGCTTTTTCCCAAGAGGTGCCGCACACGCCTTTGCCTTTCTTTATGTGCATACATGCTACCGAGCCTTGGAACGGACCTAACTGCAGTTCGCCATCTTCAACCATATAGAAGCCTACCCAGAAGAATCGCTCAGGGAATGCTTCATGAAGAGCTGCACTCACGTTGCTCAATACCGAAACTTTGTTTTTCTCTCCCTGTATAAGTGCCGCAACTTGCTGCACTAAGAGTTCATATTTTTCTCTCATACTATTCCTGATAAGTATTTTATAGTTTCCGTTTTTCTAACATTTTCCTCGTTCTCACCCTTCGAGATTCCTTCGAGATGAGTCTTAGATGCGTTCGAGATGATTTTTAAATGCGTTTATTGTAAATTACATTACATTTCTTTCATCTCAAAAGATAACTGAAAAGAATTAATATAATGCCGACAACTGATTTGTAAGGTCAACAAACTGCTGAATTGTCATCTGTTCTGGACGAAGAGTCATAATCTCCTGAGTGAAGAAATCAGCAGCAGGCATAGTTTCCTTTGAGAACATCTGCTTTATGCTCACACGTAACATCTTTCTACGCTGGTTGAACACCGTCTTCACCAAACGCTTAAAGAGTTTCTCATCGCATCCCAAATCATGAACATCATTACGAGTCATACGGATAACGGCACTCTTCACCTTTGGTGGAGGGTTGAACACATTCTCGTCAACGGTGAACAGGTATTCCACATCATACCAAGCCTGAATGAGTACACTCAAGATGCCGTAGGTCTTGTTACCAGGCTGAGCTGCAATACGCTGAGCCACCTCGCGCTGAATCATACCCGTACAGCAAGGTATAAGATCCTTGTAGTCAAGCATCTTGAAGAAAATCTGCGAAGAAATATCATAAGGATAATTGCCAGTAAGCACAAACTGCCTACCGTCAAAAATCTTAGTCAGATCCATACGAAGGAAGTCCTCGCCAATAACCTTATCGCGAAGCTCAGGGAATGTTTCATACAAGTATGCCACACTCTCAGAGTCTATCTCCACCGCCTTCACATCACGGTCTTTCTTCACAAGATACTGAGTGAGCACACCCATACCCGGTCCTATTTCCAACACAGGAATATCAGGACAAGCATCCACCGTGTCGGCAATGCGCTTAGCTATACCAAGATCAATCAAGAAATGCTGACCTAAATTCTTCTTTGGAGTTACCTTCTTCATATACTCATTTATTTTTTGCAAAGTTACAAAAAACGAGAGAAATGCAAAAGGAAAGCTTACTTTTCTTTTCATTTCCGAGTGCCAGTAACTTCTTGACTTCAGGCAAAAAGTTACAGAAAAACGAAGGCAGAACAAAATAAACTCGTTTATTTTTTATGCCGAGTGACCATAACTTCTTGTTTTAAGCAACAACTACATAAAAAACACCAATAATTTTGTTGCTTTGCATAAATTATATTAAATTTACACTCCGAAAAGTCTAATATTGGGCAATAAGTAACTAAATAAATAAACCGAATTAAAAAGGAATCAAGTGTCGCACTATCAGAGAAAGGGGATACAAATGTATGCCACTCTTAAGAAGAGTGGGACATAACACAAAAATAATATATAAAAAAGAATTATTGGTTCCAGATAAAACATGAAAGTATAATTCCACAGCCATTGTGTAATTTTACGAAATAAAAAAGAATCAACAACATTATATGATAAAACGTAGAGAAATAAGAAATAGCACGGCTGAGTTCCTGATCTTTCAGATAGAAGGAAAGGAACAGGGCGTAGAGGTGTACTATAAGGACAAGACGGTATGGTGTACCCAAAAGGCGATGGGTATGTTGTTCGATTGCACTTCCGACAATATAAGTGTGCATTTGCAGAACATTTATGATACGAACGAACTAAACAAGGAAGCAACTACCGAGAAAATTTCGGTAGTTCGACGTGAGGGTAATAGAGACGTCAATCGCACACTTCAGTTTTACAACCTCGACGCTGTTATTAGCGTAGGCTATCGCGTTAATAGCATCCGAGCAACACAATTCCGCCAATGGGCCACAAGTATACTTCGCGAATATGCTATTCGTGGCTATGTACTGGACAGAAAACGTATGGAAAACGGCACATTCTTAGATGAAGACTACTTTGAACACCTATTAGCTGAAATTCGTGAAATCCGCCTATCTGAACGAAGATTCTATCAGAAAATGACAGATATTTACGCAACAGCTGTTGACTATAATAGAGATGCCCCTACAACAAAAGCCTTCTTTAAGATGATGCAAAATAAGATACATTATGCCGTACATGGCAGAACAGCTGCAGAGTTGATTGTAGAACGCGCAGATTCTAAACAAGAACACATGGGACTTACCACATGGGAAAATGCCCCAGATGGAAAAATTGTCAAGACAGATGTATCAATAGCCAAGAATTATCTAAAGGAAATGGAATTAGCAGACATGGGACAATTAGTAAATGGTGTTCTTGAACTTGCTGAGCGAATGGCTAAACGACATATACCTATGACAATGGAAGATTGGGCTAAACAGATAGACATCATATTATCAGCAGGTGGAAACGAATTACTACACACATCAGGTAAAGTATCTGCAGAAGAAGCAAAAAAACATGCAGAAACTGAGTTCGAGAAGTATCGCATAATACAAGATAGATTGTTCCAAAGTGACTTTGACAAGTATTTAGACAAATTACCTTTTGATGATAAATAATTAGCACTCACTATAGAAAAATCAGAAAGAAACTTGTTTGGTATTTTTCATGCCTAAATAAAAAAAATGACACACCAATAATCTGGCATGTCATCCCAATATAATAATCTAAAAACCTAAATGTCCCTGTTTAAAAGTGTGGGTAGAAGATTACTTGTTATTCAAGTTAATCTTGTTACCCAAATTAATTGCCTGTGCAATCATAATTGCAACAATTGCGAATACTGTTAATGTTACCATAATCTTTTTACCTTTCTTTTCTTTAATTGTTATCCTATTTTCTTTTTCAGACCTTCTTCGTCTGTCTTTCTCTTTTGTACGATGCAAAGATATGAAAAAATTCGCTGTGTGCGCAAACAGTTATGCTGAAAAACATATTTTTACCCCGTTTTCTTGATTTTAATCAAGTGATTCGCTAAAAAATAATATAAAATATGCTCACTAAGCACTTGTTTTACATTTTATTTGATTACCTTTGTCTTATCATTAAAAGCATAGAATGTGAAAAAGCTAAGCAACAATATATTCAAAGTGGGAATATCGCTACTTCTTGGTGGTGCTATTCTATATTGGATGTACCGCGACTTTGACTTCAAAAGCGTGGAGCATGTATTGTTGCACGAAATGAACTGGACATGGATGCTTCTCTCCTTTCCCTTTGGAATTCTGGCACAGATGTTCAGAGGCTGGAGATGGAAACAAACACTCGAACCCGTAGGCGAGCATCCTCGAACAGGAGTAAGCATAAATTCAATATTCCTTTCCTATGCCGTAAGCCTCGTTATTCCACGTGTTGGAGAGTTTGCCCGTTGCGGAGTTCTCAAGCGATATGATGGCGTTTCATTTTCAAAAGCATTAGGAACAGTTGTTACCGAAAGAGCCATAGACTCACTTCTTGTACTATTAATCACATTCCTCACCTTTATCTGTCAGATAAAAGTATTCAACACATTCTTTGCAGAAACCGGAACAAGTATTGACGGCATATTTCATCGCTTCACACCTACAGGATGGCTGGTAACGATAATATGCGGCTTAGTAGCACTCGCCTCAATATACCTCTTAATAAGAAAGCTCAGTATATATAATAAGGTAAAAAGCACCTTCAACGGCATTTGGCAAGGCGTCATATCTTTGAAGAACGTACGCAACGTACCACTATTCATATTCTACACACTCGCCATCTGGGGAAGTTACTTCCTGCATTTCTACCTCACATTCTTCTGCTTTGAAGGCACCTCACACTTAGGTATGGCTTGCGCCATGGTAACCTTCATCGTAGGAAGCATAGCTGTTGTAGTGCCCACACCTAACGGGGCTGGTCCTTGGCATTTTGCCGTTAAGACAATGCTTATCCTCTATGGTGTTGCCGAAACCGAAGCCCTGAACTTTGTACTCATCGTGCACACTGTTCAAACACTTCTTGTAGCACTTCTCGGAGTATATTCATGGATGGCTCTGAGTTTTACCAAAACACGACAATAACTTTGAATATCAACTTAAATACATTATTAGTATGAGTGAAATAGCAAAATTAACCCCTGAGTGTATCTGGCGTAACTTTGATGCACTAACACAAGTTCCACGTCCATCAGGACATGTAGAGAAAGTTCAGCAATTCCTTCTTGACTTTGCCAAGAAAGTTGGCGTTGAAGCTTTTCAAGATCCTGCTGGCAACATCGTAATGCGCAAGCCTGCTACTCCAGGAATGGAGAATCGCAAGACTGTTACTTTCCAGGCACACATGGATATGGTACCACAGAAAACTCCAGACAGCAAGCACAACTTCGAAACCGACCCTATCGAAACAGTTATCAAAGACGGATGGGTTTATGCTAACAACACAACCCTCGGTTCAGACAACGGTATGGGCGTTGCAGCTATCATGGCTATCATGGAGGCTAAAGACTTGAAGCACGGTCCTGTTGAAGGCCTTATCACACGCGACGAAGAGACAGGTATGTTTGGTGCCAACGAACTTCCTGAAGGCGAGTTGAATGGCGACATTCTTATGAACCTCGACTCAGAAACATGGGGCAAATTTGTTATTGGCTCAGCTGGTGGTATCGACATCACAGCTACATTAGGCTACAAAGGCGTAGAGAACGATCAGGAAGCTGCCGTAAAGGTTACACTCAAAGGCCTCAAGGGCGGTCACTCTGGTTTGGAAATTCACGAAGGACGCGCTAATGCCAATAAGGAAATGGTACGTTTCGTTCGCAAAACCATTGCCGAGCTCGACGCTCGTCTTGCTCAGTGGCAGGGCGGTAACATGCGCAACGCCATTCCTTTCAAGGCTGAAGTTGTGCTCACCCTTCCAGCAGCAAACGTTCCTGCATTAAAGGAAATGGTAGAAAAGCAGCGTGCAATGATAGAAGACGAGTTCAAGACTATCGAAAGCAACGTTGAAATGTATTGCGAGGACGTAGAGAAGCCTGCCGAGATTCTCCCTGTAGAAATTCAGGACAATCTCGTTGACGCTATCTATGCATGCCATAATGGCGTTGTTCGCTTCATCCCAGTTAAGCCAGACGTAGTTGAAACATCAAGCAACCTTGCCATCATCAATATCGACAGCACAAGCGCATCTATTAAGATTCTTGCCCGTTCAAGTCGCGAAGACATGAAAGAATATGTAGCATCACAGCTCGAAAGCTGCTTCAACATGGCAGGCATGAAGGTTGAGATGAGCGGTTCTTATGGCGGTTGGGATCCAAATCCAAATAGCGAGATTCTTAACCTTCTCTGCAAGGTTTACAAAGATCAGACTGGCACAGATGCAGCTATTGAGGTTGACCACGCAGGTCTTGAGTGTTCAGTAATCCTTGGCAAATATCCAAACATGGATGTTGTAAGCCTTGGTCCTACCCTCCGCTCTCCACACACCACAACCGAGCGTTGTGAGATTGCAACCATCGAACCTTTCTGGAATCTTGTAAAAGCAACATTGGAACAGATTCCTGTTAAGTAACACAGATACTATTTAAGTTAAACATAATCATAAAGCCTTTGCTGGTTTCATTATACCAGCTTAGGCTTTTTCTTTATAAACAGAAGGCAAATAATTTAAAATCACTAACTCATAATTACTAATTGGTAATTCTTCATAGCCCAACGGGCAAATAATTCCTAATTCCTAATTCCAAATTCAAAATTTTTATTAACTTTGCACCGTTAAATCAAAGTATCATTTAATTATGGACGATTATCACGCGGAAACTTTTAATTTTTAGGCGTGAAGATTTAGCTAAGACGCTAATCTTCATACCTTAATTCATGATGGAGATTAGCAATTATGAAGACCTACTGGAATATCACAGATAAATTGAGCGCACTCAAGGAGTGGCAGCCCAATTGTTGGATACAAGTAACCTGTCCAACAGAGACCGATCAGCGAATGCTTGAAGAAGAATATCACATTCCTGACTATTTCCTTTCCGACATTAGCGATACCGATGAGCGTGCTCGTTATGAATATGATGACGGTTGGATGCTCATTATCTTGCGTATTCCTTATGTAAAAGAGGTACGTTCTCGCACACCTTACACAACCGTTCCTTTAGGTATAATTCACAAACGCGATGTAACCATTACTGTATGTTTCTATGAAACAAACATGATGATTGACTTCGTTTCATTCCAGCAGAAGAGAGGCGTAGGTTTCACCGACTATGTCGATCTCATCTTCCGCCTCTTCCTTTCAAGTGCTGTATGGTATCTGAAGCGACTAAAGCAGATTAATGCCCTCATTGAAAAATCAAAGCGCAACCTTGATCACGGAGTAAACAATGAGAGTTTGATTGGTCTTAGCCGTCTTCAGGACTCTCTCACCTACTTCACAACATCCATCCGAGGCAACGAAACACTTCTGCAAAAACTGAAGTTTAAACTGCAGGTCGATGAGCTTGATGCCGACCTTATTGAAGACGTAACCATTGAGCTCACACAGGCACGAGAAATAACAAGTATCTATTCCGATATTCTCGAGTCAACGATGGACACCTATTCAAGCATCATCAACAACAACATGAACACCACGATGCGTACACTCACCTCTGTGAGTATCATCATGATGTTCCCTACACTCATTGCAAGTCTTTTCGGAATGAACCTCATAAACGGAATGGAACATAGTTCATTCGGTTTCATCACAGCTATAGTTATTTCTGTTATCGTTTCAGGGCTTTCTTGGTGGATTTTGCGTATAAAACGCCTTCTTTAAGTTGCTAAAAAGTAAAAAAATCGTTGAAAATTAGGATTTTACGTTTTTTTTATTTAGATTTGCAACTCATATTTGATTGCGCAATGCAATGAAAAACCGAATCATAAACTAAAAAAGTGAAATGATGGACTCTCAAGAAAACACCCAGGAATTGGGAAAAATAGAAGAAGTACAGCAGACACCTGAGGTAGCTGCCGAAGTAAGCAACGATGAAGCAAAAACTGTTAAAGCCGAAAAAGAAACGCTAACAACTTACAAAACTAAAAAAGAGGTTATAGACCGATTAAAAGACATTGTAAGTGGCGACGAGGCTATAAGCAAGGAGGAAATTGATCATCTCAAAACTTCATTCTACAAAATTCATATTGCTGAGCGCGATGCACAGCAAAAGGCTTACCTTGAAGAAGGTGGCGACCCAGAGAAATATCAGGTTACTCCTGATGAAGAGGAAGAAATCTTCAAAGCCGAAATGGGTGTTATCAAAGAGCGTCGTGCTAAACTGTTTGAAGAACAGGAGAAGCAACGCCAAGATAATCTTGAGAAGAAATGCGAGATCATCGAAAAGATTAAGAATATGGCTACATCACCCGATGAAGCAAATAAATCATATAACGACTTTAAAGAACTGCAACAGCAGTGGAAAGAGATTGGTAGCGTACCTCCAGAGAAATCAAACGAGGTATGGCGCAACTATCAGCTCTATGTTGAACAGTTCTACGATCTGCTGAACCTCAACCGCGAAGCACGTGAATACGATTTCAAGAAGAATCTTGAAGCAAAGACAAAGCTATGCGAAATGGCAGAGGCTCTTACAGAATCTACCGACGTTATCAGCGCCTTCCATCAACTTCAGAAACTCCATCAGGAATATCGTGAGATTGGACCTGTTGCCAAAGATTTGCGCGAACAAGTATGGACACGCTTCAAGGCTGCATCTACCATCATCAATAAACGCCATCAGGAGCATTTCGAGAAATTGCGTGCACAGGAAGAAGACAACCTCGTTAAAAAAACTGCTCTTTGCGAAAAGGTAGAAGCCATTGGCAAAGAAGAAAACAAGGGAGCTGGCGACTGGGAAAAGCATACCAAGGAAATTATCGAAATCCAGGCTGAATGGAAAAAGATTGGTTTTGCTCCACAGAAGATGAACGTTAAGATCTTTGAACGTTTCCGTGCAGCATGCGATGACTTCTTTGGTCGCAAGGCTGAATTCTTCAAAGAACTGAAAAATCGTTTCAACGAAAACGTAGAAAAGAAGAAGGTTCTTGTAGAGAAAGCAAAAGCTCTTACCGATAGCACTGAATGGAAATCAACCAGTGATAAGCTTATCGCTCTTCAGAAAGAATGGAAGAAGATTGGTATCGTTCCTAAGAAGATTGGCGATGAACTATGGAAAGAATTCCAAGATGCATGCAATCATTTCTTCGATGCACGTAATGCAGCTAATGCAGGTACACGCAACGAAGAGCACACCAACCTTGCAAAGAAAAAAGACATCATCGCTCAGATGAAAGCTCTTGCTGAGGAAAAAGCCGACGATCTGCAAGCAAAGCTACAGCAGCTTGTTGATGATTATAGCAAGATTGGTCATGTTCCATTCAAGGAAAAAGACAAGATCTATAAAGAGTATCACGATGTACTCGACAAGCTCTATAGCGAGCTACATATATCTATAGCACGCAAGCGCCTCGACAACTTCAAGAACAGCCTTAAGAACTTCGCAAAACGTGGCGAAGATGCTCTTGACAACGAACGCGGTCGCCTTATGCGTAGATACGAACAACTCAAGAGTGACATTACCACTTATGAGAACAACCTTGGCTTCCTCAACGCTTCAAGCAAAAAGGGTAACACCCTTATTGACGAAATGAATCACAAGATTCAAAAACTCAAAGATGAAGCCCAACTTGTTCGTGAAAAGATCAAGGCTATTGATAGTCAAAATCAAGAAAACGAAGACACAGAAGAAGAATAAAAACAAAAAAATAGCTCACTTTTCGTGAGCTATTTTTATTTACAATAATATCAAAATTATACAACGAAATTAAAGAATTACATGATTTATTTGGATAATAGAAAAGAATGAACTATTTTTGCAAAAAAAAGAAATGAGTCATGACATATCTCAATCAATTTCACAAAGAAGCAGTAGAGAGAAAGATCAAGAAAATCACCGCATCCAACAAATCGGTGATGAACTCAAACGACGCTGCCAATTACATGAAACGCAATCTGGAAATAGCGAAAGCAATGTAAGCATTTTCGAGATTGAACAGCGTGAGGCAGAATCTATGGCTAAAGAAAATTACTTCTCTCGCTTATTCTGATGCACCATCAAACTGACTGTATCCACTCTGTCTGTGACATTATCCAATATTCACTATTCATTATTAATTAGCAATGTTTTGCATTGCGCCGGGGCTATTTCTTTTCAAAATGCTGGTAATCTTTCTTTGAACGCCAATTACCGCCCCATTCAAAGCCATGATTAATGAATAAGCGATAAAGCAAATCACCTTTCACAATTTTGTAATTGAAATTAATATTTCTATTGCAATATTTTTTAGCTGTTGATGGCTGAACCATTTCCTTTCCATTGCTATACTTCTTATAACAAGGATTATACAATGGATTAATATCTATAGCCATACCCATGGAATGACTCGACAGTTTCTTAGCCCCTTTCACCTTTCGATAGCAAAAACAACTTGTATTATTTGCCTGCATAGATTTCTCATCATCAGCATCATAATCATCAACCAGCCTCATGCGCTCTATAGGATATTTCTGCCTATACAACTCTTTAAAAATATCTATCAAGTCGGCAGCAATCCTCTTATTACATACCAACTCACCCTCATGCACTTTCCCCTGCAAATCAAAATGCTTTATACGCAAATAACGCAAATCATTTCTGTTTACCTCACAACCTACAGGATACGACCTCCCTTGCATTCTCTCAAACACAGCATCAGGAATAGTCTGCTGAGAAAATCCCTTTTCTGTTCCATCACCATGCCCCACAAGCATAGCAACAAACAACAATATCGTTGATAATAATTTCATAACGTTGCGAAATTACAAATAAAAAAAGAAACACGCAACAAAACAGATATTCTCTATTACGTTATATCTTCTTTCTCCCAACTAAACAACATAGCTATCACTTGTAAACTTGCGATAAAATATAGCATAATGTTATATTAAGCAGAGGCAATAAACAAATAGGTAATACATTGTAATATAATCCATTTTTTTCTTTTATTCTTCTTTCTGAATCGGAAAATGTTTTGTAATACTCGTATAATTCCTCTACAAAGTTATTTTTTTTTAGATACCTTTCTAATATTTTTATAATAATAAAAAAGATGGATGCCCCAAATATTCCAAAAGCAACTCTATTTTCTATGGTTGGTTTCGACACATATATATAAAGTATCGTGCACCATATTATATTATAATATGATATAAGAAATATTTGAGTATATAGATTATCAAAATCGACTCTACCTTGATATTTTATCCACATCTTAAATTGGAAGAAGAGATAACCATCATAAATTTTATGTAGAATTAGTTTCATATCAAAAATCATTTTTAATCGATTATTTTCTTACGGAATGCAAAAGTAATAAAAAAGGAATATTTCACAAAACGTTAACTCATAAACTTAAACAACAGGAAACTATATCCTATTTTACCATTTTACTTTTTTACCCTTTTACTTTTTTCTTTTAATAAACCATATAGTAATCAACCATAAACTATATACTTACATGAGCTAAACTATATACTTATAAACGATAACCTTAATGTTTTCCTTTTTTGAAGACCATTTTCGTATTTCTCGCATTTATCTCAAAAAACTATTTCCTTTTTTAGGTTTTGCTTTGCATAAAAAATTATTTTTCATACCTTTGCATCTGGTTTTATATATTATTGAAAAAAGGTATTTGAATAAGAATAGATTAACTTTGCGAAAAAGTGACTAATTGACGCATTCTACCACATTCAATATCTGTAACTTAATTTACTGAGATTAAATGTCAACAAGAGTACGACAAATTGCAGTAAGCGCATTTGTCTTTTTGGCGTACATGAATTTTCAGGGGAGAGCACAAAGCTTAGATTGCAAGACCTACAAACAACAAAAATCATATCCTTTTGTGCTTATATCGGAGGCAGGAACAGACTGTCCTCCTATAATCTCTGATTCATTATTTAATGCTATTTCACGAGGAATACATTTCCGCGTGAACAGGACAGAATTGCTTTCTACCGACCCTTTCGTTTCACTCTACAACAAAGAACTTCGCCCTATACTAAAGGCGCACGACATGCGTCTTGGACAAGTATTTGTTCGTGGAGCAGCATCTCCTGAAGGACCTTACGACAACAATATTCGTTTGAGTAAGGGACGTACAAAACGTCTGATAGAATTCCTTAGCGAAGGATTGAGTACGTCAGAAGATGCACTACCAGTGAAAGCATCAAGTATTACCGAAGACTATGGTTACCTCGTAACTCTTATGGGGGAAGCCAAAGATGCCGATTATAATATTGTGAAAGCAATATGGGAGAAGTCAAAGGGCGACGAACGCTATTGCAAGCAGCAACTAATGAAGTATAACAAAGGAAAGCTTTGGAAACGCCTTCTTGCTGTTTACTTCCCTACACTTCGTCAGTCACGTGTGATACTGTGGTTCATACGCAATCACAAGATTAATTATGTGCCTATAGAAGCAGTATATACTCCTACTTTCAATGTAGATTTAGATACTCAGTTGCGCATAACTCTTCCTGAACCTACACTACCAGCACCACCTACTCAGCAGATAGAATACAAGCGCAGACATCTCATAGCCTTGCGCACTAATCTTCTGCATGATTTCCTTTATGTACCCCAGTTTGGAGCAGCCTTTGGAATAAACACCCAACTGGAATACTATCCTCTTGATGGTCATTACACATATAATGCAGGCTTCACCTTCAGCAACCATCGTCATTGGGATGAACACAAGTTCTTCCAGATACGCGATTTGCAACTTGAACTACGTCGTTATTTCAAAGGCGAAGGTCAGTTTATTGGTCCTTATCTTAGCGCCTATGTAGAGGGAACAAAATACGGTATAGGCTTTAGCGAAACAAAAGGTTGGGAAGGTGAAGGAGCAGGAGCAGGCATCACTCTTGGTTACACCTGCAACCTAAACAAGAAAGGTTCGCTTCGTCTTGAGTTCAGCGCTTCGTTCGGAGGTTTCTACACCCGCTTCGATCCATATATATGGGGTAACCCTGTTACAGGCGACAAAGATGGTTTGTATTATTACGACTACTACGGCAACTCTTCCGACTTTAAGGAGCGCAATCACAACTTCACATGGTTTGGACCTACCAACGCAGGCATCCACATAACCTACGATATCATATATAGAAAGAAGAAAGCTGTATATAACAACATACAGAAATGAATCTCAAAATAATGAAACATATATCTTTTTGCCTTATACTGCTTTTTACCACATTCTCAATAACATCATGTATTGAGCCACCATTGCATCTGCCAGGTCAGGAGATGAAGATCATCCTTCCTGAGGTTGATACCGATATAGATGTTGCATGGGATGTGCATACAGATGTTCAGGTGAAATATCATTTTGGATGGGATGAAACAGATGCTGCATTATGGGATTCTCTTGAATACCCCATGCCAAAGCTCATTGAGGTGCGCAGATATTATATAGGTGAAAATCCTGATGGAGCAATTGTTGGTAAAGATGGCTTTACCATCGACACCCCTTCATTCAGAAAATATTTCCAGTTTGGATATTACAACCTCCTATTCTGGTCGGATGTTGACTTTAAGGGCGAATCGCCTAACGTACAGATTGACGAAAGTAACCCAAACAATGTTATCGCATATACCAATGGAAGCAAAGGTTTTAATGGACGCAGCGAAAACGATGATGCCATCATTGGTCTTCACGACCAACCTGAGATGATGTATGGAGCTTACCCTAAGGATGTGCATATCTCTGAAAATTTGAACGACTATGAATACGATGCCGAAAACAACGTTTACATCAAACATATCGAGGCAATACTTAAACCTCTCGTTTACATGTATCTGGTGCAAATTGTTCTGCACAACAATGAAAGCATAGTGCAGGATGTTGATGGCAATGCAGCCATTACATCACTTGCCCGCGGTACAATAGTAAACACCGGACACACTCTTGACGATGCCTGCATGGTTTATATGCCAACCCGAATGAAGAAAGGCATCAAAATTGATGGCGAGGAAGTAGATATTGTAGGAGGCCGTCTCAACACCTTCGGACTATGCGATATGGAACGTTACGATAGCAACAAGGGCACAACCTATCAAGGTGGTCGTTCCGACCTGCATAACTACATTTATTTCGACCTGACACTTGCCGATGGCACTGTCAAGACCTATCGTCGCGACATCACCGACCAGATGAAGAAACAGGCTTATGGCGGCATCATCACCATAGATATAGATTGCATGCAGCTTGAACCTGAGTATCAGAGCGAATTGAAGATGGAGAGTTTGTTCCTTCCTACTATTGAAGACTACAAGGAAGTGATATGGCACTTTGAGATTTAAACCTACAAGACATGAAGAAAACATTTATTTATATTGCAACATTGATGACTACAGCTTTTCTTGCAAGCTGTAGTGCATCCTCTGATGCCTACGAAGAGGAACTGCCAGGAGATTTTCCACTCACATTCTCGCAGGTAGCCATACAGTCTCTTCGCACCACAGCCACACATTCCAAGACAGCCAATATCACATCTTCAACAAACCAAACAAGCGATCCACTTCAGCAAGGATTCATTGTTAACGCATGGAAAGATTTCCAGCTGGATAACCAGAAAACCGTAATGGACAACTATCAGGTCAAATACCATTACGACTCATGGAACTCGGTTTACTCATGGGAGTATGCAAGCAAATCTGAGACATATATCAAAGAGCAGAAACAAACATACTGGGACAAGAAAGGCTTTCCTTATGCCTTCTATGCACTTACTCCATACCCCGAAGATGCATCTGGTATCACATTTACAACCAATCATCTCACCATTCCCGAAACAGGTGTGTTCCAGTTCCAAACCTGCGACAATGGACGTCCATCTACAGGACGCGAAGATTTCTTCCCTTGTCAGATTATACGCAATGCAGATGGCAAAGACTACGACCTGATGATTGACAATGGCACAAAGGAGATAAACACCGGAAGTACAGCCTTGACACGTCAGGTGTCGCTTCCCTTTCACCATTTCACATCAAAAGTTCGTTTCGGCATCTACAGCGGTATAAAAGAAGGAAGCCTAAAGGATGTTCCTGTTACCGATATAAAAATAAAGGTAACATCCAACAATTTTATCACCGAAGCAAGGGGATATGATGTTGATCTGAGCACCACTCCACTTCTGAAAGGAAAATTCACAAAACTGCTTAGCACTCAAGAGCATCCCGTTTTGCTTACAACAGATGATAAAGAGTCAAACCTTAACGACCTTGCTCTATGCAATAGCGATGACAAAGCATTCATGATGTATTGCACCGATGGAATACTGCAAATTCCCCAAAGCGGAGTGCAGTTGTCTATCAGTTTCAAGATAGGTACTAACATCTTCAAGGATATTCCTCTCATATTAAACGAGAATGGCACCTCCACCGAGACCTTCACTTGGCAACCAAACTATATATACACATATCTTATCAAGGTGAAAGATATTGTTAAAAGAGAGATAGAATGTACCGCACAGATTGCTGACTGGGACTATATCTATGCTACAATAAATACAGATTTGGAAAAGTAGAAACCTCACCCCGACCCTCTCCAAAGGAGAGGGAGTACAGTAAACGGTAAACAGTAAACTCATAAACGGTAAACCGTAAACCATAAACTGAAAATAAAAAACATATATAAAATGAAAAAGATCAATTACCTTCTAATGACTGCGGCTGTAATGAGTACAGCATGTAGCAACGTTGAATTGGAACAGTTTGTTCCAAACGGTATGAAAAACCAGATTACTTTCTCTGGCGAAAGTAATACCTCTTCTCGCGCTGGTTTGCACTCAACAGCCTCAACACAGGTTATCATGCATATCAAGAGTGAACGCAACGGTAGTTCTGCCGAAGGCGATGTACGTGTAACAAAGACTATGGCAACTGCAACTGCCGACAAAACACAAAGCACAGATTCTTATTCAGAAATCAATTTCAATGATGCCTACAAGCGTTATTGGGACGATGCTTATGGTCGCGATGCACAACTCTCTGTATATGCCATTGCTGTTCCTGGTAAAACAGAAGGCTCTAAAGCTGCAGAAAGCTCATTAACAGCTCCAGAAGAAAGTCGCACATGGTCAAGTGCCGACCTTTCTCACAATGTTGCTTGGAGCGTTTCAACAACACAGACTGATGCTACAATCCTCAACGAAGATCTTATCTATAGCAATAATATCTCTGGCGACAACAAATTGCAGTTCCGCCTCGATGATGATAATGATACATATGGTCCTGGTAAATTCGATGTAGGTAACCTTCAGTTCAAACATGCGCTCTCACGTATCACAGTAAACCTTAACAAAGGTACTGGCTTTGCAGAAACAAATTGCTTCAATTTCACAGGCAGCAATAATGTTACTCTCTACAATATGCCAACATCTGCTACCCTTGATCTCACAAACGGCACATGGAACAATGCAACAACTACAAGCATAAAAGGCATCTATGAGAAGAACTCTACAGATGCTAAGCATGAACTTATGGCACAAGTAATCCCTGGTGCTACATACACATCAGGAAATACCGATAATGTTATGAGCTTTATCATTGATGAGAACCCATATTTCATTACATCAAGTATGATGTATGATGCATTGAACAAGGCAACTAACAAGGCACAGATGACCAAACTCACAAATACCAACGTAACATTGGAAAATGGTCTTAACTATATCTTCAATATCAACGTAAACAAGACAGGCATCTCAATGACAGCAACTGTTGAAGGCTGGACAGATATCACAGCTGATATTGCTGATCCAAGCAATGCTCGCATCACTCTCAACCTTCTCAACAATGGTACTGAAAGCAACGATGTCAAGTTCTATCGTTCTGCAATCACAACAAACGACTTCAAAGATCCTGAGGACAAAAAATGGGAAACAGGTTACGAAGTTAAGGGTGATGATGCATGGTATTTCGAGAACAACAAGACATACTATCATTTCCGTGCGGTTAACACAAGCGCTGATGTTAAAACAGATGCAACTAATGGCGACTACTTCCCTATCGCTGCAGGAACAACCGACTATCTCTGGGGTGCTCCTATCAAGAAGTCAAACGCTACCCCTGATTACAACGTAACAAAGGGATATGCTGATGCTATTAATCCTGCTATTGGTGCTACTACAGATGCTATCAACATGACTCAGTTCCACATGATGAGCCAGATTACAGTCAAACTCACTACTACAGATGATGAGAAAGCAGTTGATCTCACTGGAAGCGAAGTAACTATCACTCGCATCAACAACGGAAAGGTACTCATGGGTAGTGGTCTTATCACACTCTCAGGAAGCACTACAGATGTAAAACTTAACAAAGCAGAAAATAGCTACACATACACTCTTAATGTTGTACCTCAGCTCCTTGAGCGTGTTAGTGGTTCTACCAACGACAACGATTATATCGGCATTAGCATCAAGACAGCTAAGGGAGAGGCTAAGTATTTCCGCGAAAAACTCAGCTCTATCAAGGCAAAAACTGTAAACGGCACACAGCATACTGCTGGCGCAACTATCACACGCTGGTATCCTGGTCACTCTTACACCTATACCTTCAACCTCGTTAAGTCTGGTATCAAGAGTATGACTGCTTCTGTTGCTGATTGGACAATTATCAATGCTGAATCACAGAACATCAGTTTGGAAAATTAATTTCTTTTCTCTGTTGAATTCATTTAAACAATGAAATTAAAAACAACATACATATCTCTCATATCACTACTCACGCTTTCGTCGTGCAGTAGTGATTTGACGGATATTCTCAATCCTGACAACTGGGGCAAGACATCTATCAGTCTTTCTGCTTCTTCTAATCAGTCAGGTATTATCTCTCGTGCTGGATTCACCACGGCCGACACTAAGATTATTGCAAAAATAAAGAGTGAAAAAGAATCGGAGAATGCAACAGAAACAGAATGGTCTGTTGCTTCACTCATTGCATCTAAAGATGATAATAACAACTCTGAATCATTCAGTGATGTTAAGTACATTGATGGTGAAACTCGCTTTTGGGACGACACCTACGGACGCGATGCAAAGGTATCAGTATATGCTATTGCCATAGCAAACCAAAAGAGCAATCTTCTCAACAACGAAACATTGTTGGAAGGAGTATCTGCTACTACACCTTGGATTAAGAAAACAGAAAGCAACAATGCTGATAACCTGTCTTTTGATTTCTCTGTTGCAACAAACCAAAATGCTGAAGATACCCAATGTGCCAACTACGACCTTGTATATAGCAACAATATCGTAAAAGGAACATCTACAGAAAACGACAATCGCTTGTGGTTCGGTCATAAAGATGCTGGCAAGTTTGAACAGGGTTCACTCAGTTTCGATCATGCCCTCACAAAGGTTACTGTGAACCTCGTTTCTGGAGAGGGATATATCAGTCCTGAAGACTTCACATCCCAAAAGACAACCGTTCTCTTTGGTAACGACGATTTCAAGCCTTACACATCAGGCACATTTGATATTTCTACAGGTAGCTGGTCTAATCTTAAAGACGAAGCCCAGCTCACTATGAATGCTACTGATGTAACAGAAAACCAGACAAAGATTATTAACAACAGTTGTCTTTTCATGCCAGGTTTGTCTATAGGTACTGCCGATGATCATGCTATCACTATAACTGTTAATGGTAACAGATACTATGTTAGTCAGGCTCTCTTGCTAAAGGCTCTAAAGGCATCAACAGATATGCCTGCTACCGACGCCACACCATACATCCTCAAACAAGGAATGCACTACATCTTCACCATCAATCTTAACAAGACCAGAGTAAGTTTTGTAAAAGCAACCTTGTCTGACTGGCAGTCAGTCACCGGTTCTGTAGCTACTACCAATGCACGCATCTCTATTTCTGTTTCTCAGGCTGAAGGTAAAAATTCATGTACCGACATAGCCTTGTATCGCCTTAGAGATGCTGGAAACGATGCTATCACCGATGACTATGTAGGTAAGATTTGGAATGGTAACTATGGTTCTGCAGCTACTCTTACAGCTAATAATGAACAGAATAAATATTCTACAGATTGGTTCTTCGACGACAATACTTGTTTCTATCATTTCAGAACAGTAAAGCAAGGTACTGCTGTTGCTTATTCTGATACAGATAAAGACTCGTATTTTTCTGTTTCATGCGGCACAAGAGACAACTCTGATCCTCATTGGGGTGCACCTATAAACGAAAAAGGCGAAAACACATACACATACAAAGAAGGGTTTAGCAATATCCATCATGCCATTGGTGCAACAACAGATGATATACATATCATCGAGCAACACATGCTCTCACAGATAAATGTCACATTAACCACCACTACAGGTAATGACAAAGTGAACCTCGAAGGAGCAAAAGTAGAGTTCGCTAATATGTATCATCAGGGACACGTATTAATGGGTAATGGTAAGGTTGTTCCTGTAACAACAGGTGAAGATGCAAAATCAAATGTAGAGATGACTGCTTCTACTAACAACACCTATAACTATGATGTTGTGCCACAGGATCTATCAAGCGTTGAGTTGATTATCACAACTAAAGACAACAACAAATACAATGTAAAATTGTACAACATTGATAAAATCTCTGAATGGAAACCTGGTCACATATATAACTACACATTCCAACTCACAAAAGCTGGTATTGCCAACGTTTCTGTTTCTCTTGCTCCTTGGAAAGAAGAATCAGCTAACGGTAGTGTATGGCTCTAAAAATAAACAACGAAACAATGAATTTTAAAAATTCCATTTTATCAATATCTGCATTGATGCTTCTCTCAGGATGTTCGTCGGATATTACATCTTTCGATTCCTCTGAGCGTCTTGAACTGGGTTTCAATCCGTCACTCAGCTCATCTGTTGTATCTCGTGCCACAGCTGCTGAGTTTGCCACTAATGATGAACTATTGATTTATGTGCGCCATGTCAACGGAACATCCATTGACAGCTATACTGATGTTGATACCGAGTTAGATAGATTGGTAACTCTTAAAGTCAACGACAACAAGAGTGTGGCTGTTGAAGGCACTCCACTCTATTGGGACGATTTCAGCAAATCAGCAGAAAGCGATAAAGATATACGTGCCACAAATCATGGTTTGCAAAGCTATTATGGCTACTGCTATAATGGAGGTACATCTAAGAGTTTTACCGAGTCAACAGGTGAATTGGAATGGACAGCAGTAACTGCCCCTACATCTGCTACAGATATCCAGCATACAGATCTCTTATGGTCGGCTGCGCAAGATATGATTACCTACTCTCATGCAAGTGTGGAGAATGGCACTACAGGCACACTGTCTGTTCCTTTCACTCATGCCATGAGTGAGTTTACTGTTATTCTTAATGCAGAAGAAGGCTACTCAGATAAAGCTTTTGAGAATACATCTGTTACATTACATAACATGAACTCTGTTGGTAGTTTCATTGCACCACTATCTACCGTTGTGGGAAGTGAAGCAAAAGACTTCACAATGTATTCTGCAGAAGAGGCAAAGGTAAAGACTCGCACATACATCGCCTTGACTGTTCCTGGAACAGCCCTCTATACAGAAAACCTTTTCCTCACCATAAACAATGCAGAAGGCAACAACTACACCTACAAGCTATCTGCTGATAACCTTTCTGATACTGCATGGGGAAAAGCCCTTGCAGAAGGAAAGACTCTGCCAGGCAATAACTACAAGCTAACACTCACACTCAACAAGAGTGGTGTTTCTGCTGTAGCTACTCTTGCCGATTGGGTAACTGTAGAGGCTGAGGGTGATGCACTTATTGATTTCACTGCCGATGTAAAGAGTCATAATATTGCTAATAAGCTAACTGAAGGAAATACTTTCAATCTGTGGATGACTAAAGCTGCTACTAAGCCAACCTATACAGCAAGTTCTACATGTACAGCAGAATACACTACTGATGGTATGACACTCAACAAACCTCTCTATTGGCCTAATGGCACAGATAAATATTATTTCCGTGCAGAAGCCAACTACGACGGTTCAAAGCTTGTTGCATTAGGCGAGAACGATGATGCAACTATTATTAAGCAAGATCAGGATCGCATCTGGGCAACAACAGCAGCTCACACCGCTTCAAATGTTACAAAGTCATACACCGCAGGCGAAGCCATTGAACCTCGTACTGGTTCTGTTCCTTTGGAGTTCAAACATGTAATGAGTAAGATTACTATCAACCTCACCACTCCAGCAGCAGAAGAAGGTGCTGCCGAAGCAGAAACAAAACATGTTGATCTCACAGATGCCAAACTCTCGCTTAGTAAAGTATATACCACTGGCACACTTGACATTCACACTGGTAAGACTGCTACTTCAGGCACTACAGATGCTATCGCAGGCACAACATCAATCGATAAGATTGTTGTTCCCCAGAGCACAGAGGACATGATTCTCACTGTAACATTAAAGGACGGTACAAAATACAAGTTCAAGCTTGCCAATGCGAAAGTAGTAACAAACGGCACTACAGGCACAACAACTATTTCTTCATGGGAAAGTGGTAATGCCTATACCTACACCATCAATATATCAAAACAAGGTGTTGAACTTCTTGGATACGTAAAAGACTGGATTGAGAACAAAGGTAGTGGTGATGCTGAACTCATCTGGGACGATGAAACACCAACAGAGCCATAATCAAGTGAAAAAATAATCAGAAAGATGTATAAAAAGATACTATATATTTTCGCTTTCTCCTTGCTGACAGCATGTTCTGCATCAGATACCGAGCTAAACAACAATGAACAGTCTCGCAATACTGATGCCGACATCATCGGCAAACCTGTTTGTTTCCTTGTTGGCGACGATGGCTACTCCCGTGCAAGTAACATAGATGCACTTCCCGAAAATAGTCGCTTTGTCTGCAATATGTTCTATCCTTCTTACAACACCCAATCATCTGAGTCCGTTGTATATGATCTTGAAAAGAAACAAACAGCATGGATGAAAGTATCTATTACTGACGACATAAACAAGACGGGTAATGCCACATATACACAAAACACACTTACATGGCAGAACCGTAGATACCATGCTTTCGTTGCTCTTGCAGACTATAATCAATTAAAGGCAATTCCTTCTGAATACATCATCCCAAAGGAAGAAATTGTTTACGACCTCACACGTGGAGAGAAAACAAAGATGGAAGAACAACCTGACCCTATCCTTGCCTTTACAAAGCTTATCCCTCAAACAGCAGAAGATAAGGTCAATCTGTTATTCAAACATCAGTTCTCACAGATTCAGGTTAACATCTTCAACGATGATGCCGACCAGTCTGTAAGCATAGTTCCAGGAAATATTGCTAATGTAGAACTCGTTGGAGTATCTACCGAAGGACATGTGTTCACACAGATTGATGAAACAGGAACTCTTGCTGCCACCACAGGCAACACCATAGGCTTAGAATCAGAATCAGCATTCTCTATGTTTTTAATGCCTACCCCAGAAGCCAATGCAGTAAGCTCGTTCAACGCCATTGCCTTTGGCACACTCAATGCCATTCGCATAACATGGTATGAGAGTGCTGATCATGAGCAGCATTCCGACTCTAATCGACATATCGTCACCTACACACTCTCTACCGATGAGAACTCTGTCGATGGTAGTCAACGCATCCTCCAAAGTGGTACAAAATACATCTATAATATCACCCTTCGTCGTGGTAGCATAGGAATGTTCCATGCTCAGATTGAAGACTGGGAGCTCGACGAAACAAAATACGATTCTTCAGGTTCTATTGTTTACTAATATGCGATATAATAAATATTACACACTTATCCTCTCTTTCATAGCATCATTACTGCTCACAAGCTGTACCGATGCTGTTGAATCACTCTTTTCTGATAACATAGAAGAGGGCGAAGAGGTGATGTTTACAACATATCTTTCTGAGAACAAGGTCTATTCACGTGCCGAAGCGTTGCACGATGGCGACAGCTACACCCTTGACAACGCACAATATAGTCCTGCCGTTGCCGGATATGTTTTCAACGTCAAGATGTATGAGAAAACAGAAAATGCAGAACCTACATTAGTAGGCTCAGCTACATACTCTTCTCAGGACAAGTCTGCCGTTCTCAAACCTTCTTCTCTACTCTACTGGCCTTCAACACAAAAGAAATATGCCTTTGAGGCTACAGCTGGATCGGATATTCTATCTGATGAACAGACAACAGCAAAACTGGTTCAAAAGCAGGATCTTCTTCATGGTTATGCTTTCGAGCCTACAATAACCAATGACGAATGGACCGATAATTTGAATGCACTCAATTTCCATACCGCTTCAGAATGGAGTAAGATAAATAAGCAACGTGGTATTAGTGACTCTCGCCAGATTCCACTCTTCATACGCCACCAGCGTGCTATGGTCACAGTCATCCTCAAAGCCTACGACACCTACGATAAGAATAAACTTTCTTTCTCTAACTACGGAGAAGACAAGAGTGTAATTGGTTATATCAACAGCTACAAAAACAACGATTCTGAATCGTCAAAAGATATAAAGATCAATCCTTGTGCTTTTGAAAAGGATATTGTATATGGTTCTGCAACTGAAAAGACAATTGCTTATCAGGCTGTTGTCGAACCTCATAACTATCTTACCGATAACGATGTCATTACCGAAGTAAAGATTGCTGGTTCACGCTATCGTTTCCGCCCAAGCAACGACTACAAATACAAAACAGACGAAACAGCCAAGAATGCCTACAACCTTCAGGCTGGACAGCATCTTATCATTACTGCCACAATAGGTAATGACTCTCGACAGATAAGCATTACCGCTCAGATTGAAGACTGGGACAGCAAAACCATTAACGTTTCTCGTGATGATTTCGGTAATAGCGGACTCCAGATGACTATCCCTAACAAAGCAAAACTAATTGAATTCCTTAACAGCACGAAATATAATGTGCCTGGAGCAGTAGGTATCGTTACTGCAACATCAATCGACCTTGACGAAGGTGGAATATGGGAAAGCAGCTACGACCTGAAAGCTACTCTTAATGTTGCTGGAGCTACTCTCTGTACCAGTGGTCGTCTGCTCAACAATATCACCTCTACAGGTGCTTTGCAAAATGCCAAGATAAAAATTCCAGAGAATGTGTCTCTTTCTTCTGCTGTTGCCCAAAACAATAGTGGTGTCATCAACCTTGTGTCTGTGAATGCAGAATCATCAGCTACAGCAACAGTTGCTGGACTTGTTGACAATAACGACAAGGGTATAATCACCAACTGCTCATCTAATCTTCATGTGTATGGAGAGGGAATAAAATACAATGGTAAGAAATATGTTGGCGGTATAGCAGGTATCTCTCATAGTCAAACCGAAGGAAATGCCATTATTGCTGCTGTTGACGGATGTAAAGTTGACGCACGTGTTGACGGAACTTCTACCAATGTTTATGGCGGTGGTATTGCCGGATATGCTGATGGGCACATCACCAACAACACCTTTGAATATGGTATAACTCTTCTGCAAGACAAAGACCATTTCAAAAACATTACTGCTGACTATAGCAAAGAAGGAACGATAAGCATAGCAGGCAACTCTTGGTCAACAAAAGATACCAATATTTGTGACGATGTTACATTCGTTAATAACTACACTAATCCATACGATGCAGTTATAGACCGTCAGAGTGAACTTGCCGAAGCATTAACAAATACAGATTATAACCTCACAGGCAAGCGCTATCGTCTGGCTGATAACTTTACACTAACCAACTGGACAACAATAAAAGATGTTACTTTCATTCTTGAAGGTAACAACAAAACAATAGATAGCGATGGAATGCTTTTCCATACTGTCAGCGGAAAGGTTAGCAACCTCACTGTAAAGATCAACGGTAATCTTATTGCTACAAGCAACGAAAACAATACCGACGCCATTGCTCCTTTTGCCTACTCTGTATCAGGCGAAAATGCCGAGATAAACAATATCAAGATAAAGATGGCAAGCGACAACTATGTTCAGTCTGCCAATCCTTCAGGACTGGTGGTATGGGCAGAGAAAGGTGCAAAGATTATCAACTGCCAAAGCAATGCACGTGTAGTTGCCTATCTATCAAAGGCGCCTACCAATGGAGCATCTTTCCTCGTTGGTGGCATTGTGTCAAATGCCAATAATTCAGAAATATCAGGTTGTAGCTATCATGCTGCAGAAAATACCTTGTACCAGCACGTTGCTTCGGGAACAACGGCATATGACAAGATATATTTCGGTGCTATTCTCGGAGGTATCAACAGTACACACGAGATTACCCTCAACGACGGCAACATCACCGATTACGATGTTCTCATAAAATCATGCAACAGCTGGTTTATACCTGCTGAAGAAAGCGTGAACACAGGTACTATGATAGGTAATTCTGTTTATAACAATTATATGCTCATAGATACCAACTGTCAAGGTAACTGGTGGAAAGACACCAATTCACCTACTATCGGAAACAAGACTGGTAGCGTTGGCATTCGCAATAGCGTCGCTCCATCAGTTAGCACCCACAATGAATACAATAAATAAAAATGAAAAAATATATCAAATATATGTGGCTTTTCTCGTTAGCACTATTTACCAGTTGTGCTAACGACGACACAACAGCAAACAATTCTACCAACGATAATATTAACGAGGTTATTAACGTTGGTGGAACAGAATTGTCGTTTTCTCTACCCACTGGCGAAAACAATCGTATTCCTGTGCGCTACAAGGAATACAGTCTTACCAACACAAACAGCAAATTCTATAATGCTTTTTTGTGGCAGGATGACGATAAGGCTTACCACATGACTGATACCGATAACAAGCCTTCTCGTTGGCTTAATAACGGACAGCATGAATTTCAGGCAATCTATTGGCCAGAAGCTTTGCTTACAGCATTTAATGATAAGTCTTTCAATACTACAGACCAGAATGACGACAACTACACTCTGCTGTCTGAGTTTCTTGCCATTCAACCTAACTTCCGCATAAGCTCTACAGTAGAGAAGATTACACTTCCTTTTGCTCATCGTCTGGCACGCATTATTGCACATATCAACATCGACCCACTTCTTGGCGAAGATGTAAAACTACAGAATATCAGTTTCAAGAATGTTGATGTGCTTACAGGATTGACTACTGGTACAAACTTCACCTATTCGCCTGTATGGGACAAAATAGACGAACTAAAGCCTCACACCCTGAAAGCTGATTCGGTATTCGATATTATCGTGCGCCCTACTTATTCTGTAGCAGCTAACGTGATGTACGACGAAACAGCAACCCCATCAACAAGCACCTGCCAGGTGAGCATTCTGCTATCTTCTGGACTTAAATACAACAAGACTCTCTCTTACGCTCTTAATGCCAATCAGGAACTGAACGTGTATCTGAACGTAAATGCAGAAGGTGTTGACTTCAATAAATCGGTATCAGAAAAATGGGACGATAAAACTTATCACGATAAATACTATGAGCTTGATACCCCTAATCATACATTAGCAGAATCGGGTAGTAGTTGGCAACGTGCCCTTACCTACTCTACGGATTCAGAATGGACAAAACATCTGTTCCAAGCAATAGAAGGAGGTGCTCATCATGGCGATTATTTTATCCTTGACAAGGATATTACAATCGACTATACCACCCTCTCGGATGAACAAAAGGAAATGATATCAAAAAATTCATTTGTCTTTACAGGTCATCTTGATGGTTTCGACCATACTATAACACTCATGAACTTCCCAGAAGGTCGCACATCACTCTTCGATGGTATTAATACTAACTACACCACTATTCAGGAAGAAAAAATCACTCTTTCTGATGATAGAAAAAGCTATACTGGCTCATACAGCGAAGTATGGCAGGCTAATGTGCATCTTGAAAAAGACCAAAAAGGTATTTACCATTGGGTTCCAGAAATGGGCTATCGTGCCGAAGTCATAAATATTAATTTAAGTTTTTGAGTTTTTGCCCCCTTAAACTCTTGAACTCTTAAACTTCTTAAACTCTTAAACTTCTTGAACTCTTGAACTTCTTGAACTCTTAAACTCTTGAACTCATAAACTATAATATGAAGGTTAAAAATATAATAGTTCTATTATCAGCATTTATAATTGCATCGTGCAACGAAGATGATATGCAGCTTACCGACCAGCAACGTGAGCTTATCGGACAGGCTGTCAACTTCGATGCTTCTATGGCTGATGTTTTTTCCACTCGTACAACATACAATCATGATGGTAGTTTCAACGAGAACGACCAGCTAACTATCTATCGCCAGTATATTAGTAGCAATAATGCCAAAGAGTTTGATGCCGAAAGCGAAATAAGCCGTGTATATGTTTATGCCCCTACCGTTTCAGGCAGCATCTCTCTGGGAGCAGAATGGAAAGCTAAGAAGGGCGATTCGCTCATCTGGGAAAACGACAAAACTGTTCGTTTCCGTGCATGGGGAAGAAGTAATCTTGCCGATCTGCTCAAGAACTCAAGTAAGTCAAATTACTACCCAGACTTCACTATCTCCAGTTGGAAAGGTTCTTATGGTCCTACTGTAACCATACCTCTTCAGATGCGTCACCTTGCTTGTCGTATTGGTATTTCGCAGAAATCAGGAAACGAACTTGTTAGTGCCGAGATTTGTACTTCGGCTTCTGACTACACAGATTCTGAAGGTATGACTGCCGAAGAAAAGGCTGCTGCTGTTCAAGCTGCCTACGACCTTATGTGTATGCCTGCAGGTGTGAATATGACCAACGAAACACTCAACTCTATCACTCAAGAAGCTTTCAACGCTGAGAATACCGACTACAAGAACATTCACAAAAATGCAGGTATTGTTGCTTTCAACACTCAAACAGCTGAATACATAAAGAACGAGGTTATGCGTCCTAAGTTCACATCAAATATCGACGGACGACTATATCTTATTTCTATTCCTTATCAGTTTAGCAATAACCCTTCTAACGAGGAAAGAACTATCACTCTACCTGGTTTCACAAAGTTCAGAATATATCTTAAAGATGTTAACAACGGCGACCACAGTAACACACCAGGCGTTGAGGGCGATTGCCATTATCTCACTCTGGCTGATGTAAGCGATGACTTAAAAAACGGATTAACTCTTGAAGCTGGTAAGAGCTATATTTTCTCTGTGGGCTACCAGTATAACAAATTTACCGTTACACTCGTTGATAATCTTTCATGGACAGAACAAGAAATTGAAGCCAACAACGTAAGCGACGAGACAAAGACTTCGTCACGTGGCAGCTACGACTGGTTCCAGAAAGGCATGGAAAATTCTTTCCAGAACAACACCTTCACACCTGTATTCACTCTGAACACAAAGCAGGATTTCCTTGAGTTCATACAGATTGTAAACGGTACTACAGGAAGTACCAAGAACGGCATTACCGACAAGGGCGAAAAGGAAAATAAGAAATGGTATCTTTCCGACGATGAAGAAACTGAAGTTCCTTACCTCATTAACGACGAACAGGAAGGCGACCATATTCTATATAAACATTTCGTGCCTCAGACAAGTACCGTTGAAGCATATAGCTATCTCGACTGCCTTGATGCTGCTTTCTCTTTCTATAGAAGCGACCTCACATCAAACAACCATTTCAAGGTTGTTCTGGGTGCCGACATCGATCTTGAAGACGAAGAGATTGAAGCTATAGGCAATTCATCAGCACATCCTTTTTCTGGCTTCTTTGATGGAGCAGGACACGTTATCAGGAATATTAACGTGAAGGGGGGAGCTCTCTTTGGCAATATCAAGGGTGGCGCAGTTACAAACCTTCGTATGGAGAGTGTTCACACCACATCACTTGCAAACAGCATTACTGCTGGCCCTGAGAAGTTTGGAGCATATATTGCAGGCATATCGCTTAAAGCCCCAACAACAAGTGCCATTGCCAACAGCATTAAAGGCAATAGCTATGTAGTAGGTTGCATACATGAAGGAACAGCCACACAAGCAATGGTAAATAGTGCCGACAACCTATTTATGTTTGGTTGTATGGAAACAGGTAAAGGCATCACGGCAGGTGCTTTGCTCGGAGCTTATTCTGGTACATCAAAATTCTTCGCCCCACAGGTGGACAAAGTGAAGTTCAACCGTTTCATGTGCAACTATTACGATATTGAGAAATCGCCATCAGCTCATGCCGTAAGCACCATTACCGATGACTATCAGCCTCAGCAATATATTCGTGGAGCAAAATCTCACGTGCTGAAGGCAAAGACAGACAATCTGCTTAGCGATAAGCTTTTTTACAATAAGCTTACAGCCCTACAGAAACAAGAATTCTATGGTATTGCTCCTTGGAAAGCCATGAACTATGCCATCTATCAATATAATGCTATTAAAGGTCTTCCTGATGCAGCAAAATGCAATATGCACTATAGCGTTAGTTCTACCGGCTATCAGCATCTCTATCCACAACTTTCAAAGGGTGTGCCAACAGAAGAATCCAACTGGGATGTAACCCAACAAAACAATTAAAACAATGAATATATCAAATAATTCAACATCGCACGAAGTGCGAATTACTCAACACTCAACATTCAAAATTCAACATTCAAAATGCTTCATAGCATTTTTATGTCTTCTGCTTACGGGATGCTCTTTAGATGCTCCCGAAGAAACTTCGTTACATTCAGACAAAGGAATATCGCTAACAACATCCATCTCACCTTTCTATGGTGAAGAACATAGCCGTTCAAATATTGAAGGAACAGACTTCCTTGCTGGCGACCGCATAAAACTAAAGGTTATATGCCCCTTCAGTCCTGGAAAAGAAATAGGAGAAACAACCTGGGGACATAGCACCGACAGCTATTGGCTGCTGAAATGGAACGGCACCACATGGACAAATATCACAAGCGATGACAAGATTGATGTTGAAGCTAAATATGCCTATATGTCGGCTCCAAACATTCTTGAACATTTCGAGGCTCAACAAACACCCTATGTTTATACAGCTTCAACATGGTCTGAGAATATAGTGTTCACATCGCCAAGCAATAGAGTAATATCACAATACAGCTATGTGTTCCACGCCAATCAGCAAGACGAAAAAGACTATCTTGCGTCCGATCTGCTTTGGGCTCAGAATATAATGCAGACAGGTTCGTATAATGTTCATCTGCAATTTCATCACGTAATGGCAGCCTTGCAGATTACTCTTGATGACAGCGAACTCTCTACAAAGATTTCAGATAATGCCATTCTAACCCTTGAAGGTATGCCCGACATCGATCAGCAGGAAGTTGTTGTGGGGAACAAATATGCCGAATACAACAAAGATAAGTATCCTTACGGAATGACAGAAAAAGAAGCATGTTCAGCCGAAGATAATGGTAAGGTATTAGGTATTGCCATCAACGACGATAGTAAGCAGAAAGCCACAGTAACCTCGTTTGCCAATATTGAGCAAAATGCCATTTACACAGCCCACAAGAGCGGAAAAGTATATCGACTCATACTTCCTCCTTGTTCGCTTTCCGAGGCACCGGTTGTATGGCTTCGTGACGGAAACCGTCGATTCAAGATGACTCTCTCCATCAAAGAGTTTACAGAAGGAACATTATATAAAGTAACAATGAAACTCTAACCCTACTGAATAATGAATAAGAACATATATATAGCTATCATGAGTATTTTTGCATTATGTTCATGCAACGATACAAACGAATTAATTACTCCAGAAAGCAACCCAATAGAAATAAAATCCTTTCAGGCAGGAATACTTTCTGCACCAGCCTCACGTGCCACAATTACATCCGATAATCTGGGAACAGCTATCGGTAGAGGCACATATAATTCGGCTACCAATACCATCAACTTCGATAACGACAAAGACCAGATTGTCATTACCACATTCCAACGTGCCAACAATCCTATAAAAAGATACAGCTATCATAACCTTATTCTCAACTATCAAGGAAACGGCTCGTGGGAACGACCAATGGAAGGCGAAACACCAACAGATGGTAACGAGAAAACGCTGTTCTGGACCGATGCTACAAGTGCCAACCAGATGATAGCCTACTCCATTCCCGTTAGCGACACCTTTGACTGGTATAGCAAGGAAATAAAGATTGATGACGAATCATCTATCAAATACTATTATGGTTCACTTGGCGACATAACAAAAGACACTATAGACTTCTCTGACAACGAAAAAGGCGTGCAGCTAATGAACAACGAAGACCTGCTTCTTGTTAAGAACGACACACTCACACCTTCAGACAATGGTGCAAAGGCAATACTTCATTTTCGCCATGCCCTTAGTTGCGTGCGAGTGAACGTGAACCTTAAAGACTATCTTGCCAATGGAGGCGACAAAAACACTACAATCAGCAATCTGAGAGTTCTCAACCAGCCTGTTTTCTATCGCTGGGATCAGGGAGATGCAGGTGTGCGTGCCCTCACCACAGATGCCGACAACGAGTTTATAAAGGAAAAATATAATGGAATGGAAATGACACTTCGCAAACCTGTGAAGTTCTATAACTACAACACCGTCTCTGCCGATACCGACAAGGAGAAAACATTCTCCTTCTACGGATTACTTGTTCCTCAAGATCAACAATACTACAACGCCACATCAACAACAGAACCCTTCAACATAGAGTTTCTGGCACATTACACAGATGCCGATTCAGGCAAACCAGTTAGCAAACTCTATCGTTCCACCTTCAATACCGTGTTGCTGAAACCTGGCTTCATCACCATTCTCAACATCGACCTCAACCACAAAGGCGAAGTCATCAGCTACGACGTCCAATATGTTGACTGGTCATCATCTAACGTTACAAAACAAATGGAACTCGAAAAAGGTGACGACACCTTTGACATGAGCGAGTTCAATTAAAGGTAAAAAGACTGATATCATTTTGATGATTATAGAATATAAACAAAAAACCTCTGATGCATTACACATCAGAGGTTAATTGTTGTGTCGGCATGGTCAATCCGACAATTCAATTAAACAGTGACCATTTCAATATCCTTTGCAAGACGGCGAAGCCCATCTTTAATCTTTATCTCCTGCTTAGGACGAGGCTTGCTTATACCTGAAGCATAATGAGCAAGTTGCTTTTGATTAATGCCTGTAATAGCCTGAAGAGCAGCAAACGAGAATATACCACGATAATAATCCAGAAGTGTTGGAACATCAAATTCGTAAACTATTTCATACTCTCCATCAAAAATAGTAGGATATTCATCTCCATCTTCCTTACGACCTTCAAGCCAGAAATCAATGCTCTCCTGAACATAAGCCTTAAAACCACTCATCTCACCTGTATAGGCAACAACCCAACCAGGGATAAGATCACATACACAGCAATATCCATTTTCTGTACGAGAGGCTTTCATTATAATTCTGTTCATATCCATATATTTATTATAAGTGCCACGTTAAAAGAATACAAAAATAGTAATTTTACTACTAACAATCAACACTTTATGGCAAACTAATAGTATTTTTACTATTAATTAACATAAACTGTAGTGTACTGAATAAGTTTATGAGTTTGTGAGTTTAGTACAAAATGAATCTCAATCTCTTCAACGACTCTTTGCGCGTAAGCGGATGCTCTTTCCTGTATGCCATACTCTGCATTTTCTCTGCATTCACTTTCTTGTGATATTTGTTCAGAATTATCTCCATTCATTTTTTGTTTTAATTTACTAGCGTAGAATTAGACATTCCTTTTGATATTTCCAAACTTTTATGTTGTTTTTAGTTTAAACTCACTAACTATTTTCTTCATTCAAATAAAAATTGTACCTTTACAGAGGCAAAAAGATGATAGGCTGAAGTTATGATTACAAAAGACAGTATAGAAACAGCATATAGTTTTCTTCATCAGAAACGAAACGTGTATATTCATTCTAACCTTGAATGGCAGAAGGACGATATAGAATATGCCATTTCTTCATTTGTTGATGAGATGAATCCTGAACTATATAACCGCATTTCGAAAGGAAATCCCGATTTCCTTCGTACTCATAACTACTTCCTCAGCGATATCACCTCAGCTGTGGAACAAATGGAAGAACTATTAATAAGCGCCTCGCCAAATGATTGAGCTTTCGCAAGCTTTGCTTGCTCAGTAGATAGAAGAAGACTAATGTGAATTACGAATTTGGAATTTGGAATGTTGAATTATTCGGCTACGCCGATTACCAATTATCCAATTATTAATTTTTCAATATTCAATATTCAATTGCGAAGCACATGTCCTTTACCTCCGCCGTTGAAAACGGCATAACTTCTTTTAACTCCCTTTATCTCCTAAACTGATTGAAAATAAAAACTAATTTTTCATTCTTTCCATTTTTCAATATTCCTTCCCTCCTTTCTCTAAGGTAACAATAAGGTAACGCTAAGGTAACGCTAAGGTAACAATAACCCGTCTCTAATCAAAACTTAGAGAATCGTTAGAGAACGATTAGAGAAAGGTTAGAGAACGGTTAGAGGAACAACGGAAGAACAGTAGATTTTCATTCTCAAAAAGAACAATAATTGCACCTTTTTCAAGCCCTCAAAATTTGGTTAGAGAAATACATGACTTCTGTTTTTTTATTACAAATCTCAAATCATCCCGAAGAAAGCAAAAAGACGAAAGAACCCGAAAATATATAATCTATTCATGAAAAAAAGTTGTTTTAATTTGACGGTATTGAATATTTTTGTACTTTTGGGAGCAGCAATATAAACAAAACCGATATGAAAATTACAAAAGAAGAAGCCTTAAAACGATTCAAGGACGCTCTCGAAAAAAAGAAAGCTTGGGAAGAAAAATTCGAAGCAAAATATGCTGATGTAAAAAATCTATATACTACAGCATAAAGGTTATGAATTTTCATTAGACATTATCAATAAGAAATCGCCATATCTGGTCAAACGAGCAGATGATGGCGATTATGTATTTCAGACCGCTAAAGGTGTTATATATGGTGTTGGTTTTATTGAAAATGATCCACTTGGAGGTTGTGAAACATACCAATTATCTATAAATAACTAAAGTTTCGCAAGCGAATTATTTTACTTGAGATTTTAAAAAGAAGAAAATGTGTATGAATGGAATACGGCTCAGAATGAGCCTATAATGATTTT
>CAJOCR010000003.1 GCA_905236755.1 uncultured Prevotella sp.
CGAAACACGCCCAGGAATCAAGCCGGGTGAAATCAACATCTGCGAAATTGACATTCATACTGGTCGGCGTATAGGCGATGTTCATCACTTGGGAACGGGACTCGGCGGACGTTATCCTGAAGGTCCACACATATACAAGAAAGACGGCTATTATTACATGATGCTTGCTGAAGGCGGCACGGAACATGGCCACCACGTCAACATCTTGCGAAGCCGCTCTCTGTTCGGTCCCTATGAACCGAATCCTGCCAACCCCATTCTCACGCATTTCAGCATGAAGATGCAGAACAGCAATATTCAAGGGCTCGGACATGCAGACCTCATACAAGCGCCCGACTCCTCATGGTGGATGATATGTCTGGGGTATCGCACCAGCGGTTACCTCCTGCATGTGATGGGACGCGAGACAATGCTTGCGCCTGTACGTTGGGACAAGAATGCTTGGCCTGTGGTCAATGGTGACGGCACTTTGGCCATCAATATGAAATGTCAGACCTTACCTCAAGTTCCAATGCCCCTTGACCCTGTTCGCGAAGAGTTCAATTTCGTCAAGCGCGAGGTACCAGCCGACAGCTACAGCAGCATAGGATTACCTTGGGGATGGATGAGTATAGGTAATCCCGATTATTCACGCTACTCGCTCACCGAGCGAAAGGGATGGCTGCGTCTACATTCCACTTCTACGCCTCTCGATGCAGCCACATCACCCACCTTTGTTGCAAGGCGCCAGACTGAGCTACGTTTCAGCGCCACTGCACTCATCGACGCATCCCATCTGGCAGAAGGCTCTCAGGCAGGAATCACGGCCTATGCAGCCCCCCTGAATCATTATGATGTGATGGTAGAACGAAAGAACGGAAAACTATTTGCCAAGTCGAACATCCGTGTGGGAACACTCAGCCATACCGGCCAACCCGTTGAACTGAAAGACTCTCAGGCTTATATACGCATCAGCTCTGACAAGGATTATTACTACATGCAAGTTTCAGCCGATGGCAAATCATTCACTACACTTAGCAAAATGGATTTCCGCTATCTTTCAACCGAAGTGATAGGTGGATTCACAGGCGTTATGCTTGGCTTGTTTGCCCAAGGTGTTGGCGGATATGCAGATTTTGATTGGTTTGAATATATAACAGAGTAAAGAAAAGAGCATCATGTAGATAAGGGGTTAATTGTTATCTACATGATGCTCTATAGAATGTTATTATGAGTTTCACGATTCCGTATAGCATTTGATTTGTGTGCCGTCCAAAAGAGAAAGATTGCGGTATTAGTTTTATAGCGCAGCAATAGCTAGTTTAGTTTAATCCCATATTATATATCTATAGCCTAAACTAAACCTTTTATCTTCCGACTACTATTAATGTCATGCCGAATGGTCAGGATCAAAGATTAGAAGAAAAGGAATGACACATTATAGGGCTAAGACAAATGAGGAGCAACACTTTTTAACAACCCGATTTTGAGTTAAAATTAACTCCGAATTTTCGTCAGATTACAAAGAATTGCAAAGATAAATGTACCTAAAAGGCCTGAAATTGCAAGTCGCACTTCACTCGCTTCTTGGCGATTGCAAGAATCTGCAAAAATCCGCGTTAACAAATGTGAATATGCAAAAAACTGGAAAATCGTTTTTGCAGTTCTTTGCATATTTTACGTCCCTCCACCGTCCCTCGGCATACTATCTATTCACTATTACCGGAGAAATACACGCTGATTATCAGCTACTTATATTTGCAGATAGTAACTTCTGCGTCGGAAAGTAGATTCTGCGTGTGAAAGTAACTTATGCATCAAATGACAAGAAGAGCGAAGGCTGTATGCAATGCTATATTTTAGCGTATAATCTTCTTTCCATTGATAATGAAGAAGCCTTTTTGACGAGAGTTCGGTGAGAGACGACGTCCCTGCAAATCGTAGATTACATTTGACGAGGGATTATCAATATGTAGTTCGCTGATACCTGTTTCAATGATTGGAGCACGATAATAGAAACTCATTGTGTTGTCGTCATTCTGTGTAATGTTTAGAATGGCTCCATGCATCAAATTGTCGCCCTGTTTTGTAGCGTTGTAAAAGGTGGCAGCAGGGATTGAAGTTGAGGTCAGACTGTCGTTTTGAAGGTAGGGATAGAGGTCGTTTGTCAAGCCATTGTAAGTTTCATAATCGTCGTCATTATCGGCATGCATGATAGTTAACCGCATGTGGTCGTTTGTAGGATATCTGTATTTCGTCACATACTCAGAACTTTCATCAATTAAAGAATTAGGGCAGTTCAAGTACCACAGCATCTCATCGTAGTCCACATGGGTAATCATCAATCCTCTTCCAAACAGGGCGGAATCCCAGTTGGTATGCTGACGGTTCTCCAATATATAGAACTCGTCTGGATGTCCATCGTTGTAGATGACGTAACCGCTACCGCCCTCGCTCATAGGCTTCAGAGCATCTACTGTGACGTTCTCATTAGACAATTCTGTCAGTTCTATCCAACCTGCCAACCATTTTTCATAGGCCGAATAGCCACAAGGAATGAAGCCATCGCCGTTGTAGCAGCCTGCATCCATCAGGTCATAATAAGCCATTCCGTAAGTTTCACTGTTAAGGGTGTCGTAAAAGTCGGGGTAGCCCAGACAATGAGAGAACTCATGACAAAAGGTGCCGATACCGTCGATGGAACCACCTCCAGATAACTCGTTGGCACAGGCATAAGTATTAATGTGGGCACCGTCAAGGGTTAGATCGTTGTGACTGTATGACAATTTATACATATGAGGCCATATGGTGGTGGCATCTCCTCCATCAGCCTCACCTTTACCAGCATAAACCACGAATACCTCTTCAACCTCTCCATCGTTGTCCCAATCATAATCGTTAAAGTTCACTTGATCATCTACACCCAAACAAGCCTCAACAATCATTGCCTCAGCATTTTTATCTTGACCTTCATTATCGTTACCACCATAGTATTCAACATCATATTTCAGCTGTACTGGCCCCACCACGTCAAAGTTCAGTTCAAACAGATCATTACTCTGAGCCTTAAAATAGTCGGCCACACTACCCACAAACCCCTCGTCGGTGGTGTAGCCTTCCGTGTTGAGAATGTCATCGAACTTTGTACAGTCATGAACTGGATTGAATTTAGTGTCCTTGAACTCCACCAGAATGACCAGTCCTTTCTTCTTACCCAAATATGAGTTGAGCTTACCGCTTACGCGGCTCTGATACATCGGTCTTTTGCGAGTTGCAGACTGTCTGAAGGCGGCGCTGCGTCTCCTAACAGCCATTCGGTTTAGTGTCAAACCATCCACCTCTTTATAATTGTCTCCATCAGCTATATAGCGTCGTCCATCAGTGGTCGTCCACCAATGAAAACGCTCATCACCGCAAAGTTGAGCCTGCACCTCTGTACCATCTTTCAACTTCAGCATCTGCAAAATACCACGCTTGGCAGGTACAGCTTGAATGGCAATTGCCAATAGGTATAATACAGATATTAAAAATATTCGTTTCGTCATTACTTTGTAAGAGAACAGCTTTCTGAGATTAACAAATTCATAAATCATAGCAAATAGTTTTTGGGGGTATTAATGGGGCAAATATAACGAAAATACACTATAAAAACAATAATTTATGTTATAAGTTAAATTTTTATTAAAAAATCTTCCCCTCTGGATGGTCTTTAGGATGCGTTTAGGATTCGTTTAGGACATAATAAAGACGGAGCGGTATTTCGCCCTTATCAACAAAAGGCGAATACCGCTCCAAGCACTAAGCATCACCCAGATAGCCGACCACCTCCACTTTGCCGACACACCCTCTTTCAGCAAATTTTTCTCGCGTCTGAAAGGAATGAGTCCAAAGGAATATAGGGAAATGTGAGATTTATTTTCTAACAGTCTTACAGTCTAACAGATGTTTTTTAATGCTATGCCACTCCCCTACTTCTTTCTTCTTTATATTTATAATATATTGATTATTAATTAGTTATATATATTATATATAATAAAAGAAGAAAAGAGGGATAACGCAAAAATCAATTGTTAGACTGTTAGACTGTTAGATTTCGTTCTGTTTCGCTTAACAATATTCTTCTTTACAAGGCTTGTATATTGTTGATTTTCAACCTTATATAGAACACAGCGCAACAACATTATCGATATTATTTTCTTTTTGCCGACAAAAATTGTACCTTTGCAAACAAAGAAAATAGTATGGAAAGAGTTGTCAGAAAGGCTAATTTTGAAGATATAAATGATATAATGTCTGTCATTAATGCTGCAAAAGAGATAATGCGACATTCTGGAAATTTGCATCAATGGGATAATGGATACCCATCAGAGGCTGTAATTGAATCAGATATACAGAAAAATGGCGGTTTTGTTGTTGAAAATGACGATAAAATCGTAGGTTATTTTGCCTTTCTGCCTTCACCCGATCCAACCTATGCAAAGATATATGAAGGCGAATGGCTTGATGATAAACAGCCATACCACATTATTCATCGTATAGCCAGTTCCCCCGATGTTCACGGCATTTTCAACTGCATCATGGACTATTGTTTCTCTCATGATGCAAACATTCGTATTGACACCCACAGAGACAACAAGATAATGCAACATAATCTGCAGAAACACGGCTTCACTTATTGCGGCATTATCTATCTTGCCTCAGGTGACGAAAGATTAGCGTATCAACGAATAAAGCAATAATAGAAATTTAGAAAACGCAAGCCCAACCAAACTTACAAACTTCCCTTATCACATCTATCTGTATAGAACTTCAGGAAGTCGCTCCATTTGTAATATGGATAGTTGGTGGTGGGAACAGGCAGAGTGGCCTCCTCGCCATTCATAAGGCATTTCACAAGAATGTCGTCAGCTTTCTTTCCACGATAGAAAATCAGCTGTATGTTGCTTGCCTTGCAGGTTTCCCAACTCTGGTAGCAGTTCTTCACTTCGTTTGGGTCTTCTGGATCAAGATCGGCACCGTTGATACCCATCAGAACCGTTAGCGGACCAATACATGTGTCGTGACCAAATCTAAGATCAGCGACTCTGTCGCTTGTGCCATCAATAACTGCTGAGGCTTTCTTCAAGATATCCTTAAGGATTGGAATCATCTGATACTGCGGTCCAAACACCCATGAATAAACACCCAGATTGTCGCCTTCCCATCTGTCGGCCATTTCATCATCGGTAATAATGTTTCCCATCATACCCTCATGGTTAATGCTGGGCAGAGATGTGTATAGGTTTATCAGGTTGCTTGCTATATGGTGTTTGCGTCCTGGCAAACCTTCGGTACTTGTAAACACACGACTCAACAGGTTCTTGCGTAGCTTATCCTCGCCTTTAAACATATCACGGTTTTTCTCGTAACGAGGTTTTAAGTCCTTTGGATAATTATGCTTTACAGGGTTCTGTCCATCGGTAGGCACTACCCCATCCAGAGTGAATCGTGACGACTGCTCACGTATTTCAATCTTAGGATTACATTGCACCAACTCCTGACAGAAAGCCGACATACTGATAACACAGCGTCCTACAAGTGAAGAAATAGCCAGCACATTACCACCTTTCTCAAACACCTCGGGGAAGTTGTTATACATAGTGCGGGCAATACCCTGATGCTGTTGCCACCCAAGGTCAGTCAACTCGCTGACACCAGTCTGCAGCTCATCCTTAGCAGCCATAAACTTCTGTCTGAATTCTTCTCCTGCAGGTGTAAGCAGTTGTTTCTGGTGAGCCACAGTAAGCAGAGTATCAAGTTCCTTATACAAGCTACTACTCCAATAATAGCGTGAACCATGACGTGCATAATGACTGATATAAAACGGTTTATACCCACTAGGTGCTTTGGTGAGTTTCACATCAGCAGTCTGCTTGTAGGGATAGTCTGTACCATAAGCCCTACGTGGGTCGGCTTTAAGTTGTTGCAAGGCAGAGGTACGTTGCCCCCATGCCGAGATGATGGTTAGTAGCGCAAAAGCTACCGAAAGAATACTTCGTTTCATTTTATATAGATGATTTATGTTTCCACAAATTTTGCTTGTTTTTAGAAGATAAAAGAAGATAGAAGACATTAGTTTTTGGCACATGTCCTCTATCTTCGCCGCAGGAAGCGGCATAACTCCATTTTACTTCCTATTTTTCAATTTAAGAAATTAATAACCAGGATTCTGGTCAGCATCAGTAATTGCGTTGTTTGAGTTTATCTCGAGAGTTGGGAAAGGCAGCAGCATAGCTCGCTTTGCCATCTCAGGAGTACATACAAACCAGTCGTCCTTATACTTTGTTGCTGAAGGATTCTTGCTGTTTGTAGGATGTGCATTATGTGCTATCCAGTAGTCGAGCATAAACTGATAACCACGACGACGCATATCGAAATATTCTGTCTGTTCACCTAACAACTCATAGAAGCGTTCGTACATTATGCGATGACGGAACTCTTCCTTTGTCATACCGCTCCAGTCGGCAGGTTCAGCAGCTGCAGGTGTGGCGCTATTACGTGCACGAGCCAACACCTCGTTAACATACTTGTAAGCCTCTTCTGGTCCGCTAACCTCGTTGGTAGCCTCTGCCAGCATCAGCAGCACATCGGCATAGCGCAGATAAATGAAGTTCTGTGGTGAATACTGAGCCACATAGCGTGAGTCGAGATATTTCTTTATATACACCCACATACGCGTGCTACCCTTATCACTATTATACTGAGGATAAATTTCAACCGTATCTTTTCCACCGTTCTTGGTGTAGCTGTTGTAGATTATTCCTTCCTCAATACGTGGATCGCCAGGATACTGCGCCTGCCAGGTATCGAAGATGTATTTTGAAGGACGATAGCGTCCATAAGGATCGCTTGCCTGATTAGGTGTGTAATCGCTCTCAGAAGGAGCAAAACCTTGTGTATAGGTGCTTCCGTTGATATCTGAGAACTGAATTTCAATTATAGACTCTGCCGTGTTGCGATTCTGCGGATTATAGAGTGTCTGCAAAGGTACCAACTGATAATGTCCATACACCTGCTGTGCCTCGTCAATACACTTTTGCCAGTAAGGCGAATTTTCCTCACCATTTGCCATTGTAAGATACACCTTTGCCAGCAAGGCATGAGCAGCATAGCAGTTAGGACGTCCCTCAACAGGGTTCACCTCTGGAAGTAGATTTCCAGCCTCCTCCAAGTCGGCAATCACCTGCTTATATGTATCCTCTACCGAAGCACGTGGCATGTCAAGTGTGGTACTGGTGATAGGACTTATTCTCAGTGGCACACCGCCAAAGGCACGTACCAGATTAAAGTACATCATACCTCTCAACAAATGAGCCTCGCCCTTAGCACGTGTTTTAAGCATGTCAGAAGCGCCACTACCATCAATCTTGTCGAGCAAGTCGTTGCAGTCGGCTATAACGCGATAATGCGATTTAAAGTGGCGACCAATATACTTATTGTCTGGTTCCGATTTCTGAGCCTTCATGTCGTTATACGATGCACTTGTGTTGGTGCATGTGCCACCAGCCGTACAGAAGATGGTTGTATAGTCAGAGCCAAAGAAATGATAGTTTATCAACTCGTGATAACAACCTGTTAATGCCGACTCCACACTCTCGTCATTTGAATATGTTATGGCAGGCGATGGAAACGAATCTGTATTTTCTTCCAACAGGGCATTACATGAAACAAGTGGCATCATGCTTAAAAGCCCTAACGAATATATAATAATCTTTTTCATTTTTTCTAAGTTTACTATTTATTTAAGAGTAAAAAGGTAAAAGAGTAAAACTCCTAACTCCTAACTATTTACAACTCCTAACTAATTACAACTCCTAACTAATTAGAATGTTACGTTAATAGTGCAGCTATACGAGCGTGTAACAGGAGCACTACCATAGTCTATGCCAATGCGCTTTGGATCGTCAGAGAAGCTGTTGGTGTCAGGGTTGTAACCAGTGTAGTTGGTTATAGTAAAGAGGTTACGACCTGTCAGAGTGAGCTGCAAACCATTAATAGCCTTCCATTTGCGCACAGGCACATTCCATGTAAGGCTCAAACTGCCTAATCGCAAGAAACTACCATCCTCAACCATGCGGTCGGTAAGTTCGCTAAGTGGTGTGCCAAGCTTAGGATATTTTGTACTTGGGCTTTCAGCACGCCATGCCTCGTAGTATGCCTCTCTCAGAATATTATAATCGTAATGTGTGTTGGTGTTATCAAGTAAGTTGGCATTTACTACCTGGTTGCCATACGAACCGTGGAACTGTGCCGACAGAGTGAAGTTCTTGTAAGTGAGAGATGTATTAAAACCAAAGGTGAAGTCTGGGTTAGGATCGCCTAAGATAACACGGTCTTCAGTATTTATGGTTCCATCTTCATTGGTATCTATGTATGCTATGTCACCAGCTCCAAGGGCATTACCGTTGTAAACCAGCCCATGAGCCTCTTCATCGCTCTGGAAGATGCCATTGGTCTTATATCCCCAGAACAAACCTATTGGCTTGCCCTTGATAAAGATGTTAACAGGGAAGGCCGACGAACCGAAATGTGCAAGATTGGTACCGTAGTAAGCCTGATAGTATTCTGTGCCATACTTTGTTTCAGGCAGACCTAAGTCGGTGATTCGGTTTTTGTTATGCGACAGGTTGGCGCCAATGCTCCATGTGAAGTCTTTTGTACTCACAGGAATAGCATTAAATGCCACTTCAACACCATTATTCTGAATAGAACCGCAGTTCACGTAAAGCGAGCTGTAACCTGTTGACACTGCTGTGCTCATAGACTGCAGAATGTCGTTAGTCTCCTTATGATACACATCAACGCTGAAGGTCAGTCGGTTGTTCCACACACCAAAATCGAGTCCAGCATTCACCTGTGTTGTAGCCTCCCACTTTAAATCAGGATTGGCAATCTTACTTGGAGCCAAACCAACAAGATTAGTACCCGAACCAGTAGAATACTCTACATTGGTATAGGTGTTCTGTGTAGCATAAGCCGAGATACTCTGATTACCTGTCATACCCCATCCAAAGCGCACTTTCAGGTTGCTCAGCCACTTGCTATCCTTCAGGAATGCTTCCTGATTGGCACGCCAAGCCAACGCCAGCGAGGGGAAGAAACTATAGCGGTTGCTCTTCTGGAATTTACTTGAACCATCAACACGACCAGTAAGAGTTACAAGATAGCGATCAAGATAGTTATAGTTCAAACGCACCAGCGATGAGGCTGTTGTCTCGTTAGTCAGCGAGTGTGAGTTTGTATATGTTTTGTTGGCATAAGCAATACCGTCAATACCAAGAGTCATAATAGAGAAATCCTCACCTACCATGCCGTAACGGTTCACATCACGACGTTCGTAGGTAACACCAGCTGTTCCTGACAGATGATGAACATTATTCAGGGTGTAATCGTAGTAGAGTAAAGCCTCAAGAGCTTTCTTCTGACTCTTCAGCTCACTGATACCCAACTGACCATTCACCTTCATACCTGTATAAAGACCTGTACCATACCAACGTGAACGTGTCTTGTCGCGAGTGTCATACGAGCCCATCAAATGGAAAGTCAATCCCTTGATAATCTTATAGTCGAAAGCTACAGAAGCCACAGCACGGTTTTCTTCTGAATGGTCGCTATAGTCGGTAAGCCAGTTTGTTGGGGTAAGCTGCAAACCAGTATCGTTATCATCATCTGGATCAACATCAGCAAAAGGCTTAGCAAGAACAGAGTGACGAGTCAGACTGGTATTGGAATTTCCCAATCCATCGGTACCTGCAGTCATGTCGTTGATGCGACGTACCAAACTGAATGTACCCTTCAAACTCATATTCTGACTCAGTTTGTATTTATAGTTCACACGCAAGTCGGTCTGCGACAGTCCAGTCTTACGTATGATACCCTTATCGTCGAGATAGCCACCAGCCACGAAATAGTTTGCCTTGTCGTTACCACCGGTTACCGACAAACGATATGACTGTGTTAGCGATGTATGAAACAGTTCTTTCTGCCAGTCACGGGTAACAGGATGAAAGGTGTCATTATAAGTATCTGCTTCCTTCTCGTTTCTGTATGCAACATACTCTTCGGCACTCAGCACATCAATATGCTTACTTGCCTTACCAAACGAGAAACCTGTTGAAAGGTTCACCTTAGCCTTGCCACTCTTACCTTCCTTGGTGGTGATAAGAACAACACCATTTGATGCACGCGAACCATAGATAGCCGTTGCTGAAGCATCCTTCAACACCTCAATACTCTGAATGTCCTGTGGGTTGATGCCAGTAAGACCTGACTGAGTAGTCTGCACAGGGTCGCCACCAGTACCTGCATTTACTGCATTACCTGCATCCTCGGTAGCGTCGTCCATGATGATTCCATCGATAACATAGAGAGGTTCCTTGTTACCATTAAGGGTTGAAGTACCACGAATGCGCACGTTGATGAGTCCGCCTAACTGTGAGTCACCGCCATTAACATACACACCAGGTGCATTACCCTGCAACAGATGGTCGATACCACTGTTGAATACTGCCTTGTCACGGTCCACAGTCACCGAAGCAACCGAACCAGTAAGGTCGCTCTTCTTCATCTGACCATAGCCCACAACAACTACCTCATCCAAGCTGTGTGAATCTTCTTTCAGCGTTATATTCAGTTCACTGCTATTACCCACCTTTATTTTTTGAGTTAGAAAACCAATGTAGCTAACCTGTATGGTGCTACCCTTTTGAACAGTAAGTTTGTAGTGGCCATTAATATCAGTAACAGTAGCGTTTGTGGCACCTTTCTCGCCTACTGTAGCGCCTATCACGGGTTCACCGTTGTTATCGGTTATCACACCCGAAATTTTCTGCTTGTTAGTGTTTTTGTTTGGTTTTTCATTTTCCTGTTTCTTTGGCACGATAATAATCTGGTTGCCTTTAATCTCAAAAGTGCAGTCTGTGTCTTTCAGCAGTTCCTCCATCACCTGAGCCACCGATTGTTTTTTCTGGCTTAGTTTCACGGTTTTGTTCACATTCAGTTTCGAAGCATTATAGGCAATTTTGTAGTTGCTCACCGCCTCAATCTTCTCGAATGCCTTTTTTAGTGTTGTGCGTTCATTACCAAAAGACACATTCTGAGCCTGTAGAGACAGACAGCCTGCTATCAGCATGACGGCAGCCGTCTTCAGAATACGTTTTCTTTCTTTCATTTTAGGTTTTAAATTTAAATAATTAATAGATAGGTTACGCATAAGACACAACAAACACCCTCTTACACCCAAGCGCAAGAAGTTAAAGAGTGTTAACAATTAATTATTTAATAAAGATTTCGTTTCCGTCAATCTCGTAGTTTAGTTGTGGTATCAGCATCTTTATAACCTTCATGATATCTTCTATTTTGTCATCGGCATTAAAGTGTGCACGGATAGTCTGGTTGTTATATCGGCTATTCTGCACATGAATCTTAACGTTGTATGCACGTTCTATCTGTTGCAGAGCATAAATAAGCTTTGCTTCCTCAAAATACATAGCAGGGACACGCCACACCGAATAGTCGGGAGCATTAACCTGTCGTAGTTCGGTTTCACCAGTCTTGGTATCTAAAAGCAACTGGTCGTTAGGCTGCAGCACATAAGGACTCTTCTGCCCTGACACATTAACTTCAAGACTACCCGTCTGCAGGGTAACAGCCACTTGCGGATTAGAAGGATAAGAGAACACATTAAACGACGTTCCTCTCACCTTTAGTTTCATCTTGTTTATATCCACTGTAAACGGATGGCTGACATTCTTCTTCACTTCAAAGAAGCCCTCGCCAGTAAGACACACATTACGTTCTTTAGACAAGAAACGCGATGGATAAGTAAGCGAACTGCCACCATTCAGCCACACAACTGAACTGTCGGGCAACACTATCTTGGTTCGCTCGCCATAGGCTGCAAATTTGTGAACAAACACCACACCAGAATACAGCTTCTCTTTTTCTGTTGCAGAAAAATAGAAATAAGCTGCTGCTCCAAGCATTATGACAGGTACCAGCCAAATGGCAACCATCTTCATCCATGGGAAACGCTCCTCTTCTTCATCATCATTCATAAGAGCAGACGACAGTCTTGCAAAGGCCTCCTCAGTCTTTGCATCATCAGCTGCAACCTCGTCGCACTCTACCCATACCCTGCGTAAAGCACCATCGGCATCATCACCACCAAGTGCAATACGCTGCTGCACCTTCGTGGCTATCTCACCCTTTACATCGTGGTGAAAGAAATAATCGACGATTTGTTGTATGTATCTGCTCATATATTATTATTTATGTACTTAAGAAGTTTAAAGGAGTTATGCCGCTATTTTGAATTATTATTCTATATTCATTATTCAATAGCGAAGCGTTGTCTTCTATCTCCTTAATAACTCCTTCTAACTTCTTCAAACATAGACAAGCCAAACTTATTCTATACCCAATTCAAAAGCAACAAAATAAGTATTTTTAGCATTTTACGAATATCGCCCAAAGCCAGATTAAGATGATTCTCAACTGTTTTCTTCTGTAGCCCCAGCTTTTCAGCTATCTCGTCATTGGTCAGCCCTTCCTCTCTGCTCATTCTATAAATAGTTTGTCGCTGCGGTGGCATATTCTGCACTATCATATCTATCAGCAGCTTCATGTCGCTCGCCTCTATCTGTTCCTGAGGCGATGTTCCAGAAGCACATCTTTCGCCTATGCAATCAATATCTATCGTCACCTTACGCGATGCAATAAAGTTCAGCACAGTATGCTTTGTCATAACATAGATATATGCATCAAGGTTCTCTACACTCAGCAACTTTTCACGTTTTGTCCACAGATTAATAAACACCATCTGAGTCACATCCTCAGCATCAGCTTCATTCTTTATGAATCCGAGAGCAAACGCATACACCTTTGGATAAAACACACTAAAAACCCTATGAAAAGCCCTTCTGCTTCTCATTGCAAGCTCTTCTATCGTCTCTTTATCAATTAGGTTAATTAGCATATTAATCCGTCGTGCTTAAATCATTCTTTCAGATCATGTTGTTCATGTGATATTATTCAATAAATTCGCCCGCAAATGTAACAAAATTATTCGAAATACAAAAACTCGCTGAGAAATAATAAATCTAATACACCTTTGTTTTCTCTAAAATAAATACAAATTATCTCGACAAGTTTTTTTCTCATCGAGATAAAAAAGAAACAAGCGCTGAAAGTACGGAATTAATTATTGAATCGCATGGCGTAGTTTCCCTTGAAAATCCAACCTGGTGTTACTACTTCCTTGTCACTTTGTGAAATTGGGAACCAATTATTAAAGATTTCTATTTCTTGAGCAGGAGTGTAGCCTTGTGCAAGCAGGAGTGCTTTCTCACCTTTTGCATTTACAATTTCATCAACAATGATTACCACGTGTCCAGGATAACCACCATTAATCAACACATCGCCAATGGTGAGTTCCTTTGGCTGAATCCTCTTTAATTCACGACTCAATGAGGCTGTACCTGCATAAACGAATACCAGACTGAGATATTTCCTAAATGTTGCATAAGAATAGTCACGCTTTGCGTCTTTACGCCATGTGCATACCCAATTACGTGTGTTCACATGAATTCGCTGTCCTTCAGCCCATTTCACATAATCAGCACGAAAACCGTTGTCGAAGTTAAAATGAATCTTACTATATTGCTTTGTCTTCCACAGCCATTGGGCTCTCAAGAAAATAACAGCATCAGCACATTGTTCTGCCTGATTATGACCAAAATCTATATCCACAACTGCGCCTTCATAATGATTTGATTTTATAGAACCATTATAATAGTGCAAGTCAGAAAAAGGCTTTTTCAATGGCAGATTTCTAAGATACTCTGCAAAGCTACCCTTCTTAACCTGTACCTTTCTATATCCAGAAGGTGCAGGAAAGCGCTCTTTAGATTGCTGTTTGGTTGCAACGCTCTTTGTTTTTGCCTGAGTTGCAGGATTTCCACAGCTGGCAAACATAATAATCATTATCACAAATAGATATTTCATGCTTAATAATATTTTGATCATTAGTTTCTTAAAAAACTGAATGTAAACAAAAATCAAAATCCATAAATTCTCTTCCTTATTCGTGCTTTTCTGCAGCCTGTTAGAGAAATTTTACTCGTGCACTAAGAAAAAATTACTACCCTGTAGGACCGCAAATTTCGTTGCATTTTATCCGTCTTGCAACTATGTTGCAAAGATACAAAACAATATCATATTTTGCAAATATTTTCGCAGTTTTTTTAGCTACTAATATATTTTTTCTTTTACTTCAAAACCGAACTTTCCCACTTTCCCACTTTCCCACTTAGGACATTAAGGTTTTTCACTTTTCAATTAGAATTGAAAATACAAATCCTTTATTATAATATATAATTTAATTATATATTATAATAATATTAATATACTTATAAATTGCAAGAAAGAATATTTAAAAAACTCCTAATTCCTAACCACTAACTACTAACTTCAAAAAACCTTAATGTCCTAAGTGGGAAAGTGGGAAAGTGGGAAACCTCCACCTACTCTTTTATCCCATTTTTTTTAGAAAAATGATACATATATTCGGAAAAATTTATTATCTTTGTATGTAATAAAACACATGTCAAAAATGGAAATAAGATATATTGAAAAACGATTCACACCTGCACTAATAACAGTACTTGCAACGCTATCGACACTAATCTGGACAACATACAGATTATGGCCTGACAACGACGAAGAACTAAAGGCTTCGCGCATTACCGTGGAGCGCACATATTACTATGTGATTACGCAAAACGGCAAGCCAATGCTCTACATGGCTGATATTTCTGCCGACACACTGATGCAGCGCATGTCGTGGAACAAAGATTCTATCAACAAGAGTCACCGACTGACACAGGGCTATTGGATGAATAGTTTCTGGATGGTTCCTTCATGTAACGGAAAACTGGTTACACTGAAAACAGACACAGCCGACATTAGCACAAAGAACATCAACCTCAAGAGATTTATAGCCCACGAGATCGACACCCTAAAGCACATAATAAAGGTGGGCAAGACAAAGCAGAACAACTGTCGCTATTACCTACGTGTGCACGGCGTGCAGGATGAAGGCTATGATATTGTGGCTAAGTTTGCTACTGAAAACCACGCCAAGCTGGATTCAAGTATAAGATGCCTGAACATACTTACTGAGCTACAGAAGAACGAAGGCAAAGGCGATATAAAGATAAGAAAAATAGAAACTTATACAGCGAAAAACGACAAGCGCATAAAGTTTAACTTTGCGGAACAACACAAGGACAATCCACGAAACTATGCTATTCTGCAAACAACCAACAAAAACACGCCTGACGAAGCCTATGCACTTAGCAAGCGCCCAGATGTTGTGAGGAAATATTTTCCATCGCCTTCAGCAATAGAAATGGCTATAAAGAACAATAAAATAGCCCAGCCCGACACTGCATCGGTTCATTATTATGGCGAACATAACAAGAAAGGACAATATCACGGACACGGCATTCTTGTGAGCAAGACTGGCAATATTTACGAGGGTCACTGGAACGAAGGCCAGCGCGATGGCTGGGGTGTAGCTTTCTCTGAGAGTGGTCGTTTGCGTGTGGGCGAATGGAAAAAGGATGTTTTCAAGGGCGAACGCCTTACCTATACTTCAGACCGTATATATGGCATCGACATCTCAAAGCACCAGCACATTAAAGGCAAGCATAAGTATGATATTGACTGGGGAAAACTCAGAATAACCTCACTCGGATATATCAGCAAGAAGAAAGTAAAAGGAAGCATCGACTACCCTATCTCGTTTATATACATAAAGAGTACCGAAGGAAAAACTGTTGTAAACAAGTTCTACAGGAAGGATTACAAGGATGCCAAGGCACACGGCTACCGCGTGGGCACATATCACTTCTTCTCAACAACAAGCAGCGCAACAGAGCAAGCCAACAACTTCCTAAAGAACTCGTGGGTTGCACAGGGCGATTTTCCACCAGTACTGGATGTAGAACCTTTTCCTTCACAAATAAAGAAGATGGGTGGTGCCGAGGTTATGTGGGCTCGCGTGAGAGCATGGCTGAAGATAGTGCAGCAAAAAACAGGCAGAAAACCCGTTCTGTATATCTCGCAAAGTTTTGTGAACAAATACCTGCCATTAGCTCCCGACATAAAGGATAATTACCAAGTGTGGATAGCACGATATGGTGAATACAAACCTGATGTACAGCTACTTTTCTGGCAGCTATGCCCTGACGGCAAGGTAAGAGGTATTCACGGCGATGTAGATATAAACGTGTTTAACGGCTACAAACAAGAATATTCTTCGTTTTTGCGCTCACCGCACATTTATTAGACACACGTAAGCCAGGAAGCCAGATGATGATACCTGTGGCATCTACAAGGACGAGCTGGGCACGCTTTTCAAAGATATTAAGTTTGTTATCGGTTAGGAAATCACTAACCAGTTTACTACCCTTCATGCCATAAGGCACAAAGCGGTCACCCTGCTTTCTGTATGCGATAACTAAGGTCTATGTCTTCGCCATACATGAAGTAGTCTTCATCAAGAAGTCCAACTTTCATTATCAGCTCGCGTTTCACCATGCAGAATGCTCCACTCACAATATCTATTCTGTGAGGCTCGTCCCATGAAAGATAGTTCATGTAGTATCGGGCAAACTTTCGGCTGTTGGGATAGCGTTTCCATAGTCCCATAAACTTATATAAGGCTGTCATTGGCGTGGGCACCCCCTGCGGCTTTCCATGGCACAGGTGCCATCGGCATTCGGCATCTACACGCCAAGAGTTCCGGCGTCAGGGTGCATATCAAGGAAGTTTATTGCTCGGGCTAATGTCTGCTCTCCCACTATGGTGTCGGGGTTTAGCAATAACACATACTCACCTTTTGCCTGTCGTATGGCTTTGTTGTTTGCCTTTGCAAAACCGTCGTTATGATCGTTTTCGATATAGTGCACCTTAGGATATAACGCCTTGAGGTATTCCACACTATTGTCGTGAATCACCTTCCATTGTGGAACTCAATGCAAGTATCACTTCTTGTATGCCGCCTTCCTTCACACGCGACACAAGTGAGTCAACTTCTATATCGGCAGGGCCAATACCATCCATTGGTGAAATGATTCCACCCAGAACATGATAAAGTCCATGAAACTGCTGAGTGTTCTCAACAGCCATTACATCTTGAATGTTTTCAACTACACAGATTGTGCTCTTGTCACGTCTTTCATCAGAACATATTGGACACACATCGGTATCGCTAATATTATGGCACACCTTACAGTATTTCACCTCATGCTTCACATTGTGTATTGCTTCGGTGAAAGCATCAACCTCTTCGTTGTCACGCTTCAGCAAATTTAAAACCAGGCGCAAAGCAAAATAAAAATATTTATTTTTATTTTGTCAGTTTATTTAACCTTTTTATGCTTAGCACCAACTATATATTACATCATTTGAACTTCGGATGTAAAGAAGCCTCACTAATACCCCGGATTCTGCCACATTTTATCAGATGCTGTTGAATACTGCAACACACCATCTGTAGCTTGCTCAACAGTAATATCACCACGATTAGTAACCAGTTCTAACTCGTAAAGAGGTATTGGGCGATAATAATGTTTAAGAGCTATATTCTTAGAAGACTGAGCATTACGAGCCTTAACATACTCTATAAGTTTGTGAGTACGTTTCAAATCAAACCAGCGTTGGTATTCGCCACATAGTTCAAGGGCACGTTCTTTAAGAATTGTATCAATAGTTACATCGCCACGCAAAGAATTATCCTTGCCAGATATGGCTCGCACAGCACGCAACTCATTAAGTGTTTTCAAGGCATCGCCACCAGTGGCAAGTTCAGCCTCAGCTTTTATTAGATACATCTCTGCCAAACGCAACACCATTATATCGCGATGAGATATATCATATGTAGGATATTCTACCTCGTAAACATCACTCAAAAACTTCTTTAATCCAGGGAACGAACGTCGTCCATCTATCTTTTCATTTTTATAACGATCATCTCCATAGACATCACTTACAGGTTTTCCACCTTCTGTAGGAAGAGCAGTTGCAGGATTAGAAGAAGTGTAAACAGGAATGTCACCACCAAATGCAAATTGCAAACGATACTTATACTTGGCTTCAGCCTGAAGAGCCTGTCCTTCTGCCGAGTTTCCATCCATAAAACAATAAAGGATAGCCGTTCCACCACCATTAAAATAATTTCCATCTTCAGCAAAAGCCTCATCATAATCCTTAAAATACTGCTCCGACATTTTAGGATATCTTTCGGCATTATGTGCAAGCTCTCTTGGAATTCGATAGCTTGTCAGCAACACTCCATTATATCGCTGATCGGTTTCCTTTACCTCATCAAGAATCTGCCAAAGATAGAGCGAAGGCAAATAACGAGCAAAGCCACGCCCATAAGGTGAATAATACTTGCCCACTTCCACGTTTTCACCTGTTTCCTTACTAGGAATGGTTGTTTTACCTGCTGCCACACGCCAAAAGAGCGAAGTGTTATTCTGCTTGTTGTTACCTATATCATCACACCCATTGTTCCATAGAGGAACATACATCAAAAAATCGGTGCTACCTCCATTACTATTGTAGTTCTTGCGTGTCAACAATGTATTATATGTTCCTTTCCCATTTTCTGTATAACGATAAGGGACACAGTTGTCGAATCCAGATGAAAGAACATTACCATAATGAACAGCAAAGAGACTTTCTTTATTTACCGATGCTTCTTCATTTCTAAGGGTCCACGTGTCAGAATACCGGCTATAAAATTGAGCTCCGGAATTATTGATTACATCAGCCGAAGATGTAAGAGCCTCATTATACAAGTTTCCATAGTCGTCAATACTGTTAGCCCCCAACCACGAAGCAGCATACAAAGAAACACGAGCATAAAGAGCTTCGGCTGAATAAAAGAATGCACGTCCTGTTCCTGTTGCAGTTTTCTGAGACATAACATTCGCCTCTCTATAGTTTTCCATAGCCGTTTTAAGATCATCAAGAATATTTTTATATACTCTTTTCTCAGGCTGCCGAACAGGGGCAGATATAATATCGCTTACAGGCTCTGCATTATAGGGAACAGGCCCCCATAATGACACTATCTGCAAATAATAAAGAGCTCGCAAGAAATAAGCATCACCCATATAAGCTTTTTTCAGTTTGCTACTTATAGCGCTACATTCGGGTACATACTTCATCACATTGTTGCACACATTTACTCCTGCATACAACAGTTCCCAATACTGATCCAAACACGGATTGTTGTTTAAAGCATCTGACCCTGATATTGATGCGAATCCCAAACTCATTGCCGTCAGGTCATAGCTCACCAATGATTTCTGCTTGTTGTCATAACCATAATAAAATAGGTCAGTACCCATTTCAGAAAGTCCGATAGCAGGCTCCTTTCCCCAAAATCCCCTACAATAACTATAAGCCGAGTGTACCAATCCATCAATACCAGTAGCCGTATTATATACAAGATTGGCAGTATCACCTGTCTTATTATCCTCCTTCAAAAAATCGGAACACGACACAGCAAATAAACAGATTAATGCAACACAAACACTATATTTATTACTCATATTATTTCATTTTTATGATTAGAATGTTAGATTCACACCAATAACAGCCTGTTTCATTATCGGAAAGTCAACAGAGCCACCACGTTCAGGGTCGTAATTATTATCAAAGTGACTAAAAGTGAAGTAATTCTTCAACGAAAAATACACACGAGCACTACTCATAAATGTCGGTTTCAAAAGAGCTTTAGGCAGATTATAAGACAAAGTTATATCCTTAATCTTGAAATAATCACCCTTTTGCATCCATATTGCATTTGCAAAATACATCTGGTTAGAAGTGGCACCTGGCGAAGGAATTAATGCACCTGTATTTTCAGGAGTCCAATAACTGATTTCTCCCCAATTGGCATCGTCATACCTAAACAGTTTATATCCATCATAACTTAAATACCACCCCAACCGAGCCATTGTCATAATACTTATTGAGAAATCTTTATATGTTAAAGACGTAGACAGACCGATGATTGCCTTTGGAGAACGATTATATATCACCTTATCGGCCTCATTAATCTTATTATCATTATTAACATCTATAGCTTTTGAAGTGCCGGGGGTACCATAAGTGGCAAATGGCTTTATAAAATTAGGATGTTCTCGCATATATTCATCAAACTCGCCTATATTCCAACACCCATCAACCTTATATGTATAATAGGCTAACACAGGCTCTCCTATACGCAGAATATCAATTCCATTAATATACTCTTGCAGATTTCCTGTTAACTCCTCTACATAGTCACGACTAAAGGTTGCCGAGGCACCTATATCCCAAGTGAAGTTCTTTGTTTTTACAGGTAACAAGCCTATTGACACTTCCCACCCATGTCCTTTTGTTTTTCCGACATTGGCAAGTGTACTTGTGAACACTGACGATGGAGGAGCTGTCCTATAATACAACAAGTCGTAAGTATGACTTTTATAATAGTCTATACTACCATAAATGCGACCATTAAACATAGAGAAATCAATACCAAAATCAAGTGCTGTAGTCTTCTCCCATGTAAGTTCTGGAGCAGCCATTGTCATTGGAGCCTTTTCTGTAGAATTAGGAACAATAGACGAAATATACGCAAGAGTTTGATAAGCATCAATGGCAGCATTACCAGAAAGTCCAAAAGAAACGCGCAATTTCAAATTGTCGAGCCATGATTTTGAACTATGCATAAAATTCTCTTCTGAAATGCGCCACCCTGCACTTACAGACGGAAAGTATCCCCATTTGTGCCCATCAGCAAGAACAGAGGCTCCGTCAGCACGTATAGAGGTCTGAAACAAATATTTATCTTTAAACGAATAATTCAGTCTGCTAAAAAACGATATCATAGACGCCTTGGTATAAGATGAACTCTTATTAGGATTTTCTATCTTGGTCACATCATAAAATGAGCTTTTATTAAAGTGGTCAGCACCTGCCGAACCTGATATTTCCAACGACTCTTTTACTGATTGCATCATCTCATGCCCCAGCAAGAATGTGAAATCATGCCTACCTATAACTTTATTAAAATTAGCTGTGTTCTGCCACACATACTTTGTTTGGCTAGAACGTGCATTAGAGATAATCGATGTTTGTCCTGATTGCCATCTGCTTTGACTCTCGAAATCCTGATATGAGCCATCACGTACATCAGAACGGTCAAGTGTAAACTGTGATTTTATTGAAAGCCCCTTAATAGGAGATATATCAGCATATATACTACCAAAAAAGCGAGTTGTTTCTACATTACGCTGATAGTTGCCATTCTCATCAAGTAATGGAGAACAATGACTAACATACCATGGATTAGGTGTCGCATTTATCGTACCATCATTCAAATAAGCATGCGTGATAGTCGTCATTTTTTGTGCTTGTTCATACACATAACCATTACGTTTATCATTACTTTTATATACATAAGAAAAATTACCACCTACCTTTGCAATACTATTCAACTTATGATCAAAATTAATGCGACCTGTATAACGGTTAAAACTATCATCTTTCATCAAACCATCATCATTCATCGCTGCAAGAGAAAAATTAAAATTAGTCTTTTCACCACCACCATTAATGGACATCTCGTAATTCTGCGAAGAACTATTTTGCATAAATATATCCATCCAATCAGTATATGATTTATCGTTATAGATACTCAATGTTTCGGTACCATCAGATAGTTTTAATGTGAGCACGTCAGCTGCAGTAACATTATTATCAAATTTCCAATTGTTGACTGCTGCATTCTCATAGATTTTCTTATCAATAAGTCGTTGTACCTCCTTGTCTCCATACATAGGTTTTATTACCCCTGTTGCACTATTGAACGACATATAGCCACTAAACGTTACCTTTGTTTTTCCTACAGTCCCACGCTTGGTTGTTATCAAAATAACGCCATTGGCTCCTTTACTACCATAAATAGCTGTTGAAGCTGCATCCTTGAGAATATCCACCATCTCTATTGCACTTGCAGGAATATCAAGTGTAGTGCCATATTCCACACCATCAACTATAACCAGTGGCGCATTACTTGCTTTAAGAGAACGGTTACCACGAAGCGTTATATTCACTCCTGCACCAGCCTCACCTCCACCTTCTTGCTGTAAATCCACTCCCGGCACTCTTGCCTGAAGTGCCTGAAGAACATCTGATCCTGTCACCATAGCAATATCATTGATATTAACTGTTGCCACAGAACCTGTGAGGTCTTTTTTCTTCATAGTGCCATATCCCACAACTACCACTTCATTTAATGCAGTAGCATCTTCATGCATTATAACATTAATTATGTTATTACCATCCACAACAACTTTCTGATCTCTGAACCCAATATAGGAAAACTTCAAGACTGTATTATCGCTAACATTATCAATTGTGAAATCTCCCTGAATATTTGTCACTACACCTTTGTTTGCTCCTTCTACCAATATATTTACACCAATCATTGGCTCGCCAAAAACATCCCTAACATTGCCTGTTACTGTTTTCTGCGCATAAGATGCTAAACTCATAATAAACACCACCAAAAGCGATAAAATTCTTTTGAAATTCATACCTTGTTTAACTGAAGTCATAACTATTGGCAACAGTTGCATTATTGTTGTTTTCTCATAGTCTTTATACTCCATAGCGATACGTTTTTGAAAAAACTGTGTGTTAACTGCACAAATATAACATTTATTTACACACCGCGCAATAATCTCCCTGCAAAAAAATGCTTTTTATCAAAAAAATCGAAAATTTTATACATATATTCTTTACGAAAGAATTGCATAAACCATAGCTACAAAATACTATAATACACAAAAAATTACGCCTTAGTTAGGAAATATTTTTTTGTAGTACAATAGCATTTTCTCTCTTAGGGCATACTAATATCGTTCTCTTTCATAGTAAAGAGAAAAAATATTGGCTTTAAGAAAAAAAAGAAACAAATTAGATGGATATTTCAAGGATGTGCTTAGTTGCATTACTAACGGCACATGCGTTTGAAACTCGCAGATTGGGCAACCAGATGATTGTGTCTGTTGAATCTACAAGAACAAGCTGAGAACGCTTCTCAAAAACATTAAATTTAATATCGGTGAGGAAATCGCTCACAAGCTTGCTTCCTTTCATGCCAAAAGGAACAAAGCGGTCGCCCTGCTTTGTTGCGCGCAAAGTTAAAGGAAAGACCACTTTATCGGCATCGAGAGTGGCAACAGAAGGTTCTTTACTCACAGAAAAAGAAGATGATTTGTCATAAACCAAAAGTTTAAGCCGACGATTATCGTTTACGACATAGTTTCCTGTCTCAGGTATTTTAAAGCACAAGTCGTTAACTTGCTGTATTCTCTCAACAACAAGATAGCCTCTGTCTATAATAAGTTCGTGAGTTGCTGACTGCCAACTTTTCCCCTGAACATCGCTATTCATCTCTTCGCATATCTGCTCTACCTGAATGCCGTTGAAACCGTAGTTTTTTAGTATGTAGAAAAGAAGATACTCAGGACTGAAGAAATCCATTATATGCTGAATGGATATACGGGCAGAGGTGTCAAGGTCGGCATCAAATGGCGCGTTTTCATCGGGCAAATAGGTAACAATATCCGCCTTACGACGCCAAAAGCCATTCATACTCATCTCCGTAATCTTCTCAGCTTCAATAAGATAACGTGCCATAGCAGCAATATTGCTCTTTACCGAGGGGTTCATTTCCTCGAGCATAGGCAAAAGATTAAGACGTATCTTATTGCGTTTCACATCATCAACAAGATTAGTGCTGTCTGTAACATAATCTTGTTTAAGCGAAGAAAGATAACCGGTTATATCAGAACGAGTTATGCACAGAAGCGGACGAATAACAAAACCATTCTTCGGTGCCATTCCTGTAAGACCTTTAAGTCCTGTGCCACGAATGATATTCAGCAGAATTGTCTCTACGTTATCGTCTTCATGATGAGCCACGCAGATGCCCTGTGCATGAATGTCTTTCCTAAGGTTCTCGAAATACTTATAGCGCAGTTCACGGGCAGCCATCTCAATACTAACCTTATGAAGGGCAGCATATTCCTTTGTGTCGAAATGAATACGATGAAGAGGTATGTTGTGCTTTTCACAAAGAGAAACACAGAAATTCTCGTCTCTCAATGACTCGTCGCCTCGAAGCTTAAAGTTGCAGTGTGCAGCTTCGATATTGTAACCAAGCTGTTTCAAGGCAAGAAGCAGAGCCACACTGTCTGCTCCACCCGAAAGGGCAACAATATACAATTCTTTTGGGTTGAGCAGATTGTGACGGCTAATATATTTTTCTATTGTCTCAAGAAAACGCATGGTTTATTTGAAATAAATACGTTTACTCTACATAGAGCACCAATCCCTTCAGGTATTCGCCTTCAGGATGGTAAATATTGATAGGATGGTCGGCAGGCTGATGCAGCTGATGCAGAATGCGCACCTTACGCTTTGCCTGTGCAGCAGCTGTAAACACAGCAGCGCGGAACTGCTCTTTGTTTACAGCCTGAGAACAGCTAAAAGTAAAGAGTATTCCTCCGTGACGAATGCGCTGGAAACCCTTGTAGTTAAGACGTGTGTAGCCTTTCAAAGCGTTACGAAGAGCAGAACGGTGCTTTGCAAAAGCAGGAGGATCAAGCACGATGAGGTCGTACTTATTGTCGTTGGCATCGAGATATTTGAATGCATCCTCGCAGAAAGCCTCATGACGCTTGTCGCCTGGGAAATTAAGTTCTATATTGTCGTTTGTAAGATCGATTGCCTTGGCACTACTATCTACAGAGTGCACGAGCTTTGCATCGCCTCGCATAGCATAAACAGAAAAACCACCTGTGTAGCAGAACATATTAAGCACGCTCTTACCCTTGGCATAGCGTTCGAGAAGCTGACGGTTTTCACGCTGGTCAACAAAGAATCCTGTTTTCTGTCCTTTGAGCCAGTCAACATGGAACTTCAAACCATGCTCAACGGCAACGTTATTATCGGTGGAACCGTAGATAAATCCGTTTTCCTGATTAAGTTCAGCCTTATAAGGAAGAGTTGTTTCGCTCTTGTAATATACATTCTTGATACGATTGCCCATAACTTCAACGAGAGCCTTGCTTATTTGCTCACGACAAACATGCATACCCACGCTGTGAGCCTGCATAACGGCAGTCTCGCCATAACAATCGATTACCAGTCCTGGAAGGTTGTCGCCCTCGCCATGAACAAGACGATAGGTATTGTTCTGAGGATTATCGGCAATACCTATGCTAATACGCATTTCAAGGGCACTACTGAGGCGCTCTTTCCAAAAATCCTCGGTGATAAGAATGTCTTCAAACGAGAGCACTCTCACTGCAATAGAACCAATTTGGAAATGACCAACAGCAATAAACTTGCCTGATGAAGAAATCACTCTAACAAAATCGCCTTCCTCGATGCCTTCGTCCATACGCTGGATGGCACCTGAGAAAATCCATGGATGAAAACGCTCAAGCGATTCTTCCTTACCTCGTTTTAGAAATATCTGTTTATACATAATTGAGAATTACGAATTCTGATGAAATCTCCTTTCAACTCCTTTTATCTCCTAATTTTACTGATTTACTGCTTCCTGCTCTACTGGCACAGCAACAGGTTCTGGTTCTGGTACAACAACAAGGTCGTAATCTCCAGTCTTCTTTAAACGGCAAACCTCTTCATAAAGGTTTATGCAAGCCCACGCATCGATGGCTGCATATTGCTGCTGCTTGCTTGTGAGTACATCGGCTTCCCAGTTGGTGAGTCGCTGTCGCTTAGAAATCTTCTGCTGAAAGATGTTAGCATATAGTTTCTGCAAACTAAGGTCTTTGATACCTATATCGCCAACCATGTTCTGCAGGTCGATAAACTTACCTGGTTTGAATTCGGCTCTACGACGAAGCGAAAGAATGTCGTCGTGCCAAGACAATCCAATCTTTGGAATAGTAATATCCTCGAGCAAACGGATAACAGCAGGAGGCATGCCCATCATATTAAGACGGAAAAGGAAACAGGTGTCACGAGTTGCCACCTGAAGGAGAGCAACCTTATGACTCTGCCCGCGCTTAAAAGCAGGTTTTGTTTCTGTATCTACACCAAGAATGTCGGCATGAAGCAAATAATCAACCGCTTTTTCTGCTTCGCCAGCAGTAAAAATAGTGATTATGCGGCCCGGAAACTCCACACGTGGAAGGCTGCCAATCGCATTCTTGTCAAATTTACTATATATTGTTTTCTTCATCTTCGTTTCTTACAACATGCAAAATTAAAAAAAAGTTATGAAAAAATGAGCCTTTCTCGATTTTTTACGTTATTTTTGCACGTAAAACCTGCAAATAAACATTTTACATAGTAACAAAAAATATGGCAAGAAAGAAAAAGAGCCGCAAGCAAAGTTTTGGCGATGCAATTGGCCTACAAAATAAGATTTTCAATAATGATAAGATAGATTTCATCCTTGGCTTGCTTCTGCTTTTGATGGCAGTAGTTGTAACCATAGCTATGGTTTCGTTTCTTTCCACAGGAAAGGCCGACCAGAGCATTCTTGAGAATATTCATCCTGCCGACTGGGTTAATCAACAAAGGGAATTTCAAAATATTGGTGGCTCCATCGGAGCAATCCTCTCTTATCAGCTTATCTCGGTAAACTTTGGTTTGCCAGCCTTCCTCATTCCACTATTCATTATTATCGTTGGACTGAAGATGATGAAGATTTACAGCATCAACCTGTGGAAATGGTTTTTCTGCATGATGCTGGTAATGGTATGGAGTTCGGTTACCTTTGCAAAATTCCTTTCACCTATATTAAGCGACCAGATTTACAACCCTGGCGGTAATCATGGTTTATATTGCGTGCAGAATTTAGAAAATGTTGTAGGCACCCCTGGGCTCACCGCCCTACTCCTTTTTATTGCTATTGCTTTCCTCACATATCTTAGTGCTGAGACTATAACTGTTATCCGCAAGGCATTAAACCCTGTGAAGTATCTAACGTCACATATTAAGTTCTCGGTTACTGACACTACCAACAAGGCAGAAACAGAAGAGAATATTGAGGAAGAAACCGAGGAGGAGGAAGAAGAGGACAACACAGAGCTTGCCCCTCTGCCACAAGAAGATGTGCCTTCGCCTGTTGTTGACCTTACCGACTATTCTCAGGGCGCCGTTCAGCCAAAACCTGTTGTGCCACCTGTTGCTGTCGAAAAGCCATTAGAGATTACAGCAGCTGCTGGCGAGGCTACAGGCGGTATGCTTACTGTTGATGTGGCTAAGGACGAGGATAAGGCTACAAGCAAGACTCTCTCGCCTGAGCAGATTCTCTCTACACCTATCGACCCACGCGAGCCTTACACACGCTACAAGTTCCCTTCTCTCAGCCTGCTGAAGAGATACGACAGCAACAAACCTGTTGTTGACTACGAAGAAATAAAGGCTAACAACAATCGTATTGTTGAGGTGCTGCACTCTTTCGGTGTTGAGATTTCAAAGATCAACGCTACCGTTGGCCCAACAATCACTCTCTACGAGATTACTCCTGCCGAGGGTGTGAGAATTAACAAGATTCGTAACCTTGAAGACGATATTGCACTTAGCCTTAGCGCTCTGGGTATTCGTATTATCGCACCTATGCCAGGTAAGGGAACAATCGGTATTGAGGTTCCAAACAAAAACCCACAGATTGTTAGTATGGAAAGCGTGCTCAACAGCAAGCGATTCCAGGAAACAAAGATGGCACTTCCTGTTGCCGTTGGTAAGACTATCTCTAACGAGGTGTATATGTTTGACCTTCACAAACTGCCTCACCTGCTTGTTGCCGGTGCCACAGGTCAGGGTAAGTCAGTTGGTCTTAACGCCATCATCACCTCATTGCTATACAAGAAGCATCCAAACGAATTGAAATTTGTGCTTGTTGATCCTAAGAAGGTTGAGTTCTCTATCTACAACAAGATAGCACCTCATTACATGGCGTGCCTGCCTGAGAACGACGAAGAGCCTATCATCACCGATGTGCAGAAGGTTGTTAGAACCCTCAACTCGCTGTGCAAGCTGATGGACCATCGTTACGACCTGCTTAAAATGGCTCAGGTGAAGAAGATTGAAGAATACAACGATAAGTTTATTCATCATCGTCTTGACCTCACAAAGGGACACGAATACATGCCATATATCGTGGTTATCATCGATGAGTTCGGCGATTTGATCATGACTGCAGGTAAGGAAATAGAGTTGCCTATTGCACGTATTGCTCAGTTGGCTCGTGCCGTGGGTATTCACATGGTTATTGCTACCCAGCGCCCAACAACAAAGATTATCACTGGTAACATCAAGGCCAATTTCCCTGGACGAATTGCCTTCCGAGTAACATCAGTCATTGACTCACGAACAATTCTCGACCGCAAGGGTGCCGACCAGCTTATCGGTAAGGGTGATATGTTGTTCCTTGCAGGAGGCGACCCTGTCAGAATACAATGTGCATTCATCGACACACCAGAGATTGAAAGTGTTAACGATCATATTGCCGACCAGCCTGGACCAGTAGAGCCAGCTGCTCTTCCTGAGCCAGCCGACGAGAATGCAGGCGATGGCGGCTTTGGCGGAGGTGGTGCCGACTTGCGCCAGCTCGACCCATATTTCAACGAGGCAGCACATGCTATTGTACTTTCACAGCAAGGCTCAACAAGTATGATTCAACGCCGATTCTCTATCGGCTACAACCGAGCAGGACGACTCATGGATCAGCTTGAGCAGGCAGGTATCGTGGGAGCAGCTATGGGTTCTAAGCCACGCGATGTGCTTGTACAGGATGAAAACTCGCTGAACGAGATTCTGGCAAGACTGAATGCTAATTAATCAAATCACTCGGCAGGAATCCTTACAATAAATCCTTTATATTCCGTTTATAATCCGTTTATAATCCGTCTATAATCCTTCGAGATGAGTTCGAGATGCCTTCGGGATGCCTTTAGGATGAGTATAGGAACAGTCCGAGTAAAAAAACAGTATAATTTTTAATTGCGAAAATTATGAAAAAGATTTTATTATTTTCTTTGTTGATGGTAGTGACCATCTGCGCTACCGCACAAAATGCAGCACAAGCCAGAAAGGTTTTAGACAAGACAGCAGCTATCGTAGGTCGTAAGGGAGGAGCAAGTGCCAACTTCAGCATTACAAGTTCGAAGCTCGGCAAAACCAACGGTTCTATCTCTATCAAAGGTAATAAGTTTTATGCACGCACGCCACAGGCCATAGTGTGGTTCGACGGCAAGACTCAATGGAGCTGGATGAAGCAAACCAACGAAGTGAACATCACCACTCCTACCGAAGCTAAGCAGGCTCAGATGAACCCTTATAAATTCATCAACATATACCGCTCGGGGTATAACCTTGACCTGAAAACCGAAGGCAACAACTACATCGTACACATGGTTGCCCAGAACAAGCAACGCACTCTTCAGGAAATGTATATCACAGTAAGCAAGAAGAGCTACACTCCAAGTCAGGTTAAATACCGTCAGGACAAGAACTGGACAACAATAGCCATCAGCAACTTCCAGGCTAAGAATGTTAGCAACTCCACATTCGTGTTCCAGGCAAAGGACTTCCCTAAAGCGGAAGTGATTGATTTAAGGTAACAGCCTCCCCCTATCCCCTTCCGAAGGAGGGGGATAACAAACTGATAGAAATCTAATAATTTTGAGTTCTACAGCTCTAAACTAAAAAAACGTATAAATGAAAAGACTACAGCTCTATAAAGAACTGCGACACCACAGAAAACTTGCAGATAAACGTGCCTTTGATTCTACCATGAACAAAAACGCAAAGATCATGGTTTATATTGGTATGTCGGCTATGCTGGTTTACCTTATCTTCTTTGCCATCATGTTCTCGTTGGCAATAAACAACGACAAGAGTACTACGGCACTCGAGTTTATCTTCACCATAGCGCCAATAATACTGGCAATAGACTTTGGTGTGCGATTCATAGCTCAGCAAACGCCAGCCCAACTGGTGAAACCTTATCTGCTGTTGCCTGTGTCAAGATACCTCTGCACCGAAGCCTTCATCATTTCATCGTTGTTCACATGGGGCAACGTAATATGGTATGCTTTGCTTTTGCCATATAGCCTGATGTCGGTAATCTTTGGATATGGTCTGTGGACAACATTTCTGCTGTTAGTCACCTTCTACGTGCTTTTCCTCGCAAACAGCCAATGGTATTTGATTTGCAAAACGCTTATCAACAACAATATGCTGTGGACTCTGCTGCCAGTGGCAGTTTATGGCTTGATGGTTCTGCCTTATTTCGGTTATATCGTTGATAATGCCGACATCTACGGCGAGATAGGCGTGTTTATCGAAAAAGGCAACCCTCTCCCACTCTTGGCTGCTCTCGTGCTGCTTGTTTGTTGCATCTTTGCTAACAGAAGACTGCAGTTCGTGAATATCATGAAAGAGTTGGGCAAGGGAAACAAGCAAACCAAACTGAGAACAGTTTCTAAGTTCTCGTTCCTTAACCGTTATGGCGAATTAGGCGAATACTTGAAACTTGAAATAAAAATGGTTATCCGCAACCGAAACACCAAGATTGGTTTCTTCTCAGCCATTGCGGTAGCTTCAGTTTTCAGCATTCTCATCAGCTATACCAACATATATAACGACGAGTTCAGCAAAAACTATTTCTGTCTGTATAACTTCCTAATCTTTGGAACAATGTTCATCACAAAAGTGATGAGCTACGAAGGCAACTACATAGAATGCCTTCTTGTCCATAAAGAAAATATTCTGAAGCTTCTTGAGGCAAAATACATCTTCTATAGTCTGATGCTTCTTGTGCCTTTCATAATAATGATTCCAGCTATCATAGCCGGCAAGTTCAGCCTTCTGCAACTCGTGGCTTACATGTCGTTCACTATGGGCAGTTGTTTTTGTCTGCTGTTCCAGTTGGCAGTATTCAATCGTCAGACTATACCTTTGAACCAAAAGATAACAGGACGAAATGGTCAGAGCAACAGCTGGCTACCATTCATAATAACTATGGTTGCTTTCTGTGCTCCAATAGGTATCTATTTCCTTCTCAACGCCTTCATGTCAACAACAGGCGTGTATATCGTATTGTTCACAACCGGCTTGATATTCATAGTATCAGAACGTTTCTGGATGCGAAACATCTATAAAAGAATGATGAAACGCAAATTCCAAAACCTCGAAGGGTTTAGGGCAACGAGATAGAGAATGTGAAATGTGGAATTAGGAATTTGGAATTAGTCGCACTTCGTGCGATTTATGAATGAAAAATTATTCAATGATGAATACATCTTTCGAAACAGGTAAGTCTAATGAAGAATATAGCTACCTTATGAGAAAACTCATTGATGAATATCATAAGGTAGCGCCATTTAATGGCTATGAAGAAGAATACAAGTGGGAATTATTAGATGAAACAGAAGGCAAAGACACACTTAGCATCATTAAAAGCATAAAAGGCGAAAACCTCATTGATAATCCACGTGTTGATGGAGTTCTTAAAACACTATGGGAAACAAAAGAAGAAGAACTTGTCGCTACCGTCAATCATCTATACAATGAATCAAAGCCTATTGACGAAAGAATAGCAACCTTCAAAGCAGAAATGCGTGAAATTTGCCCAAGCAATTGGAAGAATTCTGCTAATGACGAACGTACTGCTTCTGCACTTCTAATGTGCAAGTATCCAGATAAATATACTATATATAAAGATGAAATATATCAGCTAATATGCAACTATTTAGGCATTGAAAACCGAAAACCAGGTTTGAAATTCAGTCATTTTACCGAAATCATAAACAAGATTGCTGACGAATATGGAGAAGAAATACAAGAAAGTATGCTTCCACAGATTAGCAAGTTCAGAAACAAACCTTTAAACCTTGCCATTCAGACACTATTTTGGGTAATGAAAGAAGGCATTAAAACAGATTTTAAAAAGGACAGCATCATAGAAAACAAGAATATGCAAGAACAGGAAAAATACAAAGAATATATTGAATTACTCAAAGAAAACCATAATCTCGTTCTGACAGGTGCTCCTGGTACAGGTAAAACATTTATGGCACAAGCTATAGCCAAAGAAATGGGAGCAGAAACTAAGTTCGTTCAATTTCATCCTTCATATGACTATACTGACTTTGTTGAGGGATTACGCCCTGTTGTAAAAGAAGACGGACAAATGGGATTTGAACGTAAAGATGGTGTGTTTAAAGAGTTCTGTAAATGTGCAATTGGTGCCAAGAAAGTACAGATTAAAAAAGTCATACCACAAATTGTAACCAATACAAATATAGAAAATAGCGATTTCTGGACTGTATATAATTCTATTGTTGATGACATTAAAAAAGGTAGATTAACATCATACCAAACCCCATACAGAACACAGAAACTTTCTGTAAAAAATAATAGAATTAGATTTCGTGCAGACATTAGACCACGAAGTGAAAAAGAAGATAATATAAAACTCTTATATGATTATTTTATTAATCAAAACAAATATGACCTAAGTGACATTGGTAGAGAGGAATTATGGGATCTAATTACTAAACTAACTCATGGAAGAACCAAAACGATAGATCCAAGTGAATACAAATGGATCTTGCAAGAAATGCTTAATCGTTCAAAATATATAATAAACAAAAGAAATAATATCGTATCACATCCTGATATTATTCCACAAGAAGTTGTTATAGAAAAATATGAAGAAGAATATGAAGAGCAAACACGTCCATACGTCTTCATTATTGACGAAATAAACCGTGGTGAGGCTTCTAAAATATTCGGAGAACTGTTTTATGCCATTGACCCAGGATATAGAGGTAGGAAAGAACATTTAGTACAAACACAATACCAGAATCTTGTGCCTGAAGATGATGTGTTTGCAGATGGTTTCTATGTACCAGAAAATGTATATATTCTCGCAACAATGAATGACATAGATCGTTCTGTCGAAAGTATGGACTTTGCTATGCGAAGACGCTTCACATGGAAAGAGGTCACCCCTACCGACACAGAATATATGCTTGATAAATTAGCATGTGCTGATGAGGCAAAGACAATTATGCGACGACTTAATAAAGCCATAGCTGAAACAAATGAATTAGGACCAGCGTATATGATTGGACCTGCTTACTTCCTTAAAATTGGAAAAAATGGCAGCGATTTCAATAAACTCTGGAATATGAATATTGAACCTTTGTTGAAAGAATACCTACGAGGATTTAGAAATTCAACAACAATACTCAAAAAATTCAAGGAAACATACTTTGGATTAAATTCTTCTGACACACCTAATTCAGATGATTGATGAGGATAGAATTGACAGATAATAATATTGGTAAGGAAAAGAAGGAAGATAGGAAGAATGTAGCTGCATTGTTTCCTATTTCCAATAAATCTATTTCTGAACTTTGCCAAGAAAATGAGAACCTTCTTATTTTCCCAAATAGCATAGAAGAAACGTCAGACAAAATAGGTGATTCTTGTGTTTTAAACATAATAAACACCCCTGATCCTGAAACGGTACAGCTATGCACAGGAAACATAATGGGCTTCATTGGTGTTGGTGACTTACAAATAAAAATAAGTTCAAGGTTTGATAATGGGAAAGACGATTTCTTTTTACATTACATGCTTCAGAAAGTATTATCGTTTAACCTCTTCGACCTAAACCACAACAATAAAGAAGATGAGGTTTTTGACTTCATTATGTTTATGTTTCCTTATTTCCTGAAGAACGCTATGCGCCAAGGATTATATCGCGAATATCAGTATTATAAACACAATAATTCAAATATTCGAGGAACTATTGATATTGGAAGACACATAAGCAAAAATATACCTTTTGTAGGAAACATAGCATATTCAACCAGAGAATATAGTTATGATAACAACATGACTGAACTCATTCGCCATACAATTGAGTTTATGAAAAACAATAGATATGGACAGGCGGTTCTTAATATTGATCACGAAACAATAAACTGTGTAAACAACATTATTGAGCATACTACACGATACGATAAAAACGAACGAAGCAACATTATCAGCAAGAATCTTCGTATGAAAATTCATCCGTATTATACAGAATATCATCCATTACAAATTCTGTGTTTACAGATTCTACGAATGGAAGAAGTAAAATATGGTTATAACGAAGATAGTATTTGCGGTATCCTCTTTGATGGAGCATGGCTTTGGGAAGAATATGTAAACACTATATTGCGAAACCTTGGTTTTACACATTCAGAAAACAAAAACTCAAATAATGGCAAACCTTTATTTATAGATGGTTCTGGAATGCGTTACCCTGATTTCTATAACAACGAAATAGTTCTTGATGCCAAATACAAACGCCTTGACGATTACTGCAAGGTATCAAGAGTAAATCGTGATGACGTGCATCAACTTATTGCATACTTGGGTGCTTGTAAAGTAAAAAAAGGTGGATTCATAGCGCCTTTAAGGGATAAACAAACATTTATTCCCACCTCATATCTAATAGATGGTTGCTCTTCTTTATCTATTTTCGGAATAGAAATATGCAATACGGCAAAAACGTATAAAGAGTTTTGTGAAAGCATGAAAAAAAACGAAAAAGAATTTGTTTCATCAATAAAAAGCCTATAATAATTGACAATAAAAAAGTGGCAGGTAATGATTTCATATTCATTGGCTGCCACTTTTTTCTATATTTACTTCTATTCAGTTGTTCAAAATTCACTTAGTGCTTTGTCAAACTCCTGAATACCCTTTTGGGTTGCAAAGCCACGAATAAAAAGCATTATCATGTTGCGGAACAAGTGCTGAGTGCCGTATTGCTTGTAAAGCTGACTATCCATAACATATTGCATGCTTTGGCGAACAATAGTAAGAAGAAGCGTATAATCAAAATCAGAACGGAAATATCCTTCATCAATACCCTTTTTGAAGAAATCCAAAGCCCGCTGATCACTCTCACAATGCTTCTTAGAAATAGTTTCTAATACATTCTGATACTTATGCAAATCAGAGTAAAACTGAGGACATACAGATGCTGCCGCCTTCATCTGCATACGGAAAAACTCTATCAGGATATCCATCGTTGTACGAGGCGCTTCGTTGATATACTCAGCAAATCTCTCCTCCTCCAACTTGTCGTGTCTAAGGATACCCTCAAGAAGAATATCTTCCTTTTTACTATAAATCTCGTACATCGTGCGCTTGGATATGCCAAGTTTAGCTGCAATATCATCCATTTTTACAGCTTTAATACCTCTGCTTGAAAATTCAGCCATAGCAGTAGATAGTAATTTCCCACGAAGTTCCTTCTTGTATTCTGTAAGTTCGGTTATATTATGCATAAGCAAACGTTTTCGTGGCAAAGATACAAAAAAAACGAAAAACCCGCACGATTTTATAGGTTTTTTACTATCTTTGCTGCAATCTTATAAGGATAAAATAGGAAATATATTATAATTTATAGCTTTTATGGTAAAAATCACTAAAGAGGCTGCTCTGGAGTATCACGAGAACGGCCGTCCGGGAAAGATTGAGGTAAAGCCAACCAAGCCCTACCACACCCAAACAGATTTAAGTCTTGCTTATTCACCTGGTGTTGCTTATCCATGCTTGGAAATTCAGAACACTCCTGATGAGGTATATAAATATACAGATAAAGGAAATCTTGTTGCTGTTATTAGTAATGGTACTGCCGTTCTTGGTCTTGGCGACATTGGTGCCATGAGTGGCAAACCTGTTATGGAGGGTAAGGGGCTCCTTTTCAAGATTTACGGTGGTGTTGATGTTTTCGATATTGAAGTTGCCGAGAAAGACCCAGAGAAATTCTGCGAAACAGTAGAAAAGATTGCTCCTACCTTTGGTGGTATAAACCTTGAAGATATTAAGGCTCCTGAGTGTTTCTATATTGAACAGCGCCTTAAGAAAACTCTCGATATTCCTGTTATGCACGACGACCAGCATGGAACAGCTATCGTTTCGGCTGCTGGTCTTAAGAATGCTCTTGAGATTGCAGGCAAGAAGATTGAAGATGCCAAGATTGTTGTTAATGGTGCTGGCGCTGCTGCCATTAGCTGTACAAAGCTGTATTGCGCTCTTGGTGCAAAGCACGAGAATATCGTGATGCTCGACTCCAAGGGAGTTATTTATAAAGGTAGAGAAAATGTTAACGAGCAGAAAGCCGAGTTTGCTACAAGCCGCACAGACATACACACCTTAGCCGAAGCTGTTAAGGGAGCAGATGTTTTCGTTGGTCTTTCTAAAGGGAATGTTCTTTCACAAGATATGGTTCGCTCTATGGCCGACAACCCTGTTGTCTTTGCCCTTGCAAACCCAGTTCCAGAGATTAGCTATGAGGATGCTATGGCAGCCCGTCCAGACGTGTTGATGTCAACAGGTCGTTCTGACTATCCGAACCAGATAAACAATGTGATGGTATTCCCTTACATTTTCCGCGGAGCCCTCGACACTCATTCTACAGCTATCAACGAAGAGATGAAGCTGGCTGCGGTAAAAGCTCTCGCTGAACTTGCCAAGGAACCTGTTCCTGAAATTGTAAACAAGACATATCACGTTAGTGACCTTGAGTTCGGACCAAAATATTTCATTCCAAAACCTGTTGACCCACGCCTTATTACAGAGGTGAGTGCAGCTGTTGCCAAGGCAGCTATGGAAAGTGGCGTTGCACGCGAGGAAATAAAGGATTGGGATGCCTACAAACAGCATCTTCGTCAGCTTCTTGGTCAGGAAACAGCCTTGACTCGTAAGTTCCACGAAACAGCCCGCCAGCACCCACAACGTGTGGTGTTTGCCGAAGGTGCACATCCTACTATGATGAAGGCAGCTGTTCAGGCTAAACAGGAAGGTATGTGCTACCCTATTCTGCTTGGTAACCCAGACCGTTTGAATCGTTTGGCAAACCGCTTGAAGCTCGACCTCACGGGTATTGAAATTATTGATATGCGTGCCGACCAGGAACAGCGTCGTCGTGCAACATACGCAAAGCACCTTGCAGAAAAACGTGCGCGCCAAGGCTACACCTTCGAAGAAGCCTATGATAAGATGTACGAGCGCAACTATTTTGGTATGTCAATGGTTGAGCAAGGCGATGCCGATGCATTCATTACTGGTCTTTACACAAAATACAGCAATACCGTTAAGGTGGCTAAAGAGGTTGTAGGCATTCGTCCTGAATACAAGACATTCGCAACAATGCACATCCTCAACACTAAGAAGGGAACATATTATATTTCTGACACACTCATTAATCGTCATCCTGACGAGAATGTGCTTACCGATGTAGCAAAGCTGTCGGCTCATACCGTTAAATTCTTCAACGAAGAACCTGTCATTGCAATGATTAGCTATAGCAACTTCGGTACCGACCAGATAGGCAGTCCTGTAAAGGTGGGAACAGCTGTTGCCAACATGCAGGAGCAATATCCTGACCTTGCCATTGATGGAGAGATGCAGGTGAACTTTGCCCTCAACAAAGAACTTCGTGACGACAAATATCCTTTCACTCGTCTGAAGGGCAAGGATGTAAACACACTTGTGTTCCCAAATATGAGTAGTGCCAACGCCAGCTACAAGCTGTTGCAAGCTCTCGACCCAGATGCCGAGATTATTGGCCCTATCCAGATGGGATTGAACAAAGCTATCCATTTCACCGATTTCGAAAGCAGCGTTCGCGATGTGGTTAACATTGTTGCCGTTGCCGTTATCGATGCTTATGTTGAGAAGCTGAAAAAATAAGCGAGTTAGAAGATAGAAGGAGATAAAGGAAGATATGTCGCTTTTCAGCGACGATGATAGAGGACAAATGTCTTTTATCATCATCTAACTCCTTCTAACTTCTTTTATCTACTAAAATAAAAGCCTGATTGGTTTCCCAATCAGGCTTTATTCTTTATATCTGTTGCTTATAAAAGCGTTGATAATCTTAATTTAGAATGGCAGGTCGTCTGTGCTGTCACCTTCAGAAGCAGCTGGCTGCTGTGGAGGGAATGGAGCGGCAGGCTGAGCAGCATCCTGTGCTGGAGCTGGTGCAAAAGGAGCTGGCTGAGCTGCAGGACCAGCACCTACAGAAGCTGGATCTACCTGGCGAACGTCGAAAGCACGAATACTGTTATACCAGCGACCATTATACTCGTGAGCATCAATATCAAAAGAAACCATTACTTCCTGGCCAATTTGAATATTGAAACGATTCAGACGATCCTCACCGAATACGTCAAACACCATTTTCTTAGGATAAGCATCATGAGTTTCAACAACAAAACTCTGAACCTTCCAGTCACCACGAGCTGAAGTACCTGTACGTGGCTCCAACGCATTAATAATTTTTCCTTGTATATCCATAAAATCTATTTTAGAATCTTATTTGGGTTTTCATTCAGTTTGCGAAATTACTAAAATAGTTCTAAAAACTGAAATATTTCGAATATTTTTTTGCATGACAATACTATTTTTTGTATTTTTGTGAGTGAAATAAAATAATAGATTAAAAACATATATAAAATAGAGGATACTAATGAAATTTACATTATCAAGTGGCGCACTTAATAGTCGCCTGCAATCGCTCGCAAAAGTTATCAATAGTAAGAACTCATTGCCTATTCTCGATAGTTTTCTGTTTGAGGTAGCTAACAACAGTTTGAAAATTACAGCTTCTGATAGCGAGAACATCATGCAAACAACTATTGCACTCGACAGTTGCGAGGGCGAAGGCGTATTTGCTGTTCCTAACCGCACCATCCTCGATGCTGTAAAAGAGCTTTCTGAACAGCCTCTTACTTTCGATATTGATGTTGAGGCTCTCACCATCAAGATTCTGTATCAGAATGGTATGTACAATTTCACAGCCCAGAATGCTGATGAATATCCTCGTACAACATCTGTTCCTGATGGAGCTACCCTACTCACCATCGACAGCAGCACTCTTGCCGACAATATCTCTCGTTCACTCTTTGCAACAGCTCAGGACGAGCTTCGCCCTGTTATGAACGGTATTTATTTCGACCTTACTGCAGATTGCTTGGCTATTGTAGCAAGCGATGGTCACAAGCTTGTTCGCAATCAGAACTTCAATATTAAGAGCGATACTCCTGCTTCATTCATCCTTCCAAAGAAACCAGCTACATTGCTGAAGAACACTCTTTCTAAGGATGGTGGCGATGTTGTTATTAAGTTTGACGACAGAACAGCCGAGATTCATTTCTCTGAAACAGTTCTCACCTGCCGTCTTATCGAAGGAAAGTATCCTAACTATAATTCTGTTATTCCACAAAACAATCCTAACAAGATGGTTATCGACCGCAAGGCGCTTATCTCAGCCCTTCGCCGTGTGTTGCCATTCTCAAGCGAAAGCAGTCAGCTTGTACGTCTTTCTCTTGCAGGTGGTAAGCTTGAGCTTTCAGCTGAAGACATCGATTTCGCTACAAGCGCTAAGGAGCAGATTGTTTGCGACTACACAGGCAACGCCATGAGCATTGGTTTCAAGGGTGGTTCGCTTCAGGAAATCATCAATAACATCGATTCCAACGAGATTGAGATGCAGCTTGCCGACCCAAGCCGTGCCGGTATAGTGGTTCCAGCAGAACAGCCTGAGAACGAGAATATTCTCATGCTTCTCATGCCAATGTTGCTCAACGATTAATTTGTATTCAACATGTATAATATATCCTTGGTCACCCCAACGTGGCCAAGGATTTTAATATTAAAGTAAAATTGAAACTAAATCTTACTAAACCTTTGGTTATCTTTGATTTAGAAACCACAGGTCTTGATCTTGTAAACGACAGAATTATCCAGATTGCATACATAAAGGTTAATCCCGACGGAACAGAAAAGCGCGATAATATTCTTATCAACCCTGAAAAGGAAATACCAGAAATGGTTGTTCAGCTCACAAGCATCACCAACGAAATGGTTAAAGACAAACCTACTTTCAAGGATCTTGCCAAAGAACTGGAAAAAGAATTCAAGGGATGCGATTTTGCTGGTTTCAATTCAAACCGTTTCGATGTTCCTCTGCTTGCTGAGGAATTCCTTCGTGCTGGTGTTGACTTCGACTTCTCGAAATGCCGACTTATTGATGCACAAAACATCTTCCACAAGATGGAACGCAGAAATCTTGCTGCAGCATACAAGTTCTATACCGGCCATAAGATGGAAGACGATTTTCAGGCTCATCTTGCTGATCAGGACACAGAGGCAACCTATCGCGTGCTGCAAGGACAGCTTGATATGTATGCTCCTGGCATGCAGGAAGAACCAGAGCGAGTGCTCAACAACAATATGGACGAACTTGCCGAGTTTTCTCGCATGAACAACAATGTTGACTTTGGAGGTCGCATTGTGTGGGAACCTCTCAAAGATGCCCATGGCAATGAACTGATGGACAAAGACGGCAAGCCACAACTTCACGAGGTATTCAACTTTGGCAAATACAAAGGACAAGATGTTGCCGATGTTCTTCGTCGCGATCCAGGCTACTACAGTTGGGTATTGGGAGCCGACTTCACTCTCGACACAAAACAAGTTCTAACACGTATTCGTCTTCGCGAATTCAACAAAAAATAAAGAATGCTACAAGGTAAACATATCGTATTAGGAATCACGGGTAGTATAGCAGCCTACAAAGCCTGCTATATTATCCGCGGTCTTATTAAGAGAGGAGCCGAAGTGCAGGTGGTTATCACCCCTTCAGGCAAGGAGTTCATCACCCCTATCACCCTTTCGGCACTAACCCATAAGCCCGTTGTTTCTGAGTTCTTTTCACAACGTGATGGAACATGGAACAGCCATGTTGACCTCGGACTATGGGCCGACCTCATGCTTATCGCTCCATGCACTGCAAGCACCCTTGGCAAGATAGCCAATGGTATTGCCGACAACATGCTCATAACAACATATCTCAGCATGAAGGCTCCTGTTGTTATTGCGCCAGCTATGGACCTCGATATGTATAAGCACCCATCAACCCAAAAGAATATGCAAACCTTGCAAGACTATGGCAATATTATCATAGAGCCAGAGAGCGGATTCCTTGCATCAGGTCTTGAAGGCAAGGGACGAATGGAAGAACCCGATGTAATCGTTGATTTTATCGACCAGCTGCTTTCTGAAAATCGCAATCAGCTTAAAGACAAGAATATTGTTATTACCGCAGGTCCCACCTACGAGAAGATTGACCCTGTGCGCTTCATAGGCAACTATTCTTCAGGAAAGATGGGATTTGCCCTTGCCGAAGAATGTGCCCGTCGTGGTGCCAATGTAACTCTTATCGCTGGACCAGTTGCCCTGAAATGCTCAAAGACCATCAATCGCATTGATGTAGAAAGCTGTCAGCAAATGTATGATGCAGCCAAGACAGCCTTTGTCAATAGCGATGCTGCTATTCTCTGTGCTGCCGTTGCCGACTTTAAACCCGACAACGTAGCCTCTGAGAAGATAAAGCGTGAAGGCAACGAGCTAACGCTTCATCTCACCTCAACCCACGATATAGCAGCCGCTTTGGGCAAGATGAAAACAAAGCAGCAACGCATTGTGGCCTTTGCTCTTGAGACAAACAACGAGCAGGCTAATGCAGAAAAGAAACTGGAAAAGAAAAATGCCGATTTCATCGTGCTCAATTCCACACGCATACCTGGAACAACATTCCGAAGCGACGAAAACCAAATAAGTATTATCTCATCTAATGGTAAGAAAGACTATGAGAAGAAACCAAAATCTCTTGTGGCTCGCGATATTATTGATGAGCTTGCTGCCATTCTGTAGTTCTGCACAGGAATTACAGGCTAAGGTAACCATCAACCATTCGCAGATTCAAGGCACAGACAAAAGCGTGTTCGAGAGTCTGCAACAAAATATGCAGCAGTTTCTGAACGACCGCCAATGGACAAACATGCAGTTTCAGAAAAACGAGCGCATAGTCTGCAATTTCAATATTACCGTTACGAAATACGATAAAGAATCCAATACCTTCACGTGTAAGGCTCTCATACAAGCCAATCGTCCTGTGTTTGATTCGGCATACAATACTATATTATATAGCAATACCGACAACGATTTCAACTTTGAGTTCTCGCAGTTCGATCAGTTGCAGTTCAACGATGAGTCTATCGACAACCAGCTCACGGCTCTCATGGCATACTATGCTTACCTCATCATAGGCATCAACCTTGACAGCTTCTCGCCTATGGGTGGCGACGATGTTCTTCACAAATGTCTTAACCTTGTGAACAATGCTCAAAACCTTAACTTTGCAGGCTGGAAGAGCTTTGACAACAATCGTAACCGCTTTGCCATCATCAACGACTATCTCGAAGAGAGTCTTAAGCCTATGCGACAGTTGCAATACGACTACTATCGTACTGGACTCGATGAAATGGCAGCAAATGTAGAACGAGGACGAACAACCATCACGTCAGCAATAGAAAACTGCCTGAAGAAAGCCCACGAAAACCGCCCCATGAGTCTGCTGCCACAAATATGGACCGATTACAAGAAAGACGAGATAAGCAATATATACAATGGTCATGGCAACCAGAAAGAAAAACAATCGGTTTACGATATTCTCATGAGTATCAACGCCAGCCAAAATGCCACATGGGAGAAAATATTAAAATAACATGATTAAACAACTACACATACAGAACTTCACGCTCATCGATGAGCTCAACATAGATTTTCACTCGGGATTCTCTGTTATCACAGGTGAAACGGGTGCTGGAAAGAGTATCATCCTTGGAGCCATTGGTCTGCTCTTAGGCAATCGTGCCGACATGAAGCAGATAAAGGCAGGAGCCGACAAATGTGTTGTTGAGGCACATTTCGACTTGTCACAATATCAGCTTGAAGAATTCTTTGAAGAAGAAGATATTGACTACGACCCAACAGATACCATTCTGCGCCGTGAGATAACAAGCAAAGGGAAGAGCCGTGCTTTCATCAACGACACTCCAGCCGCACTTTCTTCTATGAAACGACTTGGAGAACATCTCATCGATGTGCATAGTCAGCATCAGAACCTGCTCTTGCAGAAAGAAAACTTCCAGCTCAACGTTGTTGACATTATAGCACATAATGCCGACAAAATGGCTGAATATAAGTTGCAATTCCAACAATATCAACAACTTAGCAAACAGTTACAACAGCTAATCGACGATATTGCCAACAGCAAACAGCAAGAGGAATATCTTACTTTTCAGTTCAATGAACTCGAAAAGGCACAACTCAACAATCCTGATGAGCAAGACGAACTGGAACAGAAAATTCAAGAGCTATCACATATAGAAGACATAAAATCGGCACTTTTTGGAGCCGATTCCATTCTTAATGCCGATGAAATGGGCATAGATAATCTTTTGCGACAGGCATCTAATCATCTGCACAACATTGAAAGTGTTTATCCTGATGCAAGCGAACTTGCCGAACGCATCGACAGCTCACGCATAGAGCTACAGGACATTGCTCACGACATTTCTGTAAAGGCAGAACGTGTGGACTTTGACCCAGAAGAGTTCGAGCGGATGAACAATCGCATCGATACTATTAACTCTCTTGAGCAGAAATATCACGTCAACGACCTTGCATCACTCATCGAAACAAAGCAGAATATAGAGGAACAACTCAACAATATCAGTCATGGCGACGAAGAAGTAGAAGAGCTACAAAAGAAGGTGCAACAGCAACACGACAAATGTCAGCAGCTGGCAGCACAGCTCACCACCCTACGCAAAAAAGCTGGTGCCATTGTTGAGAAAGAGATGCAACAGCTGCTCGTTCCTCTGGGCATCCCTCATGTACGTTTCAAGGTTGATATACAACCCAAGGAACTCTCTCTTGATGGTGCCGACAGCGTGTCGTTCCTCTTTAGTGCCAACACCAGCACCCCACTACAGCCTGTTAGCAATGTAGCTTCAGGAGGTGAGATAGCCCGTGTTATGCTTTCATTAAAGGCAATGATAAGCAATGCCGTAAAACTGCCAACTATAATCTTCGATGAGATAGACACAGGTGTCAGCGGACGCATAGCCGAGAAGATGGCACAGATAATGCAGGAGATGGGACAGGAAGGCCGACAGGTAATCTCCATTACACACCTGCCACAGATTGCCGCCATGGGCACCACCCATTACAAGGTTTCAAAGGAAGAGACAGCTCAGGGCACCATCAGTCACATGCGCCAGCTAAACAATGATGAACGCATCGACGAAATAGCTCAAATGCTTAGTGGTAGCGAAATAACTCCAGAGGCTGTTAATAATGCAAGGGCACTCATTAAGAATTTGGAATGTTGAATTTGGAGTTTTGAATTGGTTGCCCTATGGGCAATTACGAATTAAGAATTATGAATTATCATTTATAAACCAATGATACTGCCCGAAGAAAGATAATTATATTTTCAGTTAGTTAGAACTCCTCCCTTAAGTAAAAACCTCCCTCTCCTTCGGAGAGGGCCGGGGTGAGGTTAGAGATGGTCTTAATATATAAATAATGAAAAATCTAAAAGTAATATTAGCAAGCAGCTTGCTCTTTATGTCAACTGCGATGAGTGCGCAGAGCGCATTCGTGGAAAATGCAGCGAAATCTATTTTTACACTTACAACATTTAAACCTGATGGAAGCATTCTTGCGTCAAGTCATGGAATTTTCATTAGCAACAATGGTGAAGCAGTAGCCGACTGGAAATCGTTCATTGGCGCAAAGACGGCCGTTGTTGTTGATGCCGAAGGACGTTCCATGAACGTGGAAAGCATCTATGGTGCCAACGAACTCTACGACCTTTGTAAGTTCAAGGTCAATGGCACAAAAACCCATGCAGCCACTCTTGCCACCACACCATCGGCAGCAGGCAGCAAGGTTTTCCTCATGGGCTATAGCATAAAGAAGCCACAGAGCCGACTTATGACCGTTAGCGGTGTCGAGAAGTTTGGTGACAACCTGAACTACTACAATTTCGATGGCACCACCCCCGACAACACCAACAACTGTCCTTTCGTAAATGCTCATGGTGAAGTAATCGGTTTGATGCAGATATCAACAACTACAACAAAGGTGCATGCCACCGATGTACGCATCGTTTCAAACCTCACCACCAGCGGACTCTCCGTCAGTCAGCCTCTTATGAAACAGACAGGCATTCGTGTTGCCTTGCCTAACAGTCAGCAGGATGCGCTCCTCACCCTTATACTCTCAGGCGAGCAATGCGACTCAACCACACATGCCACATATATCGATGAGTTCATGCAGCGTTTCCCTACAGCCACCGAGGGCTACAGCAATAAAGCACAGCTTGAGGTACGTGCTGCCAACTATGCCAAGGCCGACAACATCATGAACGAAGCCCTGAAGAAATGTACAAACAAAGCCGAGGTACATTCCGACTACTCAAAGCTTGTGTTCGACAAAGCCGTATATCGTGGCGATTCCATCTATCCAAGCTGGAATCTCGACAAAGCACTCAGCGAAGCCGAGCAGGCCTATGCCATCAACGCTCTCCCAGCCTATCGCCATCAGCAGGCACAGATATATTTCAGCAAGACCGATTATCAGAAAGCCTACGATATGTTTATCGACCTCAGCAAGAACGGAATGCACAATAGCGAAGTGTTCTACGAGGCTGCACAATGTAAAGCCCAGCTGAAGGCCGACGCTAAAGAGGTTCTCACCCTTCTTGATAGTGCCGTAGCCGTATGTCAGAAGCCACTCAACCAGAGTGCAGCCCCTTATGTGCTGGCACGTGGATATCAGCTCGACAACATGGGAAAATATCGTGAGGCACTGAAAGACTATTTCCTTTACGACACACTCATGCTCGGCAGAGTAAACGACAATTTCTACTACACCCGCTACAAGTGTGAAACCAAGATAAAGCAGTATCAGCAGGCACTCGAAGACATTGCACGTTGCATCATCGTAAACCCACGCGAGGTGACCTACTATGCCGAAATGGCAAGCCTCGACCTACGAGTAAAACGCTATGATCAGGCCATCGAAGTAGCTCAGCGATGCACACAACTCGAACCAACCTATGCCGATGCATGGCTCATCCTCGGACTTGCCCAGCGCGAAAAGGGACTTAAAGCCGAATCACGCGCAAGTCTTGAAAAAGCAAAGGAATTAGGCGATAAGCGTGCTGAAGAATTTTTGAAGAAATGAAAGAAATACTAATTGTAGGAGCTGGCAGTTGCTTGGGAGGCATGTTACGATACATTGTCTCTCAGGCATTAAAGAACATATCAGCCTATCCCCTTGCCACATTTTCTGTAAACATACTTGGCTGCTTTCTCATAGGTCTGCTATGGTCGTTAAGCAGTAAACACACCAATCTTTCCAACGAGATTAGCCTATTCCTCATGGTTGGTTTCTGTGGCGGTTTCACCACCTTTTCCACCTTTTCAAAAGAAAGTATCAGCTTGCTATCCTCAGGTCAATACCTTCCCTTCCTACTCTATTCCATCGGAAGTATAGTCCTGGGCATCCTCGCCGTTGCAATTGGATACAGAATTAGTTAGGAGATATAAGTTAGGAGTTAGGAATTAAAAAGCTGTGTGACAAACTACAGCCGAAAAAATAGAAAAACATTGCGTTTATAAAATAAAATCACTATATTTGCAATATATAATTTTTGCAGAAAGTTTTTCGCAAAATTGAGACAAAAATAATTTTAGTCCTAATTTAAATACTGTGAAGTATTTCAGATTAAGTTTGTTTTTCATTGGCTTATCGATTTCGATCGTAAGCAATTTAATTATTAAGGAATACAAAAGGGGCACTGTGAAGCGCCCCTTTTTTTTGAACACGGATGCCACGGATAAAGCCGTTTTTGGCTGGTGCCCTTGAGATATTTTGTTCGTTATTTTAAGCGCTTTGCGCTTCACAACTCCACCCTTAATGAAATGCTTCAATTTTTTTCCAACTCTTCCCCAACCCTCAATGGTCTTTACCCCCCTCGATTACTTCCCTATGGTCAGTGAGTCTTAGACTAATCCCCCCCCGCTTTCTGGGAACAGAAACCCTCATAAGGGGAGGAGGTAAAACTTCTTGTCGCTTTCGCAGAAACAACAAATGGTTACTTCGCCATTATATTTACTTTCCCTTATTGTCTTCAACGCAATTTTTGCCGCCTCATCCTTTGGATAACCATACGCCCCAGTGCTGATACAAGGGAAAGCAATACTCTTTATTCCCTTCTCTATAGCAATATCAAGAGCCGTTTTGTAGCACGAAGCCAGTAAGGTAGCCGCTTTCTCACCTTCGTAGTAATAAATTGGTCCTACGGTATGAATAACATATTTGCAAGGCAAGTTATACGCCCCAGTAATCTTACTCTGTCCCGCTTCACAACCACCAAGAGTGATACATTCGTCAAGCAGTCCAGGTCCAGCAGCACGATGAATAGCGCCATCAACGCCACCACCGCCTAACAGCGTTTTATTTGCAGCATTAACAATCGCCTCAACATTCAGTTTTGTTATATCACCCACCACCACATTTATCTTTGCATTCATAATAGTTTTATCTTTTTACTTTTTACCCTAAAAACTATCGTTTCTTTCCTGCCATATTCAACCTTAGTAGCCTCTGCAAAGTCAAATACACTTCTGTCCACAAAAGAGTATGCAACTAATTTTCCCTTGTTAGCAAATATAATAGTACAAATATTATCAAAATCCATATGCGATTTAATATCGCCTTCTGAAATAAAGTCCATATCAATTTTCAGATCATCAATATTACGATAGGGCTCAACAATATAAAGAGAATCCCACCCCTTATTTATTGATAAATCCTTCAAACATATCCTATTGTCATTAACAACAGAATAAATCTCCTTTGACAAATCCACCTCTTTCGAGAACGGATTACATGAAGAAACTAATAGCAGCAATAACAAGAAAATAGCATTAATTCTCCTCATAATCGTTTTACTTTTAATACAATATCCATTTGCAAAGATAGAAAAAATGAGAACAGAATAAAATAAACTTGCTCATTTTTTTGTCGGATGCAAATATCTTTTCAACTTCAGCCTAAAAGATAGAAATGAGAACAGAATAAAATAAAATTTTAAATGCTTAATTATCCTCTCCTCCCTGTGAATGGATCTACTATAATTCCATTAAATACCCATTGAAAGGAACAAAACACACACTACTTGTTAATTTGCATTATTTTTTCTTGTTCGTTCAACGGGTATTTTTATATCTTTGCAAAATATAAGCAAAACCCAAATTGACATAAACAAAAACAGAGAATATGAATAAACATATAAAAATAATGAACCTCATTCGAAAGATGTTTTTCTTTCTGATTGCCTCCGCTGTAAGTATTATACTGACAGCATGCAACACTTTTGATATTCATCCGTATGATGTGAATGTGAAGGGTGAGACATATATTAATGCAAAGAACAAAGTGGAAATTCAAAATCAAACGCTCGATAAGGACACTCTAAGATTTGCATGTATAAGCGATTCGCATCAATGGTATTCGGATACACAAGATGCCATAAGCGATATTAACAGACGAAGAGACAGCCTTGACTTCGTGATTCACTGTGGCGATCTTACTGACACTGGTACTAACAAGGAGTTTGAATGGGCAGAAAGGGTGCTAAGCAAGCTGACTCTACCCTAAGTGGCTATGATTGGCAATCATGATTATCTGGGTACTGGCGAGGAATATTATGCTAAGAAATATGGCGCTAAGAATTTCTATATGATTGCAGGAAGGGTGAAATTCGTGTTCTTAGATACCAACGCAACAGAATATGACTATGTGGCTTCGGTTCCCGACTTGAACTATATACGTGAACAAGGCAGTGTTGACAAAGAGCTTTTCGATCGCACAATAGTGTGTATGCATGCTCGTCCTTACAGCGATCAGTTTAACGACAATATAGCAGAACCGTTCGAGTATTACTTAAAGACCTTTTTAAATCCTATGTTCTGTATCAATGGGCACGATCATTGTTTGCAAATGGATGATTTGTTTAATGACGGGTTGATGTACTATGGGGTTCCAAGCACGAGCGACAGACAATATATGATTTTCACAATAACTGAAGAGGGGTACAGCTATGAAGTCGTTAATTATTAGTATATTATTACTGCTGCCTATAGGCGTGCAGGCTCAAACAAATAAGTTGGATAGAATAAAAATGGTTATCGACTCGCTGGAACACGATTCTACATTGTCAAAATACGAACGTAGGGTTGTGAGGCAGTATGTTCGTTGGACCAGAATGATTCCATCACAATCAATAATTCAAAATGCCGGCAACATGGGTGCCCTTTCGTTGGGTATTGGCTGGGACTACGGCAAGCGTGAACAATGGGAGACTCACCTGCTGATTGGTTATATTCCTAAACACGATACCGACAAGACAAGACTTACCATGACCCTGAAGGAGACGTATAAACCTTGGGAATTGAATGTGTGTAAGGATCTGTATGCTAACCCGCTTACGTGTGGCATTTATCTGAATACTGTTTTCGGTTCTGATTTCTGGGGACGACAGCCATCGCGCTATCCAAAGAACTACTATAATTTCCTTTCTACAAAGGTGAGAATTAATGTGTTTCTTGGTCAGCAGATAGCATGGAACATTCCATATACCAAACGAAGAACTCGAAGGAGTGTGTGCCTATTCTATGAGGTGAGCACCTGCGACTTGTATCTACGTGCCTTCCTAATGGAGAAAAACGTCAGACTGAAGAATATTGTGGGCTTGTCGCTGGGAGCAAAGATGAAGTTTCTGTAACTCCCTCCCCCCTCATAAGGAGAGGAGTAACTCTCCAAGTGGCATCATAGCATTAATGAGACTTACGGATTGGAATTTGTGCAAGTCGGTTTTTAGAATTCGGGCTTCACGAATGATGCCCTCATCAAGGAGTTTCTGACGCATGGTGCCACGAAGAAGAGGAGTGTCAGGAGTGAGCCATTCCTTGCCATCGAAGAAACAGAGATTGGTATATGAGGTGTCGGTGACGCAGCCGTTTTTTATGATGATTACTTCATCGTAGTCTGGGGCTTTCTCACGTAGGCGCATAAGGGCGCTGCGGTCTGTGCTCTTCCATGAATAGCTGATGTCGTTGCCTTCGACAATGGCTATGCTATTTATCTTTCGTATAGTGTATGGAGCAAAAGAACACTCTGCTATTCCGTTCTCATCATACACCACTCGGGCTTTTTGCAAGCCTTGCACATTGGGTATATCGGTAAGCAACTCATGCTCGCCAATGGCTTTGCTTTCAGGAAAGAAAGTACGCATGGTGAGGTTAAGCCTTTGAACATGATAGCTGAGGTTTCGCGGCTTACCATTTTCAATACAGATGGTTTCAACAAACTGGCACATATATTTTCTCTATTACTTCTTGATATTCACTTTCTTCATCGCTCATGGCGGTAATTCCGCCACCAGCCTTATAGTATAGTTGTCCGTTCTCTTTGTCAACAAATCGAATCATAACGGCACTATCTATATTGCCATCCTGCCACACTCCCATACAGCCTGTATAGAAGCCTCTATCGTAGCCTTCGGCTGAATGTATTATGGAAACGGTCTTGGGCTTGGGTGCTCCTGTGATTGAACCAGCAGGAAGAAGTTTCATCAACAGTTCACCTGGACGGGTAATATATGCGGACTGCACCCTCCCACTTATTTCGGAACTTGTCTGTAGTATTGCTCCCCGGTTGGTGGAAATCCTCTCTACATAGCGATAACGGGCTACGTTGACATGGTTGGCAACCATACTCAGGTCGTTGCGTATGAGGTCGACGATAGTGGCATGTTCGGCTTTCTCTTTCACATTATCCATTAGCTGCTGCTTGGCACAAGGAATGGTGGCGTCGATAGTTCCCTTCATGGGATACGAGCTAATAATTCCATTCTGTAGCCGTACGAAGATCTCAGGCGAGAAACACACCAGAGAATTGCGAATCCACAAACGATAACGGGCTGTTGTGCGAAGGAATATGTCGCGGAGTGAGAGGTTGGTACTGAGAGGCACCTTGCAGGTGAGGTTCACAAGATAGCTGTTACCTGCTTTCTCAGCATTCTGCACAATACTGAAGCTGCGATGATAGGCTTCGGACGATGGTTTTTCGAATTGCCATTCCACATGAGTGGGTTCAGCAGTTAGCCCTGATGGTACGTTTGAAATTCCACCAAAGCAGAAAAGCATCTCATCTGGCGATATCTCGTCTAAGGACTGTACAATGTTGCGTGTTTTGTCGTAACTGATAACAAACACAAATGGCTTGCCTGCCTGCGCAAGCCCATTCATCTTCTCTATCGCTTCCTCCTCGTTCAAGAAATCCATAAATCGCTATTTTTTTTGCAAAAGTAATAAAAGATTTAATTTTCACAAGCAAATATACTCTGTATAATAGTTCATAATCAAAAAGAAAATAAGGCGCTTTGCACCAAAATTATCTCCTTCACTTTAATGCTTGCACCAACTTCGTTGACAGCAAGCGCTCAGTCGATGACCTTTGGTTGGCCTTCGGCATAAAATATTTTATGCGCATTAGCGCAATTTTAGCTGCTTTGCCGCATTTTCGAAAGAGAACCAGCAGACGGTCTCTGACCGTAGTGAATAGTGACTGCGTAGCTGGCTGTTCCCGAAGGGAGAAGTTCCTTTGACCAACGGGAGAAAAAGCAATTAGTTGCCCTACGGGCAATGTAAAGTTATTCAATGAAAATTTTATATTGTTTTCCAAATATTTTCCGTGACTTTTATTATATTTGTCACAACCTTAAGAATTACGCGTATGAAAAAAATCAAGTTATGGATGATTGCTGCCGTCATAATGGCTTTTGGCAGCACTATTGTAACTACAAGTTGCAATAAGAAAAAAGATTCGGTAAATACTACCTCTGAAAAAAGTCAGTTTGTTAATGTTACAGATGTTGTGCCCGATGTGATTCTTGAAATACGTTACTATGGCACATACAACTTTGTTGGCGCACGTATAGACGGATACGAAGCACCTACAGCATTGCTGACCAAACAGGCTGCTAATGCTTTAAAGGCGGTTAGCGACGATGTTGTAAAGCAAGGCTACAGACTGAAGATCTACGACGCTTATCGCCCACAAAAAGGTGTTGACCACTTTGTGAGATGGGCTGCAGATGCAAATGCCACAGAGATGAAAGAGTATTTCTATCCTGACTTAGACAAGAGCGTGCTGTTTGATCAGGAATATATTATGGCTAAGAGCGGTCACACACGTGGCTCTACCGTTGACCTCACCCTCTTTGACATGAAAACAGAAAAAGAACTTGATATGGGTGGCACTTTCGATTGGTTTGGTCCAGAAAGTCATCCTGATTTCTGTGGAAATCCAGAAACAGGCGAATATACTGGCGACAACTCAAAATCTCCTAAAGGACGAAGCATAACAGCACAGCAGTTTGCTAATCGCATGATTCTTAGAAGGGCTATGCTGAAACACGGATTTAAGCCTTTAGACACAGAATGGTGGCATTTCACCCTTGAAAACGAACCATTCCCAAATACATATTTTGAGTTTGAAGTAAAATAACTGAACTAAAAGTTCAGAAGATATAGGGAGTTATGCCGCGTTATGAATGTGGAATTCACATCAGTCTTCTTCTAACTCCTAACTCTTAAATCCTAACTCCAAAATCCCTATATTGCTTTCTTGCAATTTTCACAGTTACCATTACATGTGCATTTACGTTTACAATAACGTTCGCATTGCAAAGTAATGTCATAGCCCAATAAAGCTCCAAGCATAAAATCCTCTTCCGGAGTAAGGTCTCTGAGTGGTCTCTTTACCAGATGCTGGATAGTGTTCACACAGGCCTTACGTCCGAAATAGAGGTTTATTCTTCCGTTTCCAACAGGTTGGATAATATAGTCTATACCCTGGCTATTTAGCTTTTTAACAGCTAAAGCCTCGTGCCGCTTGTGAAAAGTGCATAAAACCATTTGTCTTACACCTTTCTGATACTGATATATCTGCTCTGAAAGCACACGAATGTCGGCAGGAATTTCCATATTTTGAATTTGGAATTTTGATTTTGGAGTTAGTCGCACTACGTGCGATGACGAATTAATAATTTAAGAATTATTATATATCAAAGCTGTGCTTTGAAGCTTTCAATCCACGCATCAATTCTTTCGTCAGTCTTGTCGCTTTCGTTCATCTCATCAAGAGCCAAACCAACGAACTCTCCATCAATAACTGCTTCTGAATCTTCGAAGTTGTAGTCATCAGCTGAAACCATACCAACAAGATTTGCGCCCTTTCCTTCTACTGCCTTATATAGTTCAGCCATACCACCGCAGAAAGTATCGCAATAACTCTCGCTATCACCACAACCAAATAAAGCAATGGTCTTACCATTAAGGTCGGCAGCCTTTAATGCCTTTACACCATCATACCAGTCGTCTTGCATTTCGCCAGCACCCCATGTTGATGTTCCGAGCAAAAGATTGTCATAAGCAGCTATAGTCTCTACATTTAGTTTTGCAGCATCTACAACCTCAGCATTATCGAGCTTGCTTGCTATTCTTTTTGCGATATCCTCACATGTACCTGTTGAGGAACCATAAATAACACATGTTTTCTTCATCGTTTTCTATATTTAGTTCGCTTGCAAAATTATGATGAAAAAACATATGGCACAATACCCAGAAATAGTGAAATTAGCCTTCCCCGCCTCTCCAAAAGAAGGAAGGCGTAGAAGGCTTTCTTTATCATTTGACAAAGCATTCTGCTTCACATTGTTCGAGAGTACTATTCCATAAACTTCTTAGCGGCTCTGAGTTGATGACGCATATTACTAAGGAGTTGTTGACTTTCTTGTAGCACATTAAGATAGAGCAGATTTACCTGCATGAGCGAATTGTCAGATGATTGCTGCATGCGGTCGATATGTTTTTTACGTAGAACAGATAGATTGTCTTTGCAAGTATCAGCATCGGCAAGTATCTGTCGATAGTTATCATATCGTCCTGTTTCAATCTGTTCGCATGTGGCTTTCATTAACTCATTTATTGTGTTCTTTACTGGCATAAACTCATTAATCAGCTCCGACGAAAGTGGATTAAAACTATTGTCAACATGTTCCTTAATAGGTTCCAACATTCTTCTGAGCGTATAGATATATTGCTGATTGCTATTCATGCCGAGATGGAACCATGTGTTGCGTTCAATAGCAATATTATATGGTATGCGTTGCAACACAAGTAGCTGCTGCTTGCGAGTCTTTTTAAGCATAGTCTTAACGTTCTTAAGACTTTTATTTGATTTACCCAACAAGCTACTATTCTCACTTTCAAAACCCAACATAATCAAATTAAATTGCTCGAGCGAAAATCTACAAATATTTGATTGTGTGCGTCTTACCTGCTTACGCAACATATCCCAAACAAGTTCCGGATCACGTGTGCGCATCATAAGTTGGAACACATCCTTGTCGCGATCTTCCTGCTGGGCTTTCTTCCGATATTTTATGTTGCTTCTAATAATGATAATAACCATAAGTACAAGGACAAGAAGATTGGAAACCACTCCTCCATAATACATAAGAAGACACACAAGAGCCGCTGCAAGGAAAGAAGCTCCTGCAGTGATAAACCATCCGCCGATAACCGAGATAACACCTGTGACACGGAAAACGGCACTCTCCCTACTCCATGCTCTATCGGCAAGACTGCTACCCATAGCTACCATAAATGTTACATAGGTTGTAGAGAGCGGCAGTTTGTAGTTGGTTCCTATGGTTATGAGCATAGATGACACTACAAGTGTTACAGATGCGCGCACCATATCAAATGCCGCATTTTTGTCTTCAAGAATTATGGTATTCTTGTTTAAACGTGTATTTATATAGCGTGCAACACAAGAAGGCAGAATTCCAGATACTGCTTTATTGGCACTCTGAAAGAATCTTACTATTGCTCTGGCTGCACGTGAGGAGCCAAACATTTCGTCGCCTTCGTCCTGTCGACTTAAATCTACCGATGTTTTTATTACGTTTTGTGCTTTCCTTGATGTAGCCATAGCCACAACCATAATTATTCCCGCCAAAAGAAGATAGACAGGCGGGGTATGAGCACTATCCATTAATGATGTCATCATGAAAGACGAAGGTGTAGCACCATTGGCGTGAGAGACATAATCCTGATAACTTTCTAATCCAGTAAGCGGTATACCTATGAAATTTACAAGATCATTGCCTGCAAATGCCATAGCAAGAGCAAATGTGCCAACAAGAACTATCATACGGAAGATGTTTACCTTGAGCAGATATAGTATCTGTACAAGGAATGTAGAACCCATAAAGGTAATAAACAAAAGCCAACGGGTATTTTCGATTATCCACAAACGAATATCTGAGGCAAGATAAGGACTGTTACCTATGCCCTTGAGGAAAATAAAATAGGCTAATGCAGTAAAGGCTATACCACCAAAAATGGCTATGGTATAACGTGAATGGTGCTTGTAGTTAAAGGTGAAAACAATTCTGCTTATCCACATTATAAACCATCCAAAGACAAAAGCAAAAGCCACACTCACAAAGATGGCTATTATCATGCTTAAGGCTTGCGATGAATTAAGAAGCATGTCATAACCAATGGCATCAGAAGAAAAAGCCTTTAATGTTGCTATAGAAAAGGTGCTTCCCAAGAGTCCAAAAACCAATGAAATGGTTGTTGAGGTGGGCATTCCCAACGAGTTGAAGGTATCAAGAATGAGCACATTGGTAACCATTACAGCAAGAAATATGGTAATTACCTCGGCAAAGGAATAATGCTGAGGGATCATAATACTATTACGAGCCACATCCATCATTCCTGTTGACATTATAGCTCCTAAGATTACTCCAACAGAAGCAAAAATAAGTATTGTGCGAAATTTGGCGGCTCGTGCTCCTACTGCCGATTGCATGAAGTTTACCGCATCATTACTCACTCCAACAAAAAGGCCAAAAACTGCTAAACAAAGCAGAAAGCCCACTATACACATGTAAATCGTTTCCATAACAATATGTTTTGTTTATGATGGAACAGTTCCATCTGATTTGTGATGCAAAAGTATTCAGGGAATATTACAGGGGGATAACATAAATGTTACAATACTGTTACAATTAATAAAAAAACACCGGTATGAGTATCAAGTATTAAATATATTGCTATCTTTGCGACATGAGAAATAATTATAACATACTTGTGGTTGACGATGAGCAAGACCTCTGTGAGATTCTGAAATTCAATCTTGAAACTGAGGGTTATAATGTTGATACTGCCTACTCTGCCGAGAAAGTGCTTGAGATGGAAGTAAAACAATATGATTTGCTTCTTCTTGATGTCATGATGGAAGGAATGAGTGGTTTTGCTTTAGCAAAGAAACTTAAATCAGAGCCTTCAACGGCAAATATTCCAATTATCTTTCTTACAGCTAAGGATACGGAAAACGATATCGTTACAGGTTTCAATATTGGTGCCGATGATTACATCTCAAAGCCGTTTTCCATCCGTGAGGTGATGATGCGCATAAGGGCTGTGTTGAGAAGAACCAGCACCGGCAATGCAGAACCTTCGAACACCTTGGAATACGAAGACCTAAAGATTGACTTAAATAAAAAAACTATTAGTGTGGATGGCGAGGATATAGCTTTCACAAAAACGGAATATGAACTTCTGAAACTATTGCTTGAAGCACCAGGACGCGTGTTTTCGCGTCAGGAACTAATAAACAGAGTGTGGCCACAAGATGTGTTAGTGCTTGACAGAACAGTAGATGTAAATATTACACGACTACGAAAAAAGATTGGTCATTATGCTAATCATATTGTTACACGACAAGGTTTTGGATATTATTTTGACGCATGAAACTATCAGTTGGAAATAAACTATATCTTGGAGTAATATCAGTATTTATGGTATTCGCCGTTGCCTTTATTGTTTTTCAACAAACTCGCGAGAAACGATATAAGGAAGAAACCCTTCATCTGAAACTTCAGGATTATAACGATCGTCTACACGTATCGCTTGAATTTCTTGGAAGCCCAAATGAGGAAACATTAAATAGATATGTGCAACTGCATAATGAGAAGAATATACGTGTGACGCTTATCGACAAAAAAGGACGTGTGTTCTTTGATAATCTACGGAAAGACTATGCTCATATTGCCAACCATTCGAACAGAACGGAATTTGTTCAGGCATTGAAAACAGGACAAGGGGCAACGGTAGATAGAAAGTCGAACACAACGAATATAGATTATTTCTATAGCGCCACATATTTTCCAAAAGCGGGATATGTGATAAGAACAGCTCTACCCTACGATAACAACCTTGTAAAATCGCTTGAAGCCGATCAACACTATATTTGGTTTGCCTTGTCGGCTATGTTGATTCTTATTATTCCGCTATACAGGTTTACGCAACGGTTGGACAAGAATATCATGAAATTAAGTATTTTCGCATCAAGAGCCGATCATAACGAGAATCTTGACACCGATGACCTGATAGATTTCCCTAATGATGAGCTGGGAGAAATTGCGGAACGCATAATAAAGATTTATAGAAGATTGGAGTCAACACGCAAGGAACAAGACCAATTAAAACGTGAACTGACTCAGAATGTGGCTCACGAGTTGAAGACTCCTGTTGCAAGCATTCAAGGTTTTTTAGAGACTATCATAAACAATCCTGAGATGGATGAAGAAACAAGGAAACAGTTTCTTGAAAGGTGTTATGCCCAAAGCGAACGTCTTGTGTCGTTACTTCGCGATATATCGGCACTTAACCGAATGGATAATGCTCCCGAAGCTATGGATATTGAGGATATTGATATAGCAGAGATTGTTGTGCAAATACAACAGGAAACGGCATTGGAATTAGAAAAGCATAAGATGAAGTTTATTAACCGGTTGCCTGCAGCCATTCCTGTAAAAGCAAATAGAAATATGATATATAGCATTTTCCGCAACCTAACGGATAATGCCATTGCATATGCTGGAGAAGGCACGACAATAAATCTGTCAGCAGAACACGACAATAAATATTGGTATTTCAAATTTAGCGACAACGGAATAGGTGTGCCTGCAGAACATTTACCACGCATCTTCGAACGCTTCTACCGTGTGGATAAAGGCAGAAGCCGCAAAATGGGCGGCACTGGTCTTGGTCTTGCCATAGTGAAAAATGCTATCTTACTGCATGGCGGAACAATTGAAGCCAAGAACGAACCACAAGGAGGACTAAGTCTAAATTTCCACATCCCACGTTGTAGGATGTAGGAATTTAGAATGTAATACTGAATTTCGAGAGAGTTAATCCAACAGCGTTGTTGCACGAACACGACTAAGCGTTTCAGGAGTCATTTGCAGATAATTGGCTACAAAGACAAGAGGTGCACGAAGAACAACCTGCGGATTAAGCTTACACAATTTCTTATAGCGATCTTGAGCCGTTTCAAAGCGTACAAGGTCGGCATGTACTTGCGAGAGGATAAGACTCTCTTCAAGTATCTTACGGTAGAGAATCTGTATGTTTACATTATGCAAAGCTACTTCTTCGAGTTTTTTCTTTGGCATAGCATAAACAACAGTTGGCTCAAGGGCTTCTATCTGTAGATGAGTTGGTACTTCACGAAAAAGGCTCTCAATACACATGATGATAGAGCGGTCAACGCCAAGGTGTTCGGTTACTTCTTTTCCATTCTTGAAATAGAACTGACGAACGAGTCCCTTGTCAACATAATATATGTTTTCACAGATGTCGCCTTCTTTGAGAATCATCTCATTCTTAGCAAACTTCATTGGTACCAGAATACTTTCCAGCAAATCAAGTTCCTCGTGAGTCATGGTGCTATATTTACGCGCCAACTCACGAGCTATGTCTCTTGGGGTGTTAGAAGGTTCTTTCATTTTAGTTCCTCACTTCCTGTTTTAATAGTTTCTAATCAAGTTTTAATACGGCAAGGAAAGCCTTTTGAGGCACCTGCACGTTTCCTACCTGCTTCATGCGTTTCTTTCCCGCCTTCTGCTTTTCAAGCAACTTACGCTTACGGCTCACGTCACCACCATAACATTTGGCAGTAACATCCTTGCGTACTTGCTTTACTGTTTCACGAGCCACAATCTTTGCACCAATAGCTGCCTGGATTGCGATATCGAACTGCTGACGTGGAATAAGTTCTTTAAGCTTTTCACACATACGGCGTCCAAAAGTAACGGCATTGCTTTCATGGGTAAGAGTAGAAAGCGCATCTACAGGCTCACCATTGAGAAGAATATCTAATTTGGCAAGCTTGCTTGGACGGAAGCAATCAATATGATAATCAAACGAAGCATATCCCTTAGAGATACTCTTCAATTTGTCATAGAAGTCGATAACGATTTCGCCTAACGGCATCATGAAATGCAACTCCACACGATTTCCACTTACATACTCCTGCTTAATGAGTTCACCTCGCTTGTCGAGACATAGAGTCATTATAGGACCAATATAAGTAGTAGCTGTGATGATTGTCGCTCTAATATATGGTTCTTCAATATGGTCTATAATAGTTGGCTCAGGAAGTCCAGAAGGATTATGAACCTCCTTTGAACCGCCTTGTTTATCATAAACCATATATGATACGTTAGGAACGGTAGTGATAACATCCATATTGAACTCACGATCAAGACGCTCCTGAATAATCTCCATGTGAAGAAGTCCGAGGAATCCACAGCGGAAACCGAACCCCAATGCTACAGAACTCTCTGGCGAGAATGTTAGCGAAGCATCATTGAGCTGCAGTTTCTCAAGCGAAGCACGCAAGTTTTCGTAATCGTTAGGATCAATAGGATAAACACCGGCAAAAACCATCGGCTTTACTTCCTGGAATCCTTCAATAGCCTTGTCGCATGGGTTAGAAACCGATGTAACGGTATCACCAACCTTTACTTCGGTAGCCGTCTTGATACCCGAAATAATATATCCCACCTCACCTGTTGTGAGTTCTTTTGTTGGCATCATATCCATCTTGAGTACACCCACCTCGTCGGCTACATATTCCATTCCTGTATTGAAGAATTTCACTTTATCACCCTTACGAATGGTTCCGTTAGTAACCTTACAAAGAACGATGATTCCACGGAAGGAATTAAAAATAGAGTCGAAAATCAAAGCCTGTGGAGCTGCTTTAGTATCGCCAACGGGATGAGGAACGCGTTTAACCACGGCTTCAAGTACATCCACTACACCCTCACCAGTCTTTCCTGATGCACGAATTATCTCCGAGCGATCACAACCAAGAAGGTCTATTATCTCGTCTTCCACCTCATCGGGCATGGCGTTAGGCATATCAATCTTGTTGATTACAGGAATAATTTCAAGATCATGATCTATAGCCATGTATAGGTTGGAAATGGTCTGAGCCTGCACACCTTGTGTAGCATCAACAACCAACAAGGCACCCTCACAAGCAGCAATGCTTCGAGAAACCTCATAAGAGAAGTCAACGTGTCCTGGAGTATCAATAAGATTGAGAATATAGTTCTGTCCATCTTCAGCCTTATATTCCATCTGAATAGCATGGCTTTTGATGGTTATTCCTCTCTCACGCTCCAAATCCATATCGTCAAGCATTTGCCCCTCAGTAATCTGAATTGTCTTAGTTTTCTCTAATAAACGATCAGCCAAGGTTGACTTTCCATGATCGATATGAGCAATGATACAAAAGTTTCTTATGTTGTTGATATTATCCATTAATTTCTATTTTATGTGCAAAGATAGCTGAAATCATACATAATACAAAATAAAAACACCTTTTTTCATTTGTTTTTTTTATTCATTTGCATTATATTTGCACAAAAAATCAGAAGATAATGAAGAAATATTTACTATTTGCAGTTGCATCATTGGCATTAATGTGCAGCTGCCACCACGACACTATTGAAGATAGAGCTGAACGTGAAGCTAAGGATTATACCGAGAAATACTGCCCCACTCCATACACGAATGATGTACGTACAGATAGTCTTACTTTTGACAAATCGTCAAAAACATTCACGTACTATTGTCGCTTAAGAGGATTAATAGACAACCCAAAAGTAATTGCCGAGAACGAGACAAAATTAAAGACTGCTATTCGTGAGAATTTCTCTAACGATACTGGTACAAAAATATATAAGGATGCTAAATTTAACTTCATCTATATATTGCGTTCAGACAATGATCCAAAAACTATTTTGCTTAAGGTAAAATTAACAGAAAAAGACTATAAATAAAACAAACAAAGCCCCACAATGTGGGGCTTTATTGTTGACTATTCATTTTTACTCAGGCTTCATATTGGTGTACACATTCTGTACATCATCGAATTCCTCAAGTTTTTCAATCATCTTATCAATTGTCTCACGCTGTTCTGGTGTAACCTCCTTCAAATCTGTAGGAATACGAGTGAACTCAGCTGTTGTGATTTCAAATCCGTTTTCCTCAAGATATTTCTGAATGTCACCAAAGCTTGTTGGAGCACCATAGATTGTGATCTCGCCTTCTTCCTCATCAGTATCAAACTCATCATCAACCTCGAAGTCGATAAGCTCGAGAATAAGATCATCCATGTCAACACCTTCCTTCTGCTTGAAAGTGAACACACACTTGTGGTCGAACATAAAGCTAAGAGAACCCTGTGTACCAAGGTTACCATTGAACTTATTGAATACAGAACGGACATCAGCAACGGTACGTGTGGTGTTGTCTGTCAGTGTATCAACGAAGATTGCAATTCCGTGAGGACCATAACCCTCGTATGGTACTTCCTTGTAATCGCTGGTATCCTTACCCATAGCGTTCTTGATAGCACGGGTAATGTTGTCCTTAGGCATATTCTCACGCTTTGCAGTTGCTATGATTGCACGCAAACGTGGGTTATTCTCAGGCTCTGGACCGCCAGCCTTTACAGCAATAGCAATCTCTTTACCTAACTTTGTGAATGTTTTGGCCATGTGGCCCCATCTTTTAAGCTTTGCAGCTTTACGATATTCAAATGCTCTTCCCATAATATGTTATTTTTTTACTTTCTATTTATTACTATCTCAATTCTGCATTCAACTGGTTTGTAAGCTGATAGATAAGCTTCTTCATGATTGCCTCGATAGCCTTATCGTTAAGAGTCTTCTGATCGTCCTGAAGGATGAAGTTTACAGCATAGCTCTTCTTACCTGCAGGAAGATTCTTACCCTCATAAACATCAAAGAGCTCAACACTCTTAAGAAGCTTCTTTTCTGTTTTCTCAGCAATAGCTACAATCTCAGCAAACTCAACACTCTTATCAACAAGGAGAGCAAGGTCGCGACTAACAGCAGGATACTTGCTTATTTCCTTGAATGTGAGATTTATCTTGCGAACTGCCTTCATAAGGTTGTCCCAGTTGATGTCTGCATAGTACACATCGTTCTCAAGATCAAACTGCTTCTTGAGTTTAATATCAAGAATACCAACCTCTGCGATAACCTTACCATTCTTAAGCTCATAAGAAAGAGCCTTAGAGAAGATATTGTTTTCGCTCTTCTTGATTGATACCATACCCATTGGCAATCCTACACGACGGAAAACGTTCTCTACATAAGCCTTAAGCTCATAGAAGCTGCTATCCTCGTTAGGATGAGCCCATGACCCTTCTACGCGCTTACCAGTAAGCCACAGAGCAAGATGGTGATCTTGTGTATAAGCCTTAATAGGACTTTCCTCTGTCCAGTTCTCCTTATTATAGTGATAAGTGTTACCACTCTCGAAGAAACGAAGGTTGGCGTTCTTACGGTTCACATTGCGAACAATACTTTCAAGACCACCGAACAGCATGCTCTGACGCATAACACCAAGATCAGCAGAAAGAGGATTCATAACCTTAACGGTGTTCTCCCACAGATAGCTGTTCCACTCGTTGCCCTCATAGTAAGAGCTCTTGGTGAGTGAGTTGTTCATAATCTCCTCAAAGCCCATACCTACAAGCTGTTCACCAACGATATTCTCTACATGATACTCATGGTCGGCAACGCCCTGAACATTAAGTGAAGACTTGAGTGTTGTAGGAATCTCTACATTATTATATCCATAGATACGAAGGATGTCCTCAACAACATCACAAGGACGCTGAACATCTACACGGAAAGGAGGAACAAGAAGATCAAGACCCTCAGCATCCTCTTTTTCAATCTTCATATCCAAGCTTTCAACGATACTCTTAATAGTCTCAGCACCAAGTTGCTTACCAATAAGGCGATCGCAATATTCATAATTGAGACGTACTGCAAAATCAGGCATTGGAGCAGGATAAACATCCTTTATCTCCATACTAACCTTACCACCAGCAAGTTGCTTGCAAAGAATAGCAGCCTGCTTCAAAGCATATACCTGCAGATTAGGGTCAATACCACGCTCAAAACGATAGCTTGCATCTGTGCTAAGTCCGTGACGACGAGCACTCTTTCTAATCCATGTTGGATGGAAATAAGCACTTTCAAGAACAACATTCTTTGTTGTTTCGTAAGTTCCACTACCCTTTCCACCAAAAATACCAGCAATACACATTGGCTCTTCTGCATTACAGATGCTCAAATCGTGCTCACCAAGGGTGTGCTCCTCGCCATCGAGGGTAACAAACTTAGTGCCTTCTGGCTGAGTGCGAACAACAATCTTGTTACCCTTAACCATATCAGCATCAAAGCAATGCATTGGCTGGCCATAAGCCATCATAATATAATTAGTAATGTCCACGATATTGTTGATAGGACGAAGACCGATAATATTCAGTTTATCCTGCAACCACTTTGGACTTTCCTTTACTTCACAATCAGTAATACTCAAACAAGCATAACGCTTGCAAGCTTCTGTATTTTCAATCTCTACCTCAATAGGCAGTTCGTTGTTGTCAACCTTGAACTCATCGCAACTTGGACGATGAAGACTTGTCTTATATCCATTCTGCTTAAGCCATGCATAAAGATCACGAGCAACACCATAGTGGCTTGTTGCATCAGCACGGTTAGCTGTTAAGTCAATCTCTATTACCCAATCACTCTCTAAGTTATAGTATTCTGCTGCAGGCTGACCAACAGGAGCATCTTCTGGAAGAACGATAATACCATCGTGACTTGTGCCAACACCAATCTCGTCTTCTGCACAAATCATACCCAAAGACTCTACACCACGAAGCTTTGATTTCTTAATAGTAAATTCCTTGTCACCATCATAAAGCACACAACCAAGATCAGCAACAATAACTTTCTGACCTGCAGCAACATTTGGAGCACCACACACAATCTGCTGTGGTTCACCCTTACCAAGGTCAACAGTAGTTACATGAAGATGATCTGAATTTGGATGAGCTTCGCAAGTAAGAACCTTACCAACAAAAAGTCCTTTCAAGCCACCTTTGATAGTTTGTACTTCTTCTAATGCATCAACTTCAAGACCAGTAGATGTCAGCGCGTCCGCTGTCTCCTGAGGAGTCAGATCGAAGTCGACGTATTCTTTAAGCCATTTATATGAAACTTTCATTATAATGATTTTTTATTGTATACTCAAAAACGGTGCAAAAATACAATTTTTTTCGCTGCTACACAAGCATATTTATAAAAAAAGAATGCCGAGACAAAGTTGCCCCGGCATTTTAAGGTTATAATGTTCAATGTGTCTATTCATCATCAGCATCGGCTTCTGCCTCATGAGCTGCAATAAGAGCTGTTTGAATCTCGTTAGGAACAAGTTCGTAACTTGCAAACTTAGTAGTAAACGAAGCACGGCCACCTGTGAGCGAGCTAAGCGAGATACTATAGTTTGCCAACTCCTTCTGAGGAATCTTTGCCGACAGCTTCTGATAGCCTGCCTCAGTATCCATTCCCATGATAAGAGCTCTACGACCTTGCAGGTCACTCATCACATCACCCATAAAGTCTGCAGGAACATATACCTCAAGATCATAGATTGGCTCCAGAATCTTTGGACCAGCCTGCTTGAAAGCATCGCTAAAGGCATGACGTGCTGCAAGTTTGAAAGAAAGCTCATTAGAGTCAACTGGATGCATCTTTCCATCGTAAACAACAACTCTTACATCACGTGCATAAGAACCCGTTAACGGACCACGTTCCATACATTCCATAACACCCTGAAGAATAGCAGGCATAAATCTCTGGTCAATGGCTCCACCAACAACAGAGTTTATAAACACAAGCTTTCCACCCCAAGGCATATCGCGTTCTTCTTTACCTTTCATGGTAACCTTGAACTCTTGTCCATTGAAGTTATAACTTGTTGGGTCAGGCATACCTTCAGCATATGGTTCAACAATAAGATGAACCTCACCAAACTGTCCTGCTCCACCACTCTGCTTCTTGTGACGATATTCAGCCTTAGCCTTCTTTGTGATAGTTTCACGATAAGGAATACGAGGTTCCTCAAAGTCAACATTCAGCTTTTCGTTATTCTCCAAACGCCATTTCAAAGTACGCAAGTGGAATTCTCCCTGACCATGAACAATAGTCTGCTTCAGTTCCTTAGAGTTTTCAAATACCCATGTAGGATCTTCCTGATGCATCTTCAGGATGGCTGCCATCACCTTCTCTGTGTCTTGAGCATTCTTAGCCTTTACCGCGCGACTGTACTTTGAGTTAGGATACTTTATGAAGTCAAACTTCCATTCTGCACCCTTACCATTAAGAGTGTTTCCTGTCTTTACATCCTTCAACTTAACAGTACAACCAATATCACCAGCCTGGAGTGAATCAACAGGAATACGGTTAGCACCAGCACAAGCATATATCTGTCCTATGCGTTCTTTTGAACCACGATCAGCATTCGAAAGGTCATCACCAGGCTTAACAGTTCCACTCATAACCTTGAAGTAGCTTACTTCACCAATATGAGGTTCCATACCAGTCTTGAAGAAATAAAGACTTTCAGGACCATTAGCAACAGGATCAACCTCTTCACCACGAGTATTGTGAATCTTTGGCATTTCGCTAACGAAAGGAACCACGTTACCAAGGAATTCCATAAGACGCTGTACACCCATATCCTTATGAGCATCAACACAGAACACAGGGAAGATAGAACGAGTTACCAATCCCTTGCGTATTCCCTCGCGCATCTCGTCTTCAGTAAGCGTTTCTGTCTCAAAGAATTTTTCCATAAGAGAGTCATCATTCTCGGCTGCTGCCTCAACAAGTGCCTTATGAAGCTCCATCGCCTTATCCATTTCCTCTGCAGGAATTTCTTCGCGTTTAGGAGCACCGCCATCAGGTCCCCATGACAGCTTCTTCATGATGAGCACATCAATGATTTCGTGGAAATCAGGACCCGTCTTCACAGGATACTGAATCTGCACGCATTTTGAGCCATAGATTTCCTGCATACTATTGATAATGTTATCAAAGTCACATTTCTCTGAATCCAACTGATTAATAAGGAAGATAACAGGTTTGCCCAATTTCTCGGTATAACGGAAATTATTCTGAGTACCCACCTCTGGTCCATACTGACCATTAATAAGTATAACAGCCTGATCGGTTACATTCAGGGAAGTGATAGCACCACCCACGAAGTCGTCGCTACCAGGGCAATCTATGATATTTAATTTCTTATTGTTCCACTCTACATGAAAAACTGTTGGGAATACAGAGTAGCCATATTCCAATTCAACAGGGAAATAGTCACTAACGGTATTCTTAGCTTCTATTGAACCACGTCGCTTTATAATACCAGCTTCAAATAACATACTCTCGGCAAGTGTGGTCTTGCCGCTGCCCGCACTACCAAGCAATGCGATGTTTTTGATTTCATTAGTCTGATAAACTCTCATATCAAAAGATTTAAGTTGTTAGTAATAAATTCTTTCATGGAAAGCCAGATAGGTCATGTCTGACTTTTGTTGGGCTCTAAGATATGATTTTTTTACGAAAGTCCCAAAAGAAAAAGCAAAAAAGTGCACAACTTTTTAAACTTATTAGTAATTTTGTATTCAAATAACTATTATGACGGGATTATACATTCATATACCTTTCTGTGCATCAAGATGTATTTACTGTGGTTTTTATAGCACAACCATGGAAAATATGAAGCAACGATACATTGATGCTGTATGCAAGGAAATAAACAGCTATTACAACGACAAGACAACAGCTGCCTCTTGGCAAACAATATATCTTGGAGGTGGCACGCCAAGTCAGCTAACCGAAAGTCAGCTTCGCCAAATCTTTGAAACAATAGGCACTCCAGCATCAAACATAGAAATAACTATGGAGTGTAATCCCGATGACATTACAGAAGAATTTGCTAACGTTATAAGTTCGCTGCCCATAAACCGTATTTCTATGGGGGCACAGACTTTCTCTGACACAAGACTTCAATTCCTGCATCGCCGACACAATGCCGACGAAGTAAAAACTGCAGTTTCTCGTCTTCGTAAGGCTGGGATAAAAAATATCAGTGTTGACCTGATGTTTGGTTTTCCTAATGAAACCATCGAGGACTGGCAAGCCGACATCCAGGCTGCATTATCTCTAAATGTAGAACATCTTTCCGCCTATTCGCTTATGTACGAAGAAGGCACCACCTTATTCCGTCTGCTTGAACAAGGAAAGATACAGGAGATTGACGATGAGCTAAGCCTGAAGATGTATGATACCCTTGTAAACACCCTCACTGATGCAGGCTATGAACATTACGAGATTAGCAACTTTGCAAAGAAAGGCTATCGTTCACGTCACAACAGCAGCTATTGGAACAACACACCATATATAGGTATTGGTGCTGCAGCCCATAGCTTCAATGGAAGAAAAAGATGGTGGAACATCAGCGACATCAAGAAGTATTGTGAAGGAATAGAAAACAACAATCCCGAACGAGAAATAGAGATTATTGATGCCGACACTCATTACAACGACCTTATAACAACAGCCTTACGTACCCGTGATGGTCTTGACATAACTATGCTTTCACGAGACCAGCAAGACTATCTGCTTAAAAACGCACAACATCTTATAAACGAAGGAATGCTTAAACTTGACAACAAAAAACTATCGCTGACGAGACAGGGCATCTACATCAGCGATAGTATTATGTCGGATTTAATAAAGGTTTAATCCAAATTAAGACTTGCCTTAATAGCAGCAATCTTTTCATCAGAAGCCTTCATGCAACGCTCATAGCAGCCTGCACACTTAAAGCTTGGATCTTTCACCTCAAGATAGAACTTAATCTTTGGCTCTGTTCCTGAAGGACGAACACTAACCTTAGTATTGTCATCGCAGAACCACTGCAGCACATTACTTGTGTCTGGCATATCCAGCTTCTCAACAGTGCCGTCAGCCTTCTTAGCCTCAAGAGAAAGGAAGTCCTTTGAAAGCACTACCTTACTGCCACCAAGATCCTTAGGAGGATTATTGCGGAAGTTAGTCATCATCTGCTTAATCTCGTCAGCACCAGTCTTTCCAGGACGAACAACATTAATAGTATATTCACGAGAGAAACCATATTCAGCATAGATATCCATAAGCAAGTCATAGAGAGTCTTGCCATTATCCTTTGCCCATGCTGCGATCTCGCAGATAAGACAGATAGACGCTGGAGAATCCTTATCTCTAACCTTATCAAATGGCAAGAAGCCAAAGCTCTCTTCACCACCACCGATATACTTCTGCTTGCCCTCAGAAACACGAATCTCGTTAGCAATCCATTTGAAACCTGTATAGCAGTCACGAAGCTCTACATTGTTCTTATCAGCAATCTGCTTGATAACCTCAGTAGTAACGATGGTCTTAACAAGGAACTCTGTTCCTGTGAGCTGGTTGAGTTTCTTCTTATTAGTAATGATATACCAGCAGAACATCATACATGTCTGGTTACCATTAAGAATCTCCCACTCACCCTTGTTGTTACGGCAAACAATAGCAAGACGGTCTGCGTCTGGATCTGAAGCAATAACAAGGTCAGCATCAAGCTTTGTACCAAGCTTCATACCAAGAGTCATAGCCTCTGAGTTCTCAGGATTTGGAGAAACAACTGTTGGGAAGTTGCCATCGATAACCATCTGCTCAGGAACAACATGAATATTCTGGAAACCCCATGAACGAAGAGCCTCAGGAATAATCACACGACCTGTTCCATGAAGAGGAGTATATACAATATTAAGGTCTTTCTGGCGAAGGATAACATCCTGATCAACCATAGCCTCCTTAACACCCTGCAGATAATCCCAGTCCATCTCACCACCGATAATCTGAATAAGGTCTTTATTGCCTTCAAACTTCACATCATCAATAGTTACCTTGTTCACCTCGTCAATAATACCCTTGTCGTGAGGAGCAAGCACCTGAGCACCATCACTCCAGTAAGCCTTGTAGCCATTATATTCCTTAGGGTTATGAGAAGCTGTTACATTCACACCAGCAGTACATCCCAGCTGACGAATAGCGAAAGAAATCTCTGGTGTAGGACGAAGGCTCTCAAAGAGATAAACCTTAATGCCGTTAGCCGAGAAAATATTAGCAACAGTCTCAGCAAACAAACGGCCATTATTACGGCAGTCGTGACCCACAACAACACTCAGGTCGTTACGACCAGGAAAAGCCTTATTGATATAGTTGGCAAAGCCCTGTGTAGCCATACCAACAATATATATATTCATTCTATTGGTTCCTGCACCCATGATACCACGAAGACCACCTGTACCGAACTCAAGATCACGATAGAAAGCATCAATAAGATTGCTCTTATCTTCGTCATCAAGCATAGCCTGAACCTCTTTACGTGTTGCCTCGTCAAAAGAAGGCGACAACCACTCCTTAGCTCTTGCCTCACACTGGGCAACAAGTTCTGCGTTATTTGCCATAGTAATTATATGTTTTTATTAGAATTTCGTATCGCAAAGATAACAATAAAAATTGGTTTTCATAGTGTTATTCTTATTTTTTTCGTATTTTTGTACTCTAATAAAATTTATCAAATATGTATTTCACAGGTATCATCATTGCAGTATGCACATTCCTCGCCATTGGCGTTTGGCACCCTATAGTAATTAAAACCGAATACTACTTCGGCACAAAGCCCTGGTGGATATATCTCGTCGTAGGCATACTATGCGTCTGTGGCAGCCTCTGCATAGAAAACACCATCATCTCGTCAGCCGTTGGCGTATTCGGAGCATCAGCCCTCTGGGGTATCGGCGAACTCTTTGAACAGAAGAAGAGAGTGGAAAGAGGTTGGTTTCCAAAAAATCCCAAAAGAACAGAAAAATGAAAACAATACTTTTGTTAGTAGGAAAAACGGTTAACAAGCATTTCGTAGCAGGAATAAAAGACTATACCGAACGCATTGGTCATTACATGCCGTTCGAAATAAAAGTCATTCCCGAACTCAAAAACACAAAAGCACTCTCTGAGGAACAGCAGAAAACACGTGAAGGCGAACTCATACTGAAAGAGATTCAGCCTTCAGATACCGTTGTGCTTATGGACGAACACGGAGAAGAATACCGTTCCATAGAATTTGCCAAATGGCTACAGAAGAAGCAGAATACCGCCCGTCGTCTCATCTTTGTCATCGGAGGTCCTTATGGATTCTCAAAAGAAGTGTACGACCGCTGCAACGAGAAAATATCCCTTTCTCGCATGACCTTCTCCCATCAAATGGTACGCCTCGTCTTCACCGAACAAATCTATCGTGCCTGCACCATCATCAAGGGCGAGCCATACCATCATGAATAAATAAGCCTCCCCTTCATAAGGGGAGGAGATTAGGAGATTATCTTTCCTTTATCGGACGATAGTCCTTGGGATTAAGGATGTTTTTGTATGCAGGACGGATGATGCGGCGACCCTCGAAGTTTAGTTCCTCTATGCGGTGGGCTGTCCAACCAACGATACGAGCCATAGCAAATATAGGAGTGTATATTTCCTGTGGCAATCCTATCATCTCATAGATGAAACCACTATAAAAATCAAGGTTCGCACACATTGGTTTCTTTGACTTGCGGAACTCAGAAACACATTTTATTCCCTCTTCCTCAAGCAGACAAAGGAAATCATACTCCTCAGTGCGTCCTTTCTCTTTGGCAAGTTCGCCAGCAAGACGTTTCAACTCTACGGCTCGTGGGTCACTCATTGTGTAAACAGCATGACCAATACCATAGACAAGCCCCGTCTTGTCGTATGCCTCTTTATTTAGCATACGATTAAGATAAGTATCTATCTCGTCTTTGTTTGTCCAGTCCTTTATCTGTTCCTTCAGATGATGGAACATATTTATCACCTTAATGTTTGCACCACCATGAAGCGGACCTTTCAGCGAACCGATACCTGCAGCTATAGAGCTGTATGTGTCGGTACGTGTTGATGATGTTACACGTACTGTGAAGGTTGAGTTGTTACCTCCTCCGTGTTCAGCCTGAATGATAAGCAGAAGATCGAGCATACGTGCATCAAGTTCTGTGTATTTCTCATGCTTCAGCATATAGAGGAAATTCTCTGCTATAGAGAGGTTTTCTCTTGGGTGACGAATATGCAGACTTCGTCCCTGTACGGTGTGACGATAGATGTTATATGCGTAGGCAATAATCGTTGGGAACTTAGCAATAAGTTCTATTGACTGACGCATAAGATTGTCTCGGCTTATATCATCAGGATTAGGATCAAAGGTGTACATCTCCAGAACACAACGACTGAGAATGTTCATGATGTTTGAACCCTCAAGGTCGATGATGTTCACAATAGTACGGTGGTCAAGAGGCATATTATCGTTGATAAGCTCACGGAAAGCAGCAAGTTCCTCCTTATCAGGCAGCTTACCAGAAAGGATAAGATATGCTATTTCCTCAAAGCCGAATCGCTTTTCCTTCAACAGCGGAGTAACAAGGTCATCAAGCTCATACCCACGATAAAACAACTTACCAGGGCATGGCACGAGAGAACCACTGTCGTCACGCTCATAACCAACAACATTACCTATATTGGTGAGTCCTACAAGCACACCAGAACCATCTTCATTACGAAGTCCTCGTTTAACACCATATTCAGAAAACGCTTCCTTAGGTATCTTACACGAGTTCTTTACTTCGTCACTAAGCTTGTATATTAAATATTCTTTGTTCATTCTTCCTTCTTTACTCATTTATATCTACCTGTTAGTCCTCCCTTCCCTTTGGGGGAAGGGTCGGGCTAAGACTTCTACTGCGCATTCAGCGCTGCTCCCGCCTTCAGCCACTCTATCTGCACATCGTTATATGTGTGCTGTGCAAGAAACTGGTGACTTGAGCCATCCTTATGTTTCAGAACAACCTGAAGCTTTGAGCCAGGTTTCATTGTTGCTATACCCAAAACACTTATGCGGTCGTCTTCCTGCACCTTGTCGTAGTCGGCCTTATCAACAAAGGTAAGGGCAAGCATACCCTGTTTCTTAAGGTTTGTCTCGTGAATACGGGCAAAGCTCTTGGCAAGCACCACCTTAACATTAAGGAAACGAGGCTCCATAGCAGCATGCTCACGTGATGAGCCTTCGCCATAGTTATCTTCAGCCACAACAATAGAACTTATTCCTTGTTTCTTATATGCCTTGGCAGCCTCCGACACCTTCTTGTAAGTACCGTCAAGCTGGTCTTTCACGCAGTTGCTCTCACCATTAAAGGCATTTACGGCACCCATAAGAAGATTGTCCGAGATGTTTTCGAGATGTCCTCGGAACTGCAGCCATGGACCAGCCATAGAGATATGATCTGTAGTACATTTCCCCTGTGTTTTTATAAGCAGAGGCATATCAGTATAATCCTTACCATCCCATGCAGCAAAAGGTTCCAGCTTCTGCAAACGCTTTGAAGAAGGATCAATAACCACCTGTACATCCTTCTGTGCCTTAGGCGCAATAAAGAGTCCTGCCTTCTCAAGGTCTTCTACTACAAAGCCCTTTGGAGGGAAAGTATAGCCCTTTGGTTCATCAAGCATAACACTCTCGCCATTCTCGTTCTGCAGTGAATCAGTGGCAGGATTGAAATCCAGACGACCCGATATAGCCATTGCAACAGTCATCTCAGGACTACCAATAAAGGCGTATGTATTTGGATTACCATCGGCACGACGACGGAAATTACGATTAAAACTGGTTACTATCGCATTCTTACGTGTGTTGTCGTCAGTATGACGATGCCACTGACCAATACAAGGACCGCAGGCATTAGTCATTATCACAGCACCTATCTTACGGAAATCATCAAGAATACCATCACGTTCTGCAGTATTCTTTATCTGTTCTGAACCAGGATTGATAATCAACTGTCCCTTCACCTTAATATGTTTCTCGGCAGCCTGACGAGCCACACTCGCAGCACGAGCCAAATCCTGATAACTTGAGTTGGTACAGCTACCCACGAGTCCCACTTCCACATCCATAGGATAATCATTAGCAGGACCTTTAGTACGCATCTGAGAGATAGGTGTAGCAGCATCAGGAGTAAACGGACCGTTAAGATGTGGTTCTATCTCAGAAAGATTGATATGCAACACTTGATCATAATACATCTCAGGATTAGCATACACCTCATCATCAGCCTTCAGGTTAGCCTCGTTCTGCTTAGCAAGAACAGCCACCTCTTCCCTACCCGTTTTGCGTAGATATTCGTCGGCATTGTCATCATAGGCAAAGAGCGAACAGGTAGCACCCAGCTCAGCACCCATATTACATATTGTAGCCTTACCAGTTGTTGATATAGTCTTGGCACCCTCGCCAAAATATTCAAGTATTGAGTTTGTACCGCCCTTAACAGTAAGAATACCAAGAATCTTTAGAATAACATCCTTTGGCGATGCCCATCCTGAGAGCTTTCCTGTCAGCTCCACACCAATAAGTTTAGGCATCTTCAGTTCCCAAGGCTGACCCGTAAGCACATCCACAGCATCAGCACCACCAACACCAACAGCCACCATACCAATACCGCCAGCGTTAGGAGTATGCGAATCAGTGCCCACCATCATACCGCCAGGGAATGCATAGTTTTCGAGCACCACCTGATGAATGATACCAGCCCCTGGAGCCCAGAAACCAATATTATATTTTCGTGAAACCGACTGCAGGAAATCATATACCTCTTTATTTGTGGTGTTGGCAACAGGGAGGTCTTTTTCTACACCAAGGTCGGCACGAATAAGGTGGTCACAATGAACAGTAGCAGGTACAGCCACCTCGTCCTTACCTGCATTCATAAACTGCAGAAGAGCCATCTGTGCCGTAGCGTCTTGCATCGCCACACGATTGGGTCTGAAGTTCACATAGTCTTCGCCTCTTCTAAATACCTTTAACTCACTCTCATCATACAAGTGAGTAAAAAGCACTTTCTCTGCATAAGTAAGAGGTCGATTAATTGTTTTTTTAGCAATCTCTACCTTAAAAGCGTACGAAGCATAAAAGCTTCTCAACATTTCAATATCCAACACCATAATTGTTCGCATTTGTTAATATACAAGTGCAAATATACAACTTTTCGTGCAAACTTGAAACAATTACGGTGTTTTATTTATCAAATTGTTATCTTTTTGATTAAAAATACAACAAATTGCCGTAATTAAAAGATTAAAAAAATGAATTGTTGAAATTCAAAGTTACCTATAGCTCCACTTCCGCCTGCGGAATAGTAAGGTTAGCATTTTCCTTCACACCCAGCTGTTTCAGCTCGTTAGCCTTCTGCACAATACTCTGTCGGCCAGTATAAGCCTTCTTGTATGCATCGTCATACGACTTATGAAGATTCTCGATGTCCTTACCCACCTTATCAAAGCGTTTAATGAAGTCGCCTACACGCTTCAGCAGTTCCTCGGCAAGATCATACACATGCTTCTGGTTCTCCGTTTGATTAAACTGTCGCCATGCTATCTGGATAATCTTAAGTATAGCCATGAGATTCTGCTGACTGGTAATAAACACTTGCTTTTCAAAAGCCTCGTTCCACAGCTTTGGATCACGAGCCAGAGCCAACAGCAACGCACCCTCGTAAGGCACATACATAATAACAAAGTCGATAGCTCTGCGAGGACTCTTGATATAAGCCGAATAATCCTTCTTGGCAAGATTATTAAACTGAGTGCGGATAGACTTCACCACATCATCAGCATATTTCTTCTTCATATCATCGGTCTCGGCATTCACATAGTTAAGATAACCGTCAATAGTCATCTTAGAGTCGATAACCACATCCTCACCATTAGGATAATGAAGAATAACGTCAGGAATCATGCGCTTACCACTATCATCGTTAAGAATAACATTACCCTTCTCGTCAGTTATGGTCTGCTGCATATCGTAATCACGTCCCAGCTGCAGTCCCTGCGAGTCAAGCAGATTCTGCAAGGTAAGCTCACCCCAATTTCCTTGAACCTTGTTGGCACCACGCATGACATTAGCCAAACGGGTAGCCGACTGATCTATCTTATCCGTTTTCTGAGCCATCATCTCCAGCTGTTTAGCCAACGACGACGTACTCTGTGTGGTAGCGGTGTTAGTCTTGGATATAGCCTCCTGCAAGCGTTCCAGATTCTCCTTCAGCGGTTGCGTGATATGTCCCATCGACTCAGTGTTCTGCTCCTTCAGTTTGGTGGCAGCCTGATCGAGAATGCGGTTAGCCAAATTCTGGAATTTCTCCTCATTGGTACGCATTTGTTCATCACGAATACTCAACTCCTGCTGAAAGAGCTTTTCACGTTCTTCACCACGAGTCTGCAACTCCTTAATAAGAATCTGATCATTAAGTTTTTCTTCCTGATGCTTCTTAGCCGAGAAAAGATAACCACAAGCTGAACCTATCAGCAAACCTACTAATATATATAATATAGCCATATTTTACACTTTGGAATTATGAATTAAAATTTTAAATTATTCATCATCCTTCTCTAATTCCTTTCGCTTATAGATATGCAGGCGATAGCGGTCATTCATCTCTATCCGCATAACTCGTTGCTCAGAAATGTTCTTACTTAGTGAGAGAGCCACATGACCCATGGTACGACGAAGATTCAGTTCAGCAAAGGCAACACGGAAGCCATAGCCAGCCTCGTTGGAAACAACCATCATGTCAACACCGAAAGGACCATGATACACCCCTTTAAGTTTACTTGAAACAACACTCTGTAATCTGCTGATAATCTTACCCAATAACTCCACACTCACATAGCGTGACAGCATCTCAAGTTTATTGTCCTCAGAATCAAGAATATTGCCTACATACTGACCGTTTACAGTTTCAAAGAGCGAGAGACCTTTATATTCCACCACACCTTCTTTATCTATAGTAAATTCAAGACCAAAATCCTTAACTTTTCTATAGAAAGGCTCCACGGTGACAGCCCCTTGAGCTTTTATCACATTTCTAATCCAGCCTGTTATGTTAGTCTGTTCGTAGTCAGCAGTATGGATATCAACATACCTCACACCCCTGCCACTACTGCTCCAAGGCGCCTTAACTACATATTTGTAGTTGCCCTCACTATTCACCGAAGCCAACAGTGGAGCCAACTCCTCCAGACTGCTTATAACATAACTGACGCCAAGCACCGAACTGTCAATATCGGCAAGACCAGGCAGAATCTCTTCGGTAAAAAACACCCTACTGCTCGCCTTGCGAATAGCCTCAGTCTGCTCAGCATTCCAGGGAGAGAGCTCACCAAAGACATCGGCTACAGCCCTATCCCATCCCCAAGCATCAACATCCACCTGTTTAGGTAGAAAATGCTTGAGCTGATCACGTTCAATAAACTCTACATCAGCCATATAACGTGCATAGATGCGACTTTGTTGCTTTGCCTCCTCAGCATCCTCAACCAGCACCTTATCGCCATCCTCAGCCCACAGAGCAGGCAGAAACTGCAAATCCCTGCGAAGGCAGCGAGCCGCATGAGGCGGAGTGAAACGCTGAACTGTTGAGCCAAGCACAATATCGTGATCAGGATTAAAAACACATATTTTCATGCTCACAAAGTTACTAAACTTTACCTTATAATGCCAAATATAGGGATAAAAAATACAAAAAAAGCAAGATTTTGCCAAGTTGACTTTGCAAATTTCAAATTTAGTATTATCTTTGCATGGAAATAATAAAATCAAAAAGTAAACCAAACATGGAAGAGGCTTTCTTTCGTACACACGCTTACCTTGTTGAGCATACTAATGCACCAGTTCATCGTTCCCTCATGGATGAGATAAACTGGAACGACCGATTAATAGGTATCAAAGGTTCACGTGGTGTGGGCAAAACCACCTTTCTGTTGGAATACGCAAAAGAGAATTTCAGTCCTACCGACCGCCATTGTTTATACATCAATATGAACAACTTTTATTTCGGCGGTAATGGCATATACGATTTTGCTGGCGACTTTGTAAAGCATGGTGGTAAGGTATTGCTTATCGACCAGGTGTTCAAGCAGCCCGACTGGAGCAAGGAGCTTCGTCGATGTTACGACGATTACAAAGACCTGAAGATTGTGTTCACAGGTTCAAGCGTTATGCGACTGAAAGAAGAAAACCCCGAGCTCAATGGCATTGTGAAGAGTTACAACCTACGAGGTTTTTCTTTCCGCGAATACATCAACCTGCAAACAGGCAATAATTTCCGTCCCTACAGTCTCGACGACATTATCAACAATCACGAGCACATCTGTCGTGAGATATTGCCTAATGTAAGTCCTATGCAGTATTTCCATGATTACCTGCATCACGGATTTTATCCATTCTTTCTTGAGCACAGAAACTTCTCAGAGAATCTGCTAAAAACAATGAATATGATGACCGAGGTAGATATCCTCCTCATCAAGCAGATAGAACTGAAATATCTAACTAAGATTAAGAAACTATTCTATGAGCTTGCTCTTGATGGTCCTAAAGCACCCAACATCAGTAATCTCGCTCATGATATCGAAACAAGTCGTGCCACAGTAATGAACTACATTAAATATCTGGCCGACGCACGCCTTATCAACATTATTTATCCTGTGGGACAGCAGTTCCCAAAGAAACCGTCAAAGGTGATGCTGCACAATCCAAATCTCATGTATACCATCTACCCTATCAAGGTGGAAGAACAGGACGTGATGGAAACATTCTTTGTTAACTCGCTGTGGAAAGACCATCAGGTGAACCAGGCAGGCAAAGACCATTATTATATTGTTGACGAGAAAAGAAAATTCCGCATTAGCGATGCGCATAGCGAACATAAAATAAGGTATAACGCCGACACCATCTACGCACGCTATAACACAGAGGTGGGCAAAGACAATAGATTGCCGTTGTGGCTGTTGGGGTTCCTGTATTAAAAAGACAAAAACTACTCAAGCAGAACAAACACCTCCCCTTTGGAGGGGAGGATGAGTAGGGTCTCGAATATAATTAATTTATTTATCAAATAAAATGGCTAAAGAAAAAAAGTTTATCACTTGTGATGGTAACACAGCTGCCGCTCATGTAAGCTATATGTTTACAGAGGTTGCTGCCATTTACCCTATCACTCCGTCTTCACCAATGGCGGAGCACGTAGACGAATGGGCTGCCAAAGGTCGTAAGAACCTTTTCGGTCAGACTGTTACAGTTCAGGAAATGGAATCAGAAGCTGGTGCTGCAGGCGCCCTTCACGGTTCACTCCAGTCTGGTGCATTGACATCTACCTACACAGCATCTCAGGGTCTTCTCTTGATGATCCCTAACATGTATAAGATTGCTGGTGAGCTGCTGCCATGCGTTTTCAACGTATCTGCACGTACATTGGCTTCACACTCTCTCTGTATCTTCGGTGACCACCAGGATGTAATGGCTTGTCGTCAGACAGGTTTCGCCATGTTCTGTTCTGGTTCAGTACAGGAGGTTATGGACCTCTCAGCTGTTCCTTACCTTTCTACTTTGGAAAGCAAGGTTCCATTCATCAACTTCTTCGACGGTTTCCGTACATCTCACGAGTATCATAAGATTGAGGAGATGGACATGGAAGACATCCGTCCATTGGTTAAGAAAGAGTGGATTGAGGACTTCCGCAACCGCGCATTGAGTCCAGAGCGTCCTGTTACTCGCGGTACTGCTGAGAACCCAGAGACATTCTTCACTCATCGTGAGGCTTGCAACTCATACTACAACGCAATCCCAGAGATTGTAGAGAAGCACTTGGCTGAGGTATCAAAGATTACAGGTCGTGAGTACCACCTCTTCAACTACTATGGTGCTGAGGACGCAGAGAACGTAATCGTTCTTATGGGTTCAGCTACAGAGCCAGCTCGCGAGGCTATCGACTTCCTCGTAAAGCAGGGCAAGAAGGTAGGTATGGTTGCTGTTCACCTGTATCGTCCATTCTCAGTAGAAGCTATCCGCAAGGCATTGCCAGCTACTGTTAAGCGCATTGCAGTTCTCGACCGTACTAAGGAGCCAGGAGCTGAGGGCGAGCCATTGTACCTCGATGTTAAGAGCGCACTCTACGACGACGAGCGCAAGCCTCTTATCGTTGGTGGTCGTTATGGTCTTGGTTCATCAGACACTACCCCAGCTAAGATCGTAGCAGTATTCAAGAATCTTGAATTGCCAGAGCCAAAGAACCACTTCACAGTAGGTATCGTTGACGATGTAACCTTCACCTCACTTCCTGAGGAAGAGGAAATCCCAATGGGTGGCGACTCTTTGTTCGAGGCTAAGTTCTTCGGTTTGGGTTCAGACGGTACTGTAGGTGCTAACAAGAACTCTGTTCAGATTATCGGTAACAACACCAATAAGTATTGCCAGGCATACTTCTCTTACGACTCTAAGAAGTCAGGTGGTTTCACATGTTCTCACCTTCGTTTCGGTGACGACCCAATCCACTCAGCATACTTGGTAAATACTCCAAACTTCGTTGCATGTCACGTACAGGCTTACCTGCACATGTACGATGTAACACGTGGTTTGCGCGACAACGGTTTCTTCCTGTTGAACACAATCTTCGATGGCGAGGAACTCGTTAACTTCTTGCCAAACAACGTAAAGAAGTATTTCGCAAAGCACAACATCAAGGTTTACTATATCAACGCTGGTAAGATTGGTCAGGAGATTGGTCTTGGCAACCGCACCAACACAATCCTCCAGAGCGCATTCTTCCGCATCACAGGCGTTATCCCTGTTGACCTTGCAGTAGAGCAGATGAAGAAGTTCATCGTTAAGTCTTACGGCAAGAAGGGCGAGGATATCGTTAACATGAACTATGCAGCTGTTGACCGCGGTGGTGAATACAAAGAACTCACCGTTGATCCAGCATGGGCAAACCTTCCAGACGATGAGAAGAAGGTTGACGACGCACCAGACTTCGTTAAGGAGCTCGTTCGTCCAATGAATGCTCAGGCAGGCGATTTGCTTAAGGTATCAGACTTCGTTAAGCACAACACCGTTGACGGTACATGGCAGAATGGTACAGCCGCTTACGAGAAGCGTGGTGTAGAAACATTCGTTCCAGTATGGAATGTTGAAAACTGTATCCAGTGTAACAAGTGTTCATTCGTATGTCCTCACGCAGCTATCCGTCCATTCGTACTCGACGAGAACGAAAAGGCAGGCTTCGAGGGTGCTACACAGGAGGTTATCGCTCCAAAGGCACTCAAGGGCATGAACTTCCGCATTCAGGTATCAGTACTCGACTGTCTTGGTTGTGGTAACTGTGCTGATGTCTGCCCAGGTAAGAAGGGCGAGAAGGCATTGAAGATGGTTCCATTCAACGTTGATGCCGAGGATATGGTACAGGAAGCTAAGAACTGGGAATACATGGTTAAGAAGGTGGCTTCTAAGCAGGATCTCGTTGACATCAAGATGAATCCTAAGAACTCACAGTTCGCACAGCCATTGTTCGAGTTCTCTGGCGCTTGCTCTGGTTGTGGTGAAACACCATACGTAAAGCTCATCTCTCAGCTCTTCGGTGACCGTCAGATGATTGCTAACGCAACAGGTTGTTCATCAATCTACTCAGCATCAGTACCAGCTACACCATACACAACCAACGCTAAGGGACAGGGTCCTGCATTCGACAACTCATTGTTCGAGGACTTCTGCGAGTTCGGTCTTGGTATGGCTATGGGTAACAAGAAGATGAAGAGCCGCATCGTTGAACTGCTCAACCAGGCTAAGGAAAGCGGTAAGGCTTCTGAGGCTTATAAGGCAGCAGCCGACAAGTGGATTGCTTCTAAGGACGATGCCGATGCTTCTAAGGAAGCAGCAGCCGAGCTCAAGCCACTCATCGCAGAGGCAGCAGCTGCAGGTTGCGAAATCAACAAGGAGCTCAAGACCCTCGACCACTACCTCGTAAAGCGCAGCCAGTGGATCATCGGTGGTGACGGTGCTTCTTACGATATCGGTTACGGCGGTCTCGACCACGTATTGGCATCAGGCGAAGATGTAAACATCCTCGTTCTCGATACCGAGGTTTACTCAAACACAGGTGGTCAGAGCTCTAAGTCAACACCTATCGGTGCTATCGCACAGTTCGCAGCATCAGGTAAGCGAGTAAGCAAGAAAGACCTCGGTCTCATGCAGGCAACCTACGGCTATGTATATGTAGCACAGGTAGCTATGGGTGCCGACAATGCACAGACCCTCAAGGCTATCCGCGAGGCTGAGGCATACCCAGGTCCATCACTCGTTATCGCATACGCACCATGTATCAACCACGGTATCAAGGGTAAGGATTCCGACGGCAAGGGCAAGCGTTCAATGAACCGCAGCCAGCACGAGGAAGCACTTGCAGTAGAGTGTGGTTACTGGCACTTGTGGCGTTTCGACCCACGTTTGGCTAAGGAAGGCAAGAACCCATTCCAGCTCGATTCTAAAGAGCCTAACTGGGATGAATTCCGTAACTATCTCATGGGTGAGGTTCGTTTCGCTTCTCTCAAGAAAGCATTCCCAGAGGAGGCAGAAGAGCTCTACACAGAAACCCAGAAGAGCGCTATGCGCCGCTACAAGACCTATGTTCGTAAGAGCAAGGAAGACTGGAGCGACGAAGCTGAATAATCCCCTACGCGAAGCGCTTTTGCGCTTCGCTAAATGAAAAATGATAATTGATAAAGTTTCATTATTTCAATTTTTACATTTTTCTCAGGGTAAACATAAAAAGCCTCTTGCAGATAGTCTGCAAGAGGCTTTTTCTTTTAAGCCACGATACAAAATATGTGTTATCTGGGGTATCTGAGAGCCTCACTCTTCCACCTTTCTCTTTGACTTTCCGCAGCGACAAGTGTTGGCATGCTTGCCCACCTTCATCAACTGCTCTTTAGCTTTTACTTTAAGTGCCATAATGATTAAAAATTTTAAGTTGTAAACAATTATCACATCCTTAAAACCTTCTCCTTTGTCGTGCTTTTCTGCGGGTGTACTAAGAAAAATTACTCGTGCACTAAGAAAATATTTTTCTTTAGTAGGGCCGCAAAATTCGTTGCATTTCATCTGTCTTGCAACTATGTTGCATAGTTGCAAAATATATTTCGTTTGTGCAAATATTTTCAATGTTTTTTTTCAAATAAATGCAAGTCATCCACACGCCAAGTTACTCACTTACTCTTTTATTTTTAAGTCAATGACAGAAATGAAGATTTTCCTAAAACCTTTCTTCTGAGAGATTAGGACAGTAAAACTTCCTGAGGGGCAAGTGCCTTTTGTTGACAAGAATGTAGCTACAGCTGTTGGGTATACCAAAGCAGACAAGGTGATGAAACAGCATGTAGAAACCGACGACAACTGAGGTACCAAATCGGTACGTCAGGTCAGAAAAGAGATAACATTGATAGCAAATTCCCTGCTGATGGTTATGCAGAAGCACATCAAAAGAACATGGAATTTCTCAAGATTAGTTACCATACTACGAACACATGATTGATAGCTTTTCAACTTTTAGCGGACAGCAATGTTTTTTAGAAAACGAAAAGAAAACAAATGCTGTTGCAAATCATGTTGAAGATGAAGCCAAAAACACCGTCGCAAATTGCGACACTGGTTCTAACTACAAAAACAAATGATGTACAATGAAAGTTTTTTAACTAATCTATAGTATTAAATGTTTCATTGGGTGACCACCCCATTGGTTGTCGTTAACATATCTGAAACCTACAGAAAGATATAAAGATTCGCCTGCAGGATTACCTTTATCCACCAATAACCCAACGCAAGGTATTTTCATTTGATTGGCTTTCTCTTTTGTAGCTTTCAAAAGTCTCTGGGCAATACCTTGGCGACGATATTCAGGTATCACAGCCAAAGAGTCGAGATATAGTTCACCCGCTTGTGTTTCATCGTCAATCAGCGAATGGTCTTTGCCTATTTGTTCTCTTGCGACTTCAATAAAGACTTGGCGTAGTTCATGTAATAGGGCACCATCATAGCTCACAGCAACACCTACAAGTTTATCGTTATCCATAGCCACCAGCGCATTCTTGTAACTATATTGCGAATCTGTGCGTTCTACAAGTGATGTCATCATTTTATGGAAGTCGGTAAGTCCATACCCCTCTCCACAAAAATACAGACAGCATTCGTCGGTCATTGCTATCATAATCAATCGGGCAATTTCTGCTGATTGTTCTTTATGCGCCCTCTTTATTTCTATCATTATTTTATTAGTTTTTTCTCTTCAAGAAATTAAATCCAAAATAGAAGTTGATACTTCCAAAGGTGTTGTTGGTGTAGAACTGTTGCTGTTTGTAGTTATAGCTATGGAAGATGGCGCTTGCACCAGCAAACCATTTTGTATTGTTCCATACAATGCCAAGGCGAAGAATACCGTTGTAATTGAGTTTCTTGATATGGTCGTAGAACTTGGCAGAATCAGTATCGTCGCTGGTAGAATGATTATAAGCTAATCCTGTTGACAGAGACGCGTTGAACAGCCAGTTGCGTGCAAACACCCAGTTATAAGAATAGCCAGCAGAGAGTGCAATATCGGTGTATTTTACATTGCTGATTTTTAAAGTAGGTGCAACAATATCTGTAGCATTAAAAACTTGGTCAACGATATTTTCAAAGCAGTCCCAATCTACACGCAGAGTGTGAACGGTATATCCAAGTCCAAATAACCAACTTCCTGCCGACTTACGTTGAACGGTACTTTGGCTATATGCTGCAGGATAAGAGAATCGCTTGTTGTTGACTATATAATAGATGTTGAATCCTTTGATAGTAGCTTCCAGACCATTAAAAGCCAAGCCATTGAGATTTGAGGTGTCGTATTGCGAACCAATATTCACATTGCGAAGTTTGTAATCATCGCCTGTTTCACGCCAAAACAAGTCAACTCCCAGTTTACTGCTATAGAGACTAATATTAAAATCTTTTTTGGAATTTCCACCTCCACCTAAATGTGTTACATCAACGGTGTAACCAAGGAATATCCAACGCCAACCAAAATAAGGTCCCATGCGGAAAGTTGGATCAGGGGCGAACTTTACACTTTGTCCCTCCTTATTGCTTATTCGATACACTTCATAGGTGTTGGTGTTCTGAAGCATCAAGGCATAGTTGTAATGCTGTGGCTCAATGTATTCTTCATCGTAATCAGAAAAACTGCGAACAATATCGCCTATGAAGCTAAAAATTTTTTTCTTCTTTTTATGTGTAACAACGGTGGTACTATCCTCCATGCCAACAGCAGAATCTCTGCTCAAGGAATCACCCTGAGCACAAGTTGGCAATGAAGAAAATGCCATTAATGCGAATACTATTTCCCTTATGATACTCAAGAATTTATATTCTTTTGTTATAGTTTACCTAAAATACGGTCCATAACCCAGTTCACTGGTGTGGCGCTGATGCTGGTGCTGCTGCACGAGCCGATGCCCTGAAGGTCTTCGATTACCGACTTGATTATTGGCAGCTGCACGTAAGGTGGATTCTTGACGACAATACTCATGTTGCCCTCGCTGGTTACAACCTGAATAGGGTCGTAGTTATACACCGAGAATGAGAGGGTGCCCTTCTCGCCTATTATCTCTATGCGGTCTTCCTTGGCACTCTGGTGTCCTACGAAACACCATGAGGCACTTCCAGGGAGTCCGTTCTCGAAGAGGAAACAAGAGGAGATGGTGTCTTCAGCCTGATAAAGATGGGCACGGTTGGCACAGTATCCATGTGCACGGGTGATGACTCCAAAGAGGTCTTGCAACAAATCGAGCTGATGAGGTGCAAGATCATAGAAGTAACCACCACCTGCAATGTCTGGCTGCAAGCGCCATGGAAGGTTTTTCTTGCTGTTATAATCGAGGTCGCGTGGTGGCACAGAGAATCGTATCTGCACATTGGTTACATTGCCAATGACACCATTGTTGACTATCTCCTTGACACGTTGAAAATAAGGAAGGTAACGACGGTAGTATGCCACAAAGCAAGGCACTCCCGTCTGTTCGCTTATGCGGTTAACACGTGCACAGTCTTCGTAACTGGCAGCAAGTGGTTTCTCCACATACACAGGCTTGCCTGCCTTCATTGCCATGATGGCGAATGTGGCATGGCTGCTTGGTGGTGTAGCAATATATATTGCATTTACATCAGGATCATCGATGAGTTCCTGTGCATCGGTGTACCACTTGCGAATGTGATGTCGCTCGGCATAAGAACGTGCCTTTGCTTCGCTGCGGCTCATGACAGCCTCAACGTGCGACCCTTCTACTTCATTGAAGGCTGGTCCCGACTTTTTCTCGGTGACCTCGCCACAACCTATAAATCCCCAAGCTATTTCTTTCATAATTTATTTTTTATCGGAGTAATCGGAAAATTCGGAGTATTCAGAATAATCGGAGTATTCAGAAAAATCGGAAAATTCAGAATAATCAGAGAACACTCTTCATATATTCCGCGCACGCCTCAGCGCAACGCTCACCATCGACACCTGCTGACACAATGCCACCAGCATAGCCTGCACCCTCGCCACATGGGAAGAGACCGTGCACACGAACGTGTTCAAGGGTTTCCTTATCACGAATGATGCGCACAGGAGCTGATGTACGTGTTTCGGTGGCTATGCACACTGCCTCGTTGGTGAGGAATCCGTGGGCATGCTTACCGAAGGTTTTGAAACCTTGTTGCAGTCGCTTGCTGATGAAGTCGGGCATCCAGAAATGCAGAGGCGATGAGATGAGTCCTGGTGCATAACTTGACTTTGGAAGGTCGTATGACAGACGGTTATTCACGAAGTCAGCCATGCGCTGTGCAGGAGCTGTCTGCTTCATATTACCTTGCTGCCAGCAGTTTTTCTCGAGCTGTTCCTGGAATGTCATCACGGCTAAGGCTGGGTTCTGATTATCGTCGGTGGCAGGGATATCCTCTGGACGCACCTCGACAACCATTCCTGAGTTGCTCCATGCTGTGCCACGGTTAGCAGGACTCATACCATTGACTACAATCTGCTCGCTTCCTGTGGCTGCAGGGATGACGAATCCTCCCGGACACATACAGAAGCTATATACGCCTCGGCCGTCAACCTGTGTGACAAACGAGTATTCGGCAGCAGGCAAGTATTTTCCTCTACCGTTCTTGTTGTGATACTGTATCTGGTCGATGAGCTGTGCTGGGTGTTCCAAACGCACACCTACGGCTATGCCCTTTGCCTCGATATCAACCTTTGCAGAAGCAAGATAACGATACACATCACGGGCGCTGTGTCCTGTGGCAAGGATTACCGGTCCCTGGAACGTTACTTCTTTGTTGTCGGCATCGAGCTTAACAGCCTCAACACCCACTACTGTTGCATCGCCATTCTGGGAATGATTGATGATGAGCGATGTCATCTTGGTTTGGAAATGCACCTCTCCACCACAAGCGATGATGGTCTTGCGCATATTCTCAATGACACGTGGCAGTTTGTCGGTACCAATATGCGGATGTGCATCGGCAAGAATGTTTGTGCTTGCTCCATGCTGACAGAACACATTCAGGATTTTGTCCACGCTACCACGTTTCTTACTACGTGTGTAGAGCTTACCATCGGAATAGGCTCCAGCTCCACCCTCACCAAAGCTGTAGTTTGATTCTGGATCAACTTTCTGAGTCTTGGTGATATTAGCCATGTCAACCTTACGTGAGCGTACATCCTTGCCTCTCTCAAGTACAATAGGACGATAGCCCAACTCAATGAGTTTAAGTGAGGCAAAGAGTCCGCCTGGTCCCTCGCCTACTACAATTACCTGTGGACGGTCAGAGACATCTGGGTAATCGGTATGTATGTACTCATCGTCTTGTGGAAACTCGTTGATATATGCGCGCACCTTAAGATTGAAATATATCTGTCGCTGACGTGCATCGATGGATTTCTTTAGCACACGCACATGATGAAGGGTGCGTATATCAACACCCTTCTCATCTGCAAGATACTTCTTTATGTTCTCCTCAGAATAGGCTACCTGAGGAACAACTCTCAACTGATATTCTTCGATCATGGTGCAAAGGTAATAAAAAAAAAGTAATAAGCCTCCCCCATCCCCCTCCAAAGGGAGGGGGCTATCAAACATGCTGAATCATTTAGCTATAAAAACTCATATAGGGGGCTATCAAATTACAGGAATTAGTCAATTATCATCAACTACCTCTTTCGCAGTTTGTACTCCCTCCCCCTTTGGGGAGGGCGGGGAGAGGCGTCAACGCCTAACGCTTGCCTTCTTGCTCTCATTCCCCACTCTATCCAAAGAGGTGACAACATAGGTGCACTTCTCGGATGTGGCAGGTAGCTTGAGCATTGTCTGGTAAGTCACGGCAATGATGGCAGAAGGGTCTGAGAGGTTTACCTTCTCGCCTTTCTTAAAGCGATATACAACAAACTTGTTGGCCTCGTCGCCCCATTTCTTTGCCTTAGGAGCTGTCCAGAAGAGCACAGGACCATTGCCCATATCAAGAACCTTGAGCTTGCGTGGTTTCTTAGGTGCCTTGCTGTCGAGCCATGGCATGAGAGGATGAAGGGCTGGATAGCGCCAATAGGTGTTGCGGAGATTAGTGCCGTAATTACCTATATCGTCAACAACAACCTTTGCATACCATAGCACTGTTCCGTTTACATTCTCCATCTGCTGGTGAAGAATGTGCTTAGCTGGCTGCTGGTTGCTGTTTGGATTCTGTGGATCGGGGTATTTTACTGTGCGTTCTACATCCTCACCAATATAAAGAGGACGGTTGCCTGCATATTTGTTCCACCACTGGATAAGTTCTTTGTAATCGGCTGTAGGGTGACCAATCTGCCAATAAAGCTGTGGCACACAGTAATCGCACCAGCCCTCGTTAACCCATTTTATTACATCGGCATAGAGGTCGTCATAGTTCTGCAAACCTTTGGTCTTTGAACCTGTAGGGGTAACGCTCTGGTTTCTGAAGATACCAAAAGGAGAAACACCGAACTTTACCCATGGCTTAGCGGCATGGATAGAGTCGGAAAGCTGCTTTACGAATACATCTACATTATGGCGACGCCAGTCATTGCGATTGGTGAATCCATCGTTGTAACGTTTGAAGTCGGCATCATCAGGAATGACATTGCCTGGTGCTGGATATGGATAGAAATAATCGTCGATATGGAATCCATCGATGTCGTAACGGCGAACGATATCAGAAGCTACACGACAGATGTATTCGCGGTTCTCAGGCAGAGCAGGATTAAGAATAAACTGATTATCGTAAGGGAACACACGATCAGGATGCTGAATAGTCACATGGCTGTTTGCCAACTGATGAGTGGTCTTTGTCTTAGCACGATAAGGGTTTATCCATGCATGGAGTTCCATACCACGTTTGTGACACTCTTGAACCATCCAAGCCAATGGGTCCCAATAAGGAACAGGAGCCTTACCCTGTTCGCCTGTTAGGAAACGGCTCCATGGGTCGTAAGGCGAGGCATACAAGGCATCGCACTCTGCACGCACCTGGAAGATAATGGCATTGACACCATCGCGCTGTAGCTCGTCGAGCTGGTGAGTAAGAGTTTGTTGCATTCGCTGAGTTCCTAAGCCAATCCATTGACCATTAACACACTGTATCCATGCGCCACGGAACTCTCGTTTGTTCTGTGCTTGAGAAGGAATACTGTTTACTGCAAAAAGCAAAGCCAGAAGCAATAATTTGAATTTCATATCAGTTTATTGTATTTAGATTTATAATTGTGCCACAAAGATAATAAATCTTCTTTTATCTTCACATAACTTCTTTTATCTTCTTCTATTTATTACAGAAAAATGAGTTTTATTTGTATTTTTCATGTTTTTGTAGTAATTTTGGCTACTAAATGATGAAAACACGATTGAACTACATATTATCTACACTTGTGATGCTGGTTTTAGCCACAGGAAATGTCCACAGTCAGAGCAGACCTGATTTGGATTTGCTGGAACGTGTATATAATTATGCGTCAACCGTTGACACTACATCAAAGGAAACTGAAAGCTACACATATACTAAGGCTACATTCAACATAAAGAAACGCAATATAACGCTGTTGGCTGTGCCTACTATGTATTCTATTGCTCACAGAGCCGACAGACGGCAGTTTCTTACTGAGAGTTTCTCAAAGGTGCACTTCCACAACTTCAACTCGTATGAGTCGCAACCAATATTAAATATCAGCACTATTCCTCACCAACGAGGAACGCTGACAAGAATACTGCCTTATCTGAAACCAAAGATTTATGATGAGACAATAGTGGGAAGCTATTTGCTGTCGCCATTCTGCAAAGCTAACAAAAGGTATTATAAATATAGTGTGAAGTTTCTGCTGAACGGAACAGCCCGTGTTACTTATTCGCCAGTGAATGACAACACTCAGCTGGTAAAGGGCCAGGCTATTGTTGACTACGAAACAGGTAGGGTTATCTCAACGATATTGGGAGGCGAGTTTGACATGGTTCACTTCTCATTGGGCATGAACATGGGAGAAGACGGAATAAAAACTCTTGTTCCTACTGATGTGAGACTGAACACAAGATTTAATTTCCTTGGATCGAGAACAGAAGCCAACCTAAGAACGCTGTATGGCTTGAATAAGCCTGATATAGACTCAACACAGACTGACGACATAAGAAAGATGGAGAAGGCTCGTCCTGTGCCTTTGTCGGCTTACGAGCAGTTTATTCTTGACGACCACATAGAACGTCTGAAGGATGAAAACAATACCAACAAAAAAGGTACGTGGGCAAAGGATGTGTTGTGGGACAGAATTGGCGACAACTTGCTGAACAACATCAAAGGCAACTTTGGTATGCAAAATCAGGGCTATCTGCGCATTAATCCCCTACTCAACCCATTGTATATGGGTTACGACAACCATAGAGGTTTTATATATAAGTTTGATATAAGACTGAAATATGCTTTTACAAGCAACAGCGAGATAAGCGCCCGTTATAATGCTGGTTATTCGTTTAAGAGGAAACAGTTGCATTTCAAGCTTCCTGTGATGTTTTACTATAACAAGAAGCGCAACGGATTTATTCAGGCAGAGGTGGGTAATGGCAACTGGATAAAGAACGGACATGCACAGAATGCTGCCGAAGAGGCTTATAATGCTACACACGAAGACACACTAAGTGTGAAATATCCTAAGATGATATATTTCAAGGATAGCTATTTCAGACTGGTGAACAATAATGACATAAGCCAGAACTGGGGTGTGCAGTTTGGTATAATCTTACACCGAAGAAATGCTGTGGAGAAATATGCCTACCGGTTGGCTGGGATGCCCGACCACTACACATCAGCTGCACCTACAATACAGCTGCAATGGCGTCCTACAGGCTGGAACGGTATGTTCTTAACTCTTGATTACGAAAGGTCGTTTGAGCATTTCTTAGGTGCCAACATTGCCTACGAACGCATTGAGTTTGATGCACAACAGATAAAACGACTGAGCCGATTGCAGGCGTTGAAGATGAGGTTAGGCGCTGGTGGCTACACATATAAACATGGTCCAAACTATTTCCTTGACTATGCAAACTTCAGAGAAAATTATATTCCTGGAGGATGGAATGACGACTGGAGCGGAGAGTTTGAACTGTTGAACAGCGATTACTATAACAACTCGAAATACTATATAAGAGGAAACCTAACCTACGAATCGCCATTGATGTTGGCTGCACATCTGCCGTGGATAGGACATTTCTTTGAGATGGAGAGACTCTATTCGAGTGCTCTGTGGGCAAAGGATATTCATCCATACATAGAAATAGGATATGGATTCACCACACGACTGCTGTCGGCAGGTATTTTCATGAACAACAAAAACGGAAAGTTTGAGGGATTTGGTGTGAAGTTTGGATTGGAACTCTTCCGCCATTGGTAATAAAAGAAACGACGATGAACAAAGCATTAACAGTATATAAGGCTTCGGCTGGATCGGGAAAAACATTCACACTGGCTGTGGAATATATCCGACTGCTGATTGAAAACCCACAAAGCTATAAGAATATTCTTGCTGTGACCTTTACCAATAAGGCCACAGAGGAGATGAAGCTGAGAATTCTTTCGCAGCTTTATGGAATAGCCAACAGTCTGGAGGATTCTGATGATTACCTTATGATGGTAATGAAAACATCAGAGTTGTCGAAGGAACAGATAAGAGAAAGGGCAAAGCAGGCTCTCACACTTTTGATTCATAACTACAACTATTTCAATGTAGAAACCATTGATGCTTTCTTTCAGTCGGTGCTGCGTAATCTGGCCCGCGAGCTGGAACTTACAGCCAACATGAAGCTTGTGCTTAACGACAAGCAGACTGAGGAGCAGGCTGTTGATGAGATGATTGACGAGCTGGATTCTAACAACCCTATTCTGAACTGGATATTGGAATATATCCGTCAGAACATGGATGAAGACCGTTCGTGGAACATTATAGGACAGATAAAGTCGTTTGGACAGAACATCCTAAAGGATTTCTATAAGAACCATCAAGATAAACTGAACAATGCTCTTGAGAAGAAAGACTTCTTCAAACACTTTTATACCACTATGCGGAATATAAAGAAAAGTGCCGAAGAAAGTCTGCAGGGGTATGCAACACAGTTCTTTAATGCATTGGAGAACAGTGGTCATGATGTGAGTTGTCTGTCGAATGGCAAATCGGGAGTGGCAAGCTATTTCGTGAAACTGCAAGCAGGCAAATACACTACAGATGATGTACTGGGAAAACGTGTGCAGGCGGGTCTTGAGAATGCAGAAAGCTGGGTGAAGAAATCGCAGGCTCATCCTGGTGACGAGGTTTACGATCTTGTGGAAAGCACATTGCTGCCTATACTGAGAGATGCCGAAGCACACAGACCTACATTAGTAAAAGACTATCTGAGTGCTGAGATAACAATGAAGCATCTCAGTCAGCTTAGACTATTGCAAAGCATCAGCAAGAAGGTTGCCGACAAGAATGCCATGAATGGACATTTCATGCTTTCAAACACACAACTGTTGTTGCAGAGCCTTATTGACGAGAGTGATTCGCCATTTATATACGAGAAGATTGGTTCGCGCCTTGACCACATCATGATTGATGAGTTTCAGGACACCAGTACCGTTCAATGGAAGAACTTCAAGGTGTTGCTTGAAGATACTATGAGTCATGGAGCAAGCAGCGGCAATGACGAAAGCAAGAATGTGCGCAACCTGATAGTTGGCGATGTGAAGCAGAGTATATACCGTTGGCGTTCGGGCGACTGGCGATTGCTGAATAATATAGAAAGTGAGTTTGCTCCCTACTCTATTACATCGGAAACGCTAAAGACAAACTATCGTTCGCAAAGACGTGTGATAAACTTCAATAATGCGTTTTTCAGAGAGGCGATAAAGATTGAAGCCGAAAAGATTAACGAACTGAAGAGTGTTGATGCTGACGAGATGTCGAGAGCATATAGCGATGTGGCTCAGGAGATTCCTGAGAAACGCGACGAGAAAGGCTATGTGGAGATAAACCTCTTGCCTAAGGAAGACTACGATAACAACACCCTTGAAAAAGTGAAGGCTACTATCATGCAGCTGATGGCTATGGGCGAGAAAACGCAAGATATATGTATTCTTGTGCGTAACCGCAGATCGATTCAGGAAATAGGTAATTACCTGATGCGACAGATGCCTGACGTGCCATTGGTAAGCGATGAGGCATTTAAACTTGATGCCTCGATGGCTGTAAATGCAATTGTGTATGCTATGCATCTGCTTTCTGGCGAAGACCTTATAGCAAAAGCCTATCTTGTGAAAACATGGCTGAAGGTGAACAACAAAGAGAATAACTTTATTACCTACGAAAACTTTGATGCTGTGTTGCCACAGGAATATGTTGCAGGCAAGGAGGAACTGCTTCGTATGCCTATGGTGGATATGGCAGAAAGGATTTATGAGATTTTCCATCTTGAAAGACTGGCTAACCAGAGTGCTTATGTGTGTGCCTTCTACGACGAACTAAACAGTTACCTGCAAGATAATATTCCAGACATAGACACTTTCTGGAAGAAGTGGAATGAGGATATTCATGAGAAGACTATCATGAGTAGTGAGCCTAATGGCGTAAGACTGCTTACTATTCACAAGAGTAAGGGCTTGGAGTTTAACTCGGTTATTATGCCCTATTGTGACTGGGCATTAGAGAAGACAAATGATAATGTTATATGGTGCGAGCCTAAGGCTGAACCGTATAACGAGTTGCCTCTTGTGCCTGTGGATTTTTCAGCAAAGCTAACTGACACTATCTATTCAGAAGACTACGAGCAGGAACACATGCAGAACATCGTGGATAATCTGAACCTGCTGTATGTGGCGTTTACACGTGCAGGAAGCAATCTGTATGTCATTGCAAAGGGAAATGCCAAGGAGAACGATCGCTCGGCGATAATCAATCAGGTAATAGACAAAATTGCACAGGAACTGGATACAGAAGTTAAAGAGGAAGACGACATAACAACTATGTGTTATGGCGAGCCTGTGGTGATAGAGAAAAGCAAGAAGGAAAGCAAGAATATTTTCTTACAGCCTGTAGGCTCAGAAAAACTGGATATTATGTCATTCCATAATCCTGCACATTTCAAACAGAGTAACGACAGTAAGGATTTTATTTCGAAAGAAATAGAAGACGATGATGAGAAAGAGCGTAAGAGCTACATCCGCTTGGGATGTGTGCTGCATAACCTTTTCTCAACAATAAACAATATTGATGACCTGCCAGCTGCACTTAAATCATTAGAGAGCGAAGGTGTGCTGTATGATGACAATATCACTCCACAGAGTCTGCAAAAGATGTTAAACGAAAGATTTGATAATCCACAAGTAAAAGACTGGTTCTCAAACCGTTGGAGTTTATACAATGAGTGTTCTATTCTAAGATACGACACAGTAACAGGCGAAGTGGTTGAACGCAGACCAGACCGTGTGATGAGTGACGGCGAGAAGATGATTGTTGTGGATTTCAAGTTTGGTAAACCAAACGAGAAATACCATGCTCAGGTGCACGAATACATGCAGTTGCTCACCGACATGGGACACAAGAATGTTGAGGGATATTTATGGTATGTGTATAGCAATAAAATAGTTAAAGTATGAACACATTTCTACACTACGTAGCTAAAGATATAATACAAAAATACGGAAATAACTTGTCAAAGATTGCTGTTGTATTTCCGAATAAACGTGCCTCGCTGTTCTTGAATAACGAGTTGGCACGACTAACCGACAAACCTATCTGGAGTCCTGCCTACATCACCATCAGCGAGTTGTTTCGTCAACACTCGGAACTGCAGACTGCAAATCCGCTGAAACTGGTGTGTGTGCTGTACAGAGTTTTTCAGAAGGTAACAGGCTCTAACGAGTCGTTAGACCATTTCTATGGCTGGGGACAGCTGATGATTACCGACTTTGACGATATTGATAAGAATATGGCCGACGCCGACAAGGTATTTGCTAACCTCAGTGATTATCATGAGTTTGACGACGTGAGCTATCTAACCCCTGAACAGGAGGAGATTCTGAAACGTTTCTTTAGTAATTTCAGCAGTGAGCATAATTCAGAACTAAAGAAAAGGTTTTTGAATATATGGAGTAATTTCCGAGAGATATATCATTCGTTTAACGAGACCTTAGCCGAAGAAGGCCTTGCATACGAAGGACAGCTATACAGAAAGGTGGTAGAGGAAGGCTGTCTTGACTTGAAATACGACAAATACCTGTTTGTTGGTTTCAACATGATGCAGAAGGTAGAACAAGAGCTATGCAACAAACTGCAGAAAGAAGGCAAGGCTGCATTCTACTGGGATTTTGACAAATACTATCTTAATCCTAAGAAGCAAGGAATTAATATGTCTTCAGGGGCAGGACATTATATCTCGCAATATCTGGAATATTATCCTAACGAACTGGATAACATGGATGAGGAGATTTATGATAATCTTGCCAAGAACAAGGATATTAGCTATGTAAGTGCTACTACTGAGAATATTCAAGCCAGATACATAAGCAAATGGCTGCTGGAAAAAGAACGCTACAAGGCAGGAAAAAGAACTGCTATTGTGCTGGCTGACGAGAGTTTACTGCAAACAGTAATACATTGCATTCCAAAAGAGGTAGAGAAGGTAAACATCACAACAGGTTATCCTCTTGCACAGAGCCCTATTACTGGTTTGGTGAAGCAGTTGATAAGCTTGCAGACATTAGGTTACAGAAAGGACTTAGATAAATACCGCTTGCATTGGGTACAAATACTTCTGCACCACCCTTACATAAAATATATCAGCGAGAAGAGTCAAGAGATATTCGACGATTTGAATTCTCAAAAGACTTTTTATCTGTCGAAAGAGCAGTTAGGAAAGGATGATAATCTGAAACTATTGTTCTCAAATGCCTACTCTAACGACGATTCAAAACTTACTACCAACAGCAAACTGCTTCATTGGATTATTGACGTACTGAGAATTGTTGGTACAGGTATTGGATTGGCTGAAGAAAGTAATGACCCTCTGGCTGAGGAGTCGATATTCCGTATGTACACACTATTGAACAGTATGGTGGCACTTGTGGATGATAATGAGCTGGATGTTGATTTGATTACGTTGGAGAAGCTGATAAACCAGGTTGTTCAGTCAACATCTATTCCTTTCCACGGAGAACCAGCAGAGGGAATACAGATTATGGGTGTGCTCGAAACGAGAAACCTTGACTTTGACCATGTTATTGTTCTATCGTGCAACGAAGGAAAACTCCCTAAGGGCATTAACGATAATTCATTTATCCCTTATGCCATTCGTCGTGCTTACGGTTTGACAACTATAGACAACAAGGTTTCGATATATTCATATTATTTTCATAGTCTGCTTCAACGTGCCGGCGACATTACATTAGTATACAATAACGCCACCTCTGACGGACAGACAGGAGAAATGAGCAGGTTTATGCTGCAGCTGATGGTTGAAAGCGGACACAAGATAAACAAGTTGAATATTGTGGCTCAGCAAACACCGCAGCATTCTTTACCGGAAGGCATAAAGAAAACGCCTGAGATAATGAATATTATCAACGAGATAAACAGACTTTCGCCTACGGCTATAAACACTTATATTCGTTGTCAACTGAGGTTCTACTACCGTTATCTGCAAAGGATAAAAGAGCCAGAGAACGACGATAACGAGATGAACAACGCTTTCTTTGGAAGTATTTTCCACAGAGTGGCAGAGCTGTTCTATGAGCCATATTATAAAAACAAACAACTCATACAGAAGGAAGATATTGACAGAGCTCTGAAGAACAAGCCTCTTATTGATGCTTGTGTGGAACAGGCTTTCAGGGAGATACTTTTTAAGGTGTCTAAAAACACACACGTGGAATATAACGGATTGCAGCTCATTAACCGTCAGGTAATAAAAGACTATTTCATTAAACAGCTAAAGATAGACCAGCAGTTGTGCCCGTTCCGTATTCGTGGACTGGAAAAGTCGGTATATGAGGACTTTGACATAAAGGGCACGCGAATAGTAAAAATAGGTGGAAGCATAGACCGCCTTGACGAACTGGAGCGTCCTGGCAAACAGCCTATAATACGTGTTGTTGACTATAAAACAGGTACTAACAACAGCACCAATGTGAAGTCGTTGGAAGAGGTGTTTACCGACGAGAACCTGAAGAACCACACGGATTATTACCTTCAGGCAATGCTTTATTCGCTTATTGTAAGAGACCAGAGCAAAGAGAATCTTCCGGTTAGTCCTGCGTTGGTGTTTATTCAGAAGCAAGGTACGGATAATGCTGACTGCACCTTACGTATAAACAAAGAACCAATTGAGGATATTGCTACATATTCCGATGAATATCGTGAGGGACTGATAAATGTTGTGAGTGACATTTTCAACCCAGAACTAACGCTTCAGCCTACAGAGGACATTAATCGTTGCGCAAGCTGCCCTTATAAAGCACTTTGTATGCAATAAAGCGAATGAAAGCGCTGTGGACAACGGATTTTCGCATTCGATTTGTTTTACATTAACATTCATTTCACTATCCTTTTCAAATACAAAAGAAGCATAACATAGTGGATATTAAGCAGTTCCAAAAATATTTTTTGCGTAAAAACATCAAAAAAGTAGCGATAAATTTTCAATTACATAGAAAAAGTCGTATATTTGCAAACCGCAAAGAAGAAAGAAGTAAAATTATACAACAAAACAAATAACAGATTATATAACAATGACAAAGGCAGACATTATTAACGAAATTGCTGCAACCACAGGTATCTCTAAGAAAGATGTAGCAGTTATTGTTGAAAGCTTTATGGCGTCAGTAAAAGACAGCTTGCTCACAAAGCGTGAAAACGTTTACCTTCGTGGCTTTGGTAGTTTTATTATCAAGCACCGCGCAGCTAAGACAGCTCGTAATATCCTTAAGAACACTACTATGACCATTGATGCTCATGATCTCCCAAGCTTTAAGCCAGCTAAGAGTTTTATCGATGAGATGAAAGGATAAAGCATAGAACAAGTAATTAAAACTATAATATTTTAAAATTTTAAAATTATGCCAAACGGAAAGAAAAAGAAGGGCCACAAGATGGCTACTCACAAGCGTAAAAAGAGATTACGTAAGAATAGACATAAGAGCAAGTAAGGCTCTCTGGCCTATCGAAAAGTATTTGGGGCGTGTCCAAATCCATAATATGGATAGTTGACATGCCCTTAACTTTTAAAAATTATCAAGATTAAGTAATAATGACAAGTGAAGTTGTAATTGATGTCCGCGAAAAAGAGATTTCCATCGCACTCTTGGAAGACAAGAATCTGGTGGAATATCAGAACGAGCCACGACAGGCTTCTTTCGCAGTTGGCAACATTTACGTAGCAAAGGTCAAAAAGCTTATGCCTGGCCTTAATGCATGCTTCGTTGATGTTGGCTATGAACGCGACGCCTTTCTGCATTATCTTGACCTTGGTAGTCAATTCAATTCTTACGCAAAGTACATTAAGCAGGTAAACAGCGATCGCAAGCGCCTTTACCCATTCAGCAAGGCAACCAAACTTCCTGAGTTAAAGAAAGACGGTACTATCCAACAAGTTCTCTCAGTAGGACAAGAAGTGCTAGTACAGATAGTCAAGGAACCTATCTCTACTAAGGGACCACGTCTAACTGGAGAATTATCATTCGCAGGACGTTATCTGGTGCTTATGCCTTTCGGTGACAAGGTATCTGTTTCATCAAAAATCAAGAGTAGCGAAGAACGCGCACGCTTGAAACAACTGATTCACAGCATTAAGCCAAAGAACTGTGGCGTAATAGTAAGAACAGTTGCTGAGGGCAAACGTGTTGCTGAACTTGATTGTGAGATGAAAGTGCTTACCAAACGATGGGAAGACGCTATCACTAAGGTGCAGAAGTCTATGCAGCGCCCACAACTGGTTTATGAAGAAACTGGGCGTGCAATAGCCATGCTTCGCGATCTCTTCAACACAAGCTTTGAGAACATTTACGTTAACAATGCCGACGTTTTCAACGAGGTAAAACATTACATCACCCTCATTGCACCTGAGAAAGCAGGTATCGTGAAACTGTATGAAGGCAAAGTTCCAATCTTTGACAACTTCAACGTTACAAAACAGATTAAATCAAGTTTTGGTAAAACGATAAACTACAAGCACGGAGCATATCTTATTATCGAACATACCGAGGCGTTGCATGTTGTTGACGTAAATAGCGGAAATCGATCACGTTCAGAAAACGGACAGGAGGCAAATGCTCTGGATGTGAACCTTGGTGCTGCCGATGAATTGGCACGACAGCTACGACTACGTGATATGGGAGGAATCATAGTAGTTGACTTCATCGACATGAACCTTGCAGAAGACCGCCAGCTGCTTTATGAACGCATGTGTAAGAATATGCAGAAAGACCGTGCACGTCACAATATTCTGCCACTTAGCAAGTTCGGATTGATGCAGATTACACGCCAGCGTGTGCGTCCAGCTATGGATGTTAATGTTGAAGAAAACTGTCCTACCTGTAACGGTACAGGAAAGATAAGATCAAGTATTCTGTTTACCGACCAACTTGAAAGAAAGATTGACAACCTGGTCAATAACATAGGCGTTAAGAAATTCTACCTTCATGTGCATCCTTACGTTGCAGCATTCATTAACAAGGGATTCATTTCCCTTCGCGTAAAATGGCTGTTCAAGTACGGATTCGGAATTCATATCATCCCTTCACAGAAACTTGCATTCTTGCAATACGAGTTCTATGATAAAGATGGACAATTCATCGACATGAAAGAAGAACAGGAAACAAAGTAAATGTTTCTAAAAAACAATATTAAAGAGGCAATTGTGTAATACAGTTGCCTCTTTTGTTAAAAATAGCAAAGGAAAAACACAGGTATAAGATATATTTACTATGTTTGTAAAATACGATTATTAACCAAAATAAACGAGAATATGAAAAAATTACTTATCCTTTCATTTGCAACCTGCGCAATGATTATGGCAAGTTGTGGTAACAAAACAAAAGATGCTATTGCTTTAGCTGATAGCGACTCGTTAATGATGGACACCTCTATCGTGGCTGCCGTTGCTGTAGACGGTCTTTCTGAAGACTTAAAAACAACAATCACAAACCTTACCACGAAGTTAACAGAAGACTTGAAGGCAAACAACACACAGAATATTATTGTTGGGCTTGCAAACCTGGAAACTATATACCGTAACCTTGCCGCTGCAAGCAAACTGGAGGACGCTAAGGTTTACGGAACTGCTATCAAGAACTTTATAAACAGTAACAGCGAGGCTTTGAAAGCATCGGTGTCTGAGAATGCTACTATTGGTTCGCTTGTTCAAAGCATACAGAACTTGCCTACTACTGCAGAAACGACTGCCGAGCAGGCTAAAGCAGCTGTAGCTAACGATATTGCCACCTTGGCTTCGCCTGCGATTGCTAAAGGCGAAACTGCTGTGACTACAGCCGAAGCAGCTGCTAAACTTATTGAGAATGCGCCAGCAACAGCTAAGAAGGCTGCCGAAGATGCTGCTGCAAATGTTGTCAACAACGCAAAGGCGGCTGTTGACAATCAGGTGGATGCAGCTAAAGCATCAGCAAACAAAGCTGTCAGCAATGCTCAAGACAAAACAAACAAGGCTATAACAGACACCAAAGAAAAAGCTAATAAGAAGGTGAATGAGGCTACCGACAAAGCAAACAAAAAGATTAACGATGCTGCTAAAGAGGCAATAAAGGGAATTGGCTTGTAGTTGTAATAAAAAATTTGTTTTATCCGATAAAAAAACAATTAAGAGGCATCTCGGAACCATCTCGAAGGAATCTCGAAGGCTCATAAAGCATTGTTTGTAATAATTTATCGCTACAAGAGATGCTCTTTTTTGAAAGTAAAGTGAAATTATTCTCAAAACAGGGGGAGCTTCTGAAAAGAGGCTCCCCTTTTTGCATCTTTTATTTTGTATTATCAGATAAATTGCTTAATTTTGCCATTCGAAATATATAAATTAAACAAAATATGAGATCAAGAACTTCTTCATGGTTTGAAACCAAGATTAGATACAGAAAGACAATGGAGGACGGTATGGAGAAACCTGTTACCGAACAGTATGTTGTCGATGCTCTTTCGTTTTCAGAAGCTGAAACTGCTATTACAGAAGAAATGGCTGTGTATATCAGCGGCGAATACAAGATTACAGACATTAAGCCTGCTGCCTATGGCGAGATTTTCTTCAGCGATGCCGACAAAGACGACCGCTGGTTTAAGGCAAAGTTGCAGTTCATAACTCTTGACGAGAAGACTCAGAAAGAGAAGCGCTCTACAACTACATATCTTGTTCAGGCTGGTTCTTTGCAAGGAGCAGTAAAACACATCGAAGAAGTTATGGGTGGCACCATGATTGACTATGTCATTGCAAGTCTGCAGGAAACACAGATCATGGATGTGTACGAACATCATGCTCAGAAGAGAAATACTGAAGAGAGAAATGATGTGCCTGAATACGAACAAAAAGCAGAATAAACAATATGGAAATGGTTGATGTAGCTAAGAATTTACATGAAGTGCTAAATAACTTGCCTGAAAAAGTAAGACTGGTTGCTATCAGCAAATTCCACCCTAACGAATATATTGAAGCGGCATACAACGAAGGGCAAAGAGTTTTTGGCGAAAGTCATGAGCAAGAGCTTAAAAAGAAAGTTGAAACCTTGCCTAAGGATATTGAATGGCACTTCATTGGTCACTTGCAGACCAACAAGGTGAAATACATCGCACCATACATCTCTATGATTGAAGCCTGCGATAGTCTGAAGTTGATGAAAGAAATCAATAAGCAGGCTGCCAAGAACAATAGAGTTATAAAGATTCTGCTTGAATTGCATATTGCCGAAGAAGAAGCCAAATACGGACTCACATTAGACGAATGCCGACAGCTGCTTGCCGAAGGTGAATGGCGAGAGTTGAAGAATGTTCAGATATGTGGTTTGATGATGATGGCAAGCTTTACCGACAACGAGCAACAGATAGCAAACGAATTTGACCTTGCAAACAGCTTTTTCAATGAGATAAAAGCAGAATACTTTGCAAATGACAGTTCTTTCTGCGAACGCTCATGGGGAATGAGCAACGACTACAAGATAGCCATTCATCATGGTTCAACAATGGTCAGAGTAGGAACTTTCATCTTTGGGCCACGAGTATATTAATACTCACTCAACAGAAGATTATACAGATTATAATTTATTTATAAAGATGCCTGAAATATCAGTACGCGGATTGGAAATGCCTGAGAGCCCAATTAGGAAATTGGCTCCTTTGGCTAATGCTGCAAAAAGCAAAGGTATCAAAGTATACCACTTAAACATTGGACAGCCTGATCTGCCCACACCACAATGCGGTCTTGACGCACTAAAAACAATAGACCGCAAAGTGCTGGAATACTCACCTTCACAGGGATATCTCAGCTACAGAACAAAACTCGTTGACTACTACAAGAAGTTTGATATAGAAGTAACTCCCGACGATATAATCATCACATCAGGAGGTTCGGAAGCTGTTCTGTTTGCTTTCATGAGCTGTCTGAACCCAGGTGATGAGATTATTGTTCCAGAACCAGCCTATGCCAACTACATGGCATTTGCTATTTCTGCAGGAGCAAAAATCAGAACTATTGCCACAAGTATTGAAGAAGGTTTTGCGTTACCAAAGGTTGAGAAGTTTGAAGAACTTATCAACGAGCACACTCGTGCCATCATGATTTGTAACCCTAACAACCCAACAGGTTACCTCTACACACGTAGAGAAATGAATCAGATACGCGACCTGGTGAAGAAATATGACCTGTATCTCTTCTCCGACGAAGTATATCGTGAATACATCTATACTGGTTCACCATATATTTCAGCCATGCACCTAAAAGGAATAGAGAACAATGTTGTTTTGATTGACTCTGTATCAAAACGATATTCTGAGTGTGGTATTCGTGTAGGAGCACTCATTACAAAGAATGAAGAAATTCGTAAGGCAGTAATGAAATTCTGTCAGGCACGACTTTCTCCACCACTTATTGGTCAGATAGTAGCCGAAGCCTCTCTTGAAGCACCAGAAGAATACTACCGCGAGGTGTACGACGAATATGTAGAACGCAGAAAATGCCTTATTGACGGACTAAACCGCATTCCAGGTGTTTACTCTCCTATCCCTATGGGAGCCTTCTATACCGTAGCAAAGCTGCCTGTTGACGATAGCGAGAAATTCTGCCGTTGGTGCCTAGAAAGTTTCAACTACGAAAACGAAACTGTTATGATGGCTCCAGCATCAGGCTTCTACACCACACCAGGAGCAGGACACAATGAAGTGCGAATAGCATATGTGCTAAAGCGCGAAGATCTTAATCGTGCACTGATCGTTCTTCGAAAAGCACTCGAAGAATACCCTGGACGAATAGATGAAGAATAAGAATAACGTATTCAGAAAATGAACTTTCCACTTTTCATAGCAAGAAAAATATATGGTGACAAAGGCGACAAACGCAAAGTGTCAAAGCCAGCCATAAGAATAGCAACAGCAGGTGTTGCTATAGGTCTTGCCGTGATGATTATCTCTGTTAGTGTGGTTCTTGGTTTCAAGCACACTATTAGAGATAAGGTTGTGGGATTCGGGTGCCATATACAGGTAGCCGACTTTATGTCGTTGCAAACCAACGAGAACTACCCTATTCAGATGGGCGACTCAATGGTTAACGTACTGAAGAAAACCCCAGGTGTGAAGCATGTTCAGAGATTTGCCAACAAACAAGGAATACTTAAAACCGAGAACGATTTCTTAGGTGTAGTATTCAAAGGTGTTGGACCAGAATACGACACTACATTCATTCATCAGAACATGGTTGAGGGAAGCATCCCAAAATTCTCTGATGAAGCAAGCAAAAACAAAATACTTGTTTCAAAGGAAATGGCCAACAAACTAAACATAAAAGTTGGTCAGAAAATATTCTCTTACTTTATTGACAACCAAGGACTTAGAGTTCGCCGTTTTACTGTTGAAGGAATATATCAGACAAACCTGAAACAATATGACCAGATAATATGCTATACCGATTTATACACAGCAGTAAAACTAAATGGTTGGGAAGACGATCAGACTTCGGGCGCAGAAATAACAGTAAACGATTTCAACCGTGTAAACGAAGTTGAAGACATTCTCGTACACAAAGTAAACAGAACAATAGACAAATATGGCGAAACCTATTCGTCAAAGACAATACAAGAAATAAATCCACAAATATTCTCATGGCTCGACCTCCTCGACCTTAATGTATGGATTATCCTTGCATTAATGATTGCTGTGGCTGGTGTAACCATGATTAGTGGATTACTTATCATTATACTTGAACGAACAACAATGATTGGCGTACTCAAAGCATTGGGAGCACGCAACAGAGTCGTTCGTCATTCATTCATGTGGTTTGCCGTTTTCATTATTGGCAAAGGCATGCTTATTGGCAATATCATAGCACTTGGACTTATTGCCCTACAGTCAACAACAGGAATAGTAAAACTCGACCCTACAACCTATTACGTAGAGACTGTTCCTGTAGAATACGCATGGCTGCCTTTCGTTGTTATCAATATAGCAACACTCATCATTAGTGTACTCGTATTGATAGCACCAAGCTACCTCATTTCGCATATTCATCCTGCAAAATCAATGAGATACGAATAAGAAATCATTGAACTAAGCAATAAACTTTCATTTTACGCCAAAATACTGCACAAAACATTTGGGAATGTGCAAATAATAACGTACCTTTGCACAGAAATTTGAAATTTGTGCAATGGAATTAATACCAAGCTTCAATAAATATATAGAAGAAAGTATCATAAACAATTGGGACAACGATGCCCTAACTGATTACAAGGGAACAACCTTGCAATATCACGATGTAGCTCGTAAGATTGAAAAACTACACATTCTTTTTGAAAACAGTGGTCTTCAAAAAGGTGACAAAGTTGCATTATGCGGACGAAACAGCAGCAACTGGGCAGTAGCCTTTATAGCAACTCTTACATATGGAGCAGTAGTTGTACCTATTCAACATGAATTTAAAGCAGAACAGATACACAATATTGTTAATCACAGCGAAGCAAAAGTTCTTTTCGTAGGCGATGTAGTAGCCACCCAGATTAATGCTGATGAGATGCCACACCTTGAAGGAATAATATATCTTCCAGATAACTCTATTGTCGTTTCTCGTACTGAAAAACTCACCTATGCACGTGAGCACCTGAACGAACTATATGGACATCGTTTTCCAAAGTATTTCCGTAGAGAGCATGTTCACTACTATATCAACAAGCCCGACGACTTGGCAATGATAAACTACACCAGCGGAACAACAGGCTTCTCAAAAGGTGTAATGCTGACATACAGAAGTCTTGAAGGCAATCTCCTCGGACTTAGAGAAGAAATCCTAGACAAAGCCAAAATAAAGCCAGGATGCAATGTTCTGAGCATCCTTCCTATGGCACATATGTATGGCTTGATGTGTGAGTTCATTCTTCAGTTCTGCAATGGTAGTCACATTTTCTTCCTTACACGACTACCAAGTCCTACTATTATTCAGGAGGCATTCAAGGAAATTAAGCCAGCTATCATTGTTTCAGTACCACTCATAGTAGAGAAAATTGTTCGCAAGAAAATATTCCCTATCGTGCAGAACAACAGAGTGCGACTTCTCATGAACATGCCAGTAATAAGCAAAAAGGTGAAGGAAAAAATCCTTGAGCTTGTTAAAGAGGAATTTGGTGGCAACATGTATGAGATTCTCGTTGGCGGAGCTGGTCTAAGCAAAGAAATTGAATCATTCTTCACAAGCATAAACTTCCCTATTACTGTTGGCTATGGCACTACAGAAACAGGACCTATGATTACCTATGCCGACTGGACAAACTTTGTACCAGGAAGCTGTGGCGTTCGTATGAACAATATGGAAGTGAAAATTGCAAGCGAAGACCCTCAGAATATTGCAGGAGAAATTCTCACACGTGGTGACAATCTTATGATTGGATATTATAAGAACGACGAAGCCACAAAGGCTGTAATAGACGAGGAAGGTTGGTTCCACACTGGCGATCTGGCAACAATGAGCGAAGATGGCCATGTGTTTATTCGTGGACGAATCAAAAACATGCTCTTAGGCTCTAACGGACAGAATATCTATCCAGAAGAAATCGAAGACAAACTCAACTCTATGGCTATGGTTAACGAGAGTCTGGTAATACAAAAGGGAGAACAACTCATTGGTCTTGTGCACCCAGATCTTGAAGAGGCTCAGTCAATGGGCTTCACAGTTGAGGAAATAGAAGGAATTATGGAACAGAACCGTCATGAGCTTAACCAGATGCTCCCACCCTTCTGCAAGATTTCTGCTATTAAACTACACAATAATGAATTTGAGAAAACTCCTAAAAAGAGTATAAAAAGATATCTTTACCAGGATGCTGTTTAAGTCCTGAATATATACGAGAAAAATTAGAAAACATTCAGAACAGAACTATATGGAAAATATTCCAAGTTTTAACGCGTTAATCAAAAAAACTATCCTTGACAATTGGGATAAGGATGCGCTTACAGATTTTAAAGGAGCAACTCTTCAGTATCACGATGTAGCTCGCAAAATTGAAAAACTCCACATCATGTTCGAAAACAGTGGAGTTGTTAAAGGCGACAAGATTGCTCTTGCTGGACGTAATAGTGCCAACTGGGCTGTGGCTTTCTTAGCAACACTCACCTATGGTGCTATTGCAGTACCTATTCTTCATGAGTTTACTGCTGACCAAATTCACAACATCGTAAACCATAGCGAAGCAAAACTTCTTTTTGTGGGTGACGTTGTTGCTACTCAAATTGACGCTACGAAAATGCTTGGTCTAGAAGGAATTATCTATATTCCAGACTATTCATTGGTAGTTTCTCGCACTGACAAATTAACTTATGCTCGCGAACACCTCAACGAGATGTTCGGAAAGAAATATCCAAAATATTTCCGTAAGCAGCATGTAGATTATTACATTGAAGAAGATCCTAACCAGTTGGCAATGATCAACTATACCAGCGGAACAACAGGCTTCTCTAAGGGAGTTATGATTCCATATCGTGCCATGTGGAGCAATGCCGATTTTGCCGAGCATGTACTGGGCGACAAGATAAAAGCTGGAGACAGCGTTATCAGCATCCTTCCAATGGCTCACATGTATGGTATGGCATTCGAATTTATCTTCGAATTCCTCAAAGGCTGCCACATCTTCTATCTAACACGCGTACCAAGCCCTGCTATCATAGCGCAGGCTTTCAGCGAGGTAAAACCTGCAGTAATCATTGCTGTACCACTTGTTATTGAGAAAATCATCAAGAAGAAGGTATTCCCAAAAATTCAGAACAACCGTATGCGCATGCTCATGCACATGCCTGTTGTTTCTAAGAAGGTAAACGAAAAAATCTGCTCACAGGTTAGCCAGGCTTTCGGTGGAAACTTCTATGAAGTAATCATCGGTGGAGCTGCTTTCAATAAGGAAGTAGAAACCTTCTTGCACAGAATTGGATTTAGATACACTGTAGGATACGGAGCAACAGAATGTGCACCTATCATCTGCTATGCCGACTACAAAGACTTTGTTCCTGGTAGTTGCGGTAAAGCAGCTCTTCACATGCAAGTACGCATTGACAGTAGCGACCCTGCAAATATCCCAGGTGAGATTCTTTGCAAAGGTCCAAACGTTCTTCTTGGTTATTACAAGAATGAGGAAGCTACTCGTGAGGCTATTGATAAAGATGGCTGGTTCCATACTGGCGACCTCGGACTTATGGACGCTGATGGAAATGTCTTCATCAAGGGACGTTCAAAAACCATGCTTCTTAGTGCTAATGGCCAAAATGTTTATCCTGAAGAAGTAGAAGACCAACTCAACTCTATGCCTATGGTAACGGAAAGCGTCATGATTCAGGAAGGCGACAAATTCATCGGTCTTGTTTATCCTGACTTTGACGAGGCTAATACAATGGGCTTCTCTCGAGAGGATCTCGAAAACATCATGGAGCAAAACAGAAAAGACCTCAATGTGATTCTTCCTGCCTATTGTCGTTTAGCAGAAATAAGAATTCACGACGAAGAATTTGAGAAAACTCCTAAGAAGAGCATCAAGCGCTTCTTATACCAGAAATAATATATATAAAGGCAAGCTCCAAAAGGAACTTGCCTTTTAATGTGTAATGTGGAATTAATGGCACTTTGTTCGATGATGTACCAACGATAATTCCACATTATTTCATGTTTGCATCTACAAACGAGAAAGGAAGTAGGTCTTTTACACTCTTTATTATATATATTCCATCGGTACCATACAAGATAATTCTAACTGGCTTTTTATATCTGTCTTCTACCTCAAGAATTACCTGACGGCAAGGTCCACATGGACTAATAGGTTCTTTAATAAAACCATTTACGTTCTTTGCAGCAATAGCCAATGCCTCTATTGGCTGATCTGGATGCTGTGCCTGGGCAGCAAAAACCGCTGTTCTCTCAGCACATAAACCAGAAGGAAAAGCTGCATTCTCCTGATTAGCACCAATGATGATGTCGCCATTTTCCAGCCTTAGAGCAGCTCCAACATTAAAATGGCTATAGTTTGCATACGAATTCTTTGTTGCTTCCTTAGCACGATTAACAAGCTCCAGATCTTCTTTTGAAAGCTCTGACTCACTAACAAAGTCGTAATTAATTTCTATTTTCATTTGTTTCATAACGCAAAAATAATACTTTTGAGTGAAATATCATGCATTAATAATACAAAAAAAAAGAAACAATCCTATTCCACATACTCAAATGCACCAATACATGGCTTTACACCACGTTTTCTGCCTTCTCTGTCAACAGTTGGAATAGTCTCAGCATTACCCTTAGCAATAGCCTCACTCTCCTTCGCCAAATGAAAATCATAATGCTGAGTATCTGCACTTATCAAATTAAAATGCTTTTCTCCATTCGAAGAAGTGTTATTCACATTTTCATAAACAACATTAGTAAAATAAACGCTGTCTTCGGTTTCTATCTTCGGAGTACGGATAATACAATCAGAAAAAGCATAGTTAAAAAACTTTTCAGTATCTGTTTTAACACCCATAAGTACATCATCGGCATATCCTGTTATAATACTATTCATAACCTTCAGCCCCAACAAAGCATAAACAGATGAAAACCTCAAAGTTGCCCCACGGGCAGAATCAAAAGGATAGAACTGTGCTAATGTACAACCATTGATTTTAATATCACCACCATTAACACACACACAATCATTCAACACATTAGTTATCTGACTATTATAAATATGCCCCTTAACATTATTAAGCAACAATCCATAGCCCTGACAGTTGTGTATTGTTGACTGTTCAATACTAATCTTCTCTTTCTCTACATCCGAGCTGTCGCATACTATTCCATCATAAGTACTATGAATATCAGTAAATTGCAATACATTATCATAGGATGTTGTTCCAAAGTGAAGACCTTGCCATTGACCACTTACAAGGTCGTAAGGAAGATAATCAAACATTTTATCCAATCTGTCGCCTCTTAGTACAACTTCTTTTCCTGCTTCGCCTAATGCTTTTAACGAGCCTTTTACTACTATTCCTGCATTCTCATGGAAATAGATATTTGTTCCTGCAGATAAAGTTAAACAAGCCTCCTCAGCCACAGTAATACCATCATAAACCACTAGTGGTTTCTTTGTCGAAATAACAGAATCCTTGTCTATAACCAATCCTCTTACACAAACAGCATCCCATGACCACGCACTTAGTTCAACCTTCTGCTCTACTCCACTTTCAAGTTTGAAAACAAGATTATCAGTAACCTTCTGTGGCCCGGCAGCACCATTCTCTGGCGAGGTCAATTCAACAAAAACACGAATACTATCACCTGCATGAATCTCCACATCCTGCACCTGATAGCCCATCTCCTGTCCAAGATAAGTTCCATCTACATTAACTCTAAAACCTGTCTGGTTTCCATTTTCAAGGCGTACATTTGTACATCTCAATGACTTACCAGATGTATTATAAACCCAAAAGGCATGGGTTGATGATGGAGTTTTTGAGAATATAGTATCTAAGTTAACAACTGATTCAGAAAAAGCTAATTTATAACTTGATGATGTGGTAAAAACATCATCATCACTACATGCTGTCAGAAATGCAACAGCAAGAAATAATACTGAAACTATAATTTTATGCCATTTCATTATATATATAACGGAATGGAATGGAAATTATTGTAAAACTCCTCCCCCTTATGAAGGGGAGGAAGAATTATCTGTTTTTCTTCTTTATATACCACCCATGTACAAAACAATTATACACCAACAGGACAACTGCCAATAATGCCAATGCTACCATAAGCATCATTTGTTGCTTACCATAGAATAAAGCATAGCCAACACCTACACCCATACTTAATCCAAATTCCCATGAGAGGATATATGTGCTTACAGATGTACCTCGTTGGCAATGGTTACTGAGCTTTATAAAGAACAATAAGAATCTACTACCTATAGCACCTGCACCAAAACCTACAAATACAGGAACAATATAAGGAATGCTCGCTGCATCACCTATATGCTGTAATACGAGCGCAATAGCAATACTTATAAGACCTGTATTTACTTCACTCTTCAAATCAGCATTAGCAAAGGCAAAACGCTCTGAACACAATGCAAGGAAGAAACCAAGCATCATCATAACGAAGAACTGAAGATTCCATTCTACAGACAATACAAGTCCTATAACAAAGGTAAGCATTGAGAGATTAATAAACAAAGGCCAACCTCGAAACAGAATAAACCTATCTGTTGTGAACACCTTCACATCATCATCAGGAGCTTTGAATGGCAGCTTCACCATTGAAATCAACACTAAAGCCAGCACACCAAGCGAGACAGAAGCCACCAACACACCATCTGTTCCACCATATTTATAACTGAACAAACCAACTACAGGACCTAATGACAGACCAAAACGTCCAAACCAGTTTGACGAATGGTTAGCCTCTGTGCGTTGGAACGATTCACAAATATCTACAACAAGAGTTGAACACAACACTATCTGCGCTAAGGCAAAAGTCGCACCCATAAGCAACCTGAGGATAATATAGAAAACCGTTATTCTCTCTATATTCAACCAGTTTCTTACTTCTGCAAATCTTATCTTCTCTAAGTCTGGAATCAATAATAAACCAACTAATGAGAGAAGCAGTATAAGAATAGCCCTCAAACATACTCTGTTTCTACGATATTTCTGCACCCAGTAAGAGCCAAAGCCTCCTAAGACAAAAATGCCAAGTGAGAATACTCCCATCACACAACCAGTCATCAAAGGAGATAGTTTTTCATCCATCAGCTGATGTGGCAACAACGGAATCTGCATATATACCAACATAGACAACACCATATTGGCCAACGCAAGAAGCCAAAAGTCTCTATGCCATAATCTGAAGTGCACGGGAGTGTTCTGTGTATCCATATCGCTTTAATTTATTAGTTAAGAGAGGAATTAGAAGTTAGGAGCTAAATGCCATAGGCATTAATTACTCATTGTTCATTACTCATTATAAATTGCCCGTAGGGCAACTAACTCCACATTCCTCACTCTACATTCTTAATAGCTTTCATTAGCGTTCGGGAACGTACATTCCTTCACGCATTTAATATATTCTTGCACACCATCTGTCATACATTTATTTACGTCGGCAAAATGGCGTAGAAATTTTGGTTTAAAGCCCTGTGTCATACCCAAAGCATCAGCATATACCAATACCTGACCGTCACAGCTATTTCCTGCACCAATACCAATGGTTGCAGCACTAACACTTGCTGTTACCTCTGCAGCCAACTTAGCAGGAACTTTCTCAAGAGTAATACCAAATACACCTGCCTCATCCAAAGCCTTAGCATCGGCAAGAAGTTTTGCTGCCTCAGCTTCTTCCTTAGCACGCAGTCCGTATCCACCAAACTTATTCACACTCTGAGGGGTCAAACCTAAATGACCCATTACTGGAATACCAGCATCAACAATACCTTTTATCGTGTCAGCTATCTCAGCTCCACCTTCCATCTTAACGGCATCAGCACCACTCTCCTTGATGATGCGAATAGCGTTGCGAATACCCTCTTCTCTGCTCACCTGATAACTGCCCATTGGCATGTCACAAAGCACAAGGCAGTGGTTGCATGCTCTAACTACTGAACGAGCGTGATAAATCATCTCGTCAACAGTAATAGGAAGTGTGTTGGCATTACCTGCCATCACATTCGAAGCAGAATCACCTACAAGAATTGCATCGATGCCCGCTGCATCAATAATACCTGCTGTTGTAAAATCATATGCTGTGAGCATTGTAATCTTCTCACCAGCATTCTTCATTTCAATAAATGTCTTTGCTGTAATCTTTTTCTTATCTGTTGTTAAATAGCCCATAATCTTATTAATGTGAAATTAGTTGCCATACGGCCAAGTTATAATGAGTAATAAGAAATTAATACCTACGGCATTTCAACTCCTAACTCCCATCTTCTAACTCCTAACTATTAAGCGCTCTGCGCTTCATTATTCAATATTCAATATTAATTATTCAATAGCATTGCTTGCAATGCGCTAAAATCCAGCCCCCTGTAATCGTCTATTACATAATCGCTAAACTCCTTTATTGCATCTCTTGAATTGGTTGTTGCAAGTCCTACAACAAATTCCTTTGCCGCACGCACAGCCTTCAATCCATTGAAACTATCCTCAAAGCCCACGCACTCACAGGGCTTGCAATTAAATACTTCAGCGCCTTTCAGATAGCAGTCTGGATGAGGCTTACTCTCTTTGAAGTCCTCGCTTGTAAGAATGCGGTCGAAATAATCTTTCATCTCAGGATGCTTTGCATACACCACATCCATCTTCTTCTGATTACTTGATGTAACCACCGCTGTCTTTATACCATTACGCTTCAAATCCTTGATAAAATCCTCAAAGCCAGGAATATATTCCAACTTCATCTCCTTCTCGAATCTATCAAGTCTTTCAACTACAAGATTGCGTTTATCCTCCAACTCACCAGTGAAAAGCCTATCGAAGATTTGTGTCAAAGTCTGACCTTTTATCTCATGCTCCAAGCCTGGCTTCTCAGGATGAAACTCCCTACACTGTGAGCCCCAGAAAATAGTATATTGTGGTTCGGTATCGAATACAACCCCATCTAAATCGAATAATGCTGCTTTTACCATTTTCTCTAATTAATTGATAACAGTGTGCAAAGTTACGAATTCTTTTTGTACTTTTGTAGCAATAAGTAAGAATATGATAGAAATAATAACAAAATATTTCCCAGAACTCTCTAAAAATCAGGTAGGGCAGTTCAAAAAGCTCCAGTCACTCTATGAGGATTGGAACCAGAAAATCAATGTCATCTCACGTAAGGATATTGATAATCTCTACGAACATCATGTACTCCACTCTCTTGCCATTGCAAAAGCAATTCGCTTTAAGGCAGGAACAACCATTCTCGACTTTGGTTGCGGAGGTGGATTCCCAGGCATACCACTTGCCATTATGTTCCCTGAGTGCCATTTCAGAATGATTGATGGTACTGGAAAGAAAATAAAGGTTGTAAATGCTGTTGCCGAAGCATGCGGTTTAAAGAATGTAGATGCACAACACCTTCGCGGAGAAGACGAGAAAGGCAAATACGACTTCATTGTCTCACGTGCTGTTATGCCACTGCCCGATATGATGAAGATTGTTCGTAAAAACATCTCTAACAAACATCAGAACGCACTTCCTAATGGTGTCTTCTGCCTCAAGGGAGGAGATCTTACAGAAGAACTGAAACCTTATGCCAACGTAGTTGAAGAAATACCCCTCGACACCTTCTTCGATGAAGATTGGTTCAAGGAAGAAAAGAAACTCATCTATCTTCCATTATAATTATGCTGAAAATACAGAAATTCGTATGCAATATGATTCAGGAAAACTGTTATGTCGTCAGCGACGAAACAGGTGAAGGAATCATCGTTGATTGTGGTGCATACTACGAAGAAGAAATACAAGCCATCATCAACTACGTTCAACAGAACAACATAAAACTGAAACACATTGTTGCCACACATGGACATTTCGACCATAACTTCGGCAACTATGCAATATACGAAGCATTTGGGCTGAAACCAGAAGTACCTGCTAAAGACCAAGAACTTCTCGCTAATCTGCCTCTTCAGGTTCAAACCATTCTTGGAACAACATACCAAGAACAGATGCCACCTGTAGGCAGATACCTTCAGGAAGACGACATCATATCATTTGGTAATCACACTTTCACCCTCATTGCTACACCTGGGCACACTCCTGGTAGCTCATTCCTATATTGCAAGGAAGAGAGCGTAGCCTTCTCAGGCGACACACTCTTCAAAGGCTCTATCGGACGCACCGACCTTGAGGGCGGCAGTATGTTCCAGATAATACAAAGCCTGCGCATGATTTGTCAGCTTCCTGACAACACCCGCATCCTTCCCGGACACGGACCAGAAACAACTATAGGTAACGAACTCTCAAGCAATCCATATCTTGATCGCTAAAGAAAAAATAATATTAGGCATAGACCCAGGAACGAACGTCATGGGATATGGAGTCATCAGCATCATTGGCAACAAAGCAAAGATGGTGGCAATGGGAGTCATCGACCTAAGAAAAATGACCGATCCATATCTGCGCCTTGGAAAGATATATGAACGAGTAACAGGAATCATTGATTCCTACCTTCCCGATGAAATGGCTATCGAAGCACCATTCTTCGGCAAGAACGTTCAGTCTATGCTTAAACTGGGAAGAGCGCAAGGCGTAGCTATTGCAGCCGCTATTCGTCACGACATACCAATACACGAATATGCACCACTAAAAATTAAAATGGCTATCACAGGACAAGGCCAAGCCTCTAAGGGACAAGTAGCTGGCATGCTTCAGCGTCTGTTGCACCTCGACGAGAAGGAAATGCCAAAATACATGGATGCCACCGACGCTCTCGGTGCAGCCTATTGCCACTTCCTACAGATGTCGCGTCCTGAATCCCCTGCCAAACACTACAGCAGCTGGAAGGATTATGCAGTAAAAAACAAAGCAAGAGTGCGAAGCGATGCTTCGCAAATGGGTAAAGAGTAATTAAAAAGAAAAACAAGAAAAACCTATAAAAATTCAATATTGCATATTACAATAACCAACTAAAAAATTCAAACAATAATGTCAGATAGTAAAATCAAACAGGAAGTGTCCCCTTTCCTTTTGGAGAGGGACGGGGTGAGGCCGGTAATTTCCTTTTCTTCCGCCATCCCCCGCATGCCCGAGTGGCGTATGGCACAACCAGTAAACTTTCAGTTATCTAATGGTGAACACATCGCCATTGTAGGTCCCAACGGCAGTGGCAAATCAATGTTAGTAGATATCATCATTGGGCGACACCCCTTACTCATGCAAGAGCCACAATACGATTTTTCACCAAGCACCAAACCACTTGTTTCCGATAATATTAAATACATCACTTTTCGTGATTCCTATGGCGGTGACAACGACCGCACATACTATCTGCAACAACGATGGAATCAACAGGAGATAGATGTCGAGACGCCTACAGTTGGCGCTAAGCTCGAAGAAGCCTATCATCTTGCAGGAGAAGACACACCAGCACGACGACAACTGCAACAGCACATCTATCAGCTCTTTCACATGGAAGGACTCCTTGATAAATACATCATCCTTCTTTCCAGTGGCGAACTGCGTAAGTTCAAACTTGCAGCAACCCTCTTCTCTGCCCCACGTGTGCTCATCATGGACAATCCATTTATTGGTCTTGATGCCGAGACACGTGAACAGCTAAAGCAACTGCTTGCACAGCTCACACATGAACAAGCCCTACAGATAATACTTGTCTTGAGCAAGATTGATGATATTCCCGACTTCATCACACACGTTGTTGAAGTAAAAAATAAAACCGTACTTCCAAAGAAAACACTAAAAGACTATTTGGAAACACGCCCAGCCTTCCCTTCACGAGTGTTAAGCAAAGAGAAAGAACAAGCCATCGTCAACTTACCATATAAAAACAACGAATACCACACACACGAAGTGGTTAAAATGAACAACGTAAGCATACGATATGGCGACAGAACTATACTAAAGGAACTAAGCCTCACAATAAACAACGGTGAACGATGGGCACTAAGCGGACAAAACGGCTCAGGCAAATCCACCCTACTAAGTCTTATCTGTGCCGACAATCCACAGTCCTACGCCTGCGACATCACCCTCTTCGACAACCCTCGAGGAAGTGGAGAAAGCATCTGGGACATTAAGAAACACATAGGATATGTATCACCCGAAATGCACCGTGCCTACCAAAGAGATATGCCTGCCATCAGAATAGTAGCAAGCGGACTGAAAGACTCTGTTGGCCTATACGTCAAACCCGACGAAAAAGAATACGATATCTGTCGCTTCTGGATGAATATCTTCGGACTTGAAGGACTTGAAAACCGCACCTTCCTAAAGCTATCAAGTGGAGAGCAGCGCCTGGTACTTCTAGCCCGAGCCTTTGTCAAAGACCCCGAGCTCCTCATTCTCGACGAACCCCTTCATGGTCTCGACAACACAAACCGCCAACTCGTCAAAGACATTATCAATACCTTCTGCAAGAGAAGCAACAAAACAATGATCATGGTCACACACTATCAGGACGAACTACCAGAGTGCATTGATCATAAGATAATACTGAAAAGACAAAAATAAATGTCTATCAGTTTATTATTTTAACTGATTACATTAAATCGAAACATAACTCACTATTAAATAGTCACTTAGGCTAATGAATTATTAAAAGTTATCAATTTATCAGTTTTTCAGTTATTTCATTACAAAATGCCTTTGGGCAGAAAATGAAAAAAAATAACTGATAAACTGATATTTTTCTTTAATATTAACGCTATTATACAAGCAAATAATAAGAGTTCATCTCGAAGGCATCTCGAACGAATCTCGAAGGTGAAGGCAGAGCAAAAAATGCTTTTGGCTCTGCTGAGGCAAGAGAATCGTCGACTGTAAAGTCAACAGCATCTCGAAGGCGGAAACAAAGTAAAATTATTATCTATGCCGAAACAAGTGCTTCCTTTCTACAGAAATAACCGATTGGAATTACACTTAAAATGCCTGTAATAACATATACAACAGGAATAAGAAACACAAAAGGTGAAACGCAATGTGCCCCTGGCTCGTCTGAGGGTTCAAGGAAATAATATAGCAATACTGCAATAGATACTGCATTTACGCTAATCCATACTGCAAATGTTTGGAGCTGCCACGACACGTTTCTCAGTAAATAATAAACAAGAGTGCCCACTATAACATATACCAACAAATTATACAGAATTATAAACAATCCTACAATTCCAAGCCACCAAGTACCTAAGTTTAATGCTGATGCACCAAATGAGCACTTAGCCATACAAACGGCTTTCTTTGTAATTTCTTTATCCTTTATGTTATTCCAAAAAGGTATTTCCATTTTTACTTCCTTCGTTTTATGCCTGTACCGGCGAACGCATTGCAAGCAATGCTATTATCTCCTTCGCTTATTCAGATGCACCAACTCCGTTGACTGCATCTGCTCAGTCGATGACCTTCGGTTGATGCCGATATAATATTTAAATCTTTCATTATTTCAATATTTACATCTTTTCTTCCACTCAGTCAGCGACCCTCGGTTCAATATTTCAATATTAAAAGAAAGTGCAGTGCACTAAAATAAAGTTGAAAGTCTTCCCCATTCCTTCTCTTCATAAAGGAAGGGAGTAGTAATCAGTTTCTTCTTATTTTCAATTCGATAGCCTCGGGGTGTTGCGATGCAAAGGTGGGGGCATCGGTAACAACAAGGGCGAGATAGCCACCGCCACCAGCTCCTGGCATTTTCCATGCAAGAACATCTGGGAACTGTGAATAGCGGTCGATATATGGCTGCACAAGTGCCTCGGATTTGCCGTTGATGGTTGGTGTTAACATTCCTGGAAACATGGCTACCTGTGCTTCAAATGAGGCTTGGTATGCCTGTGCAAATGCAGCAAGATTGCGTTTGTTGATGGCTTCCCAACAGTCGTCAGCGGCCTTAGCAAGGACTGCTACCTTTGTTGGGGTGATGTCTTTGTCTTCTACAACGCTACATCCTGAGCGACGTGGTTCCATTGGAACCATGACAAGGTGAGACTCAAGGAAGCGGAGTGTCATCTCGTCTTGTGTGCTCTCTATCTTTGATGGCCAGAAATTGTTGTCGTAATAATGACGACAAAGTCCTGGAACGCATATTCCAATGGCATCTTGTGCACCCGAGATAATTCCGTCGTGGCGCTCTGGATTATTCTCGAAACAGAATACAAGACGGGCAAGCATCTCTGGATCCATCTTAGGAAGACGAACGGGCCATATCTTCTGGATTACTTTTCTTGTTGAGGTGGAAAGACCACAACGATCGCGTACCTCGAAGGTTGGTTCAAGGGATATGGTTAGTGCCCATCCTGGATGATACTGACTAACATAGGGCTGATCTATCCATGTGCCAGCAAGGTCAAGACGGGTAGGTATTCCCGCTGAAGCATCAACAGCATCGCTGGCTTTATTCAGTTCGGCTTTCAGCGATGATGATGAACGAGCCTGAAGTCCAGCATGTGGTGTGCGCTGAAGTTCAATATATTGTATTCCTCTCTTGGCACATATCTTACGTTTCTCTTCTGAACCTCCCTCGGCATTTACAACAAAGATGTCGGGCTTTACAATATCGAGTGTTGGCAGGAAGTCAATGATTCCCCTACCCTCATTGATATATGCTTTCTTTACTGCTTTGATATTGCTAACCATAAAGAGTCGCTCTTCCTGAGGAAACATTGGCTTGCGATGCTTATACTCAAGATAGGTGGCATCAGAACCGATGCCTACATAGAGTTCACCATACTGTGATGCCTGGTGAAAGAACTCGATATGTCCAGAATGCAACAGGTCGTAACAACCTGAGACAAATACTTTTTTCATGTTTTCTTGTTTTATCATTTCTTGTTCCAACAAGTCTTTATCTTTACTCAACGAATTTTTTACTCGAATATCTCGACGAATTGAAGAGAACTCTGTTCGAATAATTATTCGCAAATTTATCGATAATTATCTTTCCCCTGTGGTTAACCCTCTCCCTTTGGAGAGGGATGGGAGAGGCTATTCATTGCGTAGCATGCAACCACCACAAAGCTGATTGTTGGAACGATATATGAATAATAAATATTAGTTGAATCGGATATGAATCCCTGAAGTGGCGTAAGAAGAGCACCTCCGAGAATAGCCATGATAAGTCCGCTGGCTCCTATCTTGGAATCTTCTGGATGGCTGCCATTATTGATGTCGCCAAGTGCTATGCCATAGATTGTTGGAAACATAAGACTCATAAAAACACTTATCAATATCAGGGCTGTCATCATTATCCAACCAGTTCCTGCTGTGAAGACTACTGTTGCAGACATAAGAGCAGAAAGAATTCCACCAATCATTAGAAGCTTTGACGGACGAATCCATTTCATGAGCCATGTATATATGAATCGTGACAGACAGAAACCGATGATGGTAATAAGATAGATATTGCTTGCCTGAGCTTCAAGAATATTGAACTCCTGCATGATGATGCGAATAGTGAAACTCCATACTCCTATCTGTGCTCCAACATAGAAGAACTGTGCTATAACACCTCTACGATAGAGTTTGTTTGCAAATAGTCTGCGGAAGGTGGCTCTTACATTGTCTTGCTTGCCGTTGTCCTTTCCTATTGGCATTTTTGCAAAGAATATTACCAACAACAAGAAAAGGAGTACACCGCCAAGACTGGCATAGGTTCCACTTATGGAATATAGACTTATATCATCGAGAATGAAATATTTGCTTAAAAGTATGCCAAGAATAGAACCTATTGGATTGAAGCTCTGTGCTATGTTCAGTCGGCGTGTTGCCGTCTCTGGCGAACCCATACTGAGTATATATGGATTGGCTGTTGTCTCAAGCACACTACACCCACCTGCCATGATATATATGGCTATGAGATAAAACGTGTAGCTGGCTACTTTGGCTGCAGGATAGAACAAGATTGCTCCTGTAGCATAGAGTAAGAGTCCAAGTATGATACTTGACTTATAACTCTTCTTTCTAATCAACAATGCTATAGGTAAAGAGAAACAGAAATAGCTGCCATAAAAAGCAAACTGAATGAGACTTGTCTGTGCATCAGACATATCCATTATACGTTTAAAGGCTGCAAGAAGAGTGTCTGTCATATTGTTGGCAAGTCCCCACAGAAGAAAGAGTGACGTGACTAGAACAAAAGGCAGAATGTATTTTTTATCAAGTGTTTTCATTCCTCAGAATCAAATATTTTATCCATCAGCTGCCATTTCTCAGCTGATGTGGCATTGGCATCACAATCCTGAAACTGACTAACGTAAGCTTCCCATTCTGCTTGACGAGGAAGTGTGGCAAGTCGCGCCATATCACGTTCCCAATTGAAATCGTCACAAGTGTCAACTATCATGAAAAGCTGGCTTCCATGAGCATATATCTCCATAGACTGAATGCCTACCTGATGCTGACCTTCAATTATTTCAGGCCACACGTGTTTATGTACTTCAAGATACTTATTAATGAGTTCTGGCTCATTTTTAAGTGTAAGTGTCTGACAAAAACGCATCATATATTAATCGCTATGATTTAAATTAAAATCACTTCGGTTTAGATTGCATAATTTATGAACCACTTCGTGTTAAGAAATGGTGTAGCACTTCTTAAGCGCTTACCTTCTAAAATCGAAGCGGCTTCATAGCCGCATCGATTTTAGCTACAAAGATAGGTTATTTTATTGATATTTCAAAAAGGAAACGGAAAAGTATCACTTTTTTTATTCTAATAGGATTTCAGAATCCTCTATCCATTCTGAAAAATCAAGAGATGGAGCCAATGACTGTGAAAATATATAAGCAGCAACCCGAATAATATGGCCAGACTTAAACTCAACATTATTATAGGTGTGTGAATAAAGCGTGACTTTATTAACATCTTCACACTTAATCTTTACGCTGCATTTCTTTGGATATTCATTTAGAAATGCATAAACATTAATAGTCGGCATTTGACCAGTATACCCTCTTACATCTACATCACGAGTAAAAGAACTATTACTTGAAAGCAGTCCTGTTGAAGGATTAAAGGTTATAGCTGATGCAGGCAGCTGTCCTTCATTTATTGTAATACTAATGTATGCAACATCAGAAGGTATTTTGTCAATAATATTAAATACCATCTTAGTACCAGAGAGCGGTAGTGATATTTGCACGTTTTGTGCTGCACCATTATCAGGATCTATAGATATATCTTTTTCCGTAGAATAAACCTCTCTTATTCCAGTTTGTCCTATAGTGGCAATAGTTGGTGACGTAATATCGGCAACGGCATCGGTTCCATAATCATTATATGCAACAACAACTATCTTGTAATCTCCTTTAACAAGACGGATTCCTGTAAATATTCCAAAAGTTATATTTTCATCCGATTTCAACTGTTCACCTTTATATACTCTTTTATTATCTGAATCAAATATACAAAGGCATATTCGCGTTGCTTCTGATTCATTAGCAGATACACGAGACTTGCTTACCAAAGGCTCGTCCTCTATTGTAAGCGCATTAACTGAAAGGGTCACGAATTCTGATTCGCGAAGATCTGTCTCAAGATTGTCACATGAAGAAGACACCAATGCTAATAGCATAAGTGACGCTAAAATTGTTTTTCTCATTTTTGTGATTTTAGGTTATTATTGTTATAGTATTATATAATTTTCGGTTTTCCTGGTAAACAGCAAACCGCAGACCCCCTAATAGGAGCTGCGGTTGTATATTTTTATATCATATATCAGAAGAAAAAGGTTTTGAGCGCACGGAACATAGCCTTTCCGCCTTCTGCTGATGCTTGTGCCTCTTCTATTTCATGGTCTATAGCCTCGTATTTACTAACCTTTGATTTATACTCAGGCACAATTAACTTCATCTTGCGTACAATAGCCATATCATCAAAACTATGAGAAAGTTCAAGGAGTTCCTCCTCATTAGCACAGGCAGTTATATAATCGTACTCACGAACTTTAGCAACTTTTATCTTTGGATTAGTTGTTGATATTGTATTCTCTTTATCAAAGAGCACCTCCTCATACAATTTCTCTCCATCACGCAAACCAGTGAACTTAATATCGATATTCTTTGCACCAGAAAGAGCAATCATACGTTTAGCAAGATTAACAATCTTAACTGGCTTACCCATATCAAAGAGGAATATCTCACCTCCTCTACCCATGGTTCCTGCTTCAAGAACAAGCTTACATGCTTCAGGAATAAGCATAAAGAAACGAATAATATCAGGATGGGTTACTGTGATTGGACCGCCCTGTCGGATTTGTTCCTTGAACAATGGAATTACAGAACCATTAGAACCAAGAACATTACCAAAACGAGTGGTAACAAACTGGGTAACGCCCTCAACCTTACCCTCAACAATTGCCTTATTAAGCGATTGACAGTATATCTCACAGATACGCTTTGAGCATCCCATAACATTTGTTGGATTAACAGCCTTGTCTGTTGAAATCATAACAAATTTCTTTGTACCATATTTAACTGCAAGATCTGCAATTATACGAGTTCCATGAATATTGTTCTGAACTGCCATAGCTGGATTATTCTCCATCATTGGCACATGCTTATAGGCTGCTGCATGGAAAACATAATCAGGACGATGCTCAGCGAAAATTTTCTCCATAAAAGGCCAGTTGGTAATACTTGCCACAATAGTCTCGCTTTTAATAAAAGCATATTCCTTTGCCATGAGCAAGCGAAGATCATGAGATGGTGTTTCTGCTTGATCTATAAGTATCATCTCTGCAGGATGATAAGCAGCTGCCTGACGCACAATCTCTGATCCGATAGAACCAGCAGCACCCGTAATAAGTATTTTCTTATCTTTTAATAGGGCACCAATGGCATCCATATCAACTTCTATCTTATCACGAGGAAGAAGATCTTCGATATCTACTTCTTTTAATTGCTCTTGCTCTATTTCAGTCTTTCCATCCCACTCTTCAGGATGTGGCATCATTATAATCTTTATGCCAGCCTCAATAAGTTCATTAATTAATGCCTCTTGCTCACGGAAATAATCAGTTTGCAGTGGAGACACAAGAACCGCTTTAATATCGTTATCTACAAGGTAAGACACAGTTGTAGCATCAACATCTATCACCTTAGAACCCATAAGATAACCACCAGACAATTCGCCATCAGGAGAAATAAAACCATTAATATGATAGCGCTGAGGCATTTGGTTGTTGATCATCTTTGCAATTCCAACAGCTCCACAACGAACACCATAGATAACAACTTTATAATCTGATTCTGAATTTCTAAAGTAGTCATACATTGCTTTTACTGTCACACGAACTATCTCAATAGCAAGAGTAGAAAGGGCAAATACACTCAAACTACCACGAAAATCTGGCATATCAAAATAATCAGAAAAGCCAAAATATGTAACAAGGAGATATGTAAGGTATGACAAAACAGTTCCCGCAAATGTAGCAAGCATGATACGCTGAAGATCTATAAAAGAAGAAAAGCGAACTATACCACTATATGTATGGAATTTACGGAAACAGATTACGTATAAAAATAGCGTAAGTAAGGAACCTCTGGTAACAGGCCAAAAGTGACTTGTGAATTCAGATCCACCTACTTCAAGATACTTTACCAGATAGCAGAAAAAAACAACAAATATGCTATCAATAAAGAGAATACACCAATAAGGCAACGCTCTACGACTGAAGTACCAGTTAGCAATATGATTTAGTATATGAGTCACTATGCGAAATAATTTTATTTTTCAAATTATGTGTTCTTAGTTTACAAAATTAGAGATTATATATGAAACCTGCAAGAGAAATGAGGAGAAAAAACTAAAAATGTGCGCAAAAACGGGAAAAAAGATGAAAAAAAATGCTCAATAGAATAATAACATCTAACATTTAACACCTCGTAAAGTGAGGAAACAAAAAAAAAGGTTGCAACAAAATTGCAACCTTTATTAATATAGTATCTTTTAGAAATTACTTCTTAAAGAAATCCTTAACAGCCTCATTAGGTACCATCTTCTCGTCGAAAATGTAAGCACCAGTCTTAGGGCTCTTAACCATCTTGATTACTTTTGAGTATGCGCGACCATCCGAAGAGCCTTCATGGAGGGTAGCGACCGCTTTCTTTGCCATATTATTATATGAATTTTAAAGGGTTATTACTTAATCTCCTTGTGAAGAGTCATCTTCTTGAGGATAGGATTATACTTCATGAGCTCAAGACGCTCAGGAGTATTCTTACGATTCTTTGTTGTAACGTAACGGCTTGTACCTGGCATACCTGAGTTCTTCATTTCTGTGCACTCGAGGATAACCTGTACTCTATTTCCTTTAGCTTTCTTTGCCATGATAATTATTCTCCTATAACTTTAATGTCCTTCCAATCGCAGTAGCCCTTAGATACAGCCTGCTTAAGGGCAGCATCAAGACCTACCTTATTAATAAGACGAAGACCAGCTGCACTGATCTTGAGGCTAATCCAGCAACCTTCTTCTACATAGTAGAACTTCTTGCTGAAGAGGTTAACATCAAAGCTTCTCTTTGTACGGTGCTTTGAGTGAGACACATTACAACCTAACTGTGCCTTCTTACCTGTAATCTGACAAATCTTAGACATTGCTATCTTTAATTTTTGATTTCTAACTTTGATACTTATTCCAAACAGGGTGCAAAATTACAAATATTTTTGAAATACACAAAATAATTGCATAAAGAATTGCGAGATTTAAGCATTTTTTACGTTAATCGTTTTCTTCTGCAATATTTTTGATACCTTCAGACTGCACAAAGTCAAGAAATAAACGAAGAGCCTTATTTGTAGCAATGGATAGATTTATGTCGCGACCAAAGTCTTCTTCAAGCTTGAATGTCTGCACATTATCCTTACTACCATAGCCCAACCAGATTGTTCCAACAGGGATTTCCTCTGTACCACCACCTGGACCAGCAATACCTGTAGCTGAAATAGCATAATCAACATTAAGGGTTTCACATGCGCCCTTCACCAGTTGAATAGCAACTTCCTCACTAACAGCAGTCTTCTCTTCGAGTGTTTCATGACTTACATGAAGAAGACGCTCTTTGACTTCGTTTGTGTAGCAAACAATACCACCCTTAAAATAATTACTTGCACCAGGAACAGCTATAATTGCCTGAGCAATACGACCACCAGTACAGCTCTCAGCAGTACCAAGAGTCTTATTATTATCATAGAGATATTGTTGAATCTCCTTACTTAATACTTTTGATTCTAAACCCATGATTTTACGTTCAATGTTATTTGAATGTTACTTTTGAGAAAGCAGGAAGGTCAATAGACGCAAAGTCCTTATCCATATATTTATATGTACCAACAGCTGCAATCATTGCTGCATTATCTGTTGTATAACTAAATTTAGGAATATATATTGTCCATCCGTACTTAACAGCATGTTCCTGAAAAGAGGCACGTAGAACGGAGTTTGCCGACACGCCGCCCGCAACAGCAACATGTTTGATTCCAGTCTGCTTTACAGCAAGACGAAGTTTCTTCATAAGGATATCAACAATAGTGTATTCAAGACTTGCACATATATCCTCCTTGTGATGTTCTATGAAATCAGGATCTTCAGCTATCCACTTACGCATATTGTAAAGGAAAGATGTCTTAAGACCTGAGAAGCTATAGTTCAGACCTGGTATGTGTGGTTCAGAGAACTTATAAGCTTTTGGATTTCCATTTTTTCCTAAGCGATCAATAATAGGTCCTCCTGGATAGCCTAAGCCCATTACCTTTGAACACTTATCAATAGCCTCACCAGCAGCGTCATCGATAGTCTGACCAAGAACCTCCATATCATTATAGGCATTAACCTTAACGATCTGTGAGTTACCACCTGACACTAACAGACAAAGGAATGGGAATGGTGGCATATGATTGTCATCATCACTTTCCTTAATAAAGTGAGCCATTACATGTCCCTGAAGGTGATTAACATCAATAAGAGGTATTTCAAGAGAACGTGCAAAACCCTTTGCAAAGTTAACACCAACGAGAAGTGAACCCATAAGTCCCGGGCCACGTGTAAAAGCTATAGCAGAAAGTTGTTCTTTTGTTATCCCTGCACGTTTGATAGCCTGATCAACAACAGGTACAACATTCTGCTGATGAGCACGTGAAGCTAACTCTGGCACTACTCCACCATAAGCCTTATGAACTTCTTGAGAAGCAGTAACATTACTAAGCAGTACTCCATTACGAAGAACCGCTGCTGACGTATCGTCACACGACGACTCTATACCTAAAATATAAATATCCTGCATATAATACTCCTCCACTACTCTGACAGAACTTCAACACCAGTTTCTGTCATAAGGAATGTATGTTCCCACTGAGCAGATGGTTTTTCATCGCCAGTGATAACCTCCCAACCATATGGATCATCTGCATCAACAAACACTTTCCATGTACCCATATTAACCATTGGTTCTATAGTAAACACCATTCCTGGGACAAGTAACATTCCTGTGCCACGATGACCATAATGAACGATATCAGGTTCTTCATGCATAGCAAGTCCAACGCCATGACCACAAAGATCGCGAACGATACCATAGTGATATTTCTCAGCATGTTTCTGAATAGCGTGACCAATATCGCCTACAAAACAATATGGTTTAGCAGCCTCAGCACCAATCTCAAGACATTCTTTTGCCACACGTACAAGCTGTTCCTTTTCTGGAGTAGTTTTCCCTCCAATAATAAACATACGTGAGGCATCACCATAGAAACCATTATAATCAATGGTCATGTCAACATTAACGATATCACCCTCCTGAAGAACATCTTCTTTCTTAGGAATACCATGACACACAACCTCGTTAATGCTGGTACAAACTGATTTAGGAAATCCCTCATAATTAAGGCAAGAAGGATGACAGTTATGCTCCTCACAATACTGCATACAGATATCATCGATATCCTGAGTGGTCATTCCGGGACGAATGGCTGCTGCCACAGCGTCGAGGCAGCCTGTATTTAATTTGCCAGCAATACGTATTCCTTCTATTACTTCAGGAGTACGAATCATATCACGGGTAGGAACTTCCTTACCCTTATTTTCCCAATACATTACTCTCTTGTCAAGTTCTGTAGGTTCTTGACCAGGAAGGCAATGCCATCTTCTTTTCTTCTTAAACATAAGCTTATATTCTACAATTGTGCTGCAAAGTTAGTGCAAACGAGTGGAATAACAAAATAAAACTTGTTTTTTATTTTGGATTCCCGAGTGCAGCCTAACTTCAGCGAAGCTAAAGGTATAAAAAATGTGGAATGTGGAATTATTCGTCCTACGGATGATGAATGATTAATGATGAGGAGTTAATAATGAGAAAAAGGGCAAGAAGATAAAACATTACCTTCTTACCCTAACTTTTTAGCGCCATGCGCCAATATCAAACATATTATATTGTTGGCTTAGAGAAAAACGCCAAACGAGAGAGTCTTAAACTTTGGACCATATCCATCCTCTATAATACTACAAGGAGAATACTTAACATAGAAATTCAGACAATGACGTAAATATACTGTTGCCATAAAATCGACTGTCACGGGAGTGAGATGCACCTTTGTAAAGGTATCCTTATATTTTTCCCCATTCACTGTGTAACGAGTCTTCAAACTGCCATAGGTGTTGAGATTGACAACAGGTCCGAAAGCAAAGCCTACATTCTTTGTTGTGTATTGATAAAGAATTGGGAAGTTAACACTAAAGACTTTGATACGCGACCATTTAGGTTGTGCTCCTTCTGGATATTTTGTTATCTCTATCTTATTATCTTCTCCTGTCTCCAAGAAACGATAAGAATCGTTGATACGCCAGTTACGCCAATCAAGACCAACACCCAAAGAGACAGCATGACCATTATCCCAAGGACGATATACATAATTGCCTACGAGCCACCACAATTCCCACGACTGGAACGGACGTACATCAGCCTCATCAGGCATTCCTGGTGCAAGATTCCAACCGACAAACAAAGTAGTCTCAAGAGATGTGCGGGTGTAATCTCTGTTTTTCTTAAAGTGTCCGAAGGCAAAAGAAAAATCATCAGGATTGATATTTGTTTCTGACACATAGTTACTATCTACAAGCTGAATCTTACTCTCGTACTTATAGCCCGGATCGTTCTGTGCCCCTTCTATTCTTACCTGCTGCAACGAGTCGTTAGTAACAATAATCACCTTTCGAGGATTATTTACTACAACAGTATCATTCTCTATACTTTCAGCAGCAAAACTATTGCTTGCCAACAGCAACATAAAAAGAAATGTTAGCTTTTTCATATTTAGTTTCATTTTATTAAGTTTCTAAGTTCGAAAATATCTTTTGCCCATCCTTCCATATAAATAACCACAACCTCTACTCCCGTTCGCTTTTCTTGCGACACATAACAGAGAAATCGGTTTTGCTTATCAGCAGACTTAAACTGAACTATTCGAGTTGTCTTCTTTCCCTGCAGGTTTTTCCATTCCTGCACAGGAGAATCACGACTAATCAGTTCTTTTACTTCTTCATTCTGCTGCTGTGAGGCTACAAACTTAAAACTGTGGTAATAGTTAAGTTTATATTTACTTACCGACTTACCCTTGATCTTTATCTCTACCCCATTACGCATAGGAACGATCTTGCCTGTAAAGATTTCATTAATATGTAATCCTTGCTGAGCATGAACGCTAAGCGTTGAGAGAAATATTGCGATAAAAACTATTATTCTTTTAATCATATCTTTTTTCGTTTACGTGTATCAATTCATTGAAGAAAAAGCATCTTTCAGCTGACTATCAACAGTTTCATTATTAGCTGCAACGTCATTAAGTGTTGAAGCCACCTCGTGCATTACCACCTGCTCGCTTGTTACATGCTTACCATAAATATATGCCTCACAATATTCTGTTTCAGAATTAGAAAAAACATATATTCCTGCAAGTAGGAACACAAATACCGCAATAGCTGCTATTGAAACAAACTGTCGGATAGTGATATTACGAGTCTTGGGCTTTATCTCTACAACAAGAGGCTGCTCCTCTGTAGGAATACTGTTTTGAGAAACAGATTCGTGTTCTTTCTCAGAATCAGAGAACTGCAGTTGATCAAAAGAAAGAAACATCTCTTTATATTCCTGCAGTTCAGGAGCTATATTCTCATTTTGAAAATAAGAATACAGTCTTCTCTCTTCCTGCAAACTTGTTTCGCCTTCAAGGAAGCGTTCTATCAATACTTGTATGTCGTGAGTTTTCTCCATTGTCATCAACTATTTACGATTTAAATACTGTGCCTTAATAGCCTTACGAGCTCTACTTAAAGCTTTTCTTACTGCAACCTCATTGCTACCTATCAGTTCTGCTATCTGTTGCATCTCCATCCCCTCCATGTGTCGCAAACGAAGAATTGTCTGTTGCATCGTGGGTAATGTGTTCATTATTGAGAGGATGTGTTCCAGACGTTCGTCTTCCACCGAGGGTTCATCATAGAAAACATCGCTAACAGATATAGTCACTGGCCGTCGTCTGAGAATATCAACACAATGATTTCTTACGAGTACAGAAGCAAAACTGTTGAGTGGAAAGCGCAACTCGTCACGCATCTGCCATAGCTTCAGCAGTATGTCTTGCACAATATCCTCAGCCTCATCAAAATCGCTGAGATATTGCCGGGCGGTATTAATCATAAGCTGACGAATACGCTTTGCCTCCGTTTTAAACTCGTTTTCGGTCATTGTTTGTATTGATTTTCATGATTAGTACGCATAAGTATCATATTTGTGACACAAAAACAATATCTTTTTTGTCAATAAACATATTGTTTACTAAAACAAAAAAGGTGAAAGGGCGTATTTTTATCTATACATAAGCCTTTCACCATGTATTCTATAAATCCTTCTAATGTTATTCAAAAAGATTAGGTTTATTCTTCCTTGCTTCTTCCAATGATACTATATGCTGCTGTTCGTGAGTATAGTCATCACGAAGCTGCTGATAATGTTCATTAAGAGCCTCAACATAAGCCTGTTTTTCCGATGCATTAAGCAAATGGGAAGCAGCTATAGCATTCTGAGAAGCATCCTTCATCCACAAAACAGGTCCCCCATAAACAGGGGCAATCTTTAAAGCTACATGAAGTTGACTGGTTGTGGCGCCTCCAATCATAATAGGTATCTCTAGCCCTGCCTTACGAAGTTCCTTAGCTACGTGCACCATTTCATCAAGAGAAGGTGTTATGAGTCCTGAAAGGCCAATAATATCAGCCCCTTCTTCTTTCGCCTTACGCACAATCTGTTCAGCAGGTACCATAACGCCCATATCAATAACATCATAATTATTGCAAGCCATCACTACACCAACGATATTTTTTCCAATATCGTGAACATCACCTTTTACAGTAGCAAGAATAACCTTTCCAGCTTTAGTAGAATCTTTTGAATTCTCTTGTTCAATATATGGTTGCAGAATAGCTACCGCCTGTTTCATGGTACGTGCTGTTTTTACTACCTGAGGAAGGAACATTTTTCCTGCTCCAAAGAGTTCGCCCACTTCATTCATACCTGCCATAAGTGGCCCCTCTATTATTTCAACAGCATGAGAATATTTTTTCAGAGCTTCTGTAATATCTTCATTTAGATAATCAACTATTCCTTTCCTAAGTGCATAGGCAAGACGTTTGTCAACATCAAGAGTGCGCCATTCTTCGTCTTGTTTCTTTGCCGAAACAACAGCCTTTCCTGCAGCTTTAGCTGCTTTCAGTGCTTCTGTCTTTTCACGATAAACCTCAGCAAGTTCTACGAGGCGTTCACCTGCCTTTCCGTCCTCATTACGATTAAGAACAACATCTTCTATTATCTTACGTTCGTCCTGAGGAATATCTTCATAGTTTATCTTAGTAGCTGGATTGACTATACCAAAATCCATTCCCTTCAATATTGCATGATGAAGGAAGATTGAGTGCATTGCTTCACGAATATAATTATTTCCTCTAAATGAGAAAGAGAGATTGCTGACACCTCCACTAACGTGAGCTCCAGGCAGATTTGCACGTATCCACTCTGTAGCTCGAATAAACTCTACTGCATAGTCATCATGTTCGTCTATACCAGTTGCAATGGAAAGTATATTCGGGTCAAAGATTATATCAAGCGGATTCATACCAACCTTCTGAGTAAGAAGACGATATGAACGTTCTGCTATTTCTATTCTTCGCTCGTAGCTGGTTGCTTGTCCTTGTTCATCAAAGCACATAACAACAACAGCTGCGCCATAACGCATTACATCTCGAGCATGAGCAAGGAATACCTCTTCACCCTCTTTAAGAGAAATAGAATTGACTATAGATTTTCCTTGAACACATTGAAGTCCAGCAATAATAACATCCCATTTAGAAGAGTCTATCATTATAGGAACCTTAGCAATATCAGGTTCAGAAGCTATAAGATTGAGGAATGTGACCATCTCTGTTTTTGCATCAAGAAGAGCATCGTCCATATTTACATCAACAACAAGAGCTCCATCGGCAACTTGTTTTCGAGCTATAGAGAGGGCTTCCTCGTATTTTTTCTCCTTAATAAGACGCAAGAACTTTCGAGAACCTGCCACATTACAACGCTCGCCTACAGAAACAAACGAATGTTGATTATCCGATGGTATTTCAAGTGATTCTAGGCCAGAAAGCTGCATTGACAAAGGCTTAGACTTAGGATTATGAGGTTTTTCCTCTTCCGCCATTTTTGCATAACTGGCAATAAACGTTTCGTCTGTTCCGCAACAACCTCCTACTATATTAACAAGTCGCTCAGTCATAAACTCACGAATATCTGGCGACATTGATTCTGCCGTCTCATCGTATAGTCCCATAGAATTAGGGAGACCAGCATTAGGATACGCACTTATATAATAAGGAGCCTTAGCTGCCAATTCTTCAAGATATGGCTTCATCTGCTTTGCACCAAACGAACAGTTCAACCCTATAGAGAATATTGGATAACAAGAAACACTTGCAAGAAATGCATCAAGAGTCTGACCAGAAAGAGTTCGTCCAGCAAGATCGCTGATTGTGACAGAAAGCATGATGGGTAAAGTCTTGCCTTTTTTCTTCATTACTTCCATTGATGCATCAATAGCCACCTTTGCATTGAGAGAATCAAAAATAGTTTCTATAAGAAGAGCATCAACTCCTCCATCAACCAAAGCCTCTATCTGCTCATAATATGCAGAATATAGTTCTGTATATGTGAGTTCTCGAATAGCAGGATTGCTAACGTCAGGACTCATGGATAGAGTTTTGTTTGTTGGACCAATACTTCCCGCTACAAAACGAGGATGCGAAGGCTTCGAGAACTCTTCGACAGCCGTTCGAGCCAAGACCGCTCCAGCATAAGCTATATCATAGCACATTTTCTCAAGGTGATAATCTGCCTGAGAAACAAACTGAGAAGAGAATGTATTTGTGGAAATGATATCTGCTCCTGCCTGAAGATATCTGCGATGAATATCAAGGATAACATCAGGACGAGTAAGAGAAAGCACATCGTTGTTGCCAAGCATCTGGACACGCTGAACGTTATTTGGCTCGCGCCCTTGAATACTATTTAATGGTGAACGTTCAACGCAATTACGAATTTCGTCGTTCCAGAAATCTTCTTCTTGAAGATTATATCCTTGAATCATAGTGCCCATAGCACCATCAAGGATAAGTATGCGGTCGTTAATTAGTTCTTGAAGTTTCATAAATACCCGTCCTGATTTCTCTATAATGAGTCTATAATGCGTCTATATCGTTTTACAATCAAAAATGCTTGATAGCACGATCCATTTCACGTTTATCCTGCTTCTCACGAAGTGTCTGACGCTTATCATATTCCTTCTTACCCTTAGCAATAGCTATATCAAGCTTTGCACGACCATGTCCGTCTATAAACAGAAGGGTTGGAACGATAGTGAAACCAGGATTCTTGCTAGCATCCTCAAGTTGGCGTATTTCTCTTTTGTTAAGAAGAAGTTTACGGTCACGACGAGTAGGCACGTTTGACCATGAGCCATAAAAATAAGGGCTCACATTCATACCTTTCACCCACACTTCTCCATTGTGAATGTCACAATAGCAATCAACAAGAGATGCCTTGCCCTGACGGATAGATTTTATCTCTGTACCCGTAAGAACAATACCAGCAGTAAAGGTATCTATAAAGAAATATTCAAATGATGCCTTTTTATTTTTTATCTGTATAGGACTTTTTTTCCTAATTAGTTGTTCGTCTTTATTCATTTATTGTTGCAAAGTTTTCGATATGATCATCGATATATACCGCGATAAGATTTGTCCACTCTTCTTCGTGTTCTACAAACTCATCATCAAAATCGTCGAATTCGGGATATTTCTCAAAAAGAGACATAAACTCTTCGTCAGAGCACTCACGCTCTATATCCTCGTGATACTGCTTATAGAAATAATGGCTCTTGTTGATAAGCTTAAAAAGGTCGTGAATACCCCAATTACGGAAAGCCTTGTCTGTTGGATTAAGCCATATAAAACTACCCAAACCATTATGAATAAGCTGTATCATACCTCCATCCATCATCTCCTCATGCATATAATGCCAAGCAAGAAGAGTAATCTGGTCAGAGTTGAGTTCCGACATATTGTCAGCATTCAGACTTCCACCAATAGCATCAAGAATGGCATTTACGAAAGTACCCACAAAGGTGTCCATTCCCTTTTCTGCTGCCTGTTGCAGCACTTTATCATCGATAGTAACGTTGATCATATTATTAATAATTCTTTCGGCAAAGATAAATATTTGGCATAACATTTGCAAATTATCGGTGAACAAAACATAAAATAAGGCAGATATTTTGCTATGTCAAGAGCTTGCATTATATTTGCAAATAGTTAATAAGATAAAAAAGAAAGGAAATTAATTATATGATCAGTCAGTTTTCACCAAAAGTTTCAGAGATACTGGCCTTCAGCCGTGAAGAGGCAAACCGTTTGGCAAGCCGTTCGGTTGGACCTGAGCATCTGCTCCTTGCCATGCTTAGAGACAAGGAGGGGACTGTGAAAAATGCCTTCGAATATATGAACGTGAACTTAGAAACTGTAAAAAAGCAGTTAGAAGACCGCGTTCGTGAGGAAGATGTAAAAGAACCACTTATTACATCGGAATTGGTATTAAACCAAAAAGCCAGCAATATTCTGAAGCTTGCCGTATTGGAGGCACGCCTTCAGCATACAAGAATTGTGGATATTGAGCACTTGTTATTGGCCATGCTTCATGACCAAGTAAATAACGGTGCTAAGAATGTATTAGAAATGAACAACATGAATTATGACGATACCTCTATCTATTTCGAAAGACGCAAAAACGTCACTCACGACGGTTTGTCACTTTCTGACGAGGATGAGGAAGAAGAGACTGGCAAACAGCAAACAGCAAACAGCAAGAATGTCAGCCAAACAACTACTGCACAGACACAACCTACAGGGAAAACCCCTGTATTGGATAATTTCTCTACCGACCTCACACTTGCTGCACGTGAAGGGAAACTCGATCCTGTTGTGGGAAGAGAAAAAGAGATTCTGCGTGTTGTAGAGATACTTTGCAGAAGAAAAAAGAATAATCCAATATTAATTGGTGAGCCAGGAGTTGGAAAAAGTGCCATTGTAGAAGGTCTGGCACAACTTATTGCACAAAGAAAGACATCACCAGTTTTATTCAACAAAAGAGTTGTCAATTTAGACATGACATCTATTGTTGCTGGAACCAAATACAGAGGACAGTTTGAAGAGCGCATAAAAGCCCTGCTTAAAGAGCTTGAAATGAATCCAAACATCATTGTCTTCATAGATGAAATTCACACTATGATCGGCGCAGGAAGTACTCCAGGAACCATGGATGCAGCCAACATCATGAAACCTGCATTAGCAAGAGGTGTGATACAATGTATTGGTGCCACTACATTAGACGAATACCGTAACTCAATAGAGAAAGACGGTGCCTTAGAAAGACGTTTCCAAAAGGTTATCGTCAATCCTACAGATAAAGAGGAAACCCTGCAGATTCTACAAAATATCAAGGGACGATACGAAGATCATCATCACGTGATATATACTGATGACGCTTTGAAAGCCTGTGTAAAACTGACAGACAGATATGTTACTGATCGTTTCTTCCCAGACAAAGCCATCGATGCTATGGACGAAGTAGGATCAAAGGTGCATTTACAGAATGCTGATGTTCCTCCTGCTATCACCGACAAAGAAAAAGAAATCGAGGATATGAAGGAGAAGAAACAAGCAGCTGTAAGAGCACAGAACTTCGAATTAGCTGCAGGTTATCGTGATCGTCAGACTGAACTCGAAAAAGAACTAACTCAATTACAGGAAGACTGGCAGAAAGGTGACCTTGCTAACCGTCAGGAGATTACTGAAACCGAAGTTGCTGAGGTTGTTTCTATCATGACAGGAGTTCCTGTGCAGAGAATGGCTGAAGCTGAAGGCGAAAGACTGAGAAATATGGGAGGAGTATTAAAATCCAATGTCATTGCGCAAGATTCAGCCATTGACAAGATGGTGAAAGCTATTCAGCGCAACCGTGTTGGCTTAAAAGACCCAAACCACCCTATTGGAGCATTTATGTTCCTTGGTCCTACAGGCGTAGGAAAGACATATCTTGCAAAGAAACTTGCAGAAGAAATGTTTGGATCGAGCGATGCTCTTATTCGTGTTGACATGAGCGAATATACCGAAAGCTTCAATACAAGCCGACTAATCGGAGCACCTCCTGGATATGTAGGTTACGAAGAAGGTGGTCAACTTACAGAACAGGTTAGAAGACGTCCATACTCTATTGTCTTACTCGACGAGATAGAGAAAGCACATGGCAACGTATTTAATATGTTACTACAAGTGTTGGATGAAGGCCGTCTTACAGATGGTAACGGAAGACTCGTTGATTTTAGAAATACAGTCATCATCATGACATCCAACGCAGGAACAAGACAGCTAAAGGAATTCTCTCGAGGCGTTGGTTTTAATGCAGCTGGAACTTCAGGTATTGCTCACAACGAGAAAGACAAAGAATATGCAAGAAGCATTATTCAGAAGAGTCTCAGCAAACAGTTCTCACCTGAGTTCTTGAATCGTCTTGATGAAATTATCACCTTCGACCAACTTGACTTGGAAGCTATCAAGAAAATAATAGATATAGAGTTGAAGAGTCTGTATAAACGCATTGAAGACCTTGGGTATCACGTAGAGCTCTCAGACAAAGCGAAAGAGTTTGTTGCCACCAAGGGCTATGATGTACAGTTTGGTGCTCGTCCGCTAAAGAGAGCCATTCAAACCTATATAGAAGATGGTTTGTGCGAGAAAATCCTAAGCGGAGAACTCAAAGAAGGTAATACCATTAATATTGAAAAATCTCCAGAAAAAGATGAACTGATATTCACATAATAGAAAAAAGAAAAGCGTCCATAATGGACGCTTTTTTTATATATATCATTCAAACACTTCATCTATACCATTACCTGAATCATAATTGTCAGTATGAAGACACGGATCAAAATCAGCAGGTATATCAAACGTTGAGGAATCGCTATAATCAAGCGATGGGTCTTTATATACCTTCCGCATGAAATAAGCCCATATAGGAAGCGCCATTGTTGCGCCTTGTCCCATACGCATACTATCAAAATGGATGTCACGATCCTCACCTCCTACCCAACAACCACTTACAAGTTGTGGAGTGAAACCCATGAACCAACCATCTGAGTTATTATTTGTTGTACCCGTTTTTGCACCTATCTGTCCCTGGAAATTATAACGGAAACGAAGACGACCTGCTGTACCTCCATCAACAACACCTTGAAGAAGAACTAACATTTTATTTGCACTCTCAGCAGATATCACCTCATTCATACGAGGTTGGAACGTGGTAATAACATTTCCTTCATTATCTTCTATTCGAGAAACAAACATTGGAGCTGTACGAATACCATTATTAGCAAAAGTGGTATATGCAGAAACCATCTCGGCAACACTCACCTCACAAGGACCAAGACATAGAGCCATTGAAGGATGAATATCAGGATTGTTAATACCGAAATCATGGAGCGTTGATACAAACTGAAGAGGATTAAGCTTTGACATTAGATATGCCGAAATCCAGTTGTTGGATTGTGCAAGTCCCCATTTCAGAGTAACCATCTGACCATATCGATTACGGTTGGCGTTTCGAGGAGTCCATGCCTGTCCTGCAACATGATATGTTTTCTGTACATTGGGCGCCATATCACAAGGAGAGAAACCATTTTCCATAGCAAGAGCATAAAGGAATGGCTTGATAGTAGAACCAACCTGACGACGTCCACCAGTAACCATATCATACATAAAATGATTATAATCAATACCTCCCACATAAGCTTTTACTGCACCTGTTTTAGGTTCCATAGACATAAAACCTGAACGCAAGAATGACTTATAATAGCGAATTGAGTCGATAGGAGTCATTACTGTATCTATCTCTCCACCATATGTAAATACTGTCATATCAACAGGCTTATGGAAAGAAGCACGTATCTCTTCTTCTGGAATTCCTGCTGCTTTCATACTACGCCATCTGTCGCTTTGCTGCACATTGCGATTAAGTATTGACTTAAGCTGCTGAGGAGTAAGCGACTCGGTGAAAGGAGCATTTTTCTTATGTTTGTTCTCTTTGTTGAACTCTGGCTGCAGGAATTTAGCCACATGATAATACACAGCCTCTTCTGCATATTTCTGCATACGAGAGTCGATTGTGGTATAAACCTTCAGTCCATCAGTATATACGTTATAGTGAGACCCATCCTTCTTTGTATTCTTGTTACACCAACCATACAATGGATCGGTTTGCCAAGCAATACTATCAAGAACATATTGAGATTTGTTCCATGAAGGGTAATCTGCAAGTTGTGGTTCTTCGGCCATCATATACTGGCGTAGGAACTCACGGAAATATGTAGCTGAACCATCTTTATGGTCTGCACGATGAAAATCAAGTTTAAGCTTTTCTGACGATAGTTCACGATATTCTGCCTCAGAAAGATAACTTGCCTTCACCATCTGTTGAAGAACCACATTTCTGCGCTCTTGACAACGTTCTGGATAACGAACAGGATTAAAAAGAGATGGGTTCTTGCATAATCCTATCAAAGTTGCAGCCTCGTTAATAGTAAGGTCTTTCGGTTCCTTATTAAAATATGTATTAGCAGCCGTTTTTATTCCAACAGCATTATGAAGAAAATCAAACTTATTAAGATAAAGCGCAATAATTTCTTCCTTTGTGTAGTTGCGTTCAAGTTTAACAGCTATCACCCACTCTATTGGTTTTTGTAGCAGTCGTTCGGTTGTAGAATGAGCCTTTTCACTCCAGAGCTGCTTTGCAAGTTGCTGAGTGATTGTAGAACCACCACCAGCAGAAGCATGACCAAGAAGACCTCTCTTTACAATAGCACGACCAAGAGCTATAAAATCTATTCCAGAGTGTTCGTAGAATCGTTCGTCCTCAGTTGCAACAAGAGCTTTTACCAAATATGGAGATATCTTATTATAAGGAATAAGTATTCTATTCTCTTTATTATAGTTCCATGTACCCAATACTTTCCCGTCAGACGAATATATCTGAGTAGCAAAGCGGTTAATAGGATTCTGTAGATCCTCTATATCTGGCATATAGCCAATCCATCCGTTCCATATGGCTGTGAATGCAACTGCAGAGCCAAATATACCCAAAAACAAGAGCGACCAAAGAATATGTACAAAAGCTTTTCTCATATTTTACTTATCAGCGAAAAGAGTTACGAAACGGAAGTTCTGACTATCAAAAAGACCACGATCACCCAGTTTAAGTTGAGGAATAACAAGGAGTGACATAAATGAGAGAGACATAAAAGGTGCATGCAGCGGGCATCCCCTGTCACGAAGGAACTGACATAACTCGCTATAACGTGCAGCTACTTCTTCCCCGTTCTTGTCTGACATAAGTCCTGCAACAGGAAGGTCAAGATCAAGCAATTCACCATTATAACAAATATCAATACCACCTTTCACCTCTATCAGATGATTTATAGCCGCAAGAATATCATCATCATTAGTTCCTACTGCTATAAGGTTATGACTATCATGAGCGATTGTTGAAGCAATAGCACCACCCTTGAGTTCAAATCCCTTAATGAATCCAACAGAAACCTTGTCTGGGCTATATCGATTTACAACTACAACCTTAAGAATGTCTCTATCAATATCGCTTATTGCAAGACCGTTCTCAACCTTTGGTGTTTCGAACAATTCGCTGGTATATAAATCTCCATCCTTAAGACCTATAACACGTATACAATCACCTTCTGCTCTCTGTTGAATCTGCTCCAATCGCAAAGGGGTTGCATCAAAACGATTTGGAAGGTGCTCATATGGTGTTTCATCGATATACAATTCTGGATAGGTATCTTTTCCGTCAACTCTATGATAAACGCACTTACCTTTTATATATGTAGCAAGCACATCCATAGTATTAATATCATCAACAACTATAAAATCTGCCTGCGAGCCATCCCGAAGGCATCCTATAGGCATCCTGTAGTGTTCAACAGGATTAATGCAAGCAACTATCAAACTATTCCATAAACTTGCACCATTCTGAATAGCACGACTGACAAGCTTATTAATATGTCCGAGAAGAAGATCATCTGGATGTTTATCATCAGAACACAACATTGTATATTTTGGATGGCTGTCGATAAGAGGCCATAACGCCTCAAAATCTTTTGCCGACGAACCTTCACGCACCAAAACATATTGGGCCATCTCTGTACGTTCGTTTGCTTCCTCAAGAGTGGTACATTCGTGATCTGAACTAATACCTGCAGAAACATATTTTTGAGCATCTTCACCACGAAGACCAGGAGCGTGTCCATCAATAGGCTTACCCGATTTACGCGCAACCTCCAGTTTCTTCATTACATCAGGATCTCCAAAAAGCACTCCAGGATAGTTCATCATCTCGCCAAGACCATAGATATCGTCACGTTTGAGCAGTTCATCAAGAACCGAAGCATCAAGACTTGCTCCCGATGTTTCAAAGCTTGTTGCAGGAACACACGAAGGAGCCATCATACATACATGGAAATTCACCTTGCTACTATCCTCAAGCATAAACTCTATACCAGCAACACCAAGTACATTGGCTATCTCATGAGGATCGGCTACAACGCCTACACATCCCTGGCGAACAGCCATACGAGCAAAAGCACGAGGCATAAGCATCGAACTCTCAATATGAATATGGGCGTCAACAAATCCTGGAAGAATATAAGGAAGTTCTGCCTTACGAGGACCAACATACTCTATCTTGCTAATATGCTCATCCTCAATATGCACTACTCCCTCGAATATTTTTCGGGAATCTATATCTACAACGTTTCCGTGAATCTCTTTCATAATTAAATAATGTGTAACAATTTACAAAATTAGAAATATTCTTTTAGAATAGCAAGCAAAAAACTTGTTTTCAAAGAAAATATTTTTTTTTGAAACCTTTATACTCCTTTTCGCTCCATGTATCAAAAATTATTAGTAACTTTGAAGGCAAATAAAAACAAATAACCCAATTTTAAATGGAAAAGCATAATTTTGTTACTATTGCAGACCTCTCTAAAGAGCAGTTGGTTTATCTTTTAGAGATGGCTCAAGAGTTCGAAAAACATCCAAACAGAGAGCTGCTAAAAGGCAAAGTCGTAGCAACCCTCTTCTTTGAACCTTCAACAAGAACTCAGCTAAGTTTCCAAACTGCCGCCAATCGCTTAGGCGCAAGAGTAATTGGTTTCTCTGATGCCAAAACATCAAGCACCACCAAAGGCGAAACTCTCAAGGACACCATTCTCATGGTTAGCAACTATGCCGACATGATTGCAATGAGACACCACATAGAGGGAGCTGCCCAGTATGCAAGCGAGATTGCCCCCGTGCCTATCATCAACGCAGGAGACGGCGCTCACATGCACCCATCACAATGTTTGCTTGACCTTTATTCTATTTACAAAACACAGGGAACACTAGAAAATCTAAACATCTATCTTGTAGGCGACTTAAAATACGGTCGCACCGTTCACTCTCTTATAATGGCCATGCGCCACTTCAATCCAACATTCCACTTTATTGCACCTAAGGAGCTGGCTATGCCTCAGGAGTATAAACTATACTGCAAGGAACATGGAATCAAATACGAGGAGCATACCGACTTTAACGAACAGGTAATTGCAGATGCAGATATTCTGTATATGACCAGAGTGCAAAAAGAACGTTTCTCCGACCTAATGGAGTACGAACGAGTAAAGAACGTTTATATCCTTAAAAACGACATGTTGGGTAGCGCTAAGGAGAACATGAAAATCATGCACCCTCTACCACGTGTAAACGAAATAGCATACGATGTTGATGAAAACCCACATGCCTACTACATCCAGCAGGCTAAAAACGGACTATATGCCCGCGAGGCTATTTACTGCCATTGTCTGGGCATAACATTGGATGATATACGTAACGATAAGACTATTATTGATTAAGGAATTGTAAATAGTATGGGAAATAAAGAATTATTGGTAGCTGCTATCGAAAGCGGAACCGTTATTGATCATATACCTACCGAGAAGACATTTCAGGTAGTGAATCTACTGAAGTTACAGAACGAAAATCATCCTGTAACAATCGGATTCAATCTTCCTTCTAAGAAGGTAGGAAAAAAAGGAATTATAAAGATTTCCAACAAGTTCTTTACCGACGAGGAAATCAACCGTTTAAGCGTTGTTGCACCAAAGATAGTATTGAATATCATCAAAGACTACGAGGTTGTCGAGAAGAAAACCGTAGAAACGCCCGACGAGTTGAAAGGCATCGTAAAATGCAACAATCCCAAATGCATCACAAACAACGAGCCTATGCTAACCGTTTTTAATGTAGTTGACAAGGCTCACGGAATCTTAAAATGCAGATATTGCGACAAAGAACAACAGATTGACAACGTTGAGTTATGTCAAAAATAGTAGCATTTTACACTAAAATATTAGGGAATTAGAATAATTTATAGTACTTTTGCAACAGATTGTAATTTACAGATTAACAACTAAAGCTTTTTAAAGATGAGAAGAGATCAAGAGATTTTTGACCTTATTGAACAGGAACATCAGCGTCAGCTGAGAGGCATGGAGCTTATTGCTTCGGAAAATTTTGTTAGCGACGAAGTAATGAGCGCTATGGGCTCGTACCTTACCAACAAATACGCAGAAGGTTATCCAGGTAAGCGCTATTATGGTGGTTGTCAGGTCGTTGACCAGGTAGAAACTCTCGCTATTGAACGCGTAAAGAAACTGTTCGATGCAGAATACGCTAACGTACAGCCCCACTCTGGTGCACAGGCAAACCAGGCAGTATTACTTGCTGTACTGAAGCCTGGAGATACATTCATGGGTCTCGATCTCGATCAAGGCGGTCACCTTTCTCACGGTTCTGAAGTAAACACATCTGGTATCCTTTACAACCACATCGGTTACACATTGGATAAGGAAACAGGTCGTGTTGACTATGACGAAATGGAAAGACTTGCCTTGGAACACAAGCCAAAGCTCATCATTGGAGGTGGCTCTGCATATAGTCGCGAATGGGACTACGAACGCATGCGCAAGATAGCCGACGAAGTTGGCGCATTGCTGATGATTGACATGGCTCACCCAGCAGGTCTTATTGCTGCCGGCTTATTAAAGAACCCACTCAAATATGCTCATATCGTAACAACCACAACTCACAAAACACTCCGTGGACCACGTGGTGGTGTTATACTTTTGGGCAAAGACTTTGCAAATCCTTGGGGTCTTACCACAAAGAAGGGCGAAGTAAAGCCAATGAGTATGCTCTTCAACTCTGCAGTATTCCCAGGCAACCAGGGCGGTCCTCTTGAGCACGTTATTGCAGCTAAAGCAGTAGCCTTCGGCGAGAACCTCGAACCAAGCTGGAAAGAATATGCACAGCAGGTAAAGACCAACGCAGCTGTTCTTGCACAGGATCTTATTGACAAAGGCTTTGGTATTGTCAGCGGTGGTACCGACAACCACTCTATGCTTCTCGACCTCCGAACCAAATATCCAGATCTTACAGGTAAGGTTGCAGAGAATGCACTTGTTGCTGCCGATATTACAGTTAACAAGAATAAAGTACCATACGATGAGCGTTCAGCATTCCAGACATCAGGTATCCGTTTAGGAACAGCAGCCATGACAACACGTGGCGCAAAAGAAGACATGATGCACCTTATTGCCGATCTTATCGATGAGGTATTGAAAGACCCAGAGAACGATCAGGTAATTAAGAGCGTAAGAGAAAAGGTTAATGCCACAATGAAGGATTATCCTTTGTTTGCATATTAATCAATAATTAAAGTTTCGCAAGCTTTACTTGTTCAGAAGACAGAATAAGATTCTTGAATTCTAAAAAGTTGAGCTGCGAAACTTTAATAATTGAACAAATAATGAACATCCAATATATCATAGTAAGTATAGTAGTCGGCATAAGTTTTCTTATAGCCATCTATATGGCTTTCAAAGAGATACGCGAAAACATACACTACAAGAACTATGGCTGTGCAGGATGCGCTCTATACAAAACATGTAAAAGAAAGAAGAAAAAGTAAGAAAAAAATTTGGTCAATCCGATTATTTATCTTACCTTTGCACTCGCTTAAAGAAAATATCCAGCACCTTCGTGGTATAGGAATTTCTAAGAGATCTTGGTACCTTGGCCGATCGGTTAGGTAACGGTCTGCAAAACCGTGTAGAGCAGTTCGACTCTGCTAGGTACCTCAAAGCAAAAGGATTGATTTCAGAAATGATTTCAATCCTTTCTTGTTTTAGAAACGCAGTGTTCCGGCTCTGTCGCTTGCATCACTATGATGTAAGAGGAAAGTCCGGGCGGCAAAGGACACTCCACTTCCGAAAATAGAAGCTATTGGCAACAGTAGGTGTCGGCAGAAGAAAATAACCACCAAAGATACAATCTGTACTTTGGCAAGGGTGAGAAGGTGGTGTAAGAGACCACCAGCTGACGGGTGATCGTCAGGCTGTGCCATCTGGAGGCCGCAAGTTCATGTATACCGCAGACTGAGGGCTGTCCGCCCAATTGCTTAGGCTACTGCGGAGGGTAGAATGCTTGAGCCCAGGGGCGACTCTGGGACTAGATAAATGACAGGCGTTGGCATATTAACGAGAGTTGATGCCAAAACAGAACCCGGCTTACAGGAACACTGCCTTTCTTTTTCTATAAATACATAACTATTAACACAAACACCGCCATGAACCTACCTGAATTCATGAATTACAAAGACAAGTTTTCAAATGAAAACTTTGTTGAGAAAATCAAGCGAATAGCAAAAAGAGCAGGCGCAAAACTTGTATATGCAGCCCTAATCCTCTACTATACACTCGAAAGCGATAAGGTAAGCACCAAAGATAAAGCAATTATCATTGGAGCATTAGGTTATCTAATCAGTCCTCTTGACGTTGTACCTGATGCAATACCTATTGCTGGACTCGGCGACGATCTTGCAGTCCTAATCTACGTTCTGCACAAGGTTTGGGGTGACATTTCAGAAGAGGTAAAAGCAAAGGCCAAGAATAAACTTGGAGAATGGTTTGATACCGATGAACTGAAAGCTGTTGACGACCTCTTTAAAGAAGATCCAACAGAAGATCCCGTATAAAAGAGATTCATTCTCACAACAGAGGTTCGTTCTTTCTATTGTAATTATTGTAATTATCGTAATTGCACAACTTAAATATTTTTACTTTTTTAATTTTGTTGTTAAATTATAGTTGCATATATTTAATTATAAAACTATAGTTTAACAACATTTCTATGAATTAAGAAACTTTGCATACTTCCTTTATACAAAGAGATTCTCCTTGGACATCTATACGCGTCATATTTTTAAGAAAGTTAAATTTTAGGCATATTTCTTTTAAGAGCCGTTAATCAAAAACTTTAAATTGTTAAAACAGGATAAAGATAAAGACATTTTGTCAGTTTAACAATTTTTGCTCCTATATTTGCAATCGATAAAAACGAAAGAAGCCACTAACATTTGGCAGAAATCTGAAAGTTGAAAAATATAAAATATAGGAAAATGAAACAGAACATTTACAAGTACGCAATGACAGCCATGTGCGTTACTGCCTTGGCATTTTCAGCAGGTGCATTCGTAAAAGCAAATGCAGCAAGTGCAACAAGCGCAACATCAGCAACTCCTGGTCAGCCTGTAGATCTTACATATGCTGCCGAGAAAGCATTACCAGCTGTTGTACATATTAAATTCGTTCAGAACTCTAAAGTACAAACCGTTGACGTAGAGTCTAATCCTTTTGATTTCTTCGATCCATTTGGATTCTTTGGCAATCCAGGCAACGGAGGTTCACAGAAACGACAGATACAAACTCCCAAGAAAGAAGCAACAGGTTCTGGTGTCATTATCAGTGCAGACGGATATATTGTTACCAATAACCACGTTGTAAATGGCGCCGACGAGCTAACCGTAACTCTTAACGACAACAGAGAATTCTCAGCTCGTATCATAGGTACCGACCCAACCACCGACCTTGCACTTATCAAGGTAGATGGGAAGAACCTCCCTACCCTCCCTATTGGCGATTCAGACAACCTGAAAGTTGGCGAATGGGTAATTGCTGTAGGTAATCCTTATAACCTATCTTCAACTGTTACTGCAGGTATCGTAAGTGCTAAGGCTCGTGGCCTTAGTGGTGGCGGCAATGGTCCAAGCATTTCAAGCTTCATCCAGACTGATGCAGCTATCAACCCAGGTAACTCAGGTGGTGCACTTGTAAACACCCGTGGCGAATTGGTTGGTATCAACGCAATGCTTTATTCTCAGACAGGCGCCTATAGTGGTTACGGATTTGCTATTCCAACAACTATTATGAATAAGGTTGTTGACGACATCAAGAAATACGGTAGTGTTCAGCGTGTAATGTTGGGCATTCAGGGAGGCGACGTTCTCAACTACATAAACGACAAGAAGGATAAAGGACAGGAAGTTGACCTCGGAACTAACGATGGTGTATATGTAGCAAAGGTTGACGAAGATGGCAATGGTGCAGAAGCAGGCTTGAAGGAAGGCGATGTCATCACCAAGTTAGACGGCAAGAAGGTTAGCAAGATGAGCGAACTCCAGGAGGCACTTACAAGCAAGCGTCCAGGCGATAAGGCATCAATCACCTACTTGCGCAACAAGAAGGCAATAACAAAGACTATCACTCTCAAGAATGCTCAGGGCAACACATCTGTTGTAAAGGCAGCCGACCTTGATGTTCTTGGCGGAAACTTCCGTGAGATTACAGCCGAGCAGAAGGAATCTCTTAAGATTTCATACGGTGTTCAGGTAATCAAGGTTAACAATGGCGCATTGAAAGATGCAGGCATCAGCCGTGGTTTCATCATCCAGAAGGTCAACGACGAACCTGTCAAGAATATTGAGCAGCTGCAGAAGTTGGTTAAGTCTGCTTCTACAAGCAAAGATCCTGTTCTTTACATTCAGGGTGTATGGCCTACAGGCAAGAAGGCTTACTTTGCAGTACCTCTTCAGAACGATTAAAAATAACATTCTGCAATATCAAGGCTCGGACGAATATCCGAGCCTTTTTTGTCAGTTAAATTACAGAATATCAATAATAACACATATTTCAAATAAAAAAAAGGAAAAAATTTGGTCAAGTCAATGAAAACCCGTACATTTGCGTTTAACTAATTTAAATTAACGCTTAATGAGACAACTGAAAATCACAAAATCTATTACCAATCGAGAGAGCGCATCTCTTGATAAGTACTTACAGGAAATTGGTCATGAAGACTTAATATCTGTTGAGGAAGAGGTAGAATTGGCTCAACGAATCAAAAGAGGTGACCGCAGAGCACTTGAGAAGTTGACAAGAGCTAACTTGCGCTTTGTAGTGTCAGTAGCTAAACAATATCAAAACCAAGGACTAAGTCTTCCTGATCTAATCAACGAAGGAAACTTAGGACTAATCAAGGCTGCTCAGAAATTCGATGAGACACGTGGTTTTAAGTTTATCTCATACGCCGTATGGTGGATACGCCAAAGCATTCTTCAGGCTATAGCCGAACAGAGTCGCATTGTTCGTCTGCCATTAAATCAGGTAGGAAGCGTAAACAAGATTAACAGAGTTCTCAACAAATTTGAGCAAGAAAACGAACGTCGTCCAAGTTTAGAGGAGATTGCCGACAAGATAGATCTTCCAGAAGACAAGATTATAGACGCCATGAAAGTCAATGGCCGTCATGTATCAGTAGATGCACCATTTATAGATGGCGAAGACAATAGTCTGCTTGATGTTTTTCCTAACACCGATGCCCCATCTGCCGATCAAGAACTTGTTGACGAATCTCTGCGCGATGAAATTGCAAGAGCATTAGGTTCGCTTAACGAGCGCGAAAGAGCTATTGTGAAATGTTTCTTTGGTATAGGACAGCCAGAGATGACACTCGAAGAGATTGGTGACAAATACGGACTCACACGTGAGCGCGTTCGTCAGATTAAAGAAAAGGCAATTAGGCGATTGCGTCATAACACCAAAAACAAAATGCTCAAGTCATATTTAGGACAGTAAAACTATCTTTAATGATGGCTGGGCAACATATTATAAAGAGAAAAAAGAATGAGATTACAAAAATTGATTTTCACGGCCCTTTTGTTATTGGCTGTTTCTTTCCAGTGTAGTGCAGAAAACCATGCACGTAAGGTTTTTATGTTTGGCTTTGCAGCATCATTTAACGATTCAACAGTTTATTTTACTGACATTCAGGAGGTTGACTCCGTATGGCTTGAAACAAAAAATAAGTTTCTATATAGCAGAGACAACTATTCTTATCAGTTAAGAGATCATTTACAAACTATAGGACAGGAACATCCAGCATGTATGGTTGTATATGCAGAAAAGAAAAAAGATGTTGAGAAGAAATACCTGAAGCTGCGCAAGCGCTACATTTCTAACAAGAAAGGACAACATCTATACAATATAAAGTATATAACTGTAAACGATTTCCAGTTTAAAGGAATTCTTCCTGATACAGAATATCAGAACAACCAAAACAAGGTGAAGAAAAACAAGAAAAAATGAATCCGAAGGAAGGATATTTCAATATAGCAGAATTCTTCGTTAAGATTTCGTTTAATAGTGATGACAGAAACGATTTCTCCTTGCTGCCATCACTAATCCCGTTCAGAGTAAATACTACACTGGACGGCTTATTTTTTTCGCTTCATGTTGATGATAACCTAAGTCCAATACCACAAGACCAAAGAGAACGCATCAAAGATTTCGATACTGGCAACGGTCGCACTCTTGTTGATGAGATAAAAGGCGGTGGATATCAATACATCATTAAAGATACTAAAGACAAAGAGTGCTGTCTGCTCATCACCGACAAGGACTTCAAGCACTGTAGCTGTGCGCTGCATGGCAACTACAACATGCGTAGCTTTGGACTCAACAATGCCTTGATGCTTATCTTTGCATTTGCAGGTAGCTTTCACGACACCCTACTCATCCATGCCTCTTTGGTGCGTCATAACGGTTATGGATATGCTTTCACAGCCAAAAGTGGCACAGGTAAAAGCACTCAGGTAAGCATGTGGCTGAAATATATTCCAGGTTGCGATCTCATGAACGACGACAACCCAATAGTAAGAGTCATTGATGGTGAAGCATATATCTATGGAAGTCCGTGGAGCGGCAAGACCCCTTGCTACAGAAATATAAAAGCACGTTTAGGAGCTATCACACAGATTAAGAGAGCAAAAGAAAACCATGTAGAGAAGGTTTCTCCTGTCGAAGCTTTTGCATATTTGCTTCCCGCCTGTTCATCAATGAAATGGGACAAGGTAATATTTGGTAATATCTGCAATACAATTACTAAAATCATCGAGACATCACCTATCTACATTCTTCATTGCCTGCCAAACAAGGAAGCTGCTGAAATATGTAGTAAAGAACTGACTAAAAACGAAAAATAAAGATGGAAGAAAAAAACATAAAAAATATAAGTATTGCCAATTCCATTCTTTTGCCTGAAATAGTCAAACTAATGAATGAAGGACACACCGTAACTTTATTATTAAAAGGCTATAGTATGCGTCCTTTCCTTGAAAACGGGCGTGATGAAGGATTGCTGAAGAAAGCCGACAATCCCAAGGTAGGAACACCTGTTCTTGCAGAGATCTCTCCTGGCAATTATGTTCTTCATCGACTAATAGCCATTAATGGCGAGCATGTCACCCTCCTTGGCGATGGCAACATCACTCCTGAATATTGCCGTTACAGCGACATAAAAGGAGAAGCAATAGGTTTCTATCGTAAGGGAAGAAAACAGCTTGACCCCATAGATGGTTGGAAATGGAAAGTTTATTCCAAGCTATGGATGTCGCTTCGCCCCATAAGACGATGGCTATTAGCTTTTTATAGAAGAATATGGATTCCCATTTTTGGAAAAATATAATTAAACGAAAACTTGCGAACTATAGTAAAAACATATAAAGATATGAAACAGAAAACAGGATTTGTGCTTCGCAACATCTGCGGAGAGAATATAATTGTTGCCGAAGGCAAGGAAAACATGAATTTCAGCAATATCATAAGCATGAACGAGAGTTCTGCCCTATTGTGGCAGAAACTTGAGAATAAAGAGTTCACCATTGAAGACATGGCCAATGTGCTGATGGAAGAATATGAGGTTACACAAGAGACAGCACTTGCCGACAGCACACTTCTTGCACAGCAATGGAAGGAAGCAGGAATAATAGAATAATCATTGAAGTTTGAACTTTGAAGTTTGAAGTTTGAACTTTGAGATTTGAACTTTATGATTACTTTTGCTGTGCGTGCGCATTTTTCGCTGTAATTATTGTAATTACTTTTACTTATACTGTGCGTGCGCATTTTCGCTGTAATTATTGTAATTATTGTAATTTGTAAAAAGGCTCCTACAGATTTCTCTGCAAGAGCCTTAATTTTGATACTACATATTCTTAATAACATCCTCCATATATTTCAATTCTGTCTTGGCTGCACTATCACCCTGCTCAATAGCAAGTTTATAATAATGTTGAGCAAGTTTATATTTCTTTTTTCGATAATAATAACTACCAAGAACTCTTTGCGCCACCACATCACCACGGTCTGCCCTGTCTTTTATGAATGAAATATTTTGTGGCGTTGGCTTATTTATCATTGCACGCATTACCAACTGGCGATTACTGTTTCCTAACATCTCATCATCAACTCCCTTGTGATAACGTATGCGGGCAGCAAGGTCATAAGCTTCAGCAAAACGTTCCTTACTAATATAACGTTTCACAAAATAATCAAGAGCATACAACTCATTTAACGCAATACCTGGCAAAAGCAAAGAGTCAACCAAGACAGAATCAACCTTATAATCAGTTAAATAGTTTTCTTTTTCAACATCAAACGACCTAAATTCATCCATCAGAATCATAGCATAACCACGACGATACATATATTTATCTGGACACGATTCATAACAACGCTTGGCATACTTTTCTGCAAGTTCTATGTCTCTATCCTTACCACATCTATAATACATTGCAAGAGAATAATAGGCATCAACATAGTCCATAGCAGCAGCTTCCTTAAAATATTTCAATGCTTTTCCCCTATCTTTCTGCACTCCTTCGCCTTCTAAAAACAAATTTCCCAAAGTGGTCATTGCCAGTGGATCTCCAGCATTGGCAAAAGGAGAAAGTAACACAGCTGCACGAACAGGATCATACTCTGTGCCCTTACCCATACACTTCATAAGTCCTATGTATTTTCGAGCATCAAAAATACCCATACTATCGGCATAACATGCATAACGATATAACTTTTCATAGGTTTCATCATCTGGGATACCATATTCAAAAGAACACACCACTACAACATAACAAGCATTAGGTTCGCGCTTTTGAGCTGCCATTTGAAAACAAGTCATAGCCTTAGCACGATCTATTTCTACTCCTCTCTCACCATTCAGGTAAGCCCTTCCTGTAAAGAAAAGAGCCCTCGGATCACCCATATCTGCAGCACGAAAAAGGTATTCGTCACCTTTCGCCTTGTCAAAAAAAATAGAATTACTATCGTTATAAAGTTCACATAGCATTCTAACCGACAATGAGTCATCAGGAACTTTCAACAGCCATTTCATTGCCTTACCCACACCTACATCTGTGCTGTCTTCCATCAGATAACTTGTTGCCATGTAAGAAGCAGCACGTTCATTGCCTTCTTTATAAGATTTAGTCAACAGTTTACGTGCCTTTTTCATATCGCCCTGCAACATAAACACTATTCCTTTTTGTTCATCGGAATAATGAACTTGTGCACAAACTGGTACCAAAAAAAATAATAATAAAGCGGTAATTATATATCTCATATTCATGATTTAGATTTCTACCACCAAAGGTAATAATTTTTCTGCAAAAAGAAAAATAAATACAGAATAAATGAAACAAAAAATAAGGCTCTTACAGATTTCTTTGTAAGAGCCTTAATATTGAAGACTGAATTACCAAAAGTTTAATTCACCATTCGATAATTTATTAATCGGCGTAGCCGACTAATTGCTTTTTCTCCCGTTGGTCAAAGGAACTTCTCCCTTCGGGAACAGCCAGCTACGCAGTCCACATTACACATTACACATTACACATTCATCTTAGCTTTTCTTCAAACCAACTTGCAATCTGGCGGAGAAGATGATTGCGAGTGTTACCACCATAAATGCTGTGGTTGCGGTTGGTGTAGTAATTCTCCTTAAAATCCTTGTCGGCCTGAACAAGAGCCTCAGCGTACTCAAAAGTATTCTGTGGATGCACGTTATCGTCGGCTACGCCATGACAAAGCAACAATGCGCCATGAAGATTTGCCGAACGAGTAATTGCATTATCGTCATAACCTGAAGGATTCTCCTTTGGAGTACGCATATAACGCTCTGTATAAACGGTATCATAGAAACGGAAGTCTGTTGGAGGAGCAACAGCAACACCTGCCTTAAACACCCCACTTCCTTCACTCATACTCATCAGTGTGTTGAAGCCACCGAAGCTCCAGCCCCAGATACCAATATTTGAAGCGTCAACATAGCTCTGCTTGCCTAACCACAAAGCTGTCTCTACCTGGTCTTTAGCCTCCAGCTGTCCCAGTTTGAGATATATACACTTCTCAAAATCGGCACCACGACCACCTGTACCTCGACCATCGACACAAACTACAATAAATCCTCTCTGAGCAAGATAAGAATCAAAAGCACCACCATTGCCCATAGAACCAGCTGCCCAACAGTTGCGAACCTGCTGACTGCCTGGACCACCATACTGGAACATGATAACTGGATATTTCTTGTTTGCATCAAAGTTAGCTGGTTTCACCATCCAACCGTCAAGCTTCACGCCGTCAACAGTAGTGAATGAGAATGCCTCTCGCTTGGCAAAACCATACTCAGCTACCTTTGCCTTCAAAGCCTTGTTGTCAATAGGTGTAGAAAGCACCTTTCCGCTGTTATCACGTATGGTATATACATAAGGTGTGTCGTAGTCGCTCCAATTGTTCAGGAAATACTTGTAATCACCTGAGAAAGTGGCTGTGTTCCAACCTTCCTGATTGGTCAGACGTTCAATCTTTCCATTCTTATGAGCCACAAACACCTGACGGTCATGAGCATTCAACGAAGCAGCCTGATAGTAAACATCTCCTGCTGCCTCATTATAACCATAAACTTCAGTAATATCATAGTTGCCGGGAGCAACCTTGCGAAGCAATGTGCCATTGAGAGAATAAAGATACAGGTGCATGAAGCCATCACGGTCGCTTGGCAAAAGCAATGAGTTTTCGCCAACAATAATGCCTTCCATAGCCTCCTCCTTTATGTACTTATCGTTCTTCTCCTGAATAAGCAATCGGGCAACGCATGAACGAGGGTTAACAGTATAGATATTCATCTGATCCTGATGGCGGTTCATGGTTGTTACCAAGATGCTTGAAGCATTCTTTGTGGAATGAATACGAGGCATATATCCGTCTTTATCAAGAGGAACATTCAACTGACGTGTCACATGCGACTTGATATCGTAACTCCATGCAGTGACAACAGAGTTTACCTCACCAGCCTTAGGATACTTGTAAGAATAGAATCCTGGGTATGTGGCAAAGGCATTGATAGCAGGATTAGCACCCTTGAACATCTGCAAAGAATACTGCTTCACCTGACGCTCGTCATATTTTATCCAACAAATCATTGAGCCATCGGCATTGAAGGTGAGCGAACAGTTGGTAGAAAACTCCTCTTCGTTCACCCAATCAGGAATACCATTGATCACCTCGCCAAACTTACCATCCTTGGTAACCTGACTTTCAGCATTGTCATAGAGCAACTTCACAAGGAAGATATTGTTATCACGTACAAAAGCCACCTGCAAACCATCAGGACTCCACACAGGGCACTGCTGAGGACCACCATCAGAAAGGCGCTCCAGCTTATGACTCTTTATTGTATAGATATAATAGTCGGCAGTAAACGAACGACGATAGATTCTCTTTGTATGAGTCTGCACCAACATACGTGAGCCATCAGGAGAAAGAACATATCCGTCAACCTCGTCAATCTTCTCCCCCATTGTGTTTTTTACATCAAGCAACACACCAGTCTCCTTACCTGTACGGAATGAATAGGTGATAATTCTCTTGCCATCATTGCTGATAGAGGCATACTGATCTGTACCTGGAATAGGGTCCATTCCCGATACCATTTCTGCTTTGAAAGTGCTTCCAGTAACATCTTTGAGAGTAATCTCATTCTTTGCCATCATACTTGCTGACGACAATAATACTGCAGCACACATGATAAAAAATTTCTTCATTATAGATAGATTATTGTATTTCGTATAAGCAAAGGTAATAATATTTTTGTAATTTTGCAGCATTATGGATTCCTTTTATAACGATTTCTCAACATGGATACGCTCTAAGTTCGATTTTAGAGTTCAAAAGATTAGTATTGATGCGGGTATGACATGTCCTAACCGTGACGGAAAAATCAGTCACGGCGGATGTATCTTTTGTGATAATCGCACCTTCAATCCATCATACTGCCATAAGCACGACAGCATAACCGAACAGCTCAATGCTGGAAAGAAATTCTTCTCAAGGAAATACCCAGAAATGAAATACCTGGCATATTTTCAGGCTTTCACAAACACATACGCCCCTCTTGACACGCTAAAAAGCTATTATGAAGAAGCGCTTGCCGTTGAAGATGTTGTAGGACTGGTAATTGGCACACGCCCCGACTGCATAAGCAGCGAGCTGCTCGACTATCTGGCTGAACTGAGCAAACGCGTTTTCGTTCTCGTGGAATACGGAATAGAATCGGCTAACGACGAAACTCTAAAGAGAATAAACAGAGGGCACGACTTTGAATGTTGCCGTAGGGCAATAGACGAAACTCACAAACGAGGAATACTCGTTGGCGGTCACATCATACTCGGACTTCCGGGCGAAGATGCCGAGGAAAGCATACGACAGGCTGAGATAATATCATCTCTCCCACTCGACATACTGAAAATGCACCAGATGCAGATTATCCGCAACACACGATTAGCAGAGCTATACACAGAGCACCCCTTCCACGTTTACAGCGTTGAAGAATACATTCAGCTCATAGCCCGCTACATACAACACCTGCGCCCTTCACTGGTGTTAGAGCGCTTTGTCAGTCAGTCACCAGCCAACCTCCTCATAGCACCAAAATGGGGACTCAAAAACTATGAGTTCACCAATCTGCTGCACAACTACTTAAGGGAGAATAATATAAGGCAAGGTTCTCTCCATACCTTATGAAGGGTTTCTGTCCCCCGGGAACGGGGGAAGTGAAGGGGGTGTAAAGACCATTGAGGGCTGGGGAATAATAAAGTAGTTAGGAGTTAGAAGTTAGGAGTTAGGAGTTAAGAAGCGCACAGCGCTTAAATTCTCTAATTATTCGAACGTAGTTCTCATCAACTCGTCTCAAATTACTCAAACTTTGTTTTCGTCAACTCGTCTTGATAAAAATAAAAATCGTCTTGATAAAATAAAAATCAAGGGCGCAAATATAAATCGAGATATTATTCAAGTTTTCCAACTCCTCCTAACCTCCCATTCATAAGGGGAGGAAAACTACTTATCCTTCTTGAGGAATTCCTCAAACGACAGCTTAGAAGCCTTTTTCATCTTGCTGGCTTTCTTTACATATGGTGTAGTAAAGAGATTCTTGCCCGTAACAACATTTGCAACATACATTATCTTACCCATGTGAAGGTCACGATCGTGCTGAGAACGCTGCTCAAAATCCTTCAAAGGATAAAGACTCAACAAATAGAATGTCACACAATCCGAGGCAATGTATTCAGCACTCATCGACTCACGCTGCTGAGCTGTATAATACTTCTTGTAAAGCGGATAATCCTTTCCAAGATACTTGTCCAAGCAAACACCAACATAGTTGTCGCCAACGATAATACTTTGATTAAGAGCACCGATAAGCGCAAAAATCTCTGGCTTCCTGAGCGAAGGAATCAGCTCCTGCAACTTGTCAAAAGCATCACTGAGACTCTCGTTAACATCTGTCATATTAGCATACTGAGCCTCTGTGTCGGCAATTACCCCCTGAAGAATAGTATCCTGATAAAAACTAAGGAACTTACTGTTGATATCTGGCTCATACACTGCACCCAACTTCAAAACATTCTCTACAAGAGTGCGGGTAACCACTGGATAATCAACATTCATTTGCTGCAAAGCCGAAAAATCGCCTGTTGTAAGATATCTGCTCTCTAAACGGTCATAGCGCACAACTTCTACCGAAGCTCTGCTATCATTCTCTTTGGTTAACTTAAACTCACAAGCTACACAAAGAACCATTACCGTTAAAAGTATGTAATATATCTTTTTCAAACGTTGACTTTTACAACAATTAATATACTCAAGTTATGAAGATATAACTTCATATATCTACCAAGCAAGCAAAGCTTGCAAAACTTAGACAATACAAATAGTTAGTTTTCTAATTCGATGCAAAAGTACTAAAAAATATTTTTTTATCCAAACATTTTGCTAAAAAAATTAAATAAAATACTCAAAAATAAGGATTTTAAGTTTAATTTATTGAAAATTGAAAACATTATTTAAAAAATCGCTCCCCAGAAAACATTCTTTATGCTACCTTTGTAAAGACCCTTCCCAACCTTCCCTCCAGAGGGCAGGAGTTCAAATGGGCAACAGGGATAAATCTATAATTCCACATTCCACATTTACATTGGGTCTTTCTCGTTTTTTTCTTTTAAACTTAAAAAAATGAAAAAAAGAAATGCTATACTGGCTTTAGCGCTTTTAGGGTGTAACATCACGTTTGCACAAAACCACATGATACACAGCACCAACATATCCTCACTGCAAGTGGTGGCAGGAACAGACTGGCTTGCTCCATTACCTATCATCTCACTTGGAGACAACAAAGCAATACACATTGATTTCGACGATCTCACACACGAATACCACCGTTACACCTACACCCTCACTCATTGTGAAGCCGACTGGGCAGAAACGCAAGGCCTCTTCACAAGCGATTATGCCGAAGGATTCTCTGATGGACTCACCATCGACAACGTTGAAGAATCAGTGAACACCAACCAGCTATACACCCACTACTCGCTTCAGATCCCCAATCGCAACTGCAATATAAAGATGAGCGGAAACTACAAGCTCACCATCTACGACGAGAACAACGACAACACACCCGTCATCACAGCCTGTTTCTTAGTTGCAGAACCACGTGCCAGCGTAAAGATGAACGTAACAACAAACACCGACATCGACATCAACAAACAGCATCAGCAGGTTGACGTGCAGCTAAACTACGGCAACGTAAACGTTACCAACCCCACCACACAGATAAAAAGCGTGCTGTTGCAAAACGGCAACTGGCACACAGCAAGATGGAACATCCATCCACAGCAAATAACAAAAGACGGACTGCAGTGGACACATTGCCGCGACTATATCTTTGATGCAGGCAACGAATACCACAAGTTCGAAACCCTCGACGTCAACCACACCACCATGGGAATAGAAGACATCTCGTGGGACGGCGAATGGTTCAACGCCTATCTGTTCACCGACGAACCACGCCTCAACTACCTCTACGACGAAGACGCCAACGGAGCATTCTATATCCGCAACAGCGACAACGACAACAACGACACCTTCTGTGAATACATAAAGGTGCATTTCAAGCTCAAGACCCCTTATTGCGGCCGACACATATATGTCAACGGCAGATTCACCAACGGACTATTCAATTCATCAACCGAAATGACATACAACCACGACACCAACTGCTACGAGAAGGAACTAACCCTCAAACAAGGCTACTACTCATACCAGTATCTCGTTGAAATGAGCAAAGGCAACTACGCCCCCGTTGACACCGAAGGCAACTTCTACCAAACCGAAAACCAATACACCTCTTTAATATATTATAAAGGTACAGGCGAAAGAGCCGACAAGCTGATTGCGCACGCCGAGGCGTACTAAATGATAAAGCATATAACTCTCTTTAACCTCCTATATCTTCTGAACCGATTTAGTTCAGTAATATATAACAAAGGCTCTCGCAGAAACTAATCCGCAAGAGCCTTCTCTTTTTAACCAATATATTTATGATACAAAACTGCCAACACTTAAACGTCGTTAAACGTTACTTAAACAGTCGTTTGTAAAGGCCGTTGAAGCCAGCTGCATGGCGGGCTTCGTCCTTAGCCATCTCGTGAATAGTGTCGTGAAGGGTGTCGTTGCCTTCGGCTTTAGCCTTCTTTGCCATAGCAAACTTCTCTGAGCATGCTTCTACCTCGGCAGCTATGCGAGCCTCAAGATTGCTCTTGGTGTCCTTAAGTACATCGCCCAGCAGTTCAGCATAGCGACTTGCATGGTTGGCTTCTTCGTAAGCATAGTGCTCGAAAGCACGAGCTACCTCTGGATAGCCCTCACGGTCGGCCTGACGAGCCATAGCAAGATACATACCCACCTCGCTGCATTCGCCAGCAAAGGTGTCCTTGCAATGCTGAATAAGTTCTTCGCTTACTCCTTCCTTATATGCTGCACCAAGATAATGAACTGTGTCGAAGGTGAGGTCGCCACCTGTTTCTTCCATCTCCTTGAATTTCTCAGCAGGAGCCTTACAGATTGGGCATTTCTCTGGTGGTTCTGGACCTTCGTAGATATAGCCACAAACGGTACAAATAAATTTCTTTTTCATAATGGTTTTGTTTTTTTGGTTATCAAAAATGATTCAATTGCAAATATAAACGTTTTTTTGATTAGTTCAAAGCGAAATGCAAAAAAAATTAACCTCTCCCCCTGCCCTCCCCCGAGGGGGAGGGAGCCAGCCCAATGGGCTGTTTTCTTGCAACCACACTAAATTATGCTATTTGTAATCCCTCTTTTGCAATTAAGAGAGAGATGAAGTTAAGATTTGTTCGTTAGTAAATATGAGCGAAGCGAGGCTCTCTCCCCCTCGGGGGAGAGCGGGGAGAGAGGTCGTTTTATTTAACTGCAGCGATCAGTTCATCGGCATCAACCAACGACTGCTCGCCTGTAGTCATGTTCTTCAATGTAACCTTACCAGCGTTTATCTCGTTCTCGCCTGCAAGAACAACAAAAGGAATGTTCTTTGCATTAGCATAGTTCATCTGCTTCTTCATCTTGGCGCTGTCTGGGAACATCTCTGTGCGAATGCCAGCAGCACGACATTTGTTAACGATTGGCAAACAATATGCTGTTTCCTTGTCACCGAAGTTGATGAAGAGAACCTGAGTTGCATTGATTGTCTCTTTTGGATAGAGGTCGAGTGCCTCGAGAACATCGTAAATACGATCGGCACCGAAGCTGACACCTACACCTGAGAGTCCTGGCATACCGAAAATACCTGTGAGGTTGTCGTAACGACCGCCACCACCAATACTTCCCATAGCTGTGTCGAGAGCCTTAACCTCGAAGATTGCACCTGTGTAATAGTTCAATCCACGAGCAAGGGTGAGGTCGAGCTGTATCTCGTTCTTCATGTCGAAGCTCTTCAGTGTATCGAGAATGTACTGAGTTTCCTCTACACCCTTCACACCTATCTCGCTGCCGGCAAGCACCTGCTTTATTGTAGCAAGCTTCTCATCGTTAGAGCCTTCAAGAGCAATGATAGGCTGCAGTTTCTTGATAGCTTCTTCGGAAATGCCATTCTCACGAAGTTCTGCATTGACACCATCAAGACCAATCTTGTCGAGCTTGTCCATAGCTACGGTAATGTCAACAATCTTGTCGGCCTCACCTATTGTTTCTGCAATACCTGTGAGAATCTTGCGGTTGTTGATCTTTATCTGAACGCGAATGCCAAACTTAGCAAACACAGTGTCGTAAATCTGCATCAGCTCAACCTCGTTGATGAGTGAATCAGAGCCAACTACATCGGCATCACATTGATAGAACTCACGATAGCGACCCTTCTGTGGGCGGTCAGCACGCCATACTGGCTGAATCTGATAACGCTTGAAAGGCAACTGCAGTTCATCACGATGAAGAACAACATAGCGTGCGAAAGGTACGGTGAGATCGTATCGCAATCCTTTCTCGCAGAGCTTTGTCTGCATCTTCAAGGTGTTGCGTTCAGCGAGTTCCTCATCGCTCACCTTCTTGAGATAATCGCCTGAGTTGAGTATCTTGAAGAGAAGCTTATCGCCCTCCTCGCCATACTTACCCATGAGTGTGCCTAAGGTCTCCATTGCAGGAGTCTCTATCTGCTGAAAGCCATAGAGGGCAAACACACTCTTGATAGTGTTGAATATATAATTGCGCTTGGCCATTTCCAATGGTCCAAAGTCGCGTGTTCCCTTTGGAATACTTGGTTTCTGTGCCATTACTTTCTTACAATTGTTGCTGCACGGTCAGGACCTACTGACACAATAGTGATAGGTGTTTCGAGATAGTCTTCAAGGAACTTCAGATATGTATTGAACTCAGCTGGGAACTCATCCTCGCTTGTCATCTTGGTCATATCTGTGTGCCAACCCTTGAACTCCTTATATACTGGCTTAACATCGTAAAGCTCGTAAGGAAGTTCGGTTGTTGTAGTACCGTCAGGCAACTCATAAGCTGTACAAGCCTTGATTGTGTCGAAGTTGTCAAGAATATCGCTCTTCATCAGGATGAGCTTTGTTACGCCATTGATCATAACGCTATACTTGAGCTGAACAAGGTCAACCCAACCACAACGACGCTCACGACCTGTAACAGCACCATACTCATGACCGAGGTCACGAATCTTAGCACCTGTCTCGTCGAAAAGCTCTGTTGGGAAAGGACCTGCACCTACACGAGTGCAATATGCCTTCATAATACCAAACACATCGCCAATACGGTTAGGACCGATACCCAAACCTGTGCAAGCACCTGCACAAACGGTATTTGATGATGTTACAAATGGGTAGCTACCAAAGTCGATATCCAACATTGTGCCCTGAGCACCCTCACAAAGAATGCTGCGACCCTCACGAAGGATATTGTTGATTTCGTGCTCGCTGTCAACAAACTTAAACTGCTTCATGTATTCAATACCCTCGAGCCAAACCTTCTCGGTTTCCTCGAAGCCTTCGAAATCTGTCCAGCCAAGAGCCTTCAACATCTGCATGTGGCGCTCCTTGTGAGCAGCATATTTCTGCTCGAAGTTGTCAAGAATATCACCCACACGAAGACCATTACGACTTGTCTTGTCGGTATAAGTAGGACCAATTCCCTTACCAGTGGTACCTACCTTGTTCTTACCCTTTGCAGCCTCGTAAGCACGGTCGAGAACACGATGAGTAGGCATGATGAGATGAGCTTTCTTTGAGATATGAAGACGCTCCTGAAGTGGATGACCACTCTTCTCCAAATCCTTAGCTTCGCCCATGAACAAATCGGGAGCAAGCACAACACCATTACCAATGATATTTACCTTACCACCCTGGAAGATACCTGAAGGAATAGAACGAAGAACATACTTCTCACCTTCAAATTCCAAAGTGTGACCAGCGTTAGGACCACCCTGAAAACGAGCAACAACATCATACTTAGGAGTCAGCACATCGACTACCTTACCTTTACCCTCGTCGCCCCACTGTAAACCGAGCAGGACATCAACTTTTCCTGTTGTATTCATCTTTCTATATTGAAATAGTTTTTATTTTCGTTGGATTAATTCTTAAAACATCAAGACTGCTTTCATATAAAGCCGAGCAAAGATACTCATTTTCTCACACAATAAAGAATAAAAAGCAAAAAAAATAACCTCTCCCCCCGCCCTCCCCTGCAGGGAGGGAGCCAGCCCTATGGGCTGTTTTCTTGCAACCACACTAAATTACGCTATTTGTAATCCCTCTTTTGCAATTAAAAGAGAGATGAAGTTAAGATTTGTTCGTTAGTAAATATGAGCGAAGCGAGGCTCTCTCCCCCTCGGGGGAGAGCGGGGAGAGAGGTTGGTTTCTAAATCTCCAAAATTCCCTTAAACGCTGATTTCGCCAATCGCTCATACACTATGCCAAGGTCGGCAAAGCGCATAGCACAGGTTGCAGCAGCATGGCGCACACCAAGATTTTCGTCTTTAAGCGCTGCTTGAGCCTGATCGATGAACTCATTGATTCCCTTCTCATTAGGTTCTTGTCCCTTCATAAACAAGCGCGAGAGAATATGAAAACCACAAATCTGCTCCAGAGGTTTTGCCGAAGCTATAAAACCATAGGCAAGTACAGGAGCGAAATCAACATATTGCAGCAGGTTGAACGCAAGCATTTCGGCCACCTCCTGTGTTTTCACACCTTCCATCCACACCTCAACAACATCGGCTGAGATTTTATCTGCCGGCATTATGAGCGTTGCAAGAATCTTGCACTCACGAATATCTTCTTTCCACAACTCTATGGCAAGATCATAGTCCTTGCCATATTCAGCAGCCATCTCTTTAAGATGCAGGAACGAGGCACCCCAGTTTATCTTATAGCCCACGCCTTTATCACGCATTGACTGCGCTGTAACTCCATTCATAAGCAATCTAAACGACTGCTTTATTTCTTTTACTTTATCCATAATTTACAACCTCTCCCCCTGCCCTCCCCCGAGGGGGAGGGAGCCAGCCCAAAGGGCTGTTTCTTAATCTGCAAACACTTACAGATTTTCGAGTAGGAATTTACGAGGCATAGTTTTAAAGATTATTTTTTACCCTCTCATGGGATATCCCCAAGGGCTATTTCCTAATTCACAATAAAAACTCTCTCAAGCAGGCTAACGAGCGTTAGCGAGGCACTCTCCCTGCAGGGGAGAGCGGGGAGAGAGGTTTCCAATATCTAAGATTCTGATGTTCAAAACTCTCAGTATAATCAAGTTCCACATCAATAATCTTTCCTTCTGCATCAACAACAGGCTTCATCCATGGATTGATAAAACCCTTATATGGAGCAATATCCAGATGAGCATAACGCTCTTTTATCTCCTTATGAAGCACAGGGTTCAGCTTTATGGCATATTTCTCAACCAAATAGCGGGCAGCCTCATAGTCGCCCTCGCTCTTTATGCGCTGAATCTCGGCAAGAAGTTTAGCAAATAGTCCTCTCAGAGCCTCATAGTCGTTAATCTGAATATAATGCTTACCATCATGTTCCACAATCTCGGCAACACGGCAAACAGTACCACCCTTCTCAACCTCAGCATTATCAAGAACCCAGTTGGCAATAAGTGCACGATTACGCATGTGAGCTTCCTCAATATCCTTACCAAGGTCTATTCTCACACATTGTGTCAAGGCACCATTCATCATGTAAGTATAATACTGACTCTTATACGCGTCATCATTAGGTGTCAAGCCAAGCTCAACAAGTTTCCTGTCAGCAATATAATACAAACCAAAGAGGTCTGCCCTCGCCTCCTCTATCGTATTACCATAAGCCTTCAGCGCATTAGGATCGGTGCCTGGAAGCAGCTGACCGCTACCATGCCCCAAACACTCGTGCAAGTCGGTATGCAAGTCATCACACACATCAGCATATTTCTCTACAAGCTGCATGGTTTCATCGCCCCAAACAAACTCTTGCATGAAGCCATTGCCGTGTGCAGCCTTGTTATAAGCATCAGTAAGATTACCGATGGTAACGCTTTTAGAACCATATTCAGCACGAATCCAATCAGCATTAGGCAGGTTTATGCCAATAGCCGAAGCAGGATACTCGTCACCGCCCAACATCGCCGCACAAATAACCTTTGCAGAAACACCTTTCACCTGTGGCTTACGGAAACGAGGATCAACAGGCGAATGGTCTTCAAACCATTGAGCATTGTTCGAGATGAGTTCGGTACGACGGGTAGCAACAACATCTTTGTATTCTACCAATCCTTCCCACGAACCCTTCAAACCTAATGGGTCGCCATAAACTTCTATGAATCCGTTAATAAAGTCAATACGTGCATCCTGCTCCTTAAGCCACTCAATAGAATAATCATCAAAGAGTTTCAGGTCGCCAGTCTTATAATAATCTATCAACAGAGAAATAACCTTCTTCTGCTGCTCGTTCTCGGCATACGGCTTTGCTTTTTCAAGCCAATGCACTATTTCCTTTATCTGCTTGTCATAAAGACCTCCTTCCTTATACACCAGCTCACGTATCTCGCCATTCTCCTTCACCAGTTTAGAGTTAAGTCCCCATGAAGGTTGGTTGTCTGACGATGTATTCTTGACCTTATAAAAAGCCTCAACTTCTGCCTGATTAACACCTTCATAATAGTTGCATGCCGACGACAAAACAACATCTTTTCCGTCAGCCATATCAACACGTTTAGGCAGATAATCAGCATCAAAGATTACCTTTACCAATTCATCTATATCACCCTGGTAATCAATCTTTTTTGCTTCATCACGAAGATACTTTTCAGAGAACTCTGGTTTAAACTTCTCGCAACCATAGTGATGATATATTCCGCTTGAAAACCACACACGCTTAAGATATACTGTCAGCGCCTTGAACTCATCGTTCTCACGGTCTTCCTCAGCAACATAAATATCCTCAAGCAAATTACGTATAGCCAGATTATATTTACCAAACTGATCAAAGGTAATATCACGTCCAGCTATAGTAGCCTTCGCCAAGTAATATGCAAAAATCTTCTGGTCAAGAGTCAGTTCCTCCCAACCATGCAAACGATAACGCAGCATTTGCAAATCAGCAAATCGCTCATCTATATATTTAAAATCACTCATATTCAATTATGTAAAAACAAAATAAAAGAAGGTGTTGATTACACCTTCTTTGTATTTGTTGTTGTCATGTGTCGCATTTTGTATTCGCGAGGCGTGCAACCGTTCAATCGATAGAACGAAGCATAGAACGATTGTCGGTTAGAGAATCCCACCATATCAGAGATATCCTCCATATTGAGATCCTTGTACCTGCGGTCAACAAGAAGCGCCATAGCTTCCTCTATTCGATACTTATTCACGAAAGAAGTGTAGTTCATGTGGAATCTCACATTTACTACAGCAGAAATATATCGTGAATTAGTACCAAGTTCTTCTGCCAACTTTGCAGCAGAATAATCTTTATCCTTATACTTCTTCTGAATCAGGATGATATTAAGAATCTTCTCTTTCAGATCATCCATTACCTTTGGACTTACTAAGGTACGATAAAGTGCCTCCTTTTCTTTTTTCTCAGTAATATTGTACTTTGCCATAAAACAGAAACCTACTAAAATTACCTATTAATAATTAATACAGTTGCAAATATAAATTATATTTTTTAGATAATCAAGTTTTTCTAACATGTTTTTTTATCCCAACCATATTTATGTTCATGCTTTCGCATGACACAAATTTCCGAGAATTAACACAAATTATTCCAAAATTATAAAATCACGTGCTGCCTGTTTTTTTTAACTCGACATTATATGTCATTGCCAAGCCTCCTCAAAAAAGTTGTCAAGTCTTCATTAGGCAGCATTTTATAGGTTGGCCCCTTCTTCGCCTCATCTATCCTGGCAAAGAATTCTTCCTTTGTCATAACTCCGATTATAATTGAATTATCACTTATTTAATTACTGTGAACTTCGCAAACTTCAGAAGCAGTTGTTTGGTGCCTGTATGCACGAACTCAACTGTAGCCTTCATGTTTTCGCCTGCGCCCTCAATCTTTGTTATTGTGCCTCTACCGAAACGCTGGTGTTCGATAACCATTCCTTCGCACAAATTACTTGAAGAAGCGCTTGCAGATGTTTTACTTACAGAAGTAGGCTTGGCTACGGCTGCCGACATACGAGTCAACGGACGGTTCAGCTCTGGACGCTGTGGTATTACCCTACTGCGCTCTGTACTAACATTATGCGTTGTATGTATTCCACGAGGACGCACAGGCGTACGAGTAGAGAACTCACCAAACAAGAACTGGTCTTCGTCTGTTTCAAGCAAAGCAGGATCAATATCGTTAAGAAAACGACTCTTTGAGAACATCTCCATCTTACCATAGCGCCAACGGTTCTTAGCATAAGTAAGCATACAATGCTTCTCTGCTCGTGTTATGGCAACATAAAGCAGACGGCGCTCCTCCTCCATCTCTCGCATACTCAGCATTGAACGCTGACTTGGAAAAATTCCGTCTTCAAGTCCAACAACAAACACAGCAGGGAACTCAAGACCTTTGGCTGCATGTACCGTCATCAACGCCACACGGTTATCATCATCTTTCTTGTTGTCGGCATCAGTGAGCAACGACACTTCCTGAAGATAATCGCTCAAACCGATTCTGTCTTCCTGACCTTCCTCACGACGACTCTCAACAAACTCTTGCAAGGCAGCAAGGAATTCCTCAAGATTTTCCTGACGTGAAACAGCCTCTACATCTTTTGATTTATATAAATCATCCGAAATACCAGCTTTCTTAATTATCTCAGTACCAAGTTCATAGGCATCTTTTTCATGTACCACATCAATAAAACCCTGCATCAGGGTAACAAAGCCCTGCAGCTTTGCTATAGTTCCCTTATTAATGCCAACGGCATAGTGTTCTGGCTGATTAATAATGTCCCAAAAGCTCACTCTGTTTGTCTGTGCAGCAACGGCAATTTTTCCAATGGTTGTTTCGCCAATGCCTCGAGCAGGGTAATTGATAATGCGCTTTATTGCTTCCTCGTCATCAGGGTTAGTAACTACACGGAAATAAGCTATAATATCTTTTATTTCTTTGCGCTGATAGAAGCTCATTCCGCCAAAAACACGATACGGCACACCATCATGCAAGAACTGATCCTCAAAGCTACGGCTCTGCGAATTTGTACGATACAGAATAGCGAAATCACGCCATTCAAAGCCTTCTGTACGTTTAATACGCTGTATCTCTTTACTTACAACAATAGCCTCCTCCTTATCGCTTTGCAAATGACGAAGTAGTATTTTGTCGCCTTCATCATTCTCACTATACACTTCCTTGTGTATCTGTCGTTCATTGTGTTTTATAAGACTGTTGGCAGCTTTCACTATTCGTTGTGTAGAGCGATAATTCTGTTCCAGTTTAAACAGCTGAGTATTTTTATATACCTGCTGGAAACTAAGAATATTATCAATATTTGCACCACGGAAAGCATAGATACTCTGAGCATCGTCACCTACTGCACACACACGTTGATTTTCCTTAGTGAGCAACAACAGAATCTGCTGTTGAGCATAGTTAGTATCCTGATACTCATCAACAAGCACATACTCAAAATTAGATGCGTATTTCTGTCTCACATCTTCATGCTGTGAAAATAGCTGATAAGTAAGCACCAACAAATCATCAAAATCCATGGCATTAGCCTTAAGAAGTCGCTGCTGATAAGCAGTGTATATATTGCTTATCTCGGGCAGTTTCTCTTCTTGGTCACGCATCAAAGCAGCCCTATCCTCTGTATAAGCATCTGCAAGGATAAGATGGTTCTTTGCCATACTGATACGATTATGCACCGTTGCAGGTTTATACTGCTTATCATCAAGCTGCATTTCCTTAACTATTGACTTGATAAGCGAACGCGAATCTGTCTCGTCGTAAATTGTATAACTGGAATTATACCCTAATCTTGCAGCCTCAACACGCAATATATGTGCAAAGATACTATGGAATGTACCCATATACAGGTGGCGAGCCAAATTCTCGCCAACGAGTTTGGCAATACGCTCTTTCATTTCCTTTGCCGCCTTATTAGTAAAGGTAAGTGCAAGGATATTCCATGGTTTCATACCCTTTTTCAGCAGGTATGCAATCTTGTATGTTAATACACGTGTTTTACCCGATCCTGCACCAGCAATAACCAGTTCTGGACCTGAAATATATTCAACAGCATTTCGCTGTGATTCATTTAATTGCAAAAGCAATTCTTCTTTTGTCATCATAATTTAAAAGCCCCTTCCTTTTGGAGGGGGATGAGGGAGGCTTATTTCTTATAAACTCCTCCCACTACAGTCTTTGGATTCACGTCTTCACCCTCCTTCGGGAAGGCAGGGATAAAACGCATGTTCTGCATTATCTGACGCTGACGTTTACGCATATAGCTTGAGGGGTTCTTACTTGAGAACTTACGGGGATTAGGCAGAGTGGCAGCAATAAGAGCGCAGTCAGCACGACTGAGGTCACTTGCCGTCTTACCAAAATGATATTCAGCCACAGCATCAGCACCATAGATGCCGTTACCCATTTCTATCGAGTTAAGATAAACCTCCATGATGCGTTGCTTGCTCCAGAACAATTCTATCAAAGCAGTAAAATACACCTCGAAGCCCTTTCTTATCCAAGAGCGACCAGGCCACAGAAACACATTCTTGGCTGTTTGCTGACTGATAGTACTTGCACCGTGTTTCTTTCCCTTTCCACTCATATTATGCTTTGCAGCCTTTTCTATTGCATCATAGTCAAAACCATGGTGCAACAGAAAACGTTGATCTTCGCTTGCCATAACTGCAACAGGCATATGTTTGCTTATCTTATCCATCGACACCCATGTATGATGAAGTGTCATACTCTCACCATCGCCCACCTGCTGAGCGCAACGGATAAACATCAAGGGTGTGAAATAAACAGGCAGAAAACGATATACAACAACCATAAACAAGGTTGATGCAAAAAACAGAGATACTCCCCAACGTACAATCTTCCAAACAATATGCTTCATTTAACTTTGAGGTTTGAACTTTAAACTTTGAGATTTGAAGTTTGAACTTTATGACTACAATAATCTTTGAGGTTTGAACTTTGAACTTTACATTAAAAAAGAACATTGAACTTTGAAGTTTGATCTTTGAAAATTGAATTTTGAACATTATGATTACCTTGAAGCTTGAGGCTCAAAGTAGAAGGACTAATCATAAATTCAAAATTCAAATCTCAAAGTTCAATGTTCAAAGTTCAATGTTCAAAGTATACCGCTCAACGTTACTTCAAAGAACCGTTCTCAGCAGCCTTAACCATAGCCTCGCTTGCATAGAGATAAACCTCTACACGACGGTTCTGCTGACGACCAGCCTTTGTACCATTATCAGCTACAGGGTCAGAGCTACCCTTACCCTCTACTGTCTTGAACTGACCAGCAGAAACACCACAAGTCTTCAAGTAGCTAACAACAGACTTAGCACGGTTATTACTCAATGGAAGGTTGATACCGTCATTACCTGTTGAATCAGTATGACCATATACATCAACATATACATCGGTATTATTCTTCAAAACCTTAGAGAACTTAGCAAGGTCGTTCTTAGAAGCAGCCTTCAAAGTAGCCTTGTTAGTATCAAACAACAGACCGCTGTCGAAAGTAACCTTCACAGCCTTAAGACCGTTAGCATCGGTAACCTCCTCTACCTTAGCGTTCTCAATCTGTGCAGCCTCAGCAGCCACCTTATCCATGTGACGGCCAATCAATGCACCTGTACCTGAACCAACAGCGCCACCAATAGCAGCACCAATAGCAGCCGACTTAGCATTGTGACCAATGATACCACCAAGAATACCACCAAGAGCAGCACCACCACCAGCACCAACAAGTGCACCTGTGCCCTGCTTTGTAGCACAACTTGAGAAACTACCTAATACGGTAAGGAATGCCAAACCAAGGGTTAAAGTCTTTAATTTCTTCATAATTTGTTTCTTTTAAAATGGTTATTATCCAATTTATTTCTTGCAAAGATAATTGTTTTTTCTACATAATAGAGTGTGATTGAACATTTTTTTGTAATTTTGTGCGCAAATTAATTCCTTACCTCTATAATAAGGAAGATAAAAGAAGTTAGAAGCCAACGCTTCGCTATTAAAGATTGAATAAAAACAAAGAAAACCTTATAAAGAGTATAGATACTAAACGATTTATATTTCGTTAGGGTTTTCGGTGCAAAGCACCGAGGTTTTTCTCTAAAAAGGTTAGCCGTAAGGCTTGTGATTGAAAGATGCTAATGAAAGCTTGCTTTAAAGAAGCCTCTCCCGACCTCCCCAGTACTTTTGTCGTAGGGCAAAACGTAGAAGGAGAATGAGCAACTTGAGTTTACAGCTTTATCATTTTTCATTTATCATTTTTCATTTAGCGGTTTTACCGCGCATAGAGAGGTTTTCGTGGTTTTTCTTAAATAAGACCAGATAATTCAATATAACGAAACAATAAACAAAAAGAATATAAAATGGCAAAAGAATTAAAGCAATTGACCAAGCGTGCTGACGACTACAGTCAGTGGTTCAATGACTTGGTTGTGAAAGCTGATCTGGCCGAGCAGGCTCCTGTTCGCGGTTGTATGATTATTAAGCCTTACGGCTATGCTATTTGGGAAAAAATGCAGGCTGCTTTGGATAAGGCTTTTAAAAAGACTGGTGTTCAGAACGCATATTTCCCTCTGCTCATTCCTAAGAGCTTCTTTGCTCGTGAGGCTGAGCACGTTAAGGGTTTTGCTAAAGAGAGTGCCGTTGTTACTCACTATCGTTTGAAGACAAGCGACGACGGTAAGGACATTATCGTTGACCCAGAGGCAAAACTCGAGGAAGAACTTATCATTCGTCCTACATCTGAGACAATGATTTGGCACACTTATAAGAACTGGATCAATTCTTATCGCGACCTGCCAATCCTCTGCAACCAGTGGTGTAACGTTATGCGTTGGGAAATGCGCACTCGTCCTTTCCTCCGCACATCAGAGTTCCTTTGGCAGGAGGGCCACACCGCTCACGCTACTAAGGAAGAGGCAGAGGCAAAGGCTGTTGAGATGCTTCACGTATATGCCGACTTCGCCGAGAAGGTAATGGCAGTACCTGTAGTACGTGGTGTAAAGAGTGAGACCGAGCGTTTTGCAGGTGCTCTCAACACATACACTATCGAGGCAATGATGCAGGATGGTAAGGCTCTGCAGAGTGGTACCAGTCACTTCCTCGGTCAGAACTTCGCTAAGAGTTTCGATGTAACATTCCTTAATAAGGAGAACAAGCCTGAATATGTATGGGCTACATCATGGGGTGTTTCTACCCGTCTGATGGGTGCTCTCATCATGACCCACTCTGACGACAACGGTCTTGTTCTTCCTCCAGCACTTGCACCTATTCAGGTTGTTATCGTACCTATCTATAAAGGTGAGGAGCAGCTCAAGGCTATCTCTGATAAGTTGCAGCCAGTTATCAATGAACTCGAGGAACTTGGTGTCAGCGTTAAATACGACGACAGCGACAACAAGCGTCCAGGCTTCAAGTTTGCAGACTACGAGCTCAAGGGTGTACCTGTTCGTCTCGTTATGGGTGGTCGTGACCTCGAAAGCAACACTATCGAGATTATGCGTCGTGACACCTTAGAGAAAGAAAGCGTAAGCTTCGACGGTATCGTTGAGCGCGTTAAGAACCTCCTCAAGGACATTCAGGACAATATCTATAAGAAGGCTCTCACCTATCGTGATGAGCACATCTTCGAGTGCGACAACTACGATGAGTTCAAGGAGCGTGTTAAGAAAGGCGGTTTCTTCCTTTGCCCATGGGACGGCACAGCCGAGACCGAGGCAAAGATCAAGGAAGACACTCAAGCAACTATCCGTTGTGTGCCATTGAACATTGAACAGAACGTAGAGGGTAAGGTCGATATGGTTACTGGCAAACCAGCCAAGAACCTTGTTATCATTGCACGCGCATACTAAGAGCGCGAAGCGCACAGCGCTTCGCTATTGAAGAATGAATATTGAATATTGAATAATAATTCAGAATACTCGGAAAATTCAGAATAATCTGAATACTCTGATTACTCAGAATTATCACCATAAGCCTATTGCAAATTTTGCAATAGGCTTTTTTTATTCTATCAGTTCATCACGCCTTCCACACATAATGAAAGCGAAATAAATTACACATTAATCCTAATACAACGCTAATTTTATCTTTTTGCAATTTTTCTTTGGCGTTTTCTATCAAATTCGTTACTTTTGCAACTAAGTTTTGCTTCAGCCTCGTTTGTTTCGAGGGGAGCATTGCATTACCTAAATACACGAAAAAATGAAAGTTTTAAAATTTGGCGGAACATCAGTAGGTTCCGTAAAAAGCATTCTTAGCTTAAAGCGAATAGTAGAAAACGAGGCAAAACGCCAGTCTGTAGTAGTTGTTGTTTCCGCACTTGGCGGCATTACCGACAAGCTCATTGCCACTTCCCAGTTAGCCCTTAAACATGATCCGAAATGGAAAGAGGAGTTCGACACTATGGTTGAACGCCATCATTCTATGATTGATCATATTATCGACGATACAACCCTTCAGGAAGACTTATTTAATAAGGTGGATGCTCTCTTTGATCAGTTAAAGAGCATTTATCATGGAGTGTTCCTTGTTCACGACCTTAGTGAGAAAACCCTTTGCGCCATCGTCTCTTATGGCGAGCGCCTGTCAAGCAATATCGTTGCCACACTTATCCGTGGAGCAAAATGGTTTGATAGTCGTGAGTTCATAAAGACAGAACGCAAGAATGGTAAGAACGTTCTTGACAGCGATCTTACCAATAAACTTGTCCTCGACACCTTCGAAGACCTTCCACGTGTGTCATTGGTTCCAGGTTTCATCAGTCGCGACCGCGACACCGACGAGATAACCAACTTAGGCCGTGGCGGAAGCGACTACACAGCAGCCATCATTGCTGCTGCACTCGATGCCGAGGTTCTTGAGATATGGACCGATGTCAATGGTTTCATGACTGCCGACCCACGTGTTATCTCGTCAGCTTACACCATTAACGAGCTGAGCTATGTCGAGGCTATGGAGCTTTGTAACTTCGGTGCAAAAGTCATCTACCCTCCTACCATCTATCCTGTCTGCATCAAGAACATACCTATCAAGGTTAAGAATACCTTCAACCCTGAAAACCCAGGTACTATCATCAAGCAGAAGATAGAAGACGACCGCAAGCCTATCAAGGGTATCAGCTCTATCAAGGGCACAGCCCTGATCAATGTCACTGGTCTTTCCATGGTGGGAGTCATCGGTGTTAACCGACGCATCTTCACCCGACTTGCCGACAATGGCATCAGCGTGTTCATGGTGTCACAGGCATCGTCAGAGAACTCTACCTCTATCGGTGTGCGTGAGGAAGATGTCAACGAAGCAGTACGAGTGCTCAATGAGGAGTTTGCTGCCGAGATTGCCGACGGAGCAATGTTCCCCATGCAGGTTGAGCTTGGTCTTGCCACCGTGGCTATCGTTGGCGAGAACATGAAACACACACCAGGTATAGCCGGCAAGCTCTTTGGAACATTAGGACGTAGCGGTATCAGTGTCATTGCCTGTGCACAGGGTGCCAGCGAAACCAATATCTCGTTTGTTGTCAAAGCCGACTCACTACGTAAGTCACTCAACGTTATTCACGACAGCTTCTTCCTGTCAGAATACAATGTTCTCAATCTCTTCATCTGTGGTGTGGGAACCGTTGGTGGACAGCTCATCGAACAGATAAAATGTCAGTATGAGGAACTCAAACATCGCAGTCAGCTAAAGCTCAATGTCGTTGGTATTGCCTCATCGCATAATGCCATCTTCAACCGTGAAGGTTTAGACCTCGACAACTACCGAGCATTGTTAAAAGAATCAGAACCAAGCAACCCACAGAAGCTTCGCGACAATATCCTCTCAATGAACATCTTCAATAGCGTGTTCGTTGACTGCACAGCAAGCAAGGATATTGCTGCACTCTACGAGAGTCTGCTTGCTCACAACATATCAGTCATTGCAGCCAATAAGATAGCTGCATCAGGCGATTACGATTACTATCTAAAACTAAAACAGCTGGCACTTGCCAAAGGCGTTAAGTTCCGTTATGAAACAAACGTAGGAGCTGGCTTGCCTATCATCGGCACCATCAACGACCTTAGAAACTCAGGTGATAAGATTCTTAAGATAGAGGCTGTTCTTAGTGGAACGCTCAACTTTATCTTTAACGAGATAGCAGCCGATGTGCCTTTCTCTGAAACAGTAAAACGAGCAAAGCAACAAGGTTATTCAGAACCCGACCCACGCATCGACCTCAGCGGTACCGATGTTGTTCGCAAGCTCGTCATTCTCTCTCGTGAAGCAGGCTATAAGGTGTCACAGGAAGATGTAGAGAAGAAACTCTTCGTGCCACAAGACTATTTCGAAGGAAGCGTAGATGACTTTTGGAAGCGCCTACCCGACCTCGATGCTGATTTCGAGAAACAGCGCAAACAACTCGAAGCTGAAGGCAAACGCTGGCGCTTTGTTGCAACATACGACAATGGACACACCGAAGTGGCTCTTCGGGCTGTTGGACAAAATAGCCCCTTCTACAATCTTGAAGGTTCAAACAACATCGTTCTCCTCACAACCGAGCGCTACAAGCAGTATCCAATGCTCATTCAGGGCTACGGTGCTGGAGCCGACGTAACTGCAGCTGGAGTATTTGCAAACATCATGTCAATAGCTAATATTTAGGTTATATGAAACATATAATTATATTAGGTGACGGAATGGCTGACCATCCCATAAAAAAACTAAATGGAAAAACTCTTCTTCAGGCAACGCCAACACCATATATGGATTTGTTGGCTAAAGAGGGGAAAACTGGACGACTAATGACCATTCCAGAAGGTTTCCACCCTGGTTCAGAAGTTGCCAACACAGCCATCATGGGCTACGACCTCAATAAGGTGTATGAAGGACGAGGTCCCTTGGAAGCCGCCTCCATTGGCTACGAGATGGCACCCGAAGACATGGCTATCCGCTGCAATATCATCACGCTGCAAGACGGAAAGATACTCACTCATAACGGTGGTAACCTCACAACCGAAGACGGTGATGTACTGATTAAATACCTCAATGAACACTTAGGCGATGATCGCGTGCAGTTCATCACAGGCATACAATATCGGCATCTGCTCGTAATAAAATACGCAAGTAAGCACATTGAATGTGCACCCCCCCACGACCATCCACTCGAAGAGTGGCAACCACTGCTCGTAAGAAGCGAAGAAGGCTGGGAAGACCGCTGTGAACCCGTTATTGGGCTCGACGGAATGCCAACAGGACAACTGCGCATGAGCGGACGCGAAACAGCCGAGCTGATAAACAAGCTCATTCTCAAGTCACAAGAACTGCTTGCATCACACCCCTACAACAAAGCCAAGGTAGCCGCAGGACAACGACCAGCAAACAGTATTTGGCCGTGGAGCGGAGGCTACCGCCCTAAGATGCAGACACTCATGCAGATGTATCCATCCATACACTCGGGAAGCGTCATCTCAGCAGTCGATCTCATCAGAGGAATAGGACATTACGCAGGACTCGACATAATAAAAGTACCAGGCGCAACAGGACTTGCTGACACCAATTACGAAGGTAAGACACAGGCTGCCCTCGACGCACTAAGAAAACAAGACTTTGTTTATCTGCATCTTGAGGCAACAGATGAAGCAGGGCACGATGGCGACCTTGAACTAAAAACACGGGCAATACAATATCTCGACCACCGAGTTATAGAACCTATATATAAAGAGGTGAAAACATGGGACACTCCTGTTGCAATAGCCGTACTACCCGACCACCCCACCCCTGTCGAAGTACGCACCCACGTCAAGGAGGCAGTACCCTTCCTCATCTGGTACAAAGGCATCACGCCCGACTCCGTACAGCAATACGATGAAGTGTCCTGCGTCGCAGGCAGCTATGGACTGCTAAGCCTCAACGAGTTCATGGACAAATTCATTAAAATCATCAAGACAAGTTGATAAAAATAAAATCTCAAAGGCACAAGCCTTATAATAGTTAGAAAATAGAATCATTTATTAATGCTCTCCCTCTCTGCATTTTGCCCTGCGGCAAAAGCTTGGAGAGGGCTGGGGAGAGGCTGATAATAAGCGTATGAAATATTATAGCACCAATAAAAAAGCTAATTTAGCTTCATTACAGGAAGCAGTTGTTAAAGGACTTGCTCCCGACAAGGGATTATACATGCCCGAAACAATAAACAAACTGCCAAAAGAATTCTTCGAACACATCGAAGAACTATCCTTTCAAGAAATAGCCTTCGAAGTGGCCAAGGCATGGTTTGGCGATGATGTTGAACACACCGAACTAAAGAAGATTGTTTACGACACCCTCGCCTTTGATGTTCCAGCCGTAAAGGTTGAAGACAACATCTATTCGCTTGAACTCTTCCATGGTCCCACTCTCGCCTTCAAGGATGTGGGGGCACGATTCATGGCACGATTGCTACAGTATTTCATCAAGAAAGAAAACAAAGAGCAAACAGTCAACGTGCTCGTTGCAACATCGGGCGACACTGGTTCGGCTGTTGCCAACGGCTTCCTTGATGTTGATGGCATTCACGTTTACGTGCTCTACCCAAAAGACAAAGTGAGTGACATTCAGGAAAGCCAGTTCACCACCCTCGGTCACAACATCACCGCAATAGAAGTTGATGGCGTGTTCGACGATTGTCAGGCAATGGTTAAGAATGCATTCATGGATAGCGAACTCAACAAACACATGAAGCTCACCTCAGCCAACAGCATCAACGTGGCACGCTTCCTTCCACAGGCATTCTATTATTTCTATGCCTATGCACAAATGAAGAAACAAGGCATCGCCAATGATATAGTCATGTGTGTGCCAAGTGGCAACTTCGGCAATATCTGCGCTGGCATCTTCGGCTGGGTTTCCGGACTCCCCATCAAGCGATTCATTGCTGCCAACAATGCCAACGACATTTTTTTCAAATATTTACAAAACGGGAAATACGAACCAAAGGCATCTATACAAACCATAGCCAACGCCATGGATGTGGGCAACCCATCAAACTTTGCCAGAATCTACGACCTCTTCGAAGGTTCACACCAGCGAATAAGCAGTCTTATTAGCGGAGCTACCTACACCGACGAGCAAATAGCACACACCATGAGGCAATGCTATGCCGAAACGAAATACATACTCGACCCACATGGCGCCTGTGGCTACCAAGCATTAAAAGAACAGCTCCAGCCCAACGAAGTAGGAATTTTCCTTGAGACCGCCCACCCTGCTAAGTTCAAGGATAAAGTCGATGCCATCATCAATCAAGACATCACTATCCCAGAACGCCTCCAAGCCTTTATGCGAGGCACAAAGCAAAGCATCCAAATGAGCAACCGCTTCGAAGATTTCAAAAAATTCCTATTAGGAACAAAAAACTAAAACAGAAACATACAAAAGCCCCTTGCAAACTTAATTGCAAGAGGCTTTGATTATTTTCCTTTTACCATTAGCAATATTTCTTGCTTTCTTTTTATGTGCATCAATATGCGATTAAAGGTACTATCGAATGCTTTTCGTGTGTGAATAAGCACACCTGCACACAGGGCTTCACCAACGATTATTGCGCCGTCGTGGCGGTTGTGCATACCATTGCCCATTGTTATCTGTGGGCAGTGGCAAGGCATAGGCGTGTTATTGAAAACCTCTCTGTGAAGAATACACACATTGCATGCTGTGCTTTCGAGTTTTATGACTGGCATTTTACGCTTGTGATGCTTGCAATATTCAAGCGCTATCTTATACTCACCTGCTTTTATGCAGCTATCTGCATTTTCAACGGTATCACATACCTTCACGTTGTCTATGTAGAGCGCTCCGTCGAGTCCGTAGCGTGTGCTACGAACTCTTTGGAGTACTATTTCTAATTGCTTTTCCATATTGTTTCTAAAAAAATTAACTGAAAACTGAAACTGAAACCATTAAACCTTCATCCATATATTTTCCTTACCTTCTGGATCGGGAGTTATATAGCCTCTTGATTTCCATAGAGAAAGCATCTTTTTAACTCTTTTAGAGTCAAGACCAGCCTTTCTACGCACATTAATAGCCTCGTCGAGAGTGAAGCGGTCGGGCAGTTCTTCAAGCAGGTTGCGAGGTCCGCGTTTGGTCACCTGCACCTCGCCGTTGGCTTTCTCTATGGCTTCACCAAAGAAGTGCATTTTACACCACATATCGTACTGCTCGCTCCAACGGATGAAGTTTTCAAAGCTCTTTTCCCACTTGTAGCCATTGGCAACATATAGAATCATGGCTTTTAGATAGGCTATCACGTTGGCACGGAAAGAGAGGTTTTCAAAAATGCGACTCTGTGACAGCCGTGCAAACTCAGCATTCTCGTCGTGAAGTTTCTGGGCAAGGGCAAAAGCCTCTTGGCACTCTATCAAGCCACGGGCAGCATTAAGATTGTCGATATATGGCTTTAGCTTTTCATCAAACTTGGCATCATACTTGCCATACACTGGCATTTCAGCGCCAATGGGCTGTTCGGGGATAGTACAGAAGTTTATACGGCTTATCGGTCCATCGGTTAGAACTTTTGAAAAATATTGCTGACCTTTGCGAATGGTTGTAGAAGCGTTCCAATTGAAGCGGATTGTAACTCGCTTGCTCACACTCTGAACACCCACACGAGTTTGACCGTAGCTGTTGCCTGGGTCGAAAGCAAGGCACATGATTTGAAACTGACTGTCGCTTCGTGCCGATGTCTTTAGGGCGTTGAACTGTTCTATCTCGTTCATACGGACATAAAGAAAATGTTCTTCGGCTTCAGCCATACGAAGCACAAAGGCAGCGTTGGTCATATCGGCATCCACCTCTTGAATGATTATGCCTTCGGGGCGTTTCTTCTTGTCTTTATTTGCACCCTTAGTGCTCATTTCGTCTTTCCATTGCTGTTCCTTTTCCATGTTTATTCTGTCACGTTCACGTATGTCGCGCATTATGCTGTCTATCGGACCTGTAATGCAGCTCTTTCCCGCTCCCGTGCCAGCCATAAGCACATTCATGAGCGTAGCCTCGTGTTCCACATTATCAATATACTTGAAACGTGTGTGCCACAAGTGGGCTGCAAGGGCAGGAAACACAGCATGAGCCACAGCAGGCTTGTAGATGTCGGGAGTCTTTGAAACCAATAGCCTTATCATTGCGGGCAAGGTTTTTGGCATGTGTGGCGGAAGTGTACCATTACCGCTGCCGTCAATGCCTTCCACCTCTTCTTCATCTTCCTGCTGTTGTTCCTCCTCTCGTGCCTTCACTCGTTCTATTGCCTTCTGCATAATCTTAGGCATGTTAACAGTCATAGCCCGATTGCAAGCACTCTTGATAGTGTTATACCACTTATCTTTTGCCTCGCCGTAAGTGGGAAGAATCTTTGCCACCCATTCAGGATCATGGTTACAGATATATCTAAGGTTACAAGCCATGGTATAGATGAATTGGTTTCTACTGCCGTGCATGGGGACACCGCCTAACAATATTTCAAGTTCGTGGACAAAGCCTCTCCCATCCCCCTCCGAAGGGAAGCCTCCCCCATCCCCCTCCGGTAGGAGGGGGCTAACCAACTTGCTATTGGCTGCTTGCTTTTCAGCTGATGGTACACCCTTCCCCACCGGGAAGGGAAGGGGATGGGCTGCTGGTTGGGCTGCTGGTTGGGCTGCTTGCTGGGCTGCTGGTTGGAGGGTAAAAAGTTCTTCGTCCAGAAACAGCAGGTCATTGTTGGTGGTAGTGAAGAAAACTCTTGTGATGTCTTTTGCACCACTATCATATTCAACACCTAAAAGGTCGCTTGCCCAGCGCAAACAATATTCTTGATAGTCAAGAAGCGATTGAGCGCAGCGAGGCTTCCTCCCTGAAGGGGAGGACGGGAGGAGAGGTCGTTTAAAAACAAGATGAAAGCCATGCAGCCTTGCACTTTTTTCAAGCATGAGCAACCCAAGTTCTTCTTTCTTTGAAAGAATTTTCTGGGCTACAGTATCAAGTTCTTCGGGCTTCAAGCCGTCAATATCCATACCTACGGTTGTACTGATTTGTTTAGCACCTTTAAGAGAGCCATCGTCATTAGGTATGCAGCTATAATTAAACTGGATTAGCTTTCTCTTGGCAGCATCGTCACCCTTGCGAGCCTTGGCAAGGTTTTCGATTTGTGCCTTCGAATTTCTCAACAACAAATATTCTTCCTTTGTTGTGACAGGGCGGGCAACCTTGTGCCCGTCTTTATATGATATTAAATAACAACTCATAATGTAAGTCAAACCTCACCCCAGCCCTCTCCGAAGGAGAGGGAGAATAAACTAAAAAATATGGGTGAGAAAGTTAGTTTAATGTTTATAATACTATAATAATGTTCTCAAGCAATCAGTTCTCTCTTTGAGAGGCTTTTCACAAGCTGTTGGTACTCCCTTCCCCATCGGGGAGGGAAGGGGTGAGGCTGTTTATCGCCTCTGCTGCCTCTCCAGCTTCATTGAGCATAGCCACATTGATAATTTTCTTTTCTGTTGGGCTAAACCTCAGAGTGAGTTGGTACAATCCGTTTTTGGTTAGACTCACCTTACCATGCAGCAGCTTCTTTATCATGGTTGCTTGTGAGCGGTGGCTCGGTTCGTCAGCTACAAACGAGAAAGTGCCATTTGGCAACTGTTGACCGTGACCACGCTTGCGATAAGCATCCACAATACCATTTATCTGCGAATCTGGGCTAAATGTGAAATACATTTTGTTGTCGAATACTCCAGTACCACTCAATTGAGTGTGCTGGCTTGATGTTTTTTTTGTTTTCATAATCTTGATTGTTTGCGACTTGAAGAGAGTGAAAGTCAGTTTGCGCAAATTATCCATGGACTCTCTCAAACACGCTTCAAATCAAGTGCCTTCCTTAATTTGTTATTTTTTAAGAAAAACCGAGAAAACACCTTCAAAGGTTTTCATTTCTTCGAAATGGTTGTGTGAGCAAGATGTTGAAATTTGAAAACAAGTTTTCATTTCATCATCTTCTCACCCAAGCCTTACGG
>CAJOCR010000004.1 GCA_905236755.1 uncultured Prevotella sp.
ATGACAGGTTCTATGTGTCCCGGAAACGAGGGAACATACAGTTTTCTGGAGAATGTGTTGAGTGAAGTGCTTGAAATATTTCCTTCAAAATATGTGCATATTGGTGGTGACGAGGCTGATATGAAGGCTTGGAAAACTTGTCCGCTTTGTCAGCAAAAGATGAAAGAGGAGGGTTTCAAGAAAGAAAATCAGCTTCAAGCGTACCTTATTCGTAGAATTGCTTCATGGCTTAAGGCTCATAACAAACAACTTCTTGGATGGGATGAGATTATTGCAGATAGTCTTGGCTCTAATGCTTCGGTTATGGTGTGGCGCACTCAGGAATATGCTGCTGATGCTTTAAAGAAAGGTTACAATGTAGTGCTTGCTCCCAATAGTCATTGCTATATCAATCGTCAGCAGGATGCTCCTGAATTAGGCTCAGCAGGCGGTTATCTTTCACTCGAGAAAATATATAGTTTCAAACCTCTGAAGATTGATGGCATTACTGCTCAAAACCGCAAGAATGTGCTTGGTGTGCAGGCTTGCTTATGGACTGAGTTTGTGAACGAAGCTGCTGATGCAGAATATATGATGTGGCCCCGACTGCTTGCTATGAGCGAGATAGGGTGGAGGGGTGAAGCTCCAGAGAAATTCACTAATTTCCGCAAGCGCGCTCTTGTTTTTGCTGATGCAATAAGAAAACAAAAGGTAAATGTTTTTGATTTGCGTAAAGAGAAAGGCGAACGCAAAGAGAGTTTGAAGCCTGTAAAGCATCTTGCTATAGGAGCTAAGGTAACATATAACCACCACTATTCTAATGCTTATGCTGCATCTAAGGAAGCAACTCTTGTTGACGGGCAACTTGGTGGATGGAATCATTCAGATAGACTTTGGCAAGGATTTATAGGTAAGCAATGTCTTGATTTTGTTGTGGATCTAGGTAAAGAAACACCTATTCAAAGCATATCTATGGGATTCATGCAGAATGCAGGTCCTGATATCTATTATCCAGGCACTCTGACTATATCGCTTTCTACTGATGGTAGCAACTATGAGCAGGTGTATCGTCATGAACAGCCAGAGCTAAATGATGGACTTCAGTTCCAAACATGGCAGTGGAAGGGCAAGAAAACAGCTCGATACATTCATGTTGTTGGAACACAGCCACGAGGCAATATGTGGATATTCACAGATGAAATAATTGTGAAGTAGGTTGAACTTCGATGGTTCTTAGCAACTCCACCTAACCTCCCCGTTATAAGGGGAGGTTATAAACTTAAAATAAAAGATTGTATGAAACACTTGTATCATTCAGCTTTATTGCTGGTATTTTTTCTCTTTGGTATTAGCTCTGCATTTGCTCAGCTCACTCGTCCTCGCTATTTTAAAAAAGTTCCTGCTGGCAACTATAGCGGTTTAGCAAAAATCAACGACACCCTTTATGCTGTTGTTGACGACAAGATAGCACGCGATGGCTTCGCTTATTTGAGTATAAAAACATCTCCTGTTACAGGCGAAATAGAGAGTGTTGACACCGTTGGAGCTGTGTTCTCGGGTATTCCCAATCGTGATGAAGAAGGTATTTGCTATGTACCATCTACAAACACGCTGTTCATCAGTGCCGAAAACGATAACAAAGTGCTTGAATACACTCGTGAGGGCAAACTCACGGGACGTGAACTGCAGATTCCTGATGACTTGAAACGAGCAAAAACCAACTATGGTCTTGAGTCGCTCACCTACGACACTATCCGGCATCGTTTCTATACAGTTTCCGAGGCACCTCTAAAAGGTGATACACTACAGTATATTCTTGAATTCAACGACGATTTGCAGTTTGTGCGTCGCATACCTTATCTCATGGATAAGCCAAAGGCAAAGCCTGGAAAAAAGGCAAATTATCTTCATGGCATATCAGATATTCTTGCTCTTCCAGATGGTCGTTTACTTGTTCTTGAGCGCGAGGGCTTTTTCCCACGCATAGAGTATGGATCATGGGTTAAATGCTATATTTATTGCATCTCGCCAGATGAATACAAAACAGGAATAGTGAGCAAAAAACTTCTTACCAACTGGGGAACCCACATGAATATTCTTCATCAAGACTTGGCAAACTATGAGGGAATGGCTCTTGGCAATCCTCTTCCCGATGGTCGTCAGGTTATTATTCTCTGTGCCGACAGTCAGGCTCAGCTAATGGGCATACTTCGCGACTGGTTTAGAACGTACGTTTTATTTCTCTAATCAAGAATTAGAGAATTAGAGAATTTTTAGGCTAACGCCCCTATGTTTCTAATTAATTCTACTTGAATTCATAAGAATTATAAGACCATGCAAGGGTGCAAGCCAATTCTCAAATTCCTGTAATTCTTGATAATTATTATCTTCAAGTTTCGTTTTATTTTTAATCAAGAATTAGAGACGAGTTGATGAGAGCTTTGCTCGAATAATTAGAGACGTTTTTTTTCGCAAGTTCAGAAGATAGAGGAAGTTAAAGGGAGTTTTGCCGCTTTCAGCGGTGGAGATAGAGGACAATACCACAAAACATTTGGCTTCTATCTTCTTTTATTTTCTTCTATCTTCTTTTATCTTCGCAAGCAATCGGAGCTTGCGAAAGTTGAATAATTCAAAATTGAATAATTCATAATTGCCCTTTTGGGCAACTAATTGCTTTCCTCCCTTCGGGAACAGCCAGCTACGCAGTCCACATTCTACATTCCAAATTCCAAATTATTTTATACCTTTGGATAAGTTACAATGCACTCAGCATAAAAAATAAACGAGTTTATTTTGTTCTGCTTTCGTTTTTATGTAACTTTGCCAACAATATGTTTAATGTTGCACAATACTTTCCGATTACTGACCCAACGTTGATATTCTTTGTGGTCTTGCTGATAATCCTGTTTGCACCGATTATCATGGGAAAGTTGCGCATTCCACATATCATTGGTATGGTGCTTGCTGGAGTAGCTATAGGCCAATATGGATTTAATATTCTTTCTCGCGATCAGTCGTTTGAACTCTTTGGTAAAGTGGGAATATACTATATCATGTTCCTTGCTTCATTAGAGATGGATCTTGAAGGATTGAAGAAGAATAAAGCACGGTGTTTGGTCTTTGGCTTGCTAACATTCTCTGTACCTTTGCTGCTCACTTATGTCATGGGTGTTACCATGTTAAACTATGTGCCAGCAGCAGCCTTTATCATGGGATGCATCATGGCAAGTAACACATTGGTGAGTTATCCTATAGTTAGTCGTTATGGACTTCAGCGTAAGCCTTCTGTAGCACTTTCAGTTGGCTCAAGCATGCTTTCACTTATGCTTGCCCTTGTGTGTTTGGCTATAATAGTAGCCAACTTCAACGATGGCGGCGGAGCAATGTTCTGGTTGCTTTTTGCAGTAAAGTTCATAGGTTATGTAGTAGCAGCATTTTTTATTGTCCCCCGACTCACCCGTTGGTTCCTTCGTAGATATAGCGATGCTGTTATGCAGTTCATCTTCATCCTTGGCATAGTATTCCTTTGTGCAAGTTGTTCTGAGATGATAGGCCTTGAAGGCATCTTTGGAGCCTTTATGGCAGGTTTGATACTTAATCGCTACATACCACCAGTATCACCTTTGATGAATCGTATAGAGTTTATTGGCAATGCTCTGTTCATTCCTTATTTCCTTATTGGTGTGGGCATGCTCATAAACATTCGCTTGCTTTTTGCTGGGGGAGCAATTCTTTGGGTTGTTCTGTGTATCGTGATATTTGGAACATTGGGAAAAGCCATTGCAGCCTATCTTAGTGGTTTTATCTTCCGTATGCCATTGTCATCGGCGCATATGATGTTTGGACTTACCTCTGCTCATGCAGCAGGAGCCATTGCTATGGTTATGGTTGGTATGACCTTGAAGATGGATGATGGTCGTTATCTTGTTGATGATCAGATGCTAAATGGAGTAGTTATCATGATACTCTTCACTTGCATCATCTCAAGTATTGTTACCGAGTGGAGTGCTCGTAAGATAGTGCTTCGTGATAAGGAGATGCCTGCAGAAAACAGTAGTGAGGATGACGAGCGTATTCTTATTCCTGTAAAGTATCCAGAGTATGCTGATATGCTTTTGAATATGGGTATTCTCATGCGAAATACCAAGCTCAATCGCTCTATGGTAGCTTTGAATGTGGTGTATGATGATACGGATATGCATCGCAATATGAATGAAGGCCAGCATTTGCTTGAACACCTGCAGCATTATGCGGCTTCGGCTGACGTAGGCTTGCAGACTCAGGTGCGTGTGGCTGCAAATATTGCCAATGGTATAAAGCATGCTTTCAAAGAATTCAGAGCTTCCGAGGTACTCATTGGTATGCACCAGCATAAGGAAGTATCAAATAAGTTCTGGGGAGCCTTCCATCAAAGTTTGTTCAATGGTTTGAATCGTCAGATTATGATGGCTCGCTTGCGTCAGCCATTAAACACAATACGCCGCATACAGGTTGTTGTGCCAAGTAGAGCACAGTTTGAACCTGGTTTCTATCGTTGGCTCGAACGATTGTCGCGTATATCTGAGAATCTTGAATGTCGTATAGAGTATCATGGTCGAAAAGATACACTTGATTTTATATCTCAATATATAAGGAATCGTCATCCAGAGGTGCGTGCAGCCTATACCGAGATGGAGCATTGGAATGAGTTGCCTCAGATAGCTTCAACAATAGAGAAAGACCACCTCTTTGTTGTGGTGACAGCACGAAAAGGAACTGTTTCGTATAAAAATGCTCAGGAACGTCTGCCAGAAGAGTTAACCAAACATTTTAGTGGAAAGAATCTTCTTATTATCTTCCCCGATCAGTTTGGTGATGTTGAAGAGATGACCTTTGCTCAGTCTCAGCATACAGAGGAAAAGAGTGCATGGGAGATATTGGCAGTATGGTTGGCAAGACGATTATCAATAAACAGAAGAAAGGACAATAGAATATGATAGACGTTAAAGGCATAAAGAAATCATTCGGTTCTCTTGAAGTTCTAAAGGGTATTGACCTTCATATCGACAAAGGTGAAGTAGTGAGCATTGTTGGTCCATCAGGTGCTGGTAAGACAACTCTGTTGCAGATTATGGGCACTCTCGACAAAGCTGATAGTGGCAGCGTTGTTATCGATGGTGTTGATGTTAGCCGTTTGTCAAGTAAGAAACTTAGTGATTTTAGAAACCAGCATGTAGGTTTCGTTTTCCAGTTTCATCAACTACTTCCTGAGTTTACAGCTCTCGAAAATGTTATGATTCCTGCATTTATCAATGGTAAGGGACGTTCTTCAGCTAAAGAGCGAGCTATGGAATTGCTCGACTTTATGGGACTCAAGGACAGAGCATCACACAAGCCAAACGAACTCTCGGGTGGTGAGAAACAGCGTGTTGCTGTAGCTCGTGCCTTGGTAAACCATCCTGCTGTAATCTTTGCCGACGAACCTTCTGGCAGTCTTGACACAAAAAACAAGCAAGAGCTTCATCAGCTTTTCTTTGACTTGCGTGATAAGTTTGGACAAACATTCGTTATTGTTACTCACGATGAGGAGTTGGCTAAGATTACCGACCGCACTATCCATCTCAAGGATGGAATGGTAACCTCTCACCCCGCCTCTCAATGCGAAGTAAACTTCGCTATTGAAGATTGAATATTGAAGATTGAACCGAAGGTCACTGACCGAGTGGACGCAGTCGACGAAGTCGGTGCGTCCGTATAAACGAGAGAAGTAATATTGAAGTGCACAGCGCTTTTTAATATTTAAATTGTTCATTCTTTCAATATTTAAATCTTACTTAGGGAGCTTCACTAACGTTCAAATTAATTGTTTAACTTTAAAAAAATCCTTAAACTCAGCAGCCCTGCTAATTTGTTACCAAAAGATTTAATCTGAAGGTAATGAGCTTGCGAGGCACTCTCCCCCTCGGGGGAGAGCGGGGAGAGAGGTCGATTATGATGAAATCAATAAAACTTGGTGACTATAACACCCTTAAAATAAAGGAACTTGCACGCCGTGAGGGCTATGGCGAGGTGTTTGGATTGTATCTTGATGGTGGTCGTGAGGGCGAAATTCTCATGCCTCAGAAATATGTTCCCGAAGGTGTAAAACCTGGCGACGAGATAGAGTGTTTCATTTATCTCGATCAGGAGGAGCGTCCCATTGCTACCACCGAAAAGCCATTGGCAAAGGTTGGCGATTTTGCTTACCTTGAGTGTTCTTGGGTAAACGAATATGGTGCCTTCCTCAACTGGGGGCTTACCAAGGATGTGTTCTGTCCTTTCCACGAACAGAAAAAGCGCATGGAAATAGGCGAGAGCTACATCGTATATATACATATCGATGAAGAAAGCTATCGTATCATGGCAAGTGCTAAGGTTGACAAGTTCATTCAGCCTGCCTGCAAAGACGTTAAACCGGGTGATGCTGTGGAATTGCTCGTATGGCAGAAAACACCATTAGGCTTCAAGGTAATCGTCAATAATACCTATCAGGGATTGATATACGACAATCAGATTTTCCAGTATGTACACACAGGCGACAAACTTCAGGGCTATGTCACCAATGTGCGCCCCGATGGTAAGATCGACTGTTCGCTGCAGGCAGGTGGACGAAAGGAAACACTTGAATTCTCCGACGAACTGTTGCAGTATATTCAGCAGCATGATGGCTATTGTGCCTTGGGCGACAAGAGCGATCCAGAGGACATCAAGCGTCTTTTCCATGTAAGCAAGAAAGTGTTTAAAAAGGCCATTGGTGATTTGTATAAGAAGCACGCCATCACTATAGAAGAAGATGGACTGCATATCTCCCTTCCCTTATGAAGTGAAGGGTAGGGGAAGAGTAGGAGGAGGGGTGTAACTAAAAATAAGAATAAAGTTGCATTTTGTTGCTGAAATTCAAGAAAAAGTTGTATTTTTGCAACCAATTCATGTTTGAACAATTAAATAAAAGATTATGAAAGTAGCTATTGTTGGAGCAAGTGGAGCAGTAGGACAGGAGTTCCTGCGCATCCTCGATCAGAGAAATTTCCCTATGGACGAATTAGTATTGTTTGGAAGTAAACGTAGTGCTGGCCGAAAATACACTTTTAAGGGAAAGGAACTCACAGTGAAAGAGCTTCAGCATAATGACGACTTTAAGGATATTGATATCGCCTTTGTTTCAGCTGGCGGTGGTACTTCTGCCGAGTTTGCCGAAACAATCACTAAGTACGGTTGCGTGATGATTGACAACAGTTCACAGTTCCGTATGGATAACGATGTGCCATTGGTAGTTCCTGAAATCAATCCAGAAGATGCTTTGGTTCGCCCACGAGGCATTATTGCCAATCCTAACTGCACCACCATTATGATGGTAGTAGTGCTTAATCCTATTGATAAAATCAGCCACATCAAGAAGATACATGTTTCTTCTTATCAAAGTGCATCAGGAGCAGGAGCTGTTGCTATGGCAGAATTGCAGCAGCAGTATAAAGAGATTGTTGAAACAGGCGAAGCAAAAACCATTGAGAAGTTCCCACACCAGTTGGCTTACAATGTGATTCCACAGATTGATAAGATGACTGAAACCGACTATACTAAGGAAGAGATGAAGATGTTTAACGAAACTCGCAAGATTATGCACAGCGATGTTCGCACAAGTGCCACATGTGTTCGTGTTTCTTCGCTTCGTTCTCATTCTGAGAGTGTGTGGTTTGAAACCGAGAAGCCTGTAAGCGTTGCAGCCATTCGTGAGGCTTTGAATGCAGCTCCAGGTGTTACTGTTGTTGACGATCCACAGAACTATGTTTATCCAATGCCTTTAGAGAGTGCTGGTAAGGACGATGTTTATGTTGGTCGTATCCGTAAAGATCTTGCAGATGATAACAGCAACACCCTTTGGCTCACAGGCGACCAGATTCGCAAGGGAGCAGCCCTCAATGCTGTTCAGATTGCCGAGTATCTGATTAAGGTAGGCAATGTTAAATAACCTAACTCCAGACCTCTCCGAAAGAGAGATTGATCTTGTTGACTAAGAAAAAAAATCAGAGTCATAGCAAAATCAGCGAATCAATGGCATAACCAAAGAATTCGCTGATTTTTATTATTCATTCAAGTTTCGTAAGTTTATCTCTTATCAAGAATTTAAGAATTTGAGAATTGGCTTGCGCCCTTGCATGGTCTTATAATTCTTATGAATTCAAGTAGAATTAATTAGAAACATAGGGGCGTTAGCCTAAATTCTCTAATTCTCTAATTCTTGATAAAAAAATATCATAGATGTCTCTAATTATTCGAGCAAAGCTCTCATCAACTCGTCTCTAATTCTTGATAATATTTTAGAGTAAATATTCACTTACGAAACTTCAAATTTCAAACTTCAAAGTTCAAAAGCATTGCTACGCAATGCTAAAGAGTAGCGAGCACCTCTACTTCAACAAGAGCACCCTTAGGCAAGTCCTTTACAGCTACTGCCGAGCGAGCAGGGAAAGGCTCTGAGAAAAACTGTGAATACACTTCGTTCATAGCTGCAAAGTCGCTCATGTTTGCAAGGTAAACTGTTGTTTTCACAACATGTTTCAAATCAGTACCAGCAGCTTCAAGAATCATCTGTGCATTCTTGATAGATTGTGTTGTCTGCTCTTTTATTCCACCCTCAGGAAACGCACCTGTTGCTGGGTCGATAGGTAGCTGACCTGATGCATACACAAAACCGTTTACTTCGATAGCCTGGCTATATGGTCCAATAGCTGCAGGGGCATTATTAGTGCTTATTGCTTTCATATTTTTTTTTGATTGATAATTAATACTTTTGTGTTGCAAAAGTAGCGAGAAAATTGCTATTCAGCAAGTGTAATGAATAAAATTAAATCGGCATACAATGCCATTTCTGCCGATAGCGACGAGCGAAACAGGTTTAATGCCTTGCTAATGTGGCGTTCCACCACTTTTATTGATATGTTCAGCTTTTCAGCTATCTCCCTGTTTTTCAGCCCTTCGTGTCTGCTCAGCAGAAAAACTTCGCGTGAGCGTTCTGGCAGTTTTTCAAGAATAGAGTTGATATGTTCCTGCAACTCCTTCATCATAAGCTCTTGATCGGGATTTTCAAGCATATCACTATAATAGAGTTGCTCGTTTCCGGCTATTCTGTTTTCTCTATAAGTTTGGTAGTCGTGTTCTATGGCCTGATGTTTAAGATAATTTAAACAGCCATTTCTAACCATTGTAAATATAAGTGATTGTAGCGATATCGGTTCTATCGTGTTATGTCGTTTCCACAGCTGCATAAAAGCGTCCTGAATGATATCGTCAACGGCATCGGTGTCAGAAATAAAATGTGATGCAAAATTGCGCAATCGTGGGTAATAAGTAGAAAAAAGGTATTTGAATGCCTTTTCGCTACCATTGTGTATTTCCTCAAGTAAAAGAGTTTTATCCAAGAAATCGCGCATTATGAGGTATTGATAAAAGTTATAAATGCAAAAGTAAGTATAATTTATGTTTAAACCAAAAAAAAGAGAAAAAAAAAGAAATTCAACAGAATGCTCTGTTAAAATCAAATAGATCAGAATAATTATACCAATAGCCTGTTTATGCTATGTAAAGAACTATGTTTTTGTGTCGTTTTAGCAGAAAAGCAATAAAATAAAATTTTGTTTTGCTGAGTTTTTGTTGTATTTTTGCGAAAAAAATAATACCAATGGAATTTTCAGAGGCACAGTTCAGAAAATATTTTCGTCAGATGTATCCGCAGTTAGCTTTCTATGCGGTGCGTTTGGTGGGCGCTGATGATGCCGATGATATTTTGCAGGAGGCATTCATTGAACTATGGAACCATCAGCAACAGATGGAGAGTGAGAATCATTGTAAAAGTTTCCTTTATCGAGTTATTTATACGCGTGCTTTAAATGTAATAAAGCATCGCAAGGTTACTCAGGATTATTCGGCTGCTGTTAAGGATGTAGAAATTAAGAGATTAGGATATTATGATCCTGCCGACAGCTACGATCCTTCACATCTTGAGGACGTTGATTTGCATGCGATTATCGATGCTGCAATAAATGAACTTCCTGATAAGGGACGTCAGATTTTCATTATGAGTTATGTTCATGGAATGCCAAATAAGGATATTGCCAATATTATGGGTATATCTGTTCGTACGGTAGAGGTACATATCTATCGTGCCTTGAAATTTCTCCGCTCTCGTTTAGCAAATCAACCTCTCTTAACGTTTTTTTTGTGTTATGTTGTAAGTTGTTTGTGTGGGTATAGTTGTAATATGTTCAGTTAAATAGAAAATAGGGATGAATCAATTAAACGACAAATTACTGAAAGATTATTTGCTGGGCAAATGTACAGAACGGCAAATGGAAAAGATTTCCGCTTGGATTCAGGAGTCTGACGAAAATGCTCGCTGGTTGTTCCGAGTGGAAGAGTTGTTTCATTTGCGTCATATGGATAAATATAGCGATGAGGCAAGAATACAGCGTGCAGAGTTACGTTTAATGAAAGAAATCCGTCGTCAACACAAAACTCTTTCATTTACTCTACATCATTATATTCGTTATGCAGCTGTTATTATAGCTATTGTTTTCTTAGGTGTTGCAGGTTATCATATCTTTGATAATAGTTCTAACCAGATTGAGGTTATTGCCGATGCTGGTATCCGACAACTTGTATTGCCTGATGGAACATCTGTTTGGATGAATAAAGGTTGCCGTATCACTTATCCAGAAACATTCGATGCCGATGAGCGAATAGTAACCTTGGATGGAGAGGCTCGCTTTGAAGTAACAAAGGATTCGTTGCGTCCATTCTTGGTGCATAGTGATGCTATGACTGTTCGTGTGTTGGGCACAATCTTCAATTTCAACACCCGTTGCAAGAATAACTGTGAAGAGGTGACCTTACTCGAGGGACGGGTTGAAGCTATGGGCAAGAACGATGAAGGAAAAATATTCCTTAAACCCCATCAGAAGGTTATATTAAACAAAACATCGCATGTTATGAGTATGGAACAAGTGTATGCTCCTCTTGAAACGCTATGGTGCAATCATCGCATACCTTTCAAAAATATGCGAATAATGGAGATTATTCATGTGCTTGAAAAAAGTTATCACGTGAAGATAATGTTGAAGGATATTGATGTTAATGCCACTTATACAGGTGTTGTTCAACAGGCTGAAACTATTGATTCTGTATTGGATGATCTTAAGTTTGCCATACCTTTCACTTATAAGCGAAAGGGCGACTGCATATATATAACCTCACCCCGGCGCGAAGCGAAGCTTCGCTAAATGATAAATGAAAAATGATAAATGATAAAGAAGCGCTACGCGCTTTAACTTTCAACGATTAACGTAGTTAGCACAGCGCGCATAAAATAAGAAAAACCGAGAAAACATCTTCAAAGGTTTTCATTTCTTCGAAATGGTTGTGTGAGCAAGATGTTGAAATTTGAAAACAAGTTTTCATTTCATCATCTTCTCACCCAAGCCTTACGGAGATAAACCACGGCACTTCGTGCCTGTATAAACCCTAACTCAACATTCATAATCAAATCAAAACTTGTAATTAGCGAACAGTTGGTTAGCCCCAAGTAAAACTGAAAGATGGAACCGAAGGTCACTGACCGAGTGTTTACTGTCGGCAAAGCCGGTGTAAACAATCAGCGAGGGAAGTTAGTATTTAAAGCGCTTTGCGCTTCATTTTTCATTTTTCAATATTCAATCTTCAATAGCGAAGTTTACTTCGCGCTGGGGAGGGGAGGACCTAACTAAATGAGGCTTCTTATCTAGAAAAAATAAAGCTCGTTGAGGTTATTGTTATATAGTTGCTTACGCAGACGCAAATTGTCGAGAATTAAACGCGAATTATCATAAATTATAATTTTATCATGACAAGAATAATTCTCGAAAAATTTACGTTAATTTCGACAATTTTCGTTAAGCGAAGCGCTTATAATATAATTATTCGAGACCAAAAGTTTATCTGAGATACCCCCGTTTGTTCTTGGGTCTCTAGTCTGAAATATTTTTTATCTCGAATTCGAGATAAAAAAAATCTCATCAGCTCGAATAATTGCTTCGCCATGCAGCATGGTATTATTCTCACAAAAAATCAGGAAAAATAAAAATTTCCTGATTTTTTTGTAAGTAGTAGTATAACCTTAGTTGTATAGAATGCAGCATATCATAAAAACCAAATATTATAAACACTCTAAATTTATTATGAAAAAACTATTATGAAAAAACATGGAATTTTATGCAACCCTGTCTTATGGCGGGCAGTTTTGGTATTATTCTTAATTGTTGTCCCGCTGCAATGGGCGAGAGCACAGATTAACTTAACAACCAAGAAAAACAAGTTGGAGACAGTTGTCAAGGCTATTAAATCACAGTCTAAGTACGACTTCTTTTACAACGATGCATTGGCAAATGCAGAAGTGAATGATGTTAAGCTCAAGGATGTCTCTATTCAGACAGCATTGAACAAACTTCTAAAGGGAACAGGTATCAGCTATCGTATCTCAAAAGATGTCATCTATCTTACTCATGGAAAAGACGTTCCCCAGAAAGAAACATCTAAAACAGCGTCACCTAAACAGAAAATCTCAGGACAGGTTCTTGATGAGAATGGTGAGCCAATGATTGGAGCTGTTATTTCTGTCAAGGGAAGTGATGTGCGAGCTGTTTCCGACCTTGAAGGAAACTACACACTCACAACCGACGAAAAGCACCCTGTTCTAACTGTTACTTATGTAGGCTATAAAGACAAGGAAGTGGTAGCACGAGGCAGTGTTACCAACATCTCTATGGATGCCGATACCAAATCGTTGAATGAGGTTGTTGTTACAGCTCTCGGCATCAAGCGTGAGCAGAAAGCGTTGTCATACAATGTTCAGCAGATTGGTGGTGACGAGCTTCTTACCAACAAAGATGCCAACTTCATCAATTCGTTGAATGGTAAGGTGGCTGGTGTCAACATCAATGCATCTTCTTCAGGTGCCGGTGGTGCATCAAAGGTTGTTATGCGTGGTACACGTTCCATCATGCAGTCGAGCAATGTTCTTTATGTTATAGATGGTATTCCTATGCTCAACACAGGTGGCGAAGGCTCAACCGAGTTTGGCTCTGGTGGTACTTCTGAAGGCATTGCCGACATCAACCCCGAGGATGTGGAAACAATGTCGGTGCTTACTGGTGCTGCCGCAGCTGCTCTCTATGGCGAGAAAGCATCTAATGGCGCTATTGTCATTACAACAAGAAAGGGTAAGGTTGGACATACTGAGTTTACGGTTTCTCAGAGCACAGAATATTCTACAGCCTTTCGCACTCCAAAATTCCAGAATCGCTATGGCACAGGCTCTGGGCTTCGTGAAAGTGGTGCCGATTCATTCAGCTGGGGACGTTTGCTTAATGATGCCAACTACATGGGCTACGACCCTGTTCACGACTATATGAAGACTGGTGTTATGACCACCGAGGCTTTCACCATGTCAACAGGTACCGACAAGAATCAAACATTTCTTTCTGTAAGCGCATTGAATTCGGGTGGTATCATCCCAAACAACAAATACAATCGTTATAACTTCACCATTCGCAACACCACCAGTCTGCTCAACGATCGCATGACTCTTGATGTTGGTGCAAGCTACATTATTCAGAACGATATCAACATGATCAACCAGGGTGTGTATAACAACCCATTGGTAACCGCTTACCTCTATCCACGTGGTAACGATTACCAGGATATGGCTATGTATGAGCATTACGACACCACACGTAAGATATACACCCAGAACTGGAACGGACTGGTGAGCGAACTTGTAGGACAGAATCCTTATTGGATAAACTATCGCACACCACGCACCAACAAGAAGTATCGTTATATGCTTAATGCAGGAGTGACCTATCGTTTCACCGATTGGCTTAATCTCTCAGCCCGCATACGTATTGATAATTCCAACAATAAGTATGAGGAGAAATTCTATGCTTCTACCAACACCACTCTTACAGGAAGTGCCAATGGCTCGTACAGCATAAACAAAACCAACGACAAGCAGGTCTATGGTGATATCTTGGCAAACATCAATAAGCGATTCTTCGACGATCGTTTGTCTTTGGTAGCCAATGCTGGTGTTTCCTTGCAGAATGTTCAGCAGGATGTTCTTGGCAACAGTGGACCTATCGATGAAAACCTCATACCTAATGTGTTCACCGTTACACAGATAAACCGTGAGCGCCTTGTACCACTGCAGAATGGTTATCACGACCAGACAAAGTCACTTTTCGCAAGTGTCGAGTTAGGTTGGAAGAGTCAGTATTACCTCACTCTTACAGGTCGCAACGACTGGCCATCAATGTTGGCAGGTCCACATTCAAACAAGTCATCGTTCTTCTATCCTTCTGTGGGTGCTTCATGGATTATTTCAGAAACATTCAAACTGCCTGAACAGATTGATTTCTTGAAAGTACGTGGTTCATTTGCTTCTGTGGGTCTTTCTTTCCCACGTTGGTATGCTAATCCAAAATACACATGGAATGAGAATCTCAAGCAGTGGAGTAGTCAAACAAACTATCCAATGTATGATCTCAAACCAGAGCGCACCGACTCTTGGGAATTTGGTGTTCAGGCTCGTTTCATGAAGCATTTCAATATTGATTTCACATTCTACACCACCAAGACATTCAATCAAACCTTCGATCCAAAAATCTCTGTATCATCAGGCTACAGCAATATGTATATACAGACTGGTGATGTGAGCAATAAGGGTATAGAGCTTTCTCTGGGCTACAACAACCAGTGGGGCGATTTTGGCTGGTCAACCAATTACACTCTTAGTGCCAACAGCAACAAGATAAACGAGCTTGTAACCAATTATGTTCATCCAGAGTCGGGCAACATTATCACCGTTGATAAACTGGATGAAGGCGGTCTGGGTGCAGCTCACTTCCTCTTGAAGAAAGGTGGCACCTTAGGCGACATCTATTCTCTTGTTGATGTTCAGCGCGACAGCAACGGAAAGATATATGTTGATGCCGATGGTAAGGTTTATAAAGATACAAACGTAGAAGATATCAAGCTTGGTTCAGTCTTCCCAAAGAGCAACATGGCCTGGCGCAACGATTTCTCTTGGCGCGGCTTCAACTTAGGTTTTATGGTTAGTGCCCGCTTTGGTGGTATTGTTTATTCAGCCACACAGGCCAACCTCGACTATTACGGTGTGTCAGCTACAACTGCCGATGCTCGTGACTTAGGATATGTTTCAATAAATAATGGTGAGAACTATATCAACCCTGAAACATGGTACACCACCATTGGTGGAAGCGACGGTGTTCCGCAGTACTACACCTATAGTGCTACCAATGTACGTTTGCAAGAGGCAAGCATCGGCTACACATTCAAAAAACGTCAGCTTTTTGGCTTTGGTGAGCTTACCTTGTCGTTCATAGGTCGCAATCTTCTTATGTTCTATTGCAAGGCACCATTCGATCCTGAGACTACTGCCACCACAGGCAACTACTATCAGGGCATCGACAAGTTCATGACGCCGAGCACCAGAAATCTTGGTTTTAATATCAAACTAAAATTCTAAAGTGTGAAACTATGATTAAACATATAAAAACAATTATGCTGATGGGATTTGCAACATCGCTTATGCTGTCGGCAACAAGTTGTACTAACGGCTATGAGGACTTTAACCAGAATCCTTATGCTGTTACCAAAGACGAGATGCAACGCGATGCCTACTCTCTTAGTGCAGCATTGCTCAATCTCGAAGGATGGGTTATTCCCACCGATGTTAATACCAACCAGTTCACCGAGTGTCTTAATGGTGGTTCTTATGGTGGTTATATATCTGATTCAAACGCAGGTTTTGCAGGAAAGAACTTTGCACAATACAGTCCTGAAAACAACTGGGCACGTGTGTTGTTCAACAGTATCATCCCAAAACTGTTCATCTATAGCAACGAGGTAAGCAACGTAACCGAAGACGTAGTACCACTTTCTGTGGCACAGATAATCAAGGTTGCTGGCATACATCGAGTTACTGATGCCTATGGTCCAATCCCTTATTCTAAAGTAGGAAAAGATGGTGAGATAACAGCACCTTACGATTCTCAGGAAGAGGTTTATAACCTTATGTTCCAGCAGCTCAACGAGGCAATAGAACGCCTCACAGAGAACCGCACCAATGACTTCAGCTCAAAGGCTGATAAGGTTTTCGATGGAAAGGTTGAAAAGTGGATAAAGTTTGCTAACTCCTTAAAACTACGTTTGGCTATGCGCATATCAAACGTGGCACCGGCCAAGGCAAAGCAAATGGCTGAAGAGGCAGTTATTCACGAAGTAGGTGTTATGACTGATAATGCCGACAATGCCGAACTTACAATCTCAAGCACCAACCCATTCTATGTCATCATGTATGAATATAATGGTGGCGACTCTCGTGTGGGTGCCGACATCACAACCTATATGAATGGTTACAACGATCCACGTCGTGCAGCCATGTTCACGCAGTCAACCTTTGCTGAAGGCAACGGCTACTATGGTTTGCGCACAGGTATTGCCATTCCAGATGGCAACACTGCTCATGCCTATTCCAACTACAATGTATCTACCAATAGCAAGCTCCTTTGGATGAATGCTGCCGAGGTGGCTTTCCTTCGTGCAGAAGGCGCTCTTCGTGGCTGGAGCATGGGTGGCACAGCCAAGGAATTCTATGAGCAAGGCATTCGTCTATCGTTTGCACAGTGGGATGTTCAGGGAGCCGATGCCTATCTTGCTGACAAAACAAGCACGCCGGCTTTATACACCGACCCTGCAGGATTGAACAGCTACACAGGTGCTACATCTTCAATCACCATAGCTTGGGACGATGAGGCTACCGAAGAAACCAACCTCGAGCGCATCATCACTCAGAAGTGGCTTGCTAATTTCCCATTGGGACAAGAGGCATGGAGCGAATATCGCCGCACAGGCTATCCTAAGCTGATGCCTATTGTTGTTAACAATAGTGGAGGCATAGTAAGCACAGAGCGTGGAGCGCGTCGTTTGCCTTATCCACAGGAGGAGCGCACAAACAATCTTGCTAATTACACTTCTGCAGTTGGTCTGCTTGGTGGTCCTGACAACATGGCTACCGATGTGTGGTGGGCAAAATAAAGTATAACCATTGAGAATAAAGATATGAAATATCAAATAAAAAATATAGCATATTTAGTGTTTGGCGTTGCTATTGGCTTCTTCATGGTAAGCTGCGATACCGACATTGAATCTGTAAAGTTAAACGAGCCAGATATAGCAAAACAGAACAGTGAGCTTTACAATACATATCTCAGCAATTTGCGTACATACAAGGCAAGTGCTCACAAGGCAGTTTTCGGCTGGTTCGATAATAGTGTGAAAACACCTGCTTCACAGGGACAAAACATAGTTGCCGTTCCCGACAGTTTGGATTATCTGGTAATAACAAACCCAGAAAACCTCAATGCTCGTGAATATACTGAGATAGGCACAATCCTTGATACCAAAGGCACACGCACCCTCTATGAGATAAACTACAACACTATCAGTGCTGAATACGATGCCGAGAAACAGGCTTTCGAAGAAGATGCTGCCAACGAAGGCAAGACCTTCAAGCCAGGTTTCAACACTTATCTTGTTGAGAAGGTGCAACAGCAGCTCACATATTGCGACCAGTATGACTATGCTGGTGTAGTCATGACATTCTATGCCAAGACAAAGCTCTATATGACCGAGCAGGAGAAAGCCACTCAGCGAGCTCTCGAAAACGATTTCCTCGGTATTGCTAAAGACTGGAAAGAACGTCATGCCGGCAAGATGCTTGTCTTGGCTGGTAAGCCTCAGAATGTTGATGATAAAACCATTCTTGATGCAGCAAGCTACATCATCATTCCTTGTACCGATGCAACCGACGAGGGTGGTGTAACCTATAATTTCATCAAAGCAGCTGTTGACGGCGTGCCTACTAATAAGTTCGTGCCATTGGTAATGCTTTATTCTACTGACCCTACCGATGCCAAGACAGGCTACTGGGGCGATGATTATGCAGCACTTGGTGCAGCACGTTTCTGTGCAGCCGTTCACTCTGATTACAAGATAGCAGGTTTGGCTCTTGGAAATATCAATAGCGATTATTATCATGCCAACTTTGTTTATCCTGTAGTTCGTCAGGCTATCAGCATTGTTAATCCAACCGTTCAAAAGTAAAACGAAATGAAGAATATATTAAAATACATGCCTCTCGTGGCAGCCGTGTTCTTTATGACGGCTTGCCAGAATAATGATGAGGCTGACTTTGCAAACAAGGCATATATTGATGCCCCCTCCATGTCTTCAGAAACGATTGTCAAGGGTAATGCAGGCGATGTGGTAAAGACACTCTCTATCTCTACCGCTCGTCCTGCTGAAACAACTATCAAGGCTCAAGCCCTTGTCGACAAGTCGTTACTATCAACCTACAACAAAGGCTATTATGCCGACGCACAGCTACTGCCAGAAGAAAACTACGAGGTTACCGAGAACAACATGATTATCGATGCAGGAAGTGTTAAGAGTACCGAAGCATCGTTCACATTCAAGTCGCTCGAAAAACTCGACCGCAAGCTGGTATATGTATTACCTGTTACTGTGCGCACAGCCGACATCTCTCTTCTTGCTTCAGCTCAGAACTATTACTATGTGTTCAAGGCAGGAGCTCTTATCAATGTTGTTGCCGATATTGAGCGCAACTGGTTGCAGGTTTATCCATGGTCAGTATCTACATTGGAAAGAGTGCAAAACATGCGCAAAATCACAATGGAAGCATTGCTCTATCCTCGTGAGTTTGGCAAACTCATATCTACCGTGATGGGTATCGAGGGCGCTTTCCTAATGCGTATTGGCGACGCTGGTGTTCCTGATAATCAGATTCAGATTGCTACATCAAGCGGCAACTTCACCGATAGCAAGCTGCAACTGCAAACCAATCAGTGGCAGCATGTAGCAATGACATTCGATCGTGACACCCGTGAGATGAAGGTCTATATCAATGGTCATCTCATGGCCGAAACAACATCTAATGCATCTATCAACATTGTGGGCAACGGCAGCGACCGCAACTTCCTTGTTGGCAAGTCTTACGACGATGCTCGCTGGTTCACAGGCAACATCTCTGAGGTTCGAGTATGGGATATTATCCGCACACCTGAAGAGATTGCTTCAAGCATCTACATGGTTGACCCATCAACAGAGGGCCTCATTGCTTATTGGAAGTTCGACGACCAGTCGGCATACGTAGTAAAAGACTATAGTGGCAATGGCAACGACCTCAAGGCCAACAGCGCCCTGAGTTGGAAGAATGTGTCGCTTCCTGCTGCTGAATAATAAGGACAACCTCTCCAAGACCCATCCCAGCCTCCCCAAGACCCATCCCAGCCTTCCCTCCAGAGGGAAGGAGTCGCAAACAAATAAAACTCTCTCCTGCAGTTAGTATCTCTCCCCTCTTGAGGGGAGTAAGGAGGGGTCTTAAATCTCTCCCCAGATGGAGATGGAAATATGGAGATATGTAAATATGGAAATATTATATCAGCAAGCTGATAATTTTCAATTTTCAATTTTTCAATCTTTCAATATTTCAATATTTCAATCTTTCAATATTTCAATCTTTCTACGGGGAGTCGGAGGGGTCTTTAATTTTTAAAAAAATAATATTATGTATACAAAGAATATTAAATCGCTGATACTCGTGATGTTCACATTGCTAATGTTCTCATGCTCCAATAACATAGACCTTACCAGTGTTGACGAGAACCAGTATCATAAAGCTGAGCAGAACTTAGCTTTCATTACCGATAAATACGGCATCAGCAATGCCGACTCACTGCTCTTCAATGAGAGCGGTTCAACCGATTTCTATGTAAACCTTCGTGATGCAGCAGCAACACAGCAGTCGTTCACCATAAGCTACGATGCAACAGTGCTTGCTGACTACAACAAGGCTCATGGTACATCATTTGAGGCGCTGCCCGAAAATCTTGTAACCATCGGCGGCAGTGCCACTATGGCAGCAGGCGAGAAACAGTCAGATGCTGTTTCCGTAAGCTATAAAACTGCCGACGAGTTAATCAAGAATGGTGTTTACGCTATTCCACTGAAAGTTACAGGTACAGGAGCGCAAACATCTGAGGAAAAGGGCGATTTCGTACTTTTCGTTCGCGATATCACCAAGATGCCTAACTGCCACAAGGAAGGAGGCTTGCAGGTTATCAGCTGTATGGAAATCAACGATGCCAACCCACTTTACAATCTCTGTTTCACATTAGAGAACAGCGGCAAATACTTCTTCGATCAGGTGATACTCTTCTCAGGCAACATCAACTACAACCCTGAAACGCAGGAAGTGTATAACTATAACAACGAAAACATCATGCAATGCCTGCGCTATAAAGAGAAATATCTGAAGCCTCTGCAGGAAAAAGGTATGAAGGTAATACTCGGTATTCTTGGCAATCATGACCGCTCTGGCGTAACCAATCTTAGCGATGAGGCTTGCAAGGCTTTTGCTGCCGACCTCAAGGCCAATATCGAAGCCTACGACCTCGATGGTGTGTTCTTCGACGATGAATATTCTAATCCAGGTAACTATCCAGGCTTTGTTAACTACAACAACTTCTCACGCTTGGCTTACGAGTGTAAGCAAGCCATGCCCGATAAGCTTGTTGAGGCTTATGTGTATAGCGGTACACGCACAGCAAAAGCCGTTGAAGACAAACAGCCTGGCGACTTCATCGACTACGGCATACACGACTACGGTGGCTCTGCCGATCTCAGCAGCTACTATCCTGGTATGCCAAAGACAGGCATGATTATGAACTCTATCGAGTGTGCACGCAACTACGCATCGTCAGCATCTTCTTATGCTCGAATAAAGAGCGAGGGCTATGGTGGAACAATGTTCTTTGCGCTCTCGCCAAGTCGCACACCAACAACTCTGCTCAACCGTGTGTCACAGGCTTTCTTTGGCGAGAATGTTGTTCGCACTGGAACCTATGCAAAAGATTGGTAAACTCAAAAACTCAAAAACTATGAAACCAAAATACCTACCAACAATAATAATGTCGCTTACCGTGGCATTCGCCTTCACAGCGTGCAGCAGCGACGACGATGCAACGCCAAACTACCGCACACTTCCTTCCCCAGTGGAGCGAGGTACACTAACCCTCTCTACCGATACCGTAGAAGTAGGCGTAGGCGAAACAGCCACTTTCAATATCACCGAAGGTGGAGGCGACTATAAACTCATAAACGAAAATCCCGATGTAGCCACAGCATCACTCAGTGGAAACACCGTTACTGTGAACAGTTCAGAAAAAGGCTGGGCAGGAATCATCGTCAGTGATGCACAGGGCAACTATCAGCGAGTTGTCATTCGTTCGTTATACAAGACCATGCTTCTCAGTGCCGATGAAGTGAATATCGGTATCAAGTTAGGACACACCGACGGACAAGAGAAGATAACCATCACAGGTGGTAACGGAGAGTACGAAGCAGAATGTGCCGATGAGAATATTGCAAAGGTGAGCAGCGTATCTGACAACGTTGTAACCGTTCAGGCAGTGGCACAAGGCACCACAACACTCACCATCACCGATGTGATGGGCGTAACCAAGACCATCAACGTAACTGTAACCACCACAACAGTACCATTCACCGATAGCGAAAAGGCCGAGATTATGGAAATCACCTCAAATAAAATATCGTGGGACGGCACAAACAGCTATTCTTATGGCACTTTCTCAGTAGCAGAAGATAATGGTCAGAAACTTGTTCAGTGGGCATACTACACATACTACCACCTCAAGGTATGGTTTGATGGCGACCTCACCGTAGGACAGAAAACAGGTGGCAAGGTAAGCAAGAAGCTGAATTGGAGTGGCGATGCCGATGTATTCGAAGACTGTAACGTAGAAATCATCAAGAACGACGGCACCCGCATCTGGGGTATCGTTTCAAAGGTAGGCACCAAAGACAGCAAAGACTACCTCTACACCGGCTATTTCTGTGTAGCATTGTAAGCCCCCGGTGCATTGCAAGCAATGCTAAATGATAAAGTACAAATGATAAAAGCCCCTTGCAATTAAGTTTGCAAGAGGCTTTTTTATATCGAGCTCGTTCTTTCCGTATGTTCTTATATTGAAATTATCCATATACTTACGCTTAATTAATATGATAGTTATAAACAATAAACAGCATAGTTACGCTGTTTATTCCTCATTGCCAACTGGCTTGAAATATACGCCATGACGTACAGGGGGTATCAATCTGCACACATTGTAGCAAACACAAGGTTATCTTTTTCGTTTCTCGTAACTGCGGGGGAGGGTATATTGCTTTTAAATTGTTACAATAATAGAAACGACCTAAATCGAAGTAAAAACTTAAACCGAAGTGGAATTTTCATAACTAACAAACAATAATAATTAAAAAGTGTAACCATGAATTTAAAGCAAACAAAATTGCTAAAGGCTTTTTTTGTTGCATTGATGTGTGTGAGCGCTATGACTGTGAATGCACAGAGTGTTACAAAGAGCTTTCGCAATGTACCGTTGAAAAGCGTGCTTAAGGAAGTGGAGCGACAGACTAAGCTGTCGGTAATCTACAAGGTTGATGAGGTGAATGCCAACCGTAAGATTACAGCTAACTTTAAATCAACTCCTGTAAAGGAAGTGTTGCGTGAGATTCTGGGCGATGAGTTGGATTATCAGGTTGATAACCGCATGATTACTATTCGTCGCCGTCAGGCAACAAAACCAAAGACTACCGTTAATCAGCAGCCTAAGGGCAGTCGCAAGGTGACTGGAACTATTCTCGATGAGAAGGGTGAGCCTGTTATTGGCGCTACCATCAAGGAAAAGGGCACTAAGAATGCTACCGTTTCTGACCTTGATGGTAACTTTACGTTCAGCGTGTCGGAGGGTAGCACTCTTTTGATTTCGTATCTTGGTTATTCGGATAGAGAGGTGTCGGCAGATTCTCGCGACCTTACTATCCGTTTGGCTGAGAACTCTGAACAGCTTAACGAGGTTGTTGTTACTGCCTTGGGTATTAAGAAGGAATCGAAGGCTCTGTCGTATAATGTGCAGCAGGTTACCAGCGATGATATTACAGGTGTTAAGGATGCCAACTTCATGAATGCCCTGAGCGGTAAGGTGGCTGGTGTTGAGATTAACAGCAGCTCATCGGGTATCGGTGGCGGCGTGAAGGTTGTTATGCGAGGTGCCAAGTCAATAAGCAACAACAATAATGCGTTGTATGTTATTGACGGTATCCCTATGCCTTCGTTGCAGACTATTCAGCCTTCAGACAAATACTCTGGTCAGGGACAGAGTGGTGACGGTGCTTCAATGATTAACCCAGAGGATATAGAGAGTGTGTCGGTGCTTTCGGGTGCTGCTGCGTCGGCTCTCTATGGTAATGAGGCTCAGAACGGTGTTATCATGATTAAGACCAAGCGTGGCGAGGAAGGTCGCGTACGTGTTACTTATGCTAATAACACAAGTTTCTTCTCTCCATTCGTAACTCCTGAGTTCCAGAATACTTATGGTGCTACCAGTGGCGAGTTCAAGAGCTGGGGCGACAAATTAGGTACTCCAAGTAGCTATAACCCTTTGGATTTCTTCCAGACAGGTTATAATGTTGGCAACTCGGTTTCTCTGTCAACAGGTACTGCCAAGAACCAGACTTTTATTTCGTTGGCTTCTACAAATGCTGAGGGTATTGTCAACAATAACACTCTTGCCCGTTACAACTTTGCTATTCGCAATTCTTCAAGCATGTTCAACGACAAACTGAAGATGGATTTGAGTGCAATGTATATGAGCGTGAAGGAGAACAACATGGTGTCGGAAGGTCAGTATATGAACCCTCTCGTACCTGTTTATCTTATGTCGCCAAGCTACAGCCTCGAAACATATCAGCTTTACGAGATGTATAACGAGAGCCGTGGTTTCAAGACACAGTATTGGCCATGGGGCAACCAGGGTATTGCTATGCAGAACCCATACTGGATTACAAACCGTGACAACAATACCAACCACAAGAACCGTTTTATTTTCTCGGCTGGTTTGAACTACGAGATTGCCAAGGGCATCACCTTAGGAGCCCGTGCTAAGATTGACTACACCTCTGGTTTGTACGAGAAGAAGTATTCTGCTTCTACCGATGGTATCTTTGCAGAGAAATTTGGTTTTTATGAGAAGAACGACGATACTACCCGTCAGCTCTATGGCGACGTTTTGCTGAATATTGATAAATATTTCGGCGACTTCTCGCTTAATGCTAATGTAGGTGCAAGTATTCAAGATAATAATTACAAGTATTTCAGTATTGGTGCTAACCTAAATTCTGTGGCTAACAAATTTACATTCAACAACCTTAAAGTTCTAAGCGTTAAGCCTTATGAAGATGGTTATCACGATCAGACTCAGTCTGTCTTTGCTACTGCTCAGTTAGGCTGGCAGAGCAAGCTCTATCTCGACCTCACTGGTCGTATTGACTGGGTTTCAGCTTTGGCGTTCACTGACACCGAGTATGTAGCTTATCCTTCAGTGGGTGTTACAGCTATTCTTACCGACCTTATCCCTGGCATGAAGAACAATGTGCTTTCGTTCCTGAAGCTTCGTGGCAGCTATTCTGAGGTGGGTAATGCTCCAAAGCGTTTTATCACTAAACCAACCTATCCGTTCCAGTCTTCAACACCAACGACAACTACTACTTATCCTAACACCGACATCAAGCCAGAGCGCACCAAGGCGTGGGAACTTGGTTTGGAAAGTCATTTATGGGGTAACAAACTGAATTTTAACTTGTCGCTTTATAAAACTTCTACATTCAACCAGTTGTTTACCCCTACATTGTCAAGTACATCAGGATATAGCTCTATCCCTATCAATGGTGGACAGATTGACAACAAGGGTATTGAATTGAGCCTCACCTTGAACCAGCCTCTTGGTCCTGTTGAGTGGAACTCTACTTTTACTTACTCGCTCAACCGCAACAAGGTTGTGAAGCTCTTGAGACCTACACTTCTTGCAAACGGTTCGACCATCTCACAGGATTATTTCGAATTTGTGAGTTTAGGTAATGTGAAGAGCATGGTTAGAGAAGGCGGCTCTATGGGCGACCTCTATGTAACTGCACTTTCTACCGACTTCCACGGATTCATCAATGTGGACTATGTTGAGAACACTGTTACTGTAGATGAACACGCAGGCGAGAATAACGACGGATATATCTATGCCGGCAACTCTCAGGCTAAGTATCGCATGGGTTGGCGCAACAGCTTCTCATGGAAAGGCCTTTCACTTGGATTCCTTGTTAATGCCCGTGTAGGCGGTGTGTGCGCGTCAATGACTCAGGCTTATATGGACAACTACGGTGTGTCAAAGGCTTCGGCTGATGCTCGCGATGCAGGATACGTAAGCGTTAATGGTGGTAAGGTGCCAGCTGTGGCTAAGTTCTACCAGACTGTTGGTGCGGGCGCAGGTTCATACTATGTGTATAGCGCTACCAACGTGCGTCTTGCCGAGGTAAGCCTTGGCTACGATGTGCCAATACGCCAGGTTGTTCCTTGGATTCAGGGCTTGAACGTGGCTCTCACAGGTCGTAACCTGCTGATGTTCTACAAGAAGGCTCCTTATGATCCTGAGCTCACAGCAAGCACAGCTACAGGCTTTGAAGGCATGGATTACTTCATGATGCCAAGCATGCGCAACTTAGGATTCTCTGTTCGTGTTAATTTCTAAATGAATAGGAAAATGAAAATGATATCAAAAAATATAGTTTCACTTGGTGGCTTCCTTATGGCTGGTGGCTTGCTTATGGCATCGTGTACCGCTAATTTTGAAAGCTACAACACCAATCCCAATGAGGCTACAGAAGAAGATATGACACACGATAACTTGAGAGAAGGTTCTTTTTTCTCTCAGATGCAGCGTGGTGTGTTTGTTGTGGGAAAAGATATGGGTGGTGAGTATCAGATTACCGAGGCTCTGCAAGCCGACCTGTATGCAAGCTATTTGGCACCTACAATGAAATGGGGAAATGATAACCGTACTGACCAGTATGTTATGTATATGCCTTGGGTGAACGCATTGTTCAACGATGCCTACGAGCGCATTATGCAGCCTTGGTATGAGATCAGAAAGGTATCTACCGACAATTCTACAGCCCTTGCTATGGCTACTGTTGTAAAGGTATTGGGTATGCAGCGTGTTACCGATGCTTATGGTCCTATTCCTTATAGCAAGTTTGGTACAGCAGTTCAGGTTCCTTACGACACTCAGGAAGAGGTTTACAATAATATGTTCACAGAGTTGGCTCACGCCATTGAGGTGCTCACCGACTATGCCGACAAGAACTCTTCAACCTATCTTGCCGACTACGACGATGTGTATAGCGGTAATGTGAAGAAATGGATAAAGCTTGCCAACACTCTTCGTTTGCGTATGGCTATGCGCATTTCTAATGTTAACGAAGCAAAGGCTCAGACAGAGGCTGCCACTGCCATCGGTAACAAATATGGTTTGATGGCAAGTGCCGACGACGATGCTTTGTTGCATCAGAGCAGCACCTTTACCTTCATTCATCCTTTGTATGAGATTGCTACCTCATGGGACGATGAGCACATGAGCGCTACTATGGAGTGCTACCTTGTTGGCTACAACGACCCACGTCTGGGTGTTTATTTCCAGCGTGCCACAGGCACAGGCGAGTTCAAGGGTATTCGTAACGGTAAGCAGAGCATCTCGAAGGAGCAGTATAAGGAGAATACCTCACGTATGAACTACGCTGCTAATTCTAATATGGAGTGGATGCGTGCTGCCGAGGCTTATTTCCTTATGGCAGAGGCTAAGCTGCGTTGGGATTTGGGCGAGCTCACAGCTCAGGAATACTACGAGAAGGGTATTCGCACTTCGTTTGCTTCGGCTAACGTGAGTGGTGCCGACAGCTATATTGCTAATGCCGACAAGTTGCCATTGAGCGAATATAAAGACCCTTACACCAATCGTTCTACAAATGTGAGCGGTATGCTTACTATGCGCAGCGTGGCATGGGAAGATGGCGACGACGATGCTAACATGGAGCGTATCATGATTCAGAAGTGGATAGCCCTCTATCCTAATGGTCAGGAGGCTTGGAGCGAGATGCGTCGTACTGGTTTGCCAGGCTGGGTGCGTCTGGAATCATATCGTGCTCAGAGCGATGTTCAGAACAACGAGATGATTAGTCGTATGAATTTCCCAACAACCGAGTTTACCAATAACACCGACAATGCCAACGAGGCAGTGAAAATGCTTGGTGGCAAGGATGGTGCCGGCACTCGTCTGTGGTGGGATGTTAAAAGATAAGATAGAACCTTTTTAATACAGCATAAAATGAAAGCAATAAAATATTTAATAGCTTTGGTTCTGACGGGAGCGTTGATGACTGCCTGTGACACCGATATTGAGCGTATCGATGTGCAGAAGCCACTGACCTACGATGATATGTATTATCAGAACCTGCGTGACTATAAGGCCAGCGACCATTCTATAGCTTTTATGTGGTTTGCACAGTATGGCGCACAGAACTCTATGGCTGTTCGCTTTGCGGGGCTTCCTGACAGCTTGGATATTGTTTCGCTGTGGGGCGGTATTCCTGCAGCTGAGAACAAGGAGATATGGGAAGAACTTCGTTTCTGTCAGAAGGTGAAGGGCACCAAGATGCTTGTTGTTGCCATCACACGTATTGACGCTGAGACCGATGAGAAGGAATTCAAGAAGGTGTATAACGAGGGTCGTAAGAACGGCGACGCCGATATGATTAGCAAGAGTATTGACATGTATGCTGATTATTTTGCTGATCAGGTGTTTGAAAACGACCTCGACGGCTTTGATGCCGACTACGAGCCAGAAGGCGACTACCTCTCAGGTGAGAAATTTGTGCAGTTTATGAAGCGCTTGGCATTGTATATGGGTCCTAACCCAGAGCAGACCAAAGAAGAGCGTTTGGCTTTCTTGAAGAAACGCTATCCAAACCTGAACATCACCGAGGCAGACTGCAACAAGATGCTTTGTGTGGATGCTCCTGGTTCGCCAACAACAGCTATTGAGCCTCTGTGTGAGTATTATTTCAAGCAGGCTTATGGTGGCGGCACAAGCGAGGGCTCTTGGCCTATAGCTAAGACCGTGTTCTGCGAGAACGTGGGTGATAACTGGGGAACAGCTCTTCAAGGTTTGAAGAATCAGGCAAAGTATCAGCCTGCTAAGGGACGCAAGGGTGGTTTCGGTGCTTTCTTCGGTCACCGTAACTATAATGTTACTAAGCATAACCCAGAACCATACGCTATTCTTCGTGAATGTATTCAGTTGCAGAATCCTGCAATTCACTAATAGAAAATTACGAATTTGAAATGTTGAATGTTGAATTGGTTGCCCCTTGGGCAATGATAAATTATTCAATTATGAATTATTTTCAATAGTAAGACATTTGACTTAAACTTTTGAATTCTAAATTTAAAAATGAAAACGAAATGAAAAAATACATATTTTTATCATTGGCTTTTCTGCTGTGTCTCACAGGTTGCAAGGAAACACCAGAGTTTCATGATCAGGTGTTCCTCACTGGTACTCTGAGCTCGCAGAATATTAAATTCCTTGTTGACGGACAGTCTTCTCTTGGACTCACTGTTTCGTCGAGTGCAAAGGCAAATACAGATGTGAAGGTGAAGGTGGAAGCCGATCCAGCTAAACTTGATGCATATAATGCAGCTACTGGTCGCGCTGCCGTTCTTCCTCCTGCTGACAGCTATTCGCTTGATGGCAATACTGTTGTCATTGAAGCAGGAAAGGCTCAGTCAACAGCTCTTGAGATTAACGCTGATGCAGAGAAACTTCAAGAGGGTGTGGCTTACTGTTTGCCTGTTTCTATAACAAGTGTTGATGGTGACGGACTGGGTGTTCTTGAATCATCACGCACTGCATATATTGTGTTCAACAAGGTTATTGAGATTAAGGCTGCCGACTTGAACAAGGCTGCTTCATTTGATATTCTTGGTTTCGGTGGCGAGGACAGTCCTGTGAAGGCTCTCTCACAGATGACTCTTGAGATGAAGATTAAGCCAGAGTCGTTTGGTGGTATCAGTTCGCTTTGCGGTTGTGAGGAGAACTTCCTGTTCCGTTTTGGCGATGGTGCTGGTAATCCTGACAACAAACTGCAGTTGGCTAAGGCTTCTATTGGTACAGCTGCACATCCTGATAGAAAAGACCATTACGAGGCATGGGCTGACGACCCATTCGACACTGGCCAGTGGCATCATTTCGCAGCTGTTTATGATGGTAGCTGGTTGAGAGTGTATCTCGATGGCAAGCAGATTCAGGCAGTAGAAACTAAGGGTGGTACTATTAACTTGAGTATGGCTTACGATGGTCACTCATGGGACGACACATTTGCTATTGGCCGTTCTGTTGGTCACCAGCGTTTCTTCGATGGATTGGTTAGCGAGTGCCGTGTGTGGAATGTTGCTCGTACTCAGGCTCAGCTTCAGGATGGTGTTTGCTATGTTGATCCAAAGAGTGAAGGACTCATTGCCTACTGGCGTTTCAATGGCGAGATTCAGGACGATGGTACTGTTCTTGATGAAACAGGACATGGCTATAATGCCACTATCTATGGACATCCTGTTTGGGTGCCTTATCAGAAGTGTCCATTCTAATTCAAAACTAATCTTTAAATTTTGAATACGATGAAAATGAAATATTTAATGCTTTGTGGAGCGCTGTTCTTAGGAACAGCAGCCCTCACAAGTTGTAGCGAGGATGAATCATACGATGTGTATGGTTATGACTATACCCGTGCATATTTTAATGTTGCAAAGCAGACAACCAATGGTATGATAGTCAGTACTCCTGTTGGGTTGGTAACATCGCTTGATGCAAAGGTAGTGGTGAAGACAACTTCAGCTGCAACAAGCGACACAAAGGTTGCGTTGGCTATTGACAATAGCGTTGTTGATGAATACAATAAAGAACACGGAACGTCTTATCTGCCTGTTCCTGATGGAGCACTCGAGCTGAGTTCGAATGTGGTTTCAATGAAAGCAGGTGAACTGGTAACAGAAGATACTGTGGATGTGAAAATCAATGAGGAAGTGGCTAAGAATATGAACAGTAGCGACGGATACTTAGCTGCTGTGGTTATTGCTTCGGCTGATAATGGTGTTCGTCCAAGTTCTAACGCTGCTATAACTTATATTCATTTAGGCTATTCAGAAAGCTGCATCAATGATGATGCAACAGAATTATTGGGACGGGCATGCAATCTTAGTGATGTGTCTTCTGTTTGGACTTGTCTTTCGGCAACAGGATGTGGCCTTGATAAGAGTGGATTCAGTTCGTTGTTTGAAAGTTATTCATGGTATCGTCGTTGGAAATTCAGCAGCAAAGAGCCAAAGGCTGAATTTGTTGTTGACTTAGGCGATACTCATAAAATATTTGCGTTTAACTTCTCTTGTGGTGTTATGAAGGGAGCCACTGTTTCGATTAGCACCGATAACAGCTCTTGGACAACTCTCGGTAACACTGCCGAACATAAACCATTTAGTGTTAGAGATGGATGGGATACCATATCTTGGTATGTTCTATATTCAAGTATGTCTGCACGTTATGTCAAGGTGTCTATTGATTTGGATATGAATCACTCAGACTGGGAATGGATGCAGTATGGATATGCATCAATAGATGGGTTCAACCTTGCTTATGCCGATTAGATATAAGAAAATATAGTATAGTCGGAGATACATTATTCTCCAAATTACAAATAAGTTAGGTTTAAGTGGCCTGTTCTCCGTGAGGAGGGCAGGCTGTTTGAATTGACCTCTCCCCCCGCCCTCCCCTGCAGGGAGGGAGCCTCACTCCGTTCAAATTATCAGCCTCTCCAATCCCCAACGCATTGCAAGCAATGCTAATGAATAAAGGATAATATTTCAATTTCCTCTAAGTTTGCAGATGAATGCGGCTCAGCCGCCCAAGAAAGCATTATTTCAATATTTACATTTTTATAAAGTGGGCTAACCAACAGGCTAATTAATTGTTGTGCTTTTTTTTAAAAACTCTCAAATTGCTTGCTAATTACCTTAGTATCAACAGTTTTATGCGTAGAAAATGAGCTTGCGAGGCTCCCTCCCTGCAGGGGAGGGCGGGGGGAGAGGTTGTTTTGGGGGTGGGTAAATTTCTTCTCAGTTGTTACAATATTATAAGCTTATGAAAGAGTATCAAGATATACATCAACTTGCCATTCGTTATTTTAACGGAACAATAACGAGAGAAGAGGAACACACTCTGCAGCAGTTTCTTGCTGGGGGTGAGGAAAATTGTGCCCTTTTCCGTGAATGGGAAGATGAATGGTCGGTAAGTCATATTGATGCTGCTGATACTCAAGATGCATGGATGAAGTTGCAGGATGCAATGGTGATGCAAGATGAGGATGAAAAGCAGGAAACAGTAAGCATTAACTGGCGCTCGCTGTTGTATAGAGCTGCTGTGGTGCTCGTTGTTGTTGCATCGGTGGCTTATGCTTGGCTCTCGAAGCAGGAGGAACAATTCTATATCTGTAAGGCGCCAGAGGGCAATAAAACAGAGATTGTTTTGCCTGATAGCACTCATGTGTGGCTGAATGCAGGTTCGTCATTAAGCTATTCTTCAAAATTCAATGACGATAATAGAAATGTGAAACTTGAAGGAGAGGCTTATTTCGAGGTTACTCATCATGACAGCAAGAAATTTACTGTGAAAACAGCTAATTATGATGTTGTGGTGAAGGGTACAAAGTTTGATGTGGCTTCTTATCAGAGCGACCCTATCTCAATGGTGTCTCTGCTGAAAGGCTCTGTAGAGTTGGCTTATGATAAAGGCGTTATAGATATGAAACCAGGTGAACGAGTTGTTCTTGATAAGAAAACAGGTGAGTTCACAAAAGAGAAATATACAGGCGACAGTCGTGCCTGGATAGATAATAGAACAGAATTCGACAACATAAGCTTGATTGACTTGGCTCGTGTGTTATCGCGACAGTATGATGTTGCGGTGCATGTGCAGTCGGCTCGTCTTGCTAATACTCACTTCGCAGTTTCTTTACGGAACAAAGAAACGATACAAGATGTTCTTGATGCTCTTCAGATGATAGAACCCATGAAGATAACGCGAGAAAAGAAAGATATTTATATAACAGAATAAAAAACCTATGTCTAAACCTATCTTATTACTATTCATTACGCTTCTTAACTTAATACCAACGAAAGGGTACGCTGAACCAATATTCATGAAAAATCTCATTGCCAACGAGAGAGTTCATGATTTTGGAACCATCATGGAGATAAAGGGAAAAGTGAGCTACACTTTCGTGTTAACAAACAAGGATAAGAATCCCGTTGTTATTAGCAATGTGAATGCTTGGTGTGGCTGCACTACATCAGAGTATTCTAAAGCCCCTATAATGCCAGGAAAAACAGGCAAGGTAACTGTAACCTTTGATCCAAACAGCCGCCCGGGAAAGTTTAGCAAGGAAGTTGTTGTTATGCTTAACGATGGCAAGGCATATATGCGCTTATGGGTAAAAGGAAATGTTGTTCCTTATCTTCATCCCGTAACCGAAGACCACCCATATTATTTTGGTGAAGGACTCTACATGAGTATGAAGGTGCTGCCTTTTGCCAATCAAGGCGTAGGCGTTTCACAGAAGTTTATTTTGCGTGTGGCTAACAACACCAAGAAACCAATGAAGGTTACTTTGCAGAAGAAACCATTTAACAAGGTTTTGAAGGTGCCTGCAGAAATAACATTGAAGCCTCTTGAGAGAAAAGAGGTAAAGGTATCCTATGCTTATCCTAAGCACTATAGCTATGATCGCCACCTTTGGATTGATATCACTGTTAACGGTAAAAAAGTAAAGCCTATGCAGGTGAGATTCTTTGGCGATAAGAATGTGCTTCACATGAAGTAGTATCAACTATTCCTCTTAAGAGGTTTTATCTATAAACTATCTTTTTATAAACCTATTAATTCATTATTATAATTAACTTAATTGTTACGCGCTATGAACAAAAAGCAAAAAAGTTTGCTAAGATTTTGTTTGTCAGCAGCTTTAGTTGCAGCTCCAGTAGCTGGTTATGCTGGTAATTCAGCAATAACAACGCTTCCTGGAACCCAACAGGCTAACGACAAGCAAGTAAGCGGTCAGGTACTTGATGAGAATGGTGAACCAATCATCGGTGCTACGGTAAAAGTAAAAGGTACTAACGTGGCTACAGTAACCGATTTGGATGGTAATTTCGCATTCAAGGTTCCTGCTGGTAGTACTCTTGTAGTTTCTTATCTTGGATATACTCCAAAGGAGGTTGCTGCAAGTGGAAATGGTATTAAGGTACAGCTTGATCAGGATTCAAAAACCTTGAACGAAGTTGTTGTAACTGCTCTCGGTATCAAGAAAGAAGCCAAATCACTTTCTTACAATGTGCAGCAGCTTACCAGCGATGCTGTGATGAAAGTGCAGGATGCCAACTTTGTGAACTCTCTTAATGGTAAAGTAGCTGGTGTACAATTCTCAACTGGTGCATCTGGTATTGGTAGTGCAACACGTGTTGTTATGCGTGGTGCTAAGTCTCTTAATGGTAACAACAATGTTTTGTATGTTATCGATGGTATTCCAATGAACGACTTGATGGGCTCACAGCCAGAAGGCATATTTGCAGGTGCTGGGCAGAGTGGTGATGCTATTTCAAGTTTGAATCCAGATGATATAGAAATCATATCTGTTCTTACAGGTCCTTCTGCAGCATCTCTTTATGGTGCTAATGCTTCTAATGGTGTTATCCTTGTAACTACAAAGAAAGGTAAACAGGGCCGTGTTGATGTTACCTATACTGGTAGTTTTCAGTATTCAAAGCCATTAATTATGCCAAGTTTCCAAAATCAATATGGTCCTTCTGAATCTGGTTCTTATTTCAGTTGGGGTGAGAAATTGGCAACACCTTCTTCTTATGATCCAGCTGATTTCTTCCAGACTGGTAAGAATATCTCAAACAATGTAAGTTTGTCAGTTGGTTCAGATCGTAACCAGACATATATCTCACTTGGTGCAACCAATGGTAATGGTATTATTCCAAATAATAACTTGGATCGTTATAATCTGAATGTTCGTAACACTACAAACTTCCTCAATAATCGTATGACTCTTGATGTAAGTTATATGCTTACAACAACCAAGGAACAGAACATGATTGCGCAGGGACAGTATCACAACCCATTGGTTCCTGTATATTTGTTCCCTGCAGGTGATGATTTCAGCAAGTTGACATATTTTGAGCGTTATGACACCAATCGTAATTTCCCTGTACAGTATTGGCCTTATGCTAATGATATGAGTATGGAGAATCCTTATTGGGAAGTGGCTCGTGAAATGTTTGTAAACCACAAGACGTCTAATCGTATGTTAGCATCTTTGAATTATAAGATCAATGATTGGTTGGATGTTACAGGTCGTGTGAAATATGAAAAGCGAACTAATAAATACGAAAAGAAGCTTTATGCATCAACTAATACCCTTTATGCTTCGAAATATGGAGCTTATAAGGATTTGCGTGAAGACTACACTCTGATGTTTGCAGAAGCTTTCTTGAAAGCAAATAAGTATTTTGGTGAAAACACTTGGAATGTATCAGGCGTTCTTGGTACAAGTTATCAACAGGCAGATTATGATCCATTTGGTTTTGATGGTCATTTGTTGGGTACTCCAAATGTATTTACTTTTGAGAACGTAAAAACAACAGATGCTACTTTCAAAAAGATACAGGATCAGGGCTACAGAACTCGCTTGGAATCTGTTTATGCTACAGCTCAGGTTGGTTACAAGAGTATGGCTTATATTGATCTTACTTCTCGTAACGACTGGTCATCAAAACTTGAAAATCACTACTTCTATTGGTCAGCAGGTATTTCTGGTATTTGGACTGATATCTTCCCACTGATTAAGAGCGAGAACTGGTTGAATTATTTCAAGACTCGTTTGTCTTATGCAGAAGTAGGTAATGAGCCAAACCTTCCTTATTTGAAGCGTGGTAGCTATCCTATTAATTCAATGACAGGTCGTCCTGAGACAACAACTATATTTTATGATAACTTGAAGCCAGAACGTACAAAATCATGGGAACTTGGTATTGACTTGGTACTTCTTAGAAATAAGTTGAAGGTTAATGCTACTCTTTATAAGTCAAGCACTTACAACCAGTTCTTTAATGTTCCTATGTCTGCTTCTACTGGTTATACAAGCATCTGGACAAATGGTGGACGTGTTGACAACAAGGGTATTGAACTTTCTGCTCGCTTCAACCAGCCTCTTGGTCCTGTTAACTGGGAAACATATTTCACATGGACTCTTAACCGCAATGAGATTAAGGAAATGCTTCGCGATTGGAAGAACCCTGTTGATGGACAGATTTATAATTTGTTGGAAATGTATCCTGCTCAGACATCAGGTTATCAAACTCGTTTGACAGAGGGTGGATCAATGAGTGATATCTATGTACGTACGTTGAAGACCGATGAGCACGGAGCAATCTATGTTGATCCTAAGACTCAGCTTGTTACAGCTAATCCTGATGGTAATGAGTATTACAAGTATGCAGGTAAAGCTACTCCAAACTATAACCTTTCTTGGGGTAACAGCTTCTCTTGGAAGGGCTTGAATTTGAACTTCCTTTTCACTTATAGAAATGGTGGTGTAGTTGTTTCAGAGACTCAGGCTATTCTTGATTACTATGGTGCATCTGAGGCTACTCAGAATGCTCGTAATAATGGTGGTGCTATTGTCAATGGTAAGGGTATTCCTGCACAGCCTTTCTATCAGACTATTGGTAATCCTACAAAGACTATTGACGCTTATTATACATATAGTGCCACAAATCTTCGTTTGCAGGAGTTGAGCCTTGGTTATGATGTTCCTGTAACAAAAATTGTTCCTTGGATAAAGGGGTTAAATGTATCATTTGTAGCTCACAACCTTTGGATGCTTTATTGCAAGGCTCCATTCGATCCTGAGACAACTTCTAATACAGGTACTTATTATCAGGGTATTGACTACTTCATACAGCCAAGCCTTCGTTCTATGGGATTCTCTGTAAAAGTAAAATTCTAATAATGAAAGGAGATTACAATATGAAATCAATCATAAAATATACATTTCTTGGAGCTTTGACACTTTCTATGGCTGGTTGTACTGAAACTTTCAGCGATATTAACACCAACCATCGTCAAGTTCAAGAAAAAGATTTGGAGAAAGATAATCTGAGCACAGGTGCATTCTTTACTCAGATGCAAAATTATGTTGTCATCTACAAGGATGGTACAGGTAATGAGTCTTCTGACTATCAGGTAGCGCAAGGACTTTCACACGACTTGTATTCTGGTTATATAGGTCCTACTGGTACATGGGCTTCTGGTTCTCATAATGGAACATATAAGATGGCATGGTATGAACAGATGTTTACTAAACCCTTCTCTGGGTTGATGCCTGCATGGGCTAAGTTGAAGGAGGTTTCAAAGACTTTGAATACTCCTGAAATAGGTGCTCTTGCTGATATTGTTAAGGTTGAGGGTATGCATCGTGTAACTGATACTTATGGTCCGATTCCTTATATCAACTTTGGTAGCGGAACCATGGGTACAGCTTTTGATAAGCAGTCTGAGGTTTACAAGAAGTTCTTTGAGGAACTCGATGCTGCTATCGAAGTATTGACTCCGTATGCACAGGCTGGTTCTATCTTGATGCAGGATTATGATAATGTTTATGATGGAGATGTAACAAAGTGGGTTAAATTTGCTAACACTCTTCGTTTGCGTCTTGCTCTTCGTGTGGTTTATGCAGATGCTACTTTGGCACAGACTGAGGCAGAAAAATCTATAGTAAATCCTGTAGGTGTTATAGAGGCTGTTGATGAGCATGCTGAGTTGTTGCATTCAAAACTTAATTATTTCCATCCTAACTTTGATATGTCAGAGAACTTCGGTGCTGGTGAAATTCGTATGAGCGCTATTATGGATTCTTATATGAATGGATATAAAGACCCTCGTCTTGCTGCATATTTCAAGGAAGCAAAGAATGGTGGCTATCATGGTGTACGTTTGGGTACTGGTAATATCAGCAGTAAGATAGCTAAGTATGCTGGTGACCCTGTTTCTAAGTTGAATATCGTTCAAAATTCAACACCAATTGTTTGGATGACTGCAGCGGAAAGCTATTTCCTCCGTGCAGAGGGTGCTCTTCGTGGCTGGAATATGGGTGGTTCTGCAAAGGAATTCTATGAGGCAGGTATAAAGATTGCTTTCCAGGAAGCTGGTGTTGGTGGCGCTGATGCTTATCTTGCTTCAACAAAAACTCCTGCAGCTTATACCGACCCTACTGGCGATGGAAATGATATGGCTGCTCCAAGTACCATTACTCCAAAATGGGATGAGGAAGCTGATTTTGAAACAAATTTTGAGCGTATAATCACACAGAAGTGGATTGCTATGTATCCTGATGGTCCTGAAGGTTGGTCTGAATTCCGTCGTACAGGTTATCCAAAGTTGTTCCCTGTTGTTAAGAATGAAAGTAATGGCGCTGTTGATACAAATGTACAGATTCGCCGTTTGCCTTATCCACAGACAGAATACACCACTAATGGTGATGCTGTTGCTGCTGGTGTAAGTTCTCTCAATGCAGAGTCAAACAATGCAAAGGGTGATAATGGTGGTACTACACTTTGGTGGGATAAGAAAACCCATTAATAATAACATTAAAGAAATAAGACTATGAAACTTAAATATATTTTCAGTGTAGTTGCTTTGGCTTCTGCTGCTTTGGGTTGTCTAACAAGTTGTGATACAACTGAAGAGGCTCTGGAAATTCAGAAACTAACTACATATGATGATCAATATTATCAGAATCTACGTGATTTCAAAAAGTCTGATCATGAAATAAGTTATGTATATTATGCAGCTTGGGCTCCTCTTGAAGGCGCTACTGATGCAAAAGACCCAGCTTCATGGGGTGAGCGTTTGGTTGGTCTTCCTGATTCTATTGATATCGTAAACCTGTGGATGGGTATTCCTACTCCTGATGCGCATCCAACAGCTTATAAGGATATGGTGGAATGTCAGCAGAAGAAGGGTACACGTTTCGTGTTCCATGCCGATGCTTCTCATTATGGTCAGCAGTTCTGGTATCGTGACGAGAATTTCAATATCGACAAAAGCCGTATTATCACCCTGCATAGTGGTAATGAAGAAGAACTTCGTGCTTATGCTCGTTGGGCTGTAGATACTGTTGTTACATGCGGACTTGATGGTGTTGACTTCGACTATGAAGGCTGGAACTCAGAAAATATGATGATTGTTGCAGATGAGTGCAATAAATATTTTGGTCCTAAAGGAAAGTGGGCTGATAAATTGTTTATTGTTGACTATTTCGGTGGTTCTCCAAGTACAGACATTGATCAATACTGTGATTATCTCATAAAGCAGGCTTATAGTGCACAAGGCGCAGGTACAGGTGCAGGTGGACATGATGATGCCAAGACTGTTTATTGTGAGTCTTTCGGACACTATCCTACTGGTGGACAGATTTTGAAATATGCAGCTTGGGAGCCAGGAGGCAACAAGCACAAAGGTGGTTGTGGTGCATATTATGTAGATAACAACTACTTTGGTTCATCTGATGGTATTCCTTACAGTGCAATTCGTAAGGCTATTCAGATTATGAATCCTGCTCTAAATAAATAATAATCAATTTAAGAATTAAAAAATATGAAAATCAAATATAATATGCTATCAGCAGCTCTTTTGATTATGCTTGGCGGAATGGCTCTGACAAGTTGTAATTCAGAGGGTGACGGCTTTGATTTCAATAAAAATGGTCTTCTTATCACTGGAACCGAGAAAGGTAATGTGCAGAAGTTTACAGTAGAAGATACTCCTTCTAACTATGGTATAACTGTACAGTCAACAAAAAAGGTTGAAGAAGATGTTAATTTGACTCTCGCTATTGATAATTCACTTGTTGAGAAGTATAATGCAGAAAATGGTGCAAACTACTATCCTATTCCAGAGGGTAGTGTTGAACTTGAGAACTCTAATGTTGTAATTGCAGCTGGTAAAGCTGTTTCTACATCTTCTATGGTAAAGGTTGTAAGTACAGAGAATTTTGAGGAAGGTAGAAGCTACATGATTCCTGTAACCATTAAGAGTGTCTCTAATGGTATGGATGTTATCAGTGCTTCGCGTACAATTTACTTACGCATTTCTCGTGTATTATCTTTCCATCATTTGTCTTATGATGCAGCAGGATCAAGTGAATATCATTTTGCAGAAAATCTTCAGAAGACTTTGACAAACTACACAATTCAGTTCAAGTTCTATTCAAATGGATTTGGTGGTGTAGGTAACATTAAGCGCCCTCTTTCTGTTGGTGGTTCAAAGGATGGTGATAATGGTGATAACATGTGGCGTTTTGGTGAGAATGGTTCTGCCGGTGGTGATATCCTTCAGTGGGTAAACCCAAGCGGTAAGCAGTTCTTCTCTAATACACACTTTGCTGCCAACAGATGGTATCTTGTTACTTGTACCTATGATGGTTCTGAGTTCAAGATGTATATTGACAACAATTCTACACCTGATAATACTGTATCTGCTTCTGGTAAGAATACTTACCTAAACCGTGTTGAAATTGGTATGTCATGGGGTGGCTATAATAACAGTCAGTATTTCAGTGGTCGTCTTGCTGAAATTCGTGTATGGAATAAGGCTTTGTCTGTATCTGAGATCGCTACAGGTTTGTGTGGTGTTGATCCTAAGTCTGACGGACTTGTTGCCTACTGGAAGATGGATCAATCAGAAGGTACTATAATACTCGACAAGACAGGTAATGGCTATGACATGGATTGGAATGATACATGGCGTGCAGATTATGAGAGGGATAATATTCATCATACCGATTATGGTAAGTATCTGCATTGGGTAATTGATGACAATAACAAGTGTGCACAGTAATAAATGGAGGATATAATGATGAAAAAGAATATTTTTAAAAATTTCTCGTTAGGCATTGTAACAATTGCTACACTTGGACTTGCTTCATGTAGTAGCGATGAGTCATACGATGTTTATGGCAACCCAAACAACTTGGTGTATGTGCAGGTAAATGCAGAAAATATACTAACAACTACAGTTGTACATACTCCAGTTGGAGATATTGGAAAGTTTAAGGCTGCGTTTCCTGTAAGGATTCAGCGTGCAACAGCGGGAACTTCTGTTTGTTTCGAATTGGATCCAAGTCTTGTTGCTGAATACAACAAGACAAAGGGGACTGATTATGTTGCACTTCCTGCTGGAGTATTAGATCTAACAAAGGCAGTTGCTCATATCCAAGCCGACACTCTTGCTTCAAAAGACTCTGTTTATGTGGAACTTGCTGCAGGAACAGATTTGTCGAAACTTACAGAGGCAGGCTATGTTGCACCTCTTCGTATGAAGGTTACTGCAGGAGCGGGTGTAGCTTCTGTTGAACGTGGTATTGTTTATGTAGTTGTTACAACTTCAACTCGTTTGATGAATGCCGGTGCTGCTCGTAGTGAAATCCCAGGTGAAGAGATTCCTGTTGCCAATATGGCAAGTTGGACTATTACTCCTGGCTCTCTGGCAGACTTTACGGATAATAGCAGTTTTTCTGGTTCAAAAATCGATCCTAACACTCCATTTGTTATTGATATGCAAGAAGTGAAGAATGTTGGTGGTATTGGTCTTCAGGGTCTATATGCAAATTATGGAGTAAGTTCTTATGGTATTAATAGCTGTAAACTGGAACTTAGTGAGGATGGTAATAATTGGACAGAGGCTGGTACTGCTTCGTATGATGAAATGTCATCGGACAATAATGGTTATCAGTATGTTGTTTTTTATGGTGCTGTTCAGGCAAGATATATTCGTCTTACTTTGTCTGCTCGTAGTAGTTGGTATGGTGGACTTGCAGAATTACGCGTTTTTGCACAGAGTAACTAATCCTTCTTGATATTTTAAAATGCTCCATGCTTCTTTTGAAGTGTGGAGCATTTTTTTGTGGCTTATTTTTGTTTCTATTGAAGAAAAATGCGTGTTTGAATAAAAAAAGTAAATAAGTAGTTTGTTCATACCAATACATTTTGTATCTTTGCAACCATAAATCTATAATTATCAACTATTTATCGTTAAACCACACGTTATGAAGAGATATCTTGTTGCAGCTACTGCTGTGCTTAGTTCTGTTGTAGGATTGGCTCAGCAAGCACCTAAAGCAATTGGTCCATTGCCTAAAGCAAGTCAGGTGGAATGGCAGAAGCTGGAGACTTATGCCTTTATCCATTTTGGCCCTAATACTTTTGGTGATAGGGAGTGGGGATATGGTGATGCTTCTTTAGAGAGTTTTAATCCTACACGTCTTGATTGTGAGCAATGGGCACGCACGGTGAAAGGGGCTGGCATGAAAGGTATCATTCTTACAGCCAAACATCATGATGGCTTTTGTCTGTGGCCAACAAGATATACTGATTATAGTGTGCGAAATACGCCGTATAAACAGGGAAAAGGTGATGTAGTAGGCGAGTTGGCTGCTGCTTGTAAGAAGTATGGTTTGAAACTTGGTTTGTATCTCTCGCCTTGGGATCGTCATCAGGCTTTCTATGGTACTGCGTTGTATAGAGAGTATTTCTATGCACAGTTGCACGAACTGCTAACACAGTATGGTGAGCTTTTTGAAGTGTGGTTCGATGGTGCCAATGGTGGTGACGGTTGGTATGGTGGTGCAAAGGAAACACGTAAGATTGACCGCAGAACTTATTATGATTTTCCTCGAGCATGGGCAATGGTTGATAAACTTCAGCCTAAGGCTCAGATATTCTCTGATGGTGGACCTGGTTGTCGCTGGGTTGGCAACGAGGACGGATATGCTTTTGCAACAAACTGGTCGTTCCTAAGAAGTAAAGAGGTTTATCCTGGTTATGACCGTTCTCCGGAATTGCAACAGGGGCATCGCGATGGTGACAAGTGGATTCCGGCTGAATGTAATGTGAGTATTCGTCCAGGATGGTTCTATCATGAGAAAGAGGATAGTAAGGTGAAGAGTGTTGATGAACTTGTTGACCTTTATTATCGTTCGGTAGGACATAATGGTACGCAACTTATTAATTTCCCTGTAAATAAGGAAGGACTTATTCATCCTATTGATTCTGCTAATGCTGCTAACTATTACAAGCAGATTTCTGCTGAGTTGAAGAATAATCTTGTGTTGAAGGCTTCTGTAAAAGCAAGTAATACAAGAGGTAAGAAATTCTCAACGAAGAAGCTTGTTGATGGTAATTATGATACATATTGGGCAACTGCTGATGGTGTTACAACTGGTAGTCTTACAATAGATTTTAATAAGACAAGAAAGGTTAATCGCATGATGCTTCAGGAATATATTCCTCTTGGACAGAGAGTAGAGAAATTCCGTGTGGAGTATTTACATAAAGGCGAGTGGCTGCCAGTAAATTGTGGTGAAGAAACAACAACTATAGGGTATAAGCGCTTGTTGAGGTTTAAGACTATAGAAGCGCGTAAGCTTAGAGTAGTATTTGAACAGTCGCGTGGGGAATTGTGTATAAACAATATTGGTGTTTATTATGCTCCGGGTGCAAAAGAAAGATACATAGAAAAGCCATCTATGTTGGAAGGAATAAAGAAGCAACTCGTAAATGCAGATGCTACTTCTGTTCTCTTCGAGATATATACAACAAACAATATTAAAACGCTCTATTATTTGCCTGATCAGAGTGCAAATCATGAAGGACTTATTAGTGATTACGAAATCCTTGTGGGCGATGACTTGAGTAGTATGCATAAGGTTACAGATGGACAGTTTGCTAATATTCGTAATCATCCTATTCTGCAAGAGGTGCATTTTACACCTACTAAAGCGCGCTATGTGATGTTGAAGGCAACACGAATGGTTGTTGACGGACAGCCTTTGAAATATGATAATATAGCAATAGAATAATTATTTATATAGCCAATTTGGAACAATAAAAATCATAACATACAACGAGAATGTTGCTCTTGTAAAACCTTTATAATGGTTCTATAATGAGTTTATATTGAGTCTATATTGTTATAAATTTGAACATGCTTGACAAATAAAAAAGTTTTTGGTAAATTGAAAATTAAACCTTTTACGAAAAAAATAGTCCAATAAATATAGTATGACAAGCGAGTCAATTTGGTTAAAAAACGAATCCCAGACGGCGTGATGCCATCTGGGATTATTTCGTTTTTGTGCCAATTCAATTGGCATAACATAGAATATATATAAAAATAAAACCCTAACTACTTATTGAAAGAAGTTAGGGTTTTGTGCGCCTGACAGGACTCGAACCTGCACGGCACGAACCACTAGATCCTAAGTCTAGCGCGTCTACCAATTCCGCCACAGGCGCAAACGTGGATGCAAAGGTACAAATAAAATATTAAATTATACAAGTTTTTTATGAAAATATTCTCTTTTTCTTATAATTCTCTTATGGCTTTTGGTGATGCACCCAGTTGGGTTTGAACATAGCGTGTGAAGTGTGCAGGTGATGAGAACCCAAACAGTTCGGCTATTTGTACAACAGAAAGACGAGAATAGCGTAGTTTTCGCTTTATCTCAATCTTGGCAAAATGGTTTATCCAGAAGTTGGCAGGATGGCCTGTTACCTGGCGGCAAACCTCGCTAAGATGTTTTGGCGTAATACACAGTCTGTCGGCATAGAAACCTACATCTCTGTGTTCACGATAGTTGCCTTCGCGTAGAAGGTCGATAAAGTCGGTAATAATGTTTGAATTTTGGTTTGATACTTCGTTTTCTCCATATATGTTTGCTTCAAAATTGAAGATATCGAGGAAGAAAGCTAAGCATGCTGTAGAAAGCACATCTTCGCGAAATTGGTGTTCCGTGAAGCCTATTCTGTGTTCAAGATTCTCTAAATCAGTTTTACAACGCCACTGGTCTAATTTGTTCAATTTCAAAACAGGATTTACTGTCAGCAACAGTACGCTACGAATACCAAAGTTCATGTCTGGTGTTGTGCGTTCTATGAAGTTGCAGCTGATGTAAAGTCCTTTTATTTTAAAATCTTCAGTTGTTGTAAGTTCAGAAATGAGGTGCTGCTCTCGGATAATAAGCAAATCACCCGGGCATAGTTCCATTTGCTCGGCGTTGTATGTGAACGTAGCCTTTCCGAGTAGGCAAAGGGCATGTAGTGTATAGTCTTTGGTTGTTTCTGAACCCAAATCTTTTAACCCTTCAACTATGATAAAATCTTCACTCATAGTTTTTATGTGATTATATTAAATGCAATTATTATTGCAAAAGTAACAAAAAACTATCTTATTCTCGTAAAGATTTAAGAAAAATTAGTTTAATCGGAAATTATTGAGCGTGCTTTCTCAATGCAGGTGTCTTTGCCTTTATAGAAATCGATCATTGTCATTAGACATTTTATGTCGGGCTGTATGCCATCTTCAGTGCTGTTTTTGTTTATGTCGTACATTGGGCACGCTGAGAATCTCACACTCCATCCGTTAGGAAGTTCGCTTGAGAAAGGCATACCTGCTCCGCCGCCTGTTTGGTCGCCAATGATAGTTGCTTTTGGAGCTTGTTTCATATATTTCACAAACTCATTGGCAGCGCTGAATACAGAGCGGTTGGTAATAACAACGACTTTCTTTTGCCATCTCATGCCGTTGGCTGGTCGTATGATTTGTTCTTCAAGCGCAGAGAAATCATTATGTCCCTTGCCTGTTTTGTGACGCATGTATCCAACGTGTGTGTTCTCGTTTACGAATCTTGATGCCAGTTCTTCGGCACTTGTAATCATTCCGCCTCCATTCTGTCGGATGTCGATAATTATTCCTCGGCATGCTATGAAGTGAAGCATTATCTCGTCAAGATTTCCAGCACCTAACTCGTTTTGGAAGGTTGAACATCTTATATAACCGATATTGTCGTCGAGTATGCGGTATTTCATGCCGTTTGTGATGCGATAATCCTTGCCAAGATATTTTGTGATAAGTGTGTCGGCATAGTTGCCATAGTGGTCTTCATACCAAGACCAATAGCGTCCCTGATCCCAAGATGTTACAAGGTTTACATGACCGTCACGTACACTACTGAGCATGTTTGTGAGCACCTCGAAGAGTTGCTCAGAACTCATGCCGTTATTTATCTGACGACTATATACATTATATACAGAATCCCAGTCAACATGCTTTTCTTCAAAAAAGCAATAGTGTTCGTCCATGATGCGCCATAACGCCTCGAAATTGCCTTTCGAATCGTTAGCAAATTGTTCTTCGTCTACACACGAACATAGACTAAAACACCATACCAATAACAAAAGAATGTGTACGCGCATGATACTTTAAATTGTTTACCTTGGCTTGCTGGTAATCGCCCATGTAGCCAACGCGGAATGTTTTATTAAAAAGAGGAAAGTCAAGTGTGAGCAAATGGCGTAGGGTAGGGGTGGCGCCAATTGTTGTAGGCACTATGTTGTGGTCGTAGTTGCCTCTTGAGAAAATCTCATAATAGCTTTGCCCGTAATTGGGGCTGAACATCAAACCCACTAATGGTGCTGAAGCCTCATAGTTGAGCACCAATTTTGTATTAGGAATGTGGTAATCTGCATTTATTACAGGCGAAAGGTTGAGTGCTAACTTGGCCTGGGCAGGATTGTTGCCATTACGTGTATTGTATATAAAACCTAACATCACATCAACGGCACCACCTGCATGCATACGGAATTTTCCATTGGCAATGTGTGTGTTGAGCATGGGCCATAGCCAAGCATAAGAGTAATACACCATACCGCTTATCTGCTTGCCGTCTTCCGACTTGGGTTTGGTTAGCGAAACCTCACCAGTAAACAGTTGACGATGTTGCAAGCTTGTGGAGTCTTTTTCTGATATTTTATGTGCCACATAGCGCAGATCTGTACCATAGTAGTTCTGTGGTGAAAGATAAGTATCAAGCAAGTTTGTTCTTCCCAAGCCAAACATATAGGCTTTTGTTTGTGCAGAAAGCTGCAAGGCGAAAAGTCCCAGCACTACTATTGCCATTAATCTGTGTGTTACTCGCTTCATAATACTAATTATTAGTTTGTAATGTGTAATGTGGAATTTGTTTGAATGTGGAATGTATAATTTGTAATTACACACTCCACATTTCACACTCCACATTGTTTAGAAGTCGTCGTCGCTAAAGAGTTGTTGCTGACCAGTTATCTCGTCGATTACCTGCTGCTGTGATTTGCCTGCATCTGGATCGAGATTTTCTTCATCGTCCTCAATTTCCTCTTCTTCAGAAGAATCGTTAGTGTTGTCTTCTGGCTCTGGAAATTTCAGTGGTTCCAATTCCTCAATCTTGGCAATCTTGAGTGTTGTCAAACGCTTACCCTTTGCCTTGAAGCCCTTGAGCATGATGAATGTTTCAACATCAATCTCTTCTGAACCACGAACGGCGTCGGCGCCTCCGTAGGTCATCAGCAAGCGTGGGTAAACGGTATCTGTGAGCAATATGAGCTGTGAGTTTGGATTCTCTCCCAGATAGTTCTGGTGACGCTTGGTCGCTTCCATATTGAATCGTTTGATATATGGATAACCGTCGTTGTCAGCATCATAGAGTACAGCTGTCCACACTTTGTTCTCATCCCATTTCTCAATACGGATGATATTGTCCTCGAAGTGGTTGTTTGGATCGAAGGTGGTGATGTAGAACTCTCCGTTGTCAAGAACAACAAGTACGCTGTCGCCATCGTTGAATTCACCCAGCAAACGTCCGTGTTCGTCGTAGTTGAGGCGCTTGATATCTGGATCCCACCATACTTTGCGTCCGCCAAGTGTAGAGTGTCCGTGGCTCTTAAGGCCAATGCGATGAACGCCTTCACGTGTGAGCAGATTTCCTTTTGATGCACGTCCTTTGATGATTATGTCGGCAAAGTCGCGCTCCAGGAATATGTTCTGGCGTTTCTTCTTGGGATTAGGCTCAAGAGTGAGTTTGATGACTTCGGCCTCTCCATTAGGATTGGCTGTGAAATACATGATGCGCGACTGCTTGGTACCTTGTGTCACATCGTATTCCTTATCGCGTGTGATACTTGTAACGTTGAAGCGCTTGATGTAACATGGACCCTTCTGCCCGTCACGATATACGCAGTTGTAGATGGTGCGCTTGTCGTTCTTCTTGAACACGTTTACATAGAGCACATTCTTACCTACGAATATCTTGTCGGCTACCTTTGTAACCTTGTATTTACCGTCTTTGTAGAAGATGATAATATCGTCGAGGTCGGAACAGTTACATACATACTCGTCTTTCTTCAAACCTGTACCAACGAAACCTTCCTGACGGTTTATATACAGCTTTTCGTTAGCTTCTACTACCTTTGTAGAGTCGATATTGTCGAAACTGCGTATCTCTGTCAGACGTGGATGGTCTTTGCCATATTTATTCTTGAGATAAGTGAACCAGTTGATGGTAACTTCCACCATGTGTGCCAAGTCTTTCTCAATCTCGGCAATTTCGGCTTTTATCTTAGCCATCAACTCATCGGCCTTATCCTTGTTGTATTTCAAGATGCGTTGCATCTTTATCTCGAGCAGTTTCAGATAGTCGTCACGTGTTATTTCGCGAATCATATCCTTCTTGTAAGGCTCGAATTTACTGTCAAGGAAAGCTACTACTTCATCTTGATTCTTTGACTGCTCGAATTTTTTCTCTTTATACATTCGCTCTTCGATGAAGATGCGCTCCAATGAGCTGTAGAACAGTTGTTCTTCGAGTTCGGCTTTGCGAATCTGCAATTCCTTTCGAAGAAGTCCCATTGTGCGGTCAACGCTATGGCGAAGAACATCGCTCACAGTAAGGAACTGTGGTTTGTTGTCTTCGACGACGCAGCAGTTAGGCGAGATGTTTATTTCGCAATCAGTGAAGGCGTAGAGAGCATCCATAGTCTTGTCGCTTGACACACCTGGTGCCAGCTGCACAAGAATCTCAACCTCGCGGGCGGTCATATCTATCACCTTACGAGCCTTTATTTTGCCCTTTTCAATGGCTTTGGTTATGCTGTCCTGGAGGGTTGAGGCTGTTTTTCCGAAAGGAATCTCACGAATAACGATAGTTTTGCTGTCGAGCTTTTCAATCTTGGCTCTTACGCGTACAACACCGCCTCGTTGGCCGTCGTTATATCTTGACACGTCAATAGCTCCACCTGTAGGGAAATCAGGATAAAGATGAAATTCTTTTCCTTGCAGGTAGAGAATAGCTGCGTCGCAAAGTTCGTTGAAGTTGTGAGGCAGAATGCGTGATGACAAACCAACGGCAATACCGTTAGCACCCTGTTCCAGCAACATTGGGAATTTCACAGGAAGGGTGATAGGTTCTTTGTTTCTACCGTCGTAGCTAAGCTGCCAATCAGTTGTCTTTGGGTTGAAAACGGTTTCAATAGCAAACTTAGACAGGCGTGCCTCAATATAACGAGGGGCAGCTGCCGAGTCGCCAGTAAGAATGTTACCCCAGTTTCCCTGTGAGTCAACAAGCAGGTTGCGCTGACCTAAACCTACTAATGCGTCGTAGATAGATGCGTCTCCGTGAGGGTGGAATTTCATCGTTTCGCCTACGATATTAGCAACCTTGTTGTATCGACCGTCATCCATGCGTTTCATGGTGTGCAGAATGCGTCGTTGCACAGGTTTCAAACCGTCTTCGATATGTGGGACGGCACGTTCCAGAATTACGTAAGAAGCGTAGTCGAGAAACCAGTTCTTATACATTCCAGAGAGGTGGTGAACCGCTGAGGCATCAAAACGATCTGCAGGTTTGTAGTCTGAATGTTGGTCAACGGGTAGTTCATCGTCAATGTTCTCTCCGTCGAATTTATTGTTGTCTTCTGCCATAGAATTTTTATAGTACTATATTATTTGCCTACAAAGATAAAGAAAAAAATGGAAATACAAAAATCAGATATTTGATAAGGACTGAAAAAATGTTTAAAGGAGCCTAAAGGCGGTGATATATTTCGCTGTTTCAAAAAATAGTTGTATCTTTGCACCATATAGAAATAAAGAGACTAAAATTTTAAGTAAAAATAAAATCATGGCAGAAGACAATTTTAAAAAGATTGTAGGTCACTGTAAGGAATACGGATTTGTATTCCCAAGTTCTGATATTTATCCAGACGGACTCGCAGCCGTTTATGATTACGGACCAAATGGTGTTGAACTGAAGAATAACATTAAGAAGTATTGGTGGGACAGCATGGTGTTGCTTCACAACAATATTGTTGGTATTGATGCTTCTATCTTCATGAACCCAACCGTATGGAAGGCTTCAGGTCACGTTGATGCTTTCAACGATCCTTTGATTGATAACCGCGATTCTAAGAAGCGTTATCGTGCTGACGTGCTTATCGAGGATCAGATTGCTAAGTACGAGGAGAAAATCAATAAGGAAGTGGCTAAGGCTGCCAAGAAGTTTGGTGATGCTTTCGATGAGGCTCAGTTCCGTGCAACAAACCCTCGCGTGCTCGAAAACCAGAAGAAACGCGATGCACTTCACGAGCGTTATGCTCAGGCTATGCAGGGGCCAAACCTTGAAGAACTGAAGCAGATTATAGAAGACGAAGAAATTGTTGACCCAATCAGCGGTACTCGTAACTGGACAGACGTTCGTCAGTTCAACCTTATGTTCTCTACAGAGTTTGGTTCTACTGTAGGTTCTACAAACAAGGTTTATCTGCGTCCAGAAACAGCTCAGGGTATTTTCGTTAACTTCCTGAATGTTCAGAAGACAACTCGTCAGAAGCTTCCTTTCGGTATAGCACAGATTGGTAAGGCTTTCCGTAACGAGATCGTAGCTCGTCAGTTCGTATTCCGTATGCGTGAGTTCGAGCAGATGGAGATGCAGTTCTTCTGCCAGCCAGGTTCAGAGATGACTTGGTTCAACTACTGGAAGAAGGCTCGTTTGGCATGGCACCAGGCTTTGAACATGGGTAACGACAACTACCGTTATCACGATCACGAGAAGCTTGCTCACTATGCAAATGCAGCAACAGATATCGAGTTCCACATGCCATTCGGCTTCAAGGAGGTTGAGGGTATCCACTCTCGTACAAACTACGACCTCTCACAGCACGAGCAGTTCTCTGGAACCAAGATGCGCTACTTCGATCCTGACACCAACGAGAGCTATGTACCATACGTTGTTGAAACATCAATCGGTGTTGACCGTATGTTCCTCTCTGTTATGTGTCACAGCTACGAGGAGGAAAAACTCGAGAATGGTAGCAGCCGTGTTGTTTTGCACCTGCCAGAACCATTGGCACCAATCAAGTGTGCTGTTCTTCCACTTGTTAACAAAGACGGTCTGCCAGAGAAGGCTCAGGAAATTGTTGACGAGTTGAAGTTCCACTTCACAACTCAGATTGAGGCTAAGGACTCAATTGGTAAGCGCTATCGTCGTCAGGATGCCATCGGTACTCCTTTCTGTATTACAGTTGACGGCCAGACTCTTGAAGACAATACCGTAACCTTGCGTTATCGCGATACAATGGAGCAGGAGCGTGTTTCTCTCGATGAACTTCGTCGTATCATCGAAGACCGTGTAAGCATCACTTCTGTATTGAAGCGTTTGGCTGCCGCAATCAAGGATTTCTAAAAACATCCTCACGAAATTAATACGCATGAATATATTCAATCAAACACATAGCCACTCTAACAACCTCCCATTCAGGGAGGTTGCGAGAGGCCTTGGCAAATGCTTTTTAGCGTTGCTGGCATTCTGTAGTCTTTTTCTTGTGTCTTGTAAGGAAAGCGACGATTCTGTAGAAGAGTTTGCTAACTGGCAAGAAACCAACGAGGCTTACGTTAACAATCTTTATTCTCGTGCAGTTAAAACAGGCGAACCAGTAAAAGGCAGTTTGACTGCTATAAAGAAATGGTCGTATAATGGCGAGAATTCAGATTTGCATAACGGAGCAGGCGACTACATTTATGTTGAAGTGCTCAACGAGGGCGACGGCACCATATCTCCTATATATACCGACACAGTTCGTGTACATTATCAAGGACGTTTGTTGCCATCTGCAAGTTATGCTAATGGATATGTATTCGACCAGAGTTGGACAGGAGAATATGATGTAACTACTAATGTACCTTCGAAAATTGCCGTTAGTGGTGTAGTTGATGGTTTTACTACAGCTTTGCAGCATATGCGCAAGGGCGATCGCTGGAAGGTTTACATTCCTTATCAGCTTGGTTATGGCGAAAGTGCTAATTCTTCAATTCCTGGTTATAGCACGCTTGTGTTTGACATTACGCTGAATAATTTCTGGCACGTAGGCGAAACTGTTCCAGGTTTTCATTAATATAAGAGTTGTGTACGTGCACAACTCTTGATTTAAATCAAGAAAAGAATAAACTCTTGACATTTTTACAAGAAAAATATGCTTAGGTGAAAAATTATGTGTACCTTTGCAGCACTAAAAATCTAAAGAGGTTTAGCCTCTTGGGTAAAAGATTTCAGGAGAACCTTTGGTATTAGTCAAGGTAAAAAAGATTTTCAGGTTTCGCTAGGTATTTATACCGCATTAAAACAACCGTCTTAAAGAAGATTATACTGATAAACAGATAGGGAGGAACTAATTGACTCAATAACTTAAGTAACGCATAAGTCAGACGATTTCCGTAAAGGAGATCGTTTTTTTTTTTGTTATATACTAAATTTTCGCAAACGACTAAATCATCAAAACCATTTGTCCGAAGGTATTAAAATTTTTTTAATTGCATCAGACAAATGTTTTTTTAAATTTTATTCTTTAGGGATTTCGTTGTCAGTTGTCGATATTATCTCGGTAACTGAAAATTTGAACTTGTCGGATATTCCGACAAGTTGCCAGTGTCAAAATGAAATTAAAGAGGATTCCTCAACTGCGACGTGGTGTCGCAGTTGAGGAACATGTTACCATGTAATGACTTTATCGACAATCGCCTGTTGTTCACTTGCTGTACGTCTAAGATAGATTCTTGTTGTCTCTATGCTCTCATGTCCCATCAAGTCTGCAAGCAGAGAGATGTCATTGAACTTATCCAGAAAGTTCTTTGCGTAGCGATGGCGGAAAGAGTGTGGATAAACGACCTTTGGATTAAGGCCATACTTTATAGCAAAGTTCTTCAACTGTTGTGCTATACCACGTGTGGTTATCCGTTCCCCAAAGCGATTGAGGAACAGATACCCGCTTTCCCTGTTGTTCGTGTTAAGCCAAGTCTGGGCTTCATCCCTTAGTTTCTTCGGAATAAACAGTCGGCGCACTTTGCCTCCTTTGGTGTAAATGTCATAATAGCCCATGTTTACATGCTCGACCTTCAGTTGCACCAATTCGCTAATTCTTGCACCTGTAGCTGCAAGGAAGCGTACCACAAAGTACCACTCCAAATTATTCTCCTTCTTAAGCTTATTCTTCAAGAAAGTGTAGTCGGCATTGCTTATGACATTCTCCAGATAGGTACGCTGTTGAACCTTGACAGATTTTAAGCGCAAGCGAGGCTTGTGCTGGTACTCTAGATACTTGTTCAACGCCTGAATGCGTAAATTTACGGTTTTTGGCTTGAACGTCTCAATGAGATACGTCTTGTAGAGCAATAGATTTTTCTTGGTCAATTCCTTGTAGTGAGAATTGAAGTCGTTTACAGCATAGATGTATGCTGAAACTGTGTTCTTTGCCATGTTTGAATGGGTCAGAAACTCTTTGAATTTTTCAACCATGATAAATGATGTTTGTTTGTACATATTGGGGAATAGCCCCCCATAAAAATATATCTGGTAGATTTGGCGGTTTAGTTCCTATTATGAGAAGTTCGCCGATGGGCAAATCGTTTGTATAGACGAAAAAGTTCCGTTTGAGATTCCTTCAACATGGGAGTGGTGTCGCATAAGTCATCTGTTCGTTACTTCAAGTGGTTCTACTCCACAAAGTAAAAATCCATTGTATTATTCAAATGGTACTATCAATTGGGTCAGAACTACAGACTTAAATAATGGGATTTTAGATTCTTGTGAGATTCAGATTACACCCAAGGCTGTTTTGGACTACAATCTTTCGATTATTCCACAAGAATCGATATGTATTGCCATGTATGGAGGGGGTGGAACTATCGGAAAGCATTCAATTATTAGATTTGATACAACTATAAATCAGTCTGTATGTGCTATACATCCTAATTTCATGTGCAACATGGAGTATGTACACATTTTCATGCAATACCAAAGACCTTATTGGATGGATTATGCAGCTGGCTCACGAAAAGATCCCAACATTAATCAGATAATTATTAAGAATTGCTTGATTCCAATTCCACCAAAGAAAGAACAAGACAGAATTGTATCAAAGTATAACGCTCTATTTCCACTTATTGATAATTATTCAGAAGCAAATGAACAAAGAAGAAAACTTAATGATGATATAGCCAGTACACTTAAAAAATCTATATTACAAGAGGCTATACAAGGTCGTCTTGTTCCTCAATGTACTTTAGACGAACCAGCATCAGTACTTCTTCAACGTATCAAAGAAGAGAAGTTGCGTCTCGTCAAAGAAGGCAAGTTGAAGAAGAAAGACGTTATCGACAGCACAATTTTTCGTGGTGACGATAACAAGTACTTCGAGAAGAAAGGTAAAAATATCATCTGTATTGACGAGGAAATTCCTTTTGAGATACCCGAGAGTTGGCAGTGGTGTAGAGTTAAACAGATACTTGATATTGGTTCAGCAAGAAGGGTACATCAAAAAGATTGGCGAAGTTCTGGCATACCATTTTATAGAGCAAGAGAAATCGGTAAACTTGCTGAATGTGGCCATGTCGATAACGAACTTTTCGTTGACCATGATTTGTACAAAGAGTTTTCTTCCTGTGGCGTGCCTATACCTGGAGACTTAATGGTTACTGCCGTTGGTACATTGGGGAAAGTATATATAGTTAAAGATGGAGATTTATTCTATTATAAAGATGGTAGTGTTCTATGTCTTAACAACAGATATAACCTAAATCCATCTTACCTAAAATATGTTATAGAATCTCCTATGTTTATCAATCAATTTGTTGGCGAGTCACAGGGAACAACTGTCGCGACCTTAACGATAGTAAGATTTAATGAGTATCTTGTACCTATCCCACCCCTGCGAGAACAAGAGAGAATAGTCAAGGCTATTGATAACGTAGCAAGTATTATGAGCAGATAGGGCAAGAAGCTCATGAAATAACAGAGGATATTCCGTTTGAAATTCCCTATAATTGGGAATGGTGTAGGCTTCGTGATATATGCTCAATCTTTACGGGTGCAACATTTAGAAAAGACGAAACCAATTCAGATTGCCATGGTATTCGTATATTGAGAGGTGGCAATATACTGCCCTTTGAAATTATACAGAAAGCTGATGATATTTTTCTTGCACAAGAACAAGTAAAAGAAAGTATTCTACTAAAACAGAATGACATTATCACCCCGGCAGTAACGAGTTTGGAGAATATAGGTAAAATGGCAAGAGTTGAACAAGATATGCCAGATGTTACAGTTGGAGGTTTTGTCTTTGTTCTTCGACCACATTATTCTGATAAATGGTTGGCTAAAATCCTGTTATACTTTATGAGTTCTCCGTCTGCCATTGAATTTATAAAGTCCATCACGAACAAATCAGGACAAGCCTTTTATAATATTGGTAAAGAACGGCTGGCAACGACACTGATTCCTATTCCACCAAAAGAGGAAGAACGTCGTATCGTGATAAAGATAGAAGAACTATTTGATAGGATAAGGGGCTAACACCCTTTTATCCTATCATTTATTTCTCTTATGCGCATTGCAATCCTTTCTTGCTCTTGGTATGGTGGAATGCCAACTACCAAAGAATAGAAGATTTCCTTATTCAAATGAGGAATCGCGGCACCTTTTTTGGAGTTACGAAGCAAGTCTTTGTAGAACTGGATAAAGTACAGCACATAAGGTAAGTGCATATTTTCACTTACCCATAATTGCTTGAATGTACTACCCATATACCCGTCATGAGGAACGGCAAATACTTCTCCAGAGTTTTCTCCATCCACAAGAATGATATTATCACCTGTTGAAACAAATTTGCCTTTTGTTAGAATATCCCCAGATGACTTACCGCGCAAATACTTGGCATCAAGACAGATGTATTTGCCCTCTTTCTTTTCACCATCCATAAGCCTACAAATATGAGACAGTTTTACAACTTCCCACGTATCAGGGAATGTATAATCAGCCTCTATTTGAAGGATATTACCATCTATCTGCTCATAATACTTGTTATCGTCACCTTTATAGATGAAGGACTCCACTACGTCTTTCTTCTTCAGTTTACCTTCCTTTACGAGACGCAACTTCTCTTCCTTAATGCGCTGAAGAAGGACTGATGCAGGCTCATCATTAGGGTCTTGCTGTACAAGCTTACCTTGAATCGCCTCTTGGAGAATGGACTTCTTTATCAATAGAGGCAAGTCTGCATTCAGTTGCGAAAGATTCTTTTCTATGTTATCATAACGTTCGACAAAAGGAATAACTTTTGTCAACATATCTACTATGTGCTTTTGTTCTCTTTGTGGTGGCAAAGGAAGTAACAGTCCTTTTAGTCGATTAGCTGAAAGCCCAGGCATTGCCGTTCCGACAGATGCAAGTTGATTGCTCTCTTTCAAGAGATATATGAAATAATATACATATTCACAAATGCCATCAATATATGGTTTAAGTCTATGAACATGATTCTGAAGGCAGATATCATAATCGTAAGGCCATATAGCAGAACGGCCATATCCTGCACCTCCTTCACAGACAAGCAAATCCCCTTTTGTCGCAGAACACGCTTTTATTTCTTCGTCAGTGAAATTCATGACTTTTACGTTATCAAGGACGAATCTTCCCCAATACAGATTTGAAGTAGTAATGAATCTCTGTGGAGTTCCTTTCCCTTTGTTACTGCTGCTTTGTTGCTTGCCACTTGCATGAAGAAACAAGTGAGAAATTCTGCACCATTCCCACCCCTTTGGCACATCAAACGGAATCTTATCGTCAATGCATACGACGGTTCCATCGGCGAACTTCTCATAATAGGAATTGTCGTCACCACGGTAAATGATAGATTCTTTCTTGTTCTTCTTTATCTTGCCCTCTTTTACGAGGCGTGCTTTCTCTGCTCTAATCTTTTCGAGCAGGACAGATGCAGGCTCATCATTAGGATCTTGTGGTACAAGCTTTCCTTGTATAGCCCATTGGAGTATGCTGTTTTTAAGTTGCTTTCCAGTCATTATTCTTGATAATTATCTTCGATTATACCTAACTGACCTTTGTTCATTGCATTGGCAATGTCAATTTTAAGACTCTCGTCATAATCTGTTCCTGCCATAAAAGCAGTTGTTATACGCAAGAGTAAATCTTGGTCGATATGAGATGCTGCTATATGATAGACAATGGCCTCAAACTGTCGCATGAAGATACACGCATTCCAAGGATATCCGTTCTTGTGAAGGAAATATGCCCCCAATGTCAAGGCTATGCGTTTGTTCCCATCATTGAAAAAGTGTCCAGAGCAGAATCTAAATACTAGATAGGTAAGTTTGTCAGTGAACGTTGGATAATACTCGTCACTCTGAATGAAATCGAGAGTGGCAAGAATGCCTCCTTTGTCTCTAACACCTTCAAATCCGCCGTCACTAGCATCTATCATCTTGTGGTAGATATCTAGTGCCTCTTCATAGTCGATGTATTTTATATTATTCATCGTCTTCTGCCTGTTTTAAACGTTTAAGCACATCTTTGTTTTCTGCCAAAATATGGTCGAAATCAATAGACTGGTCACCTATGAACCGTTCAAACTCCTCTGGAGTAACGGCTTTCAGATAATTTGCGATATTCCCATGATATGCGTCACGGAAACTAAAATCACGTGAAGCCATCTTTGTTCTTGCATCATTGAGGTATGGCTTCTGCATCGGATGTTCTGCCAAATCATTTACAATTTGCTCTACCTCGAGTATTGACAATTTGGTTCCGTTGGTGTTCTTGTAACGTTCCTGTATAGCTGCACCAACACCGTTTTCAAATGAAGAAATGACAAGCAGGACTTCTGCGTATAGAGTATGTCGGACATTATCTTTACTATCCAAGCAAAGTATTTCTCTGTACTCTTTAGCATTCTCTTTGAACACGGCTTTATATATAAAGTCTGTTACTTGAGCATATTTGTAAGTATGATGTCCGTCAACACATTGATTGATGGCTGTCGTGAGATTTTTGCGATAATTCTCCTCTGTGATAGCAGCTGGAATATAGTTTATATCTCTACGATTGATATATTTAGTGCCACCTCCCGTTTTTTCGTTGATTGTAGCGATTACCATGTCAAGAATCATGCTTCTCAGTTCCTTTGCTTTTTCACTTTCGGTCAATAACATTCCGATGTTCAGAAAAGCACGAAAATTAAAGAGACCAATTTGGGTGGTTTTGCTCGCCTCATTAATAAGGTGAGCAAATTGTAACTTAAAGTCTTTCAATGATTTACCCTTACATAAAACATAACCGTTATGCTTTAACTCATCTCCATTCGAAGCTAAATATCTATCTATGGTAGATATATCAACTGCATAAAAATCTGCAACCATTCTTTTTGTAAATCGATACTCTCCATCGAATAACATTCCAGAGATGTCCAAACGCTTTTGTATATTATCAACTGCAAAGCGATTATTAAGAATATTCTGACGTTCTATGTTTGATATAGTCAAATCCTTCATTATGTTCAATGTATTTTAGTCCAACTTAATTTCAATCCCCAAGATACGTTGAATCTCAGATAGAGTTTTGTCTATCTCGTGGTCGAGAACTGCACGTTTCTTATAGTAATTTGCAAGTAATTCTGCTGGTGGAAGGATTTCTTCTTCATCCTTCGGGAACTTGCACTGATCAAAATTACAGTCAAGTGCCATTAAATCCTCTACAGGAATACAGCGAGATTTCTCATTTCCGTCTTCACTTACAATCTCCTTACGGTTATTCCACCATTCAACAATAGGCTGGCAATGCTCCAGTTTCATTGATTTTGTTTTGGAGAAGTGCTTATAGCCATCAGGCATGTCAAGACGATAGAACCATGTTTCCTTTGTTGCATACCCCTCTGGTGCTCCTTCCGCTGTTTCGTTGTTAAAGAAAAGAATATTGGTGGCAATGCTTGTATATGGAGAGAAAACACTACCAGGCAAACGGATGATAGTATGCAAATTGAATTTCTTCAGCATTTCTTTCTTTATGGCAAGTTTTGCTCCATCAACACCAAAGAGAAATCCATCAGGAACAATAACTGCGGCACGTCCGTCTTTTTTCAACCTGTACATGATGAGTACCATGAAAAGGTCTGCTGTTTCGCTTGAACGGAATGCCAACGGAAAGTTGTTTTTTACAGTTGCATCCGTGCTACCTCCGTATGGAGGATTCATGGCGATGACATTTACTTTGTCACTCTCCTTGAAATCAGACATCTTTATACCGAGAGAATCGCAGTGGCGTATATTTGGTGCTTCCACATCATGCAGAAGCAGATTGGTTATAGACAGCAGATATGGTAGAGGTTTCCATTCTTGACCAACGACAGCTGTTTGGAAAGCACGACCGTCATCTGTCGTCTTTACTTGCTTACCAATATGGTTAAGTGCAGACGTAAGGAAACCGCCTGTGCCTGAGGTAAAGTCACCGACTGTTTCTCCAAGTTGTGGATTGAGCTGCTGAATTATGAAATCAGTGAGAGCACGAGGAGTATAGAACTCACCAGCATTTCCTGCCGACTGCAAATCCTTCAAGATACCTTCGTAAATATCACCGAACATATGACGATCAGTGGCATCATCAAACTCAATCTCGTTTATGACATTGACAACTTGACGAAGCAAGATTCCATTTTTCATATATTGGTTCAAGTCCTCAAACACCTCTTTTACAATTGATTTTGAACGAGGAGTCTCACGTGTTACTGTAAGATTTTTCAATGTGGGGAAGAGCTTGTCATTTATGAATGCCAACAATGAATCTCCAGTTAAAGCAGAACCATCTTTCTCATCAATTGCCCAGTTGCGCCAACGCAGTTCTTCTGGGATGATTGAGGTAAATTCCCTTTTTTCTTTTGCCGCTTTGTATTCCCATGTTTCTTCCTGTGTATCATATACTTTCAGAAAAAACATCCATACCATTTGTTCAATACGCTGTGCATCACCATTGATGCCAGCGTCCTGTCTCATGATGTTTTGTAGTCGTTTGACTATATTGTTTACTGCCATTATGCTGCTTCTTTATAAATTTCTAATTCCAGTTCTTTTAATGCCTGTTCAAACTTGGCGATGCCACCAAAGAGTTTCACAATCTTCTGAGGTTTTCCAAATTGGTTGAATGGGGCATAGTCTAAAATATTTTCATCTTCTAAATTGAGAATGCCGTAATCTGCATATTTTTCTAGCAAAGCTTCTAGTACTTCACGAGCCTTACCCTCGTATTTTGCGAAATAGTTTCGCTTTTTGACATTGTTTGCACGTTCACGTCTTGTCAAAGGAGGTTGGTCGTATGCCACATGACAGATAATGTCGAAAATATCAGCATGAGCAAGCGCAGGATTTTTCTCCCTTACAGCATCTATAAGGACATTGCACTCTTTCAACTCATCTACGATGACACGTTTTCGTTCGACGGCACTCCAATTTCTAATAAAATCTTGGAGTGTTGCAAAACGTTTGCGGATTTGCTTTTTGGTGAAGTCTGTAACGCTTTCTGTTCGCATCGTCTTGCCGTCTTCATCCAACACTGAGACTATTTCAGTGTTGATTCTGATATTCTCGCCATTTACAATGTATTTCTCGTGTGGAGAAGGTTCTCCTGCACCGCCATCATTCTCCTCTGGTTTGGGATATTGTTTACCATGTCCTCCTGACGGTGGTTCTGGGTCACCATCAAACTTCGGATCTTTGAATTTTGCCGTTGCATTTCTAAAATCAAGTATCTCTAGATGCCATTTTCCCTTGTCTGGGCGGAGTCGAGTTCCTCTACCTATAATTTGTTTGAATTCTGTCATTGAACCGATTTCCTTATCAATAACGATCAAGCCACAAGTCTTACAGTCAACACCTGTGGCGAGCAATTCAGACGTAGTTACAATTGTAGGATAAGGCTCGTCAACATCTATAAAATTGTCAAGTTGCTTTTTGCCAACATTGTCATCACCAGTGATGCGCATAACATAGCGTGAGTCTTTTTGGCATAAGTCCGCATTCATGTTGACCAATAGACTACGCATAGCTTCAGCTTCCTCTATGTCTGAGCAGAAAATAATTGTCTTTGTCATTCTGCCAATCTGGTTTAACATCTTGGTTATGCGGTGAGCTACTATCTCACGACGTTTCACAAATGCAATGTCTCGACCAAAGTCCTTACGCTCGTAAAACTTTTGGTCAATAAGCTTGTCATGCAAATCTTTTTCTCCCTCTTCGGGTGTGAATCCTTGCAAATCAATATTGATAAAGCTATTTGTTACGCGATATGGTGCGAGAAATCCGTCTTGAATACCTTGTAGGAGGGAATAGGTATAAACAGGGGCTCCAAAGTAGTCAAGGTTATTTGCACCTGTCTCTGCCTTTGGAGTGGCAGTCATACCAATCTGTGTTGCAGCAGAGAAATATTCAAGGACTTTTCGCCATGCAGAATCATCCTTTGCGCTACCACGGTGGCACTCATCAACAATGATAAGGTCAAAAAAGTCTGGTTTGACTTGTTTGAATGGGTCTTCTTTATCTTCTTCGCTTGCAACAAGTTGGTGATATAAAGCCATGAACACCTCGTATGCAGAATCAATGTTGGCACCCTGCACCTTGGTCATTACTTTCTTGAACGGCTTGAAGTCCTGCACCATCGTCTGGTCTATCAAGATATTGCGGTCGGCAAGGTATAAAATTTTCTTCTTCAGACCAGAAGCTCGCAAACGATGGATGATTTGGAAAGCTGTAATAGTCTTACCTGTACCAGTTGCCATAACAATCAATACACGGTTTTCTCCTTGCGCTATCGCTTCTATCGTTTTATTGACTGCTATTGCCTGATAATATCTTGGCTCATATGAATATGGGTCGGAATAAAAAGGCTGGTCAACTATCTTCTGCTGCTCTGGAGTAAAGTTTTTATGTTTTTTCCAGCGTTCAAGAAGTTCCTCTGGCGTAGGAAACTCGTCCATCGAGAGGTCTTGCTCTTGGGATGTCAAGAAATCATGTTCCTTGAATCCATCTCCGTTTGAGCTATATGCAAATGGAATGTCTAATATTTGAGCATAATCCATAGCTTGTTGCATACCTCCGCCAACAGGCTTATTGTTGTCCTTTGCTTCGACAACAGCAATGGGCATGTTAGGTTTTCTAAAAAGAAGATAATCCGCCTTTTTCCCTTCCTTGCGGTCGTGATGGCTACCGTCAAAAAGAACTCTTCCGTCTGTGAAGTAGTATTCACGACGAATCATGTCTTCAGTCCACCCTTTACCTATAATGGCTGGGTCAATGAACTTTGAACGAATATCAGATTCTGTTAATGCTTTTTTGTCCATATGCTATTTCTGATAAGAGTTTATTATAGGAATATGTTGCGCATATTTTTTATGAATCTTGCTAATCAACAACTTCCCAATGTCCAGTCTTATAACTTCTAAAGGATGATATTTATGTCACGAAGGACGTAAAGATTTCGTTTTACCATTATGACACTTGTTCTCAAAGCCTCTGCTAAAACCTGGGCATTTATTGTATTATTAAGTTGGATGGTCGAACTCCTGTTCGGATGTCCGTTCTGCCTTCAAGGTTGCTATTAGAATTATAATTCATGATGGAATATTCTTCTTTGACAGCGAAATTAATAAAAATAATTGTAACAAAGGTGTATATGCTTTAAAAAATGGTTGTGAACGGACAAAAAGGTCAGGTTGGAAGGGATAATAGTATTGAAAGCTGACTAAGAAATATTTTAACTTTTGTATCGAGACCATTACGAAGGGTTACCGAAGGCATATCGAAGGATGGCGAAAAGAAAAGTTTTACTTTGAAGTTTGATGTTTTTCTGTTAACTTTGCAAAATTAACGGGAAGAAAATGTTTAATTCAAAAAAAAGCGAAGCTCTCTTGGCTCGCATTCGTAATGGACTTGAAATGAGCCGCAAGGAGAAACTCAACCTTATTGTAGCGTTGAGTGTGCCTTCTATGCTTGCTCAGGTCACTTCGGTGCTTATGTTCTTTATAGATGCTTCTATGGTAGGACATCTTGGCGCCAACGCTACTGCAAGCATCGGACTTATAGAGTCAACAACATGGCTCATGGGCTCGGTTATGAGTGCTATGGCTATGGGATTTAGCGTGCAGGTGGCTCATTTCATAGGTGCCAACGACTTTGTGAAAGCTCGTCAGGTGTTCCGTCATAGTTTGGTTTGTGGTGCTATTTTCAGTCTTGTAATGATGCTTATAGGCATAAGCATTCATAATCCGTTGCCACATTGGTTGGGTGGAGGAGAAGAAATTGTGGGCAATTCATCACGCTATTTTCTTGTTTTTTCCTTCGCTTTACCTTTTGTGCTGCTCTTTCATCTTTCGGCATCTATGTTGAAATGTGCAGGCGACATGCGCACACCTTCCTTTATGGCTATAGCCAACTGTTTGCTTGATGTAAGCTTCAACTACCTATTTATATATATACTTGATATGGGTGTTATAGGTGCAGCCTTAGGCACTTTGTTGAGTTATATTATTGTGTCGTCTGGTTTGGCATATATGGCAATTTTCCGCAGTAAGATTTTGGCTTTGCGTCTTGATAAAGACAGATTTGTTTGGGTTTGGGATTATGTGCGTCATGCAGTAAAACTATCCACTCCTATGGCAATTCAGTCTGTATTGATGAGTGGTGCTCAGATTGTTTCAACGCTTATTGTGGCGCCTTTGGGTAGTGTGGCTATTGCTACTAATTCGCTTGCCATTACGGCAGAAAGCCTTTGCTATATGCCTGGATTTGGTATTGGTGAGGCCGCCACAACGCTTGTGGGACAGACTCATGGAGCTGGCAGAAACGATCTTTGTAGAAATTTCGCCTTTATGACAGTTGGGCTTGGCATGGCTGTTATGAGTTTTATGGGTTTGGTAATGTATATATTTGCCCCAGAGATGATAGGTGTTCTTTCGCCTGTAGAGGTAATCCGCGAACTTGGCACAACCGTATTGCGAATAGAGGCATTTGCTGAACCTTTCTTTGGTGCTGCAATAGTAACAGCTGCTGTATGCGTTGGAGCCGGCGATACTTTGAAACCAGCCATAATTAATCTTGGTTCAATGTGGCTCGTGCGCCTCACATTAGCCTATTATCTTTCACAAAGCATGGGACTCAAAGGTGTGTGGATAGCTATGGCAATAGAATTAACATTCCGTGGCATAGCCTTCCTAATTCGCTTGAATAAAGGGCATTGGATGGATTTTAAAGTGACAGAATAAAACAATTTCTGCCAAAGTGTCATATATGGCAGGCATGGCACATACTTTGTTATTTAGTAGGTGTCTTCGGAGATGAGTTCCGGAGACACCTATTTTAATTTGATAATAATAAAAAAATAAAAAAAATACAATTATGGGAAAGATTATCGGAATCGACTTAGGTACTACAAACAGCTGCGTTGCTGTATTTGAAGGTAACGAGCCAGTAGTAATCGCTAACTCTGAAGGTAAGCGCACAACACCTTCAGTTATTGGCTTTGTAAAGGATGGTGAGCGTAAGGTAGGTGACCCTGCTAAGCGTCAGGCTATCACAAACCCTACAAACACAGTTTATTCTATCAAGCGTTTCATGGGTGAGCCTTGGAATCTCGTTGAGAAAGAGGCTCAGAGCGTACCTTATAAGGTAGTAAACGAAAACGGTTTCCCTCGTGTAGATATCGATGGCCGTAAATATACTCCACAGGAAATTTCTGCTATGACTCTTCAGAAGATGAAGAAGACTGCAGAGGATTATCTTGGTCAGGAAGTAACAGATGCAGTTATTACTGTTCCTGCATACTTCTCTGATTCTCAGCGTCAGGCTACTAAGGAGGCTGGTACTATTGCTGGTCTTAACGTTCAGCGTATTGTTAACGAGCCTACAGCAGCTGCTTTAGCTTATGGTGTTGACAAGAGCGACAAGGATATGAACATCGCAGTATTCGACCTTGGTGGTGGTACTTTCGATATCTCTATCTTGAACTTCGGTGGTGGCGTGTTTGAGGTTCTTTCTACTAATGGTGATACTCACCTTGGTGGTGACGACTTCGACCGTGTAATCATCGACTGGTTGGCTGATGGCTTCAAGGCTGACGAGGGTATCGACCTTCGCAAGGATCCAATGGCTATGCAGCGTTTGAAGGAGGCTGCTGAGAAGGCTAAGATTGAACTTTCAAGCTCTACTTCTACAGAAATCAACCTTCCTTACATCTCTGCAGAGGGTGGTGTACCAAAGCACTTGGTAAAGACTCTTACACGTGCTCAGTTCGAGCAGTTGGCTCACGAACTCATTCAGGCATGTCTTGTTCCTTGTCAGAACGCTATGCGTGACGCAGGTCTTCAGACTTCTGAAATCGACGAGGTTATCCTCGTAGGTGGTTCAAGCCGTATCCCAGCAGTTCAGACATTGGTTAAGAACTACTTCGGTAAGGAGCCTTCAAAGGGTGTTAACCCAGACGAGGTTGTTGCTGTAGGTGCTGCTATCCAGGGTGCTGTTCTTAACAAGGAAGAGGGTGTAGGTAATATCGTATTGCTCGACGTTACTCCTCTTACACTCGGTATTGAGACAATGGGTGGTGTAATGACTAAGCTTATCGAGTCTAACACAACTATCCCTTGCAAGAAGAGCGAAACATTCTCAACAGCTGTTGACAACCAGACAGCAGTAACAATCCACGTTCTTCAGGGTGAGCGTCCAATGGCTGCACAGAACAAGTCTATCGGTCAGTTCAACCTCGAGGGTATTGCTCCTGCACGTCGTGGTGTTCCACAGATTGAGGTAACATTCGATATCGACGCTAATGGTATTCTAAACGTAAGCGCTAAGGATAAGGCAACAGGTAAGGAGCAGGCTATCCGTATTGAGGCATCAAGCGGTTTGAGCGATGAAGAAATCAAGCGTATGAAGGCTGAGGCTGAAGCTAATGCTGCTGCTGATAAGGCAGAGCGCGAGAAGGTTGACAAGCTCAATCAGGCTGACTCAATGATCTTCACAACAGAGAACTTCCTTAAGGATAATGCAGATAAGATTCCTGCAGACCAGAAACCAGCTATCGAGAGTGCTCTCCAGCAGCTCAAGGATGCTCACAAGGCTCAGGATCTCGCTGCTATCGACACAGCTACAGCTGCTCTCAACCAGGCTGTTCAGGCTGCATCAGCTCAGATGTACGGTCAGGGTGGTCCTCAGGCAGGTCCTCAGGGCTTCCAGGGTGCACAGGGCGCTCAGCAGGAAGGTCCTAAGGCTGACGATATTCAGGATGCAGATTTCGAGGAGGTTAAGTAATCCGCTCACAAACCAATAGGTATATTAAATATGAAAATCCGTGTAGCTTATGTTACACGGATTTTTTTTGCATATAAGTATTAAATAAAATATCTTCTTTACCCACTACACAAGTAGTTAAACTTACACGAATTTAGTTAATAAATGATAGAATTTGAGAGGGAAGGAGAAAAATGATTATATTAGCTGCGAAATAATTAAAAACTGAATGGTATGAATAAACTCTATGCTCAATTAATGACTTTACCGTATGCTGATGATGCGTTAGAGCCGGTGATAAGTAAGCAGACAATAGGTTTCCATCATGGAAAGCATTTGCTGGCGTATGTTAATAATCTGAATGGTTTGCTGGAGGATAGTCCGTTAGCTGACCTGCCTTTGGAGGAACTGGTAGTGCAGGCTTCAGGTGGAATACTGAATAATGCAGGACAGATTCTTAATCACGAGATGTATTTCAAGCAGTTTGCATCGCCTAAGGAGAATAATGTTCCAAAAGGACATATTGCTGAGGCTATAGTTCGTGACTTTGGCTCTTTCGACGCTTTTAAAGATGAGTTCCAAAAGAAGGGAGCAACTCTCTTTGGCTCTGGCTGGGTGTGGCTTTCTGCTGATAAAGATGGTAAACTTGTTATTACTCAGGAGGCGAATGCTGCAAATCCTGTTCAGCGTGGCTTGAAACCTCTACTCACTTTTGATGTGTGGGAACATGCATACTATATTGACTATCAGAATCGTCGTCCAGATCATTTGGTAGCCCTTTGGCAGATAGTAAATTGGGATGTTGTTGAACAGCGCTATTTGAAATAGTATAGAAAATATTAATCCGTGTAGCTTATGTTACGCGGATTTTTTATGTTACTCATCCCAAAATAAGGCTGTTTATCCCAGAAATTTGGTAATAGAAGTTTTTTTGAGTAGTTTTGCAGAAAAGTTTGAGACTTTTGTGTTTAATTAACCCTGATGCGATTAATGCTCTGTATATTAACAACTAAAAATATAAGGATGAAAAGATTTGTTATTTTTATTGCCTTGGCTATGACTTATGTTATGGGCTATGCACAACATCATGTGAACAAGGCTAACATGGATCTTAGTGTAAAACCTGGTGATGATTTCTGGCAGTATGCTGTTGGTGGCTGGTTGAAGGCTAATCCACTTGACAAGCAGCATGCAGAGAATGGTGCTTTTGTTGATCTATCAGAGCTGAACAATAATCGTATCAACGATTTGATTCAGGAATATGCAAAGAAGCACATGCCACAGGGCACAGATGGACAGAAGATTGGTTCTTTCTATCGTATGTATATGGATTCTGTTAGTCGTAACCAGTTGGGCTATCAGCCAATTCTTCCTTATTTAAATAAGGTACGTGCCATAAAGACTCGTGAAGAGTTGCTCAAGGTGATGTATGAATTGGATAACAAGGGATTTAATACTGCTCCATTCGGTATTGGACTTTCTATGAATCCATTTAATTCGTCAGAGTTCATGATGGAGGCTGACTATGGTGCTGTTACTCTTGCTCAGGAGTATTATGCTAATCCAAACGAAACTCAGAAGGTTGTTGTTGATGCAATAAAGAGTTTACGTAAGGATTTCCTTAAGATGATAGGACATAGTGATGCTGAGGCAGAAAAAATGATGGAGGCAGCATGGCAGATAGAGTATAGAATAGGTGTGAAGACTCTCGATCAGGTTGCACGTCGTGACCCTCATGCAACTATTCATATTATGCCTTGGGAGCAGTTATTGAATGATTTTAAGGGTATTGACTGGGTTACTTATCGTGATGTGATGGGGTATCCAAAGGATATTGATCAGATAAATGTTAGTCAGCTTGAGCCTCTGCACGAGGTAGAGAATATTCTGGCAACAACTTCTTTGGAAGATTTGAAGGCTTATATGGAGCTAAAGATTGTTGACTCTTATTCTGATTATCTGTCTGACGATTTTACTGATCGTAGCTTTGAGGCACAAAAGATTATTTCAGGTGTTCAGGAACAGAAGCCACGTTGGAAACGTGCCGTGCGTACAATCAGTTCGTGTTTGAGTGAAACAATAGGTAAACTGTATGTGCAGAAGTATTTCCCAGAGAGTAGCAAGCAACGTGTTGTTAAGTTGGTTAAGGACTTGCAGCAGGCTTTCGAGGATCGTTTGAAGGAAAATACATGGATGAGTGATGTAACCAAGCAGAAGGCTTTGGAGAAATTGCATGCTATGCATATTAATGTGGGTTATCCTGATACATGGGAAGACCTAGAGAAGTTTATCGACATCCGAGAGGATGAAAATATGGTTGAAAACTTCATCCGTATAAGTCAGGAAGCACGTTCGGCTTACTTGCGTAAACATTGGCGTAAGCCAGTTGACAAGACAATGATGCCTTGCTCTCCACAGACTGTAAATGCATTCTATCATCCTCTGTTCAATAGTTTGAATTTCCCAGCAGCTATTTTGCAGCCACCTTTCTTTGATCCAGAGGCAGACTATGTAACCAACTATGGTGCTATTGGTGTGGTTATTGGTCATGAAATGACTCATGGATTTGATGATCAGGGTTGTCAGTTTGATAAGGATGGAAACTTGGCTAACTGGTGGACAGCAGAAGATAAGGCTAATTATGACAAGCGTACAAAGGTTATAGCTGATTGGTTTAGTGAGCAGGAGGCTATTCCTGGCTTGAAAGTTAATGGTCAGAAGACCTTAGGTGAGAATGTGAGTGATAATGGTGGTTTGAAGGTTGCTTACCGTGCCTTTGAAAACCGCATGAAGGTAGAACCTTTGAAAACTATCGATGGTTTCACACCTGCTCAGCGTTTCTATCTTGCTTATGCTCGTGTGTGGGCAAGCAACGCAACATCAGAATATATTGCTGATATAACAAACTCGGATGTTCACTCACCAAGTCGCATTCGTGTATCGGCTGCTTTGCCTATGATTGATACATGGTATGATGCATTTAATATAAAGAAGACTGATAAAATGTTCGTTCCAAAGGAGAAACGTGCTCTTGTTTGGTAAAAAGTTGTTAGCGTTTAATCTCTCAATAAATCCCAGCTCCTTCATAGGAAATTTTGCCTATGAGGGAGCTTTTTTTGTGAATAAATGTGCCAAAAATGCCTATTTTATACTATTTGTAACATAAAATAAAGTTTTTGTAACATAATACAAAATGCTTTGTTAGAATAATATCTATTTTTGCCACCAACTAAATCTTAAAAAAATCTATTAACAATCAAAATAACTCAAAACCAATTAAAAATTATCTATGCCTATGTAAACAAAGTAGAAAATGTAAAAACCAAATTATCTAACCTCTTTTAATTAACTTAAAGAGAAAAACCAAATCAAAAAAACGTCTTTTCATTATTATATTAGTGAATTAGGCGAAATACCTTAATTTAAATTTCATGAATCTAAATTTTAGAAAAACAACTTTTGTTGTTGGCGTATGCTCTATGTTAGGGCTTATGTACGCTCCACAGGCTCAGGCTGCAGACGCTCAGAGTGTTTCTCCAGCCGTTCAGCAATCAAAGAAAGTTACTGGTCGTGTAAGCGATTCACAGGGTCCACTTATTGGTGCTACCGTAATGGTGAAGGGCACATCAAATGGTGTTGTTACCGATATTGATGGTAACTTCAACCTGAATGTTGCTCCAGGCTCAACCCTTGTTATTTCATACGTTGGCTATGTAACTCAAGAGATTACGGTTGGTAATCAGTCATTTATCAGTGTAAATCTTAAAGAAGAAGGTCGTGTACTTAACGATGTTGTTGTAATTGGTTATGGTACTCAACGTAAGGAGGCTGTAACTGGTTCCGTAGCTTCAGTAAAGGGCGATATGCTTCGTGAGGTTCCAGCTGGTGATGTAACAAATGCTCTTCAGGGACGTGTTGCTGGTGTTCAGATGATGCAGACTTCATCAAAACCAGGTGCTTCAATGCAGATTCGTGTACGTGGTTCTCGTTCGTTGACAGCCAGCAACGACCCACTTATTGTTCTTGATGGTATTCCATTTGCAGGAACAATCAGCGATATTGATCCTAACAATATTAAGGCTATGGACATCCTTAAGGATGCTTCTGCAACAGCTATCTATGGTTCTCGTGGTGCCAATGGTGTTATCATGATTACTACCTACAAGGGAATGCAGGATCAAGAACCTGTTGTGAAATATAATATGTATGTAGGCTTTAAGAAGAATTTTGCCCGCTACCCAATGATGAATGGCGATCAGTTGAAACGCCTTCGTGAGGTAAGTGGATTGTATAAGCCTGTTTACACCAATGGTGATGAAGAGGAAGGTATGAATACCGATTGGCAGGATATGCTCTTCAAGACAGCTTTCACCACAAATCAAGATCTATCTGTTTCAGGTGGTACTGCAAAGAGCGCATATAATGTAGGTATTTCTTATTTCAAGGATGAGGCTACTATTCCAACTCAGAACTTCAAGCGTTATGCTATGCATGCTGCTCTCGATCAGGAGATTGGTAAGTATTTGAAGGTTGGTTTCTCAACAAATACAAACTATAGCATAACCAACAATGCCAACCTTGGTATTTATAATACTCTGAGTTGTTCTCCACTTATCAATCCTTATAATGCCGACGGCACATTGAAGCCTGTTGTTCACATGGAAAAGGATAACCAGTGGACTTACACACGCGATCGTATTGAAAACCTTGGCGATTCATATAAGGATCAAACCACAGGACTTGGTACGTATAACAACTTCTATGGCGAAATCAAGTGTCCATGGGTTAGTGGTTTGAAGTATCGTGTAAACCTTGGTTTGAACTATCGTCACAACAAGAATGGTTCTTATACAGGTACTGGTGTATTCTCAGATTCTCCTTCTGCAAACTCAAGTGCTGGAAGTGGTAATTCTACTATGTGGAACTGGGCAATTGAGCACATGTTGACATATGATAAGACATTTGGTGATCACACCATTAATGCTGTTGCTTTGTATTCTGCAGAAAAGAATCACTATGAGTCAACTTATATGAGTGCTTCTCAGCTTTTTGATGACAGACTTCTTTGGTATAATCTTGGTTACTCAGAGTCAACATCTATTAATCCAGGTAACCAGAACTATAATGAGAGCGGACTTGTATCTATGATGGCTCGTGTTATGTATAGCTACAAGGACAGATACATGATTAGTGCAACTGTACGTCAGGATAAATCTTCACGTCTAGCTCCTGGTCATCGTGTACATACATATCCTGCTGTAAGTCTTGGTTGGAATATTGCTAAGGAAAACTTTATGCAGAATGTTAAGTGGGTTGATAACTTGAAACTCCGTGCCGGTTATGGTGAAACTTCTAACCAATCTGTAGATCCTTATAAGACACTTGGAAGACTTGCAAGTCGTCCTTATAACTTTGGTCCAACAGGTTATGCAACAGGTTTCTATGTGTCAGAACTTCCTAATGAGGAACTTGGATGGGAGTATTCTCAGACCTATAACTTTGGTGTAGATTTCTCATTGTTTAATGGTCGCTTGACTGGTACTGCAGAGTATTATACTCAGAAAACCAAGGATTTGTTGATGAGTGTTGGCCTTCCTTCAACCTCTGGTGTAGGTTCTTATATGGCTAATGTTGGTAAAACAGAGAATAAGGGCTTCGAACTTTCTCTCAATGGTGTAATCATCGATAACCTTAACGGTTGGACATGGGAGGCTGGTATTAACTGGTACACCAATAAAAACAAGATTGTAGAACTTGCCGATGGTTCTGAAAGAGATGAGGGTAACGGTTGGTTCGTTGGTCACTCAATCAATTGCGTTTACGATTATGAGAAGATTGGTATCTGGCAGAAGGACGAAGAGGAACTTCGTCAGATTATGGAACCAGGTGGTTCTGTTGGTATGATCAAGGTAAAGGGTGGATATAATGAGGATGGTACTCCTCGTGCTATCAACTCAAGCGACCGCCAGATTATTGAGCTTGACCCATCTTGGGAAGGTGGTTTCAATACACGTGTAGCTTATAAGAACTGGGATCTCTCAGCTGTAGCAAGCTTCCGTCATGGTGGTAAGCTCATCTCTACTCTCTATGGTTCTTCAAGTTATCTGAATATGATGACAGGTCGTCGTAACAATGTTGATGTTGACTACTGGACAGAGGATAACCCAACAAACAAGTTCCCTAACCCTGCTGGTCCTATCAGCAACGATAACCCTAAGTATGGTACAACTCTTGGTTTCTTCTCAGGTTCTTATTTGAAGTTCCGTACCATCACTCTCGGTTACAATTTCAAGGGTGAGTGGATGAAGAAGGCTGGTATCTCTGCTCTCCGTGCTTATGCAACAGTTACCAATCCATTTGTGCTCTTCTCACCTTATCATGATGAGAGCGGTATGGATCCAGAGACCAACTCTCGTGGTAATGAGAACCAGGCATCAGCTGCATATGCTTCAAAGGTGCTTGTTGTAGGTTTCAACACTCCTACCACACGTAACTATCTCTTCGGTCTTAATGTAACATTCTAAATTGAGGAGATCGAAAACTATTTTCAATGTTTAATGAATAAGAATATGAAATCAAAGATATTTTTTGCTGGAGCAGCAATGGCGTTAATGGGACTCACCTTTACATCATGTGAGGATGTCCTTAACGAGACTCCACGTGCTTCGTTCACTCCAGAATATTTTAAGACAGAAGCAGGTGTAAAGGCAGGTATGACAGCTTTATACGCTAACCTTCGTAATGTTTATGGTCAGGCATACTATTGGAACTCATGTGAAACAGGTACAGATGAATACACCTATGGCGAATCTGGTCACGATGAGAACTTTATGGTGCTTGATATGACTCCAGAGTCAGCGATATTGAAATCAACAAACTGTCGTGCTGATGTTCTTTGGGGAAGTGCATTCCCAGATATTAACACAGCAAATGGTGTTATTGAAAATGGTGAGGCTGCAGGTATTGATGCCGCTTTGCTCGCTGAGGCTCATTTCTTCCGTGCTTTCGACTATTTCCAGTTGGTTCAAACATACGGTGGTGTACCATTGGATTTAGGTGCTGGTGAGTTGAAATTTAATACCTCTACCGTTCGTGGTTCTGTACGTAACACAGTTGTTGATGTTTACGAGAAGGCTATATTCCCAGATCTTGAAAAGGCAATGGAGGAACTTCCTACAACACCACGTCTTACAGGTACTGTAACAAAGACAACAGCTGCTCTTGTGCTTGCAAAGGCTTATCTCACATACGCTTGGTGGTTGCAGAATCCTAAGAATATTCCAACCTATCCTGAGTGCCAGCGCGATGCGTCTAAGGCTGCTGGCTATTTCCAGAAAGCTTATAACACAGCTGTTAACGCAATTAAGAATCCTGGTCCTTACGGACTTTGTGAAACCTTTATGGATATTCACTATGGTCCAAACGACCGTAACAAGGAGATTCTTCTCTATGCCGACCACACAGCTCAGGATGAGTTGTTCAATGGTGGTGTAGGTTATGGCTATGGTAATGGTGGCGCTCCTGATAACTTTGTTAACTGGATTGCTCACTGGAACTATCCTACAATGAATGGTGGTGTTCTTGTTCGTGATGCACGCCAGAGCTATGGTCGTCCTTGGACTCGTATGGCTACTCCAATGGAAGTACCTTTGAAGTTTACCGATAAGGAAATCGACTATCGTTATGAAGGTACTTTCGTAACTGCATTCCGTGGTAACTGGAATCATGGCGGTGACAAGGCAGCTACAAAGACCAATGCTAATGGCTTGTCTGTTAAGCCTAATGATATTGTTCTGATGTTCCAGGGTGAGAATCAAGCTGAAAATCTTCCAGATGATAAGAAAATTAAATACCCTGCAGAAAATGAGGGTGGTGGTAGCGGTCTTGGTGCTGGTACACTTGATGGTGAGTCTTATTATGTAATGACTCCAGATCATCTCAGCCGTCGTGTTTACTTGAACATTTGGAAGTGTGGTTACTATAATGAGAAGACTGTTGCTGATGAAACATCAGTTGGTATGCCTAATGGTGCTACTCCTCGTCCATTCAACATTCTTCGTTTTGCCGAACTCTACTTCGTAGCTGCTGAGGCTGCAGTCAAGGGCGCTACAACTGAGGCTGGTTATACAGCTCGCGAGTTGATGCAAGTTATTCGCGGTCGTGCTGGTAAGTGGCGTTTAGCACCATACGCTTACAAGGATTATGGAGTTGATTTGAGCGAGGGTAAGCTCTATGCTGATCATAGTCAGGAAATGAAAGATGCTACTCCTCAGGATATCACTATCGATTATATTCTTGATGAGCGTTTCCGTGAGTTCTATGGCGAGGGCCTCCGCTGGTTCGACCTTGTTCGCACTCAGGAGTGGGAAACAATGGCTAAGACTTATCATATCTGTGGTGATGGCGTTGGTTCTGCTCAGCAGGCTAAGACTCGTACAATCGAGAAGCATCATTATCTCCGCCCAATTCCTGTAGGTCAGCTTGATGCTCTCCAGATGAGTAAGGAAGAGAAACAAGCATATCAGAATCCTGGATATCGTGAATAAAGGGTAAAAGATTGTTTAAAATGTCGTAAAGACTTGGATAAAAACTTATATATGGGCTGCATCTGAATTGTTTCAGGTGTAGCCTTTTTTTATGTGTATTTGGACGAAAAAAAAGAAGTCACTCGTGGCGAGTGACTTCTTGGCTCATGCAATAGTATAATGTACTAAACTATTTTTATCTCTTTTTGCTGATTAATAGTTTTCAGCGTTTATTTCAAAGTAGCTTTGTGGGTGGTTGCATACAGGGCATACCTCTGGCGCTTTCTTGCCGATAACAATGTGTCCGCAGTTGCGACACTTCCAAATGCAATCGCCATCACGACTGAATACAATAGCGTCTTCGATGTTCTTCAAGAGCTTGCGATAGCGCTCTTCGTGGTGCTTCTCAATAGCAAGCACTCCACGGAATTTAGCTGCAATTTCTGTGAATCCTTCTTCTTCGGCTTCCTTTGCCATACGCTCATACATGTCAGTCCACTCGTAGTTCTCGCCGTTGGCTGCATCCTCAAGGTTTTTGAGTGTTTCTTTTATAGCGCCTCCTTCAAGATACTTGAACCACAGTTTAGCATGTTCTTTCTCGTTTTGGGCTGTCTCTTCAAATATGGCTGCAATCTGCTCAAAGCCGTCTTTCTTAGCTTTGCTTGCATAGTATGTATATTTATTTCTTGCCATACTTTCTCCTGCAAATGCTTCGAGGAGATTCTTCTCGGTTTTTGTTCCTTTAAGTTCTTTCATAATCAGAAATGTTTTTGTTTAATATGTTAATAGTGATTTAATGTAGCAAATATAGTGTTTTCGTGGTAATCTGGTATAATTTTTTTCTTAAAAATGATAAAAATAGGGAAGGTTGTAGGAAGTAAGAAGGTAAAAGGTAAAGAGTAAAGTAGATGTAATATTGATTTTGTTTGTGAGTTAGTGACTTTGTGAGTTAGAACTAATAAACCTACTAACTCATAAACTTATTCTAATTAATCGATATATTTATATAGTACGCGCGCGCGATATATAATAATGTAACTATGTAAAAGGGTAGAAAGTAAATGAGTAAGTATGTGTATGTGCAAAATCAGTTTCTATCGACTTTACTCTTTACCTTTACCTTTTTTACTTGTTTCTCTTTATTCATTAGGGTCTTTGTTGAATAAAAAGGGCTGTTGGCTGAAAGTTTGGATAATTGGACTTTACTTTTTTATTTGCTGTGCGTCAAAAGGATAAATGATTTGTTATTATAAACTTTAAAAAACAAGAGAATTATGAAGAAAATCGTTTTAACTATGGTAGCTTTGCTGATGATGTCAGCGGCTATGGCACAGAATGCAACATGTGAGTGTAAGGATAACCACAAAGGTCATAAGGGTTTCTCACCTGAGAAGCGTGTGGAGATGTTGGCTAAGAAACTTGCTCTTACAGAAGAGCAGAAGGCTAAGGTGCTTGCTCTTGATAAAGAGATGATGGCTGATATGAAAGCTAACAAGGATGCTGATGAGAAGAATAAGAAAGAGCGTTTTGAAAAGCGTATGGAGAAGCAGAAGGAGATGGACAAGAAGATGAAAGAGATTCTTACTGCTGAACAGTATGCTGAATATCAGAATATGAAACCAAAGATGGGCAGACATCATGGTCATCGTCCAGGTATGAAATCTGCTATGTTTGGTGGTGGTCAGCCTGGTTTCCCTCCTCATCAGGAATAAGTATGGTGTTTCTTCCCATTTCATGGGAAATGAAAATATAGGTAAAAGATTGTTTTGGGATTAAATATAAGTAACGTGGGTTCTATGGGACTCACGTTACTTTTTTGAAATTAATTTACTTGATTATATACCGTGAAAAAGGTGCTTAGTTAGAGAGATTTTTTTTCCTAGTTAGAGAATTTTTTTTTCTGACTGGAAAGTTTAAATTCGCCGTTTTATGCCTTTTGTGGTTCGTTGCTTTTAACAATCAAAAAAGATTACTAATGAGTTTCTTGTTACTACTTAACTCATCAAATTATCAGTAAGTTAGGTTTGTTTTTTAGAATTTATGGTTGAAGAAAAAGATAACTTTTTGGTTAACTTTTTGTGGGTGAAAAATCGAAAAGTTTCCCAAAACTTTTTGTAACTTATTGGTTATCAATGAATTGACATTTGTTAACACGCAAAAAGTTGTCCAAAATGATTTTTTATTGGTAATATTATGTATCTTTGCAGTATAAGATTTAAGCAATCAAAATAAACATTTAATAATCAACTTTAATCATTAAGCATTTATGATTCAGACTGTAGTAAAACGTGACGGTAGAATAGTCGGTTTTAACGATTTAAAAATACAAGCAGCCATTAGAAAGGCCATGATGCACACCGAAAAAGGCGAGGACGAAGCTCTTATCAGTCGCATCACAGACCATATTGCTCAAAAGGGTAAGCCACAGATGAGTGTTGAGGACATTCAGGATGCTGTGGAGATTGAGCTTATGAAGAGTGCTCGCAAGGATGTTGCACAGAAGTATATTCAGTATCGTAACCAACGTTCTATAGCACGTAAGGCAAAGACCCGTGATGTGTTCATGGAAATTGTGAACATACAGAATAACGAGGTTACTCGCGAAAATGCCAACATGAATGCCGACACTCCTGCTGGTATGATGATGAAGTTTGCATCAGAGGCAACAAAGCCATTTGTTGACGACTTCCTGCTGTCTGAAGATGTTCGTGATGCCGTGAAGCATAATTATCTGCACATTCACGATAAGGATTATTATCCTACAAAGTCGCTTACCTGTGTTCAGCATCCTCTTGATCATATTCTTCAGGGAGGTTTTCAGGCAGGTCATGGTTCAAGCCGTCCAGCAAAGCGTATAGAGACAGCTTCTGTGTTGGCTTGTATCAGTATGGAGACAGCTCAGAACGAGATGCACGGAGGTCAGGCTATTCCTGCTTTTGATTTCTATTTGGCTCCTTTCGTGCGTTCAAGTTATAAGGAGGAGATTCATAATCTTGAGCAGTTGACAGATAAGGATCTTACTCATTTGCTTGATGCTGATATTGACGATTATGTTATTAAGCCTCTTGACACTCTTGAGGGTGATGAACGTTTGAAGCAGCATGCTATCAACAAGACTGTTAATCGTGTTCATCAGTCTATGGAGGCGTTTATTCATAACATGAATACAATTCACTCTCGTGGTGGAAACCAGGTGGTGTTCTCTTCTATCAACTATGGCACAGACACCTCTGCAGAAGGTCGTTGTGTGATGCGCGAGCTCTTGAAGTCAACCTACGAGGGTGTGGGTAATGGCGAAACAGCTATTTTCCCTATTCAGATTTGGAAGAAGAAACGTGGTGTGAACTATCTGCCTGAGGATCGTAATTACGATTTGTATCAGTATGCTTGCAAGGTTACGGCTCGTCGTTTCTTCCCTAACTTCCTTAATCTGGATGCTACTTACAACGTGAACGACAAGTGGAAGGCTGACGATCCTGAGCGTTACAAGTGGGAGATTGCAACTATGGGTTGCCGTACACGTGTGTTCGAGAATCGTTTTGGCGATAAGACATCTGTTGGTCGTGGTAATCTTAGTTTCACAACAATAAATATTGTTCGTCTTGCTATCGAGAGCATGAATATTGAGAACAAGGAGGAGCGTATTAATGCTTTCTTTGCTAAGCTTGACCACATGCTTGAACTTGCTGCAAAGCAGCTTGACGAGCGTTTCCAGTTCCAGAAGACCGCTTATGCTAAGCAGTTCCCATTGTTGATGACAAAGTTGTGGAATGGTTGCGAGCAGCTTGGTCCTTGCGACACTATCGAGAGCGTTATCAATCAGGGTACATTAGGTATTGGCTTCATCGGTTTGGCAGAGTGTTTGAAGGCTCTTGTCGGACATCATCATGGTGAGAGTGCTGAGGCACAGGAACTTGGTGTGAAGATAGTTACCTATATGCGTGATCGTGCAAACGATTTCTCTGAGAAATATCTGCATAACTATAGTATCTTGGCAACACCAGCCGAGGGCCTTAGTGGACGATTCACAAAGATTGACCGTAAGGAGTTTGGCGTTATTGAGGGTGTTACCGATCGCGACTACTATACAAACTCTAACCATGTACCTGTATATTACAAGTGTTCTGCCCGTCATAAGGCAGAGGTAGAAGCTCCTTATCACGATCTTACTCGTGGTGGTCACATCTTCTATGTAGAGATTGATGGCGATGCTACTCATAATCCACAGGTAATCATGAGTGTTGTTGACATGATGGATCAACTCAATATGGGATATGGTTCTGTTAATCACAATCGCAATCGTTGTATGGATTGTGGCTACGAGAATGCAGATGCTCATCTCGAGGTATGTCCAAAATGTGGAAGCAAGAATATTGATAAGCTTCAGCGTATCACCGGATACCTTGTTGGTACAACCGACCGTTGGAACAAGGGTAAGCTTGCCGAACTCAATGATCGCGTAACACATATTGATTCTCCAAAAGCCTAAAACATGATTTCAGTATTAGATATTGTTGAAGACACTATGGTGGATGGTCCAGGGTTCAGAACCTCCATCTATTGTGCTGGTTGTCCAAATGCCTGTCCTGGATGTCACAATCCACAGTCATGGGATATAAATAGCGGTCACATGATGACTACCGACGAAATCATGGCAGTTATTAAGGCCGATCCCTTTGCGAATGTTACATTCTCAGGTGGCGATCCAATGTTTCAGGCAGAAGGGTTTACAGAACTTGCCGAGGCTATTCGCAAAGAGACAAACAAAACAATATGGTGCTGGAGCGGTTTTACGTTTGAATATCTGTTGCATAAGCCCGCTCAACGTCGTTTACTTGAACTTGTTGACGTGCTTGTTGATGGGCCTTATGTAGAAAAGCTTCGTGATACCGATTTGGTTTTTCGTGGTTCAAGCAATCAACGCATCATAGATGTGAAAGCTTCGTTGAAAAAAGGAGAAGTTGTTTTGTTTAAGCTTGATATTGCTGCATAAAAGTTAGTTGTAATCCATATAAAATCCACTCACTTGTTTGAGTGGATTTTTTTTATTATCTTTGTAGTCTAATTAATTGTTTATGGGAAGAAATAAGTATTCGCAAGACGAAGTAAAAGAAATAGCTAAGTTGCTGAGGTTGAAGAATGCTGGTAATCGCTTGCAACAGAAGCAGGTGCGCCACACTTTGCGTACAGAGTTTGAGTTTAATATCTCAGACTTCAATGAGCCAGGTAAGGCTTTTGGCGATGCTGAACTGTATGCGGCTATTGATCGTGGCGCTATAGTTATTCTTGATGATGCCACAATCGCCGATATGAAGGCTAAACGTGCTCGTGATAAGGCAAAAGACGAGGCTCTGCGCCAGAAAGAAGCTATTGAGAGCGGCGAGCAGACCGACTGGCAGCAGGCTATGAAAGAATGGCAAGAGTGGGAGAGGGGTAAGGAAGATTGAAAAATTGAAAGATTGAAAGATTGAAAAATTAAAAAATTTCCATTCTTCCATATTTCAATATTTCAATATTTCCATATTTCAATCTTCCATCTTCCTTCTTCCTTATTTCCCTGCGTTTATAAACTTTGCAATGTCTTGAATAACGTTTTCTTCAACATGCTGATTTGGGCGAAGGGTGTCGTCGCTTGTTGCCATTCCTTCGTGGTTTATCTTGAAGAAGAGGTGGTTGAGTTTTGGATATCTCTTGAAAATCACGTTCTTATGGTCTTTTAATGCCGTTTTCCAGTTGTTGAAATCTTCCATTGTTACATTATAGTCGCTCTCGCCTTGCATCACAAGCATAGGGATATTCAGTTTTCTGGCTGTTTCGGTAGGCGAATACTGGTTGTCGAAATCAAGATAGCCGGCAGGTAGCAAACTTAATTGTGTGTTTGCCATGTTTTCGATGTCTTTTTCGGCAATACCTAAGTATCTGATTTGCTCGTAAAGTGTGGTCTTTAGTTTTCTGGTGTTTCCAGCCCAAATAATTATTCCTTTAATCTTGTTACACTTTTCGGCAATTCGTGGAGCGAGTTGTCCGCCCAAGCTGTGTCCCAATACGTATATTCTGTTGTTGTCAATTTCGTGCATCTGTGCAGCAAGTTCTACAGCAGCAACAGCATCGTTCACAGTTTCAGAATCATAGTCCTTTACGCTTGTGGCATCAACAAGAGAACGTTTGTTGTAGCGTATTACGGCAATGCCTTTTTCATTTAGTCCTTTTGATAAATCTCTGAAAGGAGCATTGGCACCAATAGTTTCATTCATGTCGTTGGCTCCTGAACCATGCACCAGAATTACTACAGGTAGTTTGCCTTTGCTGTCTTTTGGCAAAGAGAGGCGGGCTGGCAGTTCTGGTCCATCACTTTTTATAGTTATCTCTCTGTCGTTTTCATCTTTAGGAACAGTTATAGGCTTTTGTTCTGTAATCATATAGGTTTCTATAATGCCTTCCTGATTTAGAACAATTGTGAACTTGGCTGTGTAATGTGCAAATGTAAGGTCACGACTGTAAATCTTGTATCCCTCTTGTTCTTCCTGTTTCCACATTCCTGTTTCCACAGGTTTGCCCAGAACTTGGTCGAGCATTGCAAATTGCTGTCTCAGATTGTCTGCCGTAAGCACCTGTTTCACCGTGCTCGACAGATGAGAATAAATGCTATCAGATTTTCCGCTTGTATAGAAATCGAAGTATTTGTCGGGCAGTTCATACGTCTTGTTCACGTATTTCATTAAGTTTGTTTGTGCCTGTGTGGTAACAGCTGCAAATAGAGCTATGGCTAAGAAAAAAAGTTTCTTTTTCATGTTTTTTAAATGGTTTTTATATAAAATGCGTTACAAAGGTAATGAAAAAATTAGTATCTTTGCAGATAAGCAAGGCAAATATTTCTGATAAAATATACATACAAATTGTGTCGCTTGCTCGTACAATGAGGCTTCGGGATGCCTTTTGGATGCCTTTAGGATGAGTTCGGGATGCTGATATTTGAAATTTTTTAATATATTATACAGATGAAAAGAAGAATAGTATTGTCTTTGGCTCTTGCGGCAATGACATTTGTTCCGATGAACGGCTTTGCTCAATGGGCGCCTCAAAAGGATTTTGATGATAAGTATGCAACAGAACTTGTGAAGCCGGGAACTAAGGCTCCAGATTTCAAGCTCAAGACTTCTGATGGAAAGAATCTCAAGTTGTCTAATTATAAAGGTAAGTATGTTGTGCTTGATTTCTGGGCTTCTTGGTGCCCAGACTGTCGTAAGGATATTCCTGAGGTACAGCGTATGTATAATAAGTTTCATGCCAAAGGCGTAGAGTTTATTGGTGTGTCGTTTGATACAAATAAGGACGCATGGGTTAATGCTCTGAAGAAATATGGTATTGTTTATCCACAGGTTAGCGAGTTGAAGAAAATGCGTGAGTCGGCTGTTGCACAAAGTTTTGGTGTGAAGTGGATTCCTTCTATGGTGCTTGTTAATCCAAAGGGCGAGGTTGAACTTTCAACTGTTCTCTCTTATAAGATGGAGAAGAAGCTCACCGAGCTTACTGCTTCTCAGAACAGGCCTTTGGCTAATGTGTGTCAGGACGTTACTATTGATGGCGCCAAGGGCAAGTTGGCTGCTTATCTTGTAAAGCCTGAAGGCTTGAAGGAAGGTGAGAAAGCCCCTCTTGCAATACTTATGCATGGCTTCAGCGGAAACAAAGAAGGTCAGCTTGAAAAGCTTATTGCCGACTCTTTGCAGAAATATGGCGTTGGCTCTATTCGCTTTGATTTCAACGGTCATGGAAAGAGTGAAGGAAAGTTCTCTGAGATGACTGTTCCTAACGAGATTGAAGATGCCAAGAAGGTTTATGAGTATGCTTGCTCTTTACCTTGGGTTGATAATACCAAGATAGCTATTGCCGGTCATTCTCAGGGTGGAGTAGTAACAAGTATGCTTGCTGGCGAACTTGGTGCAAGCAAGATAAAGGCTGCTGTGTTGTTGGCTCCAGCAGCCGTATTGCGCGATGATGCTATTCGTGGCGCTACTATGGGTGCACAATACGATCCGCTCGACCCTCCAGCTGAAGGCGTAAAGCTATATGGTAATCTTGTTCTCGGAGCCGATTACATTCGTACAGCCTTCTCTTTGCCTATTTATGAAACGGCTGCAAAATATACAGGTCCAGCTTGTATTATTCACGGAACGGGCGATAAGGTAGTGCCTTACACCTATGGTGAGCGCTATCATGGAATATGGCCAAACAGCGAACTTCATATTCTCGACTTCTATGATCATGGGTTCTCTCAGAACGTGTATCATGCAGCCGAAATAGCATCCGATTTTATTATCCGAAGCGTGAAGTAAGCCTATAAGAAAAATGCCTGTTTGAATAATTGTTCAAGCAGGCATTTTTTCTTGAATGTTTTTTTGCAGAAACATTTTTATTTAGTATATTTGCAATCAAAGTCATAAAAAACAATAGTTTACTACTAACCTATTATGGTGTATATCGACTTACCAGAAAAACAACCCCGACTCCTGTCATTCTATTTGGCTATGGAGGAATATGTAGCTCGCTATTTGCCTATTGATGATGCTTTCTTCATGTGGCAGGTTGAGCCAACGGCTATCTTTGGCCGCAATCAGGTGGTGGAGAACGAGGTGAATATAGAATACTGTAGAGAGCATAATATAAGAACTTATCGAAGAAAGAGCGGTGGCGGATGTGTGTATGCCGATATGTCGAATGTGATGCTTAGCGTTATCACTCGCGAAGGCAATATTGATGAGATTTTCTCTGATTATCTCAGTTTGCTTGCCAAGGCCTTGCAGCAGTTAGGCTTTCAGGCAAAGCAAAACGACCACAACGACATCATGCTCGATGGACGAAAGATTTCGGGTAATGCTATCTATCATCTTCCAGGAAGAACCATAGCTCATGGCACCTTGCTCTACGATACAGATATGGAGAACATGCTTCATGCTATTACTCCACCTCATGAAAAACTGGCACGAAACGGAGTTAAGAGCGTGCGGCAACGGGTAGCCTTGCTGAAAGACTATACCTCTCTCTCGTTAGACGAGATAAAGACTGGCTTGAGGAAAGGCATCTGCAACAGTACATTAATGCTTGAACCCTCGGATATAGAAAAAATCGAGGCGATAGCAAAAGAATATGAAAGTCCTGAATTTATATACTCAAAATAATACTGACCTATGAACAAAAGAACCTGTCTATATGACAAACACGAAGCTCTTGGAGCCTTGATATCGCCTTTTGGCGGTTTCGATATGCCTATACAATATACGTCTATCATGGAAGAGCATCATGCCGTGCGCCAACATTGTGGCGTGTTTGATGTGTCGCACATGGGCGAGGTGTATGTTACGGGCGATGAGGCTGAGAAATATGTTAATCACATTTTTACCAACGATATTACCGATGCACCAATAGGCAAGATATACTATGGTATGATGTGTTATCCCGATGGAGGAACCGTTGACGACCTGCTGGTTTACAAGATGGGCGAAAAAGAATTTTTCATAGTTATTAATGCTGCTAACATAGACAAGGATGTGGAATGGATGCGCCACAATGCTGAAGGCTTTCAGGTGGCTATAGACCATTGCTCTGACTACTATGGACAGCTGGCTGTTCAAGGTCCAGAGGCTGAGGCTGTGGTTGAACAGGTGCTTGGATTGCCTTGCAAGGAACTCTCTTTCTATACCGTAAAGACTATTGATGTTGCTGGCGAAACTGTTATTGTTAGCCGTACTGGATATACTGGTGAAGATGGCTTTGAAATATACGGTTCTCACGAGTTCATCCGTGACCAATGGGACAAGCTTATGGCTTCTGGTCGGTGCAAGCCTTGTGGACTAGGCTGTCGCGACACCTTGCGCTTTGAGGTGGGCTTGCCTTTATATGGTGATGAACTCTCGGCAGATATTACGCCTGTAATGGCTGGCTTGAGCATGTTTGTGAAGTTTGATAAGCCAGAGTTTATTGGAAAAGACGCTCTGTTGAAGCAAAAGACCGAAGGCGTAGAGAAATGTCTGCGTGGAATAGAACTCGAAGACAAAGCAGTTCCTCGTCACGGGTATGCTGTTCTTAAAGACGGAAAGGAAGTTGGCGAGGTAACCACAGGCTATCGTTTGCTTTCTGTTGAAAAGAGTTGTGCTGTAGCCTTAGTTGAATCTTCTTTGAAGTTAGGCGATAAGGTGGAAGTGCAGATAAGAAAGAAAACATTCCCGGGAACTATCGTGAAGAAGAAATTCTACGATAAGCATTATAAGAAATAAGCAGCCTCTCCCCAGCCCTCTCCAAAGGGAGAGGGTACATTTATAGAAAACATTTTCAATAACTAATAACGAGAAAAATATGGCAAAAGTAATTGAAGGACTCTATTATAGCGAGAGCCACGAGTATGTAAAGGTTGAAGGCGAGTATGGTTATATTGGCATTACTGATTATGCTCAGCATGAGTTGGGTAATGTGGTGTATGTTGATATGCCTGAAGTAGATGATGAAGTATCAGCAGGCGAGGAGTTTGGAGCTGTAGAAAGTGTGAAGGCTGCCAGCGACCTCATGTCGCCTGTCAGTGGTACTGTTGTAGAGGTGAACGAGGCTCTTGAAGACGAGCCAGAACTCGTGAACAAAGACGCATTCGAAAACTGGATTATCAAGGTGAAGCTCGATGACAAGAGCGAACTTGATGATTTGATGGATGCTGCTGCATATGCATCGTTTACGGAGAAATCTTGATGAATTCACCTTAACCTTTTAATCTATGTATAAGTATTTTCCCCATACCGAGGAAGAGATAGCCGAGATGCTTAGGAAGATTGGCGTGAAGAGTCTTGACGATCTTTATGCCGATATTCCAAAGAGCATGCGTTTCAAGGGTGATTACGAGTTGCCCGACTCTATGAGCGAACTTGAAATACGCAGGGTGTTCGATGTTCTCGGTAATATGAACGACCAGCTTGTATGCTTTGCTGGAGCTGGTATATACGACCATTACACGCCTTCTGTTGTACCTAATCTTATAGAGCGTTCTGAGTTTCTGACAAGCTACACCCCTTATCAGGCTGAAATATCGCAAGGCACTCTGCATTATATCTTTGAATATCAGAGCATGATGACCGAACTCACAGGTATGGATGTGTCGAATGCGTCAATGTATGATGGTGCAACAGCTACAGCCGAGGCTATGCTTATGGCTTACAACAATAATAAGAAAGCTGAAAAGGTTCTTATTAGTGAAACTGTTGACCCAAAGGTGCGTCGTGTTGTTGAGACTTATGCCAAATATCATGGAGTGCGCATAGTTTCTATTTCGGAAAAAGAAGGCGTTACCGACCGTGAAGACTTGCATAAGTTGCTTTCGCAAGGCGATGTGGCTGGAGTTATTGTGCAGTCGCCTAACTACTATGGTATAATAGAAGACTATACTGGTTTTGCTGACGCTTGTCATGACCAGAAAGCTCTTTTCATCATGAACAGTATAGCTGCCGACTTGGCTATATTGAAAACCCCGAAAGAGTGGGGGGCTGATATAGCTGTTGGCGATGGACAGTCGTTGGGCATTCCTATGACTTTCGGCGGACCTTCTATTGGATATATGTGTGTTACCGAGAAGCTAATGCGAAAGATGCCCGGACGTATTGTTGGCATGACTAAAGATGCTGAAGGAAAACGGGTTTTCGTGCTTACATTGCAGGCTCGTGAACAGCATATCCGTAGGCAGAAAGCCACATCAAACATCTGTTCTAACGAGAGTCTTATGGCTTTGTTTGTTACTATATATATGTCGCTTATGGGCAAACAAGGTCTTAAGGAAGCTGCAGAACAGTCTTATGCCGGCGCTCATTATCTGCAGCAACGACTGCTTGAAACGGGGCGTTTCACGCCAACATATAATCAGCCTTTCTTTAATGAGTTCTGCGTTGATTATCATGGTGATGTGGCTGCCTTGCAACAGGCATGTATAGAACAAGGGTTTCTTGCTGGCGTGAAGGTGGGAAGCAACACCTTGATGTTTGCTGTTACAGAAAAGCGAACTATTTTTGAGATAGACAAGCTTTTGGAAACTATCCAGGATGTTATTAAAACACAGAAAGGAGGCAAGCGATGAACAACATGTTATATGGGAAACTGATTTTTGAGCTTTCGCATAAAGGACGCATAGGTTATTCTCTTTCTGAGAATGAATACGAGGGCTTTTCAACAGCCGATATCCCTGATTATCTGCGTCGTGCAGAAGATGCGGCTCTTCCTGAATGTGACGAGATGACTGTTGTGCGCCATTATACTAATCATAGCGCAAATAACTTTGGTGTGAACAACGGGTTCTATCCGTTGGGCTCGTGCACCATGAAATATAATCCTGTTATTAATGAGGAAGTGGCTGCCTTGCGTGCTTTTGCCGATCTTCACCCTTTGCAGCCTGCTGAAACTTGTCAGGGCGCACTCGAGGTTTATTACAATCTTCAGCTCTGGCTGTCGGCATTAACAGGTATGAGTGAGTTTACTTTAAACCCTTGTGCCGGTGCTCATGGAGAGCTTACTGGTTTGATGACTATCAGGGCTTACCACAAGAGTCGTCATGATGATAAGCGCACAAAGGTTATCATTCCTGATTCGGCTCATGGCACCAATCCTGCTTCGGCTGCTGTGTGTGGTCTCGAAGTTGTTGAGGTGAAGTCAACTCCAGAAGGATTGGTTGATGTGAACGATCTGAAACCTCTTCTGGGCGATGATGTTGCAGCTATGATGATGACCAATCCTAATACTCTTGGATTGTTTGAAAAGGAGATTCCTGAGATTGCCCGTCTTGTTCACGAATGTGGAGGACTTATGTATTATGATGGTGCTAACCTCAACCCATTGTTGGGCGAATGTAGGCCTGGCGATATGGGTTTTGATGTGCTGCACGTTAATCTGCATAAGACATTCTCTACACCACATGGTGGCGGCGGTCCAGGAAGTGGTCCTGTAGGTGTTCGTCCTGGTTTGGAATCATTTTTGCCTACTCCTCGTGTTGTGCTTGATGAAGATACAAATTATCTTTATGTTGAGACAGACGATTTTGGAAAATCGTTGGGTTCAGTAGGCTCTTTCTTTGGTAATTTTGGAGTTGTCTTGCGTGCTATCACGTATATTCTGTCATTAGGAAGTGAGAATATAAAAAAGGTAGGTGCGCTTGCAACTTTGAATGCCAACTATATCAAGGAATGTCTGAAAGACGATTACGAACTGCCTATTGACGGATTGTGCAAGCATGAGTTTGTTTTCAACGGATTGAAGGATAAGTCAACGGGAGTAACAACTATGGATGTTGCTAAGCGTCTGCTTGATTACGGTTATCATGCTCCTACTATTTATTTCCCTCTTTTGTTCCACGAGGCTTTGATGATTGAGCCTACCGAGAACGAGAGTAAGGAAACGTTGGATGCCTTTATTGAGGTTATGCATAAGATAGCTGAAGAGGCTCGCACTAATCCTGAGTTGGTGAAGACTGCTCCTCATAACACCCCAATCAAGCGTGTTGATGATGTGCTGGCAGCCAAGCATCCGGTATTGACGTATAAACAGTATGCAGAAAGCTGATTTGATAATTATAGGCTCGGGACCAGGTGGTTACCGAGCCGCAGAATATGCGGCAAAGAAAGGCCTGCAAGTGGTTGTCTTTGAAGGCAAAGCTGTTGGGGGTACTTGTCTTAACGAAGGCTGTATTCCTACTAAGTCTTTTGCCCGTAATGCCGAGGTTCTTCTAACCTTGGCACAGGCAGAGGACTTTGGTATTGAGGATGCGCATTTCAAGTTTGATTTCTCAAAGGTTGTTGCCCGAAAGAATCAGGTTATAGAAACCTTGAGTAATGGCATCACCACTCTTTTGTCTCAGCCTGGAATAACTCTTGTAAAGGAGCGTGCTTCTTTTGTTAGCGATAAGATAGTGAAGGCTGAACTCTCTGGCGAAGAATACGAGGCCGACAATATTATAATTGCAACAGGTTCTGAATCGAAGATGCCTCCGCATTGTGATATTGACGAAGATGCTATCATAGACTCGTCGGGTTTGTTGTCTGTTACTTGTGTGCCAGAACGCCTATGTATTGTTGGTGCAGGTGTTATAGGTATGGAGTTTGCAAGTATCTTTAACGCTTTTGGGAGTAAAGTAACAGTTGTTGAGTTCCTAAAAGAATGTTTGCCTGCTGTTGATGATGATATTGCCAAGCGCTTGCGTAAGAACTTGGAAAAACAAGGTGTAGAGTTTTTTATGCAATCGGCGGTAAAAACAGTAAAAAATTATTCAGATTCTTCTAAGACTGTTGCCTATGAGCGTAAAGGCAAGGAAGATTCTTTAGAGGCTGATGTTGTGTTGATGGCCGTCGGACGAAAACCTTCTGTTGCAATAGTTGAAAACACGTCTATTGAATATGATGAGCGCTCAGGCATACATGTTGATGATCATTTCGAGACAAATGTGAAAGGCGTGTTTGCTATAGGAGATTGTAACGGCAAGCAGATGTTGGCTCACGCTGCAACCATGCAAGGCATTCATGTTGTGAATCATATTCTTGGCATAGCCGACAATATTCGTTTTGACATTATGCCTGCAGCCGTTTTCACTCATCCCGAAGTGGGATGCGTGGGCAAGACAGAACAGCAACTCAAAGATTCTGCTCTTGCCTATAAAGCGCTAAAGGGCTATTATCGTGCCAACGGCAAGGCTCTTGCTATGAACGAAACAGAGGGCGTTGTGAAACTTCTTGTTGACGATTCTTCTGAAGGTAAACTTCTTGGCTGTCATATCATGGGTGCTCATGCTGCCGATCTTGTTCAGGAAGTTTCGGCTTTGATGAATTTCAACGCCACCCTTGCAGATATACATAATATAATACATATTCATCCCACACTGGGTGAAGTGTTGTTTGATGTTTGAAACCTCCCCCCAGCCCCCTCCGAGGGGAGGGGGAGTGTAGCACACGCATAAACAGAAACTCTGTCCGACTGCTCGGACGATGAGAAAAAACTCTCTGACGGACCGTCAGCCGCAGCTGATGAAGCAAAATGGTAGTCCGAAATGCCGTCAGCCGCAGCTATCAATGAAAAATTGCTCTCAGACAGAGCGTCATCCGCAGCTGATAGAGCAAAATGAAAGCAAAATATATTAAACCAACTGTGCTCACCATAGAGTTGGAAGTACAAAGCAGTATTCTTGAAGGTAGCATGACCAACGCCAACACTAACGATATATTAGATCCTGTTATAGAACCAGGCAGCGGCAATGCTCATGCCCGTGAATGGATAGTAGAACAAATTGAGAATGTTGATATACAATAGAATAAAAGAATCACGAGACATTCCGTCCCGTGATTCTTTTGTTTAAAAGCTTTGCTTGTGGAGTTCAGTGTGTAATTATACTCTTTAGCGCTTCTCCAAAGATAATATATTGTGTGTTGCCAGCGATAGTTCCCTCGTTTTGTCCCCAGAGGAAAGGCCAGTCATCAAAATTCTCGAAATGGTCTGGCTTACGGAAAAGCAAACCAGGTGCAACGTTTCCAGGAATAGCTGCGAAATCAGCTCTGTTGTTGCCGTAGAATACTTGCTTTGGACGGGCAGCTCCTAATGTTGCAACAAAAGAATAGTTGTGGTAAGGATGACAGCCATAGAGCCAGTTGGCAGCACGAAAAACTTCGTCCTTATTTATTATGTCAGGGAAATAGATATGGGCAAAGCATACTGTTGTGCCAAAACTCAAGACCTGATTACTGCCAGCCCAGTTGCCAAGTCCAATAGGTACTCCGTATGGGTTATCATTATCGAAGTCTTTGATGTATTGAGCAAATTTCTCTACGTAAGGACGAAGTTTCTTTTTATATGCTTCATCCATATATGGAATAGCGTCAAGAGCTGTTTGTATGTTCCATTCCAGATTAAGTTTCAGCTCGTTCCATATCTCTTTCTTGAAGCTGTCGAGATATTTCTTTTCGTGTGTTGCAGCATAAAGTTGTAAGTAGCCTGCCGACAAACCGTAATACATGCGGTAGTTATTTGTTGAAGAAACATCCTTCTTGGTTTTACTCATTTGTTCGATGAGTGTTGATGCTTCTTGCATAAGACGCTTTGATTGTGTTAACGCTCTTGTAGCAAGACTGTCGTTAAAGCCTTTTAATACGTTGTTTGCTGCAGCAAATGTGGTAGCTGCCTGTAAATCAAGCATAGGATTTCTTGTTGTGAAAGCCCACATATCATCGGGTGTTCCGCTACTTTTTCCATCAGCTGAAACTTCGAACGGCTTTAATGTTGGATCATAATGCAGTCCATCAGTTATGGATGCTGCATCACCTAAATGATGATAGTTCCATAGAACAGAGTTTGAAAGGGTAGTGGCCATGTGGCCTATCTGTTCAGCCTGAGCCACAAGGTTGAGAGTTCCATGTTCTATGTATTGCAGAATGTCGGGTGTGCCATCAGGACGATGAAGTTCAACATATCTTTGTTTCTCGCTGACGAAGGTTTCATCTCGTTGAGGCTTAAAGAGGTTCCATGCTCTAATGAAGTTCTGCACAACACTTATGTTTGAACCAGTTTCTATGTCAAAGTCGCCAGCATCAAAATAGCCACCAACATTTAATCCAGGAATAAGTTCAAGCGGTTTGTATTTCGTGTCTATTTCCTTTTGGTAATGCATGTCAAAATGGTCGCTTGGAGGTGCTTGTAGATAACCCTCTTTAAATGGTTCTCCGTGCCACACTCTATAGCCTTCTTTTACATACATGTGGTCCATGTGTATAGGCACCCATACATCGGTTGTTGCATCGGTTATCTTGTTATACACATTCTCGTCTATGATGAAATTGTTTGTTTTCGTAGTATCATATTGTATATAGTATATTCCTGGGGTGGTTACTTCTGAAAAGTCAAATTTAGCATAGTTATATTTGTAGTATGTTCCCCAGTTCTGTATCTTTCCCTCGTATGCTTTACTAATAGTTCCGTCGTTATTTATTCGCATAAGCGAAGCCGTCTCTTTTATCTTGGCATTCTTGTCTAACTCAATAACGCTGACCTTCTTTTGAGTAGGTGTGTAGCCCACTTGTGAAAAACCAATATTAGGTTTGCGAATCCAGTTAGGCATAGCGTGAGGCTCAACTATCCAGCTAACCACTTTTCCTGTTTTGTTGGCAGGAAGCACACTACGCAATACATACCAGCCATTCTGAGCTAATATTCTTCCATCAAAGAGTTGTAATTCTGCATCGTTGCTCGTTATATTAACCATGCGTTCTGCATCATCAATAGCCATTGATATGTTATGTCCTTTCTCAAGCGGTAGAGGGTCAACAAACTGTTGTGTGCCTCTATCGTTATATGTTTTAAACCCTTTGAACTGCATAGGCTTCTCTTTCTCAGGAAGGGCAACAGTAGCGCTTGCTGCATAGCGTGGAAAACGGTTTATTCTTCCATCCATGCAGAATGTTTTCAGCCAATAACGTGATGGTAGGAATTCAAGATTAAGTCCTGCTTTGCCTGCAAGTTTCTCAGGCACAGGTTTGTCAAGCCATACTGCTATTTCTACCGCTTTTCCTTTGCCAGTAACAGTAATCTTGCTATTGAAGTCATAGTTGTCGTATCGCAATTCAACCTCAATACTCTGTTTTTCTTTGTCAACCTTTCGGTTAACCATCTTTGGTACAAGATCCCATTGCTCAGGTGTGTTGTTCAGTCGGATAGCTCCTCCTTGAATGGCACGCACTCCATGTTGGATGATTTCAATTCCCGAGTTTTTCTCGTCGTTGAAAGCTCCATCAAAATTGTTACTAAACACCATTACGTTGACGCCTTGCCGTTCAAAGTAATCTTTGTCATTCAGTAGTAGATTTTGTGCATTTACAGACATAGTTCCGAATAGTCCCAGCACGATCAAAAGTGTTTTCATATAGAATCAATTTGGTTATAATTCGCTTTTCCTTTTGATGCAATATCAGGCAGTTAAGTATAATCCCACTTCATTTTTTTAGTATTAATTAACTGAAAAGGTAGAGTATATGATAGAAAAAAAGGATGAAAAAGTATTTGCAACCAAGTTGCATTCTATTCTTCATATCTTTGCAGCAGAAACAAATGAGACAAAGATATGAAAAGGAAAGTTATTAGGATTATAGTTACAGCCTTGCTGTTGGTAGCGGCATGGGGAGTGAGTGAAGTATTGTCGTTGGCTGTGTGGCAGCAGCTATTGCTTTTCCTGTTACCTTATATTATTATCAGTTATGATGTACTTTGCGAAGCGTGGGAAGGCATTATGGAACGTGATCCGTTTAATGAGGATTTCCTTATGTCGGTAGCTACTATTGGCGCTTTGCTCATAGGTTTTATTCCTGGTGCAGAAACACAGTTTCCTGAGGCCGTATTCGTGATGTTGTTTTTCCAGATAGGCGAGGTCTTTGAAGATTATGCTGAGGACAAGAGTCGTGATTCTATTTCTGAAATGATGAATATTCGTCCTGATAAAGCTAATCTTGAGAAAGATGGAAAGATAGTTGTTGTTGACCCATCGGAAGTAGAGATTGGAAATATCATCATGGTAAAACCAGGTGAGATAGTTCCTCTTGATGGAGTGGTTATTAATGGAAAATCAAGTTTGAATACAGTTGCCTTAACAGGTGAGAGTATGCCTCGGGAGATACAAGAGGGTAGTGAGATTCTTTCAGGCTGCGTGAATCTCTCAGGCGTATTGAATGTACAAGTAAAAAAGTTGTTTGGTGAGTCAACAGCTTCAAAGATTATAAATCTTGTAGAGCAAGCAGGCGAACGTAAGTCAAAGAGCGAGAATTTCATCCGTAAGTTTGCTCATGTATATACACCAATTGTTGTGTTTGCAGCTATTGCTCTTGCTGTTATTCCATCTATTATAACAGGCGATGTAGCCTTGTGGGTGTATCGTGCTTTAACCTTCCTTGTAGTCAGTTGTCCTTGTGCACTTGTTATTTCTGTTCCTCTAACGTTCTTTGGTGGAATAGGTGGTGCAAGTCGTCATGGCATACTTATCAAGGGTTCAAACTATATGGATACTCTTGCCAAGATTGGTACTATTGTCTTTGACAAGACAGGAACACTAACCAAGGGTGTTTTTGCTGTTGATGCTGTGCATCCTGAGAAATATGACGAGAAGGAACTTCTTCATATTGCAGCTGTTGTAGAGCAATATTCTACTCACCCTATAGCTGTTGCCCTTCGTGCGGCTTCTTCTGTTGAGGCTGATAGTAAGATAGAAAAAGTGGAAGAGATTGCTGGTCATGGGATAAAGGCTTTAGTAGATGGAAAGACTGTTTGTGTGGGTAATGAAAAACTTATGAACAGCCTCGGCATTACCTTGAATGCTTGTGAAGAGTGCAAGCACCATGTAGGAACAGTTATCCATGTGGCTATTGATGGCATTTATGCAGGACATATTGTTATCTCTGACCAGATAAAGGCTGATTCAAAAGAGGCTATAGCTGCTCTTAAGAAATTGGGTGTTGAAAAAACTGTTATGCTTACAGGCGATCAGCAAGCTGTTGCCGACCATGTGGCTACAGAATTGCTGCTTGATGAATATTATGCTCAGCTGTTACCTGCCGACAAGGTAAGCAAGGTGGAGCAGATGTTGAGTGCAAAGTCTCACGACAAGCATCTTGCCTTTGTCGGCGATGGAATTAACGATGCTCCTGTTCTTGCACGTGCTGATGTGGGAATAGCTATGGGAGCTTTGGGAAGTGATGCTGCAATAGAGGCTGCTGATATAGTTCTCATGGATGATAAACCATCAAAGATAGCTCAGGCCATACGTATTGCCCGTAAGACTATTCTTATAGCTAAAGAGAATGTGCTTTTTGCTATTCTTGTGAAAGTGGCAATCTTGATTCTCACAGCAACAGGTGTGTTAGGCGGTCTGGCTATGGGAATAGCTGTCTTTGGTGATGTAGGTGTTATGGTGCTTTGTGTGCTTAATGCCACACGAGCGTTGAAATATTGAAAAATGGAAATATTGAAAAATGGAAAAATTGAACCGAAGCTCACTGGCTGAGCGTTTGCTGTCGACGAAGTCAGTGCAAACATTAAAGCGAAGGAAGTAAAGGTGAAAAAAAAGGTGCGTCATTTCTGATGCACCTTTTTAAGTTTATTCTTGGTTTTCGTTCAAATGTTGCTTTATGATACCTTCGAGTTCTTCGCATAATTCAGGATTATCACGAAGTAAGCTCTTAACAGCCTCGCGACCTTGACCTAACTTAGTGTCGTTATAGCTGAACCAGCTACCACTCTTCTTGAGAATGCCAAATTCAACACCAAGGTCAATAATCTCGCCAACCTTGCTGATACCCTCTCCAAACATAATTTCAAATTCTGCTTTGCGGAAAGGAGGAGCAACCTTGTTCTTAACAACCTTTACCTTTGTGAGGTTTCCTATAATCTCATCGCCATCTTTGATAGCGCTTGATTTACGAATGTCAAGACGTACAGAAGCATAGAATTTCAAAGCGTTACCACCTGTAGTTGTTTCTGGATTACCAAACATAACGCCAATCTTCTCACGCAACTGGTTGATGAAGATGCAGCAGGTGTTAGTCTTTGATATTGTAGATGTGAGCTTGCGTAAAGCCTGACTCATCAAACGAGCGTGCAAACCAACAACGTTGTCGCCCATATCGCCTTCAATCTCTTTCTTTGGTGTTAAGGCTGCAACAGAGTCAACAATCAAAAGGTCGATAGCGCTTGAACGAATGAGTTCATCGGCAATCTGTAGTGCCTGCTCTCCATTATCAGGCTGTGACATAAACAGGTTGGCAACATCTACGCCTAATTTTTCTGCATAGAAACGGTCGAAGGCGTGCTCTGCATCAATAAATGCAGCAATACCACCTGCCTTCTGACATTCTGCAATAGCGTGAATAGCTAATGTTGTCTTACCTGACGACTCAGGGCCATATATTTCTATGATACGTCCTTTAGGAAAACCACCTACACCAAGGGCAGCGTCTAAGGCAATACTGCCAGTAGGGATAACGTCAACGTTTTCCACATGATTGTCGCCCATGCGCATGATAGAACCTTTACCAAAGTCCTTTTCTATTTTTGCCATTGCAGCTTGAAGGGCTTTTAATTTACCCTCTTTAGCTGACAGTTCTTCTTCTTTTGCCATAATATAAAATGTGCTTTATTATGATATTATAACTCCAAGTCTTTGTCAAACTCCTCGTGCCAAGGCAAACCTTGCTCGTTGAGTACCTGCAAGAATGGATCTGGATCGAAATCTTCTACATTCCATACACCTGGTTTCTTCCAGATTCCTTTGAGGAACATCATTGCTCCAGCCATAGCTGGTACACCTGTGGTGTAGCTTACACCCTGCATACCTGTTTCGTTATAAGCATCCTGGTGCTTGCAGTTGTTCCAGATGTAGTAAGTGTGCTCTTTTCCATCCTTGATACCACGAATACGACAGCCAATACTTGTTTCGCCATCGTAGTTTGAGCCAAGGTCTTGTGGGTTAGGAAGCACAGCCTTGAGGAACTGCAAAGGAACGATATTCACCTTTACTGTCTTTGTAGGATCATCAGCCAATGGAGCCTCGTATTCAATCTCGTCAATACGGCTCATGCCAAGGTTCTGAATGCAGTCAAGGTATGTGAGATACTGCTGACCGAAAGTCATCCAGAAACGTCCACGCTTGATGGTAGGATAGTTCTTGACAAGGCTCTCCAATTCCTCGTGGTGCATAAGATAACTCTCACGACCGCCGATATTTGGATATGTCAGCTCTTTGTGAATCTCCAATGGTTCTGTCTCTACCCATTTGCCATCTTCCCAATAGAGTCCCTTCTGGGTAATCTCTCGGATATTGATTTCTGGGTTGAAGTTTGTTGCAAAGGCATGATGGTGATTACCAGCGTTGCAGTCAACGATGTCAAGATAGTGAATCTCGTCAAAGTGATGCTTTGCTGCATAAGCTGTATAAGCCTGTGAAACGCCAGGGTCGAAACCACATCCAAGGATAGCTGTCAGTCCAGCCTTCTCAAATTTATCTTTGTATGCCCATTGCCATGAGTATTCAAAGTGTGCCTCATCCTTAGGTTCGTAGTTAGCTGTGTCCATGTAGTTGCAGCCACATGCCAAGCATGCGTCCATGATGGTGAGGTCTTGGTAAGGCAGAGCCAGATTGATGACCAGTTCAGGCTTGTAGCTGTTGAAGAGTTCTTTCAACTGGTCAACATCATCGGCATCAACCTCTGCTGTTTTGATGTCCATATTATACCCCTTGTCGTGAATGCTCTTAACAAGGCGATCGCATTTCTCAACGTGATGACTTGCGATCATAAACTCGGTGAAGACGTCCTGATTCTGGACAATCTTGAATGCGCAAACGGTAGCCACGCCACCGGCGCCAATCATTAAAACTCTGCTCATATATTATTTCAGTTCATCGGCTCTGATGCCTAATGCATTCATCAGGCTAAAGCCAAGTATTTCTTGTTTGAAGTTTCCACCTTGCATAGGCTGCATGGCAAAAACGGTTATTCTTTGTTTCTCGTCGTCAGCATTTCTTAATGCAGCACGAACTCTATTATAGCTTTCGCCTTCTTCTCCGTTAGGGATAACCATTATGCGTTTCACTTCGTCATGCTGTGTGAGCATAAGTAGAAGGTCGTCCATAACATCGTCTTTCTGCGAAATCTCTTCGCCTGTAGCAATACAGTTGATAATAAATTCTCCAAGCTTGTCGTCTTTGAAAGCCTGTCCGTTGAGTTCATTGTCGTATTTCGCAGGAATGAAGTTCTGCAATTCGATATTCTGTCCTTCGTGAAGCAACACTACCTGTGTTTCGTGATTTCCTTCACGCATACGTCCGTCCAAGGCTATGTTTACAATCCATTTACTTAGGTCGGCTTTGGGAATTCGTCTTCCCAGCATGCGTTCAAACTGAATACTGAGTTGGAAAGCTACATAATCAATGTAGTCGCCATCTGCAATAATGACGTTTTCGCTCCAATGTATTTTATTCGCTTCCTGTTGATTCATACTGCAAATATAGATAAAAATATTTATCTGTGCAAGTTTACATAGCAGTTGCGAATATAAATGTGCGAATAGCCCAATAGCTTAAAATACCTGCTACATAGCCCACGAAAGCTATCCATGTTATTCGTTTCATGTACCAGCCGAAGGTAATCTTTTCCAATCCCATGACAACGACACCTGCTGCACTGCCGATGATGAGCATAGAACCGCCTACACCAGCACAATATGCAAGAAGCTGCCAGAAAATGCCATCGACAGCCATATCGCCAACAGCCTGTACAGGATACATACCCATACAACCAGCTACCAATGGCACATTATCAACTATGCTTGAGAGTACTCCGATAATACCTGTTACCATATAGTGATTGCCGTTGAATGTGGTGTTGAGTCCTTGTCCCAGAGCTGTAAGAGCGCCAATTTCCTCAAGGCAGGCTACAGCCATAAGGATGCCGAGGAAGAAAAGAATGGTGCTCATGTCTATGCGGCTCAGCAAGTTGCTCACACGCTTGCGGAAGGTGTGTCCCTTGCTTGTGTGCTTATGCATCTGACGATAGAAAACTTCTGTAACAATCCACAATGTGCCCAGTACAAGCAGGATGCCTGTGAATGGAGGCAGGTGAGTGATGCTCTTGAATACAGGAACGAGAATCAAACCGCCAACGCCTACGCAGAAGATAATCTTGCGTTTGGTGCTGTCAAACTCCAGCAGTTCGGTGTCGGCATCACTTTCCAGTACATTGTTGCTCTGCTCGTCTTCGTTGAGTTCGCCTTTCAGATAAGTGCTTAAGATAGCGGCAGGGATAACCATAGAAACAACCGATGGAATTAATATCTCAGAGATAACGCCAACAGCAGTTATCAGTCCCTTGTTCCAAAGCATGATGGTGGTAACATCGCCAATAGGTGAGAAGGCACCTCCCGAGTTGGCTGATATTATCACAAGTGAGGCGTATATGATTCTGTCTTCGTGATTCTTAACGAGTTTGCGAAGAATCATAATCATCACAATACTTGTGGTAAGATTATCAAGGATTGCTGATAGGATGAAGGTCATAACGGCAATCTTCCAAAGCAGCGAACGCTTGCTTTTTGTCTTCATGACTTTTCTTACCCAGTCGAAACCTCCGTTTTGGTCAACGATTTCAACAATGGTCATAGCTCCCATGAGGAAGAATAGTGTTGTTGATGTGCTTCCCAGGTGGTGCTCAATAAGTCCGTTTACAAAGTTTGCTATGCCGTCGGTCCCTCCTGTAAAGTCAGGGTGCATGAGTTGAATAAACGGAGCTGGATCAATCATGTACAGAGTCCAGCAAACTACGAACATAAACAGAGCAATGGCTGCTTTGTTGATTTTTGTAATGCTTTCTAAGGCAATGAAGAGATAGCCAAGAATGAAAGCGCTAATGATAGTGATTGTAAGTAATGACATTTGTCTTTTTCTTTGTTTTTAGATTTCTTTCCTGCAAAGATAATAGTTTTGTTCTAAACAAGAAAACTTAAGGTCTTAAAATGTGGGAATATAAAAAATGAAGGCACAAATTCATTGAATTTGCACCTCCGAATCTCTCTCGTTTATTTTTGAATTATAATTCCACATTCTAAAGTGGGTATTCTTCGAATGCGTAAAGCACGGTAGATAGATACCTTTCGCCAGTGTCAGGCAGTAATGCAACTATGTTCTTGTTTTCGTTTCCTGGACGCTTGGCAATCTCGGTAGCGGCAAAGGCTGCTGCTCCAGAAGAGATGCCTACGAGGATGCCGTCAAGTTGAGCTATTTCTCTACCTGCACGAATGGCATCGTCGTTCTCTATATCGAGCACCTCGTCAATATATTTTGGACTGTAAGTATCTGGAATAAAGCCTGCGCCAATACCCTGAATCTTGTGAGGCCCGCTCTTGCCGCCATTAAGTACAGGCGAGGTGGCTGGCTCTACAGCTATTACCTGGATATTAGGGTTCTGTTCTTTAAGGAATTTTGCAATACCTGATATTGTGCCACCTGTGCCCACGCCAGCAACAATAATGTCGATCTTGCCGTCTGTGTCGCGCCAAATCTCAGGCCCAGTAGTGTCGTAGTGCTTCTGTGGGTTGGCAGCATTGACAAACTGTCCAAGAATGATAGAGCCAGGAATGCTGTCGCGAAGTTCCTCTGCTGCCTTTATTGCTCCAGGCATACCGTCTTTGCCACTTGTGAGTCGCACCTCAGCACCGTATGCCTTTACAAGATTTCTGCGCTCCACACTCATGGTCTCAGGCATGGTAAGTATAAGGTGGTAGCCCTTTACAGCAGACACCAATGCAAGTCCAACGCCTGTGTTACCACTTGTTGGTTCAATTATAGTTGCTCCTGGTTTCAGCAGACCTTTCTTCTCGGCATCTTCAATCATAGCCAAGGCTATACGGTCTTTTACGCTACCTCCTGGATTAAAGAATTCCACTTTAGCCACAACAGGCTTTTTCAATCCTCTCTTTTCTGAATATTTACTCAACTCAACTAATGGAGTGTTACCTATTAAATCGGTAATCTGCTTGAAAATTTTTGCCATAGTGATATAATTATGTTTTATTTATTGTTTGTTGAATTACACATTTGCAAAGGTACGGCAAAAATCTTGAATGGGCAATCCCATATATGGGGCATTTTGCATACCATATTTGTGGTAGAAGAGGCGCACAGCTGAACGCTGTGCTATTGAATATTGAATAATGAATATTGAATAATGGGGTGGAAAGGTAAAAAAAAGCTGGGAAAGTGATACAACGTATCAAACTTTTACTTACCTTTGTAAGACAACATCAATTTTACAGTCATGCAAAAGTACGCTAATTATATAAGACAGATAGAGATCGATTCGCTTTGGAGTGGCACAAAGCACATAAAGTGGAATCTTGATCGAAGGGTTAATATCCTTAGTGGCGTGAATGGTGTGGGTAAATCTACAATCCTCAATAAGCTTGTCAAGAGTCTTAATGCAGGAGGCGAGTATCTTAGCCATTTGTTGAAAGGAGTGCATGTAAAAGTAGAACCTTCTGATGCAAAATGGATTCGTGTAGATGTTATCCGCTCTTTCGATCGTCCATTGATGACTTCCGACGCGTTGGCAAAGATGGATGCATCGCTAACAACAGAACTCGATTGGCAGTTGTTTAATCTTCAGCGCAAATATCTTGATTATCAGGTGAACATTGGCAATCGCATTATCAAGGTGCTGCAGAGTGGCAAACCTGATGCTGCTGAGCAGGCTGCCGAGATTTCAAAGCCTAAGAAGCTGTTCCAGGATATTGTTGACAATCTTTTTTCCGATACAGGAAAGACCATCATTCGTGAAGAAAACGAGATTCGTTTCTCTCAGATAGGCGAGACGCTTGTGCCTTATCAGCTGTCGAGTGGTGAAAAACAGATCCTCTGTATCCTGCTCACTGTATTGGTTGAAGACAACACTCCTTACGTTCTCTTTATGGATGAGCCTGAGGTGAGTCTGCATTTCGAGTGGCAAAAGCAACTCATTGATTTAGTGTTGAAACTCAATCCTAATGTGCAGCTGATAATGACCACCCATAGTCCAGCAGTAGTGATGGCAGGCTGGGGAGAGAATGTAACCGAAGTAACTGATATCACCGTTTAAGGAAGAACCTAAAACCCATTGGCACGCCGACTTGTAGATAACATAAATTCAGCCTATGTAGAGGCAGCAAACAAACTAACCTCGAAGAAGGCACCACATAAAATAGTTGTTTATGTGGAAAGCTATGATGATATCTTCTTTTGGCGTTCCGTTCTTACTCCTTACGAAAACGAGAAGCGTTATTTCGAGATTCTCCTTCCCTCAAAGGGGCAGCAACTTGAACGAGGGAAGAAGGCTGCTATAAGCAATATCGTGGAGAGCGTAGGGCCCAATATGATAGCCTGTGTAGATGCCGATTACGACTATCTCATACAAGGCGCCTCGCCCACATCACGAACAGTGCTCAGCAATCCATACATCTTTCACACCTATGCCTATGCCATCGAAAACCTGCAGTGCTATGCTCCTTCGCTACATGGAGTAGTAGTGGCCTCAATACTCAATGATAAACGCACATTCGATTGTGTGGAATATCTCACTCATTTCAGTCGTATTATCTGGCCTTTGTTTGTGTGGAGCGTGTGGTTCTATCGTAGCACTCACTATGGGCAGTTCACCATCACCGATTTCAATCAAGTTATAGAGCTTGGAAAAGTATCAGCATCTCGAGACCATCTCGAAACCTTCTCGAAGCTAAAGCAACACGTAAACCGAAAGGTTCGTCAGCTTGAAAGTAAATTTCCCGGCACTCAGGAACAGCTGAAAGCATTAGCTCAGGAACTGAAAGAAATGGGCGTACATCCTAATAACACCTACATGTATATCCAAGGGCATCATCTTTTCAATCACATTGTAGTGCCATTGCTCATCTCTATCTGTGACCGCCTGTACAATGAGCGAATTCGTGAGCTGAAAGAACTGTCGCAGCACATAGCTCAGTATCACACCGAATTAGCCTGCTATGAAAAAAGCACCGAGAGCATTCCGTCTATGCTTAAAAAGAACACTGGCTACATGTTGTCGCCCGAATTTAAAAAGATACAACATGATATAGAAGAATACTTGGCCAATAATTTCTCTATATCGTCTCTATAATGCGTCTATATCGGCGCCTCGCAAAGCGAGGCTATGAACATTGAACATTGAATTTTGAAGTTTATGATTTGATTTACTACTTTTGAGCCGTTCAAACAAAAAGTAATCATAATGATCAAACATCAAAGTTCAAACTTCAAAGATTAAAATCAATCGCCCTTCACCCTATATACTGAAAAAAGGCATTTTTCGTGTTTACCCGATGTTTACCCAAATTACATAACTCATTGAAACGGCAATAGTTACAACGCTGATTTTTTTTAGAAAACGTCAACGTTCTTAGGAAAAGAGTAAACTAAATCAGGAGAAGGAATCAACTAAATCCGTATGACAAAGCATAACATAACAGCATAACAGTAAAATATGCACACACTAACTTGAACAATGAAAGGATGAGTATAGGATACTATTTATATATATAATTATAATTATATATATAAATAGAATTAAAATATCTATCTTCTCTTGAAGCGGGTACGTGCATATTTTACTGTTATGCTGTTATGTAACGTTATGCTTTAAATGTAAAAAAAATAGTAATGTGTTGCTCAGGTAATCATAGGGCATAACATAACAGCATAACAGTAAGAATATGCACATACATATTCTTGATGTTTGAGGATTATTATAGAGAAAACTTAGAGATTTAGCGTTACAAATTTTATTGTTATGCTGTTATGTAACGCTGTTATATAAATAACGTTATACATTTGAGTTGTGTGATATTGTTTAGATTATTTACCACAGATAAAAGCGTTACATAACAGCATAACAGTAAAATATGCGCACGCATAGTAGTGATATTACTCTGCTAAACATCTTATTTCGGCAGGTAGTTGCACATTGTCGCAGGTAATGGTTGATAGTAGATCTTTGCCTTTATCGCTGATGCTGAATTTCATGCAGCGCAAGTCTTCTTTGCAGTAATGTCTGCAAATGAGTTTCTTTTTCTCAAGCGACGAGATAACCTTTGATGTGTTTGAGTTGGTTAACCCCATTTCTTCGGCAATCTCTCCACACGAAATATTATTTTTGTCATTTACAACACAAAGCAGCATGGCCTCGTTGACGTTGAGGTTAAACTGCTTTTGTAAACTTTGTTCAAAAGCACCTATCGCTCGATAGATGCTTCTGATTTTGCATAAACATTCTTTTTTCATTTCAACAGAATAGTTTTAATGGCATTCTCAAGATCAGCACGTCCCATAGCACCAACCTGCATCTGTGGCTGTCCGTCCTTAGGTATAAACAAAAGTGAAGGTATAGAGCGAATGCCAAACATTGCAGCTAACTCTTCCTGTTTGTCAACGTCAACCTTGTAGAAGTCAACTATTCCGTCATATTCTGTTGCCAGAGAGTCGAGAATAGGAGCTGTTGCCTTGCAAGGTCCACACCATACTGCATAAAAATCGATTATTGCAGGTCGCTCGCCTTTGTATTTCCACTCTTTAGGATTAGCTTCGTAATCCATAATACTATTCTTGAACTCTTCTAATGTCAAATCTTTTACTTCCATTTTCTTTGTCTCCTTTTCAATTTTTGATTTACTTATTTCTTTTTTACTATCTTTTCTTGTACTGCAACTAACAGTAAAAAGAACTGTTGACAACAGCAACGCAATTATGTATTTCGTCTTAACCATACTTTATATTTATAGAATTATATTCCAATGGAAAACATTTGCAAAGATAGATATAAATCCTTACCAAACAAATTTCCAGTGGAAAATAAATCTATTTTTAAATATAATTAACTAATTCTTGCGATAGTAACTGAAAAATAAACTTGCTAAACTTAAATAAAAATAAAGCAAAACTTGAATTTATTTGCATAAAACGTAAATAAGTATTACCTTTGTGTCAAACAAACAAAAAATAATCAGAAATAGTACATTAACTTTATTAACATGAAAAAGCAATTCCTATTACTTGTGGCGTTATTTGCCTTTTTGCTAAATGTAAATGCTCAAAATAATGTAAGTAAAAACGATGAGTCAACCCGTCTGTATCAAGTTGTTGAGCAAATGCCAGAGTTTCCTGGTGGACAAAAGGCACTTTTAAAGTTTCTTGAAAATAATGTGAGATATCCTGCTTTTGCTTTTGCAAACAAAATTCAGGGTAGAACGGTTGTTTCTTTTGTTGTTGAACCTGATGGTAGTGTAGATAATGTTGAAGTAGCTAAAAGTTCATCAAGTGTTCTTGATGAAGAAGCTGTAAGAGTTGTGAAAAAATTTCCTAAATGGAAACCTGGTATGATTGATGGAAAACCTGTTAGAGTGAAATATTGTGTGCCAGTGACCTTTAAGTTGCAAGAAGTAAAGGAAGAAAGAAATAATATATTTTGGGGAAGAGAAAGATAGAGGACGATTGTCCTCTATCTCCCTTTATTTCTTTTTAACTTCCTTTAATTCCTTAAAATTAGATGTAAGTTTCAAGGAATTTCATAGTTCCGCTTGTCTTTATTGACTTTGTTGTTGCAGGGATGAGAACTGTTTCGCCAGCAGCAAGAGTGAAGGTGTTGCCCTCGTTGTCGGTGACTGTTCCTTCGCCTTTCATGCCAATGAGGATAACGAAGCTGTCGAGTTCGCTATAGTCGATGGTCATTGGCTCTGTGAGGTCGTAGAGCGATGTGGTGAAATAGTTGCATTGAACAAGGCTCACGCCACGATCTTTCTCTGCAATATAGTTTGTGCGATAGTCGCTTTCTACATGATAGTTGATGCATTCTGCAGCCTCTTTAGTGTGAAGCTGGCGTTCGTTGCCATCTTTATCCCTACGCTTGAAATCGTAAATACGATAGGTTACATCGCTTGTCTGCTGGATCTCAGCAAGGAAACAGCCTGTACCGATAGAGTGAATGCGACCTGCTGGCAGGAAGAAGCAATCGCCCTCCTTAACGTTATATTCAGCCAAAGCGTCAGTGATAGTGTCGTTTTCTACCATTGCCTTGTACTCTTCAGGAGTGATGGCTTTCTTCAGACCGCTACGCAGCTTAGCGTCTTTATCAGAATCCATGATGTACCACATCTCGGTCTTGCCACGTTCCTTACCGCGTTTCTGTGCCAGTTCGTCAGTAGGATGAACCTGAATAGAAAGCTGCTGACGTGCGTCGATGAACTTGATTAGTAAAGGAAATTCATTGTCGAAACGCTTGTAGTTTTCTTCACCAATGAGTTTGCCTTTGAGTTCGGCAACTACTTCATTAAGTTTCTTACCAGCGAAAGCACCGTTTTTTACGATTGTTTCGTTGTCTTTTACACCTGAGATTTCCCAACTTTCGCCTACGTTCTCCTGTGTAGAGTCGAGGTGCTTGAAAGGAATAATCTTGTTACCTCCCCAAATAGTTGACTTGAGTAATGGTTGAAATTTTATTGGTTCCATTTTTTTTATATAATGTTGATAATATATTTTCCTTTAACTTCTATATCTTCTTATACTTCTTATCTGATTTATTTATTCCAGAACTGTGGGGTGAAGATAATGAGTACTGAGAATATTTCCAAACGGCCAACAAGCATGAAGAATGAGCATATCCATTTTACATGTATTGGTAGTTCAGACCAGCTCATAGTAGGACCTATCTCTATACCCAGCGTCGGACCTACATTTCCTACGCAGCTGAGGATTATAGTTATAGAGTTGGTACTGTCTATGCCTGATGCAATGAGCACAAACGACATTACAAGACAGATGAGCAGATACACGGTGAGGAAAGCCAGAAGGGTTACCCTTTTCTGTTGTGGCACGTTCTGTCCATCTACTTTAAGTGGTAGTACGGCATTTGGATGTAGAAGCTGTTTGAACTGATTGCGTACAACCTTGAAAAGCATTACACCTCTTATACATTTGAATCCTCCAGCCGTGCTTCCTGCACAGCCTCCAATAAACATACACACAGCCAGCAAAACCCATGTTATGTGTGGCCATCTTGCAGCATCATCGTTGAAAAGACCTGTTGTTGATATGAATGACACTACTTGAAAGAGCGCCACCCTAAATGCTTTTTCCAGTTCATAATGGTTGCGTGCAATCAGCTCAACCATGATGAATACTGTGAACGAGAGGACTACTATTAGGAAGAACTTAAATTCTGTGCTTTTAAGCAACTGCCCTGGACGTCGTTTGATGACGGCTAAGTAGAGTAGGGTGAAGTTGATGCTTGAAAGGAAGCAGAATAAAATACAGATGTATTCTATGAAAGGTGAATGGAAGAACTCTGCCGAATCATTATGCGGTGAGAAACCACCAGTAGCGGTGGTACACATGGCGTAGTTTACAGAGTCGAAGAAGTGAGCACCTCCAACATAATAGCATGCTGCACATGCCACGGTGAGAAGGATATATATGCTCCATATCCATTTGGCGTTAGTAGATAGGCGCGGGTGCAGACGACTTCGCATAGGACCTGTTGCCTCGGCAGCGAATATCTTTACCGAACCTCCTACAAACGATGGAAGAATGGCTATAGTGAAGAACACTATTCCCAATCCGCCTATCCATTGTGTCATAGAACGCCAGAAAAGCAGTCCGTGGGGTAGTCGTTCCACATCATCGAGAATGGTGGCACCAGTAGTGGTGAAACCACTCATCGTTTCAAAATAAGCATCGGTGATATTCGGGATGTAACCGCTTATAAGAAAAGGCAGCATTCCGAAGAAACTGAATATTACCCATGTGAGCGATACTACAAGGAAAGAATCCTTGCGCGACATGGAGTTGTCTGACTCTCTTCCCTTGTATTCAAGCACTATTGCTGTGAGCAAGGTTAGCACAATGGTGATGACAAAGGCTAAGGTGTCGTCTTCGCCGTAATAGAAGGCAACGGCAGCACATAGCGTCATCAGCATTGTTTCTATGCCAAGCAATGCACCTATAATCTTATGTATGGTTTTCCAGTTGATCATTAGTTGAACAGGTTTTCTATTTTTTTCATCTCTACATGATGGCAGAACACCATTACTGAATCGCCTGCCTCTATCTGGGTGTTACCAGAGATAAGGTAGCCTTCTCCGTTCCTTACCAGTCCGCCAAGAGTCATACCAACAGGCAGTGACAGGTCTTTAACTTTTTTCTTTGTTATCTTGGCTCCTTCAACAGGGATGAACTCTGCAATATCAGCGTCGGCAGTCATGAGGAAACGCACGTTGTGAACGTTTGCGTCAAGCATCATCTGATAGATGTGGCTTGCTGCTATCTCTTTCTTGTTGATGATAGTACCAATATCAAGGTTGCCAGCCATGCTGACATAATCAACATTCTCAACCATGGCAACTGTTTTTCTCACACCTAAGCGTTTTGCGGTGAGGCAAGCAAGAATGTTTGTTTCGGCATTGCCCGTGAGGGCTACGAATGCCTGTGTGTTGCGTATTCCTTCTTCTATGAGGAGCGAGATGTCGCGTCCGTCGCCATTGATGACAAGAGCATTCTCGCCGTCGAGAAGCTCGTTCAGGCGTTCGCAACGCTGTTCGTCTTTCTCTATGATTTTAACATCCATGTATTCAGGCATGGTCTTCACAGCTCTTACTGCTGTGCGTCCGCCTCCCATCACCATTACGTTCTTCACGTCAACATAGTGCTCTTTGCCCACTATCTTGCGAATGTATGGTATGTATTGGCGGGTGGTCATGAAATAGGCCATGTCGTATAGCTTCAGAATGTCGTTACCTCCAGGAATGATAGTGTCGGCTCCTCTCTTGATGGCTACTACGTGATATGGGTCGTCAGGGCCACTTATATCTTTCAATGGTTTGTTGAGAATTTCGCAGGTTTCGCGAAGTTTTATTCCCAAGAGTACAAGAGCACCATTATGTACATCCCAGCGTTGGCGCACCCACGACATTTTCAGTCCGTTATTGATGTCTTTGGCTGCCAGCATCTCAGGATAAATCATAGAGTTGATGCCTAATTTCTCATGGAAGAAGCTCTCCAACTCTGGCGACACCATCTCGTAGTTATCTACCTTGGCAACAGTTTTCTTTGCACCAAGAGCTTTTGCCAATGTGCATGCTGCAAGATTCTTGCTTTCATCAGGGGTTACGGCAATAAAGAGGTCGGCCTTGTCGGCACCTGCTTCCTTCAGACTCTTAGGACTTGTGCATGAGGCATTCATAGTCATAAGGTCATAGTCTGATCCGATTTGCTCCAAGTGTTCAAGGCTCTCATCCATCAGCACAATGTTCTGATTATTGCGAGAGAGAAGTTTTGCCAAATATGTTCCTATGGCATAGGCACCAGCAATGATGATTTTCATATAGTGTTTCCTTTCATCATTTTATCCAAGCCAAAATGGCTGATTTTATAGAATTGTGATCAATACCTGCGATGGTCTTTAGCTCGTTGATGGCTCCATGCTCCACAAAGCTGTCAGGCAGACCTAATCGCTTGATATGTGGGGTGTAGTCGTTGTCGCTGAACCATTCCATAACAGCTGAACCCATACCTCCATTGCGCACACCGTCTTCAATGGTGATGATGTGGCTGAAGTGGGTGGCTATCTCTTTGAGAAGCTCGCTGTCAAGAGGCTTCAGGAATCGCATATCGTAGTGTGCATATTCCTTAGCCCATTTGTTTCCGTTTGTGCGTGCTTCTTCGTTGAGTTCCTTTATGATGGCTTCTACATCGTTTCCTATCGGACCAATGGTAAGTACAGCTACAGCATTCTTGTTGGTGTCTTGTAGCTGAAAACCATCTGAGGTGCTGAGTCTGCGGCCTGTACCCACTTCCACTTCTTCTAATGGACAGCGCCAGTCTTGGTTCACGCCTCGTCCTCTTGGATAACGAATAACGAATGTGCCCTTGTCAGGCAGCTGTGCTGTGTACATCAGTCGGCGAAGCTCTGGTTCGTCCATAGGCGATGCTATGGTGAGGTTAGGGATAGGGCGGAGAGCTGCCATATCAAAGGCTCCGTGATGCGTAGGACCGTCCTGACCTACCAATCCTGCTCTGTCGAAACACAGAACTACTGGAAGATTAAGCAGGGCTGCATCGTGAATAATATTGTCGTAAGCACGTTGTGCAAAGGCGCTGTAGATATTACAGAATGGCTGCAGACCGTCTTTTGCCATACCTCCTGAGAAGGTTACGGCATGCCCCTCGGCAATGCCCACATCAAACACTCTCTCAGGCATGGCTTTCTGCATGATATTCATAGAACAGCCTGTTGGCATAGCAGGAGTAACACCCACAATTCTTGGGTTTTGCTGTGCCAGTTCAAGAAGTGTTTCGCCAAATACATCCTGATAGCGTGGAGGCATATTGGTGGTGTCCTGAACAATGCGCTCGCCTGTCTCTGGGTCGAACTTTCCTGGGGCGTGCCAGATTGTGGCTTCTTTTTCAGCAGGCTCATAGCCCTTGCCCTTGGTAGTGTGCAGATGCAACAGTTTTGGGCCTTTCATGTCTTTGAGCTGCTTTAGTATTTTCACGATGTCTTTCACGTTGTGACCATCGTAAGGACCAAAGTAGCGTATGTTCATTCCCTCAAAGATGTTTTGCTGATGACTGAGCGCACTCTTTATGGCGTTGTTCAAACGAATGATGCCTTTTCTGCGGTCATCGTTCAGATAGCCTTTGCTGTGTAGCCATGTGCTTGCCTTGAAACGCAATTTGTTGTATGTTGCGTTAGTGTCGAGGTTTAGCAGATACTGTTCCATACCTCCAACGGCTCTGTCTATAGACATATCATTGTCGTTGAGAATAATGAGCAGATCGTTTGGGGTGCTTGATACGTTGTTCAAACCCTCAAAAGCAAGGCCTCCGCTCATTGCACCATCGCCAATAACAGCTACTACATGTCGTTGTTTGTTTTCTTTCTCAGCAGCAACAGCCATGCCTAAGGCTGCTGAAATAGAATTAGAAGCATGACCACAGGTGAAGGTGTCGTATTCGCTTTCCTTTGGTGAAGGGAAAGGCATCACACCATGAAGTTTGCGATTAGTGCAGAACTGCTCTCTGCGTCCTGTCAGAATTTTGTGTCCGTAAGCCTGATGTCCCACATCCCATACAATACGATCTTCTGGTGTGTTATAAACATAGTGCAGGGCTACGGTTATTTCAATGGCGCCAAGCGACGACGCAAAATGTCCAGGGTTGACACTCACCTCATCTATGATGTCAGCTCTGAGCTCTTTGCATACCTCAGGAAGTTGTTCTTCCTTGAGTTTTCTCAGGTCATCGGGATAGCGTATATTGCTTAATAGTCCGAATTTATTCTTATCCATAATATTACAATAATGCAAAATTACAAAAAAGAATTTTAATACACAAATAAAAAGACCTCTCCCCCCGCCCTCCCCTGCAGGCGAGGGCGGGGGGGAGGTCTTTCAATGTCTTACCAACGTTATTTCATTTATCTCAGGCCAAGCTCCTAAACGGAAAGGCATAGTGCCGCCAACCCCCAGACTAACGTGAAGCATACTGCCTTCCTCAACGTATTTTCCACCCCATTCGTGATACATCCACTTGGCAGGTGAGAACCTGCCCAGTTTTATTTGTCCTGCATGAGTGTGTCCGCTCAGCGTGAGAGCAATATCTGTTTGCCCTAAAACTCCTCTGCGCCAATGACTTGGGTCATGAGTGAGCAGAATCTTAAACGTGCCTATCCTCATGCCTTCCATAGCCTTTGTCATGTTGCCATAGTCTTGGAAAGGAGGTTTGGATATATTCTCAACACCTATCACGAAAATACTTTCTTCCTTGTTGTATTCGTTCTGTCGAGTAATCTTCACGTTCTCGTTCATAAGCAGATTCCAACCCATCTGTCGTTGCAGAAACATAAGAGCATGCTGATTGCGTATTGCCCATCTTTTCTTAGTGAAATCGTTGAAATTTTTATCAGCAGGAATACCATATTCGCAATAGTCGTGATTGCCCAGGACACTGTAAACGCCATCTTTGGCTTTTAAATTTTTCAGTATCTTTACAAAGGGCACCACTTCTGTTGCCTTGATATTCACAAGGTCGCCTGTAAACACAATAAGATCAGGAGAGAGCGAATTTATTTTTTCAACCAGTTTCTCCACAAAACTGGGTGATTCAAGGAATGTGCCAACATGCAAATCACTTATCTGTAAAATTTTGTAGCCCTCAAAAGACTTGGGAAGCAATAATGATTTACAGGTGCATTTCTTTACAACTAAATGTCTCCATCCGTATAGTGTGCCATAGAGTTCTACTACTATCAGAAGGACAGGAAGAATGAAAGCCAACTTCCATCCCATAAAGAGCACACCTACTGCATATAATAGGCCTGGCATAACAACCAACATCATCAATGCTGCACTAAATCTTATTCTCGTGTTATGCTTCATGTTGCGTATTCTTTTTGTCATTCGAGCATGAAAACATGCTGACATGCACATTAATAAATGCGAATATATAAATAAAGAACGAAACTGCAAGCATTTTCCTCTTTTTTCTTTAGTTTTACGCATTTATTTGTGTGCGCAATTTACAAACATTTAATTAAATTAATTCGTTGAGATTAAACTTTTTAGTAACTTTGCAGTCGAATTATAGAGAAAGAAATAAACGCAAGAAATATGAAGTTAACAAAAATTTTAGCAGCAACAGCTGTTGTCGCTTTCATGATTAGTGCTATGCCAGGCGACGAGGTAATCTCTAAGGATAACGATACAACAATCGTAAACACCACTTCTCTTAGCAAAGGCGTAAGAGGATTCAAGGGTGCTACTCCTGTGAAGATTTATATCAAGAAAAATAAGGTTGTAAAGATTGAGGCTCTTCGCAATCGCGAAACTCCTGCTTATCTTAACATGGCTAAGACTCTTCTTGCTAAATATGAAGGCAAGACAGTTAAGAAGGCTGCTTCTATGGACGTTGATGGCGTGAGTGGTGCTACTTACACCAGCAAGGCCTTGAAGAAGAATGTTAAGCTTGGTCTTGATTATTATAAGAGTCATAAATAAAAAGCCCCTCGCATCCTCCCCAATAGGGGGAGGAGCTTATTCCATGAAACCACAACTCTCTTTTATCCGACTTACAATAGCATTTATTGCAGGCATTATTTTGGGTGATGCTTGTTGCAGTTTCATGTCTGTATGGCTATGGTTAGTCTTGTATGCTCTTTCTTTAGCAGCTTATTTTGTTTTTCGAAATCTTTCGATAAAAGGGACTATTATTATAGTTAGCTTCTGTATGTTAGGAGGTTTGATATTTTCGTTTAATGGGCGAAAAACAAATATTAGTCTGCCCCAAAAACAAGTCGGCTATGAAGGAATAGTTGTAAGCCAACCGCTTAAACAAGGAAGAGTGATGCGTTTTGACGCTGTACTAACCAAAATCGAAGGGCGAAAATTAAAGAGAAATATTCATACTAAGGTTACACTCTTTACGGATAGCGTTAATCGTGAGTTGAGATTAGGTGATGGGTTTGAAGGTTGTTCTCTTCTTAAAAATCATAATAATTATTTTAACAAAAGTAATTTTGATTATGAGCGGTGGACACGTGTTCATGACTTTCTGGCAACAACCTTTGTTGAAAGCTATAAATTTAGAAGCACAACAGTAGGGATGAGTCTTTCACTTGGTGAAGAAATAAAACTGAAAGCAATGAAAATACGCCAGCGTCTTGTTGAGGGCATAGGTAGTGAAATATCCGACCGTGAAACGCTTGCTTTGCTTGCAGCAATGAGCTTGGGCGACAAAACACTATTGGGCAAGAACACCAAAGACGAATTCTCACAATCAGGAGCATCACATGTGCTTGCTCTTTCGGGTTTACACATGAGTATAATCTTTGCAGTATTGCTATTGCTTTTCAGTAATAGTTTTGTGGGTAGAATTCTATGCATTCTGAGCCTTTGGTTCTTTGTTGTTTTGTTCGGGATGCCTTCGAGTTCCGTTCGAGCTGCAACTATGTTGAGCATTTATGCTTTTGGCAGTATTTTGCATAGAAGCAAAAAACAAAATATTCATACTCTTGCTCTATCAGCCTTTGTCATACTACTCTTCAATCCACTTTCGCTTTGGGATGTTGGTTTTCAGATGTCGTTTATTGCCATATTATCAATCTTTATTTATTACAAACCTTTCTATGATAGATTCAAACCAAACTTCAAACCTCTTAGATGGCTTTATGCCTCTGTTTGTCTTTCTATGGCTGCCCAAATTGGTACAGCTCCTTTAGTGGCATATTATTTCGGGCGTTTCTCTTGTTATTTCATACTTACCAATATCTTCGTAATTCCTTGTACCACAGCAATTCTTTATTTTATGATGTTGGCTCTTGTATTGCTGCCTATAAAGGTTATTTCGCTTTTTATGCTTAGTGCAGGTGCTTATGTGGTTAAGTTAATGTATGAAATGGTGAAATGGGTGGCTCAATTACCAGGTTCATCTATAGATGGTATTCATATTAATTCTGTTCAGCTTATAGCCATATACCTTGTTATTATTTCAATAACTTATCTTTTTCCTTATTATATAAAGGTAAGAGATTTAAGAAGTTTGCGTAAAGATACCTAATTCACCAAATCAAAACTCAAAAACTCCACAACTTATAAACTTACAAACTTAAAACTCACCTCGTAAGACTGAACTTAATGCTCAAGCCAAAATCTTGTGTTATCGTAGGATAGCTACTGCTTGCAAGTAAAGGAGTATTACTCTGGCGATCGTAATAGAAACTCATAGTAAGCATTTTACTCAATGTGTAGTCGGCAATAAAGCTAAACTTGAAAGCTGTATTTCCGCTACTCGCCATACTCTGTATCATAGCAATATCTCGGGTTATAGAAGCTTGTTTGCGATAGCTCACGTCAAGACGCAAGTTAAGGTCGTGATTAACACCATTCTTTCTGTTAGTTGATGTATTGTTCTTGTTTTTATCGTTATTATTTTTGCTTTGAGCTTTCACCTTACTGCGGCTACCATAGCCAAAAAGGTTGAAGTTGTTAAGTTTATATGCAAGTCCCACAACCCAGTCACGGCTTAAAGCCTCGTTTATCTGCACACTCGTCATACTGAGAATAGTTGCTCTTGTTGTGCGATATTCTACCTTGGCTGTTAGGTTGTTTTGGAAAGTCATGTCAACACCCAATAAAGGAGAGAAAGCCTCGTTAATACTTACAGTTGACACATTATACATACTGTTAGGTGTTGGCATTCCTGTAACTGAATTACTGATAAATCCCAATCCATTCATAAATTCCTGATAGGTGCTATAAGTGTTGTAGGCACCTACTGCATAAATACTCTTATATGAATGGTTGATATTAAAACTCTTAAACACGTCTTCAAACCAAGGAAGCTTGCCCAATCCACTATAGCGTAAGCTCCAGTTAGGCAGCATACGTGTAATAGTTGGGAAGATATCAAGTGAACCTCCACCCATATTAGTGTATGCTTTAAGGAATGCAGGCACCATAACATCAGCACTATAAGGGTCTACACCGCCATTGGCAGCATCAAAGTGTTTTCCTGCAAGAGTAGTTCCTGCAGGGTAAGTGGCGTTGGCATATTGTGCCTCAACCTTCTGCTGATATTGAGGCAACAGCTTACAGAAATTCTCAAACACGCCACTCTTATATCCGTTGTTAGCATCGCCTATTCCATCAAAAGCACTTTTTAGCGAGATTGTTGTCATAGTAAAACTACCACTCTCTGTTGTTGGATTGCCTACATACATATATTGCATGCTTCGTGCACGTGTTCTTGTTCTGTTTGCATTAAGGTCTATCTTCACATCTTTCCAAGGCTCAAGAGTCATACGAATCTGCAAATCTTCCGTGTTATTGGTTGTTGCTGGAGTAGCCACAGAATCATTATTAAGCAACCAGCCTTTGTTTTTGGCTTTGTCTATGTATGAATCATCAACAAGACCAAAAGCAAAGTCAAGACCAGGAGAGAGAAGACCCGTACTTCGTGTCTGGCCAAAAGCGTCGCCAATGGTAGGCATGAATCCAGGCAACGCCATAGAATACTGGTTACGATAGCTTATGCTCACGTTTCTCACCATCATAGCAACACGAGCCACAACCTGAGCAGCCTTATACCATTTAAAGTTGTCAAGAGGTTCCTTTGGCATAACTGTAACCTTTAGCTTCATGGCAGAATCCACCTTGTTCTTTATAACGATGGTATTTTCGTTTTTCTTGCTATATTTCAGTTTAAACAGTTTACCGTCCTCTGTTCGTCCTGTCACCACAAGTCGTTTACTCTTCTTGCCATGATTAACGCTGATGGTTGTGTCGGGCAATAGAGTAATCTCCTTTTCAAATCCTCGCTGATTTTTAGGCAGTTCCTTCTTTTTCTTTTCTTCCTGTTTCTGGTCTTTGTTCTTTGTATTATTTCTATTTTGTTGCGTATTAGTATTCTTGCGAACATTTCTCACATTGCTCTTGTTAAATCTGTCGTTAGCCTTTTTCAGGAAAGCAACATGATTATATAGTTTTTCCAGATTGAGTGTGCTTGAGATATTCAAGTCGCGATTATTAGTGATTGTATTTCCAAGCGATGTGCCGTCATCAAGTTCTGTACCACGCACCCAGTTGTAGGTAGCTGTATAGTTAGCATTTGCATTTACCCAATCAAATACCGGGATAAGGTTTATTGGTAACTGATAGCTCAATGTGAAGTTCTGTTGATAGTCAAGCGGAGTTCCCATGTGCTTAATACTTGTCCACACAGAATCCTTCCATGCAGAATAGCGATCAGGATAAAGATCTTTGTTCACAGGAGTGTAAGGTTCTTCAATCTGAGCATTTGTTGCACTCTGGAAATTCATGTGCAGGTTTTTAGTTAAATCCCACCTGAGAGAGAATTGTCTGTTCCACAGGAATTGTTCCGAGAAGGTGAGTGGTAAGGCAGTGTTTTCAGTACTCTCCATATCACGCTCTTGTAATTCGTAGTAGTTACGAGTCATCTCTGTGTTGAAAGCCACACTCTGTGGAAGCCAGTTCAATCCAAATTTCTTTAGAATGTCAAACCACTTACTCTTGGTCTTTATCTTTTTGAAAGGTTCCCATGCTTTATATACTGGGGTCCAGTTATAGTTCATTGACCCACGCCAGTTATCTTCATTTTCATATACAGTAGTCTCTCCCTGAGTGTGGTGATGAGAATGACTGTATGAGAATGAGAAGTTAGCTGGATCGTAAGGCATAGGATGACGTTTGGTTTGTATACCTACACGCACATTCGACAATGAGAAATTCTTATCTATAGTCTGTGTTATAGCTATGTTTGAAATAGAATCGCGCTCTTGCTTGTTGGCTGCAGCATCTAGTGCATCCTTTAGTTCCATATCAGTGTCAAGAGGATTGTAGCGAGGTTTCTTCTTCTCTTTTGTTACGCTGTAATAGAGTGGGGCGCTCACCTTAGCTTTCTCAGGGAAAAACTTACCTAACTCTACGTTCGCTGTGAAACTGTAGTTAGTGTAATCGTCTTTTGCTCGTTCGGCAACACTACTTTCAAGCCCGCCAAAGCCATTAGACATATATTTGCCCAATACATTAACCGTACCAAGGTCGCTCAACTGCATATTAAGGTTTCCTTGAGCAGCCCAACCACCTTTGTTATTATAGTCTTTAAGTCGTAATTCGTTAATCCACACCTCACCACTCTTGCTGTCGCCTGACAGGTTGCGCACACCAATAATCATGGTCTTTATCTCACCCAGAGTAGGATTACCCATCACAGTAACCTTGTTGGCAGGATGATTCTCATCATAATCTGAGAAAGCTCTTGTAAACGAAGCTATACCCTGTGCTTTTGCCTGATTGCGTTTCTTCTTTAGTTTAGTGAAAATGTCAAGAGGAATATTTATCATGTTCTCCTCAGGCCATACGGCTTCACATCCTGTACGCGAATAACCGTCATAATGTCCAGGAGGTGTTACCTTCAAAGGAACCAAATACTCATAGTAGTTGTTTTTATAGTCACTACCCAAACGCAAGAATACTGCTAACTGACCATCCTTCAATGCTGTTTCATTAGTTTCTGTTGCGTTAGCATGAGTAAACATCTGAAGCTGCTTATATTGGCGCATGTCAATAGTTGTGTTCTTATAAACACACTTTGCTTCGTTGGTGGCAAGATTACTGACGTCAATCTTCAAAGCTTGCTCATTCTGTTCTGTTAGTTGAGGCTGACTTGGGTCTTGTTCACGAGTAATGCCTGGAGGAAGGGTGTAGTTTACAGGTGTTTTGTCACCATTTTCCTCAATGCTTACTGCGCTTACTGCCATCTTGCCTGCTCCAGAAGTGCTGTTGTCAAGATTCTGCTCATATACTCGCCACTCACTTCTCACAAGGTCAAGACTACCAAAGCGCATCACTATAGGATGTTCAAAACCAGTGAGGAACATACGCATGAAACGAATGCTCGACAAGTCTGTTATACCACCCACATTTTTCTCGTAATCGCTGATAGGTATTCTAAACTGATACCATCTCACCTTTTCAGTCTTGCCATTTCTCAGTTTAGGTTCAGCCTCATGAACATCAACGATGAAATTATGTCCTACCTGCATATCATTAGGACGAATGCTCACATGATACTGATAGTATTTCTCGTATTCGTTGAGGGTATAGTCCTGATTGATATCTTCAACGTCAGGGGTAGTCTTGTATGAGGTGTCGTAGTTCTCAGGACGATTCTCGCTATCTGGCGAGTTACCTTGAGGATTATTGATGTATTTATAACGGCGAAGAATACTTGCCTCCATCTGGTCATAGTCACGACCTCTGAAATAGTGGTAATCATCGTTGGCTACATCGGCCATAATACTATCAAAGACAGCTGCATTCACTTTACCTTGAATAGATGAAAGGAAACTCTGATAGCCTTGGAATGTGCGTTCCTCGTCATCAGTCAAACCATTATAACCTACATCCTGCAAGGCTCTTGAACCACTTGTTGTAGCAAAGGCGTAGGTCACATTTGACTGTGTTGGCACTTTTCCCCATTGTGTCCATGTAAAATTCTGACTACCATCAACAGGCATACCACTTTCGTAGAATTTCTTTCCATCGCGAAGCACATCCTCGCTAATCTCTCCAAGGTTTATATAGAAATCACCACCATAGCTGTTTGCATCTTCCTTTTCGTTTGAATAAAGAAATGGATCAAGAAGCCAGAATTCAATATACTGTATGTTAGCTGCTTCAAAATCGTTGGTATCAAGTTTGCGCATCATTCCTCCCCAATGCTGTTGAGGGTTAGGCAGAGTTCCGTTGGCATTAAGGTTTGGATTGAAGTTATACGGACCTCTTTCATTAGGATAATATGCAAGGTTAAGAATACTTAGTGTGTTGCTCTGTCCTGAATAATTGCTGTAGTCGCGATTAGGGAAAAGCTCACGCATATACACCTCTCTCACATAGTGGTTCGACAGTTGTTCAAGATCACTCTTTATGTGTCCTGGGGTAAGACTACTGCTACGTCGTGTGAACAATGGGTCTATGGTGTACCACGATAGCAGCGAACGGTTATAGCCACTTGTCAAACCAGTCTTATCAGTACTCTCTCTGAACATCGAAGGAGCACTTGATATAATCCAGTTTGTAGGCGTCATAACATCAATAGCTGACTTGCTGTTTTCAAAGTCATCAAGATATGAAGCGTTATCCTGTGTATTGTGGCTACGTCCAGCAATGAGTTGTGCAAACTCACCTGTGAATGAAATCTGTGAGGGTTGAGACAGATGCAGTAAAGGCAGTTTGTCAAGCATATCCGTAAGCCATTGACTTTCTTTTTTCCAGTTAATGTTCAATCCCCAAAGAGTATTGTTCAGCGGTTCTGAACCCATAGTTACCTTTGTGGTCATAGCCTGTTCCTGCAAATGCTGCAATGTACCACTTATCTGGAAGTTTTTACTGAAATCATATTCCCAGTTCATTCCTAACATGGTCTTACGCATTTGCCCATAGTCACTGTTACTTTCAAGCGACACATTTACTTGAGTACCTGCATCTATGATGCTCTGGTTCAGTATAGTCACCTCTCCTGCACTATAGTCAACACTATAGTCAGCACCTTCGGTTAACTTCACACCACCCGCAGTAACAACAACGCTACCTTGAGGCACATTATATGCACCTAAAGAAATAACGTTGGCTGCTGTACCACGGAATTGTCCTACAAGATTAAATTTATCTTTTTCGGCTATCTGTTTAGCAACAGTCTTTGTAGAGTCATAAAGTTCGGTAAATGCATATTTGCTTGCATTTTCTGCACTCACACCTTTACTAACCAGATAGTCGTATAGATACTTTCCAAACGGCTCTGTTTCAGGGAAGAACACTCTACCATTGCTCACGGTATAGCCCTCTACAAAGTCAAAATATCCATTGCTATGTGGTTTGTTGTTATTATCCAAGCGGTCAGCTCCCAACAACTTTATTATTGTCAGGTCTTTCACCTGTGCCTCTGGAATATAGCTTAGATACACACCTGTAGTGTCGCTTTGGTATTTCACATCCAGACGGAATTTTTCTCTTTCTACTGATGATGCAAGATAATACACGTTCTTCATCATCAAATCCCAGTTGCCTTGCTTTGGATTGTTACTGGTGTTCTTAAGCGATTTAACAAACAATGCTTTGTCGGTATCAGTAATATCAGATGCAAATTCGCCCACCTGATAGGTTTTTCCACCGTATGTGTATTCATAGGCAACAGCCAGTACCATGTCGGTTTGTATTCCTGATTTAAGCGATACGTAGCCCAGTGCTTTGTTCACTATATATTCTGATGAATTAAGCATACGGGCACTCTCCAATTTTTCATAGTCGCTGCCTCCAACAAGTCCTGCACCGTCAAGAACAGTCGATGTCTGATCAATCCTTCGTGCATCAGCATACATGCTTGTCATCTGTTGATACTCGTCATTGGCAGTATTCTGTGGTACAATAGTTCCTGTGGAACTCCATCTGTTATTGCTTATTTTTGTACTTTCGCCTAAGTCGGTAAGAGCCACAATATCTCGGGTGTTGCTTGTTGCAGCAGTTTTGTTAGTTACCCAAATCTCTACACGATTAATATTCACACCTGTAGTAAGATTAGGCAATGTCTTCATGCCAGCATCATAGTGGTCGCGGAAATATTGCGATAGAAAGAAGTGGCGGTTTTCCTCATAGTTGGCAGCATCAATCTCAAAAGGAGTAAACTGAGTACCTCCTTTGCTCGACACACTCTTTGATGAACTCTTCTTTTGTGAAGCCACGAGCTGCAATTTCAACTTTCCGAATTGCATATCTGTTCTCACACCAAACAGCGAGCTTGCTCCCTGTATCAACGAAGAGTTAGATGGGAAGCTCACATTTCCAGCCTCTACCAGTTTTATGGTTTCATCTTCCTTGCCTTCATATTTCAGTTTCAGGTTTTGTGCATCAAAATCAAAGGTTGCGTCTGTGTTGTAGTTCAGATTCATGTTTACCTTGTCACCCACCTTACCATTGACATTGAGATTTATCTTTTCGTCAAAGTCCATAGTAGTAGTTTTACGATGCCTAAGGGGTAGGGCTGGGTTATCAATCTTCTTCACTGTACCACCAAACTTCAATTCTGCTGTTCCCTGAGTACGAATACGAACACCACCAGGACCGAATATCTTTTCTGCAGGTCCAAGGTCAAAGTGCATATCCGAGAAATCAAATTTCTCTTTGCCTTTATTCTGGAAAATCTCGCTGTTCTTCTGTCTGAAATATTTTCCCCAACCTTTCTTGTTCACCCATTCCATATATTCCTTTGGAGTCATCATGATAGGTGTTTGAATATACACGCCATCAATCTTGTTACCAATGATATACATGTCGAGTTTCTCGTCATATTCCACATTATATGGCAAGTTCTCAGGGTTTCTTAAGTCAATGGCAAAAGTGTCAAGGTCGTTATATGTAATAGGCAGAGTGCGTTTCACACTCCATTTTAAAGGCTTGTCGTCTTGAGCCATAGCAAACACTCCCGCACTTATAATAAGCATGAGTAAAAGTGAGAAATATTTGTTATAGCTCTTATTTTTCAATTTACAAAATCAACATTCAACATCGCACGAAGTGCGACCAATTACACACTCCACCTTCGGGATTACTTGATTCTCTTTAATGCTTCTTTGATAACCTGTTCAACAGGCATGTCTGGCTGTTCAGTAAGTATGGCAACAACAACTTTCTGACTTGGAGCAGGAGCAAATCCCAACATAGTCATGGCTGCTACAGCCTCGTCGCGTGTGCCAGTATTCACCATTGCTGCGGCACCACTCTGAGTACCCACATGCAACTCGTCAGCAATTCCGCTTGACATTATCTTGTCTTTCAGGTCAACGATAACGCGCTGTGCCGTTTTTAAACCAATGCCCTTAACGCTCTTTATCATTCTCTCATCGCCATTGGCAATAGCATTACACAGTTCTGATGGCGACATGGACGAAAGCATCATGCGGGCTGTGTTAGCACCTACACCACTAACAGTGATAAGCATGCGATAAAGTTCGCGTTCCTTCTTGCTTTGAAAACCGTAAAGGGTATAAGAGTCATCACGACCGCCAGTTTGAATAGCCTCGTGAACATACAACTTAGTCTCTTTCTTGCCTTGGATGGCAGTATATGTAGATAATGAAATATTCATTCCATAGCCCACACCTGCTGCTTCAACCACAGCATAGGTAGGGGTGAGCTCAGTCAATTCTCCTTTGATATATTCAATCATTTCTTAAATTATTATCTGTTATGTGCACAAAACATCATGTTTATGTGTGCGTATATTTACTGTTATGCTGTTATGTTATGTAACGCTTTCACATTAAATAACGCACGCACGCGTATATTTATTGTGCATCCCTTATTTTATTATTCAATATTCAATAATCACTATTTAATAGCATTGCATTGCAATGCGTTTTCTGCTTACAATTTGTTACTTTTTGCTATTTTTTAGATAAAAACAAAAGAAAAGTGTAAAACGTTTCATGGAAAAAGTGTAAATTTGCGCCAAAGAAATAGATTTTATAAACCAATTACACTATAAAAATGAAGAAGATTAGAGCTGCCGTAGTAGGTTACGGTAACATCGGACGTTACAGTGTTGAGGCTCTCGATGCTGCGCCTGATTTTGAGATTGCAGGTATTGTTAGTCGTCATGCTGCTGGTAACAAGCCAGCTGAGTTGGCACAGTATGAGGTTGTTGACGACATCACTAAGTTGAAGGATGTTGACGTTGCTATCCTTGCTGCTCCTACTCGTCTTTGCCCAGAATATGCTGAGCAGATTACTAAGCTTGGTATCAACACAGTTGATAGCTTTGATATTCACGGACAGATTCGTGATTACCGTGCTTCACAGATGCAGAAGAATAAGGCTACAAACACAGTCAGCGTTATCTCAGCTGGTTGGGATCCAGGTTCTGACTCTGTAGTACGTGTGCTCCTCGAGGCTATTGCTCCAGAGGGTTTGAGCTACACTAACTTCGGTCCTGGTCGTTCTATGGGACACTCTGTTGTTGCTCGCAGCAAGAAAGGTGTTAAGGATGCATTGTCAATGACTATTCCATTGGGCGAGGGTATCCACCGTCGTATGGTATATGTTGAACTTGAGGATGGTGCAAACCTTGAGGAAGTAACAAAGGAAATCAAGGCTGATGACTATTTCGCACACGATGAGCTTCATGTGTTTGCTGTTCCTTCTGTTGACGCTCTCAACGATGTAGGTCATGGTGTTCACATGGTACGTAAGGGTGTGAGCGGTAAGACTCACAACCAGCGTTTCTCTTTCGATATGAGTATCAACAACCCAGCCCTCACAGCACAGGTATTGGTATGTGTTGCTCGTGCTACATTCCGTTTGCAGCCAGGCTGCTACACTATGCCTGAGATTCCTGTTATCGACCTCTTGCCTGGTGAGCGTGAGGAGTATGTAGGTACATTGGTGTAAAGGCCAACCTCTCCCCCCAACGCTTCGCTATTGAAGATTGAAGATTGAATATTAAATATTAAATGCCTACGGCATAAAAGCTTTCCATCTTTCAATATTTCAATTTTCTTGGGGAGGGGGCCTCACTACGTTCATTCATTGCTAATTTTAGCTATTGATATTTATAGCTACTATTTCAATTGAGAATATAAAAAAACTAACTTGCGAAAGTATATAATCGCAAGTTAGTTTTTTGTTTATATAAACTTGTTATGAATCTGTAAATATGAGCCTGCGAGGCTCCCTCCCACTCGGGGGAGGGCGGGGGGAGAGGTTAGAACAGTGGATCTTCAGGTGATAGTAGTGTAGGCTTACTTTCAGCAGCCTTCTTCACTTTCTCTGAAGCATATTTCTTGTTTACAACAAGGCGGAACATATACTCTTCAAACCAACGGTTTGTCATTATGATACAGCCGTTCATACCGCTGTCTTCACCCCAGCTGTTCTCTACCTTCCATTTCACAGGGTTGCCCTTCTTGTCGAGGTCAACAGCAGCAAGAGTCATGGCATGAGTAGAACCACTCTCAAATGTTGCTATGCGTTCAGCCTTTGTCATAGGGAACTCAGTATCGAAAAGAGACTCGTACTTAAAGTTGTCAACATCCAGATAGCCTAATTTTCTATCCAGCTGCTTACCCACATCATAGCTTGAATACATCTTTCTGCCATCTTTAAGACTGGCAATAGCCAATTTTTCAATCTCCTCCATTGGAAGGTTAAGATAAGTCCAGTTATGACCATCGTAGGTGTGACGGTCGTATTCTATCTCATAAGTCTTCCAGTATTCATGACGAGGGTCGTTCATCACCATGATGAAACTACCGTTCAGCTTGCCGCCAACAGTTTCTTTGTAGAATTCCTGTGGAGTGTATTTCTTAGCTTCGCCAACAGCATTTCCATCTTTATCTCTGAACTGATAAGTGAACTCCTTCACAGGCTCGCCCAATGTCAAGACAAGAATATTGTAAACCTTGGCAAGCATCTCGCCCTTGCGCTTTTCAATCACTTTCTTGTCCTTGCCTTCGTTTGTCATACGGCGCAGTTCCAAGCCATATTCTCTCAGCTTTGATTTCAGAATCTTAGCCATGCGACTTGTGTTCTCGCTTGAATAAGTCTCTGGTTGAGCTGACTGAGGAACAACACCATATTTCTCAGCTAAGTCGGCAACACCACAGAAAGTGCCACCATCGTTGATAGGATTCTTAAAGAAGAATTGCAGTCTTATATCGTCTAAAGGTTTCTTGGCGTTGTCGATAACACCCTGAAGCATCAGGTTAGCTTTCTCCAGCTGGTCATAGAAGAACAGATAATCCTGTGAAAACTCAACAATACGCTTCTGCTTGTCCTGCAAGGCAAAGTTAGAACGCAGCACGTTCAATCCTGAGAACATCCAGCATCTGCCCGAACTCTTCTGATTGTGAATACTCTGCTTTGGAGTCTCAACAGAAAAACTCTGCAAGTCCTTCTTGTTAAGTCCCTTCAACTGAGGGTTACGCACCAAAGCATCAATATCGTTTGATGCAATAGCCAACTGCAGAGCCTTGTTAGCTGTGCCCTGCTCAGCCTCTATTTGTTGTAACAGGTGTTTTGAGATGCCACCATCCTTTGTCTGTGCATTAGCAGCTCCCGCCATCATTATACACATTGCAAATAATACTGTTTTGTTCATTTTCTTTATAAGAAGTTATAAGAAGATAAAAGAAGATAGAAGCCAAATGTTTTGTTGTTGAAATTCATAATTGAATAATTCTTAATTCTTCATCGCACGAAGTGCGACTAATTCTACATTCAACATTCCTAATTCCTAATTCTTTTTATCATACGCGTGATGCGGGTAGTCAACGGTATAGTGCAAACCACGACTCTCCTTGCGTTCAATAGCCATACGAGTAATGAGATAGCCCACGTTTATCATATTGCGAAGCTCGCATAAATCACGACTCACCTTAACACGCTTGAACAGCGATTCTGTCTCTTCATACAGCAAGTCAAGACGATCCCAGGCACGTTTCAGTCGCAGGTCAGAACGCACAATACCCACATAGTTAGCCATAATCTCACCCACCTCTTTGTTAGCCTGAGTGATAAGAATATGTTCCTCGTTGGTTAGTGTTCCCTCATCATTCCAGCGTGGCACCTTATCGTTAAAATCATAATCGTTAACATGCTCAATACTATGCTTGGCTGCAGCATCAGCATACACCACAGCCTCAATGAGCGAGTTGCTTGCCAAACGGTTACCGCCATGCAATCCTGTACAAGAACATTCGCCTAAGGCATACAAACGCTGAATGCTCGACTGACCGTTCAAGTCAACCTGAATACCACCACACATATAGTGAGCAGCAGGGCGCACAGGAATCATCTCCTTAGTAATGTCAATACCTATCGACATACACTTAGCATAGATATTTGGGAAATGACGCTTTGTTTCTTCAGCATCCTTATGAGTAACATCAAGATACACATGATCAATACCGTTGAGCTTCATTTCCTTGTCAATGGCACGAGCCACAATATCGCGAGGAGCCAAAGAACCACGCTCGTCATATTTCTCCATGAACGACTCACCGTTAGGCAGTTTCAATATACCGCCGTAGCCACGCATAGCCTCAGTAATGAGGAATGCAGGATGAGTCTCACCGGCATGATAAAGTGAAGTAGGGTGGAACTGCACAAACTCCATATCCTTCACAGTACCCTTGGCACGATATACCATAGCCTCGCCATCACCAGTAGCAATAACAGGGTTGGTAGTAGTGTTGTAAACAGCACCGCAACCACCTGTACACATCACAGTAACCTTACTGAGATAAGTGTCCACCTTCTGAGTCTTAGGATTCAGAACATAAGCACCATAGCAGTTAATATAAGGAGTACGGCGAGTAACGCGAGCGCCCAGATGATGTTGAGTGATTATCTCTACAGCAAAATGATTTTCCTTGATGTCAATATTGGGATTAGCACGCACAGCAGCCATCAACGCACGCTGAATTTCTGCACCAGTGTCATCAGCATGATGCAATATACGAAATTCCGAGTGACCACCTTCGCGGTGAAGGTCAAAACGACCATCCTGCATCTTGTCGAAGTTAGTACCCCAGTCCACAAGTTCCTTGATTTGCTCTGGAGCCTTTTCAACAACCTGTTTCACAGCTTTGTAATCGCTGATGTAGTCACCGGCAATCATGGTGTCCTGAATGTGCTTGTCGAAATTATCAACCTCAAGATTTGTTACAGACGCAACACCACCCTGTGCAAACGACGTGTTTGCCTCGTCCAAGGAAGTCTTGCAAATCATACATATCTTTCCCTTGTTTGCTCTTGCAACTTTAAGAGCATAGCTCATACCGGCAATACCTGAACCGATAATGAGAAAATCATATTTATATACCATGTGTATATTTGTAAACTGATTGCAAATTTACTAAAAAGAAATCATAATGCTTAGAAATCTACGATTTTTTTTGTAATTTTGCTGGCATGATGAGAACATTCCATCAACGCTTCAGTCTTGCCAGCAAAATAGCCGTTTTACTGGCAACATCATTGGCATTTTATCTCTTTTGGAATAAAATGTTCATCTTTGGCGTAATAGTGGCTTTTGCCGTTGTTGTCATGGTGGAACGAGTGAGCCATTCATCATATTCTTTCGTTGAGAAAGAGGGAGAACAATGGCTTGTTGTCAATCACGGACGATTCTCAAAAACAAAAACAATCCGTATTGCCGAGGTTCTAAAGCTCACACCAATGAAAACAACATTCGGAATGAGCCATTATCTGTTGATGCTCTATGGAAACAATCATCTTATGAGCCTACAGCCTGCCGATGAACAATCATTCTGCAAAGAACTTCAGCGACGAATGAAAATAGTAGAAACAAAATGAAAGAATACATATCTAAAAGCAGATTACTAACATTATTAGCATTATTACTCTTCTCAGTTCCTTTGGCTGCACAGAGCGACGACGAGAACAACGATGATGATGACGACGGCATTGCCGACTCAACATTAATCGAATCTCTAACCCCCGACTCACTAACACTACCTTGGCCACAAGGACTGCAGCACAATCTCAATAAACTGCTCGAGAGCGATATGTTCAAAACATCGCAAGTGGGAATCATGATCTATGATCTTGATGCCGACTCCTGTCTGTTTGCACACAACGAGCGCCAGCTTATGCGTCCTGCAAGCACCATGAAGATGATTACCGCTGTAACAGCCCTCGACTGCCTGGGAGGCGACTATCAGTTCAAGACTGAGCTTTGCTACACCGGAAAGATAGAAAACAACACTCTTGAAGGAGGTATATATCTTGTGGGAGGATTCGATCCACGTTTCAATAGCGATGACCTTAGTGCATTTATTGAAGGACTTCGCAAAATGAATGTTGATACCATACGCGGACGCATCTATGGTGATAAAAGCATGAAAGACGACAAAAGCTATGGCGAAGGTTGGTGCTGGGACGACGATAATCCCATACTCTCGCCTCTGCTCATAAGTCGTAAGAACAATCTCGTTGATCGCTTTTACCGTGCATTGCGTGACAAAGGAGTAGTTGTTGAGGCCACACTCATGGAAGGACGCAAGGCACCTGATGCCTTCTGCATCGTTGACCGCTTTCACACCATCGACCAGATACTCATGCGAATGATGAAAGAAAGCGACAACCTGTATGCCGAGGCAATGTATTACCAGATAGCAGCATCAACAGGCAACCGTCCTGCTACGGCAAAGAATGCACGAACAGTAGAGAAACGCCTTGTGCAGAAACTCGGACTCGACCCTTCACGCTATCGTTTTGCCGATGGTTCAGGACTGTCATTATATAATTATGTGAGTGCCGAACTCGAAGTGCGCATGCTGCGCTATGCCTACGAGAACGACAACATATACAACCACCTCATACAGGCAATGCCAGTGGCAGGTGTCGATGGCACATTGAAGAAACGCATGCGTGGCGCCTTCACAAAAGGCAATGTAAAGGCAAAGACAGGCACCGTAACAGGAGTAAGCTCACTTGCAGGATACTGCACAGCAGCCAACGGCCATCATCTTGCATTTTCAATCATCAACAACGGAATCATGCACACCCGCAACGGCCGTGCATTCCAAGACAAAGTGTGCACAGTAATGTGCCAGCCATAAGCATTGCGGAGCAATGCAATGAGTAATGAGTAATGAGTAATGTGTAATGAGCCGATGAAAAAATTACCATTTCTTTTCCTTCTTGTTCTTGCAACCACAGGCTGTAAGTACAAGACAACCGACTTGATAGCGCCAGAAGGCGACACCGTGTCACAGCAATCATTCTTGCCCGTTGACACAGCAGCCATCAATGCCCGCAGGCGAGCCTTGCAGGCAAAGAAAGACAGTCTGCTTGCCGACAGCCTTATGCGCGATAGCGCTGATAAGAGCCCCCTCCATCTCCCCCTCAAGAGGCGAGAGAACTATAAACAATAAAGCTCATTTTGAATATTGAATTTTGAACATTGAGAATTATGATATCATAAAGTTCAAATCTCAATCTTCAAAATTCAAAGACAAAAAGTATTAAACCTCAAATGCAATGAGAGTTTATTGAAATTGTGGGTATTTTTCGATTATTTCTGATGCAGGAACTCGTATTATATTTCCATTTTCATCAGAATTGATAACCGATTCTCCCCGATTAGCCTTTTCTTGGAGCATTAGCTTTTCTGCTTCTGCTAATCCCTGTTCTAATGTATTCAGATATTTTTCAATTTCGTTATTTGACATAGCTCTTTAGTAATTGAAATTTTGCGTTATTGTTTATTCTTGTTCTTAGTGCTCTGCCTCCAAAAGCTATTCGCTCACGAGGTTGCTCACTATTATCATAAATAGTCCAGATATCTACTTCGTTCATAAATATGTCAAATAGGTTGCGAATACCAGAGTGATATCTTCTATATATAACATCTGTTTGAATATTATGACCACCTTTTCTAACTCGTTCTGCAACGCGATCAATAGCCAATTCTGGTGTGTGAAGCCAGAAATAGATAATATGAACCATATAATCTTCTTTCTGAGCTCTATGAACCAAATTTATATATGATTTTGTAGCAAGAGTAGTTTCTATTGAAAATGATTCTCCTTTGGAAAGAAGATAATTTATTCTTTCAAGCATTAAGCGTCCTGCTTCTATGGCAACGCCCTCTGGATTTAATGGAGAAATTCCTTTGGCTATCTCATCAGCATTTACAAACTCCTTTACCAAAAGGCTTTTTGGTAATATTGTCATAGAAGCTGTGGTCTTTCCGGCTCCATTGCACCCTGCTATAATATATAAATGCTTTGGCATACTTTTGCAAATATAGTGCAAAGTTTTGATAATTAGTATAGAACAATGATTTTTTTTTGTGGTATATAAAAAAAGGAGGCACTTTCTCAAGTGCCTCCTTAAATACTTCGCAATGCGAACCGCTGTCCGCTAAGAATATTTTATTAAATTATTCGATAAAATTACTATCCGTATTCGCCTCACGGTTTTCTGATAGAATTAATAAAAAATCATTTTCAATATTAGTCAGGGAGCACTCCTCTCCCTGACGCCTGTTTATCCCTATTCTGCATACACGTTAATCACTCTATCATCTCCACGTACAACACCATTGATGTTTACGTTACAGATGTAGTTATGATTACGTTCAAGCGAGAACTGAGTGAGATCTTGTTCACCTATACTGTTCACACCGCCAGGATACACACGGAAAGTGCTGCTAAGCACCACACCACTGCTATATGTGCCATGCACATTGATATATGTTGCATCTTTTGGTGCATGCTTATAGCTACGTTGTGTTGGCAATGTGATATTTTTAATAGGTTCGTTATAGTTTTCATACACATAGTATGTTATTCCCGTAAGTATATCACCTTCAGCAACCATTGCCTTTGGCATGTCAGTATATTCTCTTGCAGAAAGCGAAGTTCCTATAGGTGTCATATTTGATGTTGTAGGAATATGACACAACTGATAGTTGTCAATATTTATACCTGTAGCATAGATATTCAGGATGATTTTAGCACACTGGCGCTCCATGTCGAGAGTTACGTGAGTGTCAGCGTCTTTGTTAACAGTCACCTTTTTCTCTTCACTAACAAGTATTGGTGCTATTTCGTTTTCCACTTTGCAGAACACTTCATCATTTTCCGTGTAAATGGTATAAACACCATTCATCAGGTCTGTTGCATCAGATGCTCTCACGTAGAATTCTTTTATTTCTGTTAGTGTTAGCTTATGATCATCAAATATGTTTGCGTTGCCAATATTGGCAATACCATAGAGAGTTACATGTTGACCGTTTCTTTCCACACCTAAGTTCATTGTGAATGTGTGTTGACTGCCTGTGAGATAGTCAATATATCCATTCGTTACCATTTCGCCTGCTGAGTTGAAGGCTAAGATGTGAAGGTTACTAATCACGTTTTCATTGGCTGCATCTATAGTTCTACTCTCTGTATCATCTTCCCCAATAGGAGGAATAATACGAGTTGAGATAACGATGCAGCCTTGTTTGTTGTTAGTTTCATTAGCCTCGTTGTTTACATCATCAATAGAGCATGATGCCAAGGCAAATGTTGCCACAGCAAGTAACACAGATTTGTATAATGTTATTAAATTCTTCATGCTTTAATTGATTTCTATTTGTTAGAATGCTATGAAAGGACGGACACGATACACAGCAGTCTTACCATTATAGTCTGCAAAATATAAATTACTTGTACTATATACTATGGTATTATATGTATAACTTCCAGTATATTCAGTTGATGTCCAATATCGAATATCTGTATTTAATTCAAATAAATCGTATCTACTTTCGTCTGAACTAACTTGTAGTTTATTGTTTATCTTTGTTCTAACGGCTTCTGTAATAGAAGTTGACCATCCCCAATAGTTATTTGGATCACCAGTAGCTCCACCTATATTTCTAAAAAGACTAAACCACATACCTGTACTTCCAAGGAACCAACCACTTGTTCCAACAGGGGCTGCCTCTTGACTTTCATAAGTTGTGGTAGCGGCATAGGCTGCAGGGTAAGTTGGATTGTTAATCTTTTGACTATTTGTTAGTCCATTATTATCTGCACAAAGGAGTGTCCAATTGTTTGCAATGTTTGGAATGTCTGGATTATCAGTTGATGGTCCCCAGGTATAAGTCCCTATCGCATCACCATTATGAACATTCTTTAACGCCATAGCATAGCCATGGAAATAACCTGCGTTTTTATCGGTTTCTGTAGTCTCGTTACTGAATACCACTGCTACAGGCCAGCGTTTATCAGTAATCTTTACTAATTTTCCCCATGTGCCATCGTTAAACAGATAGTCACCAATGTTTGGTTTCATAGTGCCAGTAACTGTTCTGTCGTCGGCACTTCCGTCGCCTTTCAGCACCACATTATAGGTGTAGTTATGGTTACGTTTCACCGAGAATTCTGTTATATCCTGTTCATCGTCAGCATTGACACCACCAAGATATACCCTATACATACTGCTCATCTCTATACCATCAGGATTATTCTCGTCGCTTTGTAGAGAATTGTATTTTGTCCAAATGTTTAGATACGATGCATCTGCAGCTGCGTTCTTATAATTGCGTTTTTTAGCAGCATCAATGTTTGCGTTTGCTTCGTTATAGTTCTCATACACATAATATGTGATGCCTGTTATTGCTTCCTCGTCGTTTTCAACAAAGTGAGTTGGCACATCGCTGAATTCTGGATCTGCATAGTTTTCCTCGTTGTTCCTCAAATAAGCTATTGTTGGAATATGGCGCAACTGATAAGCGTGCACCTTCATTTCACGAGGATCAATGTTTATTGTTACCTTTGCACACTGACGTACCAACTGAATAGTAGCTGTAGTAGTGTTATCTGCTTCCACATGAACAGGGGTAGCGGGACTAATCAAGATAGGTGAACTCTGATTCTTTATTTCGCATAGAAACTCTCCACCTTTCTTGTAAATGCTGTATGTACCGTTTACCAAAGAGAAAGCATCTTCAGCCTTTACATAAAGACTGTCGAAAACCTGTTTAGTAATGGTGTGGTCGTCAAACAAATGTTTATTGTCAATATTTGCAATGCCATAAACAGTGAGGTTTTGATTTGCGTTGTTCACACCAAGAGAATAAACAAAAGTCGAATGGTTGTGAATATGCAAAGCCTCATAGTCAACATATCCATTTGCCACCATCTTTCCAGACACATTAAATGCCAGTAGATGAAGGTTAGAGATATGTGTTTCATTCTCTGCTGTTATGGCACGTGAACCTTCTGCTAAGTTATCCTCAACAGGGCTTACTATATTGGTCTTTATCTGAATGTTGTATTCCTTGCCTTCTGTATTACCAGTGTTTTCACTCACAATATTTTCTGAGCAAGAAACAAAAGCCATAATGACTAGTGCAACAAGCAGATATCTATATATTATATTTTTCTTTTTCATACGAAGTTTTTTTTAGTTGTTAAAACACGATAGCTGAACGAACCTTGTGCAAATTAGATTTGCTAGTCCAGTTACCATATTGCAAATATCCAGCTATTATATATGTTCTGTAAGCATTTGATGAATTATTTGCTTCTGTTGCATTCCAGAAAACTTGATCAGTAATATATTTCTCACACAAATCATCACTAATGTCTTGTAGCTTTGCGTTTATATTTGTACGGAATGTTGCTACATCATTATTGTCCATGGCTTTGCCATCTGATTTAGCGGGATTATATGTTCCAGTAACGCCACCTACATTTACAAATAGATCGAACCAGTCTTTCTCATCAGTAAAAAACCATTCCTTTGCTCCCATAGGCACCGGTTCTGAGTAGTTTTTGCAAATATCAAAGGCGTCGTACCATGTGCATGAGGAACTTGCATCTTTTAATGCCATTGCATAGCCATGCATATAGCCTTCAGACTGGTCTTGTTCTGTTGTTTCATTTCTGTAAATAATAGCAACAGGATATCTTTTTGCTGTAGCATTAACATAAGGTCCCCATGAACCATCGCTAAACAGGAAGTCACCATAGTTTGGTGTCTTTTTTCCTGTTATGCAGCGTGGATCGGCAGTACCATTCTGTCGAAGAGTTACATCATACACATAGTTTTGATTTCTTCGAAGTGTGAACTGCTTAAGGTCTTGGTGACCTTCATCGTCAACACCACCAAGGTACACACGATACATTGTGCTCATCTCGTCGCCTTCAATACTGTTGTATTTCCCCCAGATGTTGATATAAGATGCATCTGCAGGCGCTTTTGAAGGGTTGCGTTGTTTCTGAGCGGTGATGTCTAAAACAGCATCGTTGTAGTTCTCGTATATATAGAATGTAACGTCAGTTACACTTTCGCCATCTTCAACAAACTTAACTGGAACATCGCTAAATTCAGGATCAGAATAATTCTCCTGATTGTTCTTAAGGTAAGATATCGTTGGAATATGACGTAACTGATATGCATATATGTTTACATCGTTAGGATGTACCGTTAGAGTTACCTTAGCACATTGGCGCACAAGGTTTAGTTGTGCTGTTGTAGTACCGTCTTTTTCAACGGTAATGGTTGTACCCTCACTAATAAGTATAGGTGAGCTCTGGTTTATGATATCGCAGAATTTCTCACCATTACTCTTGTAGATAGAGTATGTTCCACTTTCCAAAGAGTTTGCATTCTCAGCCTTTACATAAAGATGTGAGAATGTTTCGAGATTCATATCGTGACTATTAAAAATCAACGTATTATCAATGTTGGCAATAGCGAAAAGGGTTACCTTCTGGTCGGCTTTGTCAACACCTAAGTTCAACGTAAATTCTTTCTGTCCATCCATAGAGAAATCAGAGAAACCATTAGCAATCATCTCACCTGCTTTGTTGAATGCCAGCACATGGAGATTAGAAATATGATTCTCGTTTTCACCAGAAAGGACACGAGAGTTAAGTGCACTCAGATCTTCAATAGGCGGAACCACTGTGGCAGAAACAAGAATGTTCCCACCTTTGCTTTCTGCCTTGCCAGCATCATCGCTAATAACTGCCTCAGAGCAGCTTGTTATAGCAAATGCCATTGCAAGGTATAAGCCTTTATATGTGAAATTAATCTTTTTCATAATGCGAATATTTTTAGTTAAAAGGCAATGATAGGGCGAACCATAAATGTATTATTCTTATCAACATTATTTGCAATATAAACAGTTTCGTTTGAGGTGTAAAAAAGCGGTGCACCACATTGAGATGTACTAAACTCTGTAGAACTCCAATGGTAAGTATTTGCAGCAACAAAAGCATCATAATTATCTGTTCCTAATATTGCCATTTTGTTGTTCATATTTTTTGCAGCATTTGTTGCATTATAATTGAAACGATACCATGTATCTGGGGTTACATTAATATCTGCCAAATTTACGAATATATAAAACCAATGTCCTGTACTTGGCAAGAACCATCCACTTGTACCTTCAGGAGAGGGCTGCTGGCTTTCATAAGTTGTTGTAGCTGCATAGAAAGCTGGATGATCTGTATCGTTCAGCATTTGACTATAAGTGTAACCAGCTTTGTCATCTCTAAGAGCAGTCCATACCATTTCTGTATTTGGAATCGAAGTATCTATACTTGTAGATCCCCAAGTATATGTTCCTACAGCACCACTTTCATTGTGAACCTCCTTTAATGCCATTGCATACCCATGGAAGAAACCTAATTTTTTTTCTGTTTCTGTGGTTTCGTTATCGAATATAATTGCAATGGGGTAACTATTTTCTTTAGGTGTTCTATATGGTCCCCATGTGCCATCACTATAAAGAAATTCACCATAGTTTGGCACGGTGTGATTATAGAAGCGGGAATCATCGGTGGCAACACTCTTTAGTTCAATGTTGATATGATAATTTTCATGACGGAAAACATTGTAATGTGTGTAGTTAACGATGTTCTGACCATCAACAACACCAATGATATCGCCAAGATAGAAACGATAGGTGCCACGAGTACCACGACAATCGGCGTCCACCTCAAGATATGTTGCATGTTTTGGTGCATTTTGCTCTATACGTGTGTATGGTGTGGTTGAGGTTTCTGATGTTCCTCTACGATTTTCATACATATAGAGTGTGAAATTCTGAGGCTCAAAACTGTTTACTGGCACATAGTCGAAGTCGCCATATTGCCCATTAGGTGAAGGCAATGTGTCGTTTACGTTACGTGTGTCGCCAGTACGCTCAAAAAGAGTACTGCTCATTGGCACATGACAAAGTCTGTAACCAAGAATCTTAACAGGGTTAAGAACATTCTCGCCAGCCGAAGGGGTGATAGTCACCTTCAATGCTGCACACTGGTTGTGCATGGTAAGCACAACAGTTGGTGTCTCGTCTTGTATAACCACGTCAGCAGCTTCATCGCTAACCATCAGCTGTCCTTGATTGAGTAAGGTGTCGCCATTAAGAGCTATCTTGCCATCACCTAAATCTTCTGGCTTGGCAATAGAGGTAACAAGACTCTTAAACTCTTGCAATGTTTCAATGTGACTAAACACAGTAGAATTATTGGTGTTGGCAACGGCATACACCTTTACTGTTTCACCGATATTGGTTGAAACATTAATGTTTGCTGTTACATTAGGTGCAGGATTGGCTATGCGAATAGCACCAGATCCCACCATTTTGTCGTTGCTGTCGAAAGTAACGATATAAAGAGTATGAATCTTGTTCTCGTCGTTAGGATCTATGGCGCGCGACTGTTCGTCTTGCCCCACAGACACATTAACTTTCAGTACTCTCTGTCCCTTGGGAGCAGTATCCGTGCCCGCCTCTTCGAGTTGCGAACATGACGCAAAGCAAAAGGCTGTAACCAAAAATAATATATACCTTTTCATTTTGATTATTTCTTTCGTTAATAATTAGAAGGCAATGACAGGGCGAACGTAGTAGCTATTTGTTTTACCAGGATCATTACACCAATACAGATTGTAATTATAATTTCCACCAGGATAAAAGAGTAGATGGAATCCTTCTGAGGCACTATATTCGTTTGATAGCCAATATGCTTCTGAACTATAAGTAAATGGCATATAATTATTAGTTCCTACTACTTTCATTTTTGAATTTAGTGAATCTGCTACTTGATAAGATATTCCACCCCAATAATATGCTGTATGTGTATCTGGAGCTTTTCCTAATTTTACACATATATTATAGCTTTGTCCTGTACTTGGCAGATACCAACCACTTGTGCCTGCTGGGGCAACTTCGTAAGTATAGCTGTGCATAGCTGCATAGGCAGCAGGAAAATCTTCGCTATCTAAATATTTTAAACAACGATCACGGCCATCTAGATCTGCTGCTAAAATATCAAAATTCCAAGGTGAATTTGGCATAGGTGTATCTGATGCAACTTTTTGCCATGTTAAACCTGTAAGATACTTTAGTGCCATAGCATATCCGTGATAGTAGCCATCTCGTGAATCAATATCGCTGGTATAGTTCAAAAAAACGATGGCGATAGGATGTCGTTCTTCAGAGACATTCTCGTAAGGTCCCCAACTGCCATCACTGAAGAGGAAATCGCCTATTGCTGGCTTGGTCTTATCTGTGATACGAGGATCGTCAAGAGACACAGCATCTATTTTAATATTGATGTGGTAGTCTTCATGACGGAAAATATTGTAGTTTTCGTAATCAATAATATCATTTCCCTGGCTATCCTTGCCAACAATGTCGCCAAGATAGAAATTGTAAACACCTCGAGTGCCATTCTGGTCAACCTCAATCTCCAGATATGTAGCATTAGGAGCCGCATTTCTTTCAATACGTGAGAGTTCTGTTGATGACATGTTTGAAGTGCCACAATGGTTTTCAAAAACATAGTATGTGAATTCCTGTTTCTCGAAACTGTTTACAGGCACATAGTCGAAATCACCAAACTTTCTGTAAGGTGGTGAAATGGTGTCGTTGGCACCAAAACCGAGGGTGTTGTCTGGCATAAGATATGCACTCAATGGCACATGACGCAAACGATAACCTATAATCTTAACAGGATTAGGTACCAGTTTGTTTGTTGTGGCTGGTGACAAAGGAGTGATAGTGAACTTCAATGCTGCACACTGGTTGTGAAGAGTGAGGTTCACAGTGGGTGTTTCCTCTGTTATTTCAACATCAGCCACTTCGTCGCTTACCATGAGCTGTCCATCGTTAAGAAGGGTTGCTCCATTGACAACAACCTTGCCTTCGCCTAAATCCTCAGGACGGGCAATGGAAGTAACTATATTCTTGAATTCCTGTAGGGTTTCTACATAATTGAAAACAGTAGAGTTGTTGGTGTTTGCAACAGCATACACCTTTACCATTTCACCAATATTGGTAGAAAGGCTAATATTCGTGCTGACCTCATGAACTGATTCGCTGAGTTTAACAGCACCAGCACCCACCATCTTATCGTGACTATCGAACGTAAGAATGTAGAGAGTATGGATAGCATACTCATCTATTGGGTTTATAGAACGTGACTGCACATCTTGTGGAACTGAAACATTCACATGAAGTTCTCTATTTCCCTTCGAAGATGGAGTGACGGGTCCTTCATCTTGCTGCGAACATGAAGCAAGGCATAGAACCAAAATCAAAAGTAATAGAATCTTTTTCATCATTGTTTAATTTCCAAATGTATAATTTTCTATTGTCGTTGGGTTCTCTGGCGAGTTTACATCTAAACTGCTTTTCTCACCAGAAGAATCGTCTGACTTGTTTTCTCCGTTTGGTATGACCACAGCCTTATCAGTGCCTGTGCTACCATTTTGTTGATTTTCTGTATTGTCTGTTGGTGTTGGAGGAATAACCTCTGTACCGCTTGTCTTACCCGATTTGTTGTTTTCGGTGTTTTCTCCATTCTGTTCTGTGGTGGCACCAGTTGATTGGTTTTCACCATAAACAGGAGTTTCCTGATTCTGATCTGGGGTAGGAGGGGTAACCTCTACACCTGATGTGGTGCCTGATGTGGCTTCCTGGCTGCTATTGCCATTTTCTTGCACTTCTGTATTGACTCCACTGGTAGAACCACTTTGCTGCTCTTCTGTTGATTGATTTGGTGAAGGCGGAATAACTTCTGTTTCACCTATTTCTCCAGAGGTGTTGTTTTCAGTATTCTGACCGTTCTGTTCTGTGGTAGTGCCTGTAGCTTGGTCTTCACCATAGACAGGAGTTTCTTGATTATTTCCAGGGGTAGGAGGATTTACCTCTACACCAGATGTAGTTCCTGATGTTGCCTCTTGGGTGCTTTCACCATTGTTTTGCACCTCTGCGTTAACACCACTGGTAGAACCGCTCTGCAGGTTTTCTGTCGACTGGTCTGGAGAAGGTGGAACAACATCTGTTTCGCCTGTGTTGCCTGTGCCATTATTTTCGTTGTTCTCACCATTTGGCTCAGTGGTGGTTCCTGCATGATCCTGTGAACCATAGGTTGGATTCTCTTCGTTGTTACCAGGAGCAGGAGGATTGACAACCGTGCCAGTGTTGGTTCCAGAGTTTTCGTTCTGATTACTATCTCCGTTATCGGTGACATCAGCACTTATGCCACTGGTAGAACCATTTTGCTGGTTTTCATTGTCATCGATAGGTGAAGGCGGAATAACATCGGTTTCTCCTGTATTACCAGTACCGTTGTTTTCGTTGTTCTCACCATTAGGCTCTGTTGTTGTTCCTGCCTGATCCTGTGAACCAAAGGTTGGCTCTTCATCATTGCGTCCTGGAGCAGGAGGATTGATTTCTGTTCCTGTGTTTGTTCCCGATGTGTCGTCCTGTTGGCTGTCACCATTTTCATTGGTGTTAGCTTCTATTCCACTTGTAGAACCATTTTGGTTGTTCTCTGTGTTGTCAGTAGGAGTAGGCGGATTAACATCTAAGCCTTGATCTTTTCCTGATTTATCATTTTGATACTCCTCGATGTTGTAATCGTAGTTAGCATAGTAACCACCAAGAACACCAAAGGTGTAGTCTTCATATACTTTCTCGAAGTAGTTGATAACGTCATCAGGATCAACTTCCTGACCTGGGGTAGAACTTCCTTCTGCTTTAATAACTACATCAACAATATAGTTGTAATTGGGATATAGCTCCATCAGCTTACCACCATTAGGAATCTGCGACGAATTGGAGTTGTGATTGAGGAAGAGCGAATAGTACACCTCATGATATGTGCTCTCTCCGTCGCGCTTATAGATACCTTTTATCACCATTTTTGTAGGACGCCCAGAGGTGTTAGGCATGGTATAGAATACCAGTGCTGGGGTGTTGTTATGCCAGAAATTGGCATGTGATGATAGTGTTGGGTTTGTGGGCACAAATGGTAGTCGTGAACCAGAACCCAGGTATGCTTTATAATCTGTAGCTCCTGATGTGGCTGCTTCGCCCTGATAGAATGTGCCGTTAGTATTGTCGTAGAACTTGTAATCGCCCTTGCTTGCTGATGTAGCAGGATAGAAATCCAAATATTCGGGCACATCCTTCAGGTAAACCTCGGTAGGAGTAAATGTGGCATTGCCTTTGAGGCTTGAAGTAATATTGTTAAGAGTAACCTTACATAGAAGGTGGTTCACAGGAACTGTTGATGTGAAGATACGTTCACCAGCCTCGTTGGCTGAAGCTTTCAAGTCTGAAAGACCAAACATAGGGGTATTGGTGACGTTTGGTTTTGTTTTGTCGGTAGCCTCTCCAATCATAGCTTCATCTATGTTGAGGGTCTTCTCTTTGAATTGCTTTTTCTTCACAACATCAGAAAAACGTCCTGCAGGCACATTGATAGCGAGGAAAACGCTATCGCCTGTTTCAAGATTTGGCACTGTAAGCTCGATCTTCTGATTTTGAGGCACAACCTCGCGGATGAGTTTTGCAGTACCGTCGCCACCAAAGACACCTATGGTGGCATTATTGATATGTGCCTCGGCAGTGAGACCTGGATCAGAAGCAAACGCAGCGCGACCCTCCTTGCTAGGCACCATGCCTATATATACAACGAGCTTGTTGTCGCCACCGGCTGAACCAGTGCCGCCGCCACTGAACGTGGTGTCGTCGCCGGAGCAGGAAGTTATCATGCTAAGCACGACAACCGCCAAGACCAGTAATGAAAGTGTTCGTTTGCTCATATTATTTACTTTAAACTTAAACTATATCTTTTAATTAAACTCGTAGGTTTGACTTACGGGGTGGTAATCAGAAATCTGTATTGTGACGCTGAAGCGTACATCTTCATCAGAGTTGTCGAGATGAATTACTGATGTTTGGTTGGCACGTTTGTACCTTCCTACTTCAAAGCGTATGTGTGCTGCCCGTTCTACAATGATATCCTCGCTTGGTGAACTAACTCCTTTTCCTGTAATTTCAAGGTTGAGCATATATGTTTTGTTTGCTTCAAGTCGGGAGTCGTCAGGATAGGTGTCTATACCATATTGATAGGTAACATCACCGTTGACAATGCTCTCGTACATGTGATTCACAATAACTGGATAATACATTGTACTCTTTGTTCCATCAGGATCAGTGAATGTTCCTTTTATTACCAGACGGGTGGCGTTTTCAGGACTGTGAGGGAACACATAGAAATATTGCCACGTGTCGGGGTTGTCAATCTGTGGGCGATAGAAGTTGGCTATGCCACTGCTAAGGAATTCAATATTGTTATTGACACCAAACTCTCCTGTTGCTCCGTTTGTGTATTGACTGAAAGAACGTCCTAACCAGCCGTTGTCGTGATCATAATAGGAGTGTTGATCGTTTACACGATAAGAAAAGATCTCTGTTGGCTCGAAACTGCCAGTTTCCTCTGGTATGTTTACTTCTACGTTCTTCACACCTATTCGTGCCATGAGGCGAGTAAGCGAGATAACTGTAGATGTTTCATCCATATATTCCGTGATAGTTATGGAGGCAGAACCAACCATAGGTATTGCGAAATAATGATCGGCAGAAAGCTCTAAGAAATTACGTGATGAGAGATTACTGCAGTTCTCTATATCCCAAAGGGTGCGCTGGTCAACATTTGCCATGATCACAAGCTTGGTGGCTGTGCGTAGCGTTGAGAAACGATATGATTTATCTACATCATAGGTATCAACATGACTTGAGAGAAGATTACCATTACTGTCAAAGGTGGCAAACACCAGTTGGGTCAATCGGCGGTCGGCCTGCCCGTATGTACCTGCTTGGGTAGGGTCGCCTATGGCACGTGAGTCGTTAACGCCTGTGAGGTGCAGGGTGATGGTGATGCGCTCAGGAATTTCTTCCTTTTCTGCATCAGCCTCATGCGACCGGCAGGCATTTAATGCTGTTGCTATGAACAGTGCCATGATCCAATATGATAATTTCTTCAACATCAGTATTTTTTTTGAGATATTTTAAGTTCAGAAGATAGAGGAAGTTAAAGGGAGTATTCTTCTAACTCCCTCTATCTACTTGGATGATTAAGTGTTAGAACTTAACGTTCTGAACAATCTCTGTTATCCAAGGTGCAACATCAACGGTTACCTTTACATTATATTTTCCACCATTAGGGTCGGTTTCCTCGGTGAATGTTTCCTTATCCTGTCCTTCACCAGTGATAGTTACATTAACAGAGTATTGGCGGTTAGGTGCTACAACACCATTACCAGCATCAGAAGTAGAGCCTTCTGTGTAGTTCACCTTGCCATCTGTTGTTGCTTCACGGTTTATCTCAATAGGATAATAAACTGTTTTTGCTGTTTCTTCGTGAGTGTATGTACCTTTAATTACAAGTTGAGTGCGATCCTCGAAAGCAGAGTTGTAGTTAGGGAATACATAGAAATAGTCTTCTACGAAAGGATCAAGAACCTTTGGTGTTGAATACTCATTCTTAAGATACTCTTTAACTATACCGTCTTTCATGTTAGCATATGTGACACCACATGCAAGTGATTTTGCTGCAGGCTGACCACTAAGTGAGAACTTTGTAACATCTGAAGCAATACCGCTATTGAAGAGATTTGACTCTGTGTTGGCATGACGGATAAATACTTCCTCTACAACAAACTGGTCGCCTGCCTGCTCGTCTTGGAAATTAGTGGTGATACTTGCTAACTTAATACGAGATACCATACGATTGAGCTGCACAGATGCTGTGTAAGAATTAGCCTCTGAACCTGGAGAGATGGCTCCAGTAGAACCAATCATTGGTAATTGGGTTGACAACTGGTTGTTCAAATCGTCATTGGCTGTGAGATCAAGACTAATAAATTTAGTCTTGAAGTCATCTTTTGTAAGACTGGTGATAGGGGTAGCTGTTGTTTCGTCGTATTTCTTGAAAACATCAGCAGGAACATTAGCTGCCACAAGAATACTTGGATTTGTTGTATTAAACGAGATGGTAGCTTCAATAGTGTTTCCTGAAACAGTAGGTGAATTGAAATTCTGTGATTTCTCAATAACATTGTTATTGTTGTCGTAGATAGCAACGACAAGATTCTTTACTGTTGCTTCCGAGACGGTAGAAGGTGTACCTGTTGCACGACTTCCATCATTGTTACCAGAAACAGTAAGTGTAAGTGTTTTGGCAACATTTGGCTTTAATAACAAACCACCATTGTCTGTGGTTTCATCGTTATTGCTGCATGATGACAATCCTAAGGTAAGAATGCCCAAAAATATTAAACTTAACTTTTTCATAACCTTAAATGTTTTAATTAACTATTTAATATTGTTTCTATCGAATATGTTTATGCGTTATAAAGTTTGCACTTTATGCTCAGAATCTTATTTGTTGTAATATATGTCATTAAAAAGTGTAATTGCCTATTATGTTTCCCTGCCAGTCGGCTATTGTCATTGTAACATTAGAAACGATACCACCATCTGGTGATTGAAGTTTCATTTTGAACTGATAATTTTTACCACCTGTAAACACTAATGGAGTGGTGCTTGGTAATGAATATTCATAAGTGGTGCCATTGGCAAGAACGATTTCAAATACTTGTCGGCCACCAGTATATGTTTGTGGAGGGATGATACCACTAACTGTCAGTTCTGTTGCTGATGTTATTCCTCCTATTGTAACATCGGCAGGATTGATAGGAGTTCCAATTATTCCAGTTGAGAGGTCGAAAGGGGCTGTAATGTTGGCTTGTTTTACCTTTACCTGTGCTCCTACCAAACTGTTGGCTGGTACTATATCTGATGGCTCCAGAGTGAATGTTATCTTGCTTAGAAGATGTTTGAACGAAATAACTACATTCTGTGTCTTCTGTTCTGTATCATGGGTGATAACATGGTGAACAGGATTACCTGATTGAGGCACACCATGAAGCAAATCACTTTTAATGTAGGCTTCGTCTAATGTTTGGTTTGCCTGTATGGTAAAGTCGTAGCTTTGCAAACGACCATAGGTACTGCTGTAAGGAGCGTATGCTATGAAATCAACATCGATTGATTCTGGAGCTAATGGGAAATACATGGTGGTTGATGGGATAATACTTTCCAATCCATCAGTAATTCCTATTGTGCAGTACATATTGTAATAACCGTAATCAGGAATGCGATTGGTCTTTAGTGCAAACACACCTACTTTAGCAGTACTCAAAAGAGCATTGCCCTGCAGATTGGTAGCTGCACGTGAATTCATCATCTCGTAGGTGAGAGCAATAGCTACATCATCGAGCTGATTAGTTTCAGCCTGATGGGTTTCATTGCTGCATGCCTGAGTAGCCAAGAGTATGAATGTCAATAATATGTAACTTGTGAACTGCTTCATGCGAAATGGCTTTTACTGTTTTATCTTTCCTGTTATCTCTTGCGGAGTAGAGTAAGCGTCAGCCCAATCAATAACTTCTATATTGCTAAGCGTAACAATGCTTGGGTCTCTGTCGATTTGTACATTGATATTAAATACGTATGATTTACCAGCTTCAAATGTATATGCTGATGGCATTACGCCATATACTTTTTCTTTTGTAAGCAACTCAATCTCTATTAACTTGGTGTCTGCTTCTATACGCTGTGGAAGTATGATACCGCTTGATGCTTGTGAGCCATCTGTAGAAATCAGGATAGATTCCTTGTTTCCATAAGCAGAACCAATAGAACCGTATTCTGCATAGAGCTGTACACTTGTCATTGTGTTAAGAATGTTGATTCTGCTGTAGTTTATGTCGATATTATCATCATCTGTAGTAACATTAACTGTTATCTTGCTTGCGGCATGTTTAAACAGTAGATTCATTGCTCCTGTGAGGTTGCGTCCAGATGTTTTTGCAAACATTAGGTCGCTTGCTTGATAGTTGTTTGTCTCATCCTGTTTTGTATTTATCTTGAATACTCCATCAGATGTTATTGCTGTGTAAGGGAAAACAGCACTGATAGTTACTGGATGTCCATTTGTTGGATAATATGGCGCCTGAGCATTTACAGGTGCCATAGAGCCCTGGGTATCTATAATGCGATATTGCATTGGTTGATCGTATGTTATAGAAGGCGTCTCGCTTGTTATTTCGTTTATATAGACAGCCATTCTATTATTAACAGAGAATCGCGTTTGAAGAATATTTGTGGCAGCACGTGATACTGAATCAATACCTGCAGCAAATGAGATTACTGCTGGGGTGTTGAGGCTCGTATCTTCGTTTCCAGCACATGAAATGATGCTGAGAGCTAATGCAAACCAATATGTATTCTTAAATATTATCATATTAATTTTGAGATGTCCAATTAAAAGTATCGCCTACTTTCCAGTCTTCTATTGAGGCCTTAAGACTCATGCTGTTTAACGAATTTATTATAATGTTGTAGGTAACTATCTTACCTGCTTGCCATTCCTTTTCTGCTAATGATGTTGTAAATGTGTACTGTTTGCCATTATCAAATACCACGGTAACAGAGGCTTCGTTGCCAAGATATTGTGGCATCATCAAGAAGGCTTCGTCATCCTCAAGTGATATAGAGGAACCTGTTCCTGTTTTAAGACTTGTTGTCAGAGTGAAAGTCTTCTGGTCATCATTTACTGTTTGCCATGCAGTTGTGCCATTGTAATAGTATGTTCCTCCTGATGACACATTGTTTATTGAAATGCTATTGATGTAGCCTTGTGGAACTGATTCGTCAACAACAAACCTTATGGCTGTGAGTAAATGACTGAATCGTAGTTCTATCGGATTACCTGCAATCAGGTTTGTGCTGTTCATCTGTCCACTTGCTACCATCAAATCCACTTGTTGTGGAATATCGTCGGGGATGGAAAAATCGAAGTAGGGAGCACCAACTCTATCCTCGTCTCCACCATTGAAAGTGATGTACTTTGGAGAAATCTCATCACTCTGATAAGGGTAATAGGCGTAAAAACTCATTCCTTTGTTTACAGGAGGCATTGTGAACGATGTGTAGGTTTGCCATTTCTCCATATACTCACCACTTTCAATGTCCCACATGTAATTCATTGTCTGACTGAGTTCTTCGCCGAGTGTGTAATGACTTGCGAATACACCAAACGATTCTGCCAGTTCGTTATAAGGAATACCTCTTGATATTGCAGACTTACTTGTTTTCTCCCAACTGCCTTTCAGATTCACCTTGAACTCCAGGCGACGTTTACTGTTGGAAGGATCAGACAGCTGCGTACTATCGTCGCTGTTACACGACAATAGTATTACGCTGCCTAATATTGCTAAATGTAATACTGCAACTTTTTCTCTATATGAGATACTTGAAGAGATATACATATTTCCTTATTACTTATTAGAATTCCCAGTCTATACCTGTTAATGTACTATTTTCATATCCAGTGTAACCGATAGCTGCAGATTCATCTGCAGCCCAGTTGATATCTTCTTTAGCACTTGTGCTGCCAGCAAGAATCGTAGATTCTAAAATCGTTTTCACTTCCTTGATAGAAGGACGTATATATTCTTTTTTCATATTATTCTTAGTTATTAATGTTATAATTAGAAAATTAGATCTTCAGGATCCATTTCCTGCCAAGGATCAACAAGAATATCTTCTGTGATCCAGTTTGCGATGGTAATTTGCTCTCCTGTGTGAGGCTGCCAGGGTGTACCGTCTTCTAAGTAACCTCCTGTGAAAGTCAACTGGATGGGACGAGAGTATGCTAAAGCTTTGAAGTTAGTACTAAAAGGATAGTAAACACTTTCCCATTCGTTGTCACCAGATGCTTCTCCCCATATGAATCTGCCATTTTTGATAATCTGGCATTTTAGTTCCACATAGCAGTGATGCTTTTCATCTGCTTCGGAAATGGGAACAGGCTTGGCTTCTGTTGTCTTCCATTTGGTTGGACTCTGAGGCATCCAGATCCATGAATCTGTAAGTCGTACAGCTGTTGCAAGGTCAGGATTCAACGTTACTGGTGTGTCAAACACTTGCTTGTAGTTTCCATATTTCCCACTAACCAGTTTCCATGTGGCTTTTGAATCCTTCACTGCATCAAATGTAAGCGTTCCAGTTGTTCTAAGGTTGTGAACTTTTACTTCCTTGATAATTACAGTTACATCCTCTATACCCTGCACGCAAGTGAAATATGGATAGGCTAAAGCATAGTTGAAATCCAGATGTACCGAGCCACCAAGAACGTTATAGCTTGTCTCCAATGTACTTGCAAAAAGCAGGTCATGGGCTGAGAGCGTATCTACAGTGAAATCAAAATGCTGTTCAGCATAGGTCATCGTACTGTTGCTGATGCCTTTTCCGTTAGCAAATGATTGTGAGAGTCCCCAGAAACTAATTGCAGTGTTTCCACTTGGCCAGTTAATGTTCTTTGTTGATGTCCATTGACCGTCTTTCCATGTATATTTTATGTTCTTTCCCTTGTTTGATGATCCAGAAAAAGCTGTAACATAGAAACTTGTCATAACCTCGGAAGCTGCCACACGAGAAGAAGTTTCACCAATAGTAGGTATTATGTTTACAGGTCGTTCTTCTGACATGACATCATTTGTGTTGTCGTTCATTTCTGCTGAACAACAAGTTAACAATGCTATTATTGGTAATGTCCAAATAATATGTCTGAACGATATGTAATACCTATTTCTCATTATGATTGACTTGCTACTCTTAATGCTAATGAACCATTAGTATTTCTTACGTTATATAAATTGATACGAAGATTATATTTTTTATTCTTCTCAAATTTAAAACCTTGAGGAAGAGCACTATATACAGATACAGAATATCCATTGCTTGTATTGTTTCCGTCTGATATGATAGTTGTAAAATTACCAAGAGTACTTATGTCTGTATAATCAAATGGAGTTCCTTCTATAGGAACTTCTATATCTACTTCCTCGTCATCACCAGGTGCTTCATAATCTGGATCATCTTCAAGTTGTGCTTCATCATATGCTGCCTTTTGTTCTGGAGTTAAGGAGCCATAGGTGACTGTTTGTGTTGTGTAAGATTGTGCTACATCCCACATTACACCATGAATCTCTATATAAGCTCCATCAGTATCTGTTACAGGAACATCAGTCCTTTCATATGTCTCAGTACCATGTTTACTTAAAGTAGTATCCCAATAGCTTGGTGTTTGTGGAATAATCATGAGCGACTGGTTACCAACCATCACATCTGTATATGTGATTGGATTGGCTGAAGTTGCGTCTTGACGTGCTGTAAGAATAAGCTTGTTTGGGAAATTAATCGTTATGCTTGTTGGGTCTCCTGAGGTTACCCATTCGCCAGTAGTTGACCATGTCCCTTCATTAGAAACATTATCACCATCTGTTGTATAGAAAGAATACTGTCCTTTAGTCTTTATATTGCAGATCTTGATATAGTCAATGGCATATTTTGCTCCATCAGGAATATTACCAGTTGAAGTTAATTTGTTCTTTACTGTACTCCATTCTTCAGAATTAAATCTAAACTGTAGTGTAACATTAGCTAAAGCATGGCTGAAGTTTAAATCTACCACACCTTTTTTACCTGTTGCACTTTCGTCAGAGTTAAGAAGCTCTACCTGAGTAGCAACCATGATATCTTTCTGGGTTGCTTCATCACCAGTAAAACTCATCGCAGAAGGAGTTTGATACATGAATACACCATTAGCAATCTGTGATACATCAATATTATTATCAGTAGTTATGTCTGATCCTCCTTGGACACTGATACCATAGAAATTGCATGATACTGATTTGTCTTCAGGCCATTTGGCTTTATCTGTATCAGCTGCAGGGACAGACCATGCTTCGCCTATGGCTCCAGAATAGTTCAAACCAACACCTGTACCAAAAAGACTTGTTTTGTTTGTGTTGTTCTGGAAGGCATACAGTTTAAACCCAGTGAAATTTGATTGTGTTAGTTCTGTTGCACGAGAGCCGTCAACAGAAGCATTGATTACTAGAGGTGTTCCTGTGGTTTTTCCGCCCTGTGTCTCAAGAACATCATTGTCAGAGCAGCTACTAATCATAGCTGCCGACACAGCGAGAGCTGTAAAGATTAAAAATTTAGTTTTTTTCATTGAATTATTTATTAAATAAACGAACTATTCTATATCTTTGTCATTGCGAAGGCTAACCTATGAATTACAAGGGTCGAGCTCCTAATGTTTAATGGTTTCTTCTTTTTGTTTCTTTTATCGTTTAATGTGAATATGTTGAATTAAATGCGAAATTACACTGGCAAATATAAGTAATAGCCAAATCAATTAAAAATTTTTGGCGTTTTTTTTTTTTTGTTAACGCTTGCGTAAATTCGTAAGCGCACACAATTAATTAATTTAAACTTTTAAAACCCTTATTAACAAAAGCGTTTTCTCGTGTGAATCAGTTTTAAAATGCAGTTGTTGTGTTTAACATAGCTTAACGTTACTTTTGTGTAAAATTACATCATCTTTGCTCTTAGTAATCTGTGTCTTATATCCCGCAAACAATCTAAGTAGTATCCTTTATTATTTTGCAATGTGCATGAAAATATTTCTTGGTTTACATTTTTTTTGTATTTTTGCTTGTAAAATAATAATCGATGGCATGAAAGAAACAAAAACCACAGATAATCCGTTTGCTCTGCCAAAGAATCCTTCTATGAAACGCAGGGCTAAGTTCAATGACTATCATGACCGTAGAATGTATATGATTACTATGGTTACTGAAGGACGGAGAAAACTTTTTGGTGAGGTTATTGGCGATCCCAATGTTGAAATTGGAAAGCCCAACAGCCCACATATAGAGCTAACGGAATGCGGAAAAATGGTGGAGAAATGTTGGCGGGAGATTACTCTTCATGAACCAGCTGTGAGTGCAGGCTATATTCAGCTTATGCCCGATCATTTTCATGGCATTCTCTTTGTGAGAAAAGACATGAAAAAACATTTGGGCGATGTGCTTCGTAGCTTTAAAATAGGCTGCAACAAGGGCTTTAGGTCGTTTAGTTCTTTGTCGTATTACGACAAAGCACTTGACAAAGCACTTGACAAAGCACTAAACAAAGAACTTGACAGGAAGCACGGGCTGCTTTTTGAGCGTGGCTACAACGATAAAATTCTTTATGGTGAGGGGCAGCTGGCACGCTGGGAAAACTACCTGCGTGATAATCCTCGTCGTCTTTTAGTTAAGCGCATGAATCCTGATCTTTTCCGGGTGCGACGTGGAATAAATGTGGCTGGTATGCGCTTGGATGCTTTAGGTAATTTGTTTTTGCTTTCAAGGCCAGAGATAAACCAAGTGCAAGTGAGCAGAAAAGCTACTGAAGAACAGCTGGCTCAATATAAAACTTTTTTTCAGGAAGCTGCACAAAGGGGAGCTGTTGCTGTTTCTCCAGGTATTAGTAAGGGAGAGAAGGCTATTCTCAGAATGTTATATGATATGAAGGCTCCTGTTATAGTGTTATTACAGAATGGCTTTGGACAGTTTGCTAAGCCTGGCGGTGCATTCTTTGATGCTTGTGCAGATGGCAGATTGCTTTTGCTTGCACCTTGGGAATATGACAGTGAACATGAAAAAATTACACGTCAACAGTGTTTGCTACTAAATGAAATTGCGAGGCGCATAGCGCTTCGCAATGGTTGATGCGTATGTAAACTAAACTCGTCTTTTACGCCTTGTGCTGCTCTTTGTTTTGCCTACAGAAAGGCTTAGCAGTGTTTTCTGTTTCAGTGTTTGGTAGTTTTCGGGTGTGAAGCCGTCTTTGGCTATGCCTTCGAGCATACGTAGCTTGTAGTCGTAGCTTTGTATGAGTTCGGGCAGGAGGCTGTCAAGACGTTTGTTTACTGTTTTGTTTTCTGTTTTCACCTGTTTTGTCTTGTCAATTGCCTCACGAAGGTATTTCTTTATTACTGAGCGGAAATAGGTGCAGCCGTTGGTTACTCTCTCAAGGAAGGCTTGTGAGTGCAGTTGTTCATCGGTGCTGTTCTGCATGAGCATCAGCCATTTGTAGGCTACGAGGTTGAGATTGTCTTGCAGACTTTTGAGTGTTGCCTTGTGAAGGAGTGTTGTCTGTGGATACTGGTGTGACAGGTGTTCTACGAAGAGTCGCATCAGGCGGTCTTCGTTCTGCATGATGCCTGTAAAGGTGAACAGTTCGTTGAGCTGATAGCGGAAATAGTTTTGCTTCAGCTGTGGCAGCTGTTCTATGCTTTGTGTGGCTGCTATATGCTGATGGTTGATATAGTCTTCTACACGTCTGTCGTTGATGATGGCGTGTGCGGTTACCTTTGATGAGAGTACGAGTCCTTCAAGTGTTTTGCAACGGCTGAGAGCTACATATACCTGTCCTGGCGCAAAGGAGCGTCCTGCGTCGATGATGGCGTGCTCGAAGGTCAGTCCCTGACTCTTGTGTATGGTGATGGCCCATGCCAGTCGGAGTGGGAACTGCGAGAATGTGCCCTGTATCTCGGCCTCTATCTCGTTGGTGGTGGGGTTGACGATGTATTTTGTGTTTTCCCACACCTGTTTTCTCACTTCTACGATGTTGTTGTCGTCAACACATTTTACGTATATCTTTTCAGCGTCGAGCGATGTTATGGTGCCTATCTTTCCGTTGTAGTATTCGCCTTTGGGATCGTTTTTTATGAACATCACCTGCGCCCCTTTTCTGAGTGTTAGCTTCTCTTCTGTAGGGTAGGAATATTCAGGGAAGTTACGGTCTATTTCTGCCGTGTATTTGAACTCTGGCTTGCTGAGCAGCGAGAGTTCGTTTTCGTTGTATCTGTCGGCTGTGGCATTATGCGTTGTCAGGCGTATGTAGTGCTCGTTTTTTGAAGGACGGAAATCGGGGTTGTATCTTTGGTTGAGCTTTGCAAGGTCGTCGGCTGATGGGTGTCCTTCACGAATGTTGTTGAGCAGTTGTATGAACTGTTCGTTTTGCTGTCTATATACTTTCTGCAGCTCTATAGTTACATAGTTTATCTGTCGGAGTGCCTTGCTGCCAAAGAAATAGGGTGTGTCGTAATAAGCCTCGAGCATCTGTGCCTCGTCGTTGGTGACAACGGGAGTGAGTTGCTGCAGGTCGCCCATCATAAGTAGCTGTACACCACCAAAGGGCTTGTTGTGATCGCGAAAGCGTCTCAGTACAGAGTCGATAGCATCAAGAAGGTCGCTGCGCACCATTGATATCTCGTCAATGATGAGTAGGTCGAGCGAACGTATTATCTTTCGTTTGTCGCTACTGAAATCAAACTTGTTCTTGATGATGGTATTAGGGATGAATGGTGACAGTGGAAGCTGGAAGAAAGAATGGATGGTCACACCGCCTGCGTTGATGGCTGCAACACCTGTTGGCGCTACAACAATCTTGCATTTCTTTGAGTGTTCAACGATGTGTTTCAGGAATGTTGTCTTTCCAGTTCCTGCCTTTCCTGTTAGGAATATGCTGGTGTTGGTGTGTTCAACAAATTCCCATGCTGTTTCCAGTTCTTTGTTTGCTGCCATAGATATAAAAGAAAAGGAGTTAGAAGGAGTTAAAGGGAGATTGAAGGAGATGGAAGACATATGTCCTCTCACTGCCTCTAACTTCCTCTATCTTCTTCTAACTCCTTGTATATAAAAGCTTACTCTTCTGTTGTTTCAGGCTCAACAGCTACGAAGTTCTTAAGATCTTCGGCGTTGAATGCCATGATGTAAGCGTGCTGACCGATGGTGTTCTCCTCAGCCATACGTACGAATACGTTTGCACTCTTCTCGAACAACTCAGGAGCCTTAGAAGCGTCATCGAGGATAAGCAATGCCTCGATAATCTCAGCTGTCATATTGTAGAGACGACGACCAAGGAAGTCGTGCTCGTCCTGATTAGCATCAGCCTTAACCTTCTCGATAGCCTCTTCGTAGAGAGCTACAAGCTTCTCAACACGTGCCTTCAATGGCTTCATGCTGTCAGAAACCTCAGCCTCAAGCATTTCCTTCATGATTGAAAGATAGGTGCCGTTGGTGATGTAGCGGATAGCTGCAACAACCTGAAGCTGTGTGGTACCCTCGTAGATAGAGAAGATACGTGCGTCGCGGAACAAACGCTGACTCTTGTATTCCATGATGAAACCGCTACCACCGTGGATAGAGATTGCATCGTAGGCATTCTGGTTGGCATACTCGGAGTTTGTACCCTTAGAGATTGGAGTGAACGCGTCGGCAAGACGTGTGTACTTCTTCATCTCAGCACGCTCCTCTGGAGTGAGCTTGCGCTCGCGAGCGATGTCCTCGAGTGCCTTGTAGATATCTACGTAACGAGCTGTCTGGTAGAGAAGTGAACGACCAGCGTCAAGCTTTGCCTTCATGCGAGAAAGCATGTCGTAAACAGCTGGGAAGTTAACAATCTTCTGACCGAACTGTGCACGCTCCTTAGCGTAAGCAAGACCCTCGTTGTATGACTCCTGCTCAACACCTACTGACTGTGCAGCGATACCCAGACGAGCACCGTTCATAAGTGCCATTACATACTTGATAAGACCCATGCGGGTAGAACCACAGAGTTCGCACTTTGCGTTCTTGTAAACAAGCTCGCAGGTAGGTGAACCGTGAATACCCAACTTGTTCTCTATGTGACGAACTGTTACACCACCGTCGCGCTTGTCGTAGATGAACATTGAAAGACCACGACCGTCGCGAGTGCCTGCCTCTGAACGAGCCAATACAAGGTGAATATCTGAATCACCGTTAGTGATGAAACGCTTAACACCATTGAGGCGCCATGTGCCGTCCTCGTCCTGTGTGGCCTTAAGCATTACACGCTGAAGGTCAGAACCAGCATCTGGCTCGGTAAGGTCCATAGACATTGTCTCGCCAGCGCAGATACGTGGGATATACTTTGCACGCTGCTCCTCTGTACCAAACTCATAGAGAGTGTCGATACAGCTCTGCAATGACCATACATTCTGGAAACCTGCGTCAGCAGCTGAGATAATCTCAGAAGCCATTGAGAACACAACGTTAGGAAGGTTCAGACCGCCGTAGCGACGAGGCATAGAGATACCCCAGAGACCAGCCTTGCGTGTAGCGTCAAGGTTTTCGAATGTCTTGCTTGCATAGATCATACGGCCATTCTCAAGATGTGGACCTTCCTGGTCAACGCTCTCTGAGTTAGGCTCAATGATGTTAGCAGCTACATCGCCTGTGATTTCAAGCAAACGCTTGTAGTTTTCGATAGCATCCTCGTAGTTTACTGGAGCATCTTCAAAATTATCTTTGTCTGCGTAATTGCGCTCCTTGAGCTCAACAATACGCTTCATCAGAGGGTGGTTCAGGTGGAACTCAATCTCTGGATGGTCTGTATAATAGTTGGCCATAATTATTTTAAATTTGGAATTGCGAATTTGGAATTACAAATTAGTTGCGCAAAGCGCAATGATGAATTATTAATTAGTAATTATTTAATTCGTAATTAAAATAACTCGTAACTTGTAATTCGTAACTCGTAATTATTTTGTATTCTGTTTGTAATACTTAATGAGCTTTGGAACTACTTCCTCAACATTGGCTGTGATGACGTAGTCAGCAATAGCGTTGATAGGTGCATCTGGGTCGTTGTTTACAGAGATGATGATACCAGCATCCTGCATACCAGCGATGTGCTGAATCTGACCAGAGATACCGAATGCAAAGTAAACCTTTGGATGAACGGTAACACCTGTCTGACCTACCTGACGATCGTGATCAACCCAACCTGCATCAACAGCAGCACGAGAAGCACCAACCTCACCATGAAGAACCTTAGCAAGCTCGAAGAGCTGGTCGAAACCTTCCTTTGAACCTACACCATAACCACCAGCAACAACGATAGGAGCACCCTTGAGGTTGTGCTTAGCAGCTTCTACATGGTGGTCGAGAACCTTAACAGCATAAGAGAGCGCATCAACATACTTCTTTGGGTCTGGATAAACAACCTCGCCCTTAGCATTACCCTCGTAAACTGCCTTCTGCATTACACCAGAACGAACTGTTGCCATCTGTGGACGGTGCTCTGGGTTAACGATAGTAGCAACAATGTTACCACCGAAAGCAGGACGGATAGCATGCAGCATGTTGTCGTAGTGCTTGCCACTCTTCTTATCGTCGAACTCACCAATCTCAAGCTGTGTACAGTCGGCAGTAAGACCAGAGGTCAAAGCTGCTGACACACGAGGACCGAGGTCACGACCAATAACTGTTGCACCCATGAGTGCAATCTGTGGCTGCTCTTCCTTGAAGAGGTTTACAACAATATCAGTATGAGGAGCTGATGTGTAAGGGAACAAGCCCTCGCCATCAAATACATACAATTTATCAACACCGTAAGGCAGAATCTGATCCTCTACCTTACCCTTGATGTCGGTACCTGCAACAATAGCTTCAAGGTCAACACCAAGTTTATTGGCCAACTTACGACCTTTGGTAAGAAGTTCCTGAGATACTTCCTGAACGGTTGTACCCTCAACTTCGCAATATACAAATACGTTATTCATAATTGTAAATTTGAATGTTGTAATGTTGAACTGAAAAATAATTTTTCATTGTGCATTTACTAATCGGCAAAACCGAATAATTGCACATTTCACATTACACATTACACATTTTAATTAGCCAATAATATTCTTTTCTAACAATTCTGAAATCAATCCCTCTACATCAGCGTCAGAACCGGTGAGGCTCTTGCTTTCCTTAGCCTGGAATACGATGCTCTTTACTGAGCTTACCTTTGTAGGTGAACCAGCAAGACCGCACTGATCATAGTCGGCACCGCAATCAGCAATGCTCCACTGACCAAGTGTGAGGTAAGGACGTGTTTCATAAAGATCCTTCCATGGCTCTTCGCCTGTACGCTCCATAGGACAGGTAGCATACTTGTACTTCATTACGTTCTTAGCGTTGCAAGGACGTGCTGGAGCTGCTGAACCATTAACGGTGATAACTACTGGAAGAGGAGCAACAACTGTTTCAACACCACCATCGATGTGACGCTGGATTGTTGCTTTACCATCCTCGATCTTCTGTACTTCCTCAGCGTAGGTAACCTGGTTGAGACCCAACTTCTGAGCTACCTGTGGACCAACCTGAGCGGTATCACCATCGATAGCCTGACGACCACCGAGAACAATATCTACATGACCGAGTTCCTTATCGATTTTTTCAATAGCCTTAGCAAGGAAGTATGATGTGGCGAGGGTATCTGCACCGGCACTCTTACGGTCGGTCAGAAGGAAACCATCATCAGCACCACGATAGAGACCCTGACGAATAATCTCACCAGCACGGGGAGGACCCATTGTCAACATCGTTACAGTAGAACCTGGGTTCTGGTCCTTGATACGAAGGGCCTGCTCCAGTGCATTTAAATCTTCAGGGTTGAAGATAGCAGGCAGAGCAGCACGATTGACAGTACCTTCGGCAGTCATCGCATCTTTGCCCACATTTCGAGTGTCTGGTACCTGCTTAGCAAGTACAACAATTTTCAACTTCATATTAAAATATTTATAATATAATTTTCGCTTCGAAGAATAGAAGTCTGTCATCCGTCGATGACAAACCGGACGCAAAAATACGTAAATTTTGCTATTTAAACAAATAAAATGCACAAAAAGAAACATTATGTGCACAAATTGCGGGTTTTGTGCAGATTCGAATTACAAATTACGAATTACGAATGTGGAATTATTTTAATTACGAGTTACGAATTATGAATTAGTCGGCTTTGCCGATTTTGAATGTATAATTTGGCTGCAAAGCACAGGTAGCGATGTCGGCATTCCGCGAAGAAAGATGAAGAGATAATACAACATTGAAAATTTTGTTTCTTTTGGTAAAAGAAAATATGAAATTAAAAGCTAAAATTGGTATTTTTCCACTATCTTTGCATGAAAGCATAACATAACAGCATAACATAACAATAAAATACACGCACAAAGAAATATGATTGATCGTCAAACTGTTGAACGAATCAAAGATGCTGCCAACATCGTGGATGTGGTGTCTGAGTTTGTTACACTCAAAAAAGCGGGTGCTAACTATAAGGGATTGTGTCCGTTTCATGATGAGAAGACTCCTTCGTTTATAGTGTCGCCAGCTCGTGGCACTTGCCATTGCTTTGGATGTGGCAAGGGTGGAAACCCTATAAGCTTTATTATGGAGCATGAGCAGATGACCTATCCAGAGGCGTTGCGTTGGCTTGCTAAGAAATATAATATTGAAATTCAGGAACGCGAACTGTCTAACGAGGAAAAAGAGCAGCAGAGTCAAAGAGAGAGTATGTTCATTGTTAATGAATGGGCATGCAAGTATTTTGAGGACTTGCTGCATAATGATGTTGATGGTGTTGCTATTGGTATGCAATATCTTCGCAGTCGTGGTTTTAGAGATGATGTTATAAAGAAATTCCAGCTGGGATACGACAGCGACAACCGCTATCAGTTGGCTGAGAGAGCTAAGTCGGCAGGATACAAGGAGGATTTCCTTTTAAAGACTGGTATATGCTACAAGAATGAACAGACAGGCGAACTGATAGATCGTTATGCAGGACGTGTTGTCTTTCCATGGATAGGTGTGAGCGGTAAGGTTGTGGGCTTTACGGCTCGTGTGCTCGATCAGCGCACTAAGGGCGTTAATCAGAAATATGTTAACTCACCCGACTCTGAGATATATCACAAGGCTAATGAACTTTATGGCATCTGGCAGGCTAAGCGTGCTATAGCTAAAGAGAACCGTGTGTATATGGTGGAGGGACAGGCCGATGTGATAAGTCTTTATCAGAGCGGCATTGAGAATGTTGTTGCAAACTCAGGAACAGCTCTCAGTCTTAATCAGATTCACATGCTTCATAGATTCACGGGTAATATCACTTTGCTCTATGATGGTGATGCTGCTGGTATTCATGCTGCTATGCGAGGAACTGATATGTTGCTTTCTGAGGGTATGAACTTAAAGGTGTTGCTTATTCCTGACGGTAAGGACCCTGATGAACTTGCACGCACCATGTCGGCTGAAGAATTGAAGACTTTCCTTGAGGAGAATGCTGTTGACTTTATGCAGTTTAAAACCGACCTGATGCTAAAGGGTGTTACCGACCCTCAGAAACGTTCGGAAGCTGTAAGTTCTATTGTAAACTCTATATCGCTTATTCCTAATGCCATTCTACGCGATACTTATCTGCACCTGTGTGCCGAGAAGAGTGGTGTGAAAGAAGAGAACCTCATTAGCACAATGAATCGCATGATTCGTGAAAGAAAGGAGAGAGGGAGTGTGCAGCCTGCAAATACTGTTGAGGCAGGAGGTGAGGCTCATACAGCAGCGACTGTTCATCCGCCTATGCAGGAGGTGTCGCCAATGGCGCAGGCTTCTGAGGTTGAGCAGATGCTTATCCAGATGATTCTAAAGCACGGAGAGAAAATTATATTCCAAAACATAGAGGGGGAGGATGGTAACAAGATAGATTTATCTTTGTCGCAGTTTGTTAAGTATAATTTGGATGTTGATGATTTGAAGTTTACAAATCCTTTGTATAACGACATACTGAACGAGGCTGTTGCTCTTCAGGAAGAAGAGAAGGATTTTGTGGCAGAACCTTATTTTCTGCATCATCACAACATAAAAATCAGTCAGCTGGCTATTCGTATGACTGAAGAGAGGTTCCACCTTTCGGGTAGTCAACAGATGACAGAGGATGATGAAACCCTAAGGCGCAATGTGCAACATCTTTTGCTTGATTTCCGTAAGGACTTTGTTGACGAACGATTGAAACAGTTGAAGATAGAGATTGGTTCGTGTGGCAATGATATGGGGCGCTTGCAGAAACTGATGCTTGAGTTCAAGGATATGCAGGATATGCGAAATGCTCTTGCTCATGCTCTTGGTAACAATGTAATAGTGTAAATAGATATAGGTGTAAAGAATGATTTATATTCACTGGGCCATATTATTTGTATATACTATCGTTGTAGTAGGAACAATGATAAGGTTGCTCATGGATAACCGTGAACCGGCAAAGACTATGGCTTGGGTTTTGGTGCTTTGTTTCTTGCCTGTTGTTGGTATCATTCTTTACTTCTTCTTAGGACAGAACACTCGCAAGGAAAAGCTTATCAGTAAGCGTAGCCTTGATCAGCTCACCAAGCGGTCGATGGTGGAGTTTTCTGAGCAGCGTGATTTGAAGCTTCCAGAGAGTCAACGTCCGCTGATCCGTTTGTTTGCTAATCAAAACTATGCTTTGCCATTTAAAGACAATAACATAGAGATTTACACAAGCGGATATGAGTTCTTCCCTGCTTTGCTGAAGGCTATTTCGGAGGCTCGCAGTCATATTCATCTCAATACTTTTATCTTTGCCGGCGATGAGTTGGGAAATCTTGTGGCTGATGCTCTTATTGACAAGGCTCGCGAGGGAGTAGAGGTGCGTGTGATATATGATGATGTGGGCTCGTGGAGTACAAAGAATAAATTCTTTGAGCGCATGCGCGATGAGGGTATTGATATTCATGCCTTCATGCCGGTGAAGTTCCCAGCTTTCACAAGTAAGGCCAACTATCGTAATCATCGCAAACTGTGTGTCATTGATGGTAGGGTAGGTTTTATAGGAGGAATGAATATTGCTACTCGCTATGTAAAGGGTAGAGGCAGGAATACGTGGCGCGACACGCATATTCGTATAGAAGGAGGCGGTGTTTATGGTTTACAGCGTGCTTTCCTTGTTGACTGGTATTTCTGCGACCGCACTCTTATAACAGACAGTTGCTATTATCCTGAGATAAATCCGCTTATAAACAATAATAATATAGTTCAGATTGTTACAAGCAGTCCGATAACACCATGGCCCGATATTATGCAGGGTTATGTGCGAGTGCTTTTGCAAGCAAGGCGGTATGTGTATATGGAGAGTCCTTATTTCCTGCCTACCGAGCCTATAATGTTTGCCATGCGCACAGCTGCTCTTGCAGGAGTGGATATCAGGTTGATGATACCTTATAAGAGTGATTCTCTGCTTATCAACTGGGCATCGCGAAGCTATGTGCTTGCAGCTGCCGAAGCAGGTGTAAAGGTGTATCTATATAAGGCTGGATTTAACCATAGCAAGCTAATGGTGAGCGATGATATTATTTCAACATGTGGAAGCACCAATGTTGATTTTCGTAGCTTTGAGCATAACTTTGAGTCTAATGCTTTCTTCTATGGCGAGGGCATGGCTCTGCGCTTGAAATCATTATATCTTAAAGACGAAAAACAGAGTGTACTTCTTGATGATATTAAGGATATCACTCATCGCTCTTTCCTTGAACGCTTGTGGGAGAGTTTGATTAGACTATTAAGTCCGCTGCTGTGACCTAAACAGTGTGAAATTCACCGACCCATATGCACGATGTTCAAGGAAGCGAGGGTGAGAAGAGAAATCGTGCTTGTGACCATGTTCAAACACAAACACACCATCTTCTGCAAGAATACCGCTTTCAAGCACCATGTCAGGAATCTGAGGCAGTTGTTCCAAGGCATAAGGAGGGTCGGCGAAGATGAAATCAAACTTCTGACGACAGCTCTTTATAAACTTGAACACATCACCACGGATGAGCATATCGGTGTGGTCGCCCAGCTTCTCAAAACATTGACTAATGAAACGTGCATGGTCGCGGTCGGCCTCTACACTCACTACTTTCTTGCAACCACGACTGACAAGCTCAAGCGAGATACTGCCTGTGCCTGAGAAAAGGTCGAGAGCTGTAGCATCTTCAAAATCAATGTAGCCCATCAGTACATTGAAGATGTTTTCTTTAGCAAAATCGGTTGTAGGACGTGCCTTGAATGTACGTGGAATATCAAAACGACGACCCTTATATTTACCTGTAATAATTCTCATCTTTTTACGAACAGTGTCAGCAGGTCAAAAGGCAAATCCTTTATCTGTGTGATAGGAGCACGATTGAATTCTGCTACGGGATTAATAGGATATACTTTTCTTACGTATTTCTTTAGATTCTCTGTAAGAGCTTCTTTCTCAGGAAGAGCACCGAAAATGTGTAGCTCGTCTTTCTCTGCATCATAATTAAGCTCTTTCCATACAAAGAGTAGGAAATAGGCTATGTCGCGTGCTGTATTTGTGTCGTAAGCATTGACAAACTGAAAACGGTTCTTGTTGAACGAGAATACCTCAAGACGCTTGTTATGGAAATAGCCATATAGCTTGTTGAAATTACCAGCAAAACTACGTTTGTGCATGTATGCCCAAAGAGATTGCATGAGAGGCATGATGCGCACATTCTCAAAATGATCGTCAAGGACAAGCTTCAGATCTTTATTTATTGAGAATATGGCTACTGCATTCTCGCCAGGAAGCACGCTGTGCTGCACATAATCGTTTTTTACATCGGTAAAGGCATGACGATAGAGTTCTTCTTTGTTATCTTCGTTGAACTCTTCTACAGGAACCATTAGCACCTTACTGTCTATGAGCACCTGCGCACGCTTATAGTCAGAGCTAAGCATGTTGTCGCCAATGAAGGCTTCACGCAGATTAGCGGGCATAGATATTCCGCTACGCACGATATAAGGCTCGTAACGCAGACCTTCGGGTGCTGTGTTGTCAACAGCAGCAAACGATAGGTTTGTTTTTGTGATGCGCAATGTGATGCGCTTCTGCTGAATGATGTTATTCCCAGTTTCCTGCATTGTTATTGTCGGTTGTTATGTCTCCTATTTTCAGTCCTGGATAGTTTCCGCCATTATTGGCTTTCTCTATCAGATTAGCAATGATATTCTCGTCCATTCCCTGCAAGTATTTATGGTATTCAGCGCCACATTCCATAAGAGGAATCTGCTTGCCACTCTTGCCGAGCTGCACAGTTGTCTGTAGTGTGAATTTCTCACCTTCGCTAAAGGGAATGTATTGTAGTGAGTCAGCCAAATAACCTTCGCGAACAAGTGTAGCGAAATCGCCGCAATAAGTACCCTTGTTCTTTCGGAATTTGTTTTCGGCAGAACGTATTTTCAACAAGTATTCTTTCACTATTGTCTCTCGCTTCTTCTGTTCGTTTTCAAAGCTTAAAGGCTTGTTTACGCTTAGAAAGCATATAACAGCAAGTGCGAGCACGCATATTGTGAGTATATAATTATTGTTGATTTTTAATTTCATCTCGATAATTCTTGTTATCTTTGCAAAGATAGTGTAAACGGATGAAATATCAAAATAAAATAAAAGCTTGCTTTTAATTTTGTGTTCCATGGCTTTATATATGTCGTTGTAAATAGCGAAAAAAGATACGATAACGTTTGAAGATACAAGAATTCATAGACCAGATAATTGCCGAGTTTGGTTTTCCACCTACTCATGATCAGTTGCATGCGCTTGAAACATTCGGAAGATTTCTTGCCGATCGTGATCAGCGTAGTGTGATGATTATGCGCGGTTCGGCAGGAACGGGAAAAACATCGCTTGCTGGTGCTATGGTGCGTACCTTTCATCGTTTAGGGCAGAAACTGCAGCTTATGGCACCAACAGGCAGAGCGGCAAAAGTTTTCTCACGTAACTGTGGCTTGCCAGCATACACTATTCATCGCAGAATTTATCGTGAAAAGGCTTATACTGGTTTGAATGGTGACTTCTCGCTAAACAACAATATGTATAAGAACACACTTTTCATGATTGATGAGGCTTCTATGTGTTCATCTGATTTGTTGCCCGATCTTGTAAGTTATGTGTATAGTGGCGACAACTGTCGTATGCTACTTATAGGCGACAAGGCTCAGCTGCCTCCTGTAGGTGAGGACGAGGCTCCTGCTCTTGATGCTGATGTGTTGCAATATGCAGGACTGAGGGTTTATGAATGTGATCTCAATGAGGTGCTTCGTCAGAGTAATAATAGTGGTATTCTGTATAATGCCACAATGGTAAGACAGATGATTACTCATGATGAGGCTACTGAGCTGCCAAAGATTTCTTTTAACAGTTTTGCTGATATCGTGATGATGCCAGGAAATGAAATTGTTGATAGCATCAACGATAGTTATTATAATGTTGGTGAAGATGAAACAATAGTTATTACGCGAAGCAATAAAACTGCTAACATATATAATCAAGGCATTCGTAATACTGTTCTCGACAGAGAGGATATTCTCTGTGGTGGCGACAGGGTAATGATTGTGAAGAACAAGTATAATCTTCCATCTTCATCAGCATTTGCACAAGAGGAAAAACGTGAGAAATCATTGTCCTTCCTTGCCAATGGCGATGTGTGTGTGGTACAGAGAGTGCGTCGTCAGCGTGAACTCTATGGTTTCATGTTTGCCGATGTTACTCTTTCGTTTCCTGATTATGGCGATATTGAGATAGAGCAGACTGCAATTCTTGATACTCTTACGGCAGAGGCTCCTGCTCTTACTGAAGAACAGAGTGAGGAACTCTTCACTAAGGTGATGGAAGACTATGTTGATGTACCTTTGAAGCGCGACCGTTTGCAAAAGCTGAAGGAGGATGTTTATTATAATGCACTGCAAATAAAGTTTGCTTATGCCGTGACCTGTCATAAGGCTCAAGGTGGACAGTGGCAACATGTGTATGTTGACCAAGGGTATATGACTGATGATATGCTTACTCCTGATTATATTCATTGGCTTTATACTGCATTCACACGTGCCACAGAAAAACTCTTCCTTGTGAACTGGCCTAAGACTCAGACAAAGTGAAATCCCTATGCAAGTAACAATACAATGGATGGAACAACAATTCCATCAGTTTAATCAAGAATATTTCGACGGCGGACTTCCGTTGCCTATCTTAAAGACTGGACGTTCAAAGACACGTCTTGGACAGTTTGCATGTAAGCGTAGCTTTCAGCCTCGTGCCTTTCTTATGCGTAAGAAGGTGAAGTTCTATGATTTCACTATTACTCTAAGCAACTACTACGACCTTTCAGAGCGTCAGTTTCAGAATGTGCTCCTTCATGAAATGATTCATTATAGCATTACCTATACAGGCTTAAAAGACACGTCTTCTCACGGTATAATTTTCCGTGGAATGGCTGATGCATTGAACAAGAAAGGTTGGAACATAAGGGTGACAACATCAACAAAGGGTGTTAAGGTGGCTAACCCTAAACCTAATAGAGAATGTTTGGTACTTGCTATAGAAATGACAAATGGCAACCGTCTGTTGTCGGTGGTTAATCCAAAGGCAGCTTCTTTGCTTGATCGACAGGCAAGTAGGATAGGGGTGATAAGAAACTATGGGTGGTATAAGTCGTCTGATGATTATTTTCAGTCGTTTCCTCAGGTTCGTTCTCTTAAGGGGCGTCGTGTTAGCCTTGATGAATATGAAGAGAAAATATCACTTATGCAACAAGTTTTTATATAATAAAAAAGCCGCATCCTTGTTGGGACGCGGCTTTAGAGATTTAGTGAGATATATAAATCTGATTACAGATTAGCTAATTCTACGACCTTATCTACTGCTGCACTAAGACCGTCCTTATTCTTACCACCAGCCTGAGCATAGTGAGGCTGACCGCCACCACCACCTTGAATGAGCTTGGCTGCTTCACGGATAATCTTACCTGCATTGAGGTCGTGATCCTTTACCATATCATCGCTGAACATTACGCTCAACATTGGTTTGTCGTTAGCAACGCTACCGAGAACACATACCAGATTCTCAGAGATAGCTTCGCGTACCTTGAACACAAGGTCCTTAGCTGATGCTGGGTCAACAGGCAATACTGCCTTTACAACCTTAACACCATTGACATCCTTTGCATCTTCAACGAGCTTGTTCTTCAACTGCTCTACCTTCTGTGCACGGAACTGCTCAATCTCCTTCTTCATAGCATCGTTCTCATCAAGGAACTTCTCGATGACTGCTTTCAGATCTTTTGCATTGTTGAACAACGCCTTAAGTTCTGTGAGAGTGTCCTGAACATTGTAGATAGCTTCTTCGCATGCCTTACCAGTAACTGCCTCAATACGACGGATACCAGCTGCTACACTACTCTCGCTAACAATCTTGAAGAAACCAATGCGACCTGTGCTCTGTGCATGAATACCACCACAGAACTCGCATGAAGGACCGAAGCGTACAACACGTACCTTGTCGCCATATTTCTCACCGAAGAGGGCTATAGCACCAAGTTTCTTTGCTTCCTCCATTGGAGTGTCGCGATGCTCGTCAAGAGGAAGATCCTGACGAATCATATCGTTAACCATGCGCTCAACCTGGCGAAGCTCCTCATCAGTAACTTTCTGGAAGTGTGAGAAGTCGAAACGCAAAGTCTTGTCGTCAACATATGAACCCTTCTGCTCTACATGGTCGCCCAAAACCTGCTTAAGTGCATAGTCGAGCAAGTGGGTTGCTGTATGGTTGGCAGCACTGCCTTCACGCTTGTCTATATCAACGCAAGCCATGAAGTCGGCAGTGAGATCCTTAGGCAATGCCTTGATGATATGTATGCTCTGGTTGTTCTCGCGCTTTGTGTCGATAACTTCAATAGTTTCGTTTTCGCTGACGAGAGCACCCTTGTCGCCTACCTGACCACCCATCTCGCCATAGAAAGGAGTGTGATCAAGAACAACCTCAAAGAAAGTATTCTTCTTCTGTGTTACTTTGCGGTAACGCAGAATATGACATTCATATTCAGTATAGTCATAGCCAACAAACTCCTGCTCGCCTTCCTTAAGAATTTCCCAGTCGCCATTTTCTACGGCAGCTGCATTGCGTGCACGAGCCTTTTGCTTTTCCATCTCTTCGTTGAAGCCCTTCTCGTCAACGGTATAACCGTTCTCTGCACAGATAAGCTGTGTGAGGTCGAGAGGGAAGCCGTAAGTATCAAACAAACGGAAAGCTGAAACACCATCGAGTTCCTTCTTGCCGTGTGCTTTCAGTTCGTCCATGTCGCCATTCAAAAGGTTGATACCCTTATCAAGAGTACGGAGGAAAGAATCTTCCTCTTCCTTCATAACACGGCTAACGAGCTGCTGCTGTGCAGGAAGCTCAGGATAAGCTTGTCCCATCTCTTGAACCAAGACAGGTACAAGTTTGTACATGAAGGCTTCTTTCTGACCTAAGAAGGTGTAAGCATAGCGAACAGCACGACGCAAGATACGACGGATAACATATCCTGCCTTTGCATTGCTTGGCAACTGACCATCTGCAATAGAGAAAGCTACTGCACGTAGGTGGTCGGCAACAACACGGATAGCAATATCTACCTTCTGCTCTGCGTTTACGCCCTCACCTGCAGGACCTTCTGGGAAGGTGTGACTATATTTTTTGCCAGAAAGGCGCTCAATCTCTGTGATGATAGGAGTGAAGATGTCTGTTTCGTAGTTTGATGTCTTACCCTGCATCAAACGAACCAAACGCTCGAAACCCATACCTGTATCGATTACCTGCATCTTCAATGGCTCCAACGAACCATCAGCCTTGCGGTTGAACTGCATGAACACAATATTCCAGATCTCGATTACCTGTGGGTGATCTTTATTAACAAGTTCTTCTCCAGGTACCTTAGCCTTCTCCTCTTCTGAGCGGAAATCAATATGAATCTCAGAACAAGGACCACAAGGACCTTGGTCACCCATTTCCCAGAAGTTATCGTGCTTATTACCATTAACGATATGATTCTTTGGGAAATGCTTCTCCCAGTAGCTTGCTGCTTCATCATCGCGTGACAGGTTTTCGCTTGCATCGCCTTCGAAAACTGTTACGTAGAGATCCTTAGGGTCAAGCTTCAACACGTCAACCAGATATTCATAAGCATAGTCAATAGCGCCTTCCTTGAAATAGTCACCGAAACTCCAGTTACCCAACATCTCGAACATTGTGTGATGGCTAAGTGCTGAGTCGCGACCTACTTCTTCAAGGTCGTTGTGCTTACCGCTCACGCGCAGACACTTCTGAGAATCGCTGCGACGACGTGGGGCTGGTTCCTTTGTACCAAGGATGATATCTTTCCACTGGTTCATACCAGCGTTTGTAAACATCAACGTAGGGTCGTCCTTCACTACGATAGGAGCAGACGGTACGATAACGTGTTCCTTTGACTCGAAAAACTTCAAGTATGAGTCACGGATTTCATTAGCTGTCATCATGTTATATATCGTTTTAATTTCTTCTATTTTATAAAATCAGGTGCAAAGATACAAATAAATTGAGAATTGAGAATTGTTATTCCGAGATAATTTATTATCTTTGCACATATTATATAATAAAACCGTATAATTATGGCTCTAAACCCCAACAAGAATCTGAAATTGTATTATTCCATTAAGGAGGTTGCTCAGATGTTTGACATTAACGAGAGTACTCTTCGTTATTGGGAAACTGAGTTTCCACATTTGCGTCCAAAAACTCAGGCGGGCACAAAAGTGCGTCAATATACTCAACAGGATATAGAAGCCATAAAAATCATCTATAATCTGGTGAAAGTTCGTGGCTTTAAGCTTGCTGCTGCGCGTAAGATGATTAACCAGAATCGTCACGCTGTTGACCGTAGCGCAGACATTCTTTCTTCGCTTATTGGTGTTAAGGAAGAGCTAAGGGCATTGAAGAAGCAACTTGATGGTTTAACTTATTAGGAGAAGCCCATCACGACCTTCCCGATAGGGAAGGAGGTTTAACTAATGAAAAGTATTCTGAAAAGCAAACAGTCTTTTCTCCCTCTCCTTCGGAGAGGGGTGGGATGAGGTTTTACATTACGTGCTGTATCTCCTGTAAGTCAGCAATATTCTTAAGTTCCTCAACAATAACTTTCACTTCTTCGCGATCGTGAACACGAATTTCTATTTTGCCCTCAAAGATTCCTTCTTCTGCTGTGAAATTCACTTTGTGAATATTTACATTTAGTTTGCTTGAAATGATTTCTGCAACATCATGAAGTATTCCCTTACGGTCTATTCCATGTACAAGAATAACAGCATCGAAATAGCGCATCTTGTGCATGTTCCATTTCACGTCAACAATGCGATTACCGTAACTTGATTTCAGTTTGTTAGCTACCTTACAGTTGCGTAGGTGAATCTCTATCTGGTTCTTATTGTTGATATAACCTAAGGAATCATCTCCTGGGATAGAGTGACAACATGATGGGAATACAAAACTGTCTATATTCTCTTCGGTAATAATAACAGGCTTCTTTCTGTTGAAGTTACTATCAACAACAAATTTTTCAGTCTGCTTATCTTCTTCCTTCTTTTCCTTTGTTTTAAGAAAAGGCACATATTTGCGCCATCCTGCTGACGATTCCTTCTTGTTCTTTCCTTGCAACTCGTCAAGATCTTTCTCGCCTAAGATAATAGTCTTATCGCCTAATGCCTGGAAGAATTTCTCGTGTTTGTGGATATCATGGAATTCACATAGCTTGTCAACAATAGATGTTGTTGGCTCCATGTTTTCACGTTTCAACCATTCTGTGAGAATCTGTTCACCTTTCTTCTGAATTTCTCTGTTATCACGACGTAGGATAGCTTGTATCTTGCTTCGTGCCTTTGCGGTGTAAACAAAGTTTATCCATGAAGGTTGTACATGCTGACTTTTTGAAGAGAGTATCTCTACCTGGTCGCCACTCTGTAGCTTATGACTTAGTGGTACAAGTTTATGATTTACCTTAGCACCAATACAATGACTGCCTAAGAAAGTGTGAATCTCAAATGCAAAGTCAAGAGCGGTACATCCTGCAGGCATAGTCTTAATCTCTCCCTTTGGAGTAAATACGAATATTTCGCTTGCAAAGAGATTAAGCTTTATTGAATCAAGGAAATCCATTGCGTCGGGCTGTGGGTCATCAAGGATCTCCTTGATAGTACGCAGCCAGTCGTTAAGTTCGCCCTCGTCCTCCGAGTATTCGTTTTCGCCTTCTTTATATTTCCAGTGTGCAGCAAAGCCCTGCTCGGCTATTTCGTTCATGCGATTGCTTCGTATCTGACACTCTATCCAGCGTCCTTGCTTTGACATTAATGTCACGTGCAATGCCTGATAACCATTAGCCTTTGGATGGTTTACCCAGTCGCGTAGTCTGTCAGGATGACTCTTGTAAATCTGGTTTATTGCGACATAGATATTAAAACAGGTATTTATTTCTTCTTCTCTGCTCTTAGGTGTGTATATGATACGAACAGCAAGAATATCGTATATTTCATCAAAGGTAACGTGTTTGTTCTGCATCTTATTCCAAATAGAATAAGGACTTTTCACACGTTCTTTGATTTGATAGTCCACTCCCATCTTATCAAGAGCAACACGTATAGGTTCTGTAAAGCTATTGAAAAGATAGTCGCGTTGTTTCTCAGTGTCGGTAAGTTTCTTTTCTATACTCGCATATTCCTCTGGATGCTCAAACTTAAAGCTCAGATCTTCGAGTTCTGTCTTTATTTTGTTCAATCCAAGACGATTAGCTAATGGAGCATAGATATAAAGTGTTTCGCCAGCAATCTTATATTGTTTATTAGCAGGTTGCGACTCCAGTGTGCGCATATTATGCAGACGGTCGCAAATCTTTATCAGGATAACACGAATGTCATCGCTCATGGTGAGCAGCAACTTCTTGAAGTTTTCTGCCTGTGCAGATGCTTTATCTCCAAAAATACCACCACTAATCTTTGTTAGTCCGTCAACGATGAGGGCTATCTTCTCACCAAAGATATTTTTCATATCCTCAACGGTGTAGTCGGTATCTTCAACAACATCGTGTAGTAAGGCTGCACTAATAGAAGTGGAACCAAGTCCCATTTCTTCGCATGCAATCTGTGCAACGGCTATAGGATGCATGATATAAGGTTCGCCCGACAGTCTGCGCACTCCTTTGTGTGCTTGACGTGCGAAGTTAAACGCCTTAGTGATGATATCTACTTTCTTTCTGTGGCGTGATGCCAGATATGTGTCGAGCAGATGCTGAAAAGCATCATCAATAAGTTTGTTGTCGGCAGCTTCTCTGTCTTTTACCTGCATGTCTGTATCCATAGCTACTCCTCCTGCTTGTTCTAATAATGATTACTTAATGCGAATTTTCTTACCAGCGCGTATGTTATTACCTTTGATATTGTTAAGCTTGCGAAGCTTGCTTACTGTTGTGTGGTTACGTGCTGCAATCTCAGAGAGAGTGTCTCCATCTTTTATAGAAACCGATTTGCCACGGCTTCTGTCTTTTTTGCCTTTCTTATTGCGCTTAGAACGACTGCTACGCTTAGAATGGCTGTATGGATGTCTTGTCTGACGAAACATTGGCATCTCGTCATCTACTTCCACCTCTGTGCGCTTACTCAGTAGTTCTTCGTTTTTGTAGTTATATACAGAGTCCTCGTTGTCAATGAATTTAGTAATCATGTCAGAGGGCAAACGAAGTGTTGATGGTTGACTGTTACCGTTTACAATCTTGCGACGGTACTGTGGGTTGAGGCTCTTTATCTGATCTACCTCCATACCTAATACAGCAGCTATCTGTTCGAAATGTATGTCGCGATTCACCTCAATAGTGTCGGTCTTTACTGGTAGGTCAGCTATCATAGGACGGATATTATGATCGCAATAATAGTTCATAATATAGTTAGCTGCTATGAAAGCTGGCACATATCCGCGTGTCTCTTGTGGCAGATAGTTATATATTTCCCAATAGTCTTTCTTTTTGGAACGATGCATAGCCTTGTTGATCTTTTCAGGACCGCAGTTGTAGGCTGCAATAACGATGTTCCAGTCACCAAATATTTTGTACAGGTCGCTCAAATAGTGAGCTGCTGCATACGATGCCTTGTAGGGATCACGACGTTCGTCAACAAGTGAGTTTATCTTAAGACCATAGCGTTTTGCGGTAGTAATCATGAACTGCCATAATCCTGTAGCACCGACACGGCTCACTGCGCGTGGGTTCAAAGCTGACTCAATAACAGGAAGATACTTTAGTTCAAGTGGTAGTCCGTAACTCTCTAATGCCTCTTCAAAAATTGGCATGTAGAGATTCTGAGCTCCAAGCATATAAGCCACGCTATGACGAAGGTCGCTACTGTATCTGTCGATGAAGCGCTGCACAATATCGTTATAAGGCATCTCAATAACTGTTGGCAGTTTGCTCAGACGAAGTTTATATACGTCTTTATCATAAATAGGGTTTATGTCTGGCCACTTATAAGTTGTGTCTGGATGCAGATAGGCGCGAGTGTTATAGAGGTTAAGCAAACTGTCTACATCTGTTGACATTGCTTCAGGAAGATCAATTTCCTCTTCTTCGCCCTTGGCATTCTTCACCTTGATCTTTGAATCTGGTGCATCATCTTCGTAATATTCTTCTTCGTCCTCGTCTTCTACTTCTACCTGCGCCTGCATAGTACATGTGCCGGCAAAAAGCATAGCGAGTATAGTTAAATAAAATTTATTCATTATATTGTTAGTATCTTTTTCTGATGTAATTATGAGATATTATCTCTTTTGTTGAATTAAAAAGTTAGACTACAGTTCACACCTACAGCTCCTTGTAATGGATTGCTTGTTGCGCCATTGTTTATAACTGCTGGCGAAACACGCAGACTGAGGTCGTTGGAAATATCGAATTCCGACAACGAAGCATCTACATAAGCATCAATCACAGAGAGAGCATATACGCCAACGAGAACAAAGAAGCTCATGTCACGCCATCTACGGAAGCGATCTTTTCTATTGCGGAATAGTTCCTTGTAGCGAGTATCAGTTAACTCGTTGATACTTGTTGTTCCTATATGCAGAAACTTGTTGTAGCTATCAGTAGCAGGATTGCCGTCAGAGATATCAATATATGCCTGTGCGTAGTCGTGGTACATTCCGTTGTTCCAACTCATAGCATACACACAACCTACGATACCACCATAGAAAATAGGCAATTTCCAGAACTTACGATTGTAAATCTGGCCTGCTCCTGGTAATACTAATGCCATCCACAACGCCCTTTTGGGGTCAGGACGCCATGTAGCCCAGTCGCGCTTCTGCTTTTTAATCATCACGCTGTTGCTTTTTAGTTGTACGCTATCTTCGTGAGTCAGAATCTTTTCTGCTTTGATAGCTATGGTGTCGCTGACAAGAATACGAGAAATAGAATCTTCTTGTGCTCTTGCACTGCTACACAACGCCAATAGCGACAGTATGATGATATATATATGTGATAATCTGTTCACTTATATCAATCTTTCAATTTATTCAAAACGCTCATGATGCGTTCCAAATCTTCTGCATCTGTAAAAGGAATGCTTATTTTACCTTTTCCCTTAGGATTACATGTGAGCTGTACCTTTGTTCCTAAATAGCTTGCAATACTTTCGCGTGCCTGCATAAAGCTTTCAGGCAACTGGTTCTTAGCAACAATAGTTTTTTTGCCGGTATTAATATCTTCACCACTTTTCAGGTGTTGAACCAGTTCCTCTACTTTACGTACAGAGTATGAGTTCTTAAGGATCTCCTTGAAGAGTTTTATCTGCAAAGAAGGACTTTCAAGAGAGAGCAAGGCACGGGCATGACCCATGTCGATTTCTTTCTTCTGCAATGCCATCTGTACTTGTGCAGGAAGTTTCAACAAACGCAAGTAGTTGGTGATAGCTGTGCGACTCTTACCTACACGCTTACTCACTTCCTCTTGTGTCATCTTGCTCTGCTCAAGCAGATGTTCATAGCTCAAGGCTATTTCTATTGCATTGAGATCTTCGCGCTGAATGTTTTCCACCAGCGCCATCTCCATAACGTTCTCATCCTTGATGGTACGGATGTATGCAGGTATAGCCTGCAGTCCTGCAATCTGACTTGCTTTCCAACGGCGTTCACCAGCGATAATCTGGAAACGATTATCGTCAACCTGTCTAAGGGTGATAGGCTGGATGATACCAATAGCTGCGATGCTGTCAGCAAGTTCTTGGAGTGCAGTCTGGTCAAACTCTCTACGAGGCTGATTTGGATTCGGCTCAATCTGGTCAATAGCAATCTCGTTTATTGTGCTACTGCCTGATGTGCTTACTGCTTCTGTAGAGATTAATGCGTCAAGACCGCGTCCCAAGGCATTTGTCTTTGTATTATGATTGTATTTTTTGTGTACCGCCATTTTTATTACTCATTTTGAATGTTGAACGTTCAACGAGTGATTGCTTTTATGAATTCTTGTTTATAATTTCTTTTGCTAATGCCAAGTGGTTCTTTGCACCTGTAGAATCAGCATCGTAAAGAATTACAGGAAGACCATGACTTGGACTCTCTGATAGTTTTACGTTACGCTGTATAACGGTCTTGAACACTAACTCTTGGAAGTGTCGTTTCACTTCGTCATAAATCTGATTAGCCAAACGCAAACGACTGTCATACATAGTGAGCAGGAATCCCTCAATCTCAAGTTTTGGATTCAGCTTGCTTTTGATAATCTTTATCGTGTTGAGCAGTTTGCTGATACCCTCGAGAGCAAAGTATTCACATTGTACAGGAATGATTACAGAATCAGCTGCAGTAAGTGAGTTCACGGTAATAAGTCCTAATGAAGGACTACAGTCGATTAGTATGTAATCATATTCATCACGAATAGGCTCAAGAAGAGTCTTTATAACCTTCTCGCGATTCTTGATGTTAAGCATTTCAATCTCAGCACCTACCAAGTCAATGTGACTGGGAATGATGTCAAGACCATTAATATCTGTGGTATATATAGCATCTCTCACGTCGGCATGATCTATGATACACTCATAGAGAGAACAGTCAACTTCTTTGATGTCAACACCCAGACCGCTTGATGCGTTTGCCTGAGGATCAGCGTCAACAACGAGTACTGTCTTCTCAAGTGTTGCCAACGAGGCGGCCAAGTTTATTGTTGTGGTTGTTTTACCCACACCACCTTTCTGATTAGCTAAAGCGATTATTTTTGCCATGTCTTAATAAATAACATTTGGCTACAAAGTTACATATTTTATGTGAGAAAGCGATGAATTAAACCATTTTTTAGTACTTTTGCAACGAAATAGACAAGAAAATGGACAATTTTAAGAAACCTTTTATTTTGATTTCTAATGACGATGGCTATCATGCGAATGGTATTAAGACTCTCGTTAGATTTCTCAAAGATAAAGCCGATCTGCTTGTTGTAGCTCCAGAATCGGCTCGCTCTGGCTTTTCATGTGCCTTCTCGGCAACAACGCCATTACGTCTTAAACGTCGTCATAATATGGGCGATGTAGAGGTTTGGAGCTGTAATGGTACACCTGTTGATTGTGTTAAGCTTGCACTTAATCAGTTTTGTCAGAACCGCCAACCTGATATCATTATTGGTGGTATCAATCATGGTGACAATTCTACAGTAAACAGTCATTATTCTGGCACTATGGGCGTAGCCTTTGAAGGTTGTATGAAATATATTCCATCTATTGCTTTCTCGTCATGTGATTACGACACAGAGGCTGATCTTAGCTATTTAGAGAAGGAGGTGGTAAAAATTGTTACAAAAGTATGTCAAGAAGGCTTACCTAAAGGTGTCTGCCTGAATGTTAACTTCCCAAAGGAACATCCGTTTAAGGGTGTTCGTGCTTGTCGTATGACCTATGGTCAATGGGTAAACGAAATAGTTGAGGAGCGCCATCCTCGTGGCTACGATTATTTTTGGATGGTAGGCGAGTATCGTAACGATGAACCTACAGCTGAAGACACTGATCAATGGGCTGTTGAACATGGATATGTGGCAATAACGCCTACGACTATCGATGTTACGGCTCATGAGTTTATAGATAAAGTAAAAGAATGGGAGCTTTAATGTATAGCAAATGAAGTATTATCTCATAGTTGGTGAAACAAGTGGAGAGTTGCATGCAAGTCATTTGATGCGCTCGCTGAAATACTACGACAATAAAGCGCAATTTCGCTTTATTGGTGGCGACCTTATGCAACGTGAAGGAGGAGTTCGTGTGCGTCACTATAAAGAGATGGCGTATATGGGATTTATTCCTGTTCTTATGCATCTTCGCACCATATTCCGTAATATGGATATGGTGAAGCGTGATATTGTAAAATGGCAGCCTGATGTAGTTATTCTTGTTGATTATGCAGGATTCAACCTCAATATAGCCAAATATCTGAAGAAGAATACTAACATTCCTGTATATTATTATATTTCACCAAAGATATGGGCGTGGAAAGAGCATCGTATCAAAGCCATCAAACGTGATGTTGATGAGATGTTCTCTATCCTTCCTTTTGAAGTTGATTTCTTTGAAAAGAAGCATAACTACCCAATTCATTATGTGGGTAATCCTACGGCTGATGAGGTGCGTTTGTTCTGTAAGAACTACAATACCCAACGTAAGAATTTCCTACGCAAGCGTCGTTTGCATCCTTACAAACCAATTATAGCACTTTTGGCAGGTAGTAGAAAGCAAGAGATAAAAGATAATCTTCCTGCTATGATTGAGGCTGCAAGTCATTTTGCCGAAGGCTATCAGATTGTTCTTGCTTGTGCACCAAGTGTTGAGGATGAGTTTTATGACGAAGTATTGAGAAATGCTAAAAAGAAAGGTATTAAAACGTCTGTTGTTCGTCGTGTGAAGAATTCTACCTATCCTTTGCTTTTCCATTCTACGGTGGCTCTTGTAACCAGCGGAACAGCTACTCTTGAAACAGCCTTGTTTGATGTTCCTCAAGTAGTATGTTATAAGGTTCCTATGCCTCGTATTGCTCGTTTCGCCTTCAATCATATTATCAAGGTTAAGTTCATTAGTCTTGTTAATCTGATTTGTAATCGTGAGGTTGTAAGGGAACTATTTGCTGAACGCTTTACAGTAGAGACTATCACCTCAGAACTGAAAAAGATTCTTCCTGGTCGCGATGAACGTGACAAAATGCTTAGTGATTATGCCGAATTGCGCCAACGCCTCGGCGACACTATAGCACCTGATAATGCTGCACTACTTATGGTAAAACTGCTGAAAGAGCGCCAGGCATCACGCGCTACGTATTAAAGAATAAGTGACAAATGATAAAGAAAAGCCCCTTCAGATTCTCAATAAAATCTGAAGGGGCTTTTTAAGCTTCTCCCATCAAGAGGGGAGGTTGGGAAGGGTCTATTATATTAGCTGAATAGTATACAAATAAATCACCGCAGCAGGAATAGCCAAAAGGCTGCTGTCGAAGCGATCGAGCATACCGCCGTGTCCTGGTAGGATGTTGCCACTGTCTTTTATGCCGAGGGTACGCTTGAACAAGCTCTCTACAAGATCGCCCCATGTGCCGAAGATAGCTACAATGATTCCGAGTCCCATCCAGCCAACGATAGACAAGCGAATATTCTCTTCTGCTACACCTTGGTTAGCATAATATCCGATGGCTGCAGCTACGATAATAACCAGTATGCCACCACCTATGCTGCCTTCCCAACTCTTAGCAGGACTGATTCTTGGGAATAGTTTGTGCTTTCCGAATAACGAGCCTGAGCAATAAGCGCCTGTATCGTTTGTCCATAAGAACACAAAGATGCTTAATGGCAGTAGCATATCGTATGTTACTGTTTGTCCATCATTACTCATTTCAAAGGCTACTACGTTGAGCATAGCAAAAGGCAGAGCAATATACATCTGTCCGAGCATGGTGTAGGCCCAATCGTTGATAGGGTTGTTCTGCTTCAGGTATAGTTCACTTATAAACAGATAAACTATTGTGAGGAGGTAGGGGATGAAGATAATGAAATTATGTACCATTCCCATGCGCCATGCTGCTACGGCAAGAAAGAAATAAACTCCCGCAACTGTTGATATCATGCGGTTTACTCTTATCTCGTTCCATGTGTTCACCAGTCCTGTGTATTCCCATATTGTCATACCAGTAATAAGGGCAAACAAAGCCACCATAGCTCGTGGACTCATAAATCCTGCTACCATTACGGCAACGAACAGTACGCCAGTTATAAAGCGTACAACCAGATTTTTCTGTTTATCAGTCATAGTTTTAATTTTCGTTTGACTCCTGTTCTGCAACAGCACGTTCGTGTTCCAACTGAGCTTGTTTCACTTCCTCAGGCATATCTTCGAGTTTTGGAGCATTCTCCTCGTTCTCTTTCATGATTTCCTGACTACGGCTCAACCAAGGACGCTTACCAAAGATTTCCTCTACATCGCTTGCCATGATTACCTCTTTCTTCATAAGTAGTTCGGCAAGAGCGTTGTGGCCTTCTTTGTGTTCGGTAAGAATCTGCTTTGCACGAGCATATTCATCGTTAATCATCTTCAGCACTTCAGCATCAATCTCTTTTGCTGTAGTCTCAGAATAGGGTTTCTGGAACTGATATTCTGTGTTGTTGTAATAGCATATATTTGGCAGTTTGTCGCTCATACCCATATATGCAATCATACCGTATGCACTCTTTGTAGCACGCTCAAGGTCGTTGACTGCACCTGAAGAAATGTGACCAGTAAACAGTTCCTCGGCAGCTCTACCGCCAAGTAATGAGCACATTTCATCGAGCATTTGCTCTTTGGTTGTTATCTGACGCTCCTCTGGCATATACCATGCAGCACCAAGAGCCTGACCACGTGGAACGATGCTTACTTTTACCAATGGGTTGGCATAGCGACAGAACCAGCTTATAGTAGCGTGTCCAGCCTCGTGAAGAGCGATAGTCTTCTTCTCTTCCTGAGTCATCACCTTGGTTTTCTTCTCCAAACCGCCTACAATACGGTCAACGGCATCAAGGAAGTCTTGTTTTACAACTTCCTTATGGTCGTGACGGGCAGCAATAAGTGCAGCCTCGTTACATACGTTTGCAATATCAGCACCTGAGAAACCTGGAGTCTGACGGGCAAGGAAGTCAATATCCAAAGTCTTTTCAATCTTCAAAGGACGCAGATGCACCTGGAAGATAGCCTTTCTTTCTGGAAGGTCAGGAAGGTCAACATTAATCTGGCGGTCGAAACGACCTGCACGCAGCAATGCCTTGTCGAGCATGTCAACACGGTTTGTTGCAGCCAATACGATAACTCCAGAGTTTGTTCCGAAACCGTCCATCTCGGTAAGCAAAGCGTTAAGGGTGTTCTCGCGCTCATCGTTACCACCCATAGAAGGGTTCTTTGAACGGGCACGTCCAACGGCGTCAATCTCATCAATAAAGATGATACAAGGTGATTTCTGTTTAGCCTGAGCAAACACGTCGCGAACACGACTTGCGCCCACACCTACGAACATCTCAACGAAGTCGGAACCGCTCATAGAGAAGAATGGTACGCCAGCCTCGCCAGCTACAGCCTTAGCCAACAGAGTCTTACCTGTTCCTGGAGGACCAACGAGCAAAGCACCCTTTGGAATTTTACCACCCAGATCAGTATATTTCTGTGGGTTCTTCAAGAACTCCACAATCTCCTGTACCTCTTGCTTAGCACCTTCCTGACCAGCCACATCCTTGAATGTAATACCCAGGTCGTTGCCCTTTTCATACATCTTGGCTTTCGACTTTCCAACGCTGAAAATACCAGTGCCGGCACCTGCGCCACCACCGCCCATGCGTCGCATAAGCCATACCCATACTAATACAAGCAGTATGAATGGCCCGAAAGTGAATAGTATATTATTTAGAATGTTGCCTGTTTTATCGGTTTCATAGCTGAAGTCGTTAATCTTCTTAGCCTTCTGTTCTGCGGTAAGGAAACGTTCAAGTTCGTCAACCGAACCGAACTGCACCTCTACATAGGCATCTCTGCCCACCTGTTTGGCGCTCATGCCATACACATCTTGAATGTGAGTAGGCTTAACATACATCTTCAATGTACTCTCAGCCTTGTTTATCTCAACTTTCTCGGCATAGCCTTTAACAACATACTCTTTGAATTTTGTATATGTAGCTTCTTGAGCTGCTGTTCCGCCAACTAAGGCATCTCCGCCGCCCGAAAACAGCAGAACGCCAATGGCAATAAGCATAGCCCAATAGAGCCAGTTCATGTTGAAGCGAGGCATCTTTGGGTCGTTACCGTTCTGCATACCTCTGCCATTCATAGGATTTCTTTTTTCCATATCTTAAATTACATTCTCTATTTGAGTTAATTTTGCATCTTCCCATAGATGCTCTAAATCGTAGTATGCGCGTACTTCTGGGAGGAACACGTGAACAATAACATCGCCAAAGTCAATAGCCACCCATTGGTCTGTGCCCAAACCAACAACATGAATAGGCTTCTCTTTGAGTTCAATACGACAAATATCGCCTATTGAACCTGCTATAGCCTCCACCTGAGTAGGGGAGTTGCCTTGACAAATCACGAAATACTGAGTAACTGCACCATCAAGATGAGTTAAGTCAGCAACTGTGATGTTTTCTCCTTTCTTTTCCTGTATTCCCTTAATAATTGTTTCTACTAACTGTTTTGCAGTATTCATTTATTTTCTCTTTTTTTCTTTTTAATCAATAAATAACTTCTATTGTTTTTTCTCCCTTCCCTACCGGGGAGGGGCGGGGAGAGGCTCCCTTTTTAATAATGTGACAAAGGTATAATAAATAAGTGGAAAAACAAGATTGGAATGTGGCTAATTTGGATTTTTTTCATTTTTTATCGAAAAAAGTGCCGAAAAGTTTTGGGGATTACAAAAAATGCATTACCTTTGCACTCGCAATTCAGCAATATGCTAATCGCAATAACAAATTGGGATATGGTGTAATGGTAACACTACAGATTCTGGTCCTGTCATTCCTGGTTCGAGTCCGGGTATCCCAACACAAAAACGCTAACAAGTTTTTTAAACTGTTAGCGTTTTTTTTATGCCTTAATGTTCAGATGAAAAGTTGATTATTTATGAAACAGCTAAGTATATTAATATTTTGTATTTTATTCGCTTTGCCAACTTCGGCACAGTCAATTAAGAAGATTGATAAAGCTACAAAGAATAGAATGAGGAAAGCAGAAAGATACATTCCTGATTTTCATCGTAAGGATGTTGTTAAATATTATTCTGTATGTCGTCTTTTGACTAAAAAGAAGTATAGAAATATGAAATTTGATTCAATACCTTCTTATGTTGATATTGACAAGTTCTTGGATTTTAATCACACGCCAGTTGATGAAGTTTTAGCTAAGACCAATGATAGAATTTGGCTATTGGTAGACAAATATTCAAATCATAAGTCTTTTTTATATAGGTGTTCAAAGCAGGATGAATTATATAGTTATCTTGATAGTATTCATGCTGATAGAGTATATAATTTGTTTGATCAATGTTATTTAGTTGAGAAATCAGGTGTACGTTATCCTATAAAATTTGTAGATGGAGTATATCTAAAGTGTGACTTAAAGGATCATTTTGACGATATTTTTGATTTCAATCTTATGATATTTCCTTATGATGTAAAGCAGGTCTTATACTATAGCCATTAGGTAGTTGATGGCGCTTCGCTAAACGTAAATTATCGGAATTGACGAAAATTTGTCGAGAATTATTCGTTTCAAATTATTAGAGTCAATTATATGGATAAAAATAACGGATAATTACACGGGCATTATACGTTCATAAAAAATTAGATTTCTTTATCTTTTATTGTTTATCGTTTATCATTTGGTACGTAGTGCAAAATATTATTTACAAATTCCTGATTTTCACCCTTCGGGATGCCTTCGGGATGCCTTTAGGATGCGTATAGGATGAAAATAGGAAGATGTTGTGATGAAAATATTTTAAAAACTGTATTTCAGTTTTAGCCATATTTCGGAATTTTTGTTGTATATATTGAACATTCCTTTGTCGGCATGGAAATAGTCGTAGCCAAGCATGGCGTGCAGCTGGTCGTTAAGAGCGTATTCGGCACTTGTGCGATTATATATGCCTCCGTTGGTTACGTCGATATATGCGAAATCCTGAAGGGTTAGCGTGTTGTGAAGCAATTCCTTTGAGATGCGCACTGTTGACAATCCTGTGTTGCGATGCTCGCCCAATGCAACATATTTGTGGGAGTATTGTGCAGAGAGTGTCCAGTCGTTATAACCTTTTCGGCATACGACAGACTGTCGAGGAGCTCGTTTGAAAGTTCCCTTAGTGTTGTTAGATTCTTTTTTGTGAAATGGTTGTCGCATTGTGTGAGCACACCCACATAGTAGTCGTTTCCGAAATGAGATTTAAACTCTTCGGTTTTCACAAGCATGGGATCGCCCTCAATGAAATAGTCATCAAACGAGGTTTCCTTTACCATGCGTTTCATTCCAATGAACGACAGAACAATAACCACGCAGAAAGCGAGTAGTGTCTGCCATCGCACTCTTAATAGCTTTTCGGCAAACGAGCCGAAGTAGTTGTTGATTTTTTCAATTTTCATATTTATGTTTTTGGATTTTATGAGTTTATTTTGAGTTTATTCTAAAAAAGAACGTAGTTCAATATTGTTCACAAAAAAAGAGGACTCGCATTTCTGCGAGCCCTCTCTCATGGGTGAAAACGTAACATTATGATAGACTTTTATTTGTAGCATAACTATAATTTTATGCTGCAAAGTTAATGCAAATCTTATTTACATACAATACCTAAAATTTATGAAATCAGCCAGCAACGGACAAAAAAAGAGCTCCCATATAACTCCCATATAGTTACAATAGGGCTACCATATACCAAGCATATTGTTAGCATATAGAAAGCATATTCAACCATATAGTTTTATATGCCAGGTATATGCCAACTATATGGTTTCTATATGGTAGCTATATGCCAGCAGTTTCGAAATCTGCGATTTTGGGTTGTCAGTTTTAGTTCTTACGACTGTTTTACGTTTACAATGGCAAATGATAAATAATCTGATTGTCTTTCGTTGGATTTGTGTTCTATAAGTAGCCTTAATCGTTAAATAAATGCAAACATAGTTGTAGCGTGTAAGAAAAAATATTATATTTGTGGAGCCACAAAATGAAAAAAATATATTTATTATTATGTGTGTTTGTATTCTTCAATCATGCTATATAACAAGAAAAAACGTTGATGATCAGTTCGTTAAACAGGAAATTCGTACATATAAAAGAATTGGAGATGACTATAGGCTACGCAACATACTTAGGATGTTTGTTATTTTAAAGATGACCAATTCTGCTTATGAGATATACACAGAGAGCGGAAAGGGAATTATTGGAAAGTTCTCTTAAAAAAATGATACTATAACCTTGCATCATGAGTATGAATTTAGTTATTCTGATAGTACGGTAAATGTGACAGAGCTTAATAGAAAAGATACAATTCCAGAATTCTATCCAACCAAGTTTATCATCAAGAAAGATAGTTTGATTGATATCACATATTATCAAGATGTACCAAAATATCTATCGGATTTTACTCGTCCAAAGGAAAATTATATTTGGGTAAAATAATTTTGGTGTTTATTTTTCAATCATCTCAATCCGTGAGGCTCCCGCCCACTCGGAGAAACCAACGGTCGCTGTTCGGCGATAGCCGAGGGAAAGCAATGGCGGGAGGGGGGAGGTCTCTCACTTTAACTCCGACAACTCCAGCCATCTGAATTCTTTCTCCTCAAGTTCGTCCTTTATCTGTGGCAGGCGCTTGCTCTTTTCGGTAAGCTCCTCTACGGACAGAGTGCCGGAACAAAGCTGTTCCTCAAGCGTTTTCTGCTCTTTCTCAAGGGCTTCAATCTCCTTTTCAAGGGTAGCAAACTCCTGCTTCTCCTTATATGTCATACGACGGCGGTCGTCGTGATGATAGTTTTTCTTTTCGCTCTTTGGTTCTTTGGCTTTGTTTTCGGCCTCCTTCTTGGTTTCCATTCTGTTCCATTCACGATATTGTGAATAGTTGCCAGGGAAGTCCTTTATCTCGCCTTCGCCTTTAAATACGAGGAGGTGGTCAACAACCTTGTCCATGAAATAGCGGTCGTGACTAACCACGATAACGCATCCTGGGAAATCCTGCAGGTATTCTTCGAGCACCTGAAGGGTTTGTATGTCGAGGTCGTTGGTAGGCTCATCGAGCACAAGGAAGTTTGGATTCTGCATGAGAACGGTGCAGAGATAGAGCTTCCGTCGCTCGCCACCACTAAGCTTATACACGTAGTTGTGCTGCTGTTCTGGGGTAAAAAGGAAGAATTGCAGGAATTGACTTGCTGTCATCTTTCTGCCTGAACCAAGATCTATGTAGTCGGCTATCTTGGTAATAACGTCTATAACCTTGTCCTGCTCGTCAAACTTCAAACCGTCCTGAGAGAAATAACCGAAGCGCACGGTTTCGCCAATATCAAATCGTCCGTCATCAGGTGGAACAATACCAAGAAGCATCTTGATAAAGGTACTCTTTCCCGTTCCGTTGTTGCCTACAACGCCCATCTTCTCAAAGCGTGAGAAGTTATAATAGAAGTTGTTGAGTATCACCTTCGGATTATCCTTATGATCGGTAAACGCTTTAGAAACATATTGGCACTCAAAAATCTTTGAACCAATATATACGTTTGATGCCTTCAGACGTACTTGGCGTTCTTCAATACGTTGCTTAGCCACTCGTTCCAACTCATAGAATGCATCCTCACGATATTTTGCCTTGTGTCCGCGTGCCTGAGGCTGACGGCGCATCCAATCAAGCTCTGTGCGATACAGGTTCTTGGCATGCTGAATCTCGGCACGCATATTATCCATACGTTCCTGTCGCTTTTCCAGATAGTAGGCATAGTTGCCCTTATAGGTGTATATGCTTTGGTTGTCGAGTTCAAGGATAGTGTTGCACACTCTGTCGAGGAAGAAACGGTCGTGGGTTACCATGAGAATGGTTTTGTTGCCACGTCCAAGATATCCTTCCAGCCATTCAATCATTTCAAGGTCGAGGTGGTTGGTAGGCTCGTCGAGAATAAGAAAGTCGGGTTCTGTGAGTAGCACATTAGCCAAAGCCACTCTTTTCTGCTGTCCGCCCGAAAGCTGTCCCATTGGCTGGTCAAGGTTCTGAATTTTCAGCTGTGTGAGCACCTGTTTTGCCTTGAGCACCTTTTCGGGATCTCCTTGATGGTTGAAGCAGGCGTCGAGTACGCTCTCCTGTGGGTCGAACTTTGGCTGCTGCTCAAGATATCCAACACGAATATCGTTGGTGTAGATGATTTTTCCATCATCTTTGCTTTCGTGACCGGTAAGAATTTGTAGTAGGGTGGACTTGCCAGTACCATTCTGACCTACAAGTCCTATTTTCTGTCCTTCGGCAATAGAGAACGAGATGTTGTTGAACATTATGTCGGCTCCGAAGGATTTCGAGAGGTTCTGTACGTCAAGATAAGGTATCTGTGCCATTTATCTGGTTGTTGATTTCTTCAATATAGTTAAGTACTTCTTCGCGACCAATTCTCTTTTCCGAACTGGTAATAAAATATGGAGGAAGAGTTTCCCATCTGTCTTTGAGGGAGTCCATCCAGCGTTTAGCGTTGTCGCGTGCCTTGCCTGAGCCAAGCTTGTCGGCTTTGGTAAAGATGATGGCAAATGGAATGTTGCTTTCGCCCAGCCAATCGATAAACTCACGGTCTATCTGCTGTGGGTCGTGGCGCACATCAATAAGCACAAACACGTTTGCCAGCTGCTGACGCTGAAGAATATATTGTGCAATCATCTGCTCAAGTTTGTTCTGCATGGTTTTTGAACGCTTGGCATAGCCATATCCAGGGAGGTCAACCAGATACCATTCTTTATTGATGATGAAATGGTTTATTAGAAGGGTTTTACCAGGCATGGATGATGTCTTTGCCAAACCTTTATGATTGCAAAGCATGTTGATAAGACTTGATTTTCCCACGTTGCTTCGTCCAATGAAAGCATATTCGAGCTTGTTATCCTTTGGACATTTGGTAACGGTTGGGGCTGATATCACGAATTCTGATTGCTTTATTTCCATATTCTTCAAAATTTGGTGCAAAGATAATAAATAATTATGAAATAGCAACCTCTCCCCCCCGCCCTTCCCTGCACTTTTGTCGCAGGGCAAAATGTAGAGGGAGCCAAATTCGAATTACGAATTTGGAATTTTGAATGTTGAATTATTAAGCGCATAGCGTTTTTTTCAATTTTTCCATCTTTCATTCTTTCAATATACTGAACGAAGTGAGGCACCCTCCCTGCAGGGGAGGGCGGGGGGAGAGGTCGTATCTTATCTTGCTTCCACTACCCTTATTCCCACTTGCACAGGGTGCTTGGCCATATATGTGCGCAGAAGCATTGGTTCTTCGATAACCTTGCCTCTTACCTGACTGGCGTTAAGCAGGTGCAGACCGTCTTTGTGCCAAATTGCTATGCCAAGGTGAGTGGTGTCGAGTCCCTTCTTGTTAGTAACGATACCGATGATGTCGCCATCCTTGATGCTGTTGCGGAAAGCCTTGGTATTAGCTATTATTCCTTTTGGGATGTAACGGATAGTTTGCCCGTTCACGCTTTTCTCAGCCTTGGCAATATCGCTTATCCATGAAGGATTAGCCTTTAGCATGGGGTAGTTGTCGGAATGAGTACTCATCCAATCAACATTTATTTTCTGTATCTTTGTAAATGGGAACTTTGTTGACTGGCGCTCCTTAACAAACCCTTTCTTGGCGTTGTCGGCTACCCACCATGTGAAATAATGCAGACGTGTTTGATAGCTTACATTTCCCTGTTGGTATCTTATCTGTCTGAGTGTGTTGCAGAAGTCGGCAAAAGAATATTTCTTATTGTCGATACATCTCTTTAACGCCAGCACATTCTCCACATATGTGGTGCAGTCGAGCTGTCGCAGGTTGATGATAAGACGTTCTTTGTTGTTCACCTCGAGTGTCTGAGCCACGTATGGCACATCTCTAAGCTGTCGAGCAAAGAAAACCATTAGGTTAGTTCCTTTCTTCTGTTTCTTGCCAGCCTTTAGCAACTCCATAACTTTTGTGCTATCGGCTTTTGTGTACTGTGGTTGGTCTGCAAATGAACTCATGCAGATGAAAGCCAAAAACATAATGGATAATATTTTTCTCATAGGTTTTAAATTTAAACCTCTCCCCCCGCCCTCCCCCGAGTGGGAGGGAGCCAAATTCGAATTACGAATTTGGAATTTTGAATGTTGAATTATTAAGCGCATAGCGCTTTTTTCAATTTTTCCATCTTTCATTCTTTCAATATACTGAACGAAGTGAGGCCCCTCCCACTCGGGGGTTTCTGTCCCCCGGAAACGGGGGAACCGAAGGGGGTATAAAGACCATTGAGGCGGGGGGGAGAGGTTATTTATATTCTCGTAATATTAATGACTCCTTTTATTGTGCGTAGTTTCTTTATCAACATATTGAGTTTACTGGTGTCATCGAGTTGAACTACAAGATTACCGCTGAAGAGTCCGTCGTGACTATCTATATTGATAGAGCGCATAACGATTTTCTCTTCTTTTGAGATGATATTTGTGATGTTGCTGATGATACCAATATCATCGTTGCCTACGATGCGAAGGGTAATGCTATATTGATTTGAGCCCTTACCGCTCCATTTGGCTTTCACCACTCGATAGCCAAAACGTTTCTTTAGCTCTGGGGCGTTAGGACAGTCGCTTCGATGGATGGTGATTCCACCGTTTACGGTGACAAAGCCAAATACATCGTCGCCATAGATAGGGTGACAGCAACGTGCCAGTTTGTAGTCTATGCCTTTGAGGTTGCGGTCGATGACAAGCACATCGTCGTTCTGACGTGTGAGTTCTTCCTGTGGATTCTCGAATTCAAAGTTCTCGGCACTTGTTGTTGGTTTAGGTGCGTTGTTGTTCTGGTCGTGGTCGCGCACTTCAAGATATTTTTCGAGAACCACGTCAACACCAAGCTTTTCTTCAGCTACATCCTTATAAAATTCGCTTACTTCCTTGTAGCCGAGTTTCTTGATGAGGTGGAACATAACGCTCTCTTCAATCTCGATCTTTCGGTTTTTGAAACGGCGTTCAAGCAATTCCTTGGCATAGCGTCCTTCTCTAACCTCGTTGTCTTTTAGGGCAAGACGAATCTTTGATTTTGCCTTGCTGCTCTTAACAAGGTTGAGCCAGTCGCGCTTAGGTGTTTGGTCGGCACGTGTGAGAATCTCCACTGTGTCACCCGATTTTAATGGTTCACGGAAACTAACCGCCTTACCATTAATCTTTCCACCTACACACTTGTTTCCTATGCCAGAATGGATATGATAAGCAAAGTCAAGGATAGTCGCTCCCTTAGGGAATTTCAGCAGATCGCCCTTTGGTGTGAACACATACACTTCATCTTCTACCAAGTCCATCTTGAACTGATCCATGAGTTGCAGGTCATCGTTGTTCTCAAGGGCAGAACGGATGTTTGCCAACCAGCTATCAATATTACCTTCGCCACTCTTGATACCTTTGTATCGCCAGTGGGCAGCAAGACCGTGCTCGGCAATTTCGTCCATGCGCTCAGTACGTATCTGCACTTCCACCCATTTGTTTTTAGGACCTAAAACGGTGATGTGCAGACACTCGTAACCATTGCTCTTTGGTACAGACAACCAGTCACGCAAACGCTTTGGGTTTGGCTGATACATATCAGTAACGATAGAGTAGGCTTGCCAACATTGCATCTTTTCCTTTTCAAGAGGCGAGTCGATGATGATTCTGATGGCAAAGAGGTCGTAGATACCTTCAAAGCCACATTTCTGTTTCTTCATCTTCTGCCAGATAGAGTGAATACTCTTTGTGCGTCCCTTGATATGGAATTTCAATCCAGCGTTTTCAAGATTCTGTTTCACAGGGTTGATAAAGCTTTCTATGTAGGCATCACGAGAAGCCTTGGTAGCATTTAGCTTATCTTTTATCATGTAGTAAGCGTCGTGCTCAAGGTATTTCAGGGATAGATCCTCAAGTTCGCTCTTCAACTGATATAGTCCTAACTTATGAGCCAATGGAGCGTATAGATAGCTTGCTTCCTCGCTCACCTGATGTTTGGCTTCAAGAGCTTCGGTATCGCGAATCTGTCGCATAACGTTCACTCTGTCGGCAATCATGATGAGTATTACTCGCATGTCTTCCGAGAACGAAATGAGAAGGTTTCTGAAGTTTTCGCTCTCTACGATAGGACTCTTTTCGTATAACTGATGAATTTTCACCAATCCACGAATGATATGTGCCACACTTGTACCAAATTTCTTCTCTATGGCTTCAAGGGTTACGTTTCCGGTAACAACAACCTGATAGAGCAGAACGGCAAGCACGCCATCTCTTTTTAAACCTATTTCATCAACAGCTATCTGTGCTGTTCTGAGGGCCTGCAGTATTGGGTTTAAGCCAAAAACATCTCTGTGTAGTTGGTTCTGTTCAATGCTTTTACTGATCTCTTGACGCAGTTTCTCCTCGTCATCTTCTTTTAGCGTGTTTCCTATTGCTTCGCGAAGATGAACAAGAATCTCGTTTGATTCAGTTATTTCCTCAGCTGTAAATTCTAATTTCTCGTTCAATGTTTATTTTTTTTAATTACGAATTACGAATTACGATTTACGAATTATTTAAATTACGAATTGTGAGTTACGAATTCATAATTATTAATTCATAATTGTATAATTGCGCTTGCGCAATCAATTCCAAATTCGTAATTCCAAATTCGTAATTCCAAATTTTTACTGGTGCTGTTCACGAAGCAAATCGTTAACTGTCTTTACAGGGTTGAAGGTTGATAGTGGCACCTCCACGAATACAGTATTCCAGTTACTCATTGCTCCATTCCAGAGTCCTGGTAATTCCAGAGCCTTGAGCTCTTTACCGCCCTTACTCTTATTAGAGATAAATCCTGTTGAAGGATCAACAAAGTCGGGTAGGTTGAAGGCATTACCTTGGTAGTCTTTGAGTGCGCATACAAGGTCAACAGGGTTGAAGTGTGTGCCTTGTGTGAACATCTTCATATATTCCTCGTTGTTCTTGTCTATCTGTGAGCTCTCAAGAATCTGCAAACTGATTGTTCCATCGTTGTTATATACAAGGAACGGACCGCCACCAGGTTCCCCCACATTCTTCACAACGCCACACACACGCATTGGACGATTAAGCTTTTGACGGAGATAGATAACAAGATCGGCATCCTCCATGTCTTTGATATCTGGTTTGCGACAACATAGATCGCGTTGTACAAAGCGTATAATCTCTTCGAGCTTGCTATGGTTGTATTCGCCACTATCCAGTACACGAAGATATTCAAATGTTTTCTCCTGAAGCGACACGAGAATACCAGCTATCAGCTGTTTGTATGTAACAGTATCGTCCTTTAGTCTGTCGGGAACAACATTATCAATGTTCTTTATGAACACCACATCGGCATCAATCTCATTGAGGTTTTCAATTAATGCACCATGACCTCCAGGGCGGAAGAGCAACGAACCATCGTCTTCTCGGAATGGGGTGTTGTCGGGATTGGCTGCTATAGTGTCGGTACTTGGCTTTTGTTCAGAGAATGAAATATCGTATTTCACGCCATAGCGTTTCTCGTAGATGTCTTTCTTTTCGGCAACCTTAGCTTTGAAGAGTTCAAGATGGTCGTGGCTGACGGTGAAATGCACGTGAGCTTCACCATTGCTGCTTGCATATAGAGCAGCCTCTACAAGATGCTCTTCCATAGATGTGCGGGCACCATCTTCATAGTTGTGGAACAGAAGTAAGCCTTTGGGCAGTTGTCCATAATTTAATCCCTCGGCATTGAGCATGTTTGCTACCACAGTCTTGTAGTTGCCCTCCTTGATAAGCTCCATAACCGACTTGCCGTTGTTGGCATGGCATTTGTCGCAAAGAGCTTTGCGGAAAGCAAATTTCTTGATATTGTCGAAGAACTCTTTTTCGAATGGAGTGTTAGGATGGTCATAGGATGCGTTTAGGAAAGCAAACATATCCTTGAACATTCGGCTTGCTGCTCCCGAGGCAGGTACAAACTTCACCACCTTATGGCCATTAGCCTTATAACTGTTCCATTTTTCTATATATTTATTACGCTCGTCATCGTTTGGGGCAATAATCCCTTTGCCAATAGAAGCAGCAGCTTCAAGTTTCAAGAATGGAAATCCTTGCTCGAATTGTTTTAGCTGATTTTCAACCTGCTGTTCATTTATGCCTCTTGAGGCAATCTGTTTTTTGTCGGTATCTGATAGAATCATCTTTATAGAGGTTATTTGTTTTTGATTATTCATTAAATGCTTTATGCTCTACAAAAATACTAATTATTCCCGATATGAAGGGATGTTGTCCGTTAAATTTCCTTTATAGTAGCCTCACCCCGACCCTCCCAAGTACTTTTGTCGCAGGGCAAAATGTAGAAGGAGGACTATCTGGTAGAAAAAGTTCCATTAACTTCCAATTAACGTTTCATTGGCGGTAATTAACGGCTGTTCTTTTTTTCTCCGTATAATTATATCGTTAATGTTTAAAAGTTCCATTAACTTCCAATTAACTTTCCATTGCTTTTCCTCGCTAACGTGAACAGCCAACTTCGCAGTCATAATTCGTAACTCACTGAAGTTTCGTAAGTGAATATACTCTGTATATTTCTCTTAATATAAAAGAAAATAAAGACGAAAAGAGCATTCTGCTCTTATGATGAATTTATGTTTCAGCCTTTATGAAAACAAGTTTAAAAAAGAAGCCTCTCCCATCCCTCTCCAGTAGGAAAGGGCTAACTAATTGGCGTTTCTTGCTGAAAAAAATCAATCTCCAAAACTCAATGTTCAAAGTTGTTAGGTTGATATCCTTTGCGCGATTGCGCACTGGTGCATCAGCACTTTATTTTCTAGTGTATGAATGGATTTTTTCTGAAAGAGAATAATGATATTGATGCTTGGGCTTGGAAAGCATGCTTTCTAAAAGCCCAAGCATCAATATCATTATAGGCTCATTCTGAGCCGTATTCCCTCAAGTAAAATAATTCGCTTGCGAAACTTTAGTTATTAACTTTAGATAAGTTATAATGCACTCAGCATAAAAAATAAACATGTTTATTTTGTTCTGCTCTCGACTTTTCGTAACTTTGCAGCAAAATAGAAAGTATGGAGTCAATAAAGGAAATTTATCGCATTGGCAAAGGACCTTCAAGTAGTCACACAATGGGACCTCAGAAGGCAGCAATAATCTTTGCTGAAAAATATCCTGAAGCAGCCTCTTTCGAGGTTATTCTATATGGCTCGTTGGCTGCTACAGGAAAGGGGCATCAAACAGATGTTGCCATTCTTGATGTGCTGCAGCCAATAGCTCCAACAGTTATTGATTGGCAGCCTCATATCTTCTTGCCTTTCCATCCTAATGGTATGACCTTCAAGGCTTACGATTCACGCAACGAGCTTAAGGGTGAATGGACCGTTTATAGTGTTGGAGGAGGTGCTCTTTCTGAAGGCGAAAACGATAGTCTTCAAACTCGTGAGGTTTATCCTCTTAATACTCTTCGTGATATTCAGCAATGGTGTTACGACAACGGTAGAAGCTATTGGGAGTATGTTGAGGCTTACGAGGGCAAGGATATATGGGATTTTCTGCTTGAGGTATGGCACAAGATGCAGCAATCGGTAGAAAACGGACTTCATCACGAAGGTGTTCTTCCTGGTCCGCTGAACCTTCCTCGTAAGGCAAGTACCTATTATGTCAAAGCATCGGGCTATAAACCCAGTCTGCAGAGTCGTGGTCTTGTCTTTGCCTATGCTCTTGCCGTAAGTGAGGAGAATGCAGCTGGCGGAACAATCGTTACTGCTCCTACCTGTGGTTCCTGTGGTGTTGTGCCAGCAGTGTTGTACCATCTGTCAAAGGCTCACCAGTTTAGCGAGATACGTATCCTTCATGCTCTTGCTACAGCTGCTTTGTTCGGTAATGTGGCTAAGCGAAACGCATCTATATCAGGTGCCGATGTAGGTTGTCAGGGTGAGGTGGGGGTAGCTTGTGCTATGGCTTCGGCTGCCAGCTGTCAGCTCTTTGGCGGTAGTCCTGCACAGATAGAGTATTCGGCTGAGATGGGACTCGAACACCATCTTGGTATGACCTGCGATCCTGTATGTGGTCTGGTTCAGATTCCATGTATTGAACGAAATGCCTTTGCTGCTGCTCGTGCTTTCGATACCCAGTTGTATGCAGCCTTTAGCGATGGTCATCACTCTGTTAGTTACGATCGTGTTGTAAGCGTGATGAAGAAGACAGGTCACGACCTTCCTTCTCTTTATAAAGAAACAGGTAAAGGTGGCTTGGCTGCTTATGCCTCAGAAATTAAAAAATGAAATGAGTAGAAAACGTAAACCATATCCAATTCTCGAAGGTGTCACCATAGAGCGTGTTGCTGCCGAGGGTAAATGCCTTTTCCATCATGAGGATAAGGTAGTCTTTGTTCCTTTCTGTGTTCCTGGCGATGTTGTCGATGTGCAGATTGTCAAGAAGAAACGTTCTTTCATGGAAGGAAAAGTAGTTAATTTCCAGAAGTTGAGCGATGTTCGTGCCACTCCTGTTTGCGAGCATTTTGGTATCTGTGGCGGCTGTAAGTGGCAGAATCTTCCTTATGAGGAACAGTTGAAAGCTAAGCAGCAGCAGATTCACGATCAGCTCACGCGAATAGGAAAGGTTGAACTTCCAGAGTTCCATCCTATCATGGGTTCTCAGAAAACCTTTGAATACCGTAACAAACTTGAGTTTGGATGTGCCAACAAGCGTTGGTACACCAGCGAGGAACTTGCAGCTATGCCTGAGGGACAGGGATTAACAGAATCAGGTATTGGTTTCCATATCACAGGTGCATTCGATAAGATTTATCCAATAAAGAAATGTTGGTTGATGAATGATATCGTGAACAAGATTCGCAACGATATCTATGAGTATGCCGTAGAGAAAGGCATGTCGTTCTATGATATCCGTGGTCAGCACGGACTGTTGCGCGATCTTATGTTCCGTGATTCCAACACAGGCGAGCTCATGCTTCTCATTCAGTTCCATTATGATGAAGAGGGCGATGACGAGCGTGCTAAAGATTTGTTGCAGCATGTTGCCGACACCTTCCCAGAGATTAGCTCGTTGCTCTATGTTGACAATCAGAAGGGTAATGATACTTTTGGCGATCTTGAGCTATCTGTTTTCAAGGGTACAGAGTTTATCTATGAAACAATGGAAGACTTGAAGTTCAAGGTAGGTCCAAAGAGCTTTTATCAAACAAATACCGATCAGGCATATCATCTTTATTGTGTTGCCCGTGAGTTTGCCTTGGGCGATGCAAGCGAGGAAAACAAACCTCTTGTTTACGACCTTTACACCGGAACAGGTACTATTGCAAACTTCGTTGCAAAGAAAGCCCGTCACGTGATAGGTATTGAGTATGTTCCTGAGGCCATCGAAGATGCAAAGGTGAATTCACAAATCAACAATATCTCAAACACCGAGTTCTATGCAGGTGATATGAAGGATATTCTTACCGATGAGTTCATTGCCAAGCATGGTCGTCCTGAGGTTATTATTACTGACCCTCCACGTGCTGGTATGCACCCCGATGTTGTTAACGTTATTCTTAATGCAGCTCCTGAGCGAATTGTTTATGTAAGCTGTAACCCTGCTACTCAGGCTCGCGACCTTCAACTTCTTGATGCCAAATACAAGGTTGCTCAGGTTCAACCAGTTGATATGTTCCCACATACTCCTCATGTTGAGAATGTTGTTCAGCTTATCAAGAAATAATCTTTTTACACAATAAAAAAATCCCCAACATCGCTAACGCTTTGTTTGGGGATTTTTTCTATCTCAACTTTGTTGTTTTTGCTGTCCAAGGGGTTGGATGGAGCGTCGGAGCATCGTTTTTTGCTGTCCAAGGGGTTGGACGGTGTGTCGGAGCACTGTTTTTTGCTGTCCAAGGGGTTGGACGATGTGTCGGAACACTGTTTTTTGCTATCCAAGGGGTTGGATGGTGCGTCGGAGCATCGTTTTTTGCTGTCCAAGGGATTGGACGATGCGTCAGAGCACTTTTTTAGACTGTCCACCCCCTTGGACGGTTTTTCTTCTACAGTTTTATGTAGATTTTCTTTTTGTACATCCAGTAGCCTATTGCCCAGTTGATGAGCAGATAGAGTATTGCCCAAGCAAGAGATGCAGCTTTTAATGGTAGGATGGCAGAGAAAGCGTCATAGGTTACTTGTTGTATGGTGCTTCCATTAACAATAGGAAGTATTGATAGTGGAATGAGCAACAAGTCGGAAATGACATAGAGTGCCAATGGGTTTACTCCAAACACTTGGAAGAATGTAACGGTTTTGTTTTGCTGATTGCCTTTTTTGTCGATACCTATAGTGAATAGGGCAAGGAATAGAGCACCAAAACCACAGCATACCATTGCAAATGTAGGTGTCCATAGTTTCTTGCTTATAGGACAAAGATATTGGAAGGTATAACCAACAAACAGCAATATTGTTCCATAAACGAAGAGGCGTTCAATCTTTTCGTCAAGGGTTTTAAGTTTTGTGAGAACCTTACCAATGCAGAATCCTATCAGCACATGAGCTAATGCTGGTATAGTACTCAGAATACCTTCTGGATCGGGTGTTTCCCATTTATACACATGGTTGTTGCCAAGGATGGCATCGTCAATGATAGCTATGATATTTGTAGCATCATGAGCATATCCGTTGCCAAGCTCAAGTATTATGTAGTAGGCTGCAAACATTATAACTATGAGCCATGGAATGAACTTGTGCTTTACTGACAGAGCTATTGCTGCTGCCAGACCGTAGCATATACCCAAACGGGGTAGTACGCCAAGGATTCTGAGATGAGTGAAGTCAATTCGTCCTCGTGAAAGCATGATAAGGCACGAGATGGCAAGACCTATAGCCCATAGCAGAAATGCTCTCTTCGCAATCTTGCGGGCACATAACCACGACCACGAGAAATTGAATTTACGTAGTGACAGATAGGTTGTTATACCCATGATAAACATGAACGAAGGGAATATGAGGTCGGTGGGGGTTAGTCCAAACCAGTCGGCATGGAGAAGTGGCGAATAGCTATTCTCTTCGCCACCTCCTGGGTTGTTAACCAATATCATGCCGGCAATGGTGAGACCTCGAAAAATGTCAATAGCCAATATACGAGAGTTCTCTTTCATATTGTTTGCCTTTCTTTAATGAATAGTTAGTTTTTGTATATACCGCATTATTTGAACAAGAAATCCAATACCTTTTGCATGATATCGTCTCTCACAGCATTGTCCTTTACTGATTCGAATGGGAACGCAAGAACGACTGTTCGCCAGTTGTCAGTACCATTACCACGGAACACTACACCGGCACTCATATTGTTCTCGGTGTATCTGAAAGCGGTATAGGCGCATTCGTCAGCAGGGTCAATAGCATCAGGCGATTCAACAACATAAGATTCCTCGTTAGGTTTGTTCCAGAACTGGAATACGTTTCTCTGGTTAGAGAGTGGAGAAACAACAAACTTGATATTCTCTTCGCATGTTGCCTTGTCTTCACGCCATTTGTATTTCAAGATGTTCTGTGCAAAGTCCATATCTGATTTCTTTCCTTTGACAAGACGGTTCTGCCACAGGTCGGTACCTACATAGGCTCCTGAGACAAATACTCTTCCGCCAGCCTTGCAGTAGTTGGTTATCACTTCCTGCATCTTGTCGTCGAAGGTCTTGAAAGCAAGTGGATGCAAACCTTCTCTACCATATTTAGATTGTTTCTGCTTGCCTAAAATAAGGTCGATGGCAGAATAGTTCTCTGTATTTACATCAATACCTTCAAGAGCGTTTCTTGATACAGATACAAAACTGTAGCCAGCTTTCATGATAGCCTTTCCATGAAGGGCAGGGTAGTCAAAGGTGTTACCTTTGATAACCAGTTTCTCGTAGTTACCATAGCTGTCGCCAAAACCAGAGGCATCATCGTGTGTCCATGGAATGGCTCTGCGGAACTCTTTCATCTTACCCACATGGGTAATCATTTCCTGATAAGGCACACCATTATCGTAGTCGGCAAGGAATCCTGCTTCCTGGTCATCACTACTGCGGTAGTCATCAGGAGCGCTTATGCGGTTAAAGCCATTGATAACGAGCAAAGGCTTCTGTGTTGCCTTTGAGTTGATGCCTACAGAGAGCACTTCTGATGGGAAACTCTCGCCACCCTTGTTGATGGCTGTTACCTTGAAGCTAACAACCTTGTCGGTAGGGATATTGCAAAGATAAGAGTTTTTCTTCACAATGGTTCCATTGTCGAAATCGCCATCGCCAATGCGCTTATATACGATATAACGTTCTGCAACGGCTGTAGGCTCAAGAGAGTCGGCAACAGCCTGCCAACTTAGTTTCACCTGATTCTTCTTGTTCAGAACAGCCGAGAAATTACCTACAGGCAAAGGCTGTACCACATAGTCGTAACCATATCTCTGGCTCAGGAAGCGAAGCATACCTTTGTAGATAGCTCTACTTACTGTGAAACAGAATCGTGGGTCAAGACCATAGCGCATATCAGCAAAGTTCTCATGACTCATAAGCTCGAGCAACATAGCTGGCACTCTTGGTGTCCAAGCTTCGAAATAACGACTGTCGCGCATGTCTCGGCGAGTCCATTTTGGTTCTACCTGAGCTCGCAGGTCGTTGGTGATACTTGTCATTATCATGTCGCAGAACACTCTGTTGGCATCGCGCGAGGTGCTGTCGGCAAACTTACCACCATATTGCTTAGTGTCATAAATACCTAATGTACCGATGATTGAGTCTCCATAAACAGTACCTGCATCTGTGTGGAAGGCAAACGACAGGTCGATAGGTATGTTCAAGCCTTTGTAGTCAGGACAAGCCTTTGTGCCGCCAGCAAGATAGTTTACCCATACACCACGGTTCTTATAGTCGTCGGTATAGTCGTTCATGCCATGAGAAGGCGAGTATATGCTGTCAGGAATACCCGACCATTGCATATAATATCGTGCACCTTCCTCAAATCGTGGGTAACCGCTCACCTCTGGCTGAAGGTCTAAGGCTGGCTGCCATTCGTTTCGGTCTTGCACTTCTTTGTCGCTTCTTCCCTTGGTATAAGCGAAAATCTTATTGCCGTCGCTTGTGCGTGCAATATTTCCCATACCGCCACCAAACTTCACGGCATCGGCAGTTACCACCTTGCCTTTTTTCTTTGATAGGTTAGAGAGAACCACCTTGCCCTTTGTGCCTTGCTCAAAGTCGAAGGTGCCTAAGTATATCCATGTGCCACCACCCATTGTCTGGTTGACCTTGAAATGGGTAATGCCATCTTTGTGATAAACGGTATAAAGGGCGTCTTGTGTGCTGTTCAGGGTAGTCTTGTATGATACGTAAACGGCATATCTACGGCTCTTAGGTAACTGTGGAGTCCATGTGATGGTGCTCTCATCTTGTTTTCGTGTTACAGTTTCCGTCTGACGGAAAGAACCTTCAGCGAATGGGTTTTCAAAGTCTTTGTATGTCTTGCGGGCATACACAAAACCAGTACCGTTTCCTTTCTGCCATGCGTTCACGCCATTTGTTTCGTTGTAAGGCGATGTGGCTTCCTTGCCGTCATTATCAACAATCACCTCGTAAGGGTTGGTGTCGCGCTCTCTCGGCATCATCACATAGGCGCCTGCCTTTTCGAGCATAGGAACAAGATATGGAAGAACGAATCCCTGTGTGAACTTATCCTCTACGGTTTGGAAAAGGCGAGCTCTCTGCCATTCCCAGCGGTTAGTTGAAAACTCATAGTATAAACCGTGACTCTGCCAAAGGGCAATATGTTTATTGTCTAATCCCTTTGAGGCTGTGTAGGGCTTATCTACGTTCTTTACTATCTGAGCATGAACATTACTGCCAGAGCACATGGCTCCGGCAGCAATTAATAAGTAAGTTAAAAGTCTGTTATTATTCATTCCAACCTAAGTTTTGTGTCATGTGATCTTTGTTAAGGTTCAACTCGTTGGTTGGAATAGGATAGAGATAGTACTTCTTATTGAAGCTACGAGTAGCTGATGTAGCTATCATATATCCGTTTGCGTCAACGTTAACGCCTGTCTGGTCAGCACCTGTAAGGTTTATACCACGGTTGATATTTGGGTGTTCGTTGCTGTCGAGCTTGTCAAGCTGATGCCAGCGAACCAAATCCCAGTAACGGTACCAGTTGTCGCACATAAGCTCACAACGACGGCAACGACGGATTTCCCAAATGAGGTTGCTAACGTTCATGTTGTTTGCTGGGTCGGCTTCTGGTGTGAGAGTCATAGCTGGCAAACCTGCACGATTGAGCAACTTGTTAACGGTTGCATCAAGGTCACTCTCTGTGATAGTACCAAGCTCTGCCTTTGCCTCAGCCTCGTTCAACAGAATTACAGCATACCAGTACAATGGAGCATCGGTATAGCATGTTGTGGTGTTGGTACGATAGTAGAGTGGCAATGCAGGCTGGTCGTACTTCTTAATAGTGTAACCTGTGCATGATGTCATCTCTGCAGGAAGAGCACCATCAGGTGATGGCTCGTTACGTACCCAACCGTGACCGTTGTAACATACGATAGAGTCGATGAGCACGCTCAGACGCTTATCCTTGTTCTTCAACAGGTGAGCGATAGAATAGTTATTATCCTCGTTCTTCACTACCTTGTCATTGGGGTCGAGAGTAGTTGTAGCCTTTGGTTTTCCGTCGAGGAACAGGAATGCATCAATAGCATCCTTGCTGATACCTCTTTGTGTTGTAGAACCGCAGCAGTAGTCTGGAAGACCATGAGCGAGCACGTCTTTCTCGTAGTGACGTGAGAAGATTATCTCTGAGTTGTTCTTCAGGTCGAGTGAGTTATACACGCTTCCGTAAGTAGCGTTCAAGGTGTATGCTCTTGAGTTGATGATAGCCTCAGAAGCCTTCACACTCTCTTCAAGATACTTCTTTGCACGGGTAGCATCGGCAGCCTTACCATTCTCGGCAGCTGTGCGATACTTGCAGAATGTACCTTCCCACAAGCAGATGTCACTCTTCATAGCAAGAGCCATGTCTTTACTCCAAAGCACCTTGCTTGATGCTGTTGTGATATTCTCAATAGCAAAGTCGAGGTCGGCAAGAACCTTATCCATAACAACATCACGGTCTGTGCGCTCGCCATAAACGGCTTCGTCGTTAGGGTCGAGAATAACGTTTTCTTCCCATTGTACATCGCCATACTCTCTTACCAGCTGGTAGTACATCCAAGCACGGTTCATTCTGCCGATAGCCTCGTAGTTGGCTTTGGTTTTTTCAGAGAGTGATGAGCCTTTCAAACCATCGAGCATGTAGTTGATACGACGGATAGCAGTGAACTTGTCTTTCCAGTTTGCGCTGGTGTTAGGGATTGTTGTGAATGTCCAGTTATCGAAATCAGGATTGTTCTGATCGTCAGACAGACTCTTGAAAAAGAACCAGCCATAAGTAGAACCATTAGAATAACCTACATAGTTCTCGTAGAATCCGTTGCTGTAGCTTGCTACCTGTTCAGCATTATTCCAGAATTCTGGATTATTGCTAAAGGTGTCGCGTGGATTCTTGTCGAGCATACTGTCACAGCTTGCCAGCATTAATGATGATGCAGCGACGATATATAGAATTGATTTTTTCATTTTTGTTTTTTTTTAGATGTTATAGATTAGAAGGTTACCTGCAGACCTACAGCCCATGAACGAGTGATAGGAATGGTACGTCCCCAACCTCCATTAGCAATGCCTTCACCTGTGTTGATTTCTGGGTCGAGAGGCAGGTTGCCATTACCCTTGTGCAACAGGAAGAGGTTGTTACCACTTACATAAACACGAGCATTCTGGATGTATGCCTTGCGAGTAAGGTTCTTAGGCAAGGTGTAGCCTAATGTAACGCTCTTCAAACGGAGGTAAGACATGTTGATGAGATACTTTGACTGTGGATAGTAGTTGTTTGAACCACCACCAGCAGAAAGTGCTGCTACATTACCTTTAACATCGTTACCTGGCCACAAGCATGGGTAATCATTACCCTCGCTGATGTTCACGATGTTGTTTTCAGGATCATAGATGTTGTAGTTTGTCTGGTTAGCATAGAGAGCAAGGTCGGCATTTCTCATCAATGGGAAGTTGAATGCAGAAAGTGTCCACATATTGCGCTTGCCTACACCCTGGAAGAACAAGTCGAGGTCGAAGCCCTTGTATGAACCACCAACGTGGAAGCTATACTCATATCTTGGAAGGGTGTTACCGATAACCTTCAAGTCGCCATGATCTTCAAGAGTACCCTTACCACCGTCAATCTTACCGTCGCCATTCAAGTCTTTGTACTTGATGTCACCAGGACCGAATACGAACTTACCAATCTGGATACCTGTCTGGTCGGCTACACCTTCCTTATAGTTCCAGCTGCCGTCAGCATTCTGACCGTTGAAGTCGGCTTCTGTGAAGTAACGATCGGTTTCAAAGCCCCAGATGTCACCCCAGTTTTCGCCTTCGTAAGCATAAGATGTTTCACCGGTATGACCGATAATCTTTGATGTTGAGTTCCACTTTGTAACCTTAACCTTGCTGTCGCCAATAGAGAAGTTAGCGTAGAGGCTGAGGTCTTTGTTGAATTCCTTGCGCCAAGCAAGAGTAAGTTCCCAACCACGTGAACGAAGCTCACCAGCATTAGTATAAGGAGCTGAAGCACCTACTGCTGAAGGAAGTGCGTTACCTGGAGCAAGCATGTTTTTGGTGAGACGCTGGTACCAGTCGAAGGTGAGTGTGAACTCGTTGTTGAGGAAACCTAAGTCGATACCGATATCTGTTGTGTGGATGCGCTCCCATGTGAGCTGTGAGTTCACCCATGTAGGCATATAGAATGAGTTGAGCTTTGTGGTTCCATCGAGCCAGTTCATCTGATAGGCACTTGTTGTTGAGAGGAACATATTGTCGCCAATAGCCTCGTTACCAATCTCACCATAAGAGAATCTCAACTTACCGTTAGATACTATGTCGCGCCACTTGTTCCAGTACTGCTCTTCTGTGAAACGATAACCCAGAGAAACACTTGGGAAGAAAGCCCACTTCTCGCCTTCGCGGAAACGGCTTGAACCATCGTAACGTCCGTTGACCTCAGCAAGGTAGATGCCCTTGTAGTCGTAGTTGATACGACCGAAATAACCTGCACTTGCACGGTCACCTGTGTTGCTGTCGATAGAAGATTTTGCCATATCGCCATAAGCAAGATTCAACTCCTGATAGTCCTCGTTATAGAGCTGCTTGCGACGAGCATAGAAATAGTCGCTGGTGTAGTCTTCGCCGTTCACACCAACCATAACGTTGAGGTTGTGCTTCTCGTTGAAACTGTGAGTATAGTTCATGTAAGCGTTGGCTGTCCATCGGTTTGACTTTCTGTTCCAGCGTGTAGCATCAGAGTTGCTTGTTGCAACAATATAAGTAGGTGTTACACCGCTCCAGTTCATACCATAGATACTTCTGTTAGAAGCTTTGTAGTTGAAGTTGTCAATCTGGTATGTGAAGTCGGCATTAAAGGTAAGATCCTTTGTGATGTGTGCCTGAGCATAACCGTTGAGGCGAATAATATCGTGTACAAACTCCTTACGGTTACAATTTTTCTGTCCTGCTACAACACGATAGTCGTACTGTGTGCCGTCGGCAGTCTCCATGATACCTGATGGGATAAAGTAAGAACCCCAACGCCATAGATACTGATAGGTGTTTGACCAAGGATCGGCAGAACTCATGTTTCTGCGTGTGAAGTTGGTCTTGACACCAACTGTGAGCCAGTCGGTAACGTCAGACTTCAGGTTGAGAGTGAAGTTTGTTCTCTCACGTCTTCCTGGGTTAAACTTCATCACATCCTGTTTCTTGTCGTAACCTAAAGCAGTGTAGAAACTGGTCTTACCGCTTGAACCTGTTACGCTGATATTATGTGATTGCGATGGAGCTGCACTATTGTACCAGATGTCCTGAATGTCATAGTTAGCATAGTAGAATGGCTGATTACCGTTGAAATAGTAGTCGCCAACATTATCCATGCTCTCGTAAGGCTGCATCACGCTATAGCCTTTCTTGCCACCATGCTGTGCTTCCCAAGCCTGTGCATAAGGCAGAAGTTTGTCGAAATACATACCAAAGAGCTCTGGTGTGCTTTCACCTGCTCTCTTCTTAGCACGAAGACCTGCCTCGAGCTGCTCAGGAACAGTTGGGAAATCAGGAAGGAATGTTGACTTGTCCCATGCAAACTGTCCACTATATTTAACCTGTATTCTATCGCCCTTGTTAGCCTGCTTTGTGGTGATAAGAATCACACCGAAAGCAGCTCTACTACCGTAGATAGCTGATGAAGCAGCATCCTTTAATACTGAGATAGTAGCGATGTCGTTACCGTTGATCATGGTGAGGTCGTCGGTAGGCACGCCATCAACAATAATAAGAGGTGATGACTTCTGGCTGTTTGACAGAGTACCCAAACCACGGATAGAAATGCTTGGAGTAGCATCGAGGTCACCATTATTGCTCAAGATGGTAAGACCAGGAACAGCTCCCTGAAGAGCCTTTGCTACATCCTGCTCTGGACGTGAAGAAAGGGTTTTCTCAAGATCCACATTTGATACAGCACCAGTAAGGTTCACCTTCTTTTGCTGACCATAACCCACAACAACAACTTCATCGAGAAGAGCGTTGTCGTCTTCCATTGTTACCTTAATAGTCTCTTTAGCCTTAATTTCAACAGTTTTGAATCCAAGGAATGAAATCTTTAACTTTGCCCCTGGAGCTGTTTTCAGACTGAAGTGTCCATTTACGTCTGTTACGGTACCACGAGTAGTACCAATTTCTGCGATACTGGCACCCACAACAGGCTCGCCATTTGCATCTACAACCGTTCCGTTTACTGAGATTGTGCTCTGCGTAATTGCCTGAGGCTCAGGTGTTGCAGACACAATGCTACCCGAAAAGGCACATGATAGCAGAAGCGTTCCTAAAAGAACAAATTGTCTTTTCATAAGCTTTTAAAGTTAATAACTAAACTTTCGCAAGCTCAGTTTATTTGGGCTTTAGGTATGCAGTTGCCTCCCTTCAGAATTAAAGAATTATGGTTGCTGTTGATATATAAGTTTTGCTAGCAATATTCTTATAATCCTTACAACCTTATAACCTTATACCCTCACAAGTTGAGCTGTTTGCGAAACTTGATTAATAATAATGTTTTCGTTTTGTTAATTTTTCTTTCGCAAAGAAACGACTTTATTTTGAGAAATGCAAGTTTTTTTTAGCTTTTTTTTTAAGAAAATAGTATTGCTATTATTTTTATTCATTATACCTTTGCGTCGTGAATACTCTTTACCATAAGCGTAAGTGGGCTTCGATATTGCTATTAGCGGTGTTCATTCCCATGCTCATGCTTTCGTCTTTGCATCATCACAAGGCTGATGAACAAGGCTCGGAAGTGTGCGTAGAGTGTCTTCATCATGTTCATCATTCACACATAGGTGAACAGTCGGTTGGTGTTGATGGCTGTCTGCTTTGTCAGTTCCTTTCTTTGCCATTCATAGCAGCAACCACGTTAGTATTTACTTTTTCATTACATTTTTTATTCCTTCCTAAAGTTTATCATCGTTCGAGATGCCTTCGAGATCCCTTTAGGATGCGTTTAGGACGTGCACCACCCATTTTTCTTGCTTATTGATTTTCAATAAGAGTTAAAACTTATTACATAAATTGCAAATTTATCTCAAGTTATTTTCTTCTTGGATAGTTTTTATCTCTAATTCGAGGTAAAAGCATCAGAGAGAAAGTAACGTGAGATAATATAGGTGTAACTTAATATAAAAACTTCTCCGCTCGTATCCTTAAAAGATGAGAGAGTATCTACCGTAGAAATACAGTAGTTGGTACTCCCTTCCCTTTTGGGGAGGGAAGGGGAGAGGCTGTTATAAAAGACTAATGAAAAAGATATTATTTTTATTGCTCTGTGTGGTGCTTTGTGCCCGCATGGGAGCTGAACCTGTGGTTGTAAAGAAAACTCTCACAGGTCATGTTACAGATGCTATCGACGGACAGGCTCTTATCGGAGTCACCATTTATATACCTTCCCTCAGTCAGGGAACAACAACTAATGAGCAAGGCGATTTCACCTTCGATAATCTGCCTGCAAAAAACATCACACTTCAAGTGAGCTATCTTGGGCACCAAACCATCATCCGCAAGGTTGACCTCAGCACCACTACTCATGTTGATTTCGTGATGAAAGAAAGCAACGCCATGTTGGGCGAGGTTCTTGTTACAGGATTGACAGGACAGGCGTTAATGAAAGATTCACCAACACCAATATCTGTTGTCACCACTCAGCAGCTGCAGGCAACAAGTTCTTCTAATATCATAGATGCTATTGCCCACGAACCAGGTATCTCGCAGATTACAACAGGTAGTGGAATTTCTAAACCTGTTATTCGTGGACTCGGCTACAACCGTATAGTTACCGTTAACGATGGCATTCGTCAGGAAGGCCAGCAATGGGGTGATGAACATGGTATTGAGATTGATGCCCAGAGCATAAATAATGTTGAAGTGCTCAAAGGTCCTGCATCTCTTATGTATGGCTCTGATGCTTTGGCTGGAGTTGTTATCATGCACGGCGATCCTGTTCCGGCAAGCGGCAAACTTGTAGCCTCGGCTTCAACCGAATATCAAACTAATAACGGACTCTTCGATTATAGTCTTCGTTTCGGAGGTAACAAGCAAGGAGTGGTGTGGAACCTCCGTTGGTCGCAGAAAATGGCTCACGAATATAAGAACAGCAAAGACAATTATGTACAAGGTTCTCAGTTCCGAGAGAATGCCCTTAACGGTATGCTCGGCTTAAACCGCAGCTGGGGCTATAGTCATCTTCTCATGAGCTATTATCACCTCACACCAAGTATGTGCGAGGGTGAGATAGGCGACGCTCACACCTATGCCAAAACTCTTCCTTTCCAGCAGATACATCATTACAAGGCTGTTTGGGACAACTCGTTCTTCCTTGGCAAAGGATTGCTGAAGGCTCTTGTCGGTTATCAGCAGAACCGTCGCCAGGAATATGAAGAATCGGCTGATGAGGCTGGACTCGATTTCCGTCTTCACACCATAAACTATGATGTGCATTATTCGCTCGAAGACGAGTGTGGGTGGAAAATAAATACTGGAGTAGGGGGAATGTATCAGCGTTCCGAGAACCTTGGCGACGAATACCTCATCCCTTCTTATGTGCTCTTTGATGCAGGCATTTTTGCAACAGCCGTACGCGAAATAGGAAAATGGAATCTTAGCGGTGGACTTCGTTTCGATAACCGTCATCTTCATAGCTTCGCCCTTGAAGATCGTTTCACCAAGTTCTCACGTTCTTTCAGCGCCCTTACAGGAAGTGTAGGAGCCGTTTATGCTGTTACTCCAGACATGAATCTTCGTGTAAACTTAGCTCGTGGCTTCCGTGCACCCAACCTTAGCGAACTTGCTTCAAATGGCGAGCACGAGGGAACTATGCGTTACGAATTGGGTAATCAAGATCTGAAGGCCGAAAATAGCTGGCAGGTTGACTGCGGTTGGGATTACTCATCCCCAATAGTATCTTTGCAGTTGCAGCTTTTTGCAAGCTTTATCGATAATTACATCTTTAGCGCTCGCTTGCAGGATGTGGTTACCGAAGACTTGCCAACCTATCAGTTCCAGCAGGGCGATGCACGTCTGCTTGGAGCAGAAGCATCTATCGACATTCATCCAGTAGAGCAACTTCATTTCAAAAACAGTTTCTCTTATGTAAACGCCCGTCAGCTGCATCAACCAGAAGAAAGCAAGTATCTTCCTATGACTCCTGCTCCTCGTTTCAATAGCGAGTTAAGATACGATTTCATTCGTGATGGCCGTACTTTCAACAACCTTTTCCTTAAGGTTGGTTTAGAATGTAACCTTCGTCAGGATAATTTCTATGCTGCCAACAACACAGAAACAGCTACTCCAGGCTACACTCTTCTGAGCGCTTCGGCAGGTACCGACTTCAAGATTCATGGCCGTAAGATTTGTTCTCTTTATATTATTGGCGAGAACCTTACCGACAAAGCTTATCAGAACCACCTCAGCCGTTTAAAGTATCTTGATGTAGAAGGCCGTCCAGAACGTTCCGGCCTTTATAATATGGGAAGAAACGTCACCTTCAAACTCGTGTTCCCAATACTATAGTAATTACGAATTTTGAGTGTGGAATTTGGAATTAGTCGCACTTCGTGCGATGATTAGTTATTAATGATAAACTACGAACTTGACTTTCGTAAGTTTTGGAGATTTTTTATCTACTAAGCAAGGCTTGCGAAACATTATTTATGTATTATTCAAATACGGATGTGCCTGCTGGCACATCCGTATTCTTTTTAGCCTGTTAGTAGCCTATTGGCAGCCCCTTAGCAGCCCCTTGGCAGCCCCTAACCAGCCCCTTAGCAGCCCCTTAGCAGCCTCAGGCAGCCCCTTTGGGGCTACTTGGGGTATGCCAATACCGAGCCTGTACTGAGCCTGTGCGCCGTCAGTAGCTATTTTTATTCCGAAAATGTAGTTATTTTCCTTCGGTTAGCATTTGTGCTGTAACTTCAAAATCATCAATAATAGCAATTGCTAATGGATTTCTGTTTTCTACTATTATTGCTGCATAAATGCCTTGTCCTTCAATGATTGCATTTGCTGTTTTTATGGTAAATCTTCCTGGTTTAGAGTATTTTTCAAACCTGCTAAGAAATAAACGATTACGGGCTGCTTCTCTACTATCGCTGGTATCACATAAGTAAAGTAGTCCATTAAGGTTTTTAGAAAAGAATTCTTCAACTATCGTAAGAGTTGTGTTCTTTACATCAGGGTCGTATGATGCATGTTTGTTGTTTTGATTACTTACTAAAGTTTCGCAAATGAATTTATTTGAGATTTTAAAAAGAAGAAAATGTGTATGAATGGAATACGGCTCATTCTGAGCCTATAATAATATTGATGTTTGGGCTTTTAGAAAGCATGCTTTCAAGGCCCAACATCAATATCATTATTCTCTTTCAGAAAAATCCATTCATACACTAGAAAATAAAGTGCTGATGCACCAGTGCGCAATTGCGCAAAGGATATCAACCTAACAACTTTGAAC
>CAJOCR010000005.1 GCA_905236755.1 uncultured Prevotella sp.
GGAGATGGAATTACTTGATTTCTTGTTAAATGCTTGCATTTATAAAAGAAAGCAAGTAAGAACATCATAAGGCTCATTAGAGCCTTGCTTTCTATTTTCTCTAATAAATATTCACTTGAGAAAGTTCAGTAAATAATTAATAGTGGATAATGAGATATAGTGTTATTTTTCTTACGCAGACGCGAATTATCAAAAATTAATCGCAAATTATCATAAATTATATGTTAAATCAAAGAAAAATAATTTTCGAAAAATTTACGTCAAATTTCGGTAATTACACGTTAAGCGAAGCGCAAAAAACTCAATGGCGCAAGCATAGTTATCATTTATCATTTAGCAATGCTTGTATTGCGTTATAATATTTCTCTTGCAATCCAGGCGCATGCCTCGGCATCGGCGAGGGCATGGTGGTGGTTATCTAAATGATAGCCACAGAGCTCGGAGATTGTGTGCAGTTGGTGATTCTCTGCATTAGGGAAAGCCTTGCGTGAGGCAACACATGTGCAGTAGAAATCGTAGTCGGGGTAGTCCATTTGATAAACACGGAACACAGCTTTTAAACAACTTTCATCGAAAGCTTTATTATGAGCTACAAGCGGCAATCCTTTAATTAGTGGCTCTATCTGTGCCCATACCTCTGGGAATACTTCGGCATCGTCTGTGTCTTGTTGACATAGTCCGTGTACTTTACTGCACCAGTAAGTATAATAGTTTGGCTCTGGTTGAATGAGTGAGTAGAAAGAATCAACAATCTCACCACCACGAACAATGACAACACCCACTGAACAAACCGATGAGCGCTCATTGTTAGCCGTTTCAAAATCTATTGCTGCAAAATCCTGCATAATTTATTCTTTTGTACAAAGGTATAAAAGAATATTGAAAGATGGAAAGAATGAAATAATTAATTATTGAAATAATGACTGCGTATAAATAAAAAAGGGGGTGCTTCTCAGCAACCCCTTTACCTTAAACCTAAAACCTATTAAAATCTTTAATGCTCTATAAATGCGAAAAATTAACCAAATATACTTAACTATGAAAAACACGAAGTGATAAATTAACTCTTTAATTAATCTGCTGCAAAGATACGTAGTATTTTAATACGTGTCAATACCTTTGATAATATAATTATATCATATTTGTGACTAAAAGTATCGTTTTTGTTCTTTGGAAACAATTTGCATAATAAAGACGTTGATTTCTTACCTATTTTAAAGTAAAGATTAAAGCTCAAAAAAAACAAATAATAAGGAATATTTAAAAGTAAAACTCCTAACATTGTTGTTCCGTTAACGAATTTGTAAATAAATGAAATGTAATGGAAATAGGGTATAGTGAAAATGCTGTACCTTTGCATAAAAAGAAATAAAAGTTACAGTATATATATGTAGTAAGAAGAATTGTCATTCAATTGGGTCAATAGACACAAGGTATTTTAATTGGTTAACATAATATTAATAGTATTCGATAAGGTAAAGATTGAGTTAGCAGACACGTAGTGATACGTGTCTGCTTTATTTTATGTTATGTAACGTGTACAAAAGTCAATGTAACATATAAGCAAACTTGAACGTTTTAAAATTCGTATCTTTGCGATGTATTTTACTGATTTAAAGAGAGTAATAAAAACCTATATGCGAAAGATTACACTAACACTATTGTTTATTGTCGTTATGCTTGGTGTAACGACCAACTGTTTTGCCTTGAGAGGTGAATTGTATGGTGCTGATCGTTTGTTGAGCAGCAGAACAATTTGCGTGGTACAAGATAAATATGGTTTTATATGGCTTGGAACAGAAAGTGGACTGAACAGGTTTGATGGCTATCGTTTCACAAGCTATAAACACTCGGTGAAGAATGGTCGTTCGATCGCTGGCATTGATGTGGCTGCACTGTATGTATCCAAGAACGGTGAACTGTGGGTGGGTACTGGCAGCGGTCTATGTCGATATAATTATGGTACTGACGACTTCGAGCGTATAGAATTGCCAGTGAATGAAAAGATTCATATTACCTATATCAGTGAGGCGGCTGATGGTGCTATTCTTGCTGGTTCAGCAGGCTATGGTCTGTTTAGTATTAAAAACGGAAAGGCAAGCAGAGTAATGCAGAACATTCTTGTTGATGGTGCAAACTTCTGTAATGAGTTTATTTATGATAGGCACAATACTTTTTTCTCAACCAGTTTCTTGCCTGTGATTTATACTTATGGAAAGGAGCATGGGAAGATGAGAAAACGTGTGTTTAATACGGGTATGGGTGCCGTTTCTTCGTTGTCACGTGATGATAATGGTAGGATTTTGGCGTTCTGTCCTGATGGTGTACTGAGGTATGATGCTGCGAAACATGAGTTTCATGATGCAGGCTTTAACCTGTCGGCATTGCAGGGTGCTAAGATAAGAAGGGCATATAAAACTCGTGGAGGTGATTATATTCTTGGCACTCGTGCCAATGGCGTGTTTGTTATTCGAAGAGGTGAGAATAATGCTTTAGCTCTTATGGCTAATGGCAAGCCAGTGATGCCTAAGTCTAACGTGAACTGGATTTGTGAAGATCGTCAGGGTGGTTTATGGCTTAGTTGTTATCAGTCGGGATTGTATCATCTGTCGGCTCATAATGATGTGTTTGATTTCTGGACCATTGAGTCGGGTAATGAGTTACAGGGTAAGATTCTGTCGGCCATGGCTCTTTATGGTAACGGGTTGATGGGCGCTATCTCACAGGATGGAATTTATACACAGAATGCGCAAGGTAGTATAACATCGTATTTTCCTGCCAAGAACGAGGTGAGCAGTATTGTTTGTGATGCACAAGGCAGATATTGGGCATGTGGTGGTCATAATATATGGCAATATATGCCTTTGAGCGGTGTGTTTAGACAGGTGATGAGTAATAGCAACTTTGAAATAGAACACATGGCGGTTGATAATCGTCGTGGACTGCTTTATTATTGTGCTGTGGGACACGCCTTTGGTATGTTGAATACCAAAACTATGGAGAGTACTGAGATTACTGGTGCCTCTGCAAGTGTGAAAGACCGATTGAATAACTGTTGGATACAGAGTATCATGGTTGACAGACTGGGACTTGTGTGGATTTCAACTGCCGATGGTGTGAGCTGCTATAATCCAGAAAAGAAAACTTTTCTGCAATATGGCTGGACCAACCTGCTTACTCACCAGTTGGTATATGGTTGCTGTGAGGACAGATGGGGAAACATTATCATCGGAACTAACAATGGATTATTCTACTTTGACCGCAAGGCTAATACGGTGGAACGCATGAAGGGGGCTGATGCCTTGTGTGACTTGCAGATATATAGTATTATCCTTGACAGGGAGGGGGATGTATGGATGAGCAGCTCGGAAGGTATCTGGCATTATAATAGCGAGACTTGTGTGTTTACAAGTTACTTGCAGGGGAATGGACTCGAAGCCAAACAATATGTGCAGGATGCTGCTCTCATGCTGCCTGATGGACGACTAGTGTTTGGCAGTGATAGGGGAGCTGTGGTATTTAATCCTAGCGACTTGCGAAGGAAGAATAATGAGAAACTTGTTGTTTCGCTCTCGCGATTCCTTGTTGATGATGTGGCAATGGATTTCCGTCAGCGTGAGTTCAGGATCCCTGCTGGTAGCACTTCGTTTACAATGGAGCTGTCTATGCTTGACTATGAGCATCCTGAGTATGTTACTTACCAATATCGCCTCGAAAAGGATAGTGTGTGGCATGAAACGCAAGAAGGTGTGAACTCGCTTACGTTCAGTAAGATGAAGGCTGGTAGCTATGAGGTTGAGATAAGGGCACTTGTTAATGGCCAGTATAGTGAGATTACTTCTTTGGAGGTTGTTATTGAGGCGCCATGGTATGCAAGCACCTGGGCAAAGATTATTTATCTTATTCTCTTTGTGCTGATGATGACTGCTCTTGTACGTTATAAACAGCAGCGTATGAGAACTCAATATGAGGAACAGAAAATGAAATTTCTCATTAATGCTACTCACGATATCCGTTCTCCGCTGACTTTGATTATGGGTCCGTTGAAAAAATTGAAGGAAAATGTGGATAGCGCTGAGAGTCAGAGATATATAGGCATTATTGAAAGAAACGCTCAACGTATGCTTACGCTGGTAAATCAAATTCTTGATGTGCGTAAGATTGACTTAAAGCAGATGCAGATTCACTGTAGCAAGACAGACATAGTGTCCTTGGTCAATGGTATTGTGTCGTTGTATAGATTTCATGTTAAAGAAAGAAATATTTCTCTTTCGGTGACTAGCAATAAGGGCGTGATAAACGTATATGTTGACCGAGGTAACATGGAGAAGGTCATTAACAACTTGCTTTCGAATGCGGTGAAATATACTTTTGACGGTGGTGCTATAAGCATTGATATTGAAGAACGTGAAAACGATGTGGTGCTGAGTGTAGAGGATAATGGTGTGGGCATGAACCAGAAAGAGTATGTTCAGGTGTTCGACCGCTACTATCAGGGCACAAACTCACGTGGTTTTAATGTTGGTGGTACGGGCATTGGTTTGAACTTGTGTAAGCAGCTTGTGGAGATGCACCATGGTAGCATCGTGGCTGGTCCAAGATGTGACGGCAAACAGGGTAGTAGGTTTGTAGTTTCCCTTCAGTTAGGAAAAGAGCATCTGTTGCCTGAGGAGATTGACGAATCTGTTGAGTCGTCGCGTGCCGTACAGAAAAGTCATTCAAGGAAAGATTGCAAGATTCTTGTGGCTGATGATGATATGGAGGTAGCACGATATATCAAGATGGAACTTGGAATGTGGTATAGTGTTAATATTGTGTCGAATGGTGCCGATGCACTGCAGGCATTGCTTGTTGACCAGTATGACTTACTTATCTCCGACGTGATGATGCCTGAGATGGATGGAATTACCTTGCTTAAGAACGTGAAACAGAATCCTAATATCAGCGATGTACCAGTTATTCTTCTTACTTCTAAGGCTGAGGTCGAAGATAGGCTTCGCGGCTTGGAAAATGGTGCTGATGCGTTTATAGCTAAGCCATTCACAGTGAGTGAGCTACATATAACTATTGATAATCTTATCAGTAATGTGCGTCGATTGCGTGGAAAGTTCTCGGGTATGCAGACTCAAGATGATAGGATTGATAATGTGGAGATGGAGGATAATGACAAACGTTTGATGGAGAAGATTGTGTCGGCAGTGAACAATAACTATACTGACTCTGATTATGGTGTTGAACAGTTAGCAAGTGATGTTGGCTTGAGTCGTGTGCAGCTGCATAGAAAGATGAAGCAGCTTACGGGCATTGCTGCCAGTGATTTCATAAGAAATATCCGTCTAAAACAGGCTGCTCGCCTGATAAGCGAGAATAATGTGAATATCAGTCAGGTGGCATATGCAGTGGGATTCAAGAGCCTTGCTCATTTCTCAACGTTGTTCAAGAAATACTATGGTGTGAGTCCGAGCGAGAGTGCAAAACGCTCTGCACTTCGCGAATGAGTAATGAATGATGAAGCCCCCTCCCAACATCTCCTTCAGATGGAGAGGAGATAAAAAAAACAGAGTACTTTGATTATTCAAAATACTCTGTTTTTTTGTAATTACAAACTCCCGTCTCCATCGGTGAGGGCTGGGGAGAGGCTTATTATTTGGGTAAGCTGGCCAATTTGTATTCTGAAATCTCCAGATTCGAGTACCCACTTGCCGTCGTAGCCGACAAAAGAAAGGTCGGTAGCTTTGAGCTTGAAGGTTACTGTGCGGGTTTCGCCAGGCTGCAGTTCAATCTTTTCAAAGCCACGGAGACGACGACCATCAGGAACCATACTTGCTATGAGGTCGCTTGAATAGAGAAGCACGCTCTCTTTTCCTGCCATTGAACCTGTGTTTGTTACATCAACGCTGATGGTGAGCACATCATCCTTTGTGAATGTAGGCTTGTCAATGGTGAGATTGCTATACTTATAGCTGGTGTAGCTCATACCATAACCAAAGGCCCATTGCTGGGTAATCTTGGCATCGTAATCATAGGCTCCTTCCATAGTACCTACTTCCTGACTCTTCTTGAAGTCGTAGTTTGCAAGTGAGTTTATCTCGCTTGGATAGGTGTATGGCAACTTTGCGCTGAAGTTCTTTTCGCCAGCCACGAGGTCAACAAGGGCATCAGCACCAAAGCTTCCTGGAAGAAGAATATCGATGACACCCTTAGCCAAAGGAACGATATCGGCAATGATACGTGGGCGACCTTCGTTGAGTACGAGCACTACAGGCTTTCCTGTCTTGGCAAGTGCCTTAACGAGGTTACGTTGGTTTTCAGATAGTGTAAGATCGTTGAGGTTTCCTGGTGTTTCTGTATATGAGTTTTCACCAATACAGGCAACGATAATATCTACGTCCTTTGCAGCCTTAACAGCCGAAGCAATATCAGGATTGTTTTCTTCGAAGTATTTACCTGTCTGATTATAGGTTACGCCTTGAGCAAGAGTAACGTTCTCTTTGCCGTATTTCATGCAGAAAGCTTCGTAAATAGTGTTGTATTTTTCTGCAAACTGATCGGTGAGATGACCTTGCCAGGTGTAGCTCCAGCCACCATCAAGACAACGCATGCTGTTGGCATTTGGTCCTGTGAGAAGAATCTTCTTGCCTTTGGCAATAGGAAGGATATTGTCTTCGTTCTTGAGAAGAATCTCGCTTTCAAGAGCACCATCGTAAGAGAGCTGTGCAAACTCTTTACCACCAAACTTAGGATAGTTCTTAACCTTCTGTGCAGGGTGCGCAAAGAGGTCGAGACGGAATTTCATTCTGAGGATGCGACGAACAGCATCATCAATACGTTCCTGAGAAATTTTGCCTTCTTTAACCAGTTCTACGATGATTGGCTGTGCATCTGCACTATATGGTTCCATAATCATGTCGATACCAGCGTTAATAGCGATGCAAAGAGCTTCTTTCTTGTCTTTAGCTATCATCTCACGTGTGTATAGGTTGTTTACATCAGCCCAGTCGGTGATGAGCATACCATCCCAGCCTGTTTCTTCCTTAAGCCATGTTGTAAGCAATTCCTTGTTGGCATGAACAGGTAAACCGTTTACTGATGCAGAGTTAACCATTACAGAAAGAACACCATTATTGATGGCCTCGAGGAAAGGAGCGAAATGCTTTTCTCTCAGTTCAGCTGGTGAGATAAATGCTGGGGTGCGGTCTTTACCTGTCCATGGCACACCATAGCCCATATAGTGTTTCATACATGCAGCAATATGTTGCTGATTGATATGGTTTGGATCAATACCCTGGAAACCAATAACAGCAGCTGCACCAAGCTGTGCATTTACATAAGCGTCTTCACCAAAGTTCTCGTAGATACGTGGCCAGCGTGGGTCACGGCCAAGGTCAACTGTTGGGTTGAAGGTCCATGGAATACTTGCAGCACGTGTTTCGTAGGCTGTTGCTTCAGCTGCTTTACGTGTAATCTCACGATTGAAAGAGGCACCCAAGTTAATGTTCTGTGGGTAGAGAATACCATCAGAGATATATGTAGAACCATGATTCTGGTCAAGTCCCATAAGACAAGGAATACCCAAACGTTTCATGCTTATCTTCTGAATGCGGGCAACATAGTCTTCCCATTGCTTCACGGTAGGGGCTACGGTGTTAGGCGCATTAAGAATAGAGCCTACTTTATAGTTGCTGATGATGGAATCTGTTTTGTGCTCATCGATATGGAAAACACCATTCTTGTCGTTGCCGCCAAAGAGGTCGGTGACGAGCTGAATCATCTGGCCTACCTTCTCCTCAAGAGTCATCTTAGAAAGAAGGTAGTCGATTTTTGATTCTATCGTTGTGTCCTTAAAATGAACGCCCGCATTTACTGTGCAGGCGCTCATAAGAAGGATTATAGTTAATCCTATATTTTTCATTTCAGAAATAACGAAAGTGTTACATATATGCAATAGATGTGATTACAACTCCATGACCTGACATACGGAAACCTGTTTCCTTTATAATCTTAACATCAGCTTCTGTCAATTCTATTTCTATACGGAAAGGATCATTTAAGTTACCGTCCCAGTGATAATCATTAACATATTCAGGAAAAATCAACTTATGCTCACCTTCAGCATCCCAGTTACCCATAAAACGGATTTGATGATAGTCTGAAGCATTAATAGTTCCATAAACAACTACCTTAGTACCAACAGCGGCAATTTCCTTAATTTGGTTGTTTGCTTCTTCAAACAGGTTCCAATCAATGCTAACATTTCCTTCCCATACTGTTGTTTCCTTAACAACAGTAGCTTTGCTTTCTTCAAGCAACTTAACATAATCATAGTCGTTGAAGAACTTAACTTGCTTAGCATTCTTGTCAACTGCAGTTAGTGCATGTTCACCAAGTTCTGCATTACAAGTAAATGTGAGTGTATTAGCTGTCTGTGCAGTAATAGTAGCTTCTGTGTCACCAACCTTTATAGTTTGTACCTTATCAAGGTTATAACCAGTAATAGTTACAGGTGCACCAATTGACATTCTGATACTATTCAAACAAATTACAGGGTCATTATTAACTACTGTAACAGTGTTGCCACCATACTTGTTACCTTCTGCATCCTCAAGAACAACACGATAAATACCAGTTGAAAGATCTGTTGGGGGTGTGAATGTTATTTCGTCGCCTTCAGTGCTCAGATTAGAAACTTCCTTACCACCAATATACATCTTAGCAACTTTGTTAATGTTCAAACAACCATTAACCTTAGATTCTTGACCAGGGAAAACAAAGAGTTGATCTTGATTTGTACCCATCTGGGGATCACTGGCAAGTGAGGTTACTGTAAGTTTACCTACACGATAGCAAGAAAGGCCTTTTGTAGTTGTAGCTACAACCTTTACAATGTGGTCGCCAGCAAGAATCTTTTGGTCAATGGTGTCGCCAGTATATACTAACTCATCATCGATATACCATGTAATAGTGGTATAGTCAACTGGAGTAGCAATAACACCAAACTTAAAGTTATTGGTGCGAAGAATGGTACCGAAAGAACCAAGTTTATTATTGTCATCTACCTTTGGAAGGTCAGAATTAAGGAAACGTGGTGCATCATCCTCTGTTGCAGTGAAGAAAGGATCATTATCTGATGAACATGAACTGAAACAAACAGCTGCAGTCAACATCAGGCACAGTCCGAAAGTGCGAACAGCCATATTTTTTGTTTTATTGAATAATCTATTCATAATTGTAACTTTTTAATAGTATGAATTTATTTCATATTCTGATCAGCAGTGTCCCACCACATACGCTTGTGCCAGTTGTCTGTACCACCAAGATTCTGGATAGCCTCTTTGTAGTTGTCAGCATTATACTGTGCCTCAAGTTCTGGGTACTTCAGACGAGTAGGGGTGTGGAGGTCTGGACCATAAGGGAAACCATCGAATTTAGCAAGCTTAGTACGATCCTGAATTACTGGATAGTCAGAACGACGCATATTTGCCCATGCCTCAGAAGGGTTCATCATGTGAAGAATCCATGCCTGAGTGTTGATAGTCTCTTTTGGATTTGTAGCGCTAAGCTTGTTTGCTGCAATAAATGCATTGATTTCATCTTCAGTGATGAGTTTATCGTAATCCTTATTGAGATAATAGTCGTTAAGCATTTCCATTGACTCACGAACACCCTGCTCATAATATTCCTCAGCTGTCTTAGCAACGTTCCAACCCTTTGTCTTAGCCTCTGCAAGAAGGAAGTTTACTTCAGCAGAAGTAATAAGGATACCTGGAGTTTCTGGCATTTCGAAGTCGATGTTCAATGCTGGACGCATCATGCGAGCATCGTAGTTATTGCCAGTGTAGCTTGCATCAAACTTAGCAAGAGCAGGAAGAGCATCCTTACCAGGAGCAGAAATCCAGTTGTTATACCATGCAGCACCAGGGTTACATGGAGCCTCTGATGTATTTGTTGATTTGAGATATTCAACTACATCGTCTGTAAGGTCATGATTTTCAACACGGTCTGGCTGAACGTTACTACGCTTTGTATTAAGGTAGTGACGACAGATACGATAGAGACGTGGGTCGTTGCTATCGTTCATGATGTTGAAGAATGTGCTACAAATGAATGTAGGAGATTCTGCGTCCTGACCATAGAGGATTTCGCCCAGTGCATTAACACGGAAGTCGAAATCGCGTGCACCATCATAAAGTGTAAAGTTGTTGTTGGTGTATTTTACATACGCATTCTCGTCTTTTGTTGCGATGAAGCCGTGGCTATCATTATAAGCCTTTTCAAATTCTTCTTTTGCAAGTTCAGGCTTTACATCAGAAATACGCATAGCAAGACGCATACGCAAGCTATTAGCATAACGCTGCCAAGCCTTTGCGTTACCGTCTAAGCTTGTTACATCACCAGTAACCTTAAGGTCTTCCTCGTCAAGCTGCTTAACACACTCTTCAAGCTCTTTAAAGAAGAACTCATAAATTGCTTCCTGCTTGTCGTACTTAGGTGTTGACTTGCCTTCAAGGTAACCAAGACCAGCTTCTGCGCAAGGTACATCACCATAAGTATCGGTTATAATATCAAGAATATATACTCTGTGAATGCGAAGCATTGCGTTGAGCACAGGACGGTCTTGTGTTTTGTAAATGCCCTGAACAATATGTTTGATAGCTACTGTGTAGTAGCGATCCCAAAGCAGAGCAGACTGATCGTCCTTATAGTTTACGCTACCAGCATAGTTTGTTACGTTCCAACCACCAGCAAAATGCTGTGTGAAACCAGTGATATAGCTACGGTAGGTATCCATAAGGTTAAAATCACCATAGGTCTGCAACAAACCAGTAGTAAGCAGAGAGTTAGGGTTGATAACTGCGCTCTTGCTGTTATCTGTGTTAACCTCAGCCATGTGCTCATCTGAACAAGCGGTAAGACCACATGTCAATGGCAAAACCATAGCAATGCACAATCCGCCTTTCTTTATATATTTAGAAATGAATGTTTTCATTGTCTTTGTCATTATATGAATGAATGTTTAGAACTTAAGATTTACATTAAGACCATAGCTACGACGTGATGGCAGAGAACCATATTCCAAACCAAGACCTGATGTGTTGTAACCTGAGTCTGGGTCGATGTTAGGAATGTTCTTCCAAATGATGAAAGGGTTACGAGCTACGAAAGAAACGGTGAGTGCCTTTACAAACTTACCAAGCATCTGACGTGGGAAGTCGTAACCGAAGGTAATCTCACGACACTTAACATATGAGTTATCATAGATAAACATTGAAGGAACATTCTGTGAAACGCTGTTCCAATAGGTCTCAGGGTTAACGGCAATAGTATTCTTTACCCATTCTACCTCGCCATTGCTGTTTACAGTCTTGATAACACCTGGAGCAACATAGCCTTTGCAGTTACCAGAAGCACGCCACTGAGCAAGTGTCATGCCTGCAGCTTCACGAGCCTGTTCTGACATATACCACTCTTCACGGCCTTCAAGTGTTTCTTTTGCCTTACCAGTCTCGAATGCTGAACGCATAGACATAGAGAAGATGTCGGCACCTACCTTAACATCGAAAGATGCAGAGAGACGGAAGTTCTTGTATGTGAAGGTGTGGTACATACCACCTGTCCAATCCCAAGAAGAGTTACCGAGGATAGATGTTGTTTCAGCTACAAGAGGCATACCAGTCTCGGCATTGATGATAATATCACCGTTCTCGTTACGCTGGAAGTCTTTACCAATGATACAACCATAGTTTTCGCCTACCTGAGCACCAACTGAAACGCCGCACCATGTAGCTTTTTCAAGCTCGAAGTAGTTCATGCCATCAACAAGCTTCTTTACCTTATTAGTGTTTTTAGAGAAGTTCACACCCATATCCCATGCAAAGTCCTTAATCTGGAGTGCACGACCGTTGAGTGCAAGCTCAATACCCTTATTCTGAATCTCACCAGCGTTAACAAGATGACGCTCGTAACTTGATGCAGAAGAAGAAGCAAGGCTAATAATCTGATCACGTGAGTTCTGGTTGTAATATGTGAAGTCTAAGCCCAGACGACCATTGAAGAACTTCATTTCAAGACCAAGTTCGTATGAGCTTGTCATTGTAGGCTTAAGATCCTTGTTTGGCTGTGTTGTATTGGTGATCATACCAATTGTATAGCCAGGATACTTGTACATACCATTCTGATAAGTGAGGTCAAGCTGATAAGGATCTGTATCACTACCTACCTGTGCCCATGATGCACGTACCTTACCATAGTTGATAATGCTCTTGTTCTTGATGAACTCAGAGAAAACAACACTACCTGATACTGAAGGGTAAACATATGTGTTGTTGTTTACTGGCAGAGTAGAACTCTTATCACCACGAAGAGTACCTTCAATATAATATGTGTGCTTGTAACCAAGTGAAGCACTTGCATAGAGTGAGTTGATTTGTTTCTTGTATGTGTTCTCTGTGATTGTCTGCTCGCCATAGTTCATGATAGAAGGCAGATTATCAATGAGTTCACCAAGACCAATATTGTTTGTTGTCTTGTTATCTACACGATAATAGTTACCACCGAGAGTAGCATTTAGATCAAAATCTTCCCAACTGTGGTTGTAAAGCATCAACAACTCAGCATTAAGAGTGCGGTTATTGAAAATCTGGTTGGTGAGCTTACCAGCCTTTGTTCCAGGAGTATCCTTAGCGATATACTCGCTGAAGTCCATATTGTTGATGTCTGTACCAATAGTTCCCTGGAGTTTCAGACCATCTATTATGTTCCAGATAGCCTTACCAGTGAAACGGAACACATCCTTTGTAGAGTTGTTGTCGTTTCTGTAAAGATCCCAATATGGGTTTTTGTTATACTGTGATGTACCAGTCCATGTAGCGTATGTGCCGTCAGCATTCTGATAGTTCTTCAACCATGACTGGTCAATAGTTCCTGCCAATGTCATGAGGTTTTTACCTACGTTACTCTGAGAGTCACCAAGAGCAGGACGGTTCTTTACAACCTCACGAGTGTAGTTAGCTGTGAAATCAAAATCAACAGGACCTGCAGAGGTGTTTACACGCAGATTGAAGTTGTCACGGCTCATATTTGTATGTGGAAGAATATCCTTGTTACGCATATCGGTAACAGAGAAACGCATACCTGTTTTGCCTGATGATACACCGAGAACAGCTGTGTTCTGTGCTGTAAGACCTGTACGGAAGAAGTTTGATGTGTTGTTAGGATACATCATAAATGGACGCTTAACGCCATCGGTATAGCCAACAAGATAGTTATCTGCCTTAGGACCCCAGCTCATGTTTGTACCTGATGAAGCGGTTTCAAGATACTGTCCGTTATTACCCATACCATATACCTGCTGAATGTTATCCCATTTAGCAAGCTGTGTATCTACTGTGAAAGAACCATTGTATTCTACGCTTACATTATCTTTAGCTGCTTTCTTGGTAGTAATAAGGATTACACCGTGAGAAGCACGTGAACCATAAAGTGCAGATGCTGCAGGACCTTTCAATACAGTCATGGTCTCGATATCGTCAGGGTTGATAGCTGAGATACCGTCACCAAGGTCATAACCGCCAGCTTGACCAGCTGATCCGAAGTTTGTATTGTCCAATGGCACACCATCAACAACATAAAGAGGCTGGTTGTTACCTGTGAGTTCAGTATTACCACGCAGCAACACACGAGTAGAACCAGAAGCACCACCAGCGGTGTTCTGAACAACAAGACCAGCAACTTTACCAGCCAAAGAGTTAATTACGTTTGTTTCCTTTGCTTTTGTGAGTTCTTCACCTTTCACCTCGCTAAGACCATAACCGAGAGCCTTACGATCTCGCTTGATACCAAGAGCAGTAACTACAACCTCGCCGAGACTTGTGTTATCTTCCTGCAAGGTAATCTTCATGTTAGCACCAGCCTTCACCTCAATAGTCTTATAACCGATATAAGAAACAACGAGGGTAGTACCAGTAGCAACATCCAATGAGAAGTTACCATCAAGATCAGTGATTGCACCTTTACTCTTGTCACCCTTAACTACAATACTTGCGCCAACGATTGGTTCTACACCATCGCTGACGGTACCAGATACTTTACTCTGCTGCTGAGTGATATTTGTTACAGCAGAAGCATAGAGTGGAGAACTTACGACAGACTGTGTTGCTATTCCCAGACACAACAAGCCTGCCACCTTAAGATTTCGTCTATTCATATTAAGCATTAGTTATTAGAAATATTTTCTGGCCACAAAGTTATATATTAACAATAGTATGGTGGTTTGAAAGCTATCCAAAAAGGTTTGAATGCTGACATAAATAAGCCTTCCTCATCTCCCTCCGTAGGAGGGGGCAAATAGAATATAATTCATAATTATATAATTATTAATTGGCATAGCCGACTAATTACCTCCTTTGCCTTTATGCTTGCACCGGCAAGCCGACAGCAAACGCTCAGTCGATGATTATTCGTTACCGATAGGTAACTCATAATTCCACATTCTACATTCAAAATTCCACATTATTTATGTATCTTTGCACTCAGTTATGAAAGAAACAAATACAAGTTCAAAGATACGGATTCATCTTCTTGCAGCAATTGTTGTGCTGATATGGGGATGTACATTCATTAATTCCAAGGTTCTGTTGAATAATGGAATGGGGGCGCATGAGATTTTTGCGTTACGTTTCCTTTTTGCTTATGTATGTATATTGTTTATCTCGCCACGAAAACTATGGGCTAACTCATGGCAGGATGAATTGAGAATGGCTGTCCTGGGTATTACAGGCGGCTCACTTTATTTTATTACAGAGAATGAGGCTGTAAGGATAGGTTATGTTAACAATGTGTCGTTTATTGTTTGCACTGCTCCAATGTTGACTACCTTGCTGGCTCTCGTGTTCATAAAAGATGTAAAAGCAACTAAGAACCTTATAGTTGGTACTGTCTTGGCAACTATAGGTGTAGGCCTTGTTATTTTTAATGGGCACTTTGTGTTGAAGTTGAATCCGTTAGGTGATATGCTTGCGTTAAGTGCCGCCTTGTGTTGGGCAGTATATAGCATATTATTGAAGAATGTATCAAATAAATACAGTGCTGTTTTCACAACAAGAAAGGTGTTTTTTTATGGATTAACCACAGTATTACCTGTATTTATTGTTAATCCTTGGAAATTCTCTCTTGAGTTATTTCAACAGCCTGTAATATGGGGAAACCTCCTTTTCCTTGGTTTTATAGCCAGCTTCACCTGTTTTGTGTTGTGGAGTTGGGTTAGTAAAAAGCTTGGTGCTCTTGTTGCAAGCAACTATATTTACTTAAACCCAATTTCCACAGTTGTCTTCTCAGCAATATTCCTTGGCGAGACTATGACATGGATAGCTGTCCTTGGCTCTGCCATGATATTGTATGGCGTGTATCTTTCCGCTAAGACTTGATACTTTAAAGTAGGTTGATAACCAACTTCTTATCGAGTTTTACTTTTTTGATATGTAGTGTTAAGCTATTATTCTTACTGTTGTATTGCCAATCTTTTGCAGAGAGGTTTTCGTCATTAACCATAACTTTCTTAGGTTGTCTGCAAGCAAGGAAAGTAATCTCGTATGAGCGAGTTTTTGTCATATTAGGATAACTACCTACTATTGGCATAATAGTTAGACTACAGTCTTCAAGAAGATACTGTTGGGTAAAGAATTGGTTGTTTTCATATCCGTTGTCATTACCAGCATCTTCATAATATGAACTTGTACCATTTGCTCCACATACTGCATATAAACATAATATTTCCGGAATCTTATCCAAGTGTTTAATTGCTGGATAACAAGGAATTACAGTTCCCGCTTTAAGGAAATATGGAATATCCTCAAGACCATATGTAGAGGTGAATGTTTGATTACCATTCATGAGTTTTTTGGTGCATACATTATACCATAAACCCTCAGGTAACCATATTGATTTTTTTACCTTTCCGCCTTTAGAACGGGCTACGATAGGCGCAACAAGGATATTATCGCCAAACATATATTCTGATTTCTGAGAATATGCGTTTTCGTTTTCTGGGTAATCATAATAGAGTGGACGACAGATAGAAATGCCTGTATCGTAAGCTTCACGAGCAGCACCATAGATATATGGCATGAGCTTATATCTGAGTTGTACTGTCTTCAGTAGGGAAGGGAAGTTGTTGTATTTCCATATTCTTCGTTCAATACCTTCCCAGTTTGTTGCATGTGTACGGAAGATAGGTGTGAACACACCATATTGCATCCAGCGCAGGTAAAGCTCAGGATCATTAGCACCATTTTGAAGATGTCCTCCTAAATCATGTCCCCAATATCCGAAACATACATTAGATGCTGTTGACGTGAAATAAGGTTGCGCTGCCAGTGTTTCAAAGTTTGAATATGTATCACCAGAGAAACCTATTGGGTATCTGTGACTGCCTAAACCTCCCCAGCGATGGAAAATTACTGGGCGACGGTCTGTTCTATTTAAATACATGTCATTGTAAAACACATGATTGCACCAAAATGTTTCGCCTAAACCTCTTGTGTATTGAGAAGTAAGGTTTTGTTGCCAGTCGAGCCACCAGAAGTCAACACCTAATGCTTCGTGTTTGCGAAGGATATCACGGAAGAATACACGATAAAATGTACTATCTTCCAACTGCCATGGTATGCGTGTTGTCATTGGAGATAGATGCATGTCTTTAACCATCTGTTCAAAACCATCTTCATCGTTGTCAACACCATCAGCAGGGTGAAGATTTAATCCTACATGTAGATGTTTGTTATGCATAAAGTTAATCAGTTTCTTTGGGTCTGGGATAATTTCTTTATTCCATGTCCAACCTGTCCAACCTTCTGTATGCCAGTCCATGTCGAAGATCATCACATCAAGTGGTATATTGTGCTGCTCAACTTCGGTAGCTATGTCCATGAAATCTTGTGCGGTATATTTCTGATACTTACTGTACCAATAACCCAGAATATAAAGTGGAGGCATTGGTATTTTTCCAGCTATTTTGGTAAAATCAGTAAGTGCCTGACGATAGTTGTGGCCATAGCCAAGAAAATACCAGTCAATGGCTGTAGGGTCTATAGGGTTAGCCCACCAACTCATTCCATCTACGTTTTTATCGAATGCAAAGACATTGCTTCCATCGCCATGCTGGAAAGAAGGACTTTCGTCTATAATGCTCCAGCCACCACGTGAAAGAAGTCCGTTTTCAAGACGTGATTTATAATCATCACCATTATTTCCATCAAGAGTACGGGTAGTACCCTTAAGGTTCAAAGAATCAGTAAGACCAGGATGCCACGAAACATCTTTTCCATTCATATTTAATGTTATGGTAAGACTGTTATGAGAATCAGCACTAATCTTTTCACCTATTCTATATTTAAGTACAAGCTTATTTGTCTTTATAACAAAAATACTGTCATTCTGAAAAGTGGTGAACAGTGGAACTGGTAATCTTCGGTTTATAACACCAAACGTTGCTCTATCTTCAAACAGCTGTCTGTCGCTGTATTGAATACGAATCATTTCTGGTGTAAGTACTGTAAAACGTGCATTACCAAGTTGAATAACAGCACTTGGATGAGCAATAGGATTGTTTGCTTCAACAGCTTTCACAGAATGGAAAGCTAATAATGATAATAGACATAGAATGGTTCTGTAAAGCATAATAATGAATTGTAATAAGTTATGGTTTATTTATTATAAGTTATTAATGATAGATTCACGCTACAAAATTATAAAAAATATATTTTTAATGTTATAAACAAGCAAAAAAATGTTTTTTGTTTTGCATTCTCTTTTTTTTAATGTAATTTTACACCAATTTGTTAAACATCAATAATAACCAGATGAATACATCGATAACAAGAACATTATTTACTGTGGGCCTTGCTTCCACATTAACACTGTCTATGGCACAGAAAACAAATAGTAAAAACCCTCTACTACAGCAAAGTACAGTTGCTTATGGCGCTCCTGACTTCAATAAGGTATGCGAGAGTGATTATCTGCCTGCACTACAGGCTGCCATTGCTGAAGCAAGAGCAAATATCAAAAAGATTGTTTCAAACAAGGCAAAACCTACATTTGCTAACACTATCAAGGCGTACGAAAATAGCGGTAAATTGCTTGATCGTGTTTCAAACACATTCTTTTGTCTTACTGGTTCTCACAAAACACCAAAGATAGCTGAAACAGAAAAAGTTATTATGCCAGAACTGGTGAAGTTTGAGAATGAGATTTCGTTCAACGATAAACTCTTTACAAAGATCAAATATGTATATGATCATGAATATAAGTCTCTCAATGGCGAAGACAAGCGTTTGTTAGAGGAGACATATAATGGCTTTGTTCGTAGCGGAGCACTTCTTTCAAAAGAGAAGAAGGCTCGTATGGAACAAATCAACAGCCGTATTTCTGATTTACAGCAGCAGTGGGGTAATATGTTGCCTGCAGCAACTAATGATGCTGTGGTTTGGGTGAATTCGGTTGATGAACTCAAGGGATTGAGCCAGCAGGATATTGCACAATGCAAAAAAGATGCAGAGAGTCGTGGCAACAAGGCTCCTTATGCTATTGTTATTATCAATACTACTCAGCAACCAATTCTTGCAAGTCTTGACAACCGTGAACTGAGAAAGAAGGTTTACGAAGCATCAATTAATCGTGCAAACGGTACTAACAAGCACAACACTCTTGCTGTTGCTGCTGAGATTGCCAAGTTGCGTGCAGAGAAAGCCGAGATTATGGGTTATAAAAACTATGCCCAGTTCTCACTTGAAAAGACAATGGCCAAAACTCCAGAAAACGTTTATTCTTTCTTGAAAAACCTAATTAAGGTTTACAAACCTGTTGCTGATAAGGAAACTGCAGAGATTGAGGCGTATGCACAGAAGACTCAAGGTGCAGATTTTCGTTTGCAACCATATGACCGTTTCTACTATTCTTCAAAGATGAAGCAAGAGCAGTTGAACGTGAATGATGATGAGATAAAGCAGTATTTCAACATTGATAGTGTAATGGTAAATGGTGTATTCTATGCTGCAGGAAAGGTTTACGGTCTTACTTTCAAGGAACGCAAGGATATCCCTGTCTATCATAAAGATATGAAGGCCTTCGAGGTTATTAATGCCCAAGGAAAGACCGTTGCTCTATGGTATTGTGATTATTTCCGTCGTCCAACAAAGCGTGGTGGCGCATGGATGAGTGCATTTGCTAAGCAGAGCAAGGAATGGAATCAGATACCTATTATTTATAATGTGTGCAATTTTGCAAAAGCACCAGAGGGTCAGCCTTCATATGTTACATGGGACGAGGCAACAACAATGTTCCATGAGTTTGGTCATGCTCTTCATGGTATGCTTTCTAATTGTCAGTATAACTCGCTTAGTGGAACAGCTGTTCCTCGTGACTTCGTAGAGATGCCATCACAGTTTAATGAAAGTTTTGCATCTATCGATGAAGTCTTTGATAACTATGCAAAGAATGCCTTAGGCAAGAATATGCCTGCAGACCTGAAAGCAAAGATGATTAAGTCTATTAACTTCCAGCCTTGTTATGCATTAGGCGAGAACCTCGCTGCTACATGTGTTGATCTTGCTTGGCACATGTTGTCATCTAAGGATGTGCCTTCAGCTGCTGAAGCAGAAGAGTTTGAGAAAAAAGCATTGGCTGAAGTGGGATTGCTTGACTCACAGATTCCACCACGTTATTCAACATCTTATTTCAATCATGTGTTTGGTGGCGGCTATGCTGCAGGATATTACAGCTATCTGTGGACAGAGGTGCTGGCTGACAATATTGCTGAAGCATTCCAGCGTAAGGGTGCTTTGAATCGTTCTACAGGTGAAGAGATGAAAGAGAAAATTTTGAGCCGTGGATATACCATTGATTTGATGAAAGCCTTCTCAAGTTTCACTGGTTTAGACGAGCCTGATACAGAATCACTGCTCAAGGCAAGAGGTCTGTAATATCACCAAGCGTAACAAAATCATTTGAATATGTTACATTAAGTGTTTTTTTTACCCGCAAAGAGGTGTGTTTCAGATTTTTTATGTAAGTTTGTACACCGATTTCGAAATGAATAGAACCTAATATTAACAATAAAGACATTATGACAAGTAACAACATTCCTAACGTAAAACTTGGAATTATTGCTGTTAGCCGCGACTGTTTCCCAATCGCACTTTCTACACAGCGCCGCGAGAACATTGTAAAAGAGTACAAGGGCGAGATTTTCAACTGCCAGACAACAGTTGAAAACGAGGCTGATATGAACAAGGCTGTTGCTGAGGTTAAGGCAGCTGGTTGTAACGCACTCGTTGTATTCCTTGGTAACTTCGGTCCTGAGACACCAGAGACTCTTATTGCAAAGAAGTTCGATGGTCCTTGCATGTTCGTTGCTGCTGCTGAAGGCGACGGTGACATGATCAATGGTCGTGGTGATGCATATTGCGGTATGCTTAATTGTTCTTACAACCTTGGCATGCGTCATCTCAAAGGCTTCATTCCTTCTTATCCAGTAGGTACAGCTAGTGAGATTGCAAAGATGATTGCTGACTTCGTACCAGTAGCTCGCGTAATCCTTGGTCTTAAGGGTCTGAAGATTATCACTTTCGGTCCACGTCCACAGGATTTCTTCGCTTGTAACGCTCCAATCAAGGGTCTCTACGAACTTGGTGTTGAGATTGAGGAGAACTCAGAACTCGACCTTCTTGTTGCTTACAAAGAGCACAAGGATGACCCACGTATTCCTGAGGTTTGCGAGGATATGCGCAAGGAAATGGGTGAGGGCAAGTACTATGAGGAATTGCTCGCTCGTATGGCACAGTTCGAGCTTACATTGCTTGATTGGGCAGAGGCTCACAAGGGCGACCGTCAGTATGTAGCATTTGCTGACAAGTGCTGGCCAGCATTCCCAAGCCAGTTTGGTTTTGAGCCTTGCTACGTTAACTCACGTCTCGTAAGCCGTGGTATTCCTGTAGCTTGTGAGGTAGATATCTATGGTGCACTCTCTGAGTACATCGGTATGTGTGCAAGTGATGACACTGTTACATTGCTTGATATCAACAACTCTACACCTCAGTACATCTACGACGAGGATATCGTTCCTAAGTATGGTCAGAAGTACAGCCTCACAGATACATTTATGGGCTTCCACTGTGGTAACACTCCTTCTTGCAAGATGTGTTCTAACCGTGCTATCAAGTTCCAGCTCATCCAGAACCGTCTGCTCGAGAATGGTTGCACACCAGACTTTACACGTGGTACTCTCGAGGGTGACATCGCTGCAAGTCCAGTTACATTCTACCGTCTGCAGTGCGACAGTGAGGGTAACCTCCGTTCTTACATTGCTGAGGGTGAGGTTCTTGATGTTCCTACACGTTCATTCGGTGGTATTGGTATCTTTGCTATTCCTGAGATGGGTCGTTTCTATCGTCATGTACTCATCCAGAAGGGTTATCCACACCACGGTGCAGTTGCATTCGATCATGTTGGTCGTATCCTCTTTGATGTATTCAAGTACCTTGGTATCAAGGATGTTGCTTACAACCAGCCAAAGAGTTTGCCTTATCCAACAGAGAACCCTTGGGCTTAATATAAAGAGCACTTCTTTATAAAGAACAAAATATAAGGTCTGGAAGAAATTTTTCCAGACCTTTATTGTTTGTAAGTTTACGAACTAATAAACTTATAGACTAACAAACTCAAAAACTAAAAGAGATGGTTTAATTCTATTTATTTAGTAACTGATTTGCTTCGATAGCCGCCTTTGCACCAGAGCCAGCAGCAATAATTCCCTGACGATAAACAGGGTCAGCAACATCACCTGCAGCAAACACACCTTCTACACTTGTTTTTGCTGAGTTGCCCTTTGTTACAATAAAGCCTTGAGCGTCAAGTTCAAGCTGACCTTTAAAAAGATCGGTATTTGGCTTGTGGCCAATAGCCAGGAAGAAACCATCAATAGGAAGGTCATATTCCTTCTCGTCGGCCTCGCCCTTGCGATATACGAGATGAGCACCTTCAACACCATCATTACCATAAAGCCCAAGAGTGTTTGTTTCATAAAGGATTTCGATGTTTTCTTTCTCTTCAACACGCTTGCGCATAATATCTGCAGCACGCAGATATGGTTTACGTACAATCATATAAACTTTTGTGGCAAGCGATGAAAGATACATTGCCTCTTCACATGCAGTATCACCACCACCAACAACAGCCACAGTACGCTTACGATAGAAGAAACCGTCACATGTGGCACATGCACTAACACCTTGACCTTTATATTTCTCCTCATCAGCAAGACCGAGATATTTTGCGCTTGCACCAGTTGCAATGATAAGTGTTTCTGCCAACATCTCATTTCCTCGTTCGTCAACAATGTGGAAAGGACGATTTGAGAGATCGGCTTTTACTATACTTCCATCACGTATTACAGCACCAAAACGAGCAGCTTGCTCTTGAAACTCCATCATCATCTGAGTGCCATCAACACCCTGAGGGTAACCTGGGAAATTCTCTACTATAGTTGTTGTGGTAAGCTGTCCACCTGGCTGAATACCAGAATATAAAACAGGGTTTAAACCTGCACGTCCAGCATATATTGCTGCTGTGTATCCAGCAGGGCCACTACCGATAATCAATGTTTTTATCTGTTCCATTTTACTATTAATTTTTCTATAATTATTATGGATAATTTGCCTTACTTTCTGTATGCCTTACAAAAATATGAATTTTTTCTCGAATAAATCCAATACCTCCATTTTTTTTCGGATAAATGTTTGTTAGTTTATTCTTTTGTATTAATTTTGCAACATAAAGGAAATTAGATTATGAAGGAACAGCAAGCATTAATTTTGAAGTCGCTCACTAAGAGCAATGTTTGGGATATTCAGGAAAACGATGTATTTCGTATGTGGGAAGCATCAGAGAAAGATGCCGACCTGAAAGATAACATGAATCATTATCTCAGTGTGCTTAAATCAGCCTTTGATATTGAAGAAGTCAAGGTTGACAAGCCTGAAGTTATACGTAAATATGAAGATCGCGGATTCAAGTGTAGTTCTGTTCGTGTAAATGGTCAGACTGTGAAGTGGGCTGTTAAGAAAAAGCCTATCTTGCGTGTTACCGACCTCACATACGAGAACATTCGTCATATCTCAGCAGCTAAGCTCGTAGAAGTTCTTGACCGTAATTTCGGTGGTGGCTGGGAGTCTCTTTCTCAGAGCATACAGGATATTATAGAGAGTGGTTTTGACATCTCTACAACAACTCTTCCTGCCGACCGTCTTCATAAGCCAGGTGGTCTTTACGAAAAGAAACTTGCTGATGGCTTTGAGGTTCTTGAAATTACCAAGGGCACATGGATTGAAGCTATCTTTGCTAAGGAGAAACCATTGGTAACAACAAAGAAGATGAAGTTTGATGTTGATGACGATGATCTTGACAACAACATCGATGATAACGACGAGGATCTTCCAGAGATTGAAGATAACTACAAGAATCACGATGATGATGACGACGATACCTTTGACGAGGATAAGCTCACAGAAGAGAGTTATCGTACGAACTTCGATGAGGATTCTGATGATTTGAATCTCGAGGCAGCTGATCTTTCTGACGATGAGGACTTTTAAACGAGATCAAATATGTAGTTCTGATATTTTTTGAAGATTATTATATTAAGCCAGCTAACATTATTTGTTTGCTGGCTTTTTCGTAAAAATAAGTATATAAAAAAAGAAAGTAACTATCTTCTCAGATTGTTACTTTCTATAATTTATTCGCATTAAACATTTCACGTTACTGTATTTGTAACGCTGCTAATGTACTACTTTTTATTTAATTTGCGAAGATTTTATTTAAAAACTTTACGTTATTTAACAAAAACCTCTTTTTTTCCATTTTTAACTACGAGTCCTTTATAGTTTTTGTTAACTTTCTGACCAGCAATATTATAAAGGGGCTCATTCTTTACAGGCTTTTCTTCTGCGAAAGAAATACTTTCTATTCCTGTACTTTCAGTTATATTAACGCTTGTTTGTCCGAGGATATATTTGTCAGGAACAACATATTTTTCTGCATTACCATCATACTCGTAGCCGTTTGTAATCCAAATATTCCAGCTACCAACTGACTTTGGAGTAAAATATAGCTCTATATTATCACTCGAGCCTTTAGTCAGTTCTACACCCTTTTGGTATTCTGCCTGTTCTGGTATTGTAGTTGTTTTACTTGCATATAGGAATATAGGACCACGATATTCTTGATTGTTAGCTGTAACCTTTACTTTTGCTGTTAACATTTGGTCTTTTACCTTGTCACCTTGGAATGAAATCTCAACATCAGGCTTAGCAAATGCAGGCTGTGAAAGAGTTATTTCCTTATTTTCAGCAACATTTACAACAACAGTTTGCGATGGTAAGTCACCTGATCTTAACCATTCATCAGTACCTGTTACCTTGCTAACTGCAAAAAGAGTATTTTTTCCTGTTGGCAATTCGGGAAGAAGGAAATATCCTCGCAGACCTCTCATGAAATCAATGCTTTCTGTTGGGCTTGAAGATATTACTTGCATTACATTCTGTGTATCATAATATGCCACACCTATATCAAACTTTTTTGATTTAGGTATTAGATTATAACCTTCAAAATTAATATAATAACATTCATCGTCAGTATCATACTCAAAACCATCAAGGTAAGCCTCTAAACATGTAAGATCAGTGTTGTCAACACCATATTGAATACCTACAACTGCTTCCTGCTGGTCACTAAATCCATCTTCTGTCGAACTTGCACCCGCACCAGATGTGTCATCAGGATTTGCTATATAAAGCAGGAAATAGTTGTCGCATTGTCCTTCCCATCCCCAGTTTATATGATAATACCCATCCGAACTATAACCATCAACAACAAAAGCATGACCCGAACTAACTGTAGCTCCTCCATATAGTACAGGACGACCAGCTGCAAGTTCATTATAAATAATGTCATTCCAGCTACTAATAGTATAGTTTTTACTTGCTAATAATCTAACAGTAGGATCGTAGCCGAAATAATCAACTAATGCCATTGGCACATAATTAACATATGCAGCTGTTCCTGACGAAAAATCAATGAAATCTGACTCAAGAGAATAAGAACTGTACATCATCAAGTCTGCAACAGCCTTTTTTGATGCAGTATAAATACCTGCTTTAGCATATGAATCACTCATATTGTCCCAGTCAATTGTTGATCCTGCTGGAACTTCTGGCACATTTATTTTATGAGTTTCAGTTGTATATGATGGAATCGTTGCAACCAAAGCATTAGGGCGCTTATGATAATTAAGCACCTGAGCCATAGCTGTTGCTGTGCAACCAGTATATGGCTTTTTCCCCAATGCACCTGGTAGACTTATGTTTATACTATTATTATAAGGTGTACCCTGATTCCATGTTGTTTTTAACAACGGAACAATATCTGCCTTTCCACTTCCTGCAGGGCTTGTTGTTACAAAACGACTATTACCTAAGGCTTTTATCTGCCTGGCATAGCTATCCAACAAACCTTTTAGGTTTTGAGGAATATTAGTAACATCAATGTTACCGCTATTACCAAAACCTAATACTTGCATGGTACGGTCGTCTCCTGACGCAATGACATAACCTTGATTATTTTCAGCATTGAAAATATAATAAGGTTGATTACTTGCTTCACCTCGTGAAACAAGCGGTTTCTCTAACTTAGCGTTACGTCCTTGAGACACAAAAAAAATCTGGGCATTCTTATATGCCTGTTCTCTATCAACTGGGCCAGCAAAGAGGGTTATAGTTGAAAAAAGAATAGTTAGAACCAGTACAATTTTCTTCATAAAATTGATTTTAAGAATTACTAAAATGGCTATAAAAGCCTGAAATTGCAAGGGTTTTAAATAGTCATGTATAACTAATTCTCAATCATTTTATGATATCGAATTGCCTACATTTCTATTTCTTAGTCGATTTTTTACGTCCCTTAGTTGCTTTTTTCTTTCCTGCAGTCTTCAATGCTGGATGAAGAGCCAAATTTCTCAATTTGTATTCGCGTGGAGTACAATTGTTGAATCTAAAGAAAGAAGCGTAGAAAGACTGTCTATTAGCAAAGCCAACCTTAACAGCAATGTCTTCCATGTTAAGTCCCTGATATCTTGAATCAAGCAACAGTGTCATTGCCTCTTCAATTCTATGCTTATTTACAAATTCAGGATAACTCATGTGAAAACGAGTATTTACAACCGCTGAAATATAACGGGTGTTTGTACCTAAATCAGAAGCAAGCAGCTGGGCTGTGTAATTCTTGTCCTTGTATTTCTTCTGAATTACAATAATCTCTAAGATTCTCTCTTTGAGATCGTCCATAACTGAAGGGTTAACAAGTGTACGATAAGTAGCTTCCTTTTCTTTTTTTTCAGTAATATTATACTTAGCCATAGTACTATGTGTTAAAATGTTATCAAATTTATTTTGCAAATATAAAGAAAATTCACTCACTCTCCAACATTTTTCCATTTTTTTTATCAAAAAAACTCAACCAAAGCAAAAAAATGCATTAAAATACAAAAAATCAGCCACATTTCACAATGTAGCTGATATAATTAAAAATATGATTTATATTAAGGGATATTCAATGCACAAGTTAAATGTGCATTACTTTATTTTCTTATATCCATATTTTGCAACAGAACCAAGCTCCTCTTCAATACGGATTAGCTGATTATATTTTGCCATACGATCTGTTCGAGAAAGAGAACCTGTCTTTATCTGTCCTGAATTAGTTGCAACAGCAATATCTGCAATAGTAGTATCTTCGGTTTCGCCAGAGCGATGTGAAGTAACTGTTGTATAACCATGACGATGAGCCATTTCTATTGCATCAAGGGTTTCTGAGAGAGAACCAATCTGGTTGACTTTGATAAGAATAGAATTACCTGCACCCATGGCAATACCTTTCTGTAAGAACTTAACGTTAGTAACAAAGAGATCATCACCAACAAGCTGACAACGATCGCCAATACGTTCTGTTAGCTTAACCCAATTATCCCAATCGTTCTCGTCAAGACCATCCTCGATAGAATCAATAGGATATTTATTTATAAGCTTCTCAAGATAGTCAATCTGCTCTTCTGCAGTAAGTTTTTTACCGTTAGGATCTTTCAACTTGCCATTTTTTAGTTGCTTGTAGTCATAGTAATATTTACCATTTTCTACGACAGCAAACTCACTTGATGCACAGTCCATAGCAATCTTTACATCCTTACCTGGTTCATATCCAGCATCTTTAATTGCCTGGCAGATAGAGTCGAGGGCATCTTCAACACCATCGAGGGCTGGCGCAAAACCACCTTCATCACCTACAGCTGTTGAAAGTCCACGTTTCTTCAGTAATTTAGCAAGGTTATGGAATACTTCTGCACCCATGCGTACTGCTTCTTTAATAGATGGTGCACCTACAGGACGAATCATAAACTCTTGGAATGCAATAGGGGCATCAGAGTGAGCACCACCATTGATGATATTCATCATTGGAACAGGTAATGTATAGGCATTTGCACCACCAATATATCTATAAAGAGGAATATTAAGTGCTTTTGCAGCAGCCTGAGCTACTGCCAATGACACACCAAGAATGGCGTTAGCGCCAAGCTTACTCTTTGTTGGTGTACCATCAAGTTCAAGCATCTTATTATCTATAGCGCGCTGGTTGAATACATTATCACCAATGAGTGCAGGTGCAATAACCTTATTAACATTCTCAACAGCTTTAAGAGTACCTTTACCAAGATATCTGTTCTTGTCACCATCGCGAAGTTCAAGTGCCTCATTCTCACCAGTACTTGCACCAGAAGGAACAGCTGCACGACCTAAAACTCCATTTTCAAGAACAACATCCACTTCAACGGTTGGATTACCGCGTGAGTCAAGAATCTCACGACCTACGATTTTCTTAATAGTCATATATTTAAAACTTAAAATTACTCGATGCAAAGATATATTTTTAAGTAATACAAAACAATACCCAAAATGAGTGATTCTCAATCCCCTTTGTTTGATGTAAAGAATTATTTTCGACTAATTAGATGCTCTGATTCGTATTTTGATGATTTATAAAAGAACGAATATTGTTCTTTTTGAGAACGAAACTCAACTGTTCCTCCGTTATACCTCTAATCGTTCTCTAACCTTTCTCTAATCATTCTCTAACGATTCTCTAATTTTTTATTAGAGCTGGGTTATTGTTACCTTAGAGTTACTTTAGCGTTACCTTAGAGTTACCTTAGAGTCATGGTATAGTTAAATAAAAATTTTACCTTATAATAAATATGTTATCTTTTTTGATATTACTTTCGATTGTTATTGTTCGCGTAATTATCCGTTTTGATCTGCATTATAAGAATAATTCCCCGATTAATTTTCGCCAACTTCGATTATATGCGTTGAAAAGATTAGTCACATCTGGCAGCAATTATTAATTTTTTTAATCTTTTCTGCCAAATTGCCACAAATTTTGCGTAGGCACATTTATTGTAATATAGTTGATGAGGACAAGGTTCAAAAGAGCCGAATCCTCATAGATAAATAAACAACTAAAAAATAATTAGGAGGTATTGATTATGTTATTCCCAGTTTTACAGAACAATTGGTTAGACAATGCATTTGATGATTTCTTTGACACAAGAGCTCTTAGTCGCATGAATGCTACGGCACCAGCTGTAAACGTCAAGGAAGACGACAAGGCTTACACTATGGAAGTTGCAGTTCCTGGTATTAAGAAAGAATTTTGCCGTGTTAACATCAACACAGACGGTGATCTTGAACTCGCTATCGAGAGCAAGTTTGAACATAAGGAAGAAAACAAGAAAGAACATTTCTTGCGTCGTGAGTTCTCTTATGGAAATTATCAGCAGACATATACTTTACCAGAGAATGTTGATAAAGACTCTATTTCTGCTAAAGTTGAAAACGGTGTGCTCACAATTACTATGCCTAAGTTGGCAGAGAAGGTAGGAAAGGTTCAGCGACAAATCGCTATTGCATAGCTCTCAATAGTGTTTACTATATTTTTTCATAGATTGATTAACCAATTCATTAAGGCAGTCTCTATTTTAGAGACTGCCTTTTTTATGCTTTTTAACTGCTAATATGCTATTTATACGTTATCATGACACAAGATATATGCCTTTTTTACACACTTATAATCAAGATTATGATAAATAGTATAACGGCTTTAACTTGTATTTCTTTTTTAAGGTGGCATGTATGACAAAATAAGCAATTAGTTACACATGAAAAATAAAAAAACTTTAGTTAAAAAAGTTTATATAACTACTACTTGTATTATTTTTTATTACCTTTGTTAGCAAATAAAATTGACTCTCCATGAAACTAAAACGCTATTTACTAATTATATTTGCTCTTGTTGTTGCAGTGTCAACTATGTCTGCTAAACAACATTCTGATTCTCAACTTACTATTACAAATGCTTACAGACTTAGTTCGACTAATCTATCAAAAGCTTTGAATATTATTGAAACTATGTCCAATCGCCATATAATACCTAATTGGAAGGCAGAAATGGAGAAAGGAAATCTATACTTTAAGGCACACTTGTATAAGCATGCCGTAAATTGTTATAAGGATATTCCAGATGATGAATCATTGCGCGACAGCATTCATACAAGGCTGAAAATTTTGAAATTCATGATGGACTCGTATGATGTAATTGGCGAAGAAAAAGCTTTAGCCGAGACAGCATACCGAGTAATTCGTGAAGCAAAAAAAGAACAACAAGTTGGATATGTTGCCATGGCTCAGTTTATGTTGGGCAAACGACTGCATGACAGCATTAGTGTACGTGAAAGTTATGCAAAGTGCTTTGGAGCAGTTAATACAATGAAACATTCTGATTATAAATACCGCAACAATGAACTTTGTTATTTCTATGCAGAATTAGCTTTGATGTATATAAGAGATAGACGGTTCAAAGATGCCATGAAAATGTCTATTGAGCAGGAAAAGAGTATTCTACATAGTAATTGGTATTCATTTGACACAACTAAAGAGCAAGCCTTATATTGTTTGTATTCTGTTCGAACATGGATTTTTACAGAAATAGGACGTATTGACGAGGCTGACAGATGCTACCTTTTAGCTAAAAAACTGGGTATCAATGATGTAACCGTGGAGCATTATATGCAGACATATATGCTGCAAAGAAAAATGTACAAGGAGTTGCAAGAAATGTTTAAAATCTCAAAGCAGATTATTGTAGATGATAAAAATGAAATCAGTCTTACTATGGTGCAAATATTGAGTAGCGAGGCACAGATGTATAGTGAGATGGGAAACTATAAGGCTGCAACTCAATGTTATAAGCGTATGTTTGATGTTGCGGATTCACTACGTTTAAAGTTCTCTAACCAATGTCTTGATTCTGTAAGTGAAGCTGTTAGTCGTGAGCTGCAGATGTCGCAGCGTAATATGATGTTAACTATAATCTTGATTGTGGTTGTTATGCTGGTGGTCATCTCAGTAATCCTTTTATTTTATGATTTGCGTGAGCGAAAACGCAATCGCCTGATGTCGGCTGCAATGCAAAGATTAGTATATTATCATAATATTTTGTCTAATAATGATTCTATAAAAGCAAACACTAATTCTTACAATAAAGAAAAAGAAGAGGATAAATATAAACATATTTTTGAAGAAGCCGATAACAGAATATCAAAGGAGAAATTATTCTTAGAGCAGGGCTTTGGTCGCGATGAATTGATGCACTTGATGGGTGTGGATAAAAATGTTCTTGCAACTATTATTAATAAATACACATCAATGAATGTTAGTGGGTATATTAATAGTAAACGTATGATTTATGCTGTTGCTCTTATGAAAGAGCATCCGGAATATACTATGAACGCCATTGCAGAAGCATGTGGTATTAAAAGTGCAGCTACATTTATTCGTAATTTTAAAAATGCCTTTGGAATGACTCCGTCAGATTATCGAAAAACTATAGACAATAGTATAGCTGAAAAGGAGTGATTAGGCGTTTTTAATCGTTAGGAGGTGTCCTCCCCTCCCCTATAAATAAAGGGGTTTTGACAAATTGAAAAGCATTGGACGATGTTAAAAGATAGGGCTGTAATTGTGCTATTTTTTGTGGCTTTAAACAATAATAAATTATGCTTACTAAAATATTGTACATTATTCATATTTTAGGAGTTTTTGACAAAATTAAAGGCAAAAATGACGAAATTAAAAAAGGTGGTCACGTGCATAAGTAATCTATTTGACAATTTTATATAATTTTGTTGCTATACTTATTCAAGTATATACACTAAACACGCAACGATGAAACCAATTAACCGTTTAAAAATATTATTCATACTGTTATTCAGTACGCATTTAGCGACAGCCCAACACCTGACGCTAAGCAATAATTTGCTTTATGATGCGTCATTGACACCTAATTTTCGTATTGGTGTTGGTTTATCGCAGCATTGGTCTATGGGACTTACTGCTGGCTTTAATCCTTGGCCTACAGACAATCAAGCAGTACGTAAGTGGAAACATTTGTTGATTTCTCCTGATATTCGTTATTGGTCTGATTCGGTTAATGTGCATCATTTCTTTGGGTCAAATCTTATTTATAGTCACTATAATGTTGGTGGTGTTACATTCCCTTTCGGTCTATGGAAATCTGTCAGAAATGAGCGTCGGCAAGGCGATCTTGGTGCTATTGGAGCATATTACGGCTATTCTTGGCCTTTAGGACGTTTTTGGAATCTCGAAGCTTTTGCTGGTGTTGCTTTGGGCTATACAAGTTTCAATAGATATAAATGTGAACATTGTGGCACAAAGATTGGCAACAAAAATCAATTCTTTATTTTGCCTCAGTTAGGCCTGAGCATTGTATATAATATTCCTGGTCGTGCAGTAATGTCTTCAGAGGCTGATATGTCGTCTATCCCAGAGATTAGTATCTCCAATGAAGCAGAAAAGCGATTTGAGCCTGTTTTGTCTTACGTTCATGAACGTAGATTCCAGCTACAGTTAAAAAATGATACCGACTTTGTAGAGTCGTATTCAAATTATACTCCATACCTAAATACACCTCAAACTAAGAACATAAAAGGTTTATTTGTTTATTTTGGTGTCGGAAACTCAAAGTTGTATCCCGCCTATCGCAACAATTTGCAGACATTAAAGCGTATCGTTGACCTCACTCGCAATATGATAGCCGACACAAGTTGTATAATTAGAAAAATACAAATTGTTGGTTTCGCATCTGTAGAAGGAAATCCCGTATATAACCAGAAACTTTCTGTAAGCCGTGCACAGGCGTTACAACATTATATCCAGCAAGAGGTGAATGTTGCAGATACAATTTTTGAAACTGTAGGTGCTGGCGAGGCTTGGATGGAACTTAGCGACAGTGTTCAGGGATTTATTTCAAAAGGTTATGATAATGGCATCGACTTAAAAAAAGTTGTTGATATTATTAATAATGTAAATGATAGCAAGCTTCGCGAAAAACGTTTACGTAGGTTGGATGGAGGACGTACTTGGGAATTTATTCGTAATCGTATGCTAAAAGAGCAGCGTTATTCAGGTTTAATCAAGATATACTATGATGATGTACCTGATAAAAATGCACAAATTATAAATGAGGCAAGCGAACTGCTTACTACCGACTGTAGTGATTGTCATCATGAGGCTTTGCGTTTGCTGTCTAACGTTCGTGATGATGAAAGAGCCCAAAATGCTTTAGGTGTAGCGCTTTGGCTCTGTGGTCAACATACAGAAGCAATGGAATGCTTGCAACGTGCTGCTAATCATGGCGATACAGCAGCAATGCAAAACATAAATATTATAAAGAAACAATGATTCAAGATTATAAATAAGATGAAAAAAATGTTTAAGTTTTCTTTACTCAGTACGACAGTACTCGTAAGTGCAGTTTCATTCACTGCTTGCTCATCAAATGATGATGTGGAAAATAATCCGAATTATGACCCTGTAACAAATGCGGTCAAAACGGAGTTTGTTATCAATGTTACGCAACCAGGCGAACGCTCTCGTATGACTGCTGGTGACGCTGGTGCGGGCTTGTTCCAGGGCATTAATAACATGAATCTATTCTGTTATGCAGGTGCTCCAGCCACTGTAAATACTATGGATGCGTCTAACAAGCTAACATTATCTTCCTATACTGGACCTGCTATAGATGGAGGTGACCCTACACTTACCAATAGCTCAAGTAAGGTATATACAATGTATATACCAGTGGGTACAAGTAACTTCCTGTTTTATGCAACTGCTCTCAGTAGTGTTGGTGACAAGTTTGCTAAAGGCTCATTGACAAATAACCTATCAACAGCATCTACAGTTTTGACAAGTCCATCTGCTGATACTGACATAAAGTTCTCTTTGGAACCTATTGTTTCGTCAGAATCAGAAATAACAACACGTCAGGCTAAGTTGCTTAGCATCCTAAATGGTATTAAAGATGCAAAGATAGATGATACAAACACATGGGCGTCTTTATCTAACACTACTAATGTACATATGAAAGCTCTGGGTAATGCTTTCAATCAGTTTACCAATCAGGCACAGGGTGGTGATGTTCGTCAAGGCTCAAGCTCTGCTATATTGAATATGGTAAGTGATTTATGTGCATCTGTAATAGATGTTTATGAAAACGAAAGTGATGTTCAGGCTAAGGCTTTGGCTGAAAAGATTCTTGATAAGATTGCAGAATATTTCGATGTTACAAAGGTTGGTAGCAACTCACCTTATGAATATACATGGAATAACAACTATAAGTCTGAAGGTGTTGGGGATGAATTCATTACCAGTAGTTTTCCAGAATCACTGAATCTTCCTACAGGTTCTGCTGTAATTACATATAGCAATGAGAATGGTTATGCTTTCGTTAATAACGGCCAAATGGGTACAGCTACAGTTTCTACTGCATTTGATAATTTCACTTATCCATCTCAGTTGACCTATTATTGTAACTCTGCACTTTGGCAGACAAACGTGGGTAAGAACACATCTGATTATCCTACAAATTCAACAGCTTGGATAACTGAAGGAAACTGGTCAGGTTGGACTTCCACTCCTGTTTCTGCAGCAACACGTGCCGTAGCAATGCAGGACAATATTACATATGGTGCCGCTCAGCTTGTGTCAACATTTAAAATGGGAACAGGAGTTGGAACAACTACTGAAGATGCGCTGGTTGACAATGCTTCAGTTGTTTCTGGTGGAAGTATTTCCAATAACGTTTTTGATGGAAGCTCAGCCGATAAGACTATCACACTTAAAGTTCATGGCATATTGATTGGTGGTCAGCCTACCAATTCGAGATACGATTACCTGCCTTTGGCTAACAATGCATCAAGAGTAATATACGATAAGATTTCTGATGAAGGTACAGTTTTGACAACAACAGGAGCAACCAACTATACTCTTGTTATGGACAACTATACTACAGAATCTACACAGTCAGCAGTGAATATCGCATTGGAAATGACAGCTGATAAGGATTTCTATGGTGCAAGTGGTAAAATAAAGAGCGGTCAGAAATTTTATCTTATAGGCTCTCTTAACCCAGCAGATGGAGGTGATATAACATGGGCAGACCATAAGAGTTTCAAAGAAGGTGATAGCGGTCAGAATATAAACCGTGTCTTTATACGTGATGCAAAAACCATCGCAACTTTCACTCTTCAGAAGAATAGCCTTAAAAATGCATATTCAACAATTCCTGACTTGCGTTCTATACAGATGCTCTTTGGTATTTCTGTTGACTTGGCATGGAAAGCCGGTTTGACATTTAATGTAAATATTGGTGAATAACACTACGAGACATTGATACTTAAACAGAACATAGCATATTATCTTGTGGGGGCTATCTTTGCAATAGTCCTCACAGGATGTTCTATGATAGATGAGAATCAGGACGACTGTGGTGAGCAAACTAAAATTAACTACGAGTTGCAGTTGATAACTAATATTTCTACTGAGATACACACACAGTTAGACACACATGCTGATGAATCATTTGCAGAGATGTTGAAAAGTCATTTGAGTACTATTTTCACCGATTTTGCTAAAGATGTCAACCTCTCTTTTTATGGTGTCACAGGTGACTCTACCCTATTATATCACGATAAGCACATTATGAACGACTCAGAGCATAGTTACACACTATTCATTCCACGTCGTAAGTATATGCATTTGGCTTTAGCTAATATAGACGATAACTCAGTGATAAAACAGGAAAATGCTGATAATTGTCATATGTCGTCACTTCATCAGGTGGCTTCTGATACAATAGAATCACAAAATACAGGATTATTTACAGCCAGACAGATGATGGAGATGATAGAAGGTATTGATCAAACATTTAATGTTAGGTTATATATGGCAAATTGTTCGGCTGTTTTGATGATTGACCCGCAAGGACACGATATAAGCAATATGCGTGTGTTTACAACAGGCTTTGCAACCGCATTCTATGTATCTGATAGCTTATATGAATATAAAAAGTCTGCCCCTATTGTTCGCACAAATAGAATAATGTCAAACGATAGCAGATACGTTGGGTTTGTTTCGGTTAATCTACCATCGTTTAATCCAGGAGCAAAATCACGTTCTGTGATAGAAACAACAGAACCTTTTATTACAAATCCAGGAGAAGAGACATTGTGGGAATTCCGTATATATCAGTTGATGGATGACAACACAACAACAGAAACTGTGCTGCACATAAAAGAACCATTACGTGCAGGTCAGTTGAAAATAATCAAGGCTCGTGTTGGTGAGAATGGACAGATAGAGAGTGAAACACCAAATGTTGGTATAAGTGTTACTCTCGATTGGAAAAAAGGTGGAACTTACAATCCAGAATTGTAATATGAATAGTGACAATAAAATAATTGGAGTGCTGCTGGCAACAACAATTTTGTCAGTAGGTTGTAATGTTGATGAGAACATCACAAAAGATGAACATATCAACGTTAAAATGGCATACGTCCTATCTCCGCACCATAAAGGTAGTTTGTCACGTATGAGCTCTGATGTGATAGCGAGTACAGAAACAACTCTTCGCTTTCCAAGATCTATGCGGTTTATACCACTAATTAATAATGATCCTGCACAGATAGATGTGACTTGGAAGGAACCAATAAGCAAGGAAAACCCCAATTCACGGTTTTATTATTCTAATTTTTGCAGTTTAAACATAGGAGTTAATGGTTTTCTGATATATGGTAACGTTGCAAGTAAACCTGCTACTGAAACCGCCAGTTCTAAAATGTATAATGGCAGCATTATTGAGAATATCCCAGAAAACATAAATGATATTAATGACTATCAAGAGGATGTTTCTTTCAATCTTGAACAAATATATCCAGATATCAGTAATGCACCTGCCGAGGCACAAACTCTTGCAGACTATATGACTGCCATTGCCGAAGCAGGAGGATGGAATAACTCATTGGATTCTGATTTAAAAGAGCTATTTAATAAATTTACTAACGATGGGAAGCCACTTCCTGGTTCGACAGCAAACCTGAAGAAATGGATTGAAGCGATTAGGACAGGTATCCATGAACTGCAGAACAATGGATATTCTGCTGTTTTGGATGCTGTTGATGCAGTTGCTGCAGAGAAATTAGAGGCAATGAGCTCTTACAGATACCCACGCAATTTAGAGTTGCCAGACGGCGCTGCTATACTTCGTTGGGCTGACGTTAAAGTGGGTGATGAGACAGTCAAGAAGTTTGTACCCCAAATTCGTGCGACAACACTTGACAATATTAATTCCATGGCTCGATTTACTTATCCTGCCCCACTCTATTTCTTTGGTGCCAGCGAAATAAAAACATCTGATGAAATAGTTGATTTATCTACAACATATAATGATGCTGTATCAGATGTATCAGGAACAGCATGGGACAAAGTTTTAGCTATCCAGTCATTCAACAAAACATCTGTTACGCTTAATACTAAAACAGTTGTTATTACCAATCCTGTTCAGTATGCTGTAGCTCTATTAAAAGTAAACATCAAGGCACTATCAGCAACATTAAAGGATGCAGAAGGTAATGATGTATCAGTGAACAATACAACGTTTCCGCTCACGGGTATAATTGTGTGCGGACAACACCCATTAGATTACAGATTTGAGCCTAAGGAGATACAACAAGGTACTGTTTCTGAGGCTGATGTTAAGTTTATATATGATAATCAAGTAGAATCAGACAGCTACCTTACAGCACAGAGTGATTGGAAACCTGGATGTAATACGTTGGTTTTTCAAAGCTATAAAAAAGATGATGTAAATATCATATTAGAGTTTCAAAATAATGGTGCAGACTTTAAAGGTATAGATGGAACTATTTATCAAGGTACACGATTCTATTTGATTGGAAAGGTGGACCCCGCATTATACAACTTCGAAGATCCTAATGTGAATATTGAGAATAAAGATCAGGTTTTTACTAAAGATTATATCACTACAGTAAACATGACTGTTTCTTCTCTTGCAAGAGCATATAATGTTCCACCTAACTTGCTGATGAGTAACTTGGAAATAGGTGTAGAAACAACTCCACAATGGGAAGGAGTTACTCCTACTGTTATAAGACTGGAATAATTGATACAAGAGTATTGATAAGGTAATGAAAAAAAAGAATATAATAAAATACTTGCTGGGTAGTTTATTGCTACTGTTTTTTCTGACTGATTGTAGCTCTTCGACAGATGAAGAAGTACGACCTAAAGGAAAACCAGTACTTAAAATATACCTCTTCGCTCCTGATAGTCCTGTAGTTACACGTGCAGGTATTGGCTATGTTGATGCTACAGATGCCGAGAAGGAGATACACACTATTGATGTGTGGGTATTTGAGCATGAGCTACCAAACAAAAGAGTTGGATATATTCATTTAGATAACCTATCATTTAGTGGACAAAAAGAGATAGCAATGGAAATCAGTAATCAATTTGCTGAACTACCAAAGAAACCAAATGTTGATATATATGTTGTAGCAAATAAAGAAAGTTGTGGACTATCAGAACTTAGCAAAGAAGCAACTCTTGCCGATTTAAAATCAGCAGGTATTGGCACTGCTTATTTTGGTGCAACTGCTCCTGTTAGCACTGTGTCCAGCAATGGACTACCAATGTCTGGTATATTGGAAAACCAGGTGATATCTGGCATACCCCCTGTATATACAGTGGCAACTAATAATGTAAAATTGGTGCGTGCCGTTTCAAAAATTCGCTTTGTTTTCACCAAGTCGAATAATAACCCACCAACCATAAAAAACCTAAGTATAATGCTTAAGGCGAATATGTTGCCAAATGCGGAATACCTATTTTTGAATGGTGTTTATCCAGTAGTTAAAATGCGTATTAAAGTAGCTGACGAAAATGACTATGAGCCTCAAGCTACACTTGTTCCTGTAATAGAATCACCAACAATATATAGTTGTGATAATCCTATAACCTATGCGTACACGTCTGAAACAGGACAGGCTTATGAAAACAAAATTAATAGTGGATTGTTAGATCCTGACGGGCCTGGTGAGCCCGACCTCACACAAATAGGTGCTTTCTATTTACGAGAATCAGATAAGAAACTTGAAGGAACCATCGCATATACAATAGTAAAAGAAGCTGGTAACAAAGATAAGACAGCCAGCTTTGCTATGGCTACAGCAGGTGACTTTACGCGTAATCATACATGGATAGTCTATGGCTATTTTTTAGGAAATGGTGATTTGAAGTTAAACGTGGTTGATGTCAAGGGGTGGACAGAAGATTTGGAAAACCCCAAAGTGTATAACTGGTAATTGAATGTGTTTATAGTGGACTATAACAAAGGATATATTACAGGATTGTTGAGCGGCATAATGATGTCACTTATAGTGTTGTTGACAGCTTGTTCTGAGGGAGATGTCATAGCAGAAAATCATGGCAGTTCCCTTCATATATCATCTGTGTCGCGTGTATCAGGAGATATAACTCACGTCACAGAAGGTTCTATAAAACTATATGTTATGACAGAGGATGAAAAATTCTCAGAAGGAACATTCAGTACAGGATGGACAAATGATAACAATAGTGTGCATGTAGGTGAGAATACTCAATATTACATATATGGTTTTATGCCAAGTGATATTGCTAAAAACAAAACAATATCAAAGCCATCTAATGGCGGAAGCTATGCTTCAGGAGCAGATGTTGTTCTTGAAGGATTGCCAATGTTTCCTAATGATGATATATGTGTTGTTGTTGGAGTTCAGAAAGTAGATGCCACACAGACTGTTGAAGCCTATACAGAGCCAATAGAAGGAAATTACAGTTTCTTATCAGGTCTAAATAACGAGAACTATGTAAATCTTCTTATGGACCATCTATATAGTCAGCTCATACTCCAGTTTTATGTTGATGAAGAATATAATATGCTTAGACATATAAAGATAAAGACTATCACTCTAAATTCTACGTACGGTGAGAAAGTGAATGCTACTATTAAATTTAGAACAGGAAATAGTTTAGGGGCAAACACAGTTGTATATTCTAAGAACACAGACACTGATAGTGGCGACACTGAATCGTTGGAAATATTGAAAAGCACAGATTCCGATGTGCTACTTACTACGACTGCTAACGATGTAGTGTTTGGTCCTATAAATTGTGCTCCTTGTACTTTTGATGCAAATGGTAATAATCTCACTCTTACTTGTACATACGATGTATATAATACAAGTGAAACAGAAATTCTGCGTCACAACTGTACTGCAACAAATAGATTAAAGGTAGCAGGTATGGATCATGGAATAAAGAAAATACTAACTATTACTATAGCTCCGACTTATTTATATAATTTATCGGATGATGATCTAAATAACCCTATAATGACAATAGAATGAATATGTTATCATTACACACTATAAATAATACTTTAACGAGCACGTTCGGAAAACTTGTAATACTGTTGCTCGTGTTCTTTTCTGTGTCGTCATCAAAAGCACAGATAATTGTTGGAGGAAATATATATGGAGGAGGTAATGAAGGTAATGTCGGTGGCAGTACTTCGGTCACTGTGAGAGCTGGTGACTTGAATAAAGTATATGGTGGTGCACGTATTGCAAATGTTGCTGGTAATTCTTATGTCAACATTGATGGTGAACATGCATCAAATTACATCTTGATAAACTATGTATATGGTGGTAATGATATAGCTGGTACAATAGGTACTAATCTAAGAACATTTGATTTGCCTGCATCGTTAACAAAAGCAGCTGAGAATAACATTGATGGTTCTTGGAATGCTTTTGTACGCATATCGAGCAAGACAGCAACAGAGGATATTAAATATACGGCAGAGGAGATTGCTGCTGCACATGCTGCTGATCCACTCTTTAATAAAACTACCGATGATGTAAAGATAAAAGCAGGTGATGTATTGCCTGGTAATAAACCTATATATATTGGTCAACTTTTTGGCGGAGGTAATGGTGAGTATTACTATAAAGATGTTGATGAGAATCATAATGTTTATGAATCTGAAGAAGCATATAACGCAGGAAAGGCACCTATAATCTCAACAACAGACGATTTATTTGCGCCTGCATTAAAAAAGACGTATCTTGAAATTATGGGTGGTTCTATCGTGTATGCATATGGTGGAGGTAACAATGCCACGATAACCGATAGAACCATGGTATATCTTGACAATCCAAGTAATGTTGTTTATAGTATTAAAGATATAACTAATCCACATGCAGATACTACAGGTGAATTGTTGCATAATACCCGTTTGGAAAATTTGATGGGCATTAATACTACTTTTTCTTACCCAAATAGTGATGCTTATCAGATAGGTCGTCTATTTGGTGGCAACAACAAAGCCGATATGGCTATTCGTCCAAGGTGGAATCTGCAAAGGGGTGCTGTTCGTGACCTTTATGGTGGTGGTAACGAAGGACGTATGACAAGCCACGAAGGACTTCTGCTGCAAGTAGAAGGCTCAGGAATGAAGATTGATAACGTATATGGTGGTTGTAGAAAAGCAGATGTACACCCTCTGTATGATAATGACGATAATCGTCCTGTACCATATGCCGATATACAATTAGATCCTAGTGATAATCCTGGAAAAATTCCAGGTGGTTATGCTGCACGCGTAAGAATCCTGGGAGGAGATGTGAATAATGTTTATGGAGGAAACGACATTTCTGGAAATGTATATGGTGGTAATACAGTAGGTATCTTTACGACTATCCATGGTAATGTATATGGTGGCGGAAATGGTTCTTATGCTTATACTGACAATGCCAAATTAGCTGCGGATCCAAGATGGCATGATTTATACTACGATCCAAATAAAATTTTAGGTCTTGAAGGTGATCAATTTACAGGTTTGCAGTCTGCCGAGGCCCTAAATATATTCCGACCAAATGCAGAGACTGTATCTATACTTGTCAGAGGTACAGAGGCAAAGCCTGTTGTTGTAGAAGGAGCTCTCTATGTAGGTGGAAACAGTGCTTCTTTGCGTACACAGACTAATAGAAAAGGGTCTGCTTCAGAACAAGAGAGTCCTACCCATTTAAAAATTGGTTCATATGTAACTATTGATAAAGTATTCCTTGGCAACAATGGTGAGAATATGATCAAATATAATGAGGCAGAGGATGCTGTTACCGGTAGAGGTGAAGGCGTATTACGTACATTAGCCAGCACAAAAGTCGCACCAGATGGCACTGTCACCAATTTCAGTAAAATGAAGTTGACAGATGCTACTACCTTTGCCAAATATATGGAGGGCTGTGCCATGAAGGTAAAGCCAAATGTTCTGTTTGAGTCAACAGGACGTGGTGATCCTAACGATTATATTCCCTACTCTACCCTATTCGGTTCATTCTATTGTGGTGGTAATGTGGGTAGTATTCTTGTTCCAGGAAAGATAACTGTTGATTTTAATCATGAAGTGATCATCTATGATAAGTTGGTTGGTGGTTGTAACAATGCCAAAGTTAAAGCTACAGAATTATATAATGCTGAATATATAGGTGGGCTTATAGGTGATTATGAGGGATATGATGCAGAACAAACTAATCAGCCAATAGGTGATAAACTTGAACTCAATCTTTCTGGTTTGACAGTTGAGCCAAAGCGTTGGACTATTGATAGTTCAGACGGCCATCGCTATTTGGAATGGAATACATATATTGGTGATACTCCAGTAAAGCCCATAACAGAAAATGAAAGACCAACTTCTATTGATAATCCTATACATGCCAATGAAAATGATATGAATCGTCGATTGGTTGGTGGTAATATTTACGGAGGTTGTTACACAAGTGGAGTTGTGAATGGAAATGTAACTATAAACATTAACTCATCAATTATTGACCGTGAAAAAATTTTTGATAAGGTTGCTGTAAATAGCACTAATGGTGAAGACAGCCTTTATCATAATATTGCATTGGGGTACACAGATGAACACTACCATATCTTACAACGTCGAACAGGTGTTGTTCTAAATCAACAAGGTATGGATGTTTTTGGTAAGTCACTGAATATTTTCGGTGGTGGAAAAGGTGTTGATACAGAGATTTGGGGAAGTACTACTGTGAATATGAATAGAGGTTATGCTTTCCAAATATTTGGTGGAAGTGAAGAGGGTGTTATCGGCAAATCAAATGATGGAGATGATGCTTTGACATATGAGCATAATAACAAAACATATAAATACAATCCAGCATATAGTTGTCATGTAAATTTGAAAGGTGCTGCGCCTGGTGTTTCGTTGGGTTCTGATTATAATTCAAATATGCCAGAATGTGAGTTTTTATATGGTGGTAGCTATGAGGGTCTGATAGTTGGTAACTCGGTTGTAAACTTGGGTAATGGCCGTGTATTTAACTCTTTTGCGGGTTCATGTGATGCTGATATTATGGGACATACTGAAACATATATTGGTTATCATCATCAAATAGAAGACGAAAAGGGTGTTGTTATTGGCGAAGTTGATGGATTCCCTTTTATACGTGACATGGTTTACGGTGGTAATGACTTAGGTGGCAAGATAATGAACTCGGCTGATTTTTCTTCTCGCCTGCGTACCTACGATTCAAACGTAACTAACGATATAAATAATTTTGATATTAGGAGTAAGATATATAAAACTAATGTAGCTGATGCTGAAAATCCGCATGTAGTAAAAGCATCTGCCTATATAGAGTATAATCAAGGGTATGCTGATGCCATCTGTGGTGGTCATTATGGAACTTATGATTATTCCGATAGCAAATATGTACGTGATGATACTCGTTCAAAGCCATATATGGAGAATTCTTTTGTGAATTTTCGTCCTATGAGTACTGAAGTATTAAGAAATCCTAACAAAATGAATATCGTTAACTATGTATATGGCGGTAGTCAGGGCATTTCTGGTGATTTTGATAGTAATAAGATGCAAAATGGTAGTTACGTACTTGTAGATATTCCACAAGATATGAGTAACTACAAAAGCATGAAAGTCTTTGGTGCAGGCGCCTGGGGTGGCTTAGGTATGGGTGGTGAAAAAGTTGAATCTAATGCAGCAGAAATAGCACTTGATAAAAAATCTGCTATAATTGATCTTATGCGTGGTCAGATTGATGCTGTATATGGTGCAAGTCATAAAACAGGATTCACACGTCGTACTGTTGTTAATGTACCTGATGGTTCTACTATTCATTTGAATAATATTTTTGGTGGAGGATATGGTGATAATATCAGCTTAAGATGTGATGCTTATGAGGCTAATGTTAACTACAATAGTGCAGATGCTATTGTTGAAGGGGCTATTTATGGTGGCAATAACGCTTATCGCCGTACATTATATGGAAGGGTAAACATTTCTTCCCCTGTATATACAGGACAACTTGATAATAATAATATTGGTAAGTATGCTACTGTCTATGGTGCAGGCTATGGAGCTAATACATGGTCACAATATACAGAGGTAAACCTCAAAAATGGAGCAAAAGTGGCTGAAGTTTACGGAGGTGGTCAAGCTGGTATGGTAATGAATAAGGCCACCGTTGAAAAATGGAAACCTGTTGCCTATGAAAAACTTCTTTCTGATTATCAGAACAAACTTGCAGCATGGAATGAGCTTTCAGAATCAGAAAAAGATAACAACAATAAACCAAGTGAACCTAAGGAAATAGACCTCTCTATGGGTGAAAACTATTCTGATCTTGGTCTGGATGATCCTATTGTAAAATCAAACATACTTGGTATTGCTAATGAAACCGGCAAGTTCAACACTAATGTTTATATTTATGATGGAGCTGTTGTTGATGTAAATCTTGTAGATAAAGCAAGTGGTCCTGCTTTTATAGGCGGTTATGCTTATGCTGGTGGATATGGTTATAGTGATGAAGATGGTAGTGGTGATGTTTATGGCACTACATATATAGGATTATTTGGTGGTGAGGTTAAGAAGGATATCTATGCAGGAGGTACTGTTGGATCAGTAATGAACCGCTATGTGCCAAAGACAGTGGAAGAAAACTCGGTAGAAATAGATAATCAGGACTATTTTGTTGCTGGAACATATGCCTACATTGAAGGTGGTACAGCTCGTAATGTTTATGGCGGTGGCTGGCAAGGTAGTGTGGGGAAACACCAAGGGGCAACTGTTATGGTAAATGGAAATGATAAATACCTCCCTATTGCTGGTGAAACTGAAGCTGATGTTTTAGGAGAAACCCATGTAGTTATTGGTATTCGTAATGACCTTCGTGATGAACAGAAGCCATATACGGATTTACCTTCGCCTCTTACTTATACGAAGGGAGTTCCTGCCATACAGCGTAATGCCTATAGTGGCGGTGAAGGTGGTGCTGTTTTTGGAACAGCAAACCTTATAATTAATAACGGATATATTGGATATGTGTTTGAGGATAAAGAGGGTGAGAATTATACTAACTATCATGATCACTACAAAGAGAAACTTGATGATGAGACATGGTTTGGAGAAAATCCTCAGAACAGGTTGGAAGACTGTGGTAACGCTTTTGGTGGAGGATATGATGATTTAAGTAGCGTTGATTTCACCAATATAAGGATGTATGGTGGTATCATTCGTAACAGTTTGCATGGAGGTGGCGAGATTGCAACCATAGGTCGTGGAACAACAAAGCAGACAACAGGTGTTGTGCGCGACCTTGATAAGGTCTTCAAGAATGGTAAAACTCATATTGAATTATATAATGGTCATGTTTTACGTAACGTATTTGGTGGAGGAAAGGGTTACAACAAACTGAAATATGGACTAGGCCATGAACTATATACAGATGGGTACGTATTTGGTCAAACAGAGGTGTATATTCATGGTGGTGAGATAGGAACACATGATGGAATAGCTAAAGAATATGGTAATGTATTTGGTGGAGGTGATATCGGCTATGTTTATAGTAGTGCTTATAGTTACACTATGGAACACCCAGAGAGTACTGGTTCACCAGGTCATGTGTATTATAAGAAAGAAGATGGTTCTCTTACCGAGGATTGCAAGGTTGTTGTGTCTCCATATTTGCAAGTGAAACCAGGTAACACTATTTCGTACCAAGGAAAAGAATATCAGGCTTACGATTATATGTCTACAGAATATTTGAACACACTAGGTAAGAAAAAATATGTAGAAACAAGTGGTGTAACAACAAAACAGTGGCCTGCGGCATGGAATCAGCTTATTACTGAAGAAATAGTAAATGATGCGAAGGTTGATCGAGGTGTAATGATCCATAATGCTGTGTTTGGAGGTGGAAATGTGTCTGCAAACAGCGACAAGACTTATGCTAATGCAACAACAGTATATGGAAATGTTACAGCAACACTATATGATGCTTTTCATCGTGATTTTATAACCATTGGTACAGAGCACACAGGAGGACTATATGGAGGTGGAAACTTCTCTATGGTAGATGGTTATCGTGAGTTGAATATAACTAACTATGGTACAGACTATTTTAGCATGGACCAACAGATTGACCTTGCAACATATCGTTCTCTTACAAATCGTGAGAGAGCATATTTCAGGCTGAAATATGAGTGCAAGGAAGCCAATAAAGTGTTCAAAAAGGATGGTGAGCCTGACTCAAGAGCTTATGCGTTAGGCGAGAAGATAGATGAGGATGTATATCTTAAATTGCTGAGTATATATGGCACTCAGGTTGAAAGCGTATTTACTCCTTTTGGAATATGTTCAATCTACGCAGGTCGTTTATTGAACACTATTCAGCGTGCTGATTTTTGTGGCGTGTTTGGTAGTCGTATGGTACTGCAAGGTGCAAAAGACCGTGTAGCAGATACAGAACAAAATATGGTCTATACTATCAATCGTATAGGAGAACTTTCGCTTAACAAAAAACGCTCTGTTATAGCAAGCGATATGGTTCTTAAGCCAAATCCTATTTCCGATGAAGATTATGCAAATCCAGATGACGCTGTTCACGGTAATTACTTTGGAATTTACAGTGTTGTAAACTATCTTGGTAATTTGACAAGTGATCAACATTTCGATGATGCTTACGAGGGAGCTGCTATCAATACGAAGGTAGAACCCAATCTGCCATATCAAGGCGATGGAAAAACAACCTACTATTCATATAAGGCAGACAACTCTACAAGTAGTATCCGTAATTTAGCAGAGTGTCCTCATCAAGTAGCTTTAGCTTCAGGAGTTCATTTGGAATTGATTAATGAAAGTGAAGATGAAGAAGAGAAAAACTATGGTTATATTACAGGAATTGTTGGCCTTGACCTCATTAATGTAAAGAAAGATAAGGTCATGGGTGGTGGATTCGTGTATGCGAAAAACGAACACCGTGTACCTAAGTATTTCCCTAATAAGAAGAATGTTCTTTTGGCAGAATATAACCAGCAGACAAATGATGAAGCGATTACATATAAACGTTTCTGCTATACTATTGCTGACGAGCCAACTAATGCTAGCGAGTCTGCAAATTCAAGAACCATCAGTGGCAGCAATGACGCTTATAGCATAAAGACATGGCAGACATCTGGAAACTTTATTCATAATACAAAGCATATTGTAGATGACTGCTACCCTACTAATAATGCTTATGATCCAAATCGCTCACCCTATTCTGTGGCACACTATTGGTATGTTAAAGGTGAAGTCTATCTTTACGATCAAGTGATTTCTGCATATACAGGCTCAGCAACAGCTTATCATAAAGAATCACAGCTTAACCTCACAATTACAGCAGCCTCAAATGGACGCCTACAGCTACTTAACGTTAAACCAAATCTATATGCTTACAGAATGCCTACATCAGCAACTGATGCAACACCAGTGAAGATTGGTACTGTTAAAGATGCAGATGATAATACGATTGATCACGTGACTGTTAACAATGAACATGATTCATATAAATTGAATGATGTTATTACGTGGTGGGATTGGCATCAACTTAATGAAATAGAACGTTCTTATTTTGTAACAAATACATATGTTAATTGCGTTGACTGTAAGGTGAATGGAGTTACTTACAAGGCTGGTTCGTATGTAATGGATGATACTGACTTTAATGCGTTTAAACACACATCACCAACAATCCGCAATACAGAAGATGAGCCATTCCTTAATGAACAAAACGAAGACGTTGGCTTGTCTTATGTTTTCCGTTCGTCAAACAACATCAGCCATGATCAGGGATATGTACTTACACTTGATATGAATACTCCAACTGTTTGGGATAAGTATTATACAAAGGAAAATCCAGGTTCTGATCGTGTAAACCAGACTAATCAAAATGGAGGCGCTGGCTATCTGTCTTCACCAACCTATTATCCTCAAGAAAGTGGTGTTTACGGTATACATAATTATCAAGTTGGCGATATTATCACCAAATCCACAGTTGAAGCTTATACAGCTGGCTTTGGTGAAAATGTAAAGCCTGCCTATGTGGCAACAAACAATATTACATATACTTCAGGAGAAATAACTACAACAGCTAATGCCGGTTCTACTATTTCTCAAACTGTTTATGATGGAATCCTTAATGCAGAGCAGAAAGCAAACTTTTCTCCTGCATATGTATCTATTAGTACTGTAAAATTAGCAGATGGTGTTTATTTGGGTAAGGGCGAAATAAAGTCTGCAAGTCAGATTGCTGCACTTAAGACTCAATATGGAAAGGAAGTTGGTGCTGAGAATGAAAACACAAAGCTAAAGGATGAAATTGATGCAGCAATGAAAGAAGCATATATATGTGTTCAAGCAGGAAATTATGGTGGGCAACAGTATGAAAGTGACAGAAATTATAATGTAATTGATGCTTGGTGTGGACTTTCAAAGGAAGATAGAGACGCTGGTAGTTTCACTTTCAACCAAGACGCATTTGATTTGCTGTCATCACCAGAGTACTTAAATCTTTCAGGTGCTAATTCAGAGAAGTATCCAGAGGAGAATGCAACACGTATGGCATATGGAACGACTTACAGCCAGAAAGTGCCAATAGAATATGAAGCTATTTGTGAAACAGCTTTTGGAAGTTACAGTGTGGGCCAGAAAATATCCAACACAGAATATGAAGCGTTGCCTAACGAACAACGTCATTACACACGTGTTGAATTAGACGCAGATGCTAATACCGCATATATAGTTGTTGATAACTTTACACTTCATGGTGTGCCATATAGCAAGGGACAAATTGTTGATAAAGATACTTATGATGACATCAATGATAACAGCAGAATTGTAAGTAAGACATTTGATGTAGCTGGTAGCATTTATTACTATTGCTATGAAGATTATTCAAGCGTTACAAAGGGAACAGTTATAACTGAAACAGAATATAATATGTTGCCTAACGAACAGAAGAATTTCATTATTCAGGGACAAGAACCTGTTGAAACCTCAACACTCTATGTGAGCAACGAAAGTGAGATCCTCGATGTATCGAAGGAACGAATATACACAATTGTATATCAGTACACATATTATGAGAATGAGGATAGGAATAATGTTAAGTTTAACAACGAATTGCATGTCATCAATGTACACGTGCAGATGGTAAGTGGTGTTCCTGTTATAGGTCCAATTACTCCTCCTGATGTTATAATGCCGGGAACGGCAATATCAATGAATGCACCAGACGTTACCGTAGGTAGTTACCTACCATTAGACAATGGATGGGAAATTTATAGCAATGAACAAGATGCTAAACTACATCGTAACGGTGTACCATACGAAAATGGTGTTGATCCTCTGTACTGGTATCAGAATGGTAACTATTACATTAATTACTACTCAAGGAACTATTTGGGTAAAATGTATTCACCAAATCCTGTTCCATTAAAGGTGGCGAACTACCATGATCTTGATGCAGTAATGAAGGATAAGGAACATCATATGTATGTTGACCAACCTGACGTTGAGCGACCAAGTAAGATATATATTGATAATCGTTCATGTCAATCAGATAATACAAAGAGTGAACTTGATCTATTAAAGGACTTCTTTGATCTTAGTTTACAGACAACGACTGCTTCTACAGGCGAAACAGCAGGACACAATTTGCTAAATAGTCATGTTCATGGCGCTCGTAATCTTGATTTTATATTGCAGAGCGATGTAAGTCCGAAAAAATATACTACCTGGACTTCTATCGGTGGCAACAACAATGTTGATAATCCAAATACTGATGATGCTGACGAGGCTCTACCTAATGGTCAATGTTTTGAAGGAAATCTGCATGGTGATGGTCATACCATAAGTGGACTAACAAGCTCACTCTTTGCACATTTCTGTGGTGAAGCATATAATCTCGGTGTGACAGGAAGTTTTGCTACTTCTGGAATTGCAGATGAAGGTTCTGGCTATTTGGAGAACTGTTGGGTTAAGTCATCAAATACTACTGATGCCAAAACAAGTAAACCAATATTTGGAAATCCTATTACAGACTCATGGTCTGGTGCAAGAACAATTCATATGGTTAACTGTTACTATCCATCAGAGAACAAGTTTACTGCTCATGGTAGTGCTTCTTATGGTCTACCAATAGAGAAGCCTTTGAAGGCGTTCAATGATGGTGAGGTGACATACAATCTAAATGGTTTCTATCTGTTTAAACGTTATTGTGACAATAAACCCGCAAGTGGTAACAGGTATAGCTACTATCGTAAGACGTTGACTGGTGTTGAGGGAGAGAAGAAAAACGATAATGGTTCTCTTTCACTCTATACTAATGGTCATTATGAATCAAAAAATGGTCCATATTTGATGAACGATTACGATGGAAATTATGTGGGTAGTTATGTTGAAAGTCGCTATGCAGATGGTGACTTCCGATATGCAAGTGGCAATATTCCTTCTGCAAAGAATGAAAGAATTTATACAGATACGATTGGCGACAAAAAAGAACATTTCTATCCTATTTGGCCAGATGACTATATCTTCTTTGGACAAGCGCTTACTTATAATCATGTGTCTGGCAAGGTTCATCAAGCAGAACCTTGTTCTGTAAGCAAATTGGGAGGATTGTTAGTGGATACTAAAGAAAGTAATCGTGTTTTCCGTGCACCTGCATACTTTGGCAATAACATTATGAGCACGGCTTACTTTAACAAAAATGCTGTTTTTGCTCAAAGCAATAAAAAGCTAACGGATAATGATGTTGATATAGTAGCCTATAGAGGAATGACAGCTATTGACTTCTCTGGTTATAATGGTGGATCTTATCAGTATGGGCAGACTGCTGGAGGATTCTACCCTCCTCTACTTGATGACGATGGTATCACAGACTTTATTAACGTTGACTTGACACGTAACCTTCTTGTTTATACCAATAGTGCAATGTCGGCAGAAACAGAAAATACTGTTAAGACAAAGCTCATAGAGGAAGACTATCAAGAAATTAACTCTGACTATCACACTGTGGCAGAAGCTAACAACCTACGCCAAGAAAAAACAGTTCGTGGTCACTGGGTTCAATTAGGTGAATCTGGCTATAAAGCAGTGCGTGATCATTATCTTGTAGATAAGGAAGTATTCAACGCTCCTATAGCATATTCTTTTGATGATAACTATCGTATGTGGTATCAGCGTATTCCAGAAAACTATGTAGGGAAAAAGAAAGCCAATAAAACAGGATTTGTTGATAAGACTGCTGGATGGGAGGGCATATCTTTACCATTCACAGCAGAGATAGTGACTACCAACACCAAGGGTGAGATAACGCACTTCTATGACTACGCTGATAATGATGAAAATCATTCAAGTGGACATGAATACTGGTTGCGTATGTACAACGGTAAGAAAGAGGGAACAACTATCACAGATAGCATCTTTGTAGCAGACTTTAGAAAACCTGCAGCAGGAACAACTTCAAAAGTCTATACTAACACGTTCCTTTGGGATTATTATTATAGTATCAATAATAGTAGCGATATGAATTCCGATAAATATCCTGGTTCTTACTATAATTCATCGCATAACTATACTAACTATCCAAGATTGGCTAATGCAACGCCATATATCATTGGATTCCCAGGTGAGCGTTATTATGAGTTTGACCTCAGTGGTAATTACGAAGCTAAGACAGCATTAGTTACACCAACGAAGTTGCCTGCACAGATAATAACTTTTGCATCTGCTACAGGAGCACATATAGATGTTAGTGATGTAGAACTTGCTGCTAACAAGGCTGATGGAGATGGCTATACCTTTATGCCAAATTATGGAAACAAGAAACTTACGGATGTAGCCTACATTCTTAATACTAATGCTGCTACAGATGATACAAGTGGAAGCAGTTATACGATAGCAGATAATGCAGTTTTATTGCCTTTCCGTCCATATTTTAAACTAACAGATACGGCTGGTGCTCGTAAACAGAGTCGATCTATTGTATTTGCTGATGAACAAACTAATATGGAAGTACATAATGATGACATAAAGAATGATAAGGGTTTGGGTCTGAACATTTATGCTAAGTCAAAGAAGATTGTGGTAGAATCAAATTTACGTGAGATTGCTACATTGCGCATCGTAAATGCTGAAGGTATCACTATCTGTAGCTTTACAATTAAGCCAGGTGAGTCAATAGAAACACCTATCAGTAATAGCGGTGTATATGTGGTTCAGACCATTGATGGCAATTATAAGAAAAAACTCGCAGTCAAGTAAGAAAAAAAAGTAACAAGATATGCAATTTAAAAAGATTCTAACAAAAAAAGTATTGATTATTTTACTACTGATTCTAGCGCAAAGCGCTGGAGTCAGTAAAGTCTGGGGACAGGAATTCGAGGGTATATGGTATATTGACAATGATGCAAATCATAATTTGACTCCCGATAATCGCTGGTATCTTGTTCCTGCAAAGGACTCAAAACAAGCAAAAGGTGTTGATGCCTATTATTCGCCAAATTATGCTACAACAGATGGCGATCCGGAAAAGCCTTTTCTTACTACATACCAAACAAATAAAGATGCTAATTCCATCTGGATTGTTGTGAGTACATCAACACCTGGATATTATAATGTTATTCACGCATTAACTGGGAAATATGTTATCTACGAGGTACCATTACCCAATGACCCGAACAAAAACAATGATGCTGATGAAACAAAAAACGGTAGAAGAAAAACCATGCACTTACAAACTATAGATAATGGTACTTATTCTCTATCCAACAGCAATTTCAACTTCGCCATTACAGGTTCTGTTAGTACTGGCATAAATATCCGTCCGCAAGGACGTGCTGGATGGTATTGGAATCCTGCAGGTAACAACCATCCGTATTATTCTGGTCAAAATGGTTCACTATATACTAATGGAATGGTAGGTGTTTATAATAATAACTCTGCTAACTCTATTTGGCATTTAGAATCAACTAAGCTGCCTGCTCCTACAATCGATTATAATGCCTCTTCAGGTTCATATAAGATTACTACAGAATTTACAAACTTTGACATACGATATACAACAGATGGTACTAACCCCACCATTGACAGCCCTATTTATGATGGCTCTACAATAATAGTTGAACATGATGCAACGACTGTTAAGGCTATTATAACAGGTATGGGAAAGGTTCTGTCGGAACAAGCTTTATGTGTTGTTAATACTGCTTCGCCTCAGGCGCCTGAGTTTGAAGTTACATGTGACAGTAAATTGCAGATTAATAGTAATATTAGCTCTGCAAAGTTATATTATACATATACTACAGATGGAAGTACACCTGCAGACCCATCCAATGCAAGTACAGAATGGAATGAGCCTGTAACTATGCCTGATGGAGCTAAGATTAAGGCTATAGCCTACAATGGTATTCACCCTTCAACTATCTCTGAAGTATATACTTTTAAAAACAGAACAGCTACTCCTGTAATTAACTTGTCTGGTACCACAGCGACCATTACTTTTGCAGAAGGAACACTCTACTATACAACCAACGGAACTGATCCTGTTATAGGAGATGAAAATGTTAAAACAAGCACTGTTAGTCCAGTAAACTTAACTGTGTTAGAGAATGCTAATATTGATATACGTGCATTAGCTAAGGTCGAAGGGCGTGAACAATCTTGTCCTATTACAATCGCCAAACGCCCAAGAAAGCCAATAATTAGTATGAAAAGTGAATGTGGAGGAACTATCCGTACCCATACACTGACTCTCAGTGGCACACAGTCAAATAAAACATACTGGTATGCTCTAACTAATGGCAGTGAAACGAGTGCTCCTGCACTCAGCAGTTTTTTGCAATATACCCCAGGTCAACCTGTTGAAATATCAACCATACCAACGTGGGATAAAACATCTACTTATGTTACTCTGCATGCATATGCTAAGGATGCAGAAGGTAACGTTTCTGTTGTTACATCTAAAAATTATCTGTTGAAATATACAGAAGTGCCTACTATCACACATACAGTAAACGCAAGTAATACAACTGTAAATATAACCTCTACATCAGGAGCCCAAATACATTATAGTGTTGATAATGGTGAGGTTTTGACAGCAATAACAAGTGTGTCATTAACCGTTGATAACATCAATAAGCATACAATAATAGCAACAGCTCAAAAGGGTGATGAGGGGGAGTCATGCGAGGCAATTCACACAATATCTTTTGGACATAAGATCACAACTTTGGAAGAACTTAGGAATATTGACTTAGATGAAGACTATATTCTTGGAGGTGATATTGATGTTAGTGGCTCGTATATAACCATAGGAACAGATGAATCCCCTTATAGAGGCTCGTTTGATGGCGCAGGCTATACTATTAGCGGACTTTCTCAACCTCTATTCGGAACTACGGATGGAGCTGTCATTCATGATATTAATTTAAAGCAGATATCTATTAGTAAAAGTGGCAATGTTGGAGCTATTGTTTGTGATGCCAAAGGCTATACTCGAATTTACAATTGTGGTATTTTGCCTACTACACCTAACTATCCACAGGGAGTACACTCAACAGTGACTGCAACAGGTAGTGGATGTGCTGGTAGTATAGTTGGTAAATTAGAAGATGATTCTCGTGTAGTTAATTGTTTCAGTTATGCTGATGTTATAAGTAGTGGAGTTGCTGCGGGTATAGTGGGTAATAATGCATACTATACAAATACATCAACAGGAGTTGGAAGTACAGCAAGAGAAGTTAATGGAAAATATACAGAATTACGTACGATGATAGTAAACTGTATGTTTTATGGAAATATAACAGCTTCAAGTATCTACCCTGTATATGGAGGTGCCAAAATCATTAATACAGGTGTTAATGCCATTAATAACTACAACTACTATTGCGTAGATTGTAAATTCTCAGGTACCCTTACAGATTATAATTGTTCATGGCCTGCACAAAAAGATTATCTAACTCGTTATGAATTTCATCGCAATCTGTTAAACAGTAATCGTGAACTCTGTGGTTGGTGGGTAGGTTCTCGTACAGCCCCAGCTGGTTTGATCGCTTCAGCTGTTCAAGCGATTCCCAAGGATGCCTCAATAATACGAAAATGGGTACTTGATCCGTCGGTTGCCCCCTATCCTATTTTGAAATCTTTTGGTTTCTATAATTCACCAATTAACATAGATGATGATGCTGAGTGGCGAATAACAGCTAACGAATGGGAAGGTAAAAATTTAGGAACAATTAGCGTAACTATCAACCCAGGAGCACATGCTGCTGGCAATGTTAGAATCAAATATAATGTTCCTTTTATCATAACAGATATGGATACCTTACATACAGACTATTGCTATCGTAAGATACAACTACCTTACTATAACAAGGTGTTTGGTAATCCTAATGGAACATCATGGGCAGAAAAATATGGTGGAAACTATACCGAATATGTCGTTACAGGATGGGATATAACACGAACCAATGGTACTGAAGGAACAATTACAGAGCACTGGGAGAACGGATATGATTTCGCCGATCGTAAGAGTTCTGCAAAAGATAAAAAACGAGTTTTTGCACAAGGTGGATTCTATTATGTGCCAGATGATGTCACTGCCATCACAATTACGGCACATTGGGGAACTGCAGTATATCTTGACAATACTGAGCATAGCTATGATCGTGTTAATATGTCGGGAAGTAATCAGGGAACTCATTTTGCGCCTGCAGGTTATAGAAATGCAACTCTGGGTAATGGAAAAGAATCAAAAAGTGGAACAATATCAAGTGCGATACCCAACAACGGTGGTGTATATGAAGATGCTATTGTTTTGGTAGGTAATCACCAGTACCGTAATGGTGGTATTGACGTTGTTGGTTCTAATGGAACAAGCGGATGCACCATTACAAGTGCCGACTTTGATTTTGATAATGAACCCGACCACTGCTTAATTTGGCAATTGGGAGTCGGTACTACCCGACAAAGTATTTGTCCAATTCGCTTTGATTTTTTGCCAATTGAAGAGATGGGACTTGCAATGAAAGAGGATAATTCTACACAGTATTATTCTATAGGTTGCTATCGTCCCCTTGGTCATTTCGAGGTAACAGAAACTGCATTGATACATTTTGGTCAGTTTGAGTTTGGAAATGAACATCGTTCTACCTACGCTCCGATTATCCTCAACGGAGGAATCTTCGATCAATATACTAAGGGAACAAAGGCTGGCGATAGCGATGACAAGATAAATTACATAATACTTGGTGGAAATGTTAGGATACCATCGTTTACCCCCGGTGCGCATGTTAATTCAGCAAAGGCAACACGCCACTGTGCTGTAAATGTTATTGGAGGAAATATTGATTATTTATACCTTACAGGAAACTATAATGAAAGTGTTGTTCCAAACACTGATAACCCACATTGCTATATTGATGGCGGTAAGTTCAAGCAGATAGCTGCTGCAGGTAAAGAAGGTATTAATGGCGATGTGTATTTCAACATTAATCACTCAGATATACATGAATTCTATGGTGGAAGCACATTGGCTAACCAATTGGTAACAGGTAATATCAATGTTGATATATCTAACAGTATAGTAGCAAAATATTGCGGTGGTCCAAAGTTTGGTAATATGAACCTTAATAATACTGATCCATCTTTGAATAAGACAGTCACCACTACAGCCAACAACACAGTATTTGGTGTTTACTATGGTGGAGGTAACGGTGGAACAAGCTATGTACAATACGATAAGAGTGACGGTGAACAGGTTATTGCTACATATAGTTGGGAAACAACAGGAAAGTTGAATAGCTATACTCCAGGCGTCTATCGCGGAAGCAAGACATTAGGTTACATGGCCGACTATGATATGGAAATTGTAAACCTGTCAACAGGTACTACTCCAGGTAGAGCAGTATGTAGAACTTATTTCTATGCAGCTCAGTTCTCAGCCACAAACACTGGATCTATTACGAATAGTCTCACTAACTGTAAGATTTTAAAGAACTTCTATGGTGGTGGTAATTTAGGCGGTGTTTTTGGTAATGTTACTTCAACATTAACTGATACCGAGGTCTTAGGTTCTGCTTTTGGTGCTGGTTTCTCTGCAAGCGTTCCTGATGTGACTATACATAACAAAAATAAACAGAAGCCAACTATTGATGTGAACACAGGTATTATCACACCAACTCCAGAGTCAGGAGGTGCTTCACACACATACAAGACCTACACCTGGACTAATAATCCTGCATTATCTACTTCTAATCCTATCAGCAGCGATGGTAAGTACCTTTTCACAGAAGAATCGCTGCAGAATCTTGGAACAGTAACTGGCGACGTAACACTGACTATTGCTGGTTCAACACGTGTTATTGGAAAAGTCTATGATGAAAATGGTGTTGAAATACCAGAGAATGTTGACATAGGTGGTGTCTTCGGTGGTGGCGATGCATCAAATGTTGTAGGTAACACACATGTGATAATGACTGATGGTATTGTTGACGCCAGTGTCTTTGGCGGTGCTAACCTTGCCACAGTAAATGGCAACACATCAGTAGAAGTTAGCGGTGGTGTTATTGGTAAGGCTAATGCACCTAAATATGCAGCTTTAGTTGGTAATGTGTATGGTGGTGGTAAGGGTAACATGACTGACGTAAAATCAGGTCTTGTAACAGGAAATACCAACATCAAGATAACAGGTGATGATACTACGCCTTTCATTTATCACAATATATACGGTGGTGGTGCTTATGGTTCTGTGGGTGTCTATACTTATGCTGATGCAGCATACCATGCAGAGCATCCACAGGTACAAGTAGATATGCCAATAACTCATGTTTCAGGAGGTATCACGAGTGTGGCTATCGAAGGCGGTGTCATTGGTACAACAGGATATAACAACGGAATGGTAAACGGTTCATCACGTGGAGAGGTATTCCCTCCTGTCGATGGATTTGACCGTAATGATGTTTTAGCCTGGTCTTATGATACACATGTCATCATTGGCGACTCTCTTGCTGGTACAAATCTGGGAGGAAGTGGTAAGAAATATGATTATCCATTGATAAAAGGTTCTGTGTATGGCAGTGGTGAGAACGGTCATACTTTCCATGACACAGAGGTAAAGGTTCATAGTGGAACAATTGGTATTGAATCTGGTGAAGAAATCACCTCTAACGGTATTAAATATTCAGGACCACGCTATCCTTTCCGTGGCAACATCTATGGTGGAGGATGTGGTACCGACACTTATACTTCTACAGATAATGAAGGTAAAATTAAAACATATTATAGTTTCAATGCAGGTATTGTAAAAGGAAACACAAATGTAATAGTTGACGGTGCACACATCATACATAATGTATATGGTGGTGGTGCCATGGGCTCTGTTGGTACATTTAATAGTTTTGCTGATGCATCTTATGTAGCAGATAAAAAGGCAGAAAATAAAGATGTGACTATTGGCACACCTATTGATTGTGAAGCAGGAACAGGTAAATGTACTATTACCATCAGTGGTGGCGACATAGGTACTACAGCAATGTATATGGAAGCTGGTGGTGGACCTGATGACTTTGGTCATGTGTTTGGTGGTGGTCGTGGTAATGTAAAAGACCCAGCAGACTATCCTAATATTGAAAATGTGGCTTTCTATGGTGATACAGAAGTAATTATTAAGGGTACAGCACTTGTTAGAGGTGGTGTATATGGTGGAAGCGAGAGTGGACACATTGTTCATGACGCCTTAGTAAAGATAGAAGGCGGTCAGATTGGAGGTGGTGAAGGTCTGACAGAGACATATACAGAACAGGAATGGCAATCAGAATCACCAACCATTAAGCCAACAAATCACTGGACTTATATTGATGATGGTGCTCCATACGATCAGTATGCAGACGAGAATGGAAACTATGCAAACAATGTATCATCTCAAGGCGGAAATCGTAAGGCTACCGATGGTCATAGTTTCTATGGAAATGTTTTTGCTGGTGGTTCTGGTTATTATCCCTATGCACAAGGCAAGTGGCTATTCTCAGCAGGAAGAGTTGCTGGCAATGCAAAAGTAATAATTACAGGCGGACATATTTTGAACAATGTATATGGTGGTTGTGAAATGTCAGACATCTGGGGCGACGCAACTATTGAAATGAGCGGTGGAACTGTCGGAATACCACGTACAAAGCAAGAAATTCTTTATAATCCAACATTCGGCCATATTTACGGTGCAGGTATGGGTGATAAACGTATTTTTTTCAACCAAACAACTAATGTTGAGAATTCAAATGTTAGTATTTCTGGTGGAAGAATTTATGGCTCCGTTTATGGTGGAGGAGAGGATGGACACGTATTGAATAAGGCCACAACAACTATTAGTGGAAATGTTGTTATTGGTACAGAACAGCAAGATGGTTCTACTACAGGTTATGACGGCAATGTTTTTGGAGCAGGACAAGGCTCTCCAACAGCAATTACAGCTGGTTCTGTAGGTGGCAATACAATTCTTAACATTGAAGGAGGAACAATGCTTGGTTCTGTATATGGTGGTGGACGAATTGCATCTGTTGGCATCCTTTTTGAAAAAGCAACAATTCCAGATCCTAACGATATAACAAAGCAAATTCCTAATCCATTATATGGCAAAATGCAGGATGGAGATGATCATGGCTATATTACTGTAAATCTCAAAAAAGGAACTATTCGCCATAATGTATATGGTGGATGCATGGGTACAAGAGGTATGTCAGCAATAGAACAGAAAAAGTTTGCCATCTCTAAAAATGTTACAGTCAAACTAAACGAAAATGTTGAAGATACAGTTAAAGGCTGTGTTGTACTGGGTGATATATATGGTTGTAACAATGTTAACAGTTCACCACAGGAAGATGTAACTGTACATATCTATAAAACACAAAATGCAGCTGCAACACAAATCGCTGGCACTGTTTTGGGTGAAAATGCAACTCAGCCCAAGACAGCAGGACGCTACGATGTTCATGCTGTGTATGGTGGTGGTAACATGGCAGCTTACCAGCCCAAGGGAACATCCACAAATGGAAATAATAATAGCGGAAAAGACACACAGTATTCAACAAAGGTTATTATTGATGGTTGCGACCGAACAAGTATTCAGCAGGTATATGGAGGTGGTAATGCTGCTTCAACCCCTGCTACAGAAGTAATAGTGAATGGTACTTATGAAATTGACGAGTTGTTTGGTGGTGGAAATGGTGCCGATCGCATTACCTACGATGAAGGTACGACATGGTTGGATAATCCAGGAGCTAACGTTGGTTTTTATGACTATTCTGCCGAAGAAGACATTTACAACACAAAGGAGAAAAGAACAACCGATGCGGTAATATCTGATACATTCAAAGAAAAATATGTATATGGTACCGGAAAGGCTTCTGTAAACATTTATGGCGGAATGTTGCATCATGTCTTTGGCGGTTCAAATACAAAAGGAAATGTTCGCGTAACAGCCCTTACCTTGCTTGAAGAAAAGAAAAATGGAACAGATGAAAATAATGACGAACCAATTTGTCCATTTAGGGTTGATGATGTATATGGTGGTGGAAAAAGTGCGCTGATGGACGCTGAAGCAAAACTCTATATGTCATGTATCCCAGGCTTGAGAGCAGCATATGGTGGTGCAGAAGCTGCTGATGTATTAGGTGGTGTTACTCTAAACATTACAAACGGAAGATTTGATCGTGTGTTTGGCGGTAACAATATAAGCGGTACAATACGTGGATCTATCGAGGTGAACATTGAGGAAACTGGCTGTAGACCAATTATTATTGGCGAACTATATGGTGGAGGAAATGAAGCCGGATACTCTGTATATGGCTATAAAAAGGTTGGAGATAGTTGGGTAGGACGCGAACCTACTGATGGTCTTGAGTCTGGCATGAATGAACCATATCGCGCACCAGTAGTAAATGTGAAATCGTTTACAAGTATTGGTAACATCTATGGAGGTGGATATGGTCCTACGGCAGTAATGGTGGGTGATCCAACTGTAAACATTAACGTTGCAGTAGGTAGTAAAGCAAATCACTCAGAAGCAAATGTAGAAGAAAATGCAAAGTCATATGATGATGAGCAAGGCTACCCTATCCCATCACATGAACCTGGTAAAATTGGTGCTATTAATAATGTATTTGGCGGTGGTAATCTGGCGAAGGTGATTGGGCAACCTCAGGTAAACATAGGTAATTTGTCTTATGAGTATATGCTTGTAAATGAAGAAATTGTTGTTGGTGTAACTGATGTAAGTAATTTCTACACCAGGTCAGGTGGAGAAGGTACATTAGATAGTCCCTACATCTACTCAAAATGTGCTACAGGAAGTAAAGCTCAGGCTAATACAAATTACTATATACAACATGAAGTAATTGGAGCAGATATTCGAGGTAATGTCTACGGTGGCGGAAACCATGCAGAAGTTACTGGTAACACTGCTGTTACAATTGGTAAGAAGGAGGGTGAATAACCCTCCTCTTTTGTTTTTAGCAGAATATGATACGATGAAAAACTGATTAATATTCAATAAAAAACTCGAGAAGAATAAGTTTTTTATTAATTTTGCATCAAAATAATACAATAATATGGAAGAAAGAGATCATATCGACAAAGCTCTTGCATTTATAGAGCAAACTCAGAAACTTGGTGACCAATTAAAGAAAGCAGAAGAACAGCAGAAATTTATGCTTGGTCGTATGATTGACCTAAAAGTAACCAATCAAACTGATAGCAAGGAATATGCTGAACTTTCTGCTCGTAGCAAGGGCTTACAAGACATGATTGATAAATGGCGGCCAATCTATCTTGAGCGAACAGAACTGCTGAAGGAAATAAAGAGAAAAAAATAGATTAAAGCAAGTATTATTAACACGTGAAAGAAATATACATTATCGGTGGAGGATTAGGTGGATTGTTTGCTGGTGCTCTTCAGGCAAAGAAAGGTAGAAAAGTAACAGTTCTCGAAAAGAATGATACACCAGGTGGTGGCTTACAGACATTCACGCGAAAAGTTGGTGAGCGATGTGAAATCTTTGAAACAGGCATGCATCTTCTTGGTGGTTTTCGTGAAGATGGTGCTGTTAGAATATTGCTGAAAAAGCTGCAGATATTTGACAAACTAAAGATAAAGTCGGTTGATAGAAACTGCATGGATGAAATTATTTATCTAAGCGACCGAAAAGTGTATCGTATTCCTGAGGGCAAAGATAATTTCATTGCTTATTTTCAACATGAGTTCCCACATGAAGCCGAAGGTATAAAAAAATATGTTGAGAAAATATGGAGCATAGTCGACGAAATAAGTTTCTTTTTCCTACGCGAAGAAAATGAAAAGATTTACTCTCATGATGAAATGTTCTATTGGCCTGCTGATAAAGTTATTTCTCACTATATTAAAGATGCTAAACTGCAGGATATTCTTGCCTACATGAACCCCATGTTTGGTGGTAGGGCTGGGCACACTCCTTGTTATGTGTCAGCTTTGATTAACAGACTGTATATCAGTGGTGTAGATCGCTTTGTTGGAGGAAGTCATCAACTAACTAAAATGTTAACAGGTTTAATCGAAGATGCAGGAGGAAAGGTTCTCTTAATGCATGAAGTTAACTGTATAGAAACAGACGATAAAAAACGAAGAATTACAGCTATAAAGGGTAAAGAAAAAAGAAAGTATGATTTCGAGTTTAAACTCGATGATACAGATATGGTAGTATGCGATGTCGCCCCCAAAAAATTAATTGATATGACCGCTACCCACTTGTTTACAAAAGCCTTCAGAGCAAGGGTTAGTTCTGCACCAGCAAGCTACAGTACTTTTTGCTTGTTTATTATCTTAAAAGAAAAATCATTTCCTTATATTAATCACACTTGCTATATGCAACGTAGCTATGGTAAAGTGTGGCGTTATGGCGAATATAACGAAGAAGAATGGCCAAATGGTTTTATGTATCTTACCCCCTGCGTAGAGAATCAAGCCGACTGGGCACACACTATGGTTGTTAATGCACCTATGCCCTACTCCACATGCATAAAATGGGAAGATACAAAAGTTGGAAATAGAGGTGATGAATATATCAAATGGAAGAAGAAAATAACAAACAAAATACTTGATAGAATGGAAGATATTTATCCAGGGTTCCGAGATAAATGCCTTAAAATATATTCTTCCTCTCCTCTCACCATTCGCGATTATTTAGGCAATCCAGAAGGTGGAATGTATGGAACTGAGGTTGATTGTCAAAACTTAATGCAACGCCAGATGCCTATACACACGAAGATTTCAAACTTACTGATGACAGGTCAGAATGTGTATCTGCATGGTTCTTGCGGAGTGCCTCTTACAGCACTCCAAACGAGCAATGCCCTTGATTATTACATGGAATAACTGAAACCAAGACTAAGATATTCCTTAAACTGGAAATATCCCAGTTTGTCGTTTCGTGTAGATGCATCATCAAAGCGAGGATACAAGAACAGGTTTGTAGAGATATAACGGTTGAACTGGAAGGTAATAGTATTTTCCCATTCAATTTCAGAACGCTTGTATGTTGTATAACCATACAGACGAGTCTTCCACTTTATCATATCAGAGAACTTCCATGTAAGATCAACGGTAATCTCAGAACCGATATCATGAAGGAAATGATTGCCCGCCTCTAATCCGTAGCGTTCTGCAAGGTCAAGACGGTCAACGTATTTCATGTTGTAAGCCGCTGGCGCAAGGTGAACGGTTCCTTTTAGACGGTGCTTAAACCAATCAACATTATAGTCCATACCGACAGAGATGTTCATATTCAGCGGACTGAAGAAATCGGTATACACTTCGTTTGAGTTGGTGTTATAGCCACGCATAGCCTGGGTATAGGCAATAAACTGCAAAGTATAGTACCATTTCTTTGTAGCCTGAAGACCAAGTTTTCCAGTGTATCGAAGAAGGTCTTCTGTCACTTTATAGTTATGAAGCGAATCGCCTTTCGAAGTCTGCATACCCAGCTTCACCTCAAGCTTATTATCCCACTTAACCTTCTGCTTGTTGTTGTAGTTAAGGTTAAGAGTTATAGACCCCAAGGCACTGTAGTTACTCTCGCCACCACGATACCAGTTATCAGAAATAAAGTTCTGAAGGAACTGTAGATAATAATCGCCTGAGAAATTCCAGAAGTTAGGACGATATATCTTCAGACTCATTGGCTCAATATCAGCCTCAATAGCCTTTGGCGCAACCTTGTCAACGAGGTTTGGACGATTTTTCTTCACACGGTCATCAACCTCACGTGTTGGTCCTATCTCCTCAAGCTTAGTTTGAGTTGATTTCACCAAATCGGGACGTGAAAGATAGATGTGCGCAAGTGCACTATCGAGAGGCATGCTTTCCAATCCTGGAGTGAAAGCACGATGAGCAATGTCGCTATAAAATGTAAGCGGAAGAAAAAGCTTAGCGTAAGACTGCTTGAGCTGAAAAGTGCTATCAGGTAAAAATACAGAATCGCGTGCAACAAGAAGTGAATCCATATAACGTTGCACAAATGGTGAAACTGTCAGTCTATTACCCTTTGTTATATTGTGCTGAGCAGTCATAGATAATGACATTATCAGCATGATGATCAAAAAATATGTTCTCTTCATGAGTTAATTCGTGTTTCTATGTTAAAAATCACGGGTGCAAAGTTAATAATAAAAGATTAAAGTTCTTGCTGATTTCATATTTTTATTGTAATTTTGCACATTGAAATTTTAGAAATTATACAATCGTGGCTGAAACTAAGTACATTTTCGTTACAGGTGGTGTGGTTTCCTCATTAGGTAAGGGAATCATCAGTGCATCAATCGGTAAGCTTCTGCAGGCCAGAGGCTACAATATCACTATTCAGAAGTTTGACCCGTATATCAATATCGACCCGGGAACTCTTAATCCATACGAACATGGCGAGTGCTATGTTACTGTTGATGGTATGGAAACAGATCTTGACCTTGGTCACTATGAGCGTTTTACAGATATTAAGACCACAAAGGCAAATTCAATGACTACTGGTCGTATCTACAAGAGCGTAATTGACAAGGAACGTCGTGGCGACTATTTAGGAAAGACTATTCAGGTGGTACCTCATATCACAGACGAGATTAAGCGCAACATAAAGCTTCTTGGACAGAAAAACCACTACGATTATGTAATCACCGAGATTGGTGGTACTATCGGTGACATCGAGAGTGCTCCATTCATGGAGGCTATTCGTCAGATGAGATGGGAGCTTGGTCAGCGTGCCATCAATATTCATCTTACATACGTTCCTTATCTCAAGGCTGCTGGTGAGCTGAAGACAAAGCCTACTCAGCACAGTGTTAAGGAATTACAGAGTATAGGTATTCAGCCAGATATTCTGGTACTTCGTACTGAAAAGCATCTTGATGACAATATCCGTAAGAAGGTAGCTGCTTTCTGTAACGTTGATTTCGATTGCGTTGTACAGAGCGAAGACCTTCCTTCTATCTACGAAGTTCCTGTAAACATGCAGAACCAAGGTCTTGATGTAGCTATTCTTCGTAAGACAGGCGAACCTATTGGCAAGACACCGGAACTTGGTCCTTGGAAGAAGTTCCTTGAGCGTCGCAATAACGCCACCGAAGAGGTACATATCGGTTTGGTTGGAAAATACGACCTTCAGGATGCATACAAGAGTATTCGTGAAAGCCTTATCCAGGCAGGTACATATAACGACAAGAAGACCGTTCTTCATTATGTAAACTCTGAGGAGGTTACTGAAGAGAACGTAGCTGAGAAGCTTAAAGGACTTGATGGTGTTGTTATCTGTCCAGGATTCGGTCAGAGAGGTATCGAGGGCAAGATTGTAGCTTGTCACTACACACGTACTCACGACATTCCTACATTTGGTATCTGTCTTGGTATGCAGATGATTGTCATTGAGTTTGCTCGTAACGTTCTTGGCTATAAGGATGCTAACAGCCGCGAGATTGATGAGAAGACCAAGAACAACGTTATCGACATCATGGAGGAACAGAAGAATATTACCAATATGGGTGGTACCATGCGTCTTGGAGCATACGAGTGTGTTCTTAAGCAAGGTTCACGCGTATTCAATATTTATAAGAAAAACGAAATCCAGGAGCGTCATCGTCATCGCTATGAGTTCAACAACGACTATGAGAAAGAGTTCGAGAAACATGGCATGAACTGTGTTGGTCGCAACCCTGAGAGCGATCTCGTAGAGATTGTGGAGATTCCTGGTTTGAAATGGTACATTGGTACACAGTTCCATCCTGAATACCAGAGTACGGTGCTTAAGCCACATCCACTCTTCGTTGATTTCGTGAAAACTGCTATCGAAAATCAAAAATAAAGAAAAGCCTTCTTTTCCCTGTCCTCATCCATGAGGACGTGGGTAGGCTCGGAAAATTATGGATAAAAACAATATTATTGGTTTTGTGCTTATCGCTGCTGTGATTGTTGGATTCAGCATTTACAACCAGCCATCAGCTGAAGAGCAGCGTGCACAATTTGTACAAGATTCTATTGCTAACGCCAAGCAGGAACAGGCTAAGAAAGCTGCTGAGTTTGCCAACAAACAGAAACAGGCAGAAATAGCTAAAGCCGACAGCGACACTACAGCCTTGTTCTATGCTGCAAAACAAGGTCAGGCACAGAATATTATTTTGAAGAATAGTAAGCTGGAGCTTACTTTCAGTACCAAGGGCGCAAGCGTAACAAAAGCATACATCAAGAATGCTAAGGGCGCCAAGCGTTATATCGGTCATAACATTGCCGACAAAACAGGCAATAGTGACGACCTTGGTGGTGTTACACTCTTTGAAGGAAATGACCAGTCTTTGAGCTATGTCATGGAAGCTAAGGAGATGAACATCAACACAGCCGATCTTTTCTTCACTCCATCAGACGTTACTGATTCAACTGTTACCTTTACAGCTCAGGCTGGCGAAGGCAAGACTCTTGAGCTTAGATACTGGCTTGGTCAGGACTATATGTTGCACATGAGCCTTAAGGTTAATGGTATGGCTGGTCTTTTTGGCGCCAATGCCACAAAGCTTTGTGTTAACTGGCAGGAGAAAGCTAAGCAGCAAGAGCGTGGTTTCACTTTCGAAAACCGCTATGCTCGTCTTGACTGGAAAGAAACAGAAGGCGGTACCGACTATCTGAGCGAGGCTTCAAGCAAACAGGAAACAACAGAAGAACAGATCGACTGGATTGCTTTCAAGAACCAGTTCTTCTCTGCTGTTATGATTTCAAAAGACGGCTTTGACAAAGGTGGCGAACTCGCAAGTACAGTTTTCGACAAAAAAGAACAGGAAGGTAAAGCTGTACGCTATCTGAAAGACTTCAAGGCAAATATGAAGACAGCCTTTGACCCAACAGGTGCTAAGGCTTCTGAATTTGAATTCTACTATGGCCCTAATGATTTCTATGTGCTGCAGAACATTGAAAAGCAGAGCACCTTCAACAAGGAGCTTGATATGGAGCACATCGTATATCTCGGTTGGCCATTGTTCCGCTATATCAACCGCTGGTTCACCTTGCCAGTATTCACATGGCTCACCGACTGGGGCTTTGCAATGGGTATCGTGCTCATTCTCATCACCCTGTTGTTGAAGTTCATCACCTACCCAATGGTGAAGAAGAGCTATATGAGTTCTGCCAAAATGCGTGTGTTGAAACCAAAATTGGATGAAGCAACAAAGCAGTTTAACAAGCCAGAAGACCAGATGCAGAAGCAGCAGGCTATGATGGCTGAATATGCAAAGTATGGTGTTAGTCCACTTAGCGGTTGTATGCCAATGCTCATTCAGATGCCTATCTGGATTGCAATGTTCAACTTCGTGCCAAACGCTATTCAGCTTCGTGGTGAGAGTTTCTTGTGGATGCAGGACCTTTCTACCTTCGACCCAATATTCGAATGGGGAACTAACCTGTGGCTCATTGGCGATCACCTCTCATTGACCTGTATCCTTTTCTGTGGTGCACAGATTCTATATTCATGGTTCACCATGCAGCAGCAGAAAGACCAGATGGTTGGTCAGCAAGCTGAGCAGATGAAGATGATGCAGTGGATGATGTATCTCATGCCATTGATGTTCTTCTTCATGTTCAACGACTATTCATCAGGTCTTAACTTCTACTACTTCGTTTCACTCATCATGTCGGCAGGTATCATGTTTGCTCTGCGCAAGACAACAAACGAAGAGAAGTTGCTTGCTATTCTCGAACAGCGTTACAAGGAGAATCAAGCTAACCCACAGAAGATGGGCGGTCTTGCAGCTCGTATGCAGGCCATTCAGGAATATCAGCAGAAGCAGCAGGAAGAGATGCGTCGCAAGAAAGCTGAATTAGACGAGAAAAAGAAGAATCTTAATAAATAAAACAAATAGTCCGTCATAGAGAGTGACGGACTATCATTGTTTTTGCATATTTACATATATGAATAAAGCTATAGCACTTGCTGCTGCAGCATTAATGGCCTGCGGCAGTATTAACGTAGATGCTCAGAATATGATTCAGAAGAACGATATAAAGCTCGCTTCTGATGTGATGACTCCTGAGGCTCTTTGGGCAATGGGACGTATTGGTGGCGTTGCTCCATCACCTGATGGTAAGCAGATTGCTTATCAGGTGAGCTATTATAGTGTAAAGGAGAACAAGAGTCACGCCATGCTCTTTGTTCAGAACGCCAATGGTAGTGGTAAGAAACAACTAACAACCGACAGCAAGAGCGAAAGCGATGCTGCATGGATAGAAGGCGGAAAGAAGATTGCCTTTATCCGTGGCGGTGAGATATGGAGCATGAATGCCGATGGTAGCAACCGTAAGCAGCTTACAAAGACAAATGGCGAGGTTGAGGGCTTCAGCTTCTCTCCTGATGGCAAGAAGGTGGTGTTCATAAAGAGCATTCCTTACTACGGCACTATCAAGAAGAACCCTGATGACCTCGACAAGACTACAGGTATGCTTATTACCGATATGAACTATCGTCATTGGGATCATTATGTACAGACTATCGCTCATCCTTTTGTTGCTGATGTTACAGCCAACGGCATTTCCGAGGCTAAAGACATTATGGAGGGCGAACCATACGAGGCTCCTGTAGCACCATTTGGCGGTATTGAGCAGATTAGCTGGAGCAACGACAGCAAGACTATAGCCTACACAAGTCGTAAGTGCGAAGGCGTTGTATATGCAAACTCTACCGACACCGACATATACCTTTATAATATTGAAACAGGTAAGACTCTGAATATCTGCAAGCAGTTTACTGATGATGCTCAGCGTCAGAAGTTTGAAGAGGTTGTTGCTAACACTAACCTCTCAAAGAGCAAGATGCATCAGGCTATTAACAGCAAGGAATTCAAGAACCTAAATGTTGGTTATGATGTGAACCCTCGCTTTTCACCTGATGGCAAATACATCACATGGTTGAGCATGGAACGCGACGGCTACGAGGCCGACCTCAATCGTCTTTGTCTCTACGAGATTGCAACAGGTAAGAAAACTTATATCACCAATGCTGATAATTTCGACTCTAATGTAGATGACTACACTTGGGCGCCCGATTCTAAGAGCCTTTATTTCATGGGTGTTTGGCATGCTACAGAGCGTATATATAATGTAACTCTTGCTGGCGAAGTAAAGCAGATTACCGATGATGGCTGGTACGATTACGGTTCTGTTCAGATGCTTGGCAAGAAGCAGCTTGTTGCCACCCGTCACTCTTTCCTTGCAAGCGATGATATTTATGTTATCACTCCCGACAAGAAAGAGAAAAAGGCTAAGGTTGAGCAGGTTACTGAGGAAAACAAGCATATCTTCAAGCAGTTGGCAAAGCCAACTATTCAGCAACGCTGGGTGAAAACTACCGATGGCAAGGAAGAGCTTGTTTGGATTATTCTTCCACCTCATTTCGATGCAAATAAAAAATATCCTACTCTATTGTTCTGTGAGGGTGGTCCTCAGAGTCCTGTTAGTCAGTTCTGGAGCTACCGTTGGAACATGTTCATCATGGCTTCTCAGGGTTATGTAGTTGTTGCTCCTAACCGTCGTGGCCTTCCTGGCTTTGGTCATGAGTGGAACGAGCAGGTTAGTCAAGATTGGACAGGTCAGTGCATGAACGACTATCTTTCTGCTATCGACGACGCTACAACCTTGCCTTTTGTTGACAAGGATAAGCTTGCTGCTGTAGGTGCAAGTTTCGGTGGTTTCTCAGTATATTATCTTGCTGGTCATCACGACAAGCGTTTCAAGGCTTTCATTGCTCATGATGGTGCTTTCAACCTTGAGTCAATGTACACAGATACCGAGGAAGCTTGGTTCTCTAACTGGGAATATGATGATGCATATTGGAACAAAGACCAGACTGCCGCAGCTAAGAAAACCTACGAGAATAGTCCTCATAAGTTTGTTGACAAGTGGGACACCCCAATTCTTGTTATTCACGGTGAGAAAGACTACCGTATCAATGCCAATCAGGGTATGGGCGCTTTCAATGCAGCCCGTATGCGCGGCATTCCAGCCGAACTTCTTCTTTTCCCAGACGAAAACCATTGGGTGCTGAAACCACAGAATGGTATTTTGTGGCAGCGTACATATTTCAACTGGCTTAAGAAGTGGCTGAAAGATTAAAGACCCCTCCCGTCCTTCAATGGTCTTTACACCCCCTTCGATTCCCCCGTTCCCGGGGGACAGGAACCTCCAGAGGGGGAGGAGAAGATAAAAGCCAACACTTCGCCGTTTAAAAATGAAGAACAAAAGCGCTTTGTGCTTAAAGTTAATCAAGAATTTTAGACGAGTTGATAAAAAAAGGTTTAGATAAAGACAAAACTAAAAAATATGAGTGATAAGATTTCAACTTTGAGAGATTCTGCTGCCCTTCGTTGGACAGCTCTCTTACTTTTGGCACTTGCTATGTTCTGTGCCTACATTTTCGTGGATATCCTCTCTCCTATTAAAGATTTGATGGAGAGTCAGCGTGGTTGGGATTCCACAGCCTTCGGTACCATGCAGGGTTCAGAAACGTTCCTTAATGTTTTTGTATTCTTCCTTATCTTTGCTGGTATCATCCTCGATAAGATGGGTGTTCGTTTCACAGCCCTTCTTTCTGGTGCAGTAATGCTCTTTGGTGCTTGCATCAAGTATTATGCTATCAGCGACAGTTTCATTGGTAGCGGTCTTGAAACATGGTTTACCAATCACCTCAACTATATTCCTGGTTTCGACGAAATGGGTGTTTCTCCTTTCTACGAGGGAATGCCTGCCTCTGCAAAGCTTGCAGCCATCGGTTTCATGATTTTCGGTTGCGGAACAGAGATGGGCGGTATCACCGTTTCTCGTGGTATTGTAAAATGGTTCAAGGGTCGTGAGATGGCTCTGGCAATGGGTTCTGAGATGGCGTTGGCTCGTCTTGGTGTTGCCACCTGTATGATTTTCTCACCATTCTTCGCTAAGCTTGGCGGCAATATCGATGTTAGCCGCTCTGTAGCCTTTGGTGTTGTTCTGCTTTGCATTGCCCTCATCATGCTTGTTGTTTATTTCTTCATGGATAAGAAACTTGATTCTCAGACAGGCGAAGCAGAGGAAAAAGACGATCCTTTCAAGATTAGCGACCTTGGTCAGATTCTCTCTTCATTAGGTTTCTGGCTTGTAAGTCTGCTTTGCGTTCTTTACTATTCAGCTATCTTCCCATTCCAGAAGTATGCTGTAAACATGCTGCAGTGCAACCTTTCTTTCACTGAAGTATCTGCCGATAGTTTCTGGGCTTCAAGTTCAGTAACCATCATTCAGTATATCATCATGCTCGTAGTAGCTGCTGGTGCTTTCGCAAGCAATTTCCAAAAGAAAAAGAGCCTTAAGGTGGGACTTATGGTAGCATCTATAGTTGCTCTTGTGTGCTATTGCTACATGGGTTATATGCGTCAGAGTGCAGAGAGTATCTTTGCTGTGTTCCCTCTCCTTGCAGTAGGTATCACACCAATCCTTGGTAACTATGTTGATCATAAGGGTAAGGCTGCTTCTATGCTTGTTTTGGGTTCTTTGCTCCTTATTTTCTGTCACCTCACTTTTGCCTTCATTCTTCCTGAGTTCAAGGGCAATCAGGTAGGTGGTGTTATTGTTGCCTATGTAACAATTCTTGTTCTTGGCGCATCTTTCTCACTTGTTCCAGCAGCTCTGTGGCCATCAGTTCCAAAGCTTGTTGATGCCAAGATCATTGGTTCGGCTTATGCTTTGATTTTCTGGATTCAGAATATCGGTCTGTGGTTGTTCCCATTGCTCATTGGTAAGGTGCTCGACAAGACTAACGTTGGTGTCAGCGATGCTACTCAGCTCAACTACACTTGGCCACTTATCATGCTTGCAAGCCTTGGTATCGCTGCATTCTTCATTGGTATCTATCTCAAGGTGGTAGATAAGAAGAAGCATCTGGGACTTGAAGAGCCTAATATTAAATAAAAGAAGATAGAGGAAGTTAAAGGGAGTTATGCCGCTTTTAGCGGCGGAGATAGAGGACAAATGTCTTTTATCTTCTTCTATCTCCTTCTAACTTCTTTTAACTACTAAACTAAGAATCGAAATAATTAAAAATAATTCTATGTTTGAAAACCAACCTAAAGGTCTTTATGCTCTGGCTTTAGCCAATACAGGTGAGCGTTTTGGTTACTACACCATGCTTGCCGTGTTTGCTTTGTTCCTTAGAGCAAACTTTGGCCTGTCAGCTGGAGTAGCGGGAAGTATTTATTCTGCTTTCCTCATGCTCGTTTATTTCTTGCCACTTGTTGGTGGTGTGTTAGCCGATAAGATCGGTTACGGTAAGTGTGTAACTATCGGTGTTGTCATCATGTTCCTTGGCTATCTCTTCCTCTCAGTTCCTCTGGGTGGTGGTTCTGTTGCCTTGGTAAGTATGCTTGCTGCCCTCGTGTTCATTTCTTTTGGAACAGGTCTGTTCAAAGGAAATCTGCAGGTTATGGTAGGTAATCTTTATGACGACCCACGTTATCAGAGTCAGCGCGACAGCGGTTTCTCTGTGTTCTATATGGCAATCAATATCGGTGCTTTGTTTGCTCCAACCATGGCAGTAAAGATTATGGAATGGGCACAGACAAGTCTTCACTACAGCGAAAACGATTCTTATCACTTTGCTTTCATGGTGGCTTGTGCATCATTGATTCTTTCTATTGCCATCTACTATGCTTTCCGTTCAACTTTCCGTCATGTAGAAGGTGGCAAGAAAGCTGCAAATGTAGAGGCACAGCCTGTTGAAGAACTCTCTAAGCAGGAAACACACGACCGCATCGTTGCCCTTTGTCTTGTTTTTGCTGTTGTTATTTTCTTCTGGATGGCATTCCATCAGAATGGTCTTTCTCTTACATATTTCGCTGATGAGTTCGTACAGAAGGAAGCAACTGGCGTCACTGGTATGGCATTTGATGTAACAAACCTTGTTGCAATTGTATTCATCGTTTATTCTTCATTCAGCTTCTTCCAGAGCAAGAGCGCTCAGGGTAAGCTCATCTCAGCTGTTGTATTTGCAGCTGCAGCTGGAATGATTGCATATAATTATGGTGAGAGTACTGAGGTGGTAGCCGTTTCTGCTCCTATCTTCCAGCAGTTCAACCCATTCTATGTTGTAGCTCTCACCCCTGTTTCTATGGGTATCTTCTCATGGTTGGCAAAGAATGGCAAAGAGCCTTCAGCACCTCGTAAGATTGCTTACGGTATGGTTGTTGCTGGTGTAGCCTACGGTTTGATGATTCTTGCTTCCTTAGGTTTGAACACTCCAGATGCCCAGGCTGCAGCTGGCGAGAATGCCACATATACTTCTGCTTGGTGGCTCATCGGCACTTATCTTATCCTCACCTTCGGTGAGTTGCTGCTCTCACCTATGGGAATCAGCTTTGTAAGTAAGGTTGCTCCTCCTAAGTATAAAGGCACTATGATGGGTGGTTGGTTCGTTGCAACTGCTATTGGTAACCAGCTCGTAATGGTTGGCGGTTTACTTTGGGGTAATCTGCCACTATGGATGGTGTGGAGCGTGTTCATCGTTCTCTGCCTACTCTCAGCCCTCTTCATGTTCGCTATTATGAAGAAACTCGAAAAGGTATGCTAAGCGCAAAGCAAAATTTTGCTATTGAATAATCAATATTGAATATTGAAAAAATAATATGCCTACTGTGCTCCTTGCATGGTAGGCTTTTTTTTGTACCTTTGCAAGCAGTTATAAAAACAACACCATTATGATACACGATTCGCGTAGTATTTTCCAGCGCCCGCTGTGGGTTGCCCTATTTGCCTTTACAGCTGCTTTTCTTTGGGGATGGGCTTACCCATTTATCAAGCTTGGTTTTGCCGAGTTTCAGATTTCCTCTGACATGACTGGCAGCAAGATGCTCTTTGCCGGTATTCGTTTCTGTCTGTCGGGATTGATAATCCTCACTATCGGAAGGCTTACTAACCGTTCTTTCTCCCTTAATGATGCTTATCGTAGCAAGCGATTCTCATCGCTGTTGTTCTTACTACTTTTTGCCCTTCTGAATACCACTCTGCACTATGCAGCTTTCTATATTGGACTCTCTCATAGTCAAGGCTCACGTGCATCAATTCTCAACTCTTTGAGTGTGTTCACGGTGGTTATTCTTGCATGTGTTTTCTTCAAGAGCGATAGGATGACCCTTCGCAAGGTCGTTGGTTGTATTGTTGGTTTCTTAGGTATCTTAGCTCTTAATCTTGGCGGTGAAGACAGTGGCTCGTTTACCTTTCTTGGCGATGGCATGATAATTTTAAATGCACTTTGCGGAGCTTTTGCTGGGCTGATGACACGTGGTGTAAACAAGCGCATTGATGTGTTTATTGGCACAGGCTACAGTCTGGCAGTGGGCGGTGCTTTACTCATCATTCCTGGTTTGTTACTTGGCGGCACCCTACCCCACATCACCCTATGGGGAATTGTTATTCTGCTGTTTCTCATTGCCATCTCAACCATAGGTTTCACTCTCTACAACAAGCTTCTCACCTGCAACCCTGTTGGTAAAGTAGCCATCTGGAATTCGCTCATTCCTGTTGTTGGAGCAGTAACATCGTGCCTCTGTCTTGGTGAAACTTTCTATCTCAAATATATTCTTGCTGCCACTCTTGCCGCCTCAGGAGTGTATATCATCAACAGTGGAAAGTAGACCACAAAAGACCCCTCCGACTCCCCTCAAGAGGGGAGAGATACTAACTGCAGGAGAGAGTTTTATTTGTTTGCAACTCCTCCCCTCTGGAGGGGAGGCTGGGAAGGGTCTTTGGAGGGGTCATCTTCCTTCGAGATGGTTTCGAGATTCGTTCGAGATTCCTCCTATATGAGTCCTAATTGTCTCCTAATCACAGTGCAAAGATACGAAATAAAACAATATTTTTTTCAAAGTGGCACCAATGTTGAAATGCAACATTTTGCAAAACGCTGATTTATAGCACGTTAGCTTTTTTTAAGCCGTTAGCAAGTTGAGATTGCAAATAAACAATGCAAAGATACAAAGAAAAACAGTAGGTTGTTCAAAATTAGATTATTTCGTGATGCAAAACTCTCTCATCGCCTATCTACAAAGGGATTTGGGGGGATTTGTACACCCAATCGATGACAGATGACAGATGACAGTTTATTTAAATTCCAAAAAATATGCTTCCTCACCCCTTATAATATATATAATTATAATTATATATATTATAAGACTACAAAATAAGTTTTTTCTAAAAAAAAATAACTGTCATCTGTCATCTGTCATCACATATTTTTTACCATGTCTTTTACTGAAATATCACTACATTATTTATGATAATTTCATGCTTAGTTTTCTCACCATGATGAGCGTTAACAGTCCTGAAAGAGAGCCTAAGAGAATGGTTAGATGAAGACCTATCGCCTCCGACATCCACCCTATCACAGGAGGCGCAATGAGGAAACCAATAAAACCAATGCTGCTGATGATGGTGATGGCTGTAGAGGTTTTCATCGATGAACGACGACCGGCAAGACTGTTGCTCAAAGGGCATACTGACGATATGCCCAGACCGATGAGGGCAAACCCAATGGTGGCAGGAATAAGATAAGGAAGAACCACTACCATGAGAAAACCTGTGAACATCAACGCGCCGCAAACCATAAGAATACGAGGTGCACCGTACCTCTCGACAAAGCGATCGGTAATGAATCTGCCAAGCGTAACTGCCCCAAGAGCAGCAACATAGCCCATGCGAATAAGACTGTTGTCGGCATGCACTACGCTTTCAAAATACACAGCGCTCCAATCGTATGTTATACCTTCGCTAAACATACTTGCAAAGGTGATAATGCCAAGAATCCATATATATGAGTCAATATTTCGTATGCTGAAATCAACTGTTTCACCCTTATCTGCACTCTCCCTGCCAGGAATGAGCAGGTGATAGCAAACGGCTATGAGCAGCAGGCACACAACAAGGATGCTGGTGAAATGCCATGCAAGCTGTGGCATGAAATGAGCAAAGCCAGCTCCGATAATACCACCCGTGAGTCCACCCAAACTCCACATTCCATGAAACGATGACATTATACTTCTGTCATAAATCTTTTCGAGAAAAACAGCTTGAGTATTAACGGAAACGCTAAGCACGTTTACTGAAAAACCAAGACAAAACAACTGTACGGCAAGCATCCAGAAACTACCAGCAAGTGGCAAACTTGCCAGCGAAAGTGCATACATTGCGAGGGCTACGGCTGCCGAAACCTTACTCCCATAACGTGCAACAAGCATTCCAGTGGGGATAATACTTACTGCTTCGCCTATAGGAATGGTGAAAAGTAGCGTTCCTAATTCACCGTCACTAAGCGAAAGCATGCTTTTTACATCGGGGATGCGACTTGCCCACGAAGCAAAGATTAGTCCCTGTGCCATAAAAAAGGCACCAATAGCCATTCGTTTGTTTCTTTTTCCAGACATTACTTATTTTTATCTATATATATCACTTTTTATCTTAATGATTTGTTTCGAAGACTTTTAATCTCATTATTCTTTTATTCTTGATGCAAAGGTATGGAATTATTTTGTAATTGCAAGGAAATTTGTATTTTTGCAAGGGATTCTTATCTCAGAATTACACTTTATTATACATATGGATGCAAAACAATGCAGCGATTTGCTGCAAAAACACGGAATAGGCACTACTGCCAACAGAATAGTCATCGTGAAAGCTCTTGCCGAGAGCGATGGTCCACAGTCAATGCGTGAACTCGAAACACGCATACTTACAATCGATAAGTCGGTGCTTTCACGCACTTTGGCTCTATTCAGAAAGAATCACCTTGTGCACACACTCGAAGATGGCGACGGCAACATGAAATTTGAACTCTGTCTGAGCCACGATGACGAGATTGACGATGACGAACACGTACATTTCTTCTGTGAGAAATGCCACAAGACCTATTGTCTGCATGGCACACCCCTACCCGCCGTCAACATCCCAGAAGGCTTTACTGTTAACTCAGCCAACTATATGCTTATTGGCGTATGCGAGAAGTGTAAGTAAGGAAAAAGGCGAGATGAAGAATCGCTCCTCACCCCGCCTTCTTTTTGGTATCTAATTGCTTATTTGCCTATATTATTCTGCTACAACATTTACTGGAAGATCAGCTCTTACTTCTGAACCAGCAGCAACCCAATCGCTAACTGTTGCAGTGAACTTAACTGATGTCAAGCCAAGGTGCATAACAATGCCGTAGCTCTTGTTCATCTCAATATTGCCAAGACTGATAGTCTTTGTAATTTCCTGAGGAATCCAAGTATAACCCTTGCTCAAATTAGAATCCTTAGTTGTAACCCAGTACTTAATAGTGATCTTAAGTGTCTGATCTGAACCAGGAATGAGCTTTACAGACATATCATCTGAAGTATATACATTGGTAGCTGTTGTTGTAACACCAGTGGTTGAGAAGATATTTTCCCACTCGGTAACACCTGTCTCAACATTTGGAGTTGAAGAAGGAATCTGTATATCAGTATTCATTGGAGAATCACCATTTGCAGCTACAGAAGCAGCAGATATATTAGCCGCTAATGGAGTTGTATTTACTGTAGTCCAAACACCTGTTACAAGGTTAAAAGTACCTTCACCAATAAGTGTACTTGTAGGATTTTCACCTGTTGTTGTCAATCCATTTGCAAGAGTTATCTTCTCTACGTATATCCTTGTATTAGCAGAAGAAAGAGTACCACCTGTCGCAGCACCATTGTTGTCAATATCAGCAACAACCTTAAGGCTATTGATCTGAGCCAAAGCATGCTTGAAAAGGAAGTCAACCTTGCCGTTGGTCTTCATCTTTGTGAGGTCAACATTAACAGGAGCCTTGCCGTTAGCAAGAGTAGTACCAGCCTGAGCAGTATTACCACTAACAGTTGCACCATTAGTACCTGCTGTACCCCAAAGCAAATCAACACCACCATCGAGTGAGTATGTAAGGGTTGGATCTGATGTAGCAGTGTTGCTTGAAAGCGCCTTAATACCTGTTGTTGTTGCTGAAGTAACAACACCTGTACTTGGCGTAACAGCTACGTATGGAGCATAAGCAAAGAAGCTGAGCTTGCCGCCACCAGTACCAGTAGCTCCAACGTTATCAGCTGTTGCATTGCCGTTAGGCCAATATACAGTTGGAGAATATGTCCATGATGGGTTTTGAGATTCAGCCGTTCCGTCGGCACCAGCAACACTCACCTTAGTATTGTACATGAAGTTTGGTGCTTCTTTAGTCCATGCTGAGTAATCAGCAGAGCCTGTGTAATAAGCTATCACACCGAAGCCCTCCTTCTGCAACATAGCAGTTGTCATATCGCCAGCATAACCTGCACGAGATGAACGAACAACAGCGCTCTTTGCGTTGTATGTGTCAAACGAAATTGGAGTCTTCTCTACTGTTTGTTCTTTTGATGGCGTTGGTAAGTCATTAACCAAGTCGCTACTCTGTGAGCAACTGCTCAAGATACCAGCAGCTGCAAGTGCAAATAAAGCAAATTTCTTCATCTTAAATTTATTTATAAACTTGAATCAGTAATACAGTCAAAAACAATGCTAATAATTGTAGATACTTACTTACTTAAATCAATTAATACCAATCATTTTTATGTCATTCTCTCTGGAATGCCGTGCAAAAGTACATTATATAATATTACACGCCAAATATTTGGGGTAAGAATAGCTTATAATTAATATTAATTAACATATTTTGCTTGGTTTAAGTCGAAAAAATGACATAAAAAAGGACTTAAGCTCACGCCCAAGTCCTCTTATCTAAACCTAAATAATCTACTTTATCATTACCGCAAAAAAGCATTTGATAAAAATCTAACTTAAACCTTAAACCCTATTCTAAGAAATTCATTATTATTTACATATACCTATTTCGATTATGGAGCGTGCCTCGCTGCCTTTTATTTTCCTATGATAAACCAACATTTATTTAAAATCTTGATATCTAACTTTTACGTCATTATACGACAATTTTTTCTGCTGCAAAGTAACTAAGAAATAATCATATCAAGGTTTGATTACTGTTTTAATTGGTTTGAAAACTAACTTTTTATGAAGATAAAAGAAAATAGAGGAAGATAAAAAGAAGAATACCAAAGAACAGAAGAAAAAAAACATATCAGCAAGAAAAAATATAGAGTTCTCCCTTTGTTAGTAACAATTATTTTTATACTTTTGCATCTCGAGAAAAAATACAAAATTAAACCATTATTGCTACAATGATAAAGATCTCTAAGAAAGTTCTGGCAGGAGAGGTGCAAGACTATTTCATGATTACTCTTGCAATGGTTTCATACAGTATTGGATGGAACGTTTTCTTGTTGCCAAACAACATCACAACAGGCGGTGTGCCTGGTGTGGCTTCTGTGGTGTTCTGGGGTACAGGAATACCTGTTCAGTTCACCTATTTTTTTGTAAATGCATTATTGTTGCTTATAGCTCTCTTTATCTTAGGTTGGAAATTCTGTGTTAAGACCATATGGGCGGTACTGGTGCTCACGGTGATAACAGCTGGTTTCCAGACAGCAACGGGACAGTTTCATCTTCTTTCCGACCAGCCATTCATGGCGTCTATCATTGGTGCTATCTTCTGCGGTTCGGGTATTGGTATGGGACTTGCCTTTAATGGTTCTACTGGCGGTACTGATATTGTGGCAGCAATAGTGAATAAATACCGTGACATTTCGCTTGGCCGTGTTATCATGATAATAGATATTGTCATCATCACATCTTCTTATTTAGTATTCCACAACTGGGAGCAGGTGATATATGGTTATGTGGTACTGATGATAAGCTCGTTCTGTATCGACCAGGTGGTAAACACTCGTCATCGCAGCGTACAGTTCTTTATCATTTCCAAGAAATACGACGAGATAGCAAGCAGAATAGCTGTTTATCCTCACCGTGGTGCTACTGTGCTCGAGGCACACGGATTCTACACAGGCAATGATGTAAAAATGCTCTTTATTATGGCCAAGCGTCGTGAAAGCAATACTATATTTAAGATTATCAACGATATCGACCCTAACGCCTTTGTAACTCAAACCAACGTTATTGGCGTGTATGGTGAGGGCTTTGACAAGTTCAAAGTTCATGGAAGGCATAAGGCAAGCTAAAAAGGTTGAAAAGGCTTTTTTCGGCACGATTTTTGCTGTACCATTATTGTATTAAATATAGTATTGATATGGCATTTATAGATTATTATAAGATTTTAGGCGTTGACAGAAACATCCCACAGAAGGATGTTAAGGCGGCATATCGTAAGAGAGCAAAGCAGTTTCATCCTGATTTGCACCCTAACGACCCAAAGGCTAAGGCAAAGTTTCAAGCGTTGAACGAGGCTTATGCTGTGATAAACGACCCTGACAAGCGCAAGAAGTACGATCAATACGGCGAACACTGGAAAGAGGCTGGTGCCTTTGGCGGTGGACAAGGTTTTGGTGGTTTCAACAGCGGAGGTGGAAATCCTTTTGAAGGTTTCGATTTCAGCGGCTTCGGCGGTGCTGGCGGTGGCTTCTCAAGTTTCTTCCAAGATTTATTTGGTGGTGGTGGCTTTAGCGCTCGTGGCGGCTTCGGTGGCCGTGGTTTCGGTGGAGCCCAAGAGGCTCATCGTCAGAGCACTGGTCAGATGAACGCAACAGTAAACATTGATATGTACACCGCCCTGCTTGGTGGCGAGGCAATAATCTCGCTGAGCAACGGAGGAAAGGCAAAACTACGTATCAAACCTGAGACACAGAACGGCACCAAGGTGCGTTTGCGTGGTAAAGGCTACGACAGAGGTGACGGTACATTTGGCGACCTTATCATAACATATAATGTAACGTTGCCAACAGGTCTGACTGAACACCAGAAAGATTTGCTTAGACAAATGAAGGAAGCATAAAAAACCTCAACATTCTAATGACTTAAGGAAAATAGAAAGCAAGGCTCTAATGAGCCTTATAATGTACTTACTTGATTTCTTTTATAAATGCAAGCATTTAAAAGAAATCAAGTAAATCCATCGCCACTTCGTGGTTTTGCTTTCTTAAGAAAATGCAGCAAAGCTGCTAAAATTGCCTTCGGCATAAAATAAAAAAACAATAGAAATTAATTTTATGCGCATAAGCGCAATTTTGGCGCACAGCGCCTTATTTTCGTTATGATGTAAGGCTTTAGCCTGATGAGATTATGTTACAGGATGTTGAAAATTTATTTTCATAAAGCCTGAAACATAAAATCATCAAAAGAGCAGAATGCTCTTTACATCATTATTTTTTTGATAATGATTAATATACAGAGTTGCGAAACATAAATAAAAAACAGGCATTTATTTGGTAAACCCACCTATTTTTCGTATATTTGCATATATGAAGAAATACAGCTTATTGATATTATTATTCACAACACTATTCTCGATAAACTTAAACGCACAGAACAGCTATATTCAGTGCGAAGACACCTGTACCCATGTTCATGGCATTGACCTGAGCCACTATCAGGGCGATGTGTTTTGGGAAACAGTGGGCGAAAATACCAAGATGGCATATGTGTATTTGAAAGCAACAGAGGGAGGCGACAGAATAGACAGCAAATACGAAAAGAATATCGAGTTGGCACATAAATACGGATTAAAGGTGGGCAGTTATCATTTCTTCCGTCCAAAGACAAACCTAACTACACAGCTCGAAAATTTCAGAACTCAGTGTTTGCCAAGCGAACAGGATCTTATCCCAATGATTGATATTGAAACCAAGGGTGGATTGTCAACAGAGGAGTTTTGCGACTCATTGTTCAAGTTCCTCGGTATGGTTGAAAAAGCATACAGACAGAAGCCTATATTATATACTGGTACAAACTTCTACAACCATTATCTGGCTGGAAAGGTTGACGGCTACAAGCTTATGATTGCCCAGTACAGCAGCAGAGAACCTGTTCTTGACGACGGTAACGACTACACAGCGTGGCAATATACCGCCAAGGGCAGAATCAACGGCATCAATGGATATGTTGACAAAAGCCGACTGATGGGAAAACACTCTCTGAGGGAATTGAGGTTTATGCATAGATAATTAAATAGTAAAGTATTTAAAGGAAGTAAAGGGAACTTATGCCGCTTTCAGCGGCGGAGTTAAAAGACATTTGTCTTCTATCTACTTCTAACTTCTTAAAGATAAAAAAATAAAAATGGCAATTATTAAATGTCCGGAGTGCGGTCATGACGTAAGTGATCAGGCTCCATTTTGTCCACAATGTGGAGTGAGAATTGCAGGTAATGTAACTACTACACCGCCTCCTGTTCCTAACCAAACAGTAACCCCTACTCCACAACCACAGAACGAAGAACCAAAGAAAAGCAACAAGACAACTATCATCGTCAGTGTCATCATTGCTCTTGTTCTTTGCGGAGTGATGTATTATTTCTATAGCGGTGCGCAGTCAACTAAAGAGAAAGAGGCTTACGAATACGCTATGCAGAGTTCTGACCCAATGGTTCTGCAGAGTTATCTCGACACTTACCTCGATGCTCCAGAAGCTCATCGTGACAGTATTCAGGCTCATCTTGGTTTGCTGAAGGCTGGCGACGAGGAATGGACTAATGCTTTAGTAAGCGGTTCAAAGTCTGCTCTTGAGGCTTACCTTGAGAAGTATCCTGATTCACCACACAAGGCAGAGGCAAAGCAAAAGATTGACTCGCTCGACTGGATAACAGCCAAGAACCTCAATTCGGCTGATGGTTTCGAGAAATATCTGGAAGAACATCCTGAAGGCGAATATGTTGATGACGCCAAGGACGCTTTGAAAGGTGTGAAGGCTAAGACCGTGTTGCCTGAAGAAGAGGCTATGATAAACAGCACTTTCCGCACTTTCTTCCAGGCTATCAACACACGCGACGAGGCAAGTCTTACATCATGCGTAAGCACACTGATGACTTCCTTCCTCGGCAAGAGCGACGCCACTAAGAGTGATGTTCGCACTTTCCTTCAGAAGATATACAAGGATGATGTTCAGAGTATGCTCTGGCGTCTGAACAAAGACTACAAAATTGAGAAAAAAGAGGTGGGGGATGACGAGTACGAATATACTGTAGAGTTCTCGGCTGTTCAGCACATCGAGTCAACCGACGACAGCCGTACTGGCGACCACCACTTCCGCATTACTGCTAAGGTGGGTCCAGACGAGAAGATCACCATGCTGAACATGCGTAAACTCGTTCAATAAAATTCATTCGTCGTCACTAATGCACCAACGAGCACACCAAGAATACCGTGCGAGTTGATATTCTGACCTGTTATAAAAAGGTTAGGCACTTTAGTACGATGATGCACACGGCCTGCAGGACCAAGTTTGATGTCTTTGGCAATGCCATACATTGAACCTTCGGCAGTACCAGTGTAATCAAGATATGTAAGAGGGGTTGAAGTGAAATACTCTTTTATTCCCTTACGAAAACCGGGCATATCTCGTTCCATAGCATCGAGAAGTTGCTCGGCTTTTTTGTGCTTGAACGCTTCGTAATCATTACCTCTGCGTCCAATAGCTGTACCCTCCCACTGCTTCACATCGTCATAACGCATGTAACTCATCACAATACCAGAACGCGCATATTGTTGATTTTCTTCATCACAGAGATGCATATACAGATAACCTTCTGGCCATGATTCGGCTGTGTAGTTTTCGCAATTCCATGGCGACTGATTAGCGTAGCTGAAGAAATTATAATTCATATATGGCACGCTGTCTTCGTTAAAGTGAAGGTAGAACGAAAATGTGCCAACCGTATTAGGTATAGCACTAACACGCTTACGATAGGCTGCCCGAAGCATACTACTATCACATAGCTTCAATAACAACTGTGGATGAATGTCAGCTATGAAGCTGTCACCCTCATATCGACTACCGTCGGCACATACACAGGCTACGGCACGAGTATCTGAACATTCTATTTTTGTTACCTTTTTTCTACATACCACTTCTGCCCCGTATTTATGTAGAGTAGCCATCATTGACTTCACCATAACATCACTTCCACCTACTATTCTAAATGAACTCTGATTATAAAAGTCCATAACAAAAGCGTAAGTAGAAAAAGGAGTCTTGTCTTTCTCGGCAGCAAACAATGGCAGATTACCTATCACTACATTCTTAAGTATTGGATCGGTAATAATAGAGTCAACAACCTCATTGATTGAACGAAGCTGATATTCCATATTTACAGCTGCATCAGTCTCGGTATTGCTAAGTGAGTGCATGGAAGATGCAGCAGATACTTCCTGAATAACATCCCACAGGCGCTCAAGATTCTGTCGTTCATCAGGGAAATCGACAGCAAGAGCATTTATCCACGCTTCTCTGCCTGAGGCAAAATGGTAACGCTGACCTGCAAGAGAAATAACATCTGAACAGTTTTTGTCAAGTTGTGACAAACTCACAGGAAGCGTGGCGTCATGTCCCAACACCTCAAGATCGGAAAGCAGACGATGAAGCGTCTGTCCTTCTTCGCACGAGCCAATGAAATGCATACCCGTCTCAAACTTAGCTCCATGACGGGTAAAACATTGCATACAACCTCCTGGTTGCCAGTTCTGTTCAAGTATCGTTACATGATATCCTCTCTTAGCAAGGATAATACCAGAAGCAAGACCACCCAGTCCAGAACCTATAATGATTATTTTCTCTTTGTCAGTCATTTCTTTTAGAAGTTAGATGTTTCCAGATTGCATCTCCTCCCCATTCGGGGAGCACGGGAGGGGTTTTCATTCTTTCAATCTTTTATTATTTCCATCTTTCATTCTTTCAATTTTTCATTATTTCCATCTTTCATTATTTCCATCTTTCAATATTTCAATCTTTCATTCTTTCCATCTTCCGTTGCATACCGTGTTTGCAACTCCCTATAAGGACGAATGTATTCTGGCGTCTCTATCCTTTCACGCATAGCGGCATAACGCTCTTTATAGTGTTTCTGCATTCTGCGTGTCATAGCTGTCACCTCTGCATTTGCCTCTAAGTCGATATCGCCGTTCTTAAACGTAAACGGATGGTGAACCCATTCTGAAGCAGGAATACGCTTGCCTACCTCTATACGCATCTCGCCCTTGCGAAGCATGAAGTCTGTCTTTGGCAACACATAACCCTGCCCGTGTATATACATCGGCAGAATATCAGCACCCAGACGGTGAGCAAGATAGAATGCGCCCTTATGAAAACGAAGAATCTCGCAATCGGCAGAGCGTGTGCCTTCTGGAAAGATAACAATACTATAACCTTTATTATAAAGCTCTTGCAACTTATCCATATTCTTATCTATTCCTTCTGCAGCAGGAAGGAAATCACCATGATGAAGCACACTACCATAGAATGGGTTATGCCATGTCCAGTTATTGGTTACTATGAGCATCTTGGGATGAAGCTGAAGAATACTCAGAATATCAAAATGACTTTGATGATTGCATATCACTACTGCTGGTTTTTCAAACTCTTCACCAACTTCGTTTATGCTATGCAAGCGTACACCAGGCAAGCATTTCATGAGCATACGGAAGGTGCGCATGATGAGCTTATGGAAATGCAGACGACGGCGTTCTGTGTCTGGCAGTACATGGAAATAAAGCCATGTATAAGGCAGCGCACCAATGAACATCAACCCTACAAAGAATGTGATTGAGAACAGCGAACGCGCTATACGTGCAAAGCTATATGGTAATGGCGATGGAATATGTAGTCTATGCAACTGCTGATGACGTGTTAACCAACCAAAAACCAATGGTGGCAGATAGAATGCCATAACGATAACAGTTGCCATACCTATAACGGTTACCGTACCCAGAGAGCGGAGGGCTGGATGAGAAGCAAAGACAAGCGTGCCAATACCTATGAACATAAGAATGGCTGAAAAGAGTACACTCTGACGATAGCTGCCAAGACGTTTGCGCCCTGTGGTGTATTCATACATACAGCCTTCGGTAATAAATATAGTGTAGTCGTCGCCCTGCCCAAAGATAAACGTGGCAAGAATGATATTCACAATATTAAACTGAATACCAAGAAGTTGCATTGCTCCCAATATCCATAGCCATGCTACGGCAAGAGGAAGAAATGATAGTGCAGCAAGTTCTATACTGCCAAAAGACAGCCACAAAAAGAAGAATACAACTAACGAACACACAAAACCTATCCAGTTGAACGAGTTGTTGAGCGAGTCAACAAGTTGGGTGGCAGCGCTGTGTGTGTCTGGACGCTCTATCTTGTTAAGCAAGGGAGAAAGCTGAGTGTAGGATTTTTTCGCCGGTGCTTTTTCTACATTATCAAGAAAATCAGCAAAGGCTTCTTCTCTAAAGCCGTTGACTTGACAGGCCTCTGCAAATTCTTTCCTCATTTCGGCAGTCAGCGTTATTTGCTTTTTATATATGTCTTTCTTCTCAACAAGAGGCTTGTCCTCCCCCATTTCATCGTCATTTCCCATAAAGAGAGCCATGTCAGCACGTTCTTCCGCTGTCATGTAATTAATGTGTGAGAGGTTGCTGTCGAAACTTGTCTGTAAAGAGAAATAGCCCAGCACTATTGTTATAAGCACTACAAGCGGAATCATCACCTTTCTCAGCAACTTGTCTGATGCGTGATTAAAGAATGCAGAAACCTTTGCAGGCAGTTTTATTACGGGGAACCGTTTCCCTGCTGGCATTTTCACAAATACAGGTAGAAGAACAAGCACAAAGAGTATTGTTCCCACAAGCATCAAAGCACCGAAAGTACCAAGGTCGCGCATCGCCTCGGCATCAAGGAACACAAGACAGAGGAAGGCGGCTACTGTAGTGATATTGCCGATGAGTAACGGAGGAACAATCTCACCTAAAGCCTCACGAACGCTTGTTGTTTCACGCAGATGATCAAGAAAATGCAACGGATAGTTAACAGCAATACCTATAATTACCGAACCTATACCAAGAACAATTATCGACACACTGTCCTTAAACAGCGACATTCCTGCTAAAGCAAAGAGAAAACCGAAAAGCAGGGAAACACCTATCCACAGTATATCGTGTATTCTACGGTAGTGCCATATCAGTAACAGCATTATCAACACAACTGCTACACCTGCCGTAAAAAGAGCATCACTCTTTATTTGTCGGGCATTGCTAACGGCAATAGTTGGTGCACCAACAACAGAAAGTCGCCATCGTGGATGCGCCTGCATAAAGCCATGACATATTTTTTTCAGCGAGTCAGCAATAACGCCATTCTTCTGTGTTTCGCTTCCGCCATACGGAGAACGATACACGAGCAACCCATGCTTATTGTCTTTAGTAAAAAGATAACTGTCGTCAACAATCTGAAAACGACTGCCTTGACTGCTCAGTCTTTTCATTAATGGGTCGTAAAGGTGCAGAGGATCATAACGCAATACAGCCATCAGCATACCTTGCGAAATAATAAGCTGCTGACGGTTTATCTTCATTGTCTCAGCAATATAGTCGGGTGTATGAAGAAGTGAGTCGGCACGCTGAGCATCTTCCCTTGAAAGAATGTATGGTGCATTGGCATAGGCTAAAGCCATGAGTTGCTCAAGGTGTGCCTCACAAAATTCGTCTTGCATGTTCTGTAAGCCAAGAGATGAAGCATTTATCTTATAGTTCACCTCATCAAGCAAAGGCTCAACATATTCTTTTTCAAAAACATACGAAGTGTCTTTGGCAGAAAGTATAACGGCTATCTGACTCTGACGCATCATCTGTTGATAGACGCTTGCAGAATCCTGTTCCTGAACAGGTAAGAAACGAGAGATGTCTTCCTCGTATTTCAAGCCTGACGCAAGAAAAGTCATAATACCCACAAACACAAACAGCATAATAAAGGTGAACTGTTTGTGCTTGCTGAGCATATCGTATATATGTACGAAAAATCGTGTCATCGTCTTATCTTTCTTATTAGTCGCATGGGCAGATAAAATAATATTGCGCCCATAGTAAGGAAGCAGTTTACTGCCGTTATTCTAAGGAAATCACGATAAGGACGGAAACTGCTCACCCGCTCTTCCTGTGGTGGATAATACACCTGAACAGGGATACTTACTATCTTTATTCCCTTCCACGCTGAATAAACAAGGAACTCAAGTTCACTTTCATAACGTGATGTGATAAACCACCCTTGGTTCAACATGTGAAGAGGATAAAGACGATAACCCGTCTGAGTGTCTTCAAGCTTAATTCCTGTTTGAAAATGAAACCAGAAATTACTGAACTTATTAGCAAAGTTATTGCTGTTAGGCATGTTTGGGTTTGAGAAATCGCGTGCTCCAACGATGAAAGCGCCCTTATTTTGCATGAATGTCTCGATGAAATGGGGAATATCTTCTGGATAATGCTGACCATCACTGTCTATGGTAATAGCATACTCAAACCCCATGCGAATAGCACGTGCAAAACCTTCTTTCAATGCTGTTCCCTTACCTTTATTATGCTCATAGCACACTATCTCTGGGTGAAGGTTGGCCTCACGAAGAAGTTTCAGACTCTTCTCGGGATAGCCGTCAAGAACAACAATTATATTATCGGTGTATGCCTTTACACGACATACTACATCCGTTAGTGTCGCTTCATTACGATATGACGGTATAAGAACACAGATGCGCTCTTCTGTCATTATGTTCCTTACTTCTTGATTTTCCATAAAGTAGAGAATTTTGTATATATCGTTTTGCCTTTTTCTATTGTTCCTCGAGCACGAATAACGTCGTCAACTATTTCAAGCTGCGAGAATAAAACATCTATCTCTTTGTCTTGGGTTGGAACTACAGGTACAATGAATTTAAGATTCTTCACTTCCTGCAGTTCTATGGTCTTCATAAGATGCTTTTCTATTATCTCACCTATTACCTTGATAATACACACACCCGGTGTTACAGGACTACCAGGGAAATGTGCCTGATAGATAACATGATTAACATCAGGACGCAAGGAAAGAGCATATACTGCATTGTCTGCAGTTGGCTCACCTACAGGTACAAACATTTTTTCTAATAGTCTCATTTGCAAGTCTTATGGGTAGATGTTTTGATATTTTTAAACTCAATAGCGATGAAATCACCATTTTTATGAGTCATATCTATCTTTCTTACATTATGTATTGCTGGGTCGTACTCTATTGTTACATTCTTCAAGCGGTTTTTCATCGCCTCAGAACGAGGTGTGAGCACACCTACCCAGTAATTGCCACGTGTGTACATGGTAACAGTGAAGTCGCGGTTTGAAGTGAAACTGTCACCATTGATACTGCTGAAAGCCATTTTTGAAATGCTCTTAAACATACTGTTTGCCGAGAGATCCATTGTTGAAGTATGCTTACCCGACTTAGTTGTTACCTTGTTTCCTTCAATAACAAACGTGTATTTATATGGTTTAGTATATATCCATTCAAGCTTTAGCGGAGCGTTGTAAACCATTGAACCATAACTTACAACAGGTTCATCCATGAAAGAGAAACTACTTTTCTGAGTGAAGTTAGCAGTCATCGCAGACATAGCCTTTGAATATTTCGCTATAGTTGAAATCATAGACTTTGCCTTCGCAGCAGAAGCTTTCTTTAGTTGCTGTGCCATCGTAGGAACAGCAAACATAAAAAGCAAAGATAATAATATATATTTGTATTTATTTTCTTTCATAACAAACTATTTTGCAACGAGAATACAGCCCAACATGATAAGTGCAACACCTATCCAACGCGTCAATGGTATTGTCTCGTGAAAGATAAACATTGCAGCCAACATACCAAAGACATAACTCATTGATATCATTGGATAAGCCATTGAGAATGGAAAGTTCTTAATTATATACATCCATAGAACTGTGGCTGCACCATAGCATAAACCACAACCAAGCCACCACCAGTTGGTTAACTGACTAACAAAGAAGCTCATGCTCCATGAGAAATTTCCCATTACCTTCAAAGCAAACTTCAACAACACCTGTCCTCCACAAAGAAGGAGGCATTGTATAACTGATATCAAGAGTAATCTATATATCATATTTATCGCTTAATCTTCTAAAGTAAACATATAAGCTACCGACACATCTGTCTTATAATCAGGAGAATAACACTCTTTGTTCATAATACTAACATACTCTGATGTAACCTCATCGTTCAACGTAACAAGTGCATTCATGGCACGCCCAGAAAGCAACTGTTCGCAAGCATCACTGATTGCTTGTTCTAACGACTGCGCACGATGCGAATAGGTGTTATTATATCCATGACAATGTAGTTCCATAGCCAACAGTGTAGCTGCCGAATTATGCGTTGAAAGCGTGAAAAGTGCTGGATACATTGCATCCTCACCCTCGCTCTTCAGCTGCTGCAATATCTTCACGCTGTCTTGAATATTTCCAAGCGATGTAGCATTAATGATCACATCTGGAACAAGAATACCACTGTCACGACAGCATTTCAACGCTGTTGCCAACGCGCGCTTGAGCATGTGGCTATAGCGACGGGTTTTCATTGGAGAGATATATTCTCTTATCTCACCGTCTTCAACTGCCTCTGTAACGTGAAAGAGTTTAACACGCTTAGGCAACCGAATCTTCTCGCCCATCAACTCTATGGTTCTATATTCCTCGTATAATGCGTCTATATTGCTTTTACATGCTTCATTCTTGCTGTATGCTGAAAGAATTATTGAAGAATCATTACCACCGAAGGCAAATGAATTACACATCACATGCTTCACCTCTGCATGAGAACCGCCCATATACGGCTCATAACACCTGTAACATGGTTTCTCCCACCCAAGGTTTACCGGTATAAAGTTGTGTACGAGAGAAAGTATTGAATAAACGGCTTCTATAGCGCCGGCAGCACTTGTAGCATGACCCGTAAACGCCTTTGTTGATGAGAATAGCGGAGCATGATCATGAAACACACGCTTTATAGCATAACTTTCTGAACTGTCGTTGTTTATTGTGCCCGTACCATGAGCATTGATATAATGAATATCTTGTGCTGCAAGATGAGCATCATTAAGAGCAAAGGTCATTGCACGGAATGCGCCTTCACCATTTTCGCTTGTTGCTGTAGAGTGAAAAGCATCACAGGCATTTCCTGCTCCAGAGAAGGTTGCAAGAATCTTTGCACCACGAGCCAGAGCATGTTCTTCAGTTTCTACAACAAGATAGGCTGCACCCTCGCCCAAGTTTAGCCCCTGACGGGAGGCATCAAATGGTCGGCAGCGCTGCTCGTCAAGAATCATCAACGACTTAAAACCATTAAGATGAAATACGCTCAACGCCTCTGTACCGCCGCACACAGCCACATCGGTTTCGCCTGCTTCAACCATTCTTACACCACGGATAATGGCATTTAAAGCCGACGAACAAGCTGTTGACAGGGTTATTGTTTTATCAAATAGTGCGGTTTTATTGCTGTTTTTGAAAAAATGAGCTATTTTTTCCGTGCATCCACCGCAATCATGATTATCAAGAATCTGTGCTGTAATGTTATCAGGATAGGCTTTCTCTGTAATATCCATACCTGCAACCGTTGTACCATTTACAAAGGCACAACGCTCGTGAGCCAAGCCTTTCGCATCTTGAAAAGCCGAGCCTATAGCTTCGTGAGTAGCCCAGACGCCAAGCAGTTCGCTACGCGACCAAACGGCCGTATCATCTATAGCGAGTTCATGGCACATCTCTTCATTACTCATCTTCACCTCGCCAACAAGGGAATCCTTATGCGAAGTGTTCAGATACTTTACAGGGCTCACACCACTGCGGTTTTGCTGCAGTGATATAAGGTTTTCTTCGACATTGTTGCCAATTGCCGAAATAACGCCCATTCCTGTGATAACAACTTTATTTCGCACGGTTCTCGGTAATATAATCAGCTAATGTAGAGATACTCTTAAAAATATCTTTACCAGCCTTTGGATCTTTTATTTTTATTCCGTAACTCTTTTCCAACATTACAATAAGTTCCAAGGCATCGATACTGTCAAGTCCCAGACCTTCATTGCCGAAGAGTGGTGCATCGTCTTCAATATCTACAGCTGTTAAATCTTCAAGATTCAAAGCTTCTATTACCTTGTTTTTGAGTTCGTCTTTTAATTCCATTATTGTTTATATATATATTTAAATTACAATTATATTCTTTTTCTGAGTCTGCATTTATCCATCCTGCGATGGAATGGTCCATTTTCCCGAAAAGCATACTTCCCTTTACGATATGCATCATCAGTTCTTCATCTTTTTCTGGCATCTGTATATAGAGCGTTTCCCCATGAAAATTATGTCGCAAAGCTATTTCACCACAAACTATATTTGGCAAGGTATATACAAACAGACTTGGACTTGGAAAATAGTTGTCTGCATGAATAGTAGCACGATACTGCTCATCTACAACCTTAGAGCCTGACTGTCCGAAAAGAACTACGGCATAATCGTCATCTTTTGTTTCTTCTTTCAGCAACAGTTCACTGGCAACAAATCCCAACTGCGAAAGAACATCCATCTTATAGAACTTTGGGTAGTCGGCTATTCTCGTTTTATAGACTTCCTTCAAAGATGGACAATTCTTTTCATCTATATCAATAGACTTCACCTTCTGACACACACAAGAGAAATCTTTTCTTCCAACAGGTTTATGTGAATAGGCTATTGCTGCATTAATGCCACCAAAGCCAGAAATCATCTTTATAAAACAAGACTTTTCCTCTGCATCTGCCAAAACGATGTTCTCGTTATAAATATTCAGTTTACGTGATGTGCCTTGTTCATCATAGCCTTTAGTTGCAAGTATCACTCCATCATCTATCGAAAGCATAGTCACAATAGTTTCAAGCACACCTGCAGCGCCCATGGTATGGCCAAAATAACCTTTTAATGAGTTTACAGGAACATCCATAAGACCAACTTGAGAAATGGCCTTTGCCTCCATCTCATCGTTATATAAAGTGGCTGTACCATGAGCATTCACCAACACTATATCTTGCGTGTCTATATTTTCAAGAACAACTTTCAATGCCTTGCTTGCACCCTCAGCCACTGGCGACGGACTTGAAATATGATAACCGTCATTAGCCATTTCGCCCGCTTGATAAATCCAGTCTGTTGACTTAGCTTCATCAACTTTCTGCAATACCATTGTGGCAGCTGCCTCACCTGGGTTCATGCCTATACGCTCTATATCAAAAGGCCTACAGGCTTCATCGCTCACAGCCTTAAGACTTTGAAAACCTGAGACTATAAACTTATTCATAATCTCAATACCAACGACAACAGCATAATCAAAACTGTTGCCTTCGTCTTGCATCTCTAATGCTCTTGCTGCTACTATCTGAGCACAAACACCCGATGTGCAGGCATTACTGACAACAATTACCTTTACCTTTGCCTGCCATTTTCCTGCAAGAGTATCACGTAAACGTGAGGCATATTCATCATCAGCAATATTTCCCTTAACAGTACTGATAACAAGCAGTATATTCTTATCGTTGAAATCGAGTGTTTTTGTTGCGTCATCTATCGATGAAATGGCAAGTTCCTGAAAATCACGATCTTCATTAAAGAGTGACGCACAGAATGGTTCTGTAATACCATACTTATCTTCATATCTTTTGATAGAAGACACACCTTGCTTAATAACATTATAGTTTTCTATACTGCTATTACCTAAGGGCGATATGATATTATGTGCTACTACTCTAATCATTCAACCATTTCTTTTTCCATTCTTCAACATATGAAGGATACTCCCACATCAGCTCATTGGTTTCTGCATTCAGGAACACCTGTGTTGACTCGCCAGAAGCAAGCAGTTCATCCGTATCACTATCGCGAATCTCATATGTGAACTTTAGCTTGGCAGCATCTGTTGGATGATAGATAATGTCTATGCGAGGTGTCATACCATAAATCAGAGGCTTATGATAATGAAAACTTAAATCAACAAGTGGAGCCGTAAAACCATTATGAAGCATGGTCATATATTCCAAACCATACTTCTTGCCAAATGCCTCACGGGCATCTTCAAAATAGAGAGGGTATGAGCCATGCCATACTATGCGCATTGAGTCAACCTCGCTAAAACGAACTTCGAATGTTTTACTTGCCTTGAGTTCCTTCATCACATTATTGTTTTTCTGCAACAGCTATTTTCATCTGTGTAGTGGCTATCACCTTATTATTGCTTTCTATTTTTGCATCAACAAGTGTAACCCCCATAATATCTTGCAATACATCTATACGAGTGTGAAGAATATCGCCAACACATGGTGTTTCTTCGACTACAAGATTTTTTATCGCACCAATAAAACCTATCTGAACATCCTTTTTAAGAATATATTTGTTCACATAACCCAAACGGGCTGCACAAGTCTGAGCTATATTTTCTGCAAGCGCACAGGCATTAAGTCTGCCCTCCTCCACAAATATATTGTCTTCGCGCACCTCAAAACTTGTCTCCGTAAACTTCTCGTCAAAGGCTGTCAAACAGTCAATCATCACAAATGGTGGTTGCTGTGGCAGTAATTCACGAGTTTTTTGAATGTTCAGTTCCATTGAAGAAATCAAAATAGTTAAACCATTGTTCTGGATGTTCTTTTACAACACTCTCAAGATGTGCTGCATATTCTTTTGCAAGATGAGCAGCTCGATGCTTCATATTTCCTTCCCCCTGACTTAGTTCACGAATACTTAAGGTATAATGATAAACACCTGTTTTCATCACGTGAATAGCCAATACTGGCAGTTCTCTTTGCACAGCAATAGCAAACGGACCTAAAGGGAAATCTGCCTTGTCGCCTAAGAAAGGAACAGACACCGTTCTTGGACTACCAAAAACACGGTCTGCTGGTATGCTCACACTCTCGCCTCGCGCCAAAGCATTATTAATCTCAAAGAGATGACTCATATCGTCTTGTATAAGAATCATTTTAAGATTATTTTCCACAAATAGTTTCTGACGATTATTCATAACTACCTGTGCCTCTTTAGCATATACCAGAGCATTAAACTTTTTCTTATCAGCAACAAGCTCATATCCCGCAATCTCGTAATTGCCTACATGGGCCGATAATATTACGAACCCAGCATCATCTTGCGCATACCTTTTATATATATCGCTTTCAGGGATATCAAACTTAAACTTACCACCACCATACATATAGAAGCGGTCTATTATTATTTCGGCAAAACGGCAATGGTTTATATATGTCATCCAGAAAGACTTTATCCATGAATACTTCATACGCTTACGCATGAAAAACCATATTGCCGAAAATCCCTTGCGATTGATAAGCATGCACCAGGGAATAACAAACACACTAACAAAGGTATATACAAGAGGCAACGGAATAACACGCACAATACCTATAGACGCACTATGCATCCAGTCGGCTCCTGCTGTTTTCCCAGACCACTCTTGCTTATTACCTTTTGTCATCTCTTGCTTGTTATGCGTTAACCTTGCTTTCAATATAGTCACAGAACTGGCTCAGAGTCTTTACACCAGCCATCTCCTCTGGCTTAATCTTAAAGCCAAAGTTCTTTTCTACGATAACAACAATATCTACAAAGTCAAGAGAGTCAATACCTAAATCGTCTTTAAGCAATGCTTCTGGAGCAATCTTCTCTTCATCAATTTCAAGGTCGTCAATCAAGAAATCACGTACCTTCTCTTCAATTTCTGTTCTATTCATATTTATTTCTTATTATTTTGTTACTTCCAAAATACTATGTCCCTGACCAAGATTGTCATGTATAGTCTTAACCTTCAAACCTGCTTTTTCTATTGCTCTGATAAGATCTTCACTATGATACATCTTACTGTTTCCGTTGGCAATACATGTGAAATACAAACTTATCTGAGTCAGACAGAATGCAGCAGGCTCATATTTCTGACGATCCCACAGGGTTTCCATAATATATAATGTGGTATTCTCGTCCATAATCTTTGCTGCCCTGACAAGAATACTCTCTATCTGTATCAATGAGAAACAGTCAAGAAACTGACTCATCCATATAGCATCATAATGCTTGTCGGTAGGAAACTGTCGACTTTCATCAAGCATGTCTGTAGCAAAGCCATTTATTCGAGATGCGTTCGAGGTGCCTTCGACAGCTCGCTGCATAAGTTTTAACTGCTGAGCAAGGTCCATGATAGTTACATTCACGTCCTCATCATAGTCAACACACTTCAAAGCCCATCGTCCTGTGTTGCCACCTACATCAAGTAATGTCTTTGGCTTTTTAGCAAAGACTATTTTCAACGCTTCCTCAAAAGACGAATCACTATAGAAATGATCAAAGGCAAACCAACTCTTCTGTGCCTGCTCTGGTAACTGCGAGAGTCCTTCATATACCGTTGGCCAGTTACCTAAAGAGCTAAGTCCTGCCGGTCTTCCCTCGTTAAGAGCTTCTTCCAGGTCATACATACCTAAGTAGTTTACATCATGATTGAAGTCCACATTAACACGAGTGGCATGGTCGTTAACCAGAAACCAGCCTGTCTTTGAAATCTCGAACTTATTATTTTCGTCATTCACAAGAACAGTACCAATAGTAAGCGATGCTTCCAACAAACACTTAATAGCATATTCGCTATGTCGTGTTTCGTAGGCTACTTCCTGAATGGTCATCGGCTTATCTCTGAGCAAATCAAAGATACCCCATTTAAGCATTATACGACTAACCTCAAAAACAATAGGACCAAAGGCAATAAACTCAGCCATTCGCTGAGCATCACGTGCAGAAAGCTGTTCTTTGGTATATTTCTTTTTTAATTCGTCTGAAAGATACATAGTTTTATTCTTTAAACCTTCTTACAACAAGAGCTGAGTTTGTACCTCCAAAACCAAAACTATTGCTGAGAATCACATCTATATTTGTGTCAACAGTCTTTGTTGCAAGGTTAAGATTCTTACTATATTCGTCTGGATTCTCAAAGTTGATGTTTGGAGCAACAAAGTTATTCTGCATCATAAGCATAGAATAAACAATCTCTGAAGCACCGGCCATCCAACACTCATGACCAGTCATACCCTTGGTTGATGATATCAACGCATGTGTATCACGGAACAATCTGTCTAAGGCTATTGCCTCAAACATATCGCCCTGCTGAGTTGAAGTGGCATGAGCATTAACATAGTCAACATCATCGGCAGTCATATCGGCCATCTTTAATGCACGTTCCATAGCTATCAAACTACCGTCGTCACTTGGCTGAGAGATACCGCCTCCATTACTTGAGAAACCATATCCAACAATTTCTCCCAATATCGTTGCACCACGCTTAACAGCACTTTCATAATCTTCAAGTACTAAGGCTGCAGCACCACCGCTTGGAATCAATCCGTCACGGTCACGGTCAAAAGGACGACTTGCTTTTGTTGGCTCATCCATACGCTTTGAGAACGCACCGAGGGCATCGAAAGTAGCCATACTGTAATAGTTTACTTCCTGTGCACCACCAACAAGAACCCTATCCTGCAGACCTTGCTTTATAAGCAGGAAGCCCATACCGATAGAATGACTGCCACTTGCACATGCAGAACTGATAGTGAAGTTCACACCACGAAGATGGAATATCGAACTAAGGTTCATGTTTACAGTAGAGTTCATACTCTGGAAAATATAGCCTGAACCAAGCATCTGTGTATCGTGCTTTTCGTCCATAATATGGGCTGCCTCTATAACCGATTCTGCTGTGGAGTCATTTCCAAAGATTACGCCTACCTCATTTTCCTTAAGGAAATCATCGTCAATACCAGCTTGTTCAAAAGCCTCACGTGCTGCCATAAAAGCATATTCGCCTTCTTCAGGCAGACCAACACGTGCACGACGAGGAAGAATACCTTTTAGTACAGGACGCTTTACAATACCAGTCAACGACGACTGATAGCCGTATTCTCTACGCACATCCTCAACACCTATTCCACAGCGACCCTCATAGAGAGCCCCTTTTACTTCTTCCTTATTTGTTCCGAGGCACGACCAAATGCCCATGCCTGTTATAACTACTCTTCTTTCCAATTTCTAAACGTTATTAATATAGTCCTCCATTAACCTGGATACATTGTCCTGTTATGTAATCAGCCTCATTAGATGCTAAGAAACCAACAACATTAGCCACTTCCTCTGGCTTACCAAATCTTCCGAGAGGAATAAGCTTAGACAATTCTTTTTCATCCAGATCGGCTGTCATATCCGTACTTATAAATCCTGGAGCAACAGCATTAACGGTTACCTTTCTCTTAGCCACTTCCTGTGCCAACGCTTTGGTTGCCGAGATAATAGCACCCTTGGCAGCACTATAGTTGGTTTGCCCAGGCATACCCTTCACGCCTGAGAGAGAAGTCATATTGATGATTCTTCCGTGACGATGGGTAAGCATGTTCTTCAACAAACGACGGGTAATATAGAAGAACGCATTCAAACTTGTGTCCATCACCTGATGCCACTCTTCGTTTTGCATGAATATCATGAGATTATCCTTACGAATACCGGCATTATTCACCAATACTCCAATATAATCATCAGGATGCTGCTCTTCAAACAAAGCCAGAGCTTCCTCTATGGCTTCTTTATCACCACAATCAAAACGCAACAATTCTGCCTTACCGCCAAACTCCTCTATCTCGTTCTTTGTTGCTTCGGCAGCCTCAGTATTACCACGATAATTGATAACTACTGGCCAACCCATACGAGCAAGTTTAATGGCTACAGCCTTTCCTATGCCACGTGAGCCTCCTGTTACGAGTGCGTACTCCATTTATTTCTTTTTACTTATTTTCTTTGTTCTTATAATATCAAAAAGATATGCTGCCTTGATAACAATATCACCACGATTTGATTTTGCAAAATAATCTCTCTTTGACGAACCATAGAGATTACCAAGACCATAATAATACCTTGCTTCCACCTGGAAATGTCCAACATGCGGCAACGAGAATTCCACACCAGCACCTGCTGCTATTCCATAGTCAAACTTATGCTCTACCGACATAGTATCTTGAGCTACAACAGGGTTCGACCTATCTTCTGTGTTTCTTGTTGCAAAATCAAAATTAGTTGTAGTGCTCTCGCTGAGCAGGTAACCAAACTGAGGACCAAGATTCACAAAAAACTGAAGACCACTATATTCCCTTCCCCATGCAAGATGTGCAAGAAAAGGCACCTGAACATAATTCAAAGTACGTGAATATTCTTCTGGCAGATTGGTAACCTTATTAATCACGGGTTTGTCCTTTGCGTCTAGAATCTCTTCTTTCCAACCCGTTTGTGCATAGTTAACCTCTAACTGAATACTACAAATGGTACTGAAGTATTTCTCACTTTTATATCGAGCCATAAAGCCACCGATAATACCATTATGAAAGTTTTGATTCACCTTTGGAGTAAAACCAACATTACTAAGGACATAACCACCTGTTACACCCACACTCAGCTCGTTTCTATGTTCACCCACCTGAGCTTTTGATGGCATAACAAGCAACAACGCAAACAAAAGGGATATGAGTTTTTCTTTTTTCATCTTAGTATCTTATTGCCTCCAAAGCACCATTAGTCTTATAATGAATAAGCTGGAATGACTTATTGCTATAGCCACCCTCTCCCACTCGCTCAAAACTCAATGGAGTCTGGATAGGAGCATAGTTCGACTGGTTCTTCATACCAACGAATTTCTTACCATAGGCCTTAATACCACGGATAAAATATTCTGCATGGTCATAACCTGTTATAGCAAAACGAGGCAATGACTTCTGCAATTCTGTATGAAACCATCCTTTATATGCCTTTTCAAACGCTATTGTATTATCGGCTGCATCGTTAAAATAATAGTTTGTTGGAATATATGCATCATAACGATGAAGTTCCTTTGTAAGATACGGAACATACATAAACCATTCATTATAACCATACAACGAAATGCTTATATTTGGATTCTTAGCCTTCAGCTTGTCAAGTCGAGCAATAACCTTGCTCAATTCTGGCATACGACTGCTATTCAACACAACAACATTATGTTCTGAACGACTAAACGCCTTTTGGAAATTCTCATCATTCGACGCCAACGACGTCATATTATATTGCGTTTTCTTAGCGTCAAGATTCTCTCGTAGTTTCTTCGTAAACTCACCCTTACGGCTTTCCACGTTCTGATCCATACAATCCACCAATACGGTATGAGCATTAGTAAATCTATCATTGAATGCTTTCACATTCAATAATGTTTGGTTATAAGGGGTTTGATAAACCTGAAAAATATACTCGTTTCTTGTTACCTCCCAACTATTGATAGAAAAAGGAATAACAAGCTTTATCTTTTTACTCTTACAGAAATCTCCCAGCTCTTTCACCTGAGAAGAATAAAGTGGACCAAAGATAATATCACATTTCGCGGCATTCTTATCACTGGTCACAACAGAGACACTTCCATCCTGTGGCACATTCCATGTAGAAACAACAATATCATACCCCTCGTTTTTTAACTGGTCAACAGCCATCAGCACACCACGGTAGTATTCCACCATACGCAAGCCGTCACCGTCCTTATCGTGCAAAGGCAACACAACACCCACTTTCACTCCTGCCCACGAATAAGCAGAAAACACGAGTGTTATCAACAGTATAATATATTTAAAGAAATATCTCATAGACGTATTTTTTGTCAATTCACTTGCAAAAATACAAAAAAAAGGACTAACTTTGCAAAGATATGGCAAAAGAAATGAAATTTAAACTCTTAGTAACATTCATACTATTGACTTCAATAGTTTTTAAAGCTATGGCTAAGGTCTATCCTAAGACCTTCCCGAAGGCATCCATAACATCACCAAGTGGTGAGGTATTTGCTGATTCGTATAGCGGCTCAGCACCTGCTGAAGCATTCTTTTCAGCCAACCCTTCCGACACTACAGGATGGAAACATCACTACGAATGGAGGTTCTATAAAGAATCGAGCGAAACGCCATATCTCATTCGTTATGAAGAAAATACAAATTACGCCTTCAATACTTCTGGCTCGTATAGAGTAACCCTGTATTCGGTTTTCACACAGGGCAAAGACTCTCTCTTTTACGAAAGCGACCCTTTCATCATTTCTCTTGCCGAGAGTAAACTCGAAATGCCCAATGCCTTTACACCCAATGGCGACGAACACAACGATGTTTATAAAGCACGTGACGGACACCAGAGCATCATAGAGTTTCATGCGTATATTTTTAACAGATGGGGACAGAAACTCTATGAGTGGACAGATATCAACAGCGGTTGGGATGGTAAATTCCACGGCAAAGATGTTAAACAAGGCGTTTATTTCTGTCTTGTAAAAGCCAAAGGTAGCGACGGTAAAATATACAATATCAAAACAGATGTAAACCTGTTGCGTGGCTATAGTGAATCAACAGAAAGAACATCAGGCAACAACTAACAATCAACAATGGATAACAACACTTCTCATAACAATATGTCACAAGAACAACGTATTGAGGTATATGGAGCACGCGTCCATAACCTAAAAAATATAGATGTCGTCATCCCAAGAGGATCTCTGACTGTTATCACTGGCCTTTCAGGATCAGGAAAGTCAAGTCTTGCCTTCGACACCATCTTTGCCGAGGGGCAACGTCGATATATAGAAACATTCTCGGCTTACGCACGTAACTTCCTTGGAAACATGGAGCGCCCCGATGTTGACAAGATAACGGGATTAAGTCCTGTTATCAGCATCGAACAGAAAACAACAAACAAGAACCCTCGTTCTACTGTTGGAACAACAACCGAGATCTATGACTATCTTCGACTTCTCTATGCTCGTGCCGGAACAGCATATAGCTATGAAACAGGCGAAGAGATGGTTAAATACACCGAAGAACAGGTAATACAGATGATTGGTGAGGAATATGCCAACAAACGAGTATATATCCTTGCACCACTCGTTCGCAATCGTAAAGGTCATTATCGTGAACTCTTCGAAAGTATGCGCCGCAAAGGCTACCTTTATATACGTGTAGATGGCGAACTTCTCGACCTAACACGAGGAATGAAGGTTGACCGCTACAAGAATCATAATATAGAAGTGGTTATCGACAAACTTGCCGTTCCTGCAAAAGACGCATCAAACGATCTACATGAAGAGCGACTTCGCAAGACAATTCAAACAGCAATGAAGCAAGGCGAAGGACTCATCATGATTCTTGATAAAGATTCTGACAAGGTGAAATTTTATAGCAAACGCCTTATGGACCCTATATCAGGTATCAGTTACAAAGATCCAGCACCAAACATCTTCTCATTCAACTCTCCTGAAGGAGCTTGTCCACATTGTAAAGGACTGGGATATATTGACGAGATCGACCTCCAGAAGGTAATTCCAAATAACACCCTAAGCATTCATGATGGTGCTATCATGCCGTTGGGAAAATACAAGAACCAGATGATTTTCTGGCAAATAGAAGCCATTCTGAAGAAACATGAGTGCACGCTCAAAACACCTTTCAAGGATATTCCAGAAGAAGCCGTAACCGAAATTCTCTACGGCACCCTCGAAGATGTAAAGATTGAGAAAGAAAAGGTACACACCACAAGCGATTATTTCGTGGCTTATGACGGTGTAGTAAAATACCTTCAGTCGGTAATGGAAAACGACGATTCGTCAAGTGTTAAGAAATGGGCTGACCAGTTTCTTGCAACGGTAGAATGTCCTGAGTGCCACGGTCACCGTCTCAACAAGGAAGCCCTCTCCTATCGCATATGGGATAAAAACATCTCAGAAGTGGCTACCATGGATATCAACGACCTGTACGAATGGCTCTCTCATGTGGAAGAACACATGAACTCAAAACAAAAGACCATTGCCAAAGAGATAGTAAAAGAACTTAAGAAACGTGTCGAGTTCCTTCTACAGGTAGGTCTCGACTATTTGTCACTCAACCGCCAGAGTGCTACTCTTTCCGGTGGTGAAAGTCAGCGCATACGTCTTGCCACACAGATAGGCTCACAACTCGTAAATGTTCTATACATCCTTGACGAGCCTTCTATCGGTCTGCACCAGCGCGACAACGAAAGACTGATAAACTCTCTTAAAGAACTTCGTGACCTCGGCAATACCGTTATCGTTGTAGAACACGACGAAGATATGATGCGTGCTGCCGACTGGATAATTGATATTGGTCCTCGTGCTGGTCGTAAAGGTGGCGAAGTAGTCTTTATGGGTACACCACAGCAAATGCTCAGCACCCACACTCTGACTGCACAATATCTAAATGGCGAAACAGCCATAGAGATACCAAAGAAACGCAGAGAGGGCAATGGCAAAAGCATCATCCTTCATGGCTGCAAGGGAAACAACCTAAAGAATGTTGATGTTGAGTTCCCTCTCGGTCAACTAATTGTTGTTACGGGCGTTTCCGGTTCAGGTAAGTCAACACTTATCAACGAAACCCTTCAACCTATCCTTTCACAACATTTCTACCGTTCGCTCAAAGCTCCAATGCCTTACGAAAGTATTGAGGGCATCGAGAATATAGACAAGATAGTCAATGTTGACCAGAGCCCTATCGGACGCACACCACGTTCCAACCCAGCCACCTATACAGGTGTGTTCAGCGATATACGTTCTCTGTTTGTTAATCTTCCAGAAGCAAAGATTCGTGGATACAAACCAGGACGTTTCTCTTTCAACGTAAAGGGAGGACGTTGTGAAACATGCGGAGGTAATGGTTATAAAACTATTGTTATGAACTTCCTACCCGATGTGATGGTACCTTGTGAGGTATGTCACGGCAAGCGTTATAATCGAGAAACACTCGAAGTGCGTTTCAAGGGAAAATCTATAGCCGACGTTCTTGATATGACAGTAAACATGGCTGTTGAATTCTTCGAGAATGTACCATCTATCCTCCCACGCATCAAGGCACTGCAGGACGTTGGATTGGGATATATCAAACTTGGGCAGTCGTCAACAACCCTTTCTGGTGGCGAGAGTCAGCGTGTAAAACTTGCTACCGAACTTGCCAAACGCGACACAGGTAAAACGCTCTATATCCTTGATGAGCCTACCACAGGACTTCATTTCGAAGATATACGTGTGTTGATGGGTGTGCTTCAAAAACTCGTTGACAAAGGCAATACCGTAATCATCATCGAACACAACCTTGATGTCATCAAACTTGCCGACACCATTATTGATATCGGTCCAGAAGGTGGCCGTGGCGGTGGTAAAGTCCTCTTCACCGGTACGCCAGAAAAACTTGCCAAGAGCAAGAAGGGCTACACGTATAAGTTCATATCTTTCGCGAAGTAGAACGCTTCGCTATTATCTCCTTCGCTCATTCAGATGCACCGGCTTCGCCGACAACATCTGCTCGGTCGATGACCTTCGGTTGAAAATTGAATATTGAAGATAGAATATTATCATAAAGTTCAAAAAACTCCTTCAAGGAAAGATGGCATCCGCAGGCGCTTTGCTATTGAATATTGAACATTGAATATTGAACCGAAGGTCACTGACCGAGTGGACGCAGTCGACGAAGTCGGTGCGTCCGAATAAACGAGAGAAGTAACATTGAATGTAAGTTCAAATCTCAAACCTCAAAGTTCAAAGAATAAAACTCAAACCTCAAAGTTCAAAGGTTAATAAATGATAAAGAATTTATTATATTTATTGTTTCTTGTCTTTCCTCTATTCTTAGAGGCACAGACACAGCAGCGGCCTGCGGTTATCGTATGCCCTGGAGGCAGCTATTGCTGGCTATCAAAGAAAACTGAAGGTAGCGAGGTTGCTTCATGGCTACGCTCTCAGGGCATGGATGCCTACGTGCTCCACTATCCTACAGCTGGATGGGCTGGCTTTGCATGGCACACCCGACTCGTACTCCCTGGCAACAAATACCCTGACCAGCTCAACGCCTTCCGAAAACTTTATCGTGAACTACGACAGAAAGGCTACACAAAGATAGGAGCAATGGGATTCTCTGCTGGCGGACATCTTGTTCTTAATGCAGCCGAAGAAGATCTTCTTCCAGAAACACAAGATGATAGTCTGTGGTTCTGTGCTCCAATATATCCTGTTGTCACGCTTCGTGAAAGCTGTGTTCATCGACGCTCACGCAGAGGACTTCTTGGCGAATACCGCTGGCGGAAACAACAATGGCGCGACTCGCTCTCCATGGAACTTCATGCCAACCGCATACAATGTCCTGTCTTTATGATTAATTGTCAGGACGACCCTATTGTTGATTATCACAACTCTCTGCTCATGGATTCTGCTCTTACAGCAAACAACAAACCACATTTCTATAAACTCTTCCGCACAGGAGGTCATGGTTTTGGTGTTGATGCAAGTAAAACAACAGCAGAAGCTATAGAATGGAAAGAAATGTTTGTTCATTGGATAAAAAGCTATTATGATTGAAAACTTTGACGACATACGCCCCTATACTGATCAGGAAATACCTACAGCTATGAAACGCATCACAGAAAGTGATGCATTCCCACTTATTGCCTCATGGGTATTCCCAGATAGAGATATCAAAGAGGTACGCCAGATGATGCTCAACTTCCGCACCATTCATGATTTCCAGCTTGGAGTGATGATACCTGTCAATCAACAGATTATCAATCGCACCATTACAAGCTTCACATATAGCGGTTTCTCACAGCTTGATCCAAACAAACGCTATCTCTTTGTTAGCAATCATCGCGACATCATGCTCGATGCCTCACTACTACAATATCTACTCGTAAAACACGGACTCGACACCACAGAAATAACCTTTGGTGCCAACCTCATGAGTCCAGGATTGGTAACCGATATAGGTAAATCAAACAAAATGTTCAGAGTAGAACGAGGCGGTCGTATGCGCGATTTCTATATGTCGTCACAACATCTTAGCAACTATATCCGTCACACTCTCATCAACAAACGACAAAGCGTGTGGATAGCCCAACGTAATGGTAGAACAAAAGACGGTAACGACCGTACAGATCAGGGAATTATCAAAATGTTCTGCATGAGCGAACCTCACGACAAAATAAAAGCACTTGCCGACCTTCACATCATCCCGGTAAGTATTAGCTACGAACGAGAAAGTTGTGACATTCTTAAGGCTATAGAACTCTATGAGAGTCGCTATCAGAAATATATCAAGAAGCCAGGCGAAGACCTCAATTCCATACTCACAGGCATTCTTGAACGAAAAGGACACGTAAACATTACACTGTGCAAAGAGATAACCGAAGCCGATCTTCACGAATATGATGCAAGCACAAATAATGAATACCACAAGCAGGTGGCACAACTCATTGACAAACGCATCAACGAGGCATACCAGCTATCATGTTTTAACTATATTGCTCACGACCTCAGATATGGTCGCACCACCTATCGCGATAAATACACCGAGGAGCAACGACAACAGTTCATCAATTACATGACGCGCCTCGACAACTATGATGTTGCTGAGCCCGATGTCCTCAAAGACATCTTCCTCAGCATCTATTCAAACCCTGTCAATCCCATTTCTTAAACAGATTTCACGGATACTACGGATAAAATTATGCACTTCGCTAAACGATAAAGGATAAATAAAGCACAAGCTTCGCTAATATAAATCAAGAATTTAAGAATAAAAAGCACGCCTTGCGTATAAATAAAAAAGGGGGTGCTTCTCAGCAACCCCTTTACCTTAAACCTAAAACCTATTAAAATCTTTAATGCTCTATAAATGCGAAAATTAACCACAAAATCTAAAAATACGAAATAATGCGAATAAATAGTAACTAAATGCGAAAAATTAACCAAATATACTTAACTATGAAAAACACGAAGTGATAAATTAACTCTTTAATTAACTCTGTTGCAAAGATACGTAGTATTTTAATACGTGTCAATACCTTTAATGATATAATTATATCATTTTTGTGACTAAAAATATCGTTTTTGTTGCTTTTGAACGCAATTAGCACAAAAATGACGTTGATTTCTTACATTTGCTTCAATTTTTAAAAGGGATTTGAACGGTTTGTATGCGCTACGCTAAATGATAAAGGACAAATGATAAACTTGGCGGACGCCCTTGATTTTTTTTTGCGCATCGCTTAACGTGTAATTACCGAAAATTGACGTAAATTTTTCGAAAATTATTTTTCTTTGTTTAACATATAATTCGGCTCACTAGTAATTTCCTGTGTTAGGAAGAAAGCCTCTAAAACCAAGAAAAATATTAATTACTGAACTTTCTCAAGTGAATATTTATTTAAGGAAAATAGAGAGCAATGAGTCTTATGGTGTACTTGATATACACTCTTTTATAAATGCAAGCATTTAACAAGATTGTATACAAGTCCATCCCCACTACGTGGCTTGCTCTCTTTCGAAAATGCAGCAAAGCTGCTAAAATTACGCTACGCGTATAAAATATTTTATGCCAAAGGCAATTTTGGCGCAAAGAGCCATATTTTCTAAGAAGATGATAGGCTTCAGCCTAATGAGTTTATGATGAAGGCAGTTGAAAACTTGTTTTCATAAAGACAGCAGCATAAAATCATTAAAAGAGCAGAATGCTCTAATCATCTTCATTTTCTTTTTATTATGAACTATTATACAGAGTATATTTAAAATCTCAACACAGGATTTTGCGGGTGACCCTATAATTCATGATAATTTGCGATTAATTTTTGATAATTCGCATCTGCGTAAGCAAAATAACACTATATCTCATTATCCACTATTAATTATTTATTCCCGTTGGTCATGGGAACTTCTTCCCTTCGGTCAGTGACCGCTGGTTCAATCGTATTGCTTGCAATGCACTGGGAGAGGCTTGTATTATCGGTTGATATCCTTTGCGCTTATTGCGCATTGGTGCATCAGCACATCATTTTCTTCTATGTTGCTTTTCAAAGCCATCATCAACCTTAACTTCCTCTATCTCCTGAATTAATAAAGCACGCTACGCAGGGTGGAATGTAGCCTTAAGTAGCCTACAGGCAGCATACAACCAGCCACATAGCAGCCTCAAGCAGCCATAAAGTAGCCTTAGGCAGCCTCACTATGCCTGCCTATAGGCTGCCTGAGGCTGGTATATAGGAGGTTGTGAGGAGGTTGTAAGGAGGTTATGGGGGAATTATGAATTATTATTTTAAATTATTATTCACTCCTATACGCTACTCCTTCGCTAATCTTTTGTATATGTTTAGGCTATTAGTCGCTCACCCGTAATTCCCTGTGTTAGGAAAACCAAGAAAAAAAATAATTACTGAACTTCTATGTTGCATTCCAAATAATTGGATAACATTTATTGTTTATTAACTGTTCATAATCAATCATTTAGCGTGACATCAGTTAGTACTGATGATTTTTGAAGAAACAGTAGCAGTCTGCCCCAGCGAGTAAACGCTGAGTACCGATTGACTACTGGCAACAGAACCTATCAGACAAACTTCTATGAGATGACACGAGCGTACCCGTACATCAATTTACTTCTTCAGAAGATTAGGTTAGAACGCAACAAACTTTCACAAGATGTAGCCAGATGGCGCATCAGTTCAATCGAGGAGTCGTTCTGTAAAGTTGTCCAATAATCCGTATATCATTTACCCATATGATATGGTACATATTCTTTTTCGTTCTTCAGGATGGCAAAGATTATGTTGGAGAGTTTCCTTGCAATCCTCACTATCGCCTCCTGTGGTTTCATTCTTTCCTTGTAGCGCAAGTAGAGCGAGCCGAGACCAGCATCCTTGCAGATTGTAATCCACGCAGCCTCGATGATCATCGGGCCAAGTTGCTTGTTGCCTCTGAAAGTCATCTCTCCATGAGCGATCTTGTCACCACTACTGTGGCTGGTGGGAATCAACCCAAGATAGGCAGCAAACTTATTCTCATTTTGGAATCGCTTCACGTCATACACTTCTGTTAGGATGCACATAGATACAGCAACACCTATACCAGGCACAGTCATCAGCAGGTCAAATTTACGCTTGTATCTTTCCGTTTGGCTCAAATTACGCATCATTTTCGTAGCTTCGAGTAGCGTCTTTCGGATTGTTTCTACCTGACGTATAAGCAAGTCCAATGAATTCCTTGTTGACGAGAGCAACTTCACATCCTCTTTCAGCCATTTGATGAATGCCTTCGACCAATGTGAACCTGGCTTCTCGAAAAGTTCGGGGAGAGATACACCATTGCAGTGCAGCATATGCTTAACCCTTGCCTTATAGCCAGAGAGCTGCTTCTGGATGGTCTTGCGAATGCGGACTACCGAGCGGTCATCAATATTTTCCTTCTCCCTAATGTAGATGCCTCTGAGTAATCCAGCTTTGAGGCATCTTACCAACTTGACGGAATCAACGCTGTCCGTCTTCATCACCTCCTCGTACTGGGTGGTAGGCACGTCGGCAGCATGAATCACCATGCATTCTATGCCGAATTCCTTTAGAGCATAGTAAGTAGAATATCCACTAAAGCCTGATTCATACACAGCTAAATAGTCGCCATCTGGGTAATGCTTCATCAAAAAAACAAAGAGCTCTTTTGCGGAGGCTTTTTGAGAATGCCTCTTAACTTTACCTATTTTGGGTGCTATTGCCACATCCCAATTCTTCTTGTGGACGTCGATTCCTATGAAAATCTTTTGTCCTTTGAAAGAAATTTTGTTTCTTTGCATACAGGTACGGTTTTTAATTGTTTATGTACTTTGTTTAGTTTGCAATTACAAATATACAATCCAATTATTATCGTACCAACTTTTTGCTTAGAAAACTATGAAAAACACCGCAGTGGTTTGCCTTGCGGCTGGAGGTGCGAAACCTCCAAAGAGCGTTACCTGATTTTGTCAGGGCGTTAGCTAATGCAAACATAGTAACTTTCTCAAGTGAATATTTATTAGAGAAAAAATAGAAAGCAAGGCTGCTAAAGTTACGCTACGCGCATAAAATATTTTATGCCGAAGGCAATTTTGGCGCAAAGCGCCCTATTTTCTAAGAAGATGATAGGCTTTAGCCTTATGAGTTTATGATGCAGGCTGTTGAAAACTTGTTTTCATAAAGACAGCAGCATAAAATCATTAAAAGAGCAGAATGCTCTAATCATCTTCATTTTCTTTTGATTATGAACTATTATATAGAGTATATTTGAAATCTCAACACAGGATTTTGCGGGTGACCCAAAATTCTGTTCAACTTCCACGGGAAGCCTGCTATGCGTTCCTTTTTTCAATAATTCACAGACATTTCTTTTGTGATTAAAATGTTTTTTGTAATTTCGCCCGCAAAAGTAAAAAGATGAATCGTTGGCTGAAAATCATATTAGTTACATTGGTAATGGTGCTGAAAGGTGCTGTTAACACTAATGCTGCTACATTTGATAATGATAGCAACGATAAGATATATACCTGGGTGGCTGAGAATAATCAGAAACAACAGGCTTCAATAAGCGATTCATCACATATTTATCGTATTTGTAGTTCGCGACCTGAACGCGTTGTTCCTACTAATTATTTTGTTAAACAGGGAACAAAGCAAGGACGAAAACTACTAATGGCTAATCATAATAATTATATTTCTGCTCATCAACGTGGCCGCAATCATTTCTGGGTGTCACGTTTGATGCTTGAGCTTCCATGTGAATATTACGTGTTTGCATTGAAGCGGCTTATTTGTTAAATTGCCTCTCACATACTCCCCTATGAGAAAGAATAACCTACTTGCAGAATTGCAATGTAATAGGTTATTCTATAGTATTTTTTGTTTCAAATTACTAAATGTTTCTTCGTAATTTGAGCAGTATAGGCTTTAAAAATAACACAATGGCAAATATAAGTACATTCCAGATGGCAGATGTAATTTCTGCAGATAAAAATATATCAGTTAAAAAAGGCATTTTAGGTCTTACAACTAAGTATGTATATATCCCTACAGAAAGTAGAATAAGGGGATATATAAAAGAATATAGCATGGTTACAGGTGAAAAACTGCATGCAATACTGAATTCTCCTATAGAACAAATAGAAGACGTCATTAACAGTTTTGAAGAGTCGGAAATGGGTAACTATCGCTTAGAGATGTGTGTTAGCGACGACAAACAGTTTGTTGCCCTCAGACTATATCGCTTTATACACCTGGGCTTTGAACCGGTGACAAAGGTGATAAAATATAACCCCACTCAGGCCCTCTCTGAAGGGAGAGGGAGTGCAAACAGGCAAACGAAGTGAACGATGCTCTTCAGGCAACAGAAGTTAGAAAAATCCTCTTGCAGAAAATCTGCAAGAGGATTTATTTTATCATTTATACTTTATTCATCTCCTAATCACTTTCTTGCCATTAACAATTACAATACCCTTATAATATTTATCTACACGCTGGCCATTAAGGTTGTACATTGGGGCATTGATATCGTCAGCAACAACATGTTTGATTGCAGTTGTAGATGTTGATTTTGTTAGTTTCACATTACCAAACATTATTTCTAGCCATGTACCTTCTGCACCATTTTCATTGGCGACAGGAGTGAACTTCAAAGCATATACACCACTTTTTTCCGGTGTGAAATTCAATACAAAGTGGGTGGCTCCGTTGAATACTACTCTACTGCCATTCATATTTGGTGTACAGGCTTTTATGCTGGATGCTATCACTCGGTCGTTATCATCGAGCACTTCTACCTTGAGCCATGGTTCTCCCTTCCATGCTGCTGCATCACAGCTAAGAGTATAGGGCACGCCCTGCTGCAGGTTGAGTTCATGACCACTTACTCTACCATACATATCATAGCCGTCACCAGGAGCAATAGTGCGCACATAAAGACCGAATCTGAAGTCGCTACCTTCGGCAAACTGGAACACTCGTGGTCCAGAACCAGCCCTACCACCAGCAACAACACTATTACTGTTTATGACAGTCCAGTCTGTTGGCACATAATCTTCACCAAGTTCTGCAAAATCGTCTTGATAGATGATATTATTGTCTGGTGTTATTGTTGGCTCTGGCTCGGTTGGTTCTTCTGGCTCTATAGGATCGTATTCACGATCGAAAGCCATATCGTCTCTATCGGCAGTTTTTGCCTCACGATATACTATCAAATCAACAAGCATGTCAATGGCACTTGTGTTATCGATAATCAAAGTGTTGGCACCTTGTTGCATATTCATAACGAGCTTGCTTGTTGTCCATTCATTATTCTTAGTAAGCTGACAACCAACGTGTTTACTCTGATTACCTACAGTAAACCTTACATTTCCTTTCTTGTAGTTATTCATATATCGCATGCTAACAACATACTCACCAGCCTTGGGTGCATTAAAGACATGACGGAGTGAAGCATTTTCGCCCTTACCCATAACCATAAAGCCATTGCCCGAATGTCCTCTCACATCAGGCATTTCATAATATGGCAGCACCGCACATTTTGAAATGCCACGATAATCCATATCCTCAGCTTCTATAATCAACGAATCATTAATTATCTCAGCCTGCTTAGGAATATCAAGCGACAATGCTGAAGATGGCAGATAATCGGTTTCACGATTAATGGCATCACCAATACAATTCAAGGTAATATCAACAGGACCATTATGAGTTACCGACAGGGTGTACATGTGATTTGCTGCATCCCAGTTCTCAGCCGTCGAAGCCTGAGCCTCCACTCTCTTGCTCATAACATACGATGGCTTTTCTATTGCTCCATAAACAACAATCTCATCCCTCACAGGTGCTACAGAATCTGTACGGTAATTATTTAAATACAAGTCAATATGATCAGCATATTCACGTATAATACCAGCACTATAACGGTTATAAGCCAATTTCAGCCTGTCACATTTATTATATTTCAACGGAATGTCCGCAGAAGCTGTTTTCTTTCCGTTTTGGGTAGAATATGGATTATAAGTTATGAGCTGATTACGATAACGATTAACATACAGGTCGCCTGTGCTCACCTCAGGATATAGTCTGTTGAAGTCGGCTACCTTATCATCAATGGTAGGCCATTTTGTGCTACGTTCTGACTTCTTCACCTGAAGCGGAATACTCTTTGCAAGTTCATCAGTAAGTTCCACACACACAGGAATAGCGCCATATCGTCCACTTCCCTTCAAATATGTGAGATTATCCATGTATTGTCCGTTACCACGATTCATTGGATCGTTAAGTTTGTAAAGGCCGTCATAAAGGTTGTCCCATCCTACATATTTATCTTCATCTGAGCCACTATTTACGTCGTTAACGACAACTACTTTCTGTTTTCCTACAACTTCCTCACGTGTAGGTATATATAATGTGCCATCGATAATTTTTCGGAACATATCTATCCATATATTGCGGAAGCCCGGAAATGTACACCAGTTACGACGGCTATATCCATTGACAGTAGTATTATTCAGATTCTGAAAATCCTCTGTCCATATAAGTTCTGGACCATCCCAAACACAAGCACCATTAACACCACACTGCTCCAAAATGGTTCCTATTCCAGCTGCTGTTGGATATTTTCTATTATTGTCTTCGCCAAGAAGAGCTCTCATACCCTCGTTCCAGCCACAGTTGTCATATCTAACACCATAATTCTTTGCAAGACCGGAAACAAAAGGTGAAAAGCAAACGCTCTCTGAACTATAGAAACAAGACGATGTGGTGTATTTATATAGCCAAAGAATGGCTTCGGGATACTTTCGGCTTGCTTCCAACAAATCGGCATTACGCTTTAGCATACCAACGGGAGTAAGCGCATGCGACCAAATGTTGCCACAGAAGCTCACCGTTAAGAAACCGCCATACTTGTGGCTCATCTCTATCAAATGAGCAAACAAAGCCAAACGGTCTTCCTGCGAGCTTGAACTCCTGTCCTTATAGCCTTCATCAAATCCCCAGAACTGCTCAGCATAGTTCCAGCCGAGAAAGTTTGGATAGTTCTTAAAGAAATACTCAAATGTGTCGAGTTGATTATCAGGGATATGAGTATGACCGCCACTGGCTGGCTGACACGTAAACCATAAACCATTCTTCTGACACACACTCGCCCACGATTTGTAGGTTAGAATAGCGTTTTGTGGACGCATATACACATTTTTCTTAATGTCGTAGCTACACGACAAAGAAAGATTCATGCACACATAAGGTTTAATGTCTTCAGGGATAAGATCAATAATCTTTTGCGGATCGGCCTGATTCCAAATGTCGATATGAACAAGCCACAGGGGGTGGCGCGAATCAATAGGACGACGCTGTTGTGCTTCAAGATTAATAACTACAAAAACTGATACAATTAGTAGAATAAGTTTTTTCAATTTCATGGTTTAATTGTTTAAAAAAAGATTGTTTCGCCGACAAAATTACACCTTTTCCAACAAATAAACTTACAACTACGTTACATATGCTTTTTATCTGGTTACAAAAGAGGAGATAAGAGTTAGGAGTTAGGAGATAAGAGTTAGAAGATAGGAGTTAGGAGTTAAAAAACTATTGATGATTTCAGCAAATACAAATAAAAATATGTCACGTGCGACGTTATGTGCCATTTTTTTTGTAATTTCGCCTACTGAAAGAGAAAATAATGAATCATTGTTTTAATATGAAGAAAATTATAGCAGTGTGTATTGTAGCGCTCTGCGCTAACATCACATCAATGGCAGTAAGTAAGACAACAGCGAAAAGTGCAAAACCTAAAAATGGAACTATCACCTTGCATGTTGTAGAAACGAGTGATATTCACGGTAGTTTCTTTCCTTATGATTTTATCAACCGCACTCCAAAGAAAGGGTCGTTGGCTCGTGTAAGTTCATACGTGAAGAAACTACGTGCCGATAAGGGCGAACAGAATGTTGTGTTGCTTGATAACGGTGATATCCTACAAGGACAGCCTACATGTTATTTCTATAACTATGTTAATACCAAGGACAAGAATATTGCTGCTGAGGTAATTAACTATCTTAACTATGATGCAGAGAGCATGGGTAACCATGATATTGAACCAGGACACGCTGTGTTTGACAAATGGATTAGTGAGGTGAACTGTCCTATGCTTGGTGCCAATATTATTGACACCAAGACTAACAAGCCTTATGTGAAGCCTTATGCTATTCTGAACAAAAATGGTGTTAAGGTAGCTGTTATCGGTATGCTCACACCAGCTATTCCTAACTGGTTGCAGCCAGAGATTTGGAGCGGTATGCGTTTCGATGATATGGTTGAAACAGCTCGCAAATGGGTGAAATATGTAAAGGAGAACGAGAAACCAGACATTATCATTGGTCTGTTCCATAGTGGCACTGAAGGCGGTATCATCACCAATGGCGCTATGGAGGATGCATCGTTGGTAGTACCTCGTGAGGTTCCTGGTTTTGACCTTGTTCTCTTTGGTCATGATCACGCTCGTCATAATGGCTATGAGACAAGTGTTGATGGTTCAAAGACTCTTTGTCTTGACCCTGCCAACAATGCTATCAGCGTGGCAAATGCGGAGATTACTCTTACCTTTAAGAATGGTAAGTTGGTGAAGAAGGATGTAAAAGGTAATATCGTGGATGTGGTTAACGAACCTGTTGACGAGGAATTCATTAATCACTTCAAACCACAGATTGATAAGGTTAATGAGTTTGTTGATAAACCAATAGGTAAGTTTGCACACACCATATATACCAAAGACAGTTTCTTTGGAAGCTGTGCTTTCGTTGACTTGATTCATAACCTTCAGTTACAGATTACAGGTGCCGACATCAGTTTCAACGCTCCATTACAGTTTGATGCTGTTGTAAAGGAAGGTACTATTCGTGTAAGCGACATGTTCAACCTATATAAATTTGAAAACATGCTCTACGTGATGAACCTCACTGGTGAGGAGATTCGCAAACACTTGGAGATGAGCTATGATATGTGGGTGAACACAATGAAGAGTGCCGAGGACCATATTATGTTGCTTGGCGACACCCGTGGCGATGCTCAACGTCTGGGCTTCAAGAATATGACCTTTAACTTCGACTCGGCTGCTGGTATTATCTATGAAGTAGATGTAACTAAGCCTGATGGCGAGAAAGTGAAGATTAAGAGTATGGCTGACGGTACTCCTTTCGACGAGAAGAAATGGTATAAGGTAGCTCTTAACAGTTATCGCGCTAATGGTGGTGGTGAACTGCTTACAAAGGGTGCAGGCATACCTCAGGACAGTCTTGAAAACAGAATTATCTGGCGCTCTGACCGCGATCAGCGTCATTATCTGATGAAAGAGATTGAGAAGGCTGGTACTCTTGACCCTCAACCAAACAATAACTGGAAATTTGTACCAGAGGAATGGACTAAGCCTGCATTGCAGCGCGACCGCGAGTTGCTATTTGCAAAATAAGTAGGCGCCACCAGGCGCTTCGCTATTATCTCCTTCGTCTTATGCTTGCACCGGCTTTGCCGACAGCAAGCTCTCGGTCGATGACCTTCGGTTGAAGATTGAAGATTATCAGCAAGATACGCAAGCCGGCAGGCATGTCGGCATTCCGCACGAAAAGGCGAAAAGCATGCAAGTTTTTTTGATTATATCGAGTCTCAACCTCTGGTTGAGCAACGAGATACGAAATGCTGTATGAGCGAAGCGAGTTCATTGAGTAATTGAAAAAACTTGTATGCGTGCCTTGGAGCTCAGGACGCCGACGTTTCTTTCTGTTTCGTCTTTCTTCCGCGAAGAAAGATGAAAGTAGATGATTAATATTCTATTAATGTATTCACTTACAAAACTTAAATAAAAAAAATACAAAATGGAAAAGTTTTGGTTTATATTCAGCAAGACAGATCTGCTAATTATACCAACAGACACAGATAAATATACTGTACCAACAAGCGAAAACTGCCCTATTAAAACTCAACCATGGAATAATATCATGACTATAACGCCAATGGACGATGGTACCGAGGTACGTGCTGTTCGCATTGACGACCCTCAAAAATTAGAGTTCGTTTCACACGAACCAAACGGGTGGAAATGGGAAGGCTTACGCAAAAGTTTTTATTCACTACCACTTGACATATACAAAAAAGCGGGAAAATGCCAGGAGCTACTTTATTGGGACTCTACAACACAGTTCTGTGGATGTTGTGGTGCACCGATGAAAATGCACACTGATATATCTAAGCGATGCACTAACTGCGGTAAAGAGATATGGCCATCACCTGCTCCTGCCGTGATAACTCTTATTCACAGAGGTGACGAGGCACTGCTTGTACGTGGCCGTAATTTCCGTACCGACTTCTATGGTTTGGTAGCAGGATTTGTAGAGACAGGCGAGACTCTTGAAGAGGCTGCTAAACGTGAAGCATTTGAGGAAACAGGTATAAAGATAAAGAACCTGCGCTATTTCGGTTCACAGCCATGGCCCTACCCTTGCGGTTTGATGGTTGGCTTCAATGCAGACTATGAGTCGGGTGAGATTCACCTTCAGGAAGAGGAGATAGCTAAGGGAGCCTGGTTCAAAGCTGACAATCTACCAACAATTCCAGAGAAACTCAGTATAGCAAGAATGCTCCTTGACGACTGGCTGAACTCATTAAAAGATTGAACCGAAGGTCACTGACTGAGCGTTTGCTGTCGGCGTAGCAGGTGCAAACATAAAGGCGAAGGAAGTAAAGATTGAACCGAAGGTCATCGACCAAGCGGATGGAAATATTGAAAGAATGAACCGAAGGTCACTGACCGAGTGTTTACTGTCGGCAAAGCCGGTGTAAACAATCAGCGAGGGAAGTAAAGATGGAAAAATTTAAAGCGCTTTGCGCTTCATTTTTCAATATTTAATCTTCAATAGCATTGCTTGCAATGCGTTTGCAGGCGCAAACATAAAAGCGAAGGAAGTAAATAATGAACCAAAGATAAAAGTAAAAATAAAGTTATGAGTATCCTTGAAAAAGTTTTTGGGTTTGACTCCAAAAGCATGACATTGAAAACGGAATTTGTAGCAGGCGTTACAATATTTCTCACAATGAGCTACATTCTTGCCGTTAATCCAGCTATCCTATCTACAACAGGTATGGACAAAGGCGCTCTATTCACAGGCACAGCTATAGCCTCGGCAATAGCAACTATTCTTTTGGCAATAATGGCAAAACTACCGTTTGCTCAATCTTGTTCAATGGGACTAAATGCCTTCTTTGCTTACACTCTCTGCCTCACCATGGGCTATAGCTGGCAACAGGCACTTGCCATACTTCTAATTGAAGGCTTGATATTTATTATTATCACATTTTTTAATGTGCGAGAGAAAATACTATATGCCATACCATTAAATCTAAGATATGCCATTTCTGTAGGTATTGGTATGTTTATTGCCTTCATTGGACTGAAAAACGCAGGTATTATAGTTGCTAATGAAGGAACACTCGTTGGCTTAGGCAACTTTACACCAACAATGATGTTAGGTTTGTTTGCTATTGTTCTATCAGGAGTTCTCATGGCACGCAATGTAAAGGGATCGCTTTTCATCGGCATCATCGTATCAACAATTGTAGCCATTCCACTCGGACTTGTAACATTCGATGAAGGATGGTTACCTATCAGTATGCCACAAAGCATAGAACCAGTATTCTGCAAATTTGATTTCGACGGACTAATCAGCTTCCAGACTGCAATAGTTGTGTTCGTTTTATTGTTAGTAAATATCTTCGACACCATTGGAACTATAGTTGGATTAGCTGAAAAAACAGGTATCGTAGAACCTGATGGAAAAATACCTCATGCCTCAGAAGCAATGATGAGCGATGCCATCGGTACAACATGTGGTGCGCTTCTGGGCACATCTACCATCACCACATATATAGAAAGTGCCAGCGGAATTGCAGAAGGTGGACGATCAGGTGTAACATCATTTGTTACTGGACTTTTATTCCTGTTAAGTCTATTTCTCAGTCCTGTATTCTTAATTATACCAAGTGCAGCAACAAGTGGTGCCCTTGTTATGGTAGGAGTTCTTATGATTGAAAGCGTTAAGAAAATAGACCTAAGAGAGATTGATGATGCTTTCGCAGCATTTATAACAATAATAACCACCGTTCTTTGCTATAGCATTTCTGATGGTATCATTCTCGGAATTCTCAGCTATGTCATAATGAAAGTGTGCACAGGAAAATTCAAAGACCTCAACTCTACTCTTGTTATCCTTAGCATTATCTTCATCTTAAGCTTTATATTCAAATAAATAATCGGAATAATCAGAGAAATCAGAAAATTCAGAAAATTCAGAGTAATCGGAATAATCGGAGTTTTCGGAATAATCAGAATATTCGGAACACTCGGAGAATTCAGAATTCTCCGAATATTCCGATTACTCCGACAATTTTATTTCCCAAACAAATCATCAAACAAACTGAAGAAAGAAGGGTCTTCACCAACAACTGTCTTCACAATCTTACCGTCAGGGCCAACAAGAATCTTGGTTGGGAAACCTTGAACTTTATAAATATCAAGCACATTGCTGTCGGCAGGATTATACACATGCTTCCAAGGCAATTCGTGCTTCTTCACAGCAGCCTTCCACTTTTCCTGAGAATCACGACAGTCAACACCTAACACCTCAAACTTACCGGGATACTTATTATAATACTCTTTCAACTGTGGGAACCCTTTGATACACCAAATACACCATGATCCCCAGAAATCAATGAGAACATATTTACCACGGAAACTGCTAAGTGAAAGAGGCTTACCATTGATATCGTTAAGTGTGAAGTCTGGTGCTTCTACACCTGGAGCCTGAGCCTTTGCTGCCTCTTCTTCAGCACGCTTCTGAGCAAGAGCCCTATCCATATAACCTTGATAATATTCTTTTAATCTACCAAACTTCACCTTCTCAGAAAGCATCTTCTCGGCAGCTTCCATATCTTTATAGTCTTCTAACGTGGTTATGAGCTGTGCTGAGCTGTCATAATCAGGATGCTCCTTAATGAAGTTAAGTGTTGCATCGGTAACCTTCTGCTGTAAAGCAGGAACATTCTCAGAATACTCTTTGTTTATAACCTCTTGCGACTCACCATTGTCAAGGCGTTGTCTAAGTGACATAACATACTTGTTCAGTTCATCCTGTAATGGTTCAAGCATTCTATCAGCCTCGTTATATTGCTTATAATATGTGGAACCTGAAACATAATAGTGGTCAGAAATATCACCAGTAAGTTCCATTGTTTCACCTGGCACTGCAAGCAATTGCAAAGCTTTATTATCCTCATGTCTGAGTGTGGCAGGAGTAAGCAAATAGAAGCCCTGAACCTTAGGGAAATTCAATGTTGCAGTGAAAGAATCATTCTTAACAAGGATAGTGTCACGATGATTACTCGAATAAACAATAAGGGTGTCACTGTTAAAGCCCTTCAGCGTTGATTTGATACACAATGTGTTTGTGTCGGCAGCTTTAGCAGACAAAGATACCAAAGCTAAAACTGCACTAATAATAATTTTGTTCATTATGCCTATGATTTAGTTGAAATTGTTGCAAAAGTAGTATATAAATACAAGAATCTACAATCACAAATTATATAATTGTAATATTTTAACATTGTATTTTTTTAGTGTAAAGTGTTCCATTTTAGAAAAAAAGAATACCTTTGTACCGAATTTATGAGAGATATAATGCGAGCTAACCTATGTATTGAAAAGATTAATGACAAAGACGAAAAGGAATGGAAAGTTCTTTTCGATACATACTACGCTCCTCTGTGTGCCTTTGCTAATGAGTATCTTCACGATGATATGCTGGCAGAAGATATAATTCAGACTACATTGATGAAACTATGGAATAACGACAAGACTTTTGATAACGCCAAGCACCTATCATATTATCTATATAGAGCGGTATATAATAATGTTCTATACCATCTACGTGGAAATCAGCATCATATTGATGTGGAATTATCTGATTCTGTGACTCATGAATGGAGTGACGATGATTTTTCGTTGGCTGTTAAGGAAGAACTGGTGAGACAGTTGTATGAAGGTATTCAGTTGTTGCCTAAACGAAGACGCGAGGTGATAATGCTTTCTATACAGGGAAAGAGTGGTGCTGAGATTGCCGAGATACTACAAATAAGCGTTAACACAGTAAAGGCAAGCAAGGCAAGAGCCATTGATGCACTAAAGAAATTTGCGAAAAACAACCCAATACTATATTTTTTATAATAAATATTATTTTTTTTGCGTTTCGAATAATACTTTTCTGTTTTTTAGCATAATAGAATAAAAAAGTAAAAGTATGACGAAAAGCGAAAATAACTTTTTTGATACTGTTGATTCTGTTTCTAAGAACGAAAAACAGAACAATGAGAAACTTGAGGAAGTAAGAAATTTCTATCACAACACCGATGTTTCTCAGCGCTTGACTATGTATCAAAAGTACGACGCACGAAAAGCATATAAAGATTTCTTGCACAACATAAAACCACAGAGACAGTTTGAATACTGGAATTATGTGGCTTTGGCAGCGGCAGCTGCTGTTATTGGATTCATAATGATATTACCAGGCTTGAAGAACAACGAACCCTCGGCAGAGATCTTGGCTATGCTCGAGAAAAACATACCTGCGCTCACTGACTCTGTTCCTACAATAATTACTAATAACGGAGAGATTATAAAACTTGACCACGAAAGTAAGGATATGAAGGTGAACGGTGCGTCGGCATACGTTACTGAGAGTGGTATAGCCATGACCAACTCGGAAGAGACTGAAAATATGCTGGAACTGGATGTGCCACGAGGCAGACAGTACCAGATTGCACTACCCGATGGTACAACGGTAATACTCAACTCTGGTTCTAAACTGAAATTCCCAAATAGAATGGACACCAACCGTAAAGTATATCTTGAAGGTGAGGCCTATTTCGATGTGAAGAAAAACGGTAATACGTTTATGGTTGGCACCAGCGCAGGAACAATTGTTGTTATGGGAACGACATTCAACGTAAGAAGCTATGATGCCAATCATGCTGGTGTAGCCCTATACACGGGTAAGATTAGTTTCCGTTCGGGTGATAAAACATATCTGCTGCGCCCTGGCGAGGAAGCTATAAAAGAGGGCTCTGACATAAAGATACACCCCTTTGAAGATGCAAGAACAGCTTCTTGGCGTGACGGACTTATTATATTCAAGGACCAACGACTTGAAGCTATCATGAATGAAATAGAGAGAATATATGGTGTTGAAGTGGAATTCAAAGCCGATGTGAAAAACATAAGATTCTCGGGAGAATGCAGAAGAACTCAAACTGTTGACGATTTCATGAAGAAGATGAGTCTTACTGACGAGTTCAACTATGAGATTCATGGTAAAAAGGTGACTATAGAATAAACTAAATTAATAATAAATAGAGACTGAAAATTAACAAGAGAAAGCGATGAACAAAAGCCATTTATCTTTTCTTCCTGAATGTATAACAAAGGGAAGAAGACTTCTTTTAGTGCTCGTGCTGGTATGCTGTTCACTTCAAACAGCGTGGTCACAGCAGCAGCGCTTTTCGGGAACCTACAACAATGTAGATGTATTTCATGTACTTGAATCTGTACAGTCAAAAACAAAGTTTACTTATGTTTACAATGCCGACCTGCTAAAAGGCAAGAAAGTAACTATAAGTGCCAAGAACGAAACACTGGCTTCATTTATGTCACGACTATGCAAGATGATTGGTCTTGAGGTAGTATGGGATGGAGATTGCGCCATCATTCGTAAGAAAACAACAAACGCAAAGAAGATTGTCGTGATGGGACACGTTACCGACGAGGGTACAGAGCCACTACCAGGTGTAGCCATTACGGTGATGGGCAAGAAAGGTGCAGCTGTTACCAATAGCGAGGGAAACTACCGTATTGAGGTTGAAGAACAAGATGTGTTATGCTTCAGCTTTATAGGTATGAAACAAAAAAAGATTCTTGTTGACAGATCAAATATCAATATTGTGATGCAGGAAAATGTTGCAGCACTAAATGATGTTGTTGTTACAGGTTATCAAACTATTGACCGTTCAAAACTCACCTCAGCCGTTACTACTCTGAAGATGGAGGATATTAATAATCCAGGTATGAACAACATCGACCAAATGCTTGAGGGTAAGGTGCCTGGCATGATTTTCACTACAAACAGCGGTCAGCTTGGTGCAGCTCCAAAACTTCGTATCCGTG
>CAJOCR010000006.1 GCA_905236755.1 uncultured Prevotella sp.
CGTCCTTCAACATGGAGAGGTATTAAATTATTTCCTACACGTTGGCTTCCGCCAGGCTGTTCATCATTTGCATAGCAAACGATAACAGAATAACTACAACTCAGCAGCAGTAGCAATATAAACACTATTCTTTTCATCAATTCTGGTTTTTAGTTATAAATCTCAATTATTAGGTTTTCTTGTTTACAAAGATACTGTTTTTAGCCCCAAAACGTTATTTTTACAGTATCATAAACTTTATGTATAGTAACAAAAAACGGCGCGTATCGCTACGCACCGTTCCCTAAACCAAATTAATCATGATTTTCACATAGGAAAACCTATTCTATGTCTTTATTCTGCATTTTCATAATGCTGAGCACCAAGACCTTCTGCAAAACCAGCATAAGTATGCTTGCGTAGATAATTACAATCCCAAAGACCAGTTGGTTCACCCTTACGCCAGCCAGAATCTGCTGGAGAGTCGGTAGCGCACCATTGTGTGATACCATACTGTTGAGCAACAGGAACAATTTCAAAGTATTTGCTAACAATAAACTTGTAGAAATCACTCATCTGATGATGCTGAGCCTCTGTAATATCCTCTGTCATTACAGCTTTACCATCCTCAGCAGTATAACCCATATCAAGCTCAGAAATTTTAACTAACTTACCTGTATTAGCCATAAGCTGCAACATTCTTACGATATGTTCTTCCTGACTCTTCTGAACTGCAGGATTAGCATTGAAAGAAACGTGCATCTGGCTGGCAATACCATCAATCTTGGTAACGCCATCGCTCTCCCATTCACCAATCCAATGAATCAAACTCTCAAGCTTCTTGTTATTATCCCAAGTTGATTCCAAGTTATAATCATTGATGAACAACTTCAACTTAGAAGGATCACCATTATGAGCTGCAAAACTCTTGCGAGCATCAGCTACAGCTATGCGAACATAGTCAAGGTCACCAAGGTAATCCTGCCAATAGAAATTATTCTTTGCATCGTCAGCATTAACTGTTTCACGTGTGGCAGACTGAAGATCATAGAAACCATCACCATCCTTATCTACACCTGATAAAGCCTCATTAACAACATCCCATGTTGTTACATAGCCTTCACAAGCATTCATCATACCATCAATCCAGTTACCCATAGCCCAAGAAAGAGTGTCCTTCTTTTCTTCATCAGTAAGAGGAATTGCATTGGCTGACTTCATATAATACACTTCAAAATCGTCAAAATATAGAGTTCCTTCATATTTACCCATATTCAACAACAAGCGAAGAGCATTATCTCCAGTTACTGTACATGCTACATCAACTTCTTTCCACTGTGTTGAAACAGAAATAGCAGGAAAATCTCCACAACCCTTATAGCCATCTGGATTCTGGAAGCCAGCAGTCAGAGAGAATGGAGCAGAACCTTTCACTTTCATCTTCAAATGATACTGCTTTCCATTTTCAAAAGCATCACCTGGTTGGAAATTAATCTGAGAATCCCATGCATTGGTCTTTGCTGAACGGTTTGTAACTTCACAAACACCATTAACATTATGTGGAGCTACATCCATACCCCAACCACCAAGAGACTCTGTACCAGAGAAATCAAGAGTCTTAACAGCAACAGGTATCTCCATCATTGGTGTCTCCATATGTACAATCTTCACATCTTTTATGTGAATTGTACCAACGAACAAACCAGATTGCATCATTATGAAACCACCATCCTGAATTGATTTAAATGGAAGAGTATACTCGTGCCATTCTGTAGAAAAGCTGAAGTTTTTGTTATAAGCCTTATCACCCCAACCGCCAATTCCAATATATGCAGAACCTTCAGAAGTTGCTTTACAAGTGATTTTCAATACATAATCAGTATTATTTGTAAGAGGTAGATTATCAGCAATATGATACTGGAATTGATAATTGTTACTTGCAGCCTTGCTATTAACAAGTTTCAAACCGTCAGCATCAACACTAATACTTCCATCGTCATAAGTACCTTTCCACATAGTAAAAGCATCTGCAGCACTCCAATCCTTTTCGTAATCTATTTTTTCTACTTTTTCATTAGGATCCACTTGAATTTCCTTATCTGCAATAATTCCATTCAAATATTTATTGTTTTGCTGTGAATGCCATGCCAAAGTATGACCATAAATTGTCATATCAGCATCCTTTGCGGTACTAACAAACTGTTTTACTGTATTAAAGCTCATATTGCCATTTGCTGCAACGCAAGAGCCATACTTCATTGCATTTCCAGCAGTCATTTCCACAAAGTTACTACCAGCTAAACAGTAAACAAGTTCCTTTTTGTTGAAATCGTTAGCAGCCAAGGCAATTCCCAACTTAAAGTCAGGATTGCACTTACCAGCAGCTTTCATTTCCTCAACATAGTCTTTCAAAGGCTTATAGTTGTTCAGATACTGATATTCTTTCTGATTCTTGGTCATATCAGTTCTGTACTCTGAGAACTTATCATCAGCACATGATGATAAAGCCACTAGAGCAACAAGGCCTAAACCTATATTTATATTCTTTAATTTCATGATAACAAATGATTAATAATACTTATATTCTTGCGCTATTACTGAATATATTTTGAGGTGAAAGTAATTACACCATTAGTATTTCCACGAGTCTGAGCTACAAATTGATCAGATGATTCCATGGTGATACCTTCGCCGAAGTCAACACTATAGTTAAGAGTCATCAAATCACGATCCTTGTTGCCCCAAGCAAGTTTAGCACCTTTAACTGTGAATTTACCAGAACCTGTTGCAGTCATACCCTCGGTTGCTGAAGATACTGTTATATTACCATTAGCATCGAAAGTAAGCTTCAAATTACAAGTAACAGGTATAAGCTTAGTAGCATCGTTTGGATCTTGTTTAGTTACAGATACTGGGAAGATACATTCTGTTAAAGATTTTGTTGTAATTTCGCAAACCTCATCCTTTTCTATAGAAGCACCTTGACGTGTCACTGTATTAACTACACCATTTTGAGTAATTTTATCTTCACCACGACGTAGATAAAAACCAGCCCACTGATTCATATACTTAACACAATACAGCACATAGTCTTTTGGAGATACAGCCCACATATCTGCATCTGTTCTTGCAGGTGTAACACCAGCAACATTAGAAACACCACTCAAAACACTATCAGCGCCCACCTGATCCTTAATACGAACTGGAATAACATAAGTTTCCTTTACAGAAGCAGGATCTGCGAAAAATGCATCTTCAAGTTTAACCTGCATTCTTCCCTGAAAACCGCCATTATAAGAAACAGTTGTAGAAGGAATAGTATAATAACTTGAAGGCATAGGCTTTACTGGCTTTTCACCTACCTCATCAAAATAAAGATTATCACAGAGAGAATTATCTACCATAAGATTCATAGTAATATCTCGTCCATTATAAGCTCCACCCATAGTTGCAACTATGTTGAAAACATGATTATTATCATCTGTGTTGTCTCTGGTTTCATCGTTACCAAGAACAACATTGCGCACTACGTTCTGACGTGCAAAATAAACGGTTGTACCTCCTTCGTAATCATCGAATACGGGGTCACCACTCTGGCAAGAGCCTAGACCAAAGACCATAGCTCCCCAAAATGCCATTGTGAAATATTTATTTACTTTCATTTTTATCTTCTTTAATTAATTATTCTTCACTTCCCAGCCCTTGTTCTGCACAAGGTTACTCCACTTCAGAATCTCGCTCTGTGGAATAGGACCATAATACATATAATCCTCATACTTTCTTTCCTCTACATCAATCTTCTTATAAATTGGAGTTGAAGTTGTAGGATCAATTGTAATTTGCATACCTGTAGCAGTCTCATTCATTGGGGCTAACCAACGACGAAGATCAGCAAAACGCTTGTTCTCGAAACATAGTTCGATACGACGCTCATTACGAATAAGTTCACGCATCTTCTCCTTGTTAGTTGAGCACTCGTCTAGATATGTGTCATCTGTAATACCTGCACGATGACGAATTGCCTTAATTACATCATAAGCAGAATAGTTGTGACTACCCTTGCCTGTTGGGCCCCAAGCCTCGTTAGCTGCCTCAGCATAGTTAAGGAAAATCTCTGTATAACGGATATATACTGGATAGTGATACTGAGCGTTCTTTGAATTTGGATTAGGATTACAATCATCACGTAACAACTTTTTCATATAATAACCTGTACGTGTAGAATTTGTAACCTTCCCTAAACCATCATCATTGCTGGCAGTAGTAATATCAGTCTTAATTGTTTTATCCTTATATGTTGAACCATTATGGATAATATATAAATCAAGACGAGGGTCACGATTTTCATAAGGCTTTGTTGCATCATACTCTGAATTAGGAGCATCTATAGGCATACCATTAGCCATTGGGAAAGCATCAACTAAGTTCTGAGTTGGATTGATACGACCCTTACCATAAAGTGATGGTGGAAAGTTATCTGCCTCTTGATTCAAACCAAGATCCCAGTCATCAGCACCATTTGTACGACTACCTCTCCAAAGAATTTCAGCAGGACAAATACCAGTACCAAGCTTATCAATCTCATTCTTTTGCATATACCATGCATTACCTGTAGGAGACAAACCAGCTACACCACCAATGCGATCAAGTACTTTAGCAGCATCATCTGCAGCCTTAGAATAATCAACATTAGTTCCTCTTGCAAATGCAGGACTTGCGGCCAACAAAGAAACCTGTGAACGAATAGCCTCAGCTATACGACCACTAATACGACCAGACATAAGAACACCAAACACACGGTTGTAATCACCTGCTGTCTGCGCTCCTAATTCCTTATATTTTGCAGGAATATCAGCATCGTTAGTAAGGTCTTTGTAATCTAAAGGAAGATACTTAGCAGCCTCATCTAAATCATTATAAATCTGATCCAGACACTCCTGGAAAGTTGCACGAGGTTTATTAAAATCATCCTCTGGGCTTTCTGATGATGTAAGATTGGGAACGCCCATCAATTTTCCATCAGCAGTCCAACCACCATGATTCATTAACAAAAAGTACATATGTAAAGCACGAAGCGCATAAGCTTCTCCCTTACGGCTGTCGCAATACATCTGCTTAGCTACTGGATCTTTTGCCCAGTTTACCAAATCTACATTCTCTAGAAAAATATTCAAATACTGAATTACTGCACGACGATTGGTCCACTGTGAAGTAGGATCACTAGCTGCAGTCCATGTACCAGTAGCCATTTTCAAATAGCTATTGCTTAGATCGTTACTAACAGCATCGTCTGTTGCAATATCAGTTACACTTTTTGTATTATAAGGCAGCATTGCATAACCATAGCCAAGTAATCCTTGAGCGTAGGTCGGTTCATTATAGATCTGGCTCAAATTACGATTATTTTCCTGAGCAGGTTCAAACAAATCGCTACATGAAGCCAATGTCATTGACAACGCTGCAAATAAAAAAATATTTTTTGCTTTCATCTGTTTCATTTTTTAATATTAGAATGTTGCCTTAACACCGATGTTATAGTAACGTGCTTCTGGAGCACTACCAACCTTCAGTTCAAGAGCCTCACGCTCGCCAGATATAGTGAGCAGGTTTGCACCGCTTACGTATGCAGAAAGACCTTTAATCCATGTCTTACCGAACAGCTGTTTAGGCAAATCGTATGTAATCTGAACTTTTGCCAAACGGAATGCATCAGTCTTATACAACCAGAAATCTGATGTCTGGAAGTTATTGCTACCTGACATACTAGAAAGACGTGGGTAAGTTGCAGACTCAGCTGTTTCTGGAGTCCAACGGTTACGAGCAAGAACAGAATACTTACTATCATCATGCATCCAGTAATAAGAGTTATTCTTTATAGCATAAGCTCCCCAATTTCCTGTTCCAAGAGCAAAGAAAGTAAATCCATTCCATTTTGCAGTGAAGTTTACACCCATAGTGAAAGGTGCACCATACCAGCCACCTTTGCCCAAGAATACTTGGTCATAGTTATTAATCTTACCATCATTATTTACATCAACATACTTGATGTCACCTGGTTTGACTGTACTTCCAAGATAGCTCTGGTCTGGAGAATTCTTAATTTCATCTTCGTTCTTAAAGAATCCTGCACTCTTATATCCCCAAATGCCATCAATTGCCTTACCCTGACGATTCTGATATTCTTCAACATTATTCTCGTCAACTCTAGTTGCTTTAGTATCATAATAAGTACCTGTCAATCCAAGAGAAAGATCAACATCACCAACCTTCTTATTGAAGTTCAAAGCAAAATCGAAACCGATACGACGGTTATTGTTATAGTTAAGAACAGGCATGAATGATCCATCTGGATAACCTGTATTCAAGTGAGATGGGAAGAATGTAGGTACATCTATCAAATAACCCTCCACTGAATTAATGAAGAAGTTTGCATCAAGAGTAACCAACTTATGCCAGAGTGATGTACGGAAGTTTACAGAGAATTCCTTACGCTTTATGAATGTCAAATTCTCATTAACACCACGCTTTGAATAGGTGTATTTGTCACTTGAACCATCATACCAGCCATAACCATAATCAGATGACCAGATACCCTCGTACAAATAGTAACGAACATCACCACGAGCCAAATCGATATCCTGATTGATAACGCTACCCGATACACTCAGCATCATGTCATCAACAACATCATTATCTTTCAAGAAGTTTTCATTCTTCAGTCTCCAACCCAAGGTGAGTGATGGAGAAAGAGCTTCACGATGACCTGGTGCCAATTGTGCAGAATGAATTGCAGCTAAGCCAAGCTCTGCATAATACTTTTCTGCATAGTTATAAGAAGCATCCAATGCCAAATTAGCACTTGACGTCTTATGATACTGACCTGACAAAGACTGCTGATAACCAGAAGCTATCAACATTGCAGATAGATTATGTACTTCATTGAAGGTATTGTTGTAATTAAACTGGGCAGAAAATAACATTGTCTGATTATCCTTACTACCACTGATATTCTGAACACCAGAACGTTTATCTTCAGCTTCTTTCTTCAATGCAACAATCTCATCCTTACCATTAATATTTGACCATGTTGGAATATACACTGCATAGCTGTTATCAAATGATGTAGTATAAGATGTTGCATAGTCAACTGCAAAACGAGTCTCAAAAGAAAGTCCCTTCAATACCTTAGCAAGATTAATGTTCAGTCCTGTATCAAACTGGAACTGACGGCTAGTCCATTTGCTCTTACCACCTGCATAGATGTCAGCAAAGACATTGGTTGAATTATTCTGAGTACCTGCAAGGAAATATTTTCCATCAATTAACTTAGCAACACTCAATAAATCCAAAGCGCCTTTAGCATTTGGATTAACCATATCCACAGGAATTAAAGGATAAGCATTCTGTGGAAAATTAGGACGCATCGTAGAAGCAGTTTTCCAATAATCACCCTTAGAGGTATTTGAATCATAGAATGTTGCGCTTGAGTTTACCCATGCCTTAATATCATCACTGATATTAACATCAACATTACCACGTACACTGAGACGAGAGATATTGTTATTCTTTGCCTCACCAATCTTCAAATAATCACCAGAACGGTAGTAGTTAATATTGCTATAGAAGTGAGCACGCTGTCCACCACCACTGATTTCCGCTGTTGCTTCATAACGAGTAGTTGTTTTACGGATATAATCAGAAGAATAGTAATCGATATTAGGATAACGATAAGGATTCTGTCCTGTTCCATGATTATAAATATCTTCTACAGAATAAAGTGCAGCTTTACCATCATTGGCAAGAGCCTCGTTGTAGAGAGTCATGTACTCTGCAGAACTGAGATACTCAGGAAAAGACTTAGCAACATTCAAACCTGCATTAGCTTGCACTTCAACCTTTAAACCATCAACGTGTCCACGCTTTGTAGTGATGAGAACAGCACCCTTAGCTGCCTTTGAGCCATAAAGCACTACAGCCTGAGCTCCTTTAAGAAAAGTAATTTGTGCTATTTCACTTGGCTGAACGTTATTAGCTTCACGTGGCACACCATCAACTAATACCAGATAACCTGCATTGTCGCCATCCATACCCCAAAGAGAGTTTCCATTGAATCCACCAACAAGAGCCGACATATTGTCAAGACTATAGGTATGGTAATTTTTCTTCATCAAACTCTCTACATCAACAACAGACACTCCACCAAGGAGATCTTTCTTGGCAACCTTACGATAAGCCACCTGAACCATTTCCTTGTCAGAGCTGACTGTGTCGATTTCATTCTCTACAGCAGTCTTAGCATTAACACTAATTGGAGCTAATGCAACAAAACCAGCCAGTAAGAACTTTGATTTATATAATTTGAATTTTGAATTCATACTATTTCCTTACTATATTAGTATTACTATAATATTTATTATTTACCAACCTGGGTTCTGATTAAGCTCAGGATAAAGATAAACTTCGCTGATTGGCAATGGGAACCAATAGTGCTTGGTAAAGAGTTTACGTGTAAGAATTTCTTTCTTTGTAAAACCGGAAACCTGAGCATCTTTTGGATCATGTGTCTTATAGAAATCATCTGATTCTACACGTTTAAACTCATGTGAGTACTTCTGAGTATAAGGAGCCTCTGTTAGGAGCAGCCAACGCTGTAAATCGTTGAATCTAAAGCCTTCAAAAGACAATTCTACCTCACGCTCACGACGAATCTCATCCATGAACTTATGAGCATCTGCAACATAAGCAGCACCTACATGACCAGCACCACAACGTTCGCGAATTGTATTAATAGCATCCTCTGCTGTCTTATTAAAGTTACTTGATTTTGCCTTAGCACCACCTACAGCAGCACAAGCCTCTGCATACATCAGATAGATATCAGCCAAACGCATATATGGAAGATAACAGTTCAAGTTTGCACCCCAATCATAATCTCTATCTACCTCATTACATGTATGAGGAACCAATTTCTGAATGAAGTAACCTGTACGGCTAGCGTTTTCTACTGTACGCATATTACCACCTGTGTAAAGCTGACAATACTGCAAAGGAGCATACTGTCCTGGTGTTCCATTCAAATATTTGAAGCCATCAAAAACTATGTCATGATAGAAACGTGGGTCACGATTCTTGTATGGATGAGTTGGATCATACCCTGACTCTGGATCGTCAATAGGAAGACCATTAGCCATACCATAAGCATCGATAAGATTAGCTGTTGGTTGATGGATTACATTATCATGAGCAACAACCTTATCTACTTTAGGACCAAACACCTTAGATGTATTCCAGTTTGATGAATTACCATCACCATTCATTGGACCACGGAAAATTGCCTCTGTGGTTCCTGGCATTTTCCAGTTCTGCTTAATTGTATAGAAAATATCCGAATAACATGATGTTGCATCATCACTTCTCTGATGATTATAGATATCTTTATACTTGAACTCTGCCAAAGAATATTGTGTTGCACCACTTTCTACAAGATTAAGCAACTCACCGAAAGCTTCAGCAGCCTTCTGTGCCATTTCTGTATCATAATCATAGGTTTTGCCACTCTTAATAGCACCCAACTGAGCACCATTCTTCATCAATGGACTTGCAGCCCAGAGATATGTCTTACCAAGATAACCCAAAGCCATAATCTTATTGATACGAAGCTCATTCTTGTTTTCTGTAGCTGCACCTACAGAGGTTTTATCCCAATTGATAGGCAAGAGGTCTGCAGCCTCACGAAGATCCTTTGCAGCTTTCAACGCACATTCTTTATAAGAAAGACGTGGCAGATTAAGCTCTGCTTTGTCATCCATATATTTGTCTATATATGGAAGTCCACCAAAGTACTCCATTAATTCAACATGCCACCAAGCGCGGAAGAAAAGAAGCTGACCTTTAATAACATCTTTTTCCTCCTGAGTACCAGTAACAAACTTGTCAAGATTAGCCAAACCGAGGTTTGCCTTACGGATACAATACCATGAATGTGGCCATAAAGAGTGAGAGAAGTTATCACCTGTTGCAGTAGGATTACTACCACTCTTCATCAACCAGTTTCCAGTAGTTTCCCAAGCACGGAAGTTACCTAAATCTACCTGATGAGTCATACGACTATCAGCCTCAGGGTTAAAGATTTCATCATCTCCCCAGTTCCAAGAAGGACACCAGTTACACTTTTCCTTATCAGGAACACAGTTGTAAATTTGCTCTACAAATCCCTGAAAATTACGGAAATTGACAAAGGCATCATCAGGTGCAACTGTAGATTCAGGTTCCTTATCCAAATAGTCTTCACAAGAACACAATGTAGTGCCAAGTGTCAGTGAGACGCAGCCCACCATAAAGAAAGACTTTATTTTATTTTTCATTTGAATATTCATTAAAAAATTACAATGTGAATTTAACACCTAAGTTGAAACGTCTAACAGTTGGGTAAGCACCAAGGAAGCCACCACCACCGAGGTTTGCCTCACGGTCGTCAGGCATACGAGTCCACAACCAGAGGTTATTACCATTCAAATAGAGTTTTAGATAATTTATACCTAAGTGTTTAATCCAACCCTTAGTCCAAGTATATGCAATCTCAACATTCTTCAAACGGATATAAGATCCATCATAGAGGAACTGAGTACCATTACAAGCACCTGATGTTGTCGCTCCCCAACGTGGAACAACCACATCAGGATTAGATTCATACTTACTCCACCATGTACCTGTATTATATACATTGTCAAGCTTGCTACCGAAGCTGGTAAGAGTTACATCACGAGTTACATCTGTTACACCATAGAATTGTGCAAATGCAGAGAAACCTTTCCATTCGAAACCAAGAGTTGCATTATATGTGTTCAATGGACTACCACTATAGCCATAAGGAGCAACATCCTTACTATCAACAACACCATCACCATTGAAATCAACAATATAGTAATCACCAACAAGACGATGGTTGTCATTTGATTCATGAGCTGGTGAACCAATCAAATCATCGATATTATTTATGAAACCTCTATCAATATATGATTTTGTCTGGCCCATAGAGAAGCCCGCATCCTTCTGATAATTAGGACGAAGAACTGGATCATCCTTCAATATAACCTTATTCTTAGAATGAGTCATACTAAAGTTAGCCCAAAGATGCAAACCATTAACAAGTGTTTTATTGAACTTTAATTCAAACTCATAACCACTGGTACGAACTTTTCCCTGATTAACAGTTGGAGGAGTTGCACCAAAGTAAGCTGGAATAGAGCGCTGATCACCAAAAATCAAAATATCACTACGACGATCGCAGAAGAATTCCAATGAACCGGTAAACAATCCACCGAGGAAACCATAATCAATACCAAGATTAGTCTTTCTTACTGTTTCCCATTTTAAGTCTTCGTTACCAAGAGCACTCTGACGATACCATGTATAAATTGAAGCTGTCTTATTCAAATCCATATTGGTATTACCACCATATGCCCACTGATCCATATACAACCAACGACGGTTAGCATCAAAAGGATCACCTAAATTATCACTACCGATTTCACCATAAGAAGCACGAACCTTCAACAAATCAACAATATGACTATCGCGAAGCTTCTGCATAAACTTTTCTTCAGAAATTGTCCAACCAATTGCACCTGAGTTAAAGAAGGCAAAACGATTCTTCTTAGAAAATTTCTCAGAACCATTATAAGCACCATTGTACTCCACAAAGTAACGACCAGCATAGTTATAGGTTGCACGGAAAGCCCAGTCTTCACGATAAGTTGGAATCACACTACCACGAGCGTTTTCTTGACGAGAAAACAAACCCATTGCTGTGATGTCATGCTGACCAAACTTACGAGCCCAGTTTAGCTGAGCCTTATAATAAAGGTTACGAACAGTAGCACCATTATTAACCTCACCACCTTGTGTTGACCAGTTAACACCTTGCTGCCAATCAAACTTATTCTGACCTTCAAGTTCTTTACCTGCTTTTGCAACACCTGTTTCTGGATCAATCCACTTGGTAGGAGAGTCATTGTACAAGTCATTAATACCTCGACTTCCTTCAACAAATACATTGTCCCATGCTACTGTTGCATAGAAGTTCAAACCTTTAGTGATAAAATCAAGATTCTGTTCCAATGTGAAGTCAGTATTAATACGAGTAGTTGTAACATTCTGAACACCACCAATAGAAAGGCTCTGAGCAGAGTTTGATACATTTGAAGCATTAGGATAGAAACCCCAAGAGCCATCAGAATACTTAGGCAAAAATACATCAGGTGCAATATTATAAGCACCTGCCCACTGCTGACCAATTTGCCACTCGCTGTTAACAGAGTTACTCCAAGGTGACTTCTTTACACCATTAGATCCAGCAATGTTCACCTTAAATAAGGTTGACTTGGTAATTTGGAAATCAAGGTTACTACGAACATTGATGCGGTTATAACCATAACCTGACTTATAATTTCGACCATTATCGTATACACGGAAAAGGTCACCTTCATGCACAAAGTCAGCTGAAGCAAAATACTTAACGAACTTTGTACCACCGCTAATATTTACATTAGCATTATAAGACATTGTTGTCTTCTTAAACAAAGCATCCTGCCAATCAACATTAGCATAACGTTCCTGCTGCTCAACAGTTGTCTGATTACGATAATTGTTGATAAATTCTTGTGAGCGAATCTCACTCCAAGATTCTGGATAAACACCAAGTTCATGCTCTATAGCTTGATTACGGAACATCAAAGCATCATAAGAGTCATACTTGTTAGGCAGTTTAGAAGGGGCCTTCATCGTGGCATTAAAGCCAACATCAATTTTGGCTTTTCCTTCCTGACCACGTTTAGTAGTTACAAGAATAACACCATTAGCACCCTTAACACCATAAACGGCTGTTGCAGAAGCATCTTTCAATACAGAGATACTCTGTACAGAAGTGATGTCAACACTAGACAAAGGACGTTCTATACCATCAACGAGAACAAGAGGATCACTACTGTTCCATGAACTTGCACCACGGATGATAATTTGAGGTTCTTCCTCACCAGGCATACCATTTCCTTGGATGGTAACAACACCAGGAAGATTACCTGTCAAGGCAGCACCAATGTCACTAACACCAGCTGCGCGTTGCAACACTTCGCCTGTTGTCTGTGTAATAGCACCTACAACAGAAGCTTTCTTCTGCTGACCGTAACCAACGACAACAACTTCTTCGGTTGTCTGTGCGTCAGCCTGCATCACGATGCGCAGAGGTGCACTACCATTTACTGTAACTTTTTGAGTTTTCATACCAATGTATGAAACGCTCAAAGTAACATGATTAGATGGGACTTTCAGCTGGAAGTTACCATCGAGATCGGTAACCGCCGCAGCAGATTTGTTACCCACCACAGTGATTGCGGCACCAATCAATGGCTCGCCGCTCTCATCTGACACATTTCCCTTGATTGTTGTCTGAGCCAATGCTGTCATCGACGACAGTATCAGCATAAAGACAACAAGAGATAAGACTTTTAAAAGTCTGTCTAAATGTTTCATTGTACTTATTAGGTTTATTGATAAATTGAAAAAAAATAAATCTTCTTTAGAAGGTCAGTACGTTTACTGAATAAGCAGGCAGATTAACCTTAAAGTTCTTTCCTGCCTTGATTTTCTTAGCAACAGGTACGATATTGCGAGGATTGTCAATAGAATTGGTATCTTCTGGCTTTGCTGATGTAAGAATTATTTGCTTACCATTCTTCTGTACCTTGCCACCCTTTATATATATTGTGACATTCTGCTTAGTAGATCCGCCATTTACAAGTTTCAAGTATGTTTTGCCTGTTTTAGTATCAGTTGTAGCAGAATAATATATCTGTGGAAGTTCGCCATCTTTAGCTGCCATCTTTGGCATTTTTGCTACCTCTACAGGAACTATCTTGTTTCCTACATGGTTAGCATACATGCACTGTGCATAGTAAGATGGACTACCATAAGCGCTCAAAGCATCAACACCGATAAGGTCGCTCTCCCACTGCATACCACCCTTGTTTACATTAACAAAAAGAGGTGCATAACAATGAGCAATGACGATATCAGAGTTACGTTCCATAGCCGACATCCAAGCTGCATCACCAAGAGCTGCATTCATGTTTGTTGTTGGAGTTCCCTCGCGTGAAGCCCACTCACCACAGAAGATTTTTGGACCTTTACGATCATAGCTATCATACTGATTGAAAGCACGATACATATCTTCTGTGCTACGATAATAGTGCTCATCGATGACATCGAGTTTGATGTTGTCAACACCAGTTTCCTCTGCCTGTTCCTTAATCATCTTAGCTTCCTGAGTTGAGATTATCTGCAACTGAGGATATTTTGCCTTGATTGCCTCGTAGAACTTCTTATAACGACCTGGATAAGAACCGCTAAGATCGAAGAAATCTTCATTTCCTATCTCTACATAGTGCAATGGGAATGGCTCTGGATGACCGTCCTTAATGCGCTGTGCGCCCCACTTAGTATCGGCACCTCCAATAACGTATTCTATCTCATCAAGAGCATCCTGTACGAAATTATCACAGAAATCAGCAGAGAGATAATCGGTACTTAACACATAACCTGCAAAAACACCAAGAATAGGCTCTGCGCCACAATCCTCAGCCCACTGCAAGAATTCCAAGAGTCCAAGACCATCGGTAGAACGATACCCCCAAGGGCTCATGTGACCAGGGCGCTCATCAGGATTACCAACTGTGCGTTTCCAGTCGAAACGATTCTGAAAATCATTACCTTCAAGGTAGTTACCGCCTGGGAAACGCAGGAATTTTGGATTCATGTCACACATCATCTGCATGAGATCCTTGCGAAGACCGTTCTTACGCCCCTTGAATGTTTCTGGAAAGAGAACAACCTTTGAAAGCTGATATTCACCAGACTTCAAGGCAGTGATACGGAACTTAACATCCTTTGTTGCCTTTTCGAGATTCTTAGGAGCATTGAAAGAGAACTCCAAACGCTGCCAGTTATCATTAAGTCCGTTAACAACTGTAGAAGCATAAACTGTTTTGCCATCGTTGCTAACAAGAGCAATTTCGAATTCACTTCCACCAGCAATATTGGTCTTTGCTATAACTGCACCCTGATATTGTTCTCCTGCTCTTACAGGAACACCCCAATAGCCTTCATTAAGCAATCCATCACCTTTCTGGGCTGTCCAGATAAAAGCAATTGGGTTTGCTCGATTATACCCACCCTTCTCCTCAACACGCACTTTTGAAGTAGTGCTATCGGTGAGAGACCAGAATTTTGCACCTTCAGGCTTCCAAGGAGTCCAAGGATTAGGACGTTTGCCATTCTGAGCATCACGGAACGAAACGTTACGAAGCAACTGTGCATACAATCCACCCTCGTAAGCGAAATTAATCTCTTCGGTCATCATGCCATAGAGAATTGGACTCACGGAAGTCTTTGCTTCGTCAAGACGAAGTGTCATCTGTCCTTGAGCCTGCATTCCGATAGACGAAAGAAATGCCATTGTCGCAAGTGCTGTTCTAAATGTTTTCATGACTATTTGTCTTTTGGTAAATTTGAGTCTGTATATTTTCGCTAATTTTACGGTGGCAAAGGTACACCTTTTATATATTATAGGCTTTACGATATGTTACCCAAACTTTACAAAAAGTAACGTTTTGTGTATCAAAAACTTTTCGAAAAATACCATTTTAGGCGAAAAATTACGTTTTTAGGACGCAAAATTTGAGTATTTCATAAATAATGTGTAATTTTGAGCCAAAATCAAATCAATCATGAAAGTCGCGAAAAATATTTGGCTTATAAACATATTTTGCTTTTTGTTATCTCTGAACGCTGTTGCACAAACAGGTAAATTATTCAATACAGAAAATCAACTTTCAAGCAGTTTTGCAAATCAAGTCTTTCAAGCTCGCAACGGATTCATCTGGATAGCAACCCGCAATGGTATCAATGTTTACGACGGATACAATTTCACTCTGCTCAGACGTGATTTTGAAGATAATCGCGGTCTGTCGAATAATTATATCAATTGCATTGATGAAGACCATGAGGGTAACATACTTTTAGGAACCAGTAATTCGCTCATTGAATACAATGGCAAAGGGTTCCAAATCATTCCTATGTATGACTCTAAGGGAAAGGAAGCACGCACATACATCAATCACATGACTGTGTGTGAGAATGGAGATGTGATAATACCAACATCAGGTTATGGTATTATGCGCTTGAAAAAAGGCACGAAACGTGTGTGTCATCCTCTTGGGGGCGCACTAAAGAACTATAATTACATCTACACCGTCAAAGAGGATTTACAGCATAGACTGCTGATAATTACCGAGGACAATAAATTATTGATTCTTAATCCAAATGGTTCTCTTATCACAGAGATACCAGGACTAAAGGGTGTAAAAGCTCGTGAGGTAGCAGTTGACAGCAAGGGCAACATCTGGTTAGCTACTATGGGGCAAGGTTTATATCTTATGCCTCAAGGCAAAGGCACATTCCAACGTATTGACGCCATAGGAAACTTACCAATGTCGTATATCTATATTAGCAGAACCGATAATGTTTTCATTGGCTGCGATGGTATGGGTATATGGATGTATAATCCTATCACTCATCAGGTTATAGACAATCCTTTCTTTAGTAACGCAATAGATTTAAGCAAGAGTAAGGTTAGTTCTATTATTGAAGACCAGCAAGGAAATATATGGATTAGCATGTTGCAAAAGGGTGTATTTATGCAACCTGGCAATACCTTTACCTTTGGTTATATGGGTTATCGCTTAGGAAATCATAACAACATTGGAAGCAACTGTGTAACTGCTGTACTATATGCCAAGAATGGACATGTGTGGGTAGGAACTGATAAAGACGGAGCTTATGAGCTTGACAGCAACTATAGACTTATTCGCCATTACACTAATATTCCACTTGTTGTACTTGCGCTATGCGAAGACCATAAGGGACGCATTTGGATTGGCTCTTATCGTAACGGATGCGGATATGTAGAAGGCGGAGCTTACCATAAGGTAAATATAGGCAATAACCCTGAACTCAGCCTTTTTGACATAAAATGCGACTCCAAAGGTACTATATGGATGGCATCAATGGGACAGGGTTTGTTCGGATATGCACAAGACGGAACGGTGCGCAACTACACCATGAAGAAAGGTGCCGACAACAACCTCAAAATAAACAGTTTACCAAACAACTTCCTTTCTAAATTATCGGTAAGCCATGACGGCAAAACTCTTTTCATTGCTACATCTGTAGGTCTTTCTGCTCTTAATTTAGCAACAGAGAGTTGGACTGCTACATTTGGAAAGAACTGTCTGAACAACGGCACGTTCTCACATAGCGTATATGAAGACAGAAAAGGAAGAGTGTGGTTTGGTACTGACGATGGAGTTTATTGCTATGATTTAAAGCATGGAATAAAGGAGAAACGATATACTATTAAGGAAGGACTTTGCGACAATAGTATATGTTCTATCACAGAAGACAACAAAGGTCGTATCTGGATGGGTACAGCTCACGGTATATGCTGTTTAAACCCTAAAACTGGTAAAACAGAGAATTACTATGCTGAGAGCGGTATTCAAAGCAATGAGTTCAGTGATGGAACTGTAGCAACCAAAAATGGCGGAGCATTTATCATCATGGGTGGTACAGGCGGTATAACATGGTTTGAGCCTGCGAAGGTAGCTCAACAAAAATGGGACGCCAAAGTATCAGTATCTGACTTTGTAGTTGGTTCACGTAGTGTTTTTGCAGGAATGGAATCAGGAATCTATGAGATTACCGACAAAAGAGTTGTTGATAGTGAATCATTTAATTTGGCTCACGATGACAACACATTTACTATTCACCTCTCTACGCTAACCTTTAACAACGTAGAACAGATAACATACGCCTACAGTATCAATGGTGATCATTGGCATTCTACTCGCCAAGGAGCTAACGAACTGGTATTCAGCCATCTCGACCCAGGAACATACCATTTCAAGGTAAAAGCAATATGTAATGGTCAGGAGTCACCTATAAAGGAATTCACTGTAACTATTCATCCAGCATGGTATGCCAGCACATGGGCAAAGATATTCTATTTCATCGTATTTTTAGCATTGATACGTTTCTATTTCGTTTACAGAAAACGTAAAGAAGAAGATCGACTGCTTCTTCAAGAACATATTCATGCTGAGGAACTAAGCGAATCAAAACTGCGTTCATTCATGAATATCAGTCATGAAATTCGCACCCCTATGACACTTATCGTTTCGCCTCTGCAGCAGCTCATTAAGAGCGATCGTGACCCACAGAGACAGGCTATATACACTACTATTCGCCGTAATACAACACGTATTCTGCACCTTATCAACGAAATTATGGACCTCCGCAAGATTGACAAGGGCCAGATGGCTATGCACATGAGAGAAACGGATATGGTGAAGTTCATCAATGATGTATATAGCCTCTTTACGCAACAAGCTAAGTCACAACACATAAACCTCACCTTTGTTCACGATACAGACTCTTTACCTGTATGGTTTGATCCAAACAATTTTGACAAGGTGCTGGTGAATATCATCTCTAACGCCTTTAAATACACATCAGCAGGCGGAAATATACGCATTACATTAACACATACAGAGACAGAGGTGAGACTTTCTTTCTTTGATGATGGAGAATCCATACCAGAAGATAAGATTCAACATATCTTTGAACGTTTCTATCAGGCACCTACAGAATCTAACGACCGAAAGATTGGTACTGGTATTGGTCTTGACCTCACACGTTCACTTGTAGAACTTCATTATGGTAACATCTCTGTACACAACAACATTGATGCACCAGGATGTGAGTTTATCGTTACACTACCTTTGGGTAATAGCCATCTCAAGCCATCAGAGATGGAAGAAGTCGAGGAAACAAACGATGAGTTAACATATAACGAGATGAATGCTCTTGCTGACGACATAGAACAGCACATTGAGACTACTCCAGAACAGATTTCTGAGCAGATTGCACGTCGTACACGCGAAAAGATTCTTATTGCTGAAGACGACTACGAGATTTCACAATATCTTGAGCAAGAACTAAGTCAAGAATTTGATATCGTGGTTTGTGCCAATGGTAAGGACGCTCTCGAGACTGCCCTTCGCGATATCCCATCATTGGTTATTAGCGACATTATGATGCCTGTTATGGATGGTATTACTTTGAGCAGTCGTTTGCGTAACAATATAAATACCAACGATATACCAATTATTTTATTAACAGGTAAGAATACTGACGAAGATCGTCTGAAAGGTCTTGAAACAGGTGCCGACGCCTATATTGTGAAGCCTTTTAACATGGACATTCTTCATCGTACTGTTATCAACCTCATTGCTAAGAGAAATATTCTGCGTAATAAGTTCACTGGCAACGAGAGTCAGGAACACAAACTGCAACAGGTTACTCTTGATGCTCCAGACAGCAAGCTTATGGATCGTGTTATGGATGTTATCAATTCTAACATCAGCAACACTGACCTGAGTGTTGATATGGTGGCCAATGAGGTGGGAATAAGTCGTGTACACCTTTATCGTAAGATGAAAGAACTTACCAATCAAACTCCTCATGGTTTCATACGTAATATTCGTCTGAAACAGGCAGCCAAACTACTCTCACAACCAGGACAAAATATCACAGAAGTGATGTATGCCTGCGGATTCAGTAATCTTGCCTCTTTCTCAACCATGTTTAAGGGACTATACGGTATGTCTCCACGCGAATATGCAAGCAAAAACAGGTAAAAAATACTGAAATTCATATTATAGCGGTTAAAATTCTCTAAACCACTTTAACTTTCGAGTGGTTTTGTGGTCTTATTTATATATTTGCAGACCAAGGAAACAGAGTATTAACTAAATTATTAATGAATATGAAGAAGAATCTTATCATGCTCACACTCATTGCAGGCACTTTGTTTGTAACAAGCTGCGCCAGCAAGAAGGATTTGGAAAATTGCCAAAACGAAAACCGTGAGCTTACAACAAATTATCAGGATGCAAAAGAACAACTCGCTGCAAGTAAGGCACGTGTAGCTTCTCTTGAAGAGCAGCTTGCTCAGCAGAAGAAAGACTATGCTGCTCTACAGAAGTCTCTTGACAAGAGTCTTGCTAACACCAGCGACAACAATATCAATATCTCTAAGCTTGTTGACCAAATCAATGAGTCAAACCAGTACATTCGTCACCTTGTAGAAGTGAAGAGCAAGAGCGACTCTCTCAACATGGTACTTACCAACAACCTTACTCGTAGCTTGAGCAAGGAAGAAATGAAAGAGGTTGATGTGCAGGTTCTTAAGGGTGTTGTATATATATCTCTGGCTGATAATATGCTTTACAAGAGCGGTTCATACGAGATTAACGACCGTGCAGCAGAAACTCTTAGTAAGATTGCTAAGATTATTACCGACTACAAGGATTATGATGTGCTCATAGAGGGTAACACCGACAATGTGCCTGTAAACACTCAGGCTGCATCTATGAAGAATATCCGCAACAACTGGGATCTTTCTGCTTTGCGTGCTTCTTCTGTCGTACAGTATCTCATCAATCACTTCGGTGTAGCTCCTAAGCGTCTCACAGCTGGTGGCCGCGGTGAATTCAATCCTATCGCAAGCAACGATACAGAGTTAGGCAAGCAGCGTAACCGTCGCACACAGATCATCATTACTCCTAAGCTTGATCAGTTCATGGATCTGATTGATAAAGCACCAGAAGAGTAAAAAAAATAACGAACAATTAGAATTATCAGAATAATCAGAGTATTCGGAATAATCGGAATACTCTGATTTTTTTTGGCACAATGGCAGCAATATTATCATACTGTTACATTTATGCTTTAAAAGATTACAATCAATACATTTTATTAGGTAAAATAAATACTTTTTATTATCTTTGCATCCATAACAAACAAAATGTGTAATTAAATGCTATCTCCAAAGGGAGATATTTTTGTAGAGGCTTTTTATTATGGAAAAGATTAAGATGACTACCCCACTGGTAGAAATGGACGGCGATGAAATGACAAGAATTCTGTGGAAGATGATTAAGGACGAATTAATTCTACCTTTCGTTGACCTCAAAACAGAATATTATGATCTCGGCTTACCTAATCGTGACAAGACAAATGACCAGGTAACTATTGATTCTGCCAATGCAGCCCGTAAATATGGAGTAGCTGTAAAATGCGCTACTATAACGCCTAACGCACAGCGTATGGACGAATACAAACTACATAAGATGTGGAAAAGTCCTAATGGCACTATCCGTAGCATCATGGACGGAACTGTTTTCCGTGCTCCAATCACCATCCCAAGTATTCATCCTGTTGTTAAAAACTGGGAAAAGCCTATTACTATTGCACGTCATGCCTATGGAGACGTATATAAGAGTGTGGAAATACGTGCCGATGAACCAGGAACAGCTAAACTCATATTCCAAGGAGAAAGTGGAAAGATACAGGAAGTAGAAATACATAATTTCCAAGGTGAAGGAGTAATTCAGGGTATGCACAACACAGACAAGAGCATACGTAGTTTTGCACACAGTTGTTTTAAGTTTGCCCTTGACACAAAGCAAGACCTTTGGTTTGCAACTAAAGACACGATATCAAAAACATACGATGCACAATTCCGCAAAATTTTCGAGGAAGTATATGAAAGCGACTACAAGAGCCTCTTTGAGCAGGCTGGCATAGAATACTTCTATACCTTGATTGATGATGCTGTAGCGCGCGTAATACGCTCTAAAGGCGGCTTTATATGGGCATGCAAGAACTATGACGGCGATGTGATGAGCGATATGCTTTCAACAGCCTTCGGCTCTCTTGCCATGATGACCTCTGTTCTTGTTAGCCCCGACGGCAACTATGAATACGAAGCCGCTCATGGTACCGTTACTCGCCACTACTACCGCTACTTAAAAGGCGAAGAAACATCAACCAACCCTATGGCTACTATCTTTGCATGGAGCGGAGCACTGCGCAAACGTGGAGAACTTGATAATAACAAACCTCTTCAGGATTTTGCTGATTGTCTTGAAGCAGCTTGCTTTGCCACCCTCAATGCAGGAATAGCTACCAAAGACCTTATCCCACTTATGGAAGGCGTGGAAACAAAACAGGTAAACTCTCTTGAGTTTATAAAAGCAATAAGAGAAAGGATTAAAAATTAAGAATGTGAATCACCCCCTTCCCTATCGGGGAGGGATGTGAGAGGCTTACATAAAAGGAGGAAACTTCACAGTTTCCTCCTTTTTACATACCATGTCTAACTTAATAAGACGTATTTTAATTTTAATGCGAAAAATTAACCGAAAAACCTACCTTTTATTAAATAACCATTTTTTATTTGTTATGACAGTGCAAAGATATATCGAATAATATTTACTCGCAATAGCTTTTATCACATAAATTTATCAGAATTGTGACCAATAATATCGTTTTTGTTGTTTTTGACGATTTTCGCCTTAAAAATCAACAAAAAATACTACCTTTGCAGTAGGATTTACTAAAAAGAAAATAACATAATGAAAAGAAACATTTTAATGATTATGCTGATGGTAATAGGTGTTTTTACCACATCAGCAAAGGAACTTAATGAAGCGGATTTTGAACCTACTCACAACGTAATTAAAGTAAACTATGGCCCAGGATTGGTTTATTCTGAAATGCGTGAATTAAATACTGTATATAAAACATCATCGTCTTACGATCTCTCTGTTGACTATTGTCACACTTTTAATAAAGGCTTTGGATTTGGAGTTAACGTAATACAGTCATATCTAAATGCAATCGGTAGCAATGACTTTTATGCAGGTGCAAGCGTATATTACGCTAAAGAGTTCAAGAATGGCTGGTATTTCGATGCATCTCTTGGTTTAGGATATGCAGGCAACGATTATAGCACACCAGAGGGTGGTATTGGTGTTTTTGAACAGATTGGTGCTCACTACAAGTTCACTCGTCACTTTGGTGTAGGCGCAGAATTACGTTCACTCAGTTGTAGCTATAGCACACAAATAGAACGTCCAGGACATTATTCTTTCGAAGGTTCCTTTGGTACTAACCGCATTGCACTAACCATAGGTTTGCAATACTATTTTTAATAATTCAAGTTTCGCTTTATTTTTTATCGTAACTCGTAATTCGTAATTAAATTAATTCCACATTCAACACTCCTAATTCGTAATTCAAATCTACTCCACACTGCCGTTCAAGTTCTTTTAGAACATCATTGAACGGCAGACTGCGGTTACACTCAAAGTCAACCTTTACCTTCTCTAACTCTTTGCTGTTGCCACGTAAAGGAGTGGTGTGATACATACACACGGCAAGAAGCACTTCGAGAAGCGAAGCGTTGTGGAAAGAGAACCTGCCTTTTTTCCATGATACATAAGGAGCGGTATCAACCTTCTTAAATTCTGTGTCGCCATAGAAATAGCTGGATAACTTTTCGCCTGGATGCAGAATTCTCTGCTCCTTCTTGGTGACAACCTTCACCTTTCCTTTGACAAGAGCCACAGAGATAGGTGCGCCTCCTATTCCTTCTACAAAGAACTCTGTTCCCAACACAGTAAGGTTAACCTTGTCGCACATGTGAACAATATGTGTTTTATGTTGTTGCACAAAGTTACAACAATTTTTATTCATACCACCACTCCAACTCTCTTTTTTATCGTTAGCCTAATCTTATATTAACAAATAGCCCATTTACACACCATAAAATAAACATTTTAAGCAAAAAAGTTACAAATCATTACTTCTTATCAGTATTTTACAGTACTTTTGTTAGCTGAATGCGAAAAATTAACCATTTATGCTTAGAACAATGAAGAGACTTTTTATTAAACGAACCAACATGAAGATTGGTTTACTGTTCCTGCTATTTATTTCCTCAGCAAAAGGATTAGCACAAGTGAAAAGTAATTCAGCATCTACAAAAACAGATTCACTATCAACAATGAAAGATTCGCTATCAACGGATTCACTCTCAATGGAAAGAATGGTGTATGACATTCCGGAAGTGATGGTGAAAGGTGAGCGCCCGATAGCGGTGGTGCATGGAAGTGCCATAACATACGACCTTCCACGACTCATTGAGAAGAAAGGCGTGGATAATGTGTATGACGCTATAAAGGAACTGCCTGGAGTTACAGAGAGCGGAAGCAGCTATCAGCTGGCAGGGCGCAAGGTGAACATTGCTATCAATGGCAAGGTTATGACGCTAAACGAGGAACAGCTGGCACAGCTGCTGAAGAGTATGCCTGCAAGCCGCCTGAAGAAGGCTGATGTAATGTACTCGGCTCCTGCTAAGACTCAGGTGCGAGGTGCTCTAATAAACCTTGAACTGAAGAAAGAAACCACAGGAGGACAGCCTTTGGAAGGCGAAGTAAACCTAGCCTACAACCAAGAGCACTATGCCATGTTTGACGAAAGGGCTTCGGTGCTCTATCACAAGGACAAATTCTCTCTTGACGCCTTCTATCTTCACAGCCATGGAAAAAAATATGGTATAAGAGACGAGGAATCGCACCATTCACTTAAAGACGGAACAATGCATGATATAACAATGCACCAAAGCAATAAGACAAAACGTTTTGGACACGATTATCGCCTTGGTGCAGAATATGATTTTGCCGACAATCATTCTTTATCGTTCAGCTACCAGGGAAGCTACGGCAATTCTGATACTGACTACAAATTTGCTGGTAATATCATTGGAAACACGTTATTGCACAGCAAAACATGGTTGCACAACGCAAGACTGGATTATCAAACACCATTTGGACTGTCGGCAGGTATTGAGACAACATACTACCACAACCCAGAAACGCAAGACCTTAACAGCAAACTTCCCTCGGGCGATGTGAACTTCTCGGTGGATAACAACCAGAAGGTGAACGTGTGGCGATACTATCTGTCTATGGAAAAACAACTAAAAAACAACTGGAGTATTAACTACGGTGCATGGTACAAGCAGTCGCTCAACCACAGTATGCAGAAATACATCAGCGGTGCCGAGGGCTATAGCTATATACGTCAGAAGGAGGATATCGCCAATATCTATGTTGGCGTGGGAAAGAACTGGAAAAACAAACTCATCCTTGATGCCTCGATTGCTGCCGAATACTATCACTCTGTGGTGTGGGAGAAATGGAATGTTTATCCTACATTAAACCTCACATATGTTCATCAGCCAGGCAACATCTGGGTGTTGGGATTCAGCAACAAGAGAATATATCCCGACTACTGGGAAATGAACAACATAACGGTATATGCCAACGGCGGATACGACGAGATTACGGGCAATCCATACATAAAACCAATAAATTGCTATCACACACAGCTTGTGTGGATATTGAAGAACAAATACCAGTTTGCGGCATGGTTCAACTACAACGACAACTACTTTATCCAGGTGCCATATCAGCATCCAGAACGCTTGAACTTGGTGTTTAAATCAATCAATTTCAACTATCAGCAGCAAGCGGGTGTGCAAGTCGTTGTTCCTCATAAGTTTGGCAACTGGCTCGATGCAAAACTCACCCTCACGGGTGTGTGGATGCACGAGAAATGCGAAGATTTCTATGAGATTCCTTTCAACAGAGCTATTTTCCTTGGTATAGCAAAAATGAGCAATGTGATAACCCTGAGCGAAGCACATAACCTGTCGTTCACCATTGATGGAATGATACACAGCAACTCTTTGCAAGGCATCTATGACCTTCCTGCTGCAGGAAAACTCGACCTTGGACTTCGCTGGCAGTTCTGGAAGAAGCAAGCCACTCTCCATGCGTTCTGCAAAGATATCTTTGAAACCTCAGCCATCAATCCACACATCGACTACAAAGGACAAAAACTCGACATGGACTTTGCCTGCTTCCGCCAGTTAGGTATCTCGCTAACCATTAAGTTCGGCGGTTACAAGGAAAAGAAACACAAAGAAGTGGATACATCGAGGTTTAGGAATTGAGCCTCCCCCATCCCCAGCGCGAAGTAAACTTCGCTATTGAAGATTGAATATTGAAAAATGAAGCGCAAAGCGCTTTAAATATTTCCATCTTTCATTCTTTCAATATTTAAATCTTTCTTGGGCTAACTAACAGGCTGAGAAAAACATACACGATTTTCTCTGTCCGCGGACGCAGACTGCTCCAAAGGGAAAGAAAAATTATCGTCCGCGTACGCGGACGCTTCTCAAAGGCACAAAAAATAATCGTCCGCGTAGGCGGACGATACAAAAACAAAATTAAGCAAGGCTTCTCACCCCGTTAGATACCACCAATAAGATAGAAATATTGAAAAATTGAAAGATTGTCGGCTAACCAATATAATCTTTCCATATTTCCTTATTTCAATATTTCAATTTTCAGAATGCGAAGCGTGCTTCGCATTCTGAATTAGGCTTATTTTCTAAGCGCAATATTATAATTATAGTATTCCAATCGGCCGGTAATGTCTTCCACAACCTTGATAAATGGAGGGAAGTTCACCTCCTCGTGATCGGTGATGCCCTTTGTTTCAAGAATCTGCAGATTGCTTACAGGCGAAAGATAAGTGTCGAGTTCAAAGAACTGGCCCTTATAGATGAAACTCTTGCGCATCTTGTTAATCGTCTGGCGATAAGGATCAGCCTGCTGCAACAACGACTCATACATATTAACACCTATCTGACGCTCGGTCTCAACCTGCTCGTTGCCCGGAGTATTCTTCTTGATGGTGTGCACATATACATATTTTCCCTGCCATCCACGCTTACGCAAGCGAACCTCGCTTCCAGGGTCAGAGGTGAGATAAGTCTGAGTAATCTCACTCTCAATGGCATTAGGAATCTCGCCAACGAGTTCAACGATGTATTTACGCTCCTCAGTAATAGGCTGTGGAAGTCCAAGCACATTACTAATCTCCTTTAGCACACGATAGAGTTTCTTGTCGAAGTCCTCATGATTATTGATAACACGCAGATGAGGATGACCGCTCCATGCCTCCATAACACGCTTGTCGAGCATACGCGCAATAGCCAGTCCCTGCTCGGTGGCAGGCTCGTTGCGCTGAGCATTATTGCTTGTAGTGTAGTATTTCTCAGCACCGTCGGCAGCCGAAACAAGGTGCAGCACAGCATCATAGCGCTGGCGCAGCTGAGCAGAATTGGTGCCACAGGCAGCAGTGATATTCTCCCACATTTCAGGCTTCATATAGGCTGAGATATCCATTGTGCCACGATCATAGATAATAAGCGTGGGTTGAGTCTGTGTCTCTGCCATCTTATAGAACTTATCTTCAAGAGCCAGCTGAACTTCGAGAGTAGCTTTCTCACCCTCATAGAAAAAATCCTTATTGTCAGTAAGGTAATCCATACCCGCCTGAGTGAACATAGTTGGAACCTCAGGAATGGTGAACACCTTGTAACCAAGACTGGTGAAATGTTCGATAACCTTAACGAGGGCTGTTGTCTTTCCGGCACAAGGTCCGCCGGTGAGCACTATTTTCTTTATATCTTTCATATGTAATGTTGTGTGATAAAAGTTTCGGTTAGTAGAGTAACATCAAACCGCCAAAAGCGGCATAGCCTATCATCTTGATAGGATTAATTTTAAGCCATTTAGTACCTACAAAGGTAAACACAAATAACGACACGCTAATCCAGAAACGCCATGGATCAGCTGGAGTATAGAAGTTCTCAGCATTCATGAGCAGAAGAGCAGCAGCACCAAGCAAACCAACTACAGCTGGGCGCAAACCAGAGAAAACACTCTGCACAATGGGATTCTTCATGTATTTCATGAACATCTTACTGATAAGTATCATCAAGATAAATGAAGGCAACACAAGCGCAAAGGTGGCGGTGGCAGAACCAAGCATAGCCATAACACCATCATAACCAGCATTGTGAACAGCTGTGTAACCGCAATAAGTGGCAGAGTTGATGCCCACAGGACCGGGAGTCATCTGCGAAATAGCAATAACATTGGTAAACTCCTGCATACTCATCCAATGCCAACGGGTTACAACCTGTCCCTGAATAAGCGAAATCATCGCATATCCACCACCAAAACCGAAGAGTCCGATTTCAAAGAATGTTATGAACAGATAGAGAAAAATCATAATCTTTAGCTTTTAATGCGTAATTACACATTCCACACTCCACATTCATAACCAACTATTCCGTTGGTTTTATAAACTTACCATAGATGAATCCGCCAAAGCCGGCAGCAATGATAATCCAAATGGGGTTTACCCCCATAAGCCAGATGAGCAAAGCACCCACGATAGGAATCCAGCAGTTTACCAAAGAGATATTGGCACTCTTGGCAAGATTGAATGTAGGCACAGCTATAAGAGCCACCACTGCAGGACGAATACCAGCAAAACATGCTGCAACTATTTTATTGTCCTGAAACTGATGGAAGAACATGGCTATGAGCAAAATAATCAAGAACGAAGGAAGGGCTGTTCCAAAAGCAGCAGCCATAGCACCACGCACACCACGAAGCTTATAGCCTATGAAGATACTTATGTTGATGGCAAACACACCCGGACAACTCTGGGCAATAGCAAGGAGGTCGAGAAACTGTTCTTTCCCGACCCACTTGTATTTGTCAACAACATCGGCCTCGATCATTGGAATCATGGCATAGCCGCCACCAAATGTGACGAGACCGATCTTAAAGAATGTTCTGAATAACTGTAAAAACATATATCGTTTATTACTTCTTTCGGCTCTCAACCCACTTGCGAGCATTCACGAACATCTCCATCCAAGGAGTGATTTCGTCGTTGCGATGCTCTGCAGGATACCAAGCGTTCTGCCATGGGAAGATAGCACGCTCTGGATGAGGCATCATAGCCAGGTGACGACCATCGGCACTGGCAATACCAGCTACATTATAGTCTGAACCGTTAGGGTTACCTGGATATTCAGCATAGTTATACTTAGCAACGATATTATAATGATCCTCAGGCTCTGGCAGATAGAAACGACCCTCGCCATGAGCAACCCAAATACCAAGTTTGCTGCCACTAAGACTACCAAGGAGCACGCTCTCATTCTGCTCGATGTTCAAGCCAAGGAATGAGCTTTCAAACTTCTTAGAGTTGTTGTGACACAGATGTGTGCGATGCTTGTGCTCTGGATTGATAAGGTTAAGCTCAACCATGAGCTGGCAACCGTTACAGATACCGAGTGAAAGGGTATCCTCACGAGCATAGAACTTATCAAGAGCCTCCTTAGCCTTAGGATTGTAGAGGAATGCACCTGCCCAACCCTTGGCAGAGCCAAGAACATCAGAGTTAGAGAATCCACCACAGAACACAATGAAGTTAACATCCTCGAGTGTTTCACGACCGCTGATAAGGTCGGTCATCATCACATCCTTAACATCAAAGCCTGCAAGATACATTGAATAAGCCATTTCGCGCTCACCATTAGTACCCTTCTCACGGATGATAGCAGCCTTGATGCCTGATGGCTTACGACGATCAGGATCACAACCAAGGCTCTTACAAGTGCCCTTGAAGCCATAGCTGAACTTCATCTCTACAGGCTGCTTCTTGTAGTTGGTGTAACGCTTCTTAGCCATTCCACCGAAGCTCTGGTTGCGGTCGAGCAGATATGATGTCTTATACCATGTGTCGCGCAAAGCGTTAATGTCAAACTCGTGCTCATACTCGTCCTTCTTAACAAAGATGGTACGTGTTTCAGGAGCAGGGTAACCAATCTTAGCGTATGCGATGCCTGCCTTATCAAGGAACTCCTTGAATTCAGCCTTATACTTGTCGCTCACCTGAACAACAACACCTGGGTTCTCAGCAAAGAGCATCTTTACAACATCATCGCCAGCAAGATCGTGAAGGTTTATCTTCATACCACCCTCAACATTAGCGAATGTCATCTCAAGCAATGTGGTGATAAGACCACCAGCAGAAATATCGTGACCAGCCATAATCCACCCCTTGCGGATGAGTTCCTGAACAGCGTTGAAGCAGTCAACAAAATACTCAGGGTTCTCAACTGTTGGAACATCGCTGCCAATCTTGCCCATGCTCTGAGCAAAAGCAGAACCACCGAGACGCTGCTCGTCGAAGCTGAAGTCGATATGATAGATACTTGAATTCTTATCATTAACAAGAACAGGAGAAACAACCTTCTTTACATCGCTAACCTCACCACCAGCACTAACGATAACTGTACCTGGAGCGATAATCTTGTCGCCATTAGGATACTGCTGAGTGAGTGAAAGCGAGTCTTTACCTGTTGGCACATTAACATGAATAGCACAGCAGAAATCGCTCAATGCCTTTACAGCTTCATACAAACGTGCGTCCTCACCTTTCTGTGAACGGCAAGGCCACATCCAGTTAGCCGAAAGACTTACAGACTCGAGCGGAGTCTCCTCATTTGCCATTGGTGCCCACACAACATTGGTGAGAGCCTCAGCAACAGAGAGAACAGAGCCTGCCTTTGGATCAGCAAGACCTGCCTGAGGAGCATGTCCAAGAGCTGTAGCAATACCCTTTGTGCCACGATAGTCGAGAGCAACAACACCACAATCGCTCAATGGCAACTGAATCTGTCCCTGTCCCTGCTGACGTGCAATCTTACCTGTTACCGAACGGTCAACCTTGTTGGTCAACCAGTCTTTACAAGCCACAGCCTCAAGCTGAAGCACGTTGGAAAGATACTCGTCAAGTTTATCTTGTGTATATGAAACGTTGTCGTATTTGCGTTCTACTGTTTCGTCAACCATCACGGTCTTTGGAGTGTGACCAAACATCTGAGCCACATCAAGGTCGAAAGGCTTAACGCCATCACCCTGCTTGAAACTGAAGTGAGCATCGCCAGTGGTCTCGCCCACAACATACATCGGAGCACGCTCACGCTCTGCAATCTTCTGCACTCTGCCCAGATACTTCTCATCAATAAGCAAGCCCATACGCTCCTGACTCTCATTAGCGATAATCTCCTTTGCGCTAAGTGTCTTGTCACCGATAGGAAGCTTAGTCATATCAATCTCACCACCACACTCTTCAACAAGCTCAGAGAGACAGTTGAGGTGACCGGCAGAACCATGGTCGTGAATAGAAACAACAGGATTTTCATCCTCCTCAACAAGAGCACGAACAAGGTTATACGCACGTTTCTGCATCTCAGGGTTGGCACGCTGAACGGCATTAAGCTCAATACCATTGCTGTAGCGACCAGTATCAACCGATGATACCGAACCACCACCAAGACCAATACGATAGTTGTCACCACCAACTACAACAACCTTGTTGCCTGCCTGTGGTTCTTTCTTCAAGCAGTCGCGCTTCTTACCATAGCCAACACCACCGGCAAGCATGATTACCTTGTCGTAACCATACACCTGATCAGCTCCCTCTGGGTTTACATCCTTGTCTGTTGTGTCATACTCGAATGTGAGCACAGAACCAGTGATAAGAGGCTGTCCAAACTTGTTACCGAAGTCGCTGGCACCATTTGACGCCTTGATAAGAATCTGCTCTGGAGTCTGATAAAGCCATTTGCGGGCAGGGATAACATTCTCCCAGTTACGAGCCTCGCCAGCATCATCCTTCAAGCGTGGATAAGCAGTCATATAACAAGCAGTACCGGCAATAGGCCATGAGCCAACACCACCACCCATACGGTCGCGAATTTCACCACCAGTACCTGTTGCAGCACCATTGAAAGGCTCTACTGTTGTTGGGAAGTTATGAGTCTCAGCCTTCAGAGAGATAACACTCTCTATATCCTTTACCTCAAAATAATCAGCTGTTGTTTGGTCAGCAGGAGCAAACTGCTCAATAACAGGTCCCTGTGAGAAAGCAACATTATCTTTGTAGGCAGAAATAACCATATTAGGATTTTCCTCTGTGGTTTTCTTTATCATCTTAAAGAGTGAAGACTCCATCTCCTTACCGTCGATGATAAACTGACCGCCGAAGATTTTATGACGACAATGCTCTGAATTAATCTGAGCAAAACCAAAAATCTCGCTATCGGTAAGCGGACGTCCATTCTCCTTCTCAATTTTGTGCAGATAAGCCATCTCATCCTCTGAGAGAGCCAAGCCTTCTTCCTCGTTGAATTTCTCAAGGTCGTCAACACGCTTAATAGGCTCTGGGTCGTGGTTAACTGTGAAAATCTGCTGGTCGAGTCCCTCATACATTCTCTGAAGCATAGGATCGTAATCGGCATCCTTAGACTCCACAGGGAAATACTCTTCTATACGCGAAATGCCGTTAAGACTCATATTCTGAGTAATCTCAACGGCATTCGTACTCCAAGGAGTAATCATTTCGCGGCGAGGGCCAACAAAGAAGCCCTTCAGTTCCTGGGCATCTTCAAGGGTTGCATCACCAAAAAGCCAGCAAAGTTCGTTTGTTTCATCTTGATTGGGCTGATGGTCAATATCAGTTGCAATCACACTCTTTGATTGAGTTCTGAAAAAGAGAATCATATTTGTTATTTAAAATGATGTTATGTTTCTGCCTGCAAAGGTAATAATTTAAATTTTATTTTCGACATCGATTACTTATTTTATTATCACAACCTTCTTTTTATTTTTACAAACAAGCTCCGCACTCCATCCTTCATTACTCATTCTTCATTATTAATCGCACAAGATGCGACCAACTCGTAATTCAAAATTTCAAATTCGTAATTCTATTATACTTCTTCACGCAACTGCTTTGCCGTTTTTCCCCATTGCCTTTTGCAGAACTCATTCAAATGTGTCTGAGTAGAGAATTCAAGCTCTGCGGCAACAAGTTTCAGAGGCATATCACGCCTACGAATATACTTCAGTGTGCGTTCTGCCTTATGGCGTTGCATCCATACAGCAGGAGGCATATCAAACTCCTGTTTAAACAAACGATGAAAACTCGTGCGCTCCATACCCAACTGCTCAGCAAGTCGGTTTACAGAAGTAGTCTTGTCAGCCAAGCTTATTACCTTAGCCTTGAAATCAATACGCTTCTCAAACATAGGATGGAAAAGCATACGGAAATCATCAGGCTTCAATATAAAGCGCAATACCAGGAACAACTCACATTCCTTTAGATGATACAGTTCCGTGCAACCCATCCTCGCCTCAAGATATTCACACACCGTAGCAAACAAATCCCTAACAACCTTTGGCGCACGATAAGCATGAGTCTGTGGAGAATAAGTCAGGAACTCAAGCTTATCCAGTTTAGGATGAGGCATCGTCACACGATGACATATCATTTCAACCATCACCGTTGAAAGCATCAGGAAATCAACCTCGCTTTCCGTTGTAAATTCAAATGGCGTGCCCAAAGGAATGAAAGTAAAGTGTTGTTCAGGCACAACAAATTTCTCGCTATTGATAATCTGAATCGTCAGTTCACCCTCGCGCACATATACCAGTCTGTTCAACGATGTGTCTTTGGTTACAAACGTATCCCCTCTCGATAGTCTTACTATTGAGAAACCATTATGCGGGTTAACAGCATAACAATAATGGTTAACAACATTATCAAAATTCCTATTTTCCATTGAGCCGTACTTTTTGGTTAACCTTATGTTTAGTTACTATTTGGCTATAAAGATACAAAAAACATAATTACACTCCAAATATTTAACATTACAAATTATTGAAAGAGATTATTAAAAAAGCACAAGGGTTCACAAATCACCACAAACATACTGAATATCAACAAGTTGTACATTTTAAAGGGTTCACTCAAGTATCACACAAACAGCCTCAACACAGTTATAACTTATTGATATTCAGCATATTGCATTTTTATAGCCTTCACGCAAAAGGTTCACGTTTCATCGTGAACCCTTGTGAACCTTTTGTGAACCATTAAACTGGCGTAACCAACTATTAATCATCGATTTACACCATAATGTGAACCCTTATACAAAAAAAATATTTTTTCATTAATCTAAAGGTAAATATTTTTCAAAACAAGTCTATTATTTCCTTAGTTAGCAAAAATTTATTTCCTGCCCAGAGAAAATTTTCTCCCTGCCCAGAAAGTAAAAATTTGCAGATTATAGAGGGAAATTACATAGTTACCAAATGTAAACTAATTTACTTTCACTTCTTCACATGAAACTTTGCCTTATACAGACTTAGAGTCATCCCCTATTGAGTATCAACACATTAGACTCAATTTCCGACTTCACCCCATCTTCACCTATAAAAGCCGAAAATAAAAACAAAGGTGAAGTCAAAAATTGGATCTAACACTCTGAATATCATAACGTTTAGCACAAAGGGGTGAAGTCAAAAGCAAAAAGTTTAAAAAAAACATTCCCTCATAAAAATGTATGTTCACAGCAATTATTCCCTCATTAAAATGTATAAAAGACTTGATTAATCCCTCAACACAAAAGCAAAATCGCTTAATACTTTCATCACAAAAGATTACAAAGCCTACAATTATAAGGGAATACGCTTCTCGATGAAAAACTATATTGACCAAGGATGGATGATAAATTTACCACTCTATGCCGTTAGTTGTATATAATAAAAAAAAACTTCTCTCCTCGGATGGAGGAGAGAAGTGATAAGGTAATTTAGAATTCAATAATTAGTGTTTGTCTCTGTAAAAGTGGTAAGTTACTTGTAAGATTTATCTTATTACCTGTAATTACATCTGTTGCCTGTGTGTGAGAGGCAATTATTTCGGCATAGCGTTTCACATCGAGTTCGGCATTTGTCTTATTTCCATTAACTATTGTCATTACGCTCTTGCCGTTGTACTGGCGAGCAACGACATACACACCCTTGAAAGGCATGAACTGTATTTGCTTGCCCTTGATGATTACCTCGTTACCCTGACGCCAATGTAGCAGACGGCTAAGCCAATCGAACATGGCGTTTTCGGCATCTGTTCTACCCTCACGTGAGAAACAGTTATGGGTGTCGCCAGAGAATCCACCTGGGAAATCTTTGCGCACGTTGCCATCGGTAATTTCTTTTGTTCCATTCATCAACACTTCTGAGCCGTAATACAGTTGTGGAATACGGTTTACTGTGAGCAACAAGGCTAATGCTTGCTTCATGCCGGTTGCGTCCTTGGTGCTTTCAAGGAAACGATTGGTGTCGTGATTCTCAATAAATGCCATTACATGAGAAGGGTCGGCATACAGGTAATCATATACGAAGCTGTTGTATATTCTGTTGAATCCTGTAGAACCTCCGTCTGTTTCCTCGTTCTTTGCTGTGTTTATTTTCTCATAGAAGCTGAAATCCATAACAGTTTTCAGATTGCTGTTCACATTGCTCAACTTGCTGTCTTTCTGCCATGCTGCTGTGTAGGCAGGCTCTGCAACCCATGTTTCGCCCACGGTGTTGAAGTTTGGATATTCATCATTAAGCACCTTCATCCAATGCGCCATAGCCTTGCGGTCGGCATAAGGATAGGTGTCCATGCGTATGCCGTCTATGCCAACAGTTTCTATCCACCACATGCTGTTTTGAATGAGGTATTTGATTACATGAGGGTTGCGCTGGTTGAGGTCGGGCATACTTGGTACAAACCATCCATCAACAGTTTCACGCTTATCAACCTCACTGGCATAAGGGTCGAGAACAGGTGTCAGCTTGTATGATGTCTGCAAACCATAATGTGGATAGTTGAACCAGTCTTTACTTGGCGCATCAAGGTTCCATGGATGGGTGTCGGCACAATGATTGAAAATCATGTCCATAACAACCTTCAAGCCACGTTGATGACATTCATTAACCAATTGGCGATATTCTTCGTTTGTTCCAAAACGTGGATCAACACGATAATAGTTTGTTGTGGCATAGCCATGATAGCTGCTGTATTTTCCTTGGTCGGCAGGTCGGTCGTTTTCCAATACAGGTGTGAACCAAAGGGCTGTTACTCCCAACTGAGTGAAATAGTCAAGATGCTGTCGGATGCCTTCGAGGTCGCCTCCATGACGCATACTTGGTTCGCTTCGTTCAACAAGTTTGTCGCGCATAGAGCTGAAAGCATCGTTACGAGGGTTACCGTTAGCAAAGCGGTCGGGCATCATGAGATAGAGCACATCTGCATTTGTGAATCCCATGTGCTTGTCGCCACTCATGGTACGTTGCTTTAGCTGATAGTTCAAGGTTTTTCCCCCTATCTTTATCTTCATATTTCCTGCTTTCGCACCATCGAGGTTCAGATATATGAGAAGATAGTTTGGCGAATCAAGACGAACAAGAGAGTCGATTTTCACTCCAGGATAATCAATCTTTACATCGGCATTTCGCACATCTTTTCCATACACCATAAGCTGCAAGGTGGGGTCTTTCATGCCAACATACCAGTCGGTTGGTTCTACACGGCTAATCTTCGTGGTTGCATTCGCTGTAAGCATTTGACATGCAAGAGCGAACAGTAGTAAATATTTTTTCATTCCATTTAGGTTTAAAGTCTCTTTTATTTTCCTTTTAGATGCTCTTAGGATGCCTTTAGGATGAACTTAGGACACCCGTAAGAGCATTTTGTAAAAATTACTTCACAATCAGACTAATAGCGAAGCCACCACCTGGAGCCTCAACCATAGTCAGCTTGTCGCCACGCTTGATGATGCGCTTAGTAATCTTGTAAGCCTTTGGATTATTCTTGTAATCAGCATCCTTAGCATCAGAATAGATTATTGCCTCGTACTTACGCCCCTTATCAAGGAAGTTGAAGTTTACCTTAGCAACGTGTCCGTGTTCATCGCATTTTCCTGCAACAAACCAGTTGTTGGTGCCTTTAGCCTTACGAGCTACGGTGATGTAATCGCCTGGCTCGGCTTCAAGATACTTAGAATCAGACCAGTCGCAAGCTACATCGCGAATGAACTGGAATGCGTCGTTATACTTAGCATAGTTCTCTGGCAGGTCGGCAGCCATCTGAAGTGGTCCCCACATAACGAGATAGAGTGCCAACTGACCAACAAGAGTGGTGTGTACATAGCATGTGTTGTCACTCCATGTCTTTAGCTGAGTTTCAAGAATACCAGGAGTGTAGTCCATTGGACCGCCCTGCAAACGAGTGAAAGGCAACACAACGGTGTGCTCTGGGCTATTTCCGCCGAAAGCCTCATACTCAGTACCACGTGCGCTCTCGTTGCCAATCCAGTTAGGATAGGTGCGGGCAATACCTGTTGGGCGTGTAGCCTCGTGAGCATTCACCATGATATGATGCTTGGCAGCCTCCTTGATAGCATAGAGATAATGGTTGTTCATAGCCTGAGAGAAATGGTGGTCGCCACGAGGAATGATGTCGCCAACATATCCACTCTTAACAGCATCATAGCCATATTTATCCATAAGCTGATACCCCTTCTCCATGTGACGCTCGTAGTTGATTACACTTGAAGATGTTTCGTGGTGCATCATAAGTTTAACACCCTTGCTGTGAGCATATTCGTTGAGGTATTTAATGTCGAAATCAGGATATGGAGTAACAAAATCAAACACATCCCATTTCCACATGTTAGCCCAGTCTTCCCAACCAACGTTCCACCCTTCAACAAGCACTTCAGAAAGACCATTGGCTGCTGCGAAATCAATATATCTCTTCACCTCGGCAGTTGTTGCACCATGACGCCCATTAGGCTTTGCCTTGGTATAATCAATCTCACCAAGTTTTACAGATGGATATTCGTCGGTGTAGTTCCAGCTCTTACGACCAACAATCATTTCCCACCATACACCACAATATTTTGTAGGGTGAATCCAGCTTGTGTCTTCAAGTTTACAAGGCTCGTTGAGGTTGTAAATCAAACTTGAAGCCAGCATGTCGCGAGCATCGTCGCTAACCATAACAGTACGCCAAGGTGTGTTGCAAGGTGTCTGCATACATCCTTTCAAACCAGCAGCATCAGGAGTGAGCCAGCTTTCGAACACCATATTCTTGTCATCAAGATTAAGATGCATAGTAGCATAGTCGATACATGCAGCCTCATGAATATTGATGTAAAGACCATCCTGAGTTTTCATCTGCAAAGAAGTCTGCACGCCTGTAGGCGAGAAAACAGAAACAGATGAATTGTCCCAGTTTACAGCCTCCTTGAAACGCTGACGAATCTCTGACAGCTTACTCTCTTGAGTTTCCTGCTCCTGCGTGTCGTAGTCGCCAGGCAACCACCAAGCAGTATGGTCTCCAGCCATAGCAAACTGGGTATGCTCTTCCTTGATGATAAAGTAATTCAAATCCTTCTGCTGAGGAAACTCGTAACGAAGTCCCATACCCTCGTTATACACACGGAAACGAATAATTATATTACGATTGCTTGAAGGCTGATTCAAATCAACCTCAAGTTCATTATAATGATTACGAATCTTAGCATACTGTCCCCATACAGGAGTCCATGTTTCATCAAAGGTTGATGTTTTGTAATTGGTTTCTTTAAAACCGTCCATAAGGTCGGTTTCATTCTTACCCTTAGAAGCATGCTTATCCTTAGCCAGTTCAAGTCCCAAGTGTGAAGGTTTCACTACTGGTTTGTTCTTATAGCTCATCTCGTAAGTGGGCTGACCACTTGCAGAAAGCGAGAACTTCAGCACCACGTTTCCGTCAGGCGACGTTACGGTTTGAGCTGCAGCAAGCATAGGCAGCAGCATGAAAGATAGAATAACTGAAAATTTCTTCATACGTTTAATTAGGTTTTATCTACATGAAAATTGTCTTTATCTACCCGACTCACACACCAATTCAGAGATGTTGGCTGTGAAATCGTTGTTCTGCATCAAGTCCTCAATATTCACGTGCATACGGTAACGCCAATAATGGTGAGGGTTGGCAGGTATATTTATTCGCTCGGCATTCTGGTCTGGCAAACGCAGTTTCTCGTCGATAGCCAGCCAGTCTTGAATACTAAGCACGCAAAGCATACTTGGCGACTTCAGGTGTTGGCCCACAATATCACGAGCCAACCAGCCAGGAAGTGGATGAGGAGCAGCACCACCTCTATAGAGCATAGAGTTGTAATAGTCTTGAGTGCGAGTCTCGTCCTCGTCCCACCATTGGCGCAACGTAGGCATATCATGACTTGATATTGTGCAAACCGAACGGTAAGGGTTACGTTCAAGATGACCAAAGCGTACACTTGGATCTTTCGGCATAGACTGCAGTTCAAGGCTAAGCACCTTCAGTTCGTTTATTACCCAAGGCACACAGTCGGGCACCATTCCAAGGTCTTCAGCACACACAAGCATACGTGTTGCCTGCACCATCTTAGGGAGCTTCTTCATCGCCTCACGATACCAGAACTGGTTGTTGCGACGATAGTAATAATCGTTGTATATGCGATTGAATACCTCTTTGTCACTATCGTAAAGTGCCTCGTAAACAAAGTTAAACTGTGCCGAGATACGTGGATGGAATTTGTTTTCATCCTTACGGTCGCGCACAAAAAGCACGTCAGAAGCCAACGAGTAAAGACCATCACGAAGATGCAGTTCTGCTTCGTCTGTAGCACCGTTAAAGGCTGCCTCTATCTTGCGTTGAGTATCATACTCTGGCTTCAAAGCCCAGATATCGTCATGTTCGTGAACAAGATATTTCTCACGCACCTCGTTGGCACGTTCACGGAACACACGGTCAATCACCCAGTCGGCAATAAACGGCTTGGTAAACTGTTCCTCCTGGAAATGCAAGCCATAGCTCTCTATTTCCTCACGACTCATGCCCAAGGCAGGCGAGAACTGTCCCAGCAAACCATGAACAGCGTGCAAAGGTATTTCCCATATACGGAAGAAACCAAGCACATGATCTATGCGGTAGGCATCAAAATAGTTTGCCATATTCTGGAAACGACGCACCCACCACAAACAGCCATCCTTAAGCATTTCATCCCAGTTATATGTTGGAAAGCTCCAGTTCTGACCATTTACACTAAAATCATCAGGTGGAGCACCAGCCTGACCATTAAGATTGAAATAGCGAGGTTCTGTCCACACATCACATCCATTACGGTTTACACCTATTGGGATATCCCCTTTCAGAATCACTCCCTTCGTACGGGCATACTCATGCACAGCCTGCATCTGTGTGCAAAGAACATACTGCACGAAATAGAAGAACGCCACCTCCTTATAGGCCTTATTTGTAGGCGTAGAAAGAGCCTTGCGGTCGTTCTCATTCCATTGGTTATGGTCGTGCCAAAGAGAGAAATCAGCCGTTTTATACTTATCTCGCAGATAAGAATATTGTGCATAAGGCACCAGCCATTGCTGCTGTTCGCTAAAGAAACGTTTAAAAGCAGCACTCTTGAGAGTTTTCTCACCTTCCTGCTTATAAATCTCCTTCAGATAAGCAATCTTGGCATCATTAACCTGTTCGTAATCAATCTTACTGAGTGCATTGAGTTTTAGGCGCAACTGTTCAAACTCCTCACGCTTCTTATCATCCTTGATAGCAGGAAGTTGTGTTAGGTCGGCATATTGTGGATGAAGAGCAAAGATGCTGATACAACTATAAGGATAAGAATCGAGCCACGTGTGAGTGGTTGTTGTGTCGTTGATAGGCAACACCTGCAACACACGTTGGTGAGTGAGAGCCACCCAGTCAATCATCTTCTTCAAATCGCCAAAGTCGCCCACTCCAAAGCTTGTCTTGCTTCGCAAAGAGAACACAGGCACAAGAGTACCAGCTAACTTTCGGTCGCATATTTCAAAGAAAGCCTGATCAAGCGTGTAAACACTCATCTCGCCATCTTCCATATCTACCAAATCAAGAGTACGATTGAATCCTGTCTCCCAATACACACGATTAGAATTGTGAGCATCAACGGCAGCAAACTTAAACTCCAGATGATCGCTCGCAAGGCTATCGGCATTAAGGTCAACCATCCACTCGTTATGCGTATGCTCATACATAGGAACAGCATTAAGCACATCCCAGTTGCCTAAAGCATCGCCCTTACCACAGACAGTAAGCCGAAGCCCGCTTCCCAACTGCGGAGCACGCACAACAAGGCGCACAACCTTATCGAAGGTGGAAGGATATATCTGTGACAGTTCACGACTATTCACACATTCTGTGAATGCAGAACTATAGAGATACGAGTCTTCAGGGAAGTCCATCCAGCGATCAAAGACATCATATTTCTTTACCTTCATACCGTTGAGTTCCAACTGATGAACCTCGGTAAGCCATTCGTGACGACGTTCTGCGCCATCACAATCCACGCTGTAGAAATACCTCAACACAGAATACTGTGCGGATGCAGGTCTATTCATTTCATAGAACCAATGCCATCCGTCAACTGTCGACATTCTGAACGATGTGATTTTCTCTGTTCCATCAGCATTTTCATCAACAACATTCAGCAACAGTTCTTCACCATATACCGTCTTGTAGTTTATGTTAAAATATAGCTTCATAAGTAGCTGGTTAGTAATTTCGTTGTAAAAGTAATAATAAATAGTTTAGTCTGTATTATGCATTTGCACAAACTAACTTATTAATAATGCAAACGTTTGCACTTTTAACAGACCATCGTTACTCTCTTTCCTTTATAATAGTAACAGAAAGAGCACCCAAAGCAAGAGCCACGCCTGCAAGAATCATCATATTACTTTGATTGCTACCTAACAAGGCAAGCAATATTCCGCCTACAGAAGCAGCCACTATCTGAGGTATGCAAATTGTTCCATTAAAGAGTCCAAGATAAGCCCCAAGGTGTCCGTAGCCCTGCAAGGCGTTGGTAACAAAGGTGAAAGGCATAGCAAGAATAGCAGCCCATGCACAGCCTACAAGCAAGAATGGAACGAAAAGCAGATACTGGTTGTGAACAAAGGCACACCACACAAAGCCTACTCCACCTAAGAGAAGACTAAAACCATAAGCCATTTTTCTATTAGTAAACTTAGGCAAAACCAAAGCCCACAGCACAGAACCTATTGCCTGAACAGCAAAGAGTATTCCAACCCAGTTGCCTGCTTCCTGATAGCCAGCACTTGTAACATCTGTAGTACCCCAGCAATTATCAGCAACCGTTCCGTTAGTATATGTCCACATATACATAAATGCAAACCAACTGAAGAATTGCACAAGTCCCACCTTCCAGAAGGTAGAAGGGGCGTTCTTCAACAAAGCCCACCAGTTTGACTTGTCTTCATGCTGCTCAGGAGCAGGGTTATATTCTTTATATGTAGCTGGCTCCCACTCTTTTACCTTAGCTGTAGTATATACAACACACAGAATCAAGACAGCCGCACCAATATAAAACGACCATTTCACAGAATCAGGCACAACACCAGCCTCAGCAATATTCTTTATTCCAAGCCATGTAAAGATATAAGGAAACACATATCCCATTACCGACCCTGCATTACACAGGAAACTCTGAATAGAATAAGCCAAACCTTTCTGTTTTTCGTTTACCATATCGCCCACAAGCATCTTAAATGGTTGCATAGCCATATTTATACTTGTATCAAGAGTCATAAGAGACAACAAGCCAAAGAGCATAGCTGCCCCTACAGAAACGCCCAACGAACCTGCGTTAGGCAATAGGCACATTACCAAAACGGCTAAAGCGGCACCAATAAACAAATAAGGTATTCTTCTGCCAAAGCGTGTCCATGTCTTGTCTGAACAAGAACCAACGATAGGTTGTACTATAATACCCATCAACGGAGGCAATATCCAGAAATAGCTCAGGCTATGCGGATCGGCTCCCAAAGTAGCAAAGATTCTCGAGATGTTTGCACTCTGAAGTGCATAAGCAATCTGTACGCCAAAGAATCCAAAACTAAGATTCCATAGGCCCCAAAAATTCATATTAGGTTTTTGTTTCATATTTATAGGTTATTTAGTAGTTCCTCTTATCACAAGACGTGTTCTCACCACACGTTTCTCAACTTTGTTTCGCGGAATATCGCCTTCCACCTGTCCAATCAGTATATTGGCAGCCTCTTCACCCACAAGTTTACCTCGCTGTTCAACCGTTGTCAGCATAGGGTCGCAAGCCACAGCACGGTTGCCATTAGTAAAGCCACATACCGACACCTCATCAGGTACAGCAAATCCCATTCGTTTTGCCGTATATAGAATACCAATAGCTGTGTCATCGTTGATTGCAAAGAAAGCATCCGGACGGTTTTCCATACTCAACAAATCAGGGGTGATAGCCTCTGCTGCAGCTCTGTTATCACAAAGACGAACAAGCGATTCATCAATCAGCAAACCACTTCGCTGCAAGGCATCTTTATATCCGTTGTAACGATTCTTTGCTATTTCCAGATTCATAGAAGCGCCATAAAAGGCTATTCGCTTACAACCCGTGTCTATCATGTGGCGCACAGCTGTAAAAGCACCCATATAGTCATCAACAACCACACGACTAGCATCAACACCTGTACAAATTCGATCATAGAACACAACAGGCACACCATGATCAATAAGTCTTTGAAAATGATCGTATTGCGTTGTATCTTTTGCTTGCGACACAATCACTCCACATACCTTATTCTTATAGAAATCATCACATATCCTTACCTCACGTTCATATTTCTCGTCACTCAAAGCAACCATTATTCTGTAGCCACGAGCACGAGCTTCTTCCTCTATACCTGTTAGAACCGAGGCAAAATAGTAATGAATAAATTCTGGAACTATTACTCCTATGAGCTTTATAGGCGTAGCCTTACTATGTCGCAAAGCCGAACCAATAATATTAGGTATAAAATTATGTTCACGTGCATAAGTCTGAATCATTTCGCGCTTATCCTTACTGATACGCGGGCTATTTTTTAATGCACGAGATACAGTTGCTACAGAAACTCCAAGTTCCCGGGCAATATCTTTCATCGTTATAGGCGTTGTTTCATTCATGGGGTTTTTAGCTTACAAGACGCAAAGTTATGCAAAACATCATTATATTGCTCCGTGCAAATATACTAAATTATATCCTTTTACGCGCAAACGTTTGCACTAAAATCTTATCACTTTTAGGTTAAAAAAAGTACAGACTATAATTAAGTAAATTAATTTTGCAGCGTGAAATGAGAGGTAATACTCTATCGCCATGAAGCTATAAAAACCTAATGACGCTTAATCACAAATAAAAGCAAGTGTTTGCAAAAAATGTGAAATACAAAATAAAAATCATTATACGTTAACTTAAAAATCATGCAAATAATGAAGCAGGTAAAAATCAAATTGCCTATGAGAATGCTATCCATTACCGCAGGATTGCTTCTCGCAGCGAGTTCTTTTGCACAGACAAGTGTTATAAAAGGACAAGTGAAAGACGCTTCTGGTGAACCAGTTATGGGAGCCACCATCACTGCTAACGGTAAGGCCGTAGGTATTACCGACATGGATGGTAACTATTCTATAAATGTTGCACCAGGAACCAAACTCACCTTTACTTACTTAGGTTTGACTCCTCAGACTGTTACAGCTGGAGAAAACATGGTTATCACCATGACTGACGATGCCAAAGCCTTGAACGAGGTTGTTGTCATCGGCTATGGTCGTGCAAAGAAAGAAGACCTTACAGGTTCTGTTACCGCTATTAAACCTGATGAACTATCAAAAGGTATTACCAATAACGCTACCGACATGATGGTTGGTAAGATTGCTGGTGTTGATGTTATCACAGCTGGTGGTACCCCTGGTGCTGGTGCACAAATACGTATTCGTGGTGGTGCTTCTCTTAACGCATCCAACGATCCTCTCCTTGTTGTTGACGGTTTGGCTATCGACAACAATACAGCTAAAGGTATGAGTAACGTATTGGCTATGATCAATCCTAACGATATTGAATCATTCACAGTATTGAAGGATGCTTCTGCAACAGCCATCTACGGTTCTCGTGCATCTAATGGTGTTATCATCATCACAACAAAGAAAGGTCGTAATGGTCAGAAGCCTACCTTTACATATAACGGCGACGTAACAATATCAACTATCGCTAAGAAATACGACACACTTAATGCAACAGACTACAAGGCTCTTTGCGAAAGATTAGGTCTCGACGTAACCAAGCTTGGCGACGCCGACACCAACTGGCAGAATGAGATTTTCCGCACAGCTGTTTCTCACAGTCACTCTGTAAGTATGCAAGGTGGTTTAAAGAACATGCCTTATCGTGTGAGTGTTGGTTATAATGTTGCTAACGGAACTGTTAAGACATCATGGATGCGTCGTTTCAACTCTTCATTCAACGTTGCTCCATCATTACTTGACAAGCACCTCAACTTCAACATTACAGGTAAGTACATGTACGAGAGCGATCGCTATGCAGATGCTGGCGGTGCCATTGGTAGTGCTTTAAGCATTGACCCAACACGTCCTGTTTATGTTGATCCAAGCGACCCAACATACGACTATTTCGCAGGCTACTATCAGCCTTCACAAGCCGCTCCATCAAACTTCGATAGTAGATGGAAATACACAAACAACCCTAATGCTACACAGAACCCTGTAGCTCTTTTGAACAACAAGCAGACTCTCGCTTTTGCCAACGATTTCAGTGGAAATGCTGAGGTTGACTATAAGGTTCATGGTTTTGAAGATTTGCACATCCATGCAAGTCTTGGTGCACAGTACACAGCATCATATCAGAAAGAAGACAACAGCAAGTACTCTTTCTCTAATAACTACTATGGTTATAAGCTCGATACACGCTACTGGAAATACAATGTTGTAGGTAATATCTACGCACAATATCAGCATAAATTTGGTATTCATGACATTGATGTCATGGGTGGTGCTGAGCAGAGCCACTATCACCGCACAGGATATGAGGAAGGTAATGGTGTTGACCCTTATACAGGCGATATCTACAGTCCTTCTCTGCGTGCTGAAAAAGAGTGGGCTACCCACAACTCTTTGGTTTCTTATTTCAGCCGCATCAACTACACCCTTCTCGATCGTTACATGCTTACAGCTACATTCCGTGCCGATGGTTCTTCACGCTTTGCCGATGATCACAAATGGGGTTATTTCCCATCAGCAGCATTTGCATGGAAGGTGAACAACGAGAGCTTCCTCAAAGATACTAAATGGCTCGATGAACTCAAGCTTCGTTTAGGCTGGGGTATCACAGGTCAGCAAGATATTACTGGCGATTTCCTCTATGCACCTCTCTTCACACAGAGCGATTCTTATGCTCAGGTGCAATTTGGTAATCAGTTCTATACCACCTTGCGTCCTTCAAAATACAACCCTAATTTGAAGTGGGAGCAAACAACAACTTATAATGCAGGTATTGACTTCACCGCACTTAACGGACGCATCTCATGGTCACTCGATGGCTACTATCGCAAGACCAAAGACCTTATCAACTCTGTTATCATTCCTGTAGGAACAAACTTTGGTGATGTGCTCACAAAGAACATTGGTAGCATGAAGAACTATGGTATTGAGTTTGCTATCAACGCCAAGCCTATTGTTACCAAGGATTTCACATGGGATATCAGCTACAACATCTCATGGAATCACAACGAGATTACAAGTCTTACAGGTAGTACCGATGGCGATAAAGACTACTATGTTTACACAGGTGATGAAATCTCTCGTGGTAGTGGTACCAAGATCTTAGCTAACAGAGTAGGCGAAAGCGCTAACTCATTCTTCGTTTACCAGCAGGTTTACGACAAGGACGGCAAACCTATCGAGGGTATGTATGTTGACCGCAATGGCGATGGTAAGATTAATGCCAGCGACCGTTACTTCTACAAGAGTCCTGCAGCACCAGTGAACATGGGTCTCACAACCAAGTTCCTCTATAAGAACTGGGATTTCAGTGCTGCCTTCCACGCTTCTATTGGTAACTATGTTTACTACGACTACCTGTCAAACAACGGTAGTATCAGTGCACCAGGTATCTTTGCCAACTCAGCTTTCCGCAACACATTCCAGGAGGCTGTTGACCTTGGCTTCACAGGTATTGGCTCTGAATACTGGTTGTCAGACTACTTTGTACGCAACGCTTCTTACCTAAAGTGTTCAAACATCACATTAGGCTACACCTTCCCTGCACTTCTCAAGCTTGCAGGTCAGGACAAGCTCTCAGGCCGTGTGTTCTTCACCGTTCAAAACCCATTCTTCATCACCAAGTACAAAGGTCTTGATCCAGAGGTTTCAAGCGGTATCGACAAGAACCCTTACCCACGTCCACGTAGCTTCCAGCTCGGTTTAAGTCTTAATTTCTAATCTTAACAAAGTGTCTATATGAAAAGTATATTCTTAAAAGCTGCCATTGCAGGAGTGCTTACCTTAGGCATTACCTCATGTGCAGACGAACTAAATATTAAATCCGTAGATCCACAGAGCTCTCCTTCTTACGAAGAGCAAGGACTATTCGCAAAGATGTATAGTTCTTTGTGCCTTACAGGACAGAAAGGTGAAACAGGTAATGGCGACCTCACTATGACTGAGGATAAGTCAGGTTTCTATCGTGCTGTGTTCAACCTTGAGGAACTGCCTACCGACGAAATCAACTGGGCATGGCAAACCGATACTGGTATTCCACAGATTACAGGTATTTCTTGGAACTCTACTACCGAGATGATTCAATGGTGCTACAACCGTTTGGGTTGGAACATCACTCTCTATAATTTCTACCTTCAAGAGACAGCTGGCAACGATGCCGACGAGATAAAGACTAAGCGTGCTGAGGTGCGTTTCCTTCGTGCACTCAACTACTATTATTATCTCGATCTCTTCCACAAAGCTCCTTTCAAGGACGAAACCAATGCAATGGACGAACTGCCAACAGAGAAAGTAGGTAAAGACCTCTATGCATGGCTTGACAACGAGCTTACAGAAGTTGAGAAAGACCTCGACCCAATGGGACAGAACACCTTCGAGAAGGCTTCTACAAACTTTGGTCGTGCTGACAAGGGTGCTGCTTACATGCTTCATGCTCGTTTGGCTCTCAACTCTGAAGTTTACACCGATGGTGCTGTTAAAGACTATCAGAAAGCCATTGACTATAGCGACCTTCTTATTGGTGGTCCTTATGCCCTCAACAAAGTTGCTAAGACTGCGCCTAACGGACTCACCTATAGCGGTTATGCTCAGCTTTTCATGGCTGACAACGACGAGAATGCCGAAGCTATGAAAGAGATTATTCTTCCTATCCGCCAGGATGGTCTTCGCACTCGTTCTACCTGCGGTACTAAGATGCTTGTCAACTCTATGCGTATCTCTGGTATGCCTTATGCAGGTGTAAAGAGCTGCTGGAGCTGTATATATGCGCGTCCTAACCTCGTTGAGTTCTTCTTCCCTACCGACAATATTCCAATGTCTAAGGAAACAGTAGCTGAGAATACACCTGAAGAAGAAATCATTGAACTCGATGCTGCCGACGGTAGTGACACAAAGAGCATTCTTGCTGCAGCTGGTGACGACCGTGCCTTGTTCTATGCAGGACGTGGTGGAGCTTTTGCAAGCGTTCGTAAGCTTCGTGCCGATAAACTCAACAACTTCCTCGATGGTGTTTCTATCGTGAAGTGGCAGAACATACGTACCGATGGCAAGACTACATCTGATGCTGATATTCCAGACACCGATATTCCTTATTTCCGTTTGGCAGAGGCTTACCTCACACGTGCTGAAGCAAAATGGCGTTTAGGTAAGGACGGACTTGCTGATGTTAATGAATTGCGCAAGCGTGCTGGTGCTACTGTTCTTTCTGAACTCGATGCCAACACCCTGCTTCAGGAATGGGGACGCGAGTTTTATACCGAAGGTCGCCGTCGTACAGACCTTATACGTTTCAACAAGTTCACAGGTAACTCATATCTCTGGGCTTGGAAAGGCGGTGTAGCAACTGGCGCACCTGTTGATGCTCACTATGCAGTATATCCAATACCACAAGACGACATCAACAACAATAAAAACATTCATCAGAATAAAGGCTATTAATATAGAAAGATTACAACTATGAAAAAGTCATTTAAAAATATAGTCTTACCTGCTCTTGCCTTGGTAACATTACCATTCATGACATCATGCAGCAAAGACATCGACAGCAACCCTACGCTGCAAGAACCAACTACATTCCACCTCAACACGCCTGCACTGGCGTTAGGTGGTAATGTGTATGACTTGGAGAAAGGTGAGACTCTGAACCTTACCACAAGTCAGCCTGATTACGGTTTCCCTCTTGCTACTACCTACCAAGTTCAGATTTCGCTCAACAAGAATTTCAGCGACAAGGATGTTGAGGGAGTAGAATACACTACATTGGAAAGTACCTACAACAAAGCAAACATGAATGTTGATGCACAGGAAATAAACAATGCTGTTGTAGAGATGTTCCTTGACAATAACCCAGGTGTAAGCCCTTCAGGTGTTATCATGCCTATATACGTGCGTCTGCGTGCTCATATCACCAATTCCGACAGAGGTTACATCAATTCCAACGTTATTGAGATTCCAAAAGTTGTTGTGGGCTATGTAGCTTCTCTTCCTAAAAACATCTTCCTTGCTGGCAGCAGCATACGCAATGGTGAATCTGTTAAGCAGTTGGCACAGATTTCTGGTAGCAAGAACGAAGACTTCTTCGGTATGTTCTATGTTGGTGAAAACGGCTCTATCAAATGGGGTGCTTCTACTAAGGCTAACAAGGGCTACAAAGATGCTACAGTAAACTGCAACGCTACAGGTGTTACTGTTTCTGAGGCTGCCGATGGCGGTATCAAGTTCGATAAGGCTGGATGGTACACTATTCATCTCAATGCCAGCCTCGACAAAGCAAACAACAAGGTTGACTACACAGCAAACATCTATCCTGCTAAGGCTTACATCATTGGTGCAGCAGCTGGCAACGCATGGAACGATGGCGATGCAGAGTGGGAACTCACCCCTGGCGCTAATGCTTCTGAGATGTTCGTTTCTCCTGCCTTCGCTGGTTCTGGTGAGCTTCGTGCCTACATCAAGATTCCTGGTTACGAATGGTGGAAGACAGAGTTCACTCTCTATAGTGGCAACATCTTCTGGCGCGAGCAAAAAGCAATCAACAGTAACTGGGCTTCCGATCTTGGCGCAGAATACTCTGTTTCTTGCAACCCTGGCCAAAAGCTCTATATCGACTTCGACAACGACAAGGGCGAGGTTAAATAATGAGTAATGAGCTGCCCTCACGGGCAGCCTATTCTCTAATTCGAGACAAAAAACACAAATAACAAAGTTTAGAAACATGAAAAAGCATTTATATATATTTGGACTACTAATGTCTATGTTCACATTCACTTCATGTAATAGCGACTATGACGATTGGGCAGATCCACAGACTAATGCACAGGAAGATGCAGTAACCATTCCTGGTTATACAGCTACATCGGCTGGCAACATTAATCTTAACAACGAGGGCGCTACTGTAAAGGTGGCCGCACTCTCTACAGCCTCACTTCCTGAAGGAAGCACCATTGAGAACAACCGTGTGAAGCTCACACCTACAGGCGATGATGTCAAGGACGCTCTTCCTAAGACCTTTGACCTCACCCTCGACTGCTTAGCCGACAGTACAGAGCTGCAGGCTTTCGTTGAGAACGCTTTCGGTAAGCGTCCAGTGGCACGCACCTTCAAAGCTCACGTTTACTCAAATGTAAACTACAAAGGCGATGACGTGTATGTTGATGCTGGCGAGTTCGACATCAATATCACTCCAGCCGCTCCAAATATTGAACCTGCGTATTACTACTACGGCGAACTTGACAAAAAGCAGAAATATGCTTTCAAGAACAGTGATGTTGACCCATACGACGACCCTATATATCATTGCGTGATACCTGCTTCTACAGCAGGCTGGCACTGGTTTAAGATTGGTCCTGCTTCAGCCTACGATGGTGAAGGTAATATGGTTAAAGAAAAAACTTGTTTGTGTCCTGTCAAGGAAAACGACACTGCTACTGAAGGTCGATTCACTATAGGCAAGAACTCATGGCATCTCACTCAGGAAGATGGTGCTCCAATGTACGACCTCGCTTTCAATGTGTTAACAAACGAATATAAGTTTACTCCTGTACAGGACGAGGCCATTTTCGACACCAATCCACAGCTCTATTTCACAAGCAGCAACAATGTTGGCGAGTGGATGCCTCTCGTTCCTGTTCACAGCGATGCAACAATGTCATGGATTATCACTTATCTGCACGAAGGAGAAGAGTTCAAGTTTGCTCCTCAGGCTTCTGCCGACAATGCATTTGGCGCAACAGCTCAGATCAATGACCTTGCAAACATGAATCCATCAACAAGTAACGGCTATATCAAGGCTGGTAACGCAGGCTGGTATCTGCTTCAGGTTATCAACGATGGTACAAACAAAACAGTTAACATCCTCACTCCTAAGGTTTACCTCTTTGGTAACACCAGTCCTGCAGGCTGGAGTGACAAACCAGAAGGTCTCTTCACTATTCCAACAAGCGAAGACGGAGTGTTTGTTTCACCTGCGTTCATTGCCTCTGACGAAATACGTATGTGTGTAAAGCTCGATGGTGTTGACTGGTGGAAGACTGAGTTCGTTATCAAGGCTGATGGACAGCTCGACTATCGTGCAGGCGGTGACGATCAGGCGAGAGTTAAAGTAAAACAAGCCCAGAAGTGCTTCATCAACTTCACATACTCTTACGGTTACTATCAATAATATTTTAATACTGAAGATAGAGGAAGATAGAGATTTGGCTTTTATCTTCTTCTATCTTCTTTTATCTTCCTCTTAATTCTAAGCAAGCAAAGCTTGCAAATATCACCAAGCAATTATGAAGCGCATCTTTTCTTTTTTACTTCTTGCCATCATCAGCATAAACACTTTTGCGCAGGGATGGCCTGCAAACTATAGTGGTGTGATGTTACAAGGCTTCTACTGGGACTCCTATGAACAGTCAAACTGGAACACCCTTACAGCACAGGCTGACGAGTTGTCTCAGTTTTTCGATCTTATCTGGGTTACCAATTCAGGAAAGACATCTGATTGGCATTACAACAAGCGCAACACCATGGGTTACGATCCTTGTTTCTGGCTTGACCACAATTCATGCTGGGGCACAGAAAGTGAGTTGCGCAACATGATTTCTACATTCAAAAGCAAAGGAACAGGCATCATCGAAGATGTTGTTATAAACCATAAAAATGGTTTTGGCAACTGGGTTAATTTCCCTAACGAAGAAGTAATAGGAACAGCAATAAGCAAGACATACACCCTCACGTGGGACAACACCAACTACACACAGATATGCAGCAACGACGAGGCTAACACCAATGCCACATCTGGCGTGAAGGGCAAGATAAAGGGAAATGCTGACACTGGCGACAACTTCGACGGCTATCGTGACCTCGACCACACCAACGCCACAACACAGGCCAATGTGAACACCTATCTCGATTTCCTGTTTAACGAACTTGGTTATGCGGGATTTCGCTACGATATGGTGAAAGGTTTCAGTGCATCATACGTAGGGCAATATAACAAGCAGGCAAATCCTACCTTCTCTGTAGGCGAATATTGGGATGGAAACAAATCAAAAGTCGTAAGCTGGATTAATGGCACAAAGAAAGACAATATCATCCAAAGTGCAGCCTTCGACTTCCCAATGAAATACAATATCAACGATGCTTTCAATAATGGCAAATGGAGCAGCCTTTACAACGATTGTCTATCAAACGACAACAACTACTCTCGCTATAGTGTTTCTTTTGTTGACAATCACGACACAGGTCGTTACAACGACAATGGCAAAGCTCCAGTATATGGTTATGTAGAGGCTGCAAATGCCTATATCTTGGCCATGCCTGGCACACCATGCGTATGGATGTATCACTGGCTGAAACACAAGGCTGCAATAAAGAAGCTCATCCTTGCACGTAAGGCAGCTGGCATTACCAACCAAAGCAACATCATAAATAGTCAGGCACAAACCAACGGTTTCATTCTGCAGGTGCAAGGCAGCAACGGCAATGTGTTGCTTCTTCTCGGTTCAACAACAGGTGCCGACACCAACGGCTACAAACTGGCTGTAGAGGGCGAAGGTTTCAAATATTATGTTAGTAATTCTGTTGACATATCAACTCTTAACACCATCACCGACCAGCAATACACCTTCACAATGCCTGCATTCTGCACAGTAAACAGTGGCGAACGCTGTGCCTTCTTTGAAGTACCGGCATCATGGAATGCAACAAACATATACTGCTGGAATTGGGACAAAACAACCAACTACACCACAGGCACATGGCCAGGCAAGCAATGCACTCTCGTAGGCACAAACAACGGCAACAAGGTGTATAAGTGGACAATGGCAGCTGCCGACACCCACTCATCATCGGGCACCAAATCTGGCATTATCTTCAATGCAGGCAACAACAAGCCACAAACCGGAGACATGCCATTCTTCAACGGTGGCTACTACACTCTCGAAGGTGTGCAGTCAACCTCATTTGTACCAACAGGAATCAATAAGCCAAAGATCGCTTCTACCCTCTCCAACTCCGCCACCTACAACCTCTCTGGCCAGAGAGTAGGTAAAAACTACCGCGGAATAGTTATAAGCAACGGAAAGAAGAGGATCCTACCCGACCTCCCTTGAGAGGGAGGAGTACTAAATCTCGAACGCATCTCGAAGGCATCTCGAAGGCTCGATAAAGTCAGTGGCATCTCGAATGCGCCCCTCTTTTTACCATCACAGGTGCAAAGATACAAAGAATATTCATTGCCACTTTTACGTACAAAACCATTTGAAAACATTACATTTCCAGACGACTTAAGGGAAAATATCACAGTAAATATAGTAGATACGAATGAAATCTGGGTGGAGTAGGAAATACGTTGAAAGTTGAATAATTGGTGATAATTAATGTTGATTTTTATTTAGATGCACCGGCAAGATGACAGTATCCATTCTATCAGTGACCCACAATCCAACGTTCCACGTTTATTGTCTTTTTTGAGTTAAATAACCAAAATATAGTTAATTTAAATTAAATACAAGAAGTTTGTGAGGTATGGTTATTTTTCTCATAAAAAAATATGTACCTTTGCAGTCCGATTGTGAGGTGATACTTAGTAACCTTGCAGCTACAGTTGTGTTAATAGTCATTTCTTTGGCCGGACTTGACAGTTAGTGAATCGGCTGTGGCATCAGAGAGAATGCTGTGGATGGTCTCTTTTAGACTGGAGGCGCCGCGAGGTCTCTGTTATCATAATAATGTATAATTAAGTTTTTTAGTAGTAAATTAAAAATTTAAAATGAACACTTTAAGTTACAAGACTATTTCCGCAAACAAGGAAACAGCTAAGAAGGAGTGGGTTGTAGTTGATGCTACCGATCAGGTTGTAGGTCGCCTCTGCTCTAAAGTTGCTAAGTTGATCCGCGGAAAGTACAAACCAAACTTCACACCTAATGTAGATTGTGGAGACAACGTAATCATTATCAACGCCGAGAAGATAGTCTTCACTGGTAAGAAGGAGACTGATAAGGTTTACACACGTTATACTGGTTACCCAGGTGGTCAGCGTTTCAACACACCAGCTGAGCTTCGTACTCGCAAGGACGGTGTTGACAAGATTATTCGTCACGCTGTAAAGGGTATGCTCCCTAAGGGTCGTCTGGGCCGTAAGCTCATGACTAACCTCTATGTATTTGAAGGTGCAGAGCACGATAAGGCAGCTCAGCAGCCAAAGACAATTGATATTAACCAGTATAAGTAATTAGAAGATGGAATTAATTAATGCAATTGGTCGCCGCAAGAGCGCTGTAGCTCGTGTTTACCTTTCAGAGGGTACAGGCAAGATCACAATCAACAAGAAAGATATTGAGACATATTTCCCATCAGCAATTCTGCAGTATGTTGTTAAGCAGCCTCTGCAGTTGCTCGAAGCTGAGGGCAAGTATGATATTAAGGTAAACCTCGACGGTGGTGGTTACACAGGTCAGAGCCAGGCTCTTCGCCTTGCTATCGCTCGTGCACTCGTTAAGGTTAATGCTGATGACAAGAAGGTGCTGAAGGATGCAGGCTTCCTCACACGCGATAGCCGTGCTGTTGAGCGTAAGAAGCCAGGTCAGCCAAAGGCTCGTCGTCGCTTCCAGTTCAGTAAGCGTTAATATTTGGCGCAAGCTGATAAGTTTAGTATCTAAACTGGCAAGACCCACTATGTGGTTACTTGCCAGCTGATTCTAACAAATGATGTTCTACTTGTAAAGTAGGTAGAACTGTAGAATTAAAAAGAAAGTAAACAATTAAAAAAAGAAAAAGAAAATGGCAAGAACAAATTTTGACCAGTTACTTCAGGCAGGTTGCCACTTCGGTCACCTCAAGCGTAAATGGAACCCAGCAATGGCTCCTTATATCTTCATGGAGCGCAATGGTATTCACATCATTGACCTTAACAAGACTGTAGCTAAGATTGACGAGGCTGCTGAGGCTCTTAAGGGTATTGCAAAGTCAGGCAAGAAGATATTGTTTGTCGCTACTAAAAAACAGGCCAAGGAAGTTGTAGCTGAGAAGGCTGCTTCTGTAAATATGCCTTATGTTAACGAGCGTTGGGCTGGTGGTATGTTGACCAACTTCCCTACTATCCGTAAGGCTGTTAAGAAAATGACAAACATCGACAAGCTGATGAATGATGGTACATTCTCTAACCTTTCAAAGCGCGAGCTGCTTCAGATCAGCCGTCAGCGTGCTAAGTTGGAGAAGAACCTTGGTTCTATCGCTGACTTGACACGTCTTCCAAGCGCACTCTTCGTTGTTGACGTAATGAAGGAGCACATCGCTGTTAAGGAGGCTGTTCGTCTTGGTATTCCAGTATTCGGTATCGTTGATACAAACTCTGATCCAAAGAACGTTGACTACATCATCCCAGCTAACGATGATGCTAAGGACTCTGTAGAGGCTATCCTCTCAGCTGTTTGCGGCGCTATCGCTGAGGGTCTTGAGGAGCGTAAGGCAGAAAAGGCTGACGAGAAGGCTGCTGCTGAGCAGAAGGAAGAGGCTACTGAGAAGCCAAAGCGTGCTCGTAAGGCTCGCAAGGACGAGGAAGCTGCTCCTGCAGAGGAGGCACCAGCTGCTGAGTAATCATTAGAAATCATAAGTGGGATTTCGTGAGAACTCATTCAGTATGAGGTCCCACGCAATCCCATTCTTTTATTTATAATATCCAAATAAAAAAAATAAAAAATGGCTGTTTCAATTGAAGATATCAAGAAACTGCGCGCTATGACCGGTGCTGGTCTCGCAGATGTAAAGAAAGCTCTCACAGAGGCTGAAGGTGATTTCGATAAGGCTAAGGACTTGCTCCGCGAGCGTGGTCTGGCTATCGCTGCTAAGCGTTCTGACCGTGAGACTTCTAATGGTTGTGTACTCGTTAAGAAGGAAGGTAACTTCGCTGCTATGGTTGCAGTTAAGTGTGAGACTGACTTCGTTGCTAACGGTGCCGACTTCATCGCTATGGTTCAGCAGATTCTCGACGCAGCTGTTGCTGCTAAGGCTCAGAGCCTCGACGAGGTTAAGGCTTTGAAGATTGGTGATCAGGATGCTGCTGCTGTTGTAACACAGCGTTCAGGTATCACTGGTGAGAAGATGGAAATCGATGGTTACAACTTCATCGAGGGTGAGAACGTAGAGGTTTACGACCACATGAACAAGCACACCTTGGCTACTATGGTTCAGCTCAACCAGAACAACGCTGAGGCAGGTCACAAGGTTGCTATGCAGGTAGCTGCTATGAAGCCAGTAGCTCTTAACGAGGAGTCTGTATCTCAGGCTACTAAGGACGAGGAGCTCAAAGTTGCTATCGAGAAGACCAAGGAGGAGCAGATTGCTCGTCAGGTAAACGTAGCTTTGAAGAAGGCTGGTATCAACCCTGCACACGTAGATTCTGAGGATCATATCGAGTCTAACACTAAGAAGGGCTGGCTCACAGAGGAGCAGGCTGCTCAGGCTCGCGAGATCATCAAGACTGAAGGTGAGAAGGCTGCAGCTAACTTGAAGGACCAGATGATTCAGAACATCGCTAAGGGTCGTATGGCTAAGTTCTTCAAGGAGAACTGTCTCGTTGACCAGGAATTCCAGTTCTCAGACGGTGACAAGATCAGCGTTAAGGATTGGTTGAAGGCTCAGGACAAGGATCTCGCTATTGTAGCTTACAAGCGTTTCACTCTTGTTGCTGACTAATTAAGAATTATCTAAATTCTAAAATAGAAGCGTCTGTTTTTCTAAAGAAACAGGCGCTTTTTTGATTAAAATAATCAGAGAATTCCGCGTAATCAGAAAAATCAGAGTAATTGGAATGTTCTGAATAATCTGAGTAATCAGAATAATCAGAGAATTCTGAATAATCAGAGTAATTATAATAATCTGTTATATGAAGATATTTGCTGTTGGTATGAACTACTCGGAGCACAATAAAGCGCTTCATGGTACGTTATCTAAAACAGAAGAACCTGTTATTTTCACTAAAGCAGACTCTGCTCTGCTGAAAGATCATAAACCATTCTTCATTCCTGACCACATGGGAAGGATTGAATACGAAACAGAACTCGTAGTGCGCATATGTAAATTAGGAAAGACTATTCCTCAACGCTTTGCTCATCGTTACTATGACGCTGTTACCGTAGGTATTGACTTTACTGCTCGCGAATTGCAGTCTAAGTTAAAAGCAGCAGGACGCCCTTGGGAATTGGCAAAGGGCTTTGATGGTTCTGCTGCTATTGGCGAATGGGTGGATATTCACAAGTTCCGCGATATTCAAGCCATACACTTCCATCTTGATATAAACGGCAAGACTGTTCAAGAAGGCTGTTCAAGTGCTATGCTGTATAAGGTGGATGAATTAATTAGCTATATCAGTCAGTATTTCACTCTGAAAACAGGTGATTTGCTTTACACTGGTTGCCCAACTGGATGTGGTCCAGTAAGCATTGACGATCATCTGGAAGGTTATCTGGAAGAAAGAAAAGTGCTCGATTTTAACTGTAAATAAGTATGACAAGAAACAGAATACTATTTCCACTTGTATTGCTTATGTTGCTTTTACCGTTCAAGGTGAAAGCAGCAGAAAGGTTCTTTAACCTTACTTACGAACAGGTGAAGATAGATTCTGTATTGCCAAACTTTTCTTATAATATTCCGTTGTCGGGAAACTATCAGGACTCTATTTATACTGTTACACTACTATATCCTGAGTTTATTGATATGTCGAAAAATGACATCACCCGATATAACGAACTGTCAGGTACTGCCCTACCGAAATTACCCGCTGTTTCACAGAAAATCATTTTGAATAGAAAACAGCCGTCGCTACAGGTGGACTTTATGCCTTTGGTGTTTAGTGATGGCAAATACAGGGTTCTTGTTAGCTTTATGCTAAAGGTGGAATCGAAGCCGTTGAAACACTCACAACTTCTTTCACGTGCTTCATCACGTGTGGCAGCAAGCGAACGTTATGCAAGCAACTCTGTTCTTGCAAAAGGCAGATGGGCAAAGATAAGGGTGCCGGCTTCTGGCGTGTATGAGCTAACGGAATCGCTTATAAAAAAGGCAGGCTTTACTGATTTAAGCAAGGTAAAGGTGTATGGCTATGGAGGAAACCAGCAAAACGAGGAACTTGTTGCAGAAGAGCTAATAAAATTTGATGATTTAAAAGAGTTGGCTACCTGCAACATTAATGGTCGCCGACTTTTCTATGCTCGTGGACCTGTGTCGTGGGAGTCGAACTCGGCTTACGTTCGCACGCGAAATCCTTATTCTGATTATGGTTATTATCTGATTACTCAGGATGATAGTGAACCAACATTTGTTGACTCTACCACATTCATAAACTCGTTCTATCCCAGTTTAGATGACTATCACTCTTTATATGAGGTTGATGGATATAGCTGGTTTAATGGTGGCCGTAATCTTTTTGACCCTGAGGCTATAAATGCAGGCAGTAGCAAAACAATTATATTGAAGCATCCTGCGGGCGCTACAGAGGGGAAACTATATGTGAGCGTAACTGCTGGGATAAACAGTGAAGCCGAAGTATACTTAAATAATAATCTACTTAGTACACAGAGCATAACGCTACGTGATGAATACGACAAGGCTAATATAAGTAACAAGGTTTATGCTTTTAACTCTACTCTCTTAGCTGACACCATAAAAATAGTCACTAAGACAGGCGGGCCTATACGCCTTGATTATGTGTCTATAGCTTGGAACAAGCCTTTTGCTGCTCCAGACTTAAAAGAAGGCATATTTGATAGTCCAGAATATGTATATAATATAACTAATCAAAACCATCATGCCGACCCACAGGCTGATATGGTGATAATTATTCCTACGAGTTTGAAACTACGTGAACAGGCAGAACGCCTGAAGAAACATCATGAGCAGCACGACTCTTTAAGAGTGAATATTGTTCCTGCCGACGAACTGTATAATGAGTTTGCAAGCGGAACTCCTGATGCTAATGCCTATCGCCGCTACATGAAGATGCTATATGACCGCGCTTCAGATAGCAACGATATGCCTAAGTATCTCTTGTTGATGGGCGATTGCGTGTGGGACAATAGAATGTTGACACTGAACTGCAGAAGCTTTAATCCTGACGATTATCTTTTGTGCTTCGAGAGTGATGACTCTTTCAACAAAACAAAATGTTATGTTGACGATGGATTCTTTGGACTGTTAGACGATGGCGAAGGTTTAAGACCAAAGACTAATGATCAACTTGATTTGGCTATAGGTAGATTCCCTGTTACTACTGCTGCAGAGGCAAAGATAATGGTTGATAAGACTATCAACTATGCCAAGAACGACAATGTGGGGACATGGCAAAACACACTTATGTTCATGGGTGATGACGGTAATCAGAATCTGCATATGGAGGACGCAGACGATGCTGCAGAGCAGACAATGAGTATGCATCCTGGATATGTGGTTAAGAAGGTTATATGGGACTCATATGAGAGAATAAGCACTTCAACGGGAAACACCTATCCTGAGGTAACAAACATTATAAAACAGCAACAGAATGCTGGCGCTCTTGTGATGGACTATGCAGGACATGGTGCAGAGACTCAGTTGTCACACGAAACAATATTACGTCTAAGCGACTATGCCGAGTTCAATAATAAAAACCTACCGTTATGGATTACTGCATCGTGTGACATTATGCCTTTTGATGGTACAGCACCTACTATTGGCGAAACTGCAGTACTAAACAGTAAGGGAGGTGCTGTGGCATTCTTTGGCACTACCCGAACTGTGTATGCTAACTATAATAAGGTGCTTAATATGGCTTTCTTGCGTCATGTACTTAATGTTGAGGACGGAAAGGCAATAACTATTGGTGAAGCACAACGAAGAGCTAAGAACGAAATGATTACCACAGGTAGCGACTTGAGTACAAACAAACTGCAATATTCGCTGCTTGGTGACCCTGCCCTTGCATTACATCTGCCTGAGCTTAAACTTGAAATAGATTCTATTAATGGTATCTCCGTTTCGGAAGAAAAACTTCCAGAACTGCATGCTGGCTCAATAGCTCGTTTTGTTGGGCATGTTGTTGATAATCCCAATTTTACCGGTACGATAACGGCTATAGTAAGAGACTCGCGCGAGCTTATAGTGTGTAAGCATAACGATAAGACAGAAACCGACAAACCATTTGAATATTACGACCGAACAAAAAAACTGTTCTCTGGAACTGACAGCATACGTAATGGTAAGTTTGCCTTTACCTTTGCTGTTCCTAAAGACCTTAACTATTCTAACGGCACAGGCTTGGTAAATGTGTTTGCTGTAAACAGCAAACATACACTTTCTGCTCATGGTGCATCAGAACATTTCACAGTTGGAGGTTCTGATATTATGAGCAATGATTCTATTGGCCCATCAATTTATTGCTATTTGAACAGTCCGTCGTTTGCTAACGGTGGCGATGTTAATACAACCCCATTCTTTGTAGCACAGATATCTGACAAGGATGGTATAAATGCTTCTGGTAGTGGTATTGGACACAATATGCAACTTGTCATTGATGGACGAACAGACATGACATATAATCTGAATGATAACTTCAGCTATGACTTTGGTAGTTATACTTCGGGTTATACATACTATAGTTTGCCTGCACTATCAGAAGGTAAACATAAGCTGTTATTCCGTGCCTGGGACATTCAGAATAATTCTTCAACAACAATGCTTGATTTCAATGTTGTCAGATCGCTTGAACCTACACTATTTAGTGTTGATGTTTCAAGAAATCCAGCAAAGACCACCACTACATTTATCATAAACCACGATCGCACCGGAAGCAATATGGATGTGATTATTGAGGTATATGACACAAGTGGACGAATTCTATGGAAGCACTCAGAAAGTGGAGTTTCTACATCAAATGCATATACCGTTGACTGGGATCTAACATCAAACAACGGCAATAGACTTGAAACAGGTGTCTATATCTATAGGGTAAAGATTGCGTGTGATGGCAGTAATCAGGCAAGCATGGCTAAGAAACTTATTGTTGTTAGCAATAAATAAGGGCAAATCTCGTTTTCTAAATGAAAACGATTATTCCTCAAATAAAAAAGAATGAAGAAACGAATCTATATCATATTGTTATTGTTGCTTGTGCTGACACCATATACTCTGTTGGCACAAGACAAAGCAAGTATGTTTAATCCTATAAGGAATTCGGTCACCTCGCAGACAATAGCTCCTGATGCACGTGCTGCTGGTATGGGAGATGTTGGTGCTGCCACCGACCCAGATGTGAACTCACAATATTGGAATCCTGCAAAATATCCGTTTGCTGTTAGTCGTGCAGGTGTGTCACTAAACTACACTCCTTGGCTTCGCCAGTTGGTAAACGATATGGATTTGGCATATATGTCGGGCTATTATCGCATAGGTGATTATAGTGCTGTTTCTGCTTCATTGCGTTATTTCTCTTTAGGTGAAGTGATTACCAATAGCGGTGAGTCTAACGACAACACAATGACAATAAAGCCTTATGAGATGTCGCTTGATGTTGCTTACTCATTAATGTTAAGTGAGAAATTCTCTATTGCTGCTGCTTTAAGATGGATTTATTCTGATCTTACTTATGACTACACAGAAGACACATCGCCAGGTAGTGCTTTCGCTGCTGACATTGCTGCATATTATCAGAACTATGTAACGTTAGGCCAACGTGAGTGTCAGTTGGGCTTTGGTTTGAACATCTCAAATATAGGTAGTAAAATTAGTTTTGGAGGTGATGAGCATAGCGAGTTTATCCCAACAAACTTACGTCTTGGAGGTTCGCTGATGATTCCTATTGATGAGTTCAGCAAGTTCACTATTGCCGCTGATGCAAATAAACTTCTTGTGCCTACCTATCCAAAGCAACGTGCGGACGAATCGTCTGAAGACTATAACACCCGAGTGCAAAAAGAATACTACGATATTTCAAGTATCAGCGGTATATTCAAGAGTTTTTCGGATGCACCTAACGGTTTTAAGGAAGAACTTGAAGAAATACAATGGAGTGTAGGTGGAGAATACACATATAATGATAAGTTCTCTATCAGAGCTGGTTACCATCATGAAAGCGAAAACAAGGGAAACAGAAAGTATTTCACTGTTGGTGCTGGTTTTAAGATGAATGTTTTTTCTCTTGATGCCGGATATGTAATTGCAACAGCCAAGAGTAATCCACTTGATCAGACTTTGCGTGTGTCGCTCACCTTTGATATGGACGGAATAAAAGATTTGTTTAACAGAAGATAAGTATAGGATATGAATATTAGAGTTGGAATGGGGTACGATGTTCATAAACTTGTTGAAGGTCGTGACCTATGGCTTGGAGGAATAAAGATAGAACATTGTCTTGGTTTATTGGGACATAGCGATGCCGATGTGCTTATACATGCTATTTGTGATGCACTTCTTGGTGCTGCTAACATGCGTGATATAGGTTATCATTTCCCTGATACTGCAGCAGAAACACTTGATGTGGATTCAAAGATTCTTTTAAAGAAAACTATCGACCTTATTGCTACTAAAGGTTATAAGGTAGGTAATATAGATGCAACTGTTTGTGCAGAACGTCCAAAGCTTAATCCTCATGTGCCAGCCATGAAGGCTTGTCTTGCACAGGTTATTGGTTGTGATGAGGATACTATCAGCATTAAGGCTACAACAACTGAGAAGCTTGGCTTTACAGGACGCGAGGAAGGTATTTCTGCCTATGCAGTTTGTTTGATAGAGAAGCAACCTGTGTAATATGAGTATTCTGAGTGATTAAAGTACTCTAACTGTTTTTGTATGATTTCGTGTATTTCTTTTCCGTTTGCATGTCATCATCGTATTTTTTTTAAACGTTACTTTTTTGCATGCGGATGTATTTAGTATTTTTGTGGCACAGAGATTATCTAACCTAATTAAAATACTTAATATAACCAGTTATGCATTCTAAAAAACATTTCCTTAAACTTTTGTTTGTGTACCTATGCTTACAGGTGCTTTGTGTTTTACCATCCAATGCTGATGATTGGATTAAAAACATTGATGATAATGTATATGTCAGTCAGGTGTCTATTCCTGGCACTCACGACTCTGGAACAGGACACGGTTTCTCAGGTCTTACTGGTATCATTGCAGATTATTTCGGTACAACACAGGAGAAGACCATCACTGAACAATGGAATAGTGGTATTCGTTGCTTTGACTTGCGTCCTGCCGTAGATGGCTCTACACTTGAAATTTATCATGGTATAGCAAAAACAAATATAGGACTTTCTGAGGCACTAAGAACACTTTGCAATCTTCTCGATAGTCACCCCAAGGAGTTTGCTATTGCAATTATTCGCCATGAAAGAGAGGCCGACGAAAATGACAGCAGTTGGAAAAACAAGTTTATTTCGTTGGTAACAAGTAATCCAGTGAAGAGTCATGCTATAAATTTCTCCCCTATGCTGAAGGTTAAGAATGCTCGTGGTAAGCTTCTTATTATCAGTCGTGATATTTATCAGTCAACACCTGTTGGCGGTTATCTCTATGACTGGAATGATTTTACTGAAAACGCAAAGATAAAATACAGCAGTAATGAAGCACCTTGCAGCATTCAAGACTACTATGATTGTACTGGCAGCAGTGGTAAGTCAACAAAGAGTAGCAAGATTAAGGATATGCTTGACAAGAGTATGAATAAGAACACCGATCCTAATCGTTGGTTTATCAATCATACCTCTGGCTATTCAAAGACTGTTAATGTTGTTGGAAAAACAATTGTTACAAGTGATGGTTATCGTGAAAATGCTGCTTACCAAAACTCTATGGTTGTTGATTATCTATCTTCACATTATGGTTCTACTGGTATTGTAGTGACGGACTATGCTGGTATTGATAAGTCGGGTGATTATCAGACTAAAGGTCAAAAACTGATTAATGCCGTTATAAACAATAACTTTAAAGAAGGTACTAATACTACTTATTTCAATGCTCTTAGTTCTATAGAGGCTGGTGCAAAATACCGTATTTACACTAAGGTGAATGGAATGAAATATTATATGGAAGCTAACGGTTCGTTGACAAGTAAGTCGTCAAAAGCAGGTACTTTCACTTTCTCAAGAGCAGAAGCCAGCAATACAGAATATAAATATGGTTTTAACTTGTTGGATGCCTATTTCACTAATCCTTCTTTGAGTGGAAATAATATTGTTAACAACGGTCAAATAAATACAGATAAAGTTTCTAAGCGCAAGGATTGGGAAGCTCAGGTGTTCTTCTTAAAATCAGGTAAGTTTGCTATCCGTGCTACTAATGCAAAGGGAGGCAACAGTGGATGGGCTCTTGCAGCAAAGACCTTTTGGTCTGTTGACACAAGTTCATCAAGTCCTAAACCAAAATACACTTTCTCGCAGGATTATATCTGGCAGTTAGAAATGGTCAGCGGTACGACAAGAGCTTCTTCTTTAGAGATGAGTACTGCTGGTATATCTGATGTTTCAAAGACGAATAATGCGCAACCAAAAGATAATCAAATATATGATTTGATGGGACGTCGTGTAAACAAACCTGGAAAGGGAATATATATTATTAATGGTCGTAAAGTGGTAAAATAAAAGAAAGGTTGATTTGTTAAATTGAAAAAACGCTGGAGCTCTCAACGAGTTCCAGCGCTTTATAATGTTTAACTAATTTCTTCTTAACAAATGAAAACTTCACAGTCTTCATTGTTACCTGTTAAACAATCTACCAAATTTACCTTAAACCTAATAACTAAAAACCTAAATCTATTATTACTACTAACCTAAACAATCAATTTTGATATTGCAAAGGTAGAATATTTTCAACTATACTGCAAGATATTGAATATCATTTGGTTAAATAACATGTGCTTTTTTGATTTATATCAATACATTGTGTGCGCACACAATGGGTAAATGCGGAATGTGGAGAGTGTAATGTGGAATCGTTAATATTGAAAAAATGAAATAATGAAAAATGGAAATATTAAAGTGCTTTGCACTTCATTATTCATCGCAGGAAGTGCGAATAATACCACATTACTTCCCTCGTTTTTACGCTTGCACCGGCAAGCCGACAGCAAGCACTCGGTCAGTGATTACGAATTCATAATTCAAAATTCGTAATTCCAAATTCTTTTTGTATCTTTGCCTAAAATAAAACCAAAAAGATGCGTGTACTAATCGTAAACACAAGTGAGAAAACAGGTGGAGCGGCCTTAGCTGCTAACCGATTGAAAGATGCTCTTAACAATAATGGAGTAAAAACAAAGATGTTAGTACGAGATAAGGAGAGCAACAATATTACTATTGTTGCTCTACCTAAATCGCCTGCTCGCAAATGGCATTTTCTTTGGGAACGCTGGTGCATCTTCTGGCATCTACGTTTTAAGAAACAACATCTATGGGAGTTGGATTCTGCCTGCTGTGGAACAGACATCACATCATTGCCAGAATTCAAAGAAGCAGACATTATTCATCTCTCGTGGATAAACCAAGGCATGCTATCTTTGAAAAACATAAAAAAGATTCTTGAAAGCGGCAAACCTGTGGTATGGACAATGCATGATATATGGCCAGCCACTTCTATATGTCACCTCACATTAGGTTGTGAGCAATTCAAGACAGAATGCAAACATTGCAAGTATCTACCTGGCGAAGGTTCTGAAAATGATTTTTCAACAAAGGTTTGGAATAAGAAGAAAGCTATTCTAAACCAGCATAATATTTCGTTTGTAGCTTGCAGCCATTGGCTGGAGAGCGAAGCTAAACAAAGCAGTTTACTTACAGGGCAACGAGTTACCAGCATTCCGAACCCTATTGACACTCATGTTTTCCGCCAAAAGAACAAGCAAGAAGCTCGTTTGAGTCTTTCTCTACCTACAAATAAACGTTTGATACTTTTTGTTTCTCAACGTGTCACAAACGTAAACAAAGGTATGAACTATTTAATTGAGGCCATAAATAAACTTGCTATAGCAAAACCTGAAATGCAGCAGAATACAGGTGTTGTAATTCTTGGTGGACATGCTGAAGAGGTTGCAGACAAGTTCTCTTTGCCTGTTTTCCCTATGGGATATGTAAGCGATGCAAAAAAAATAGTCAACATCTATAATGCAAGTGATCTATTTGTATTACCTTCATTGTCGGAAAATCTACCAAACACCATTATGGAAGCTATGGCTTGTGGAGTGCCATGTATAGGTTTCAACGTAGGTGGCATACCTGAGGAGATTGATCACAAGGTGAATGGCTATGTAGCAGAATATAAGAACGCAAATGACCTTGCCAAAGGTATTCATTGGGTACTTGATGAAGCAGACTATCATCAATTGAGTAAGGAAGCAGAAAATAAAGTTTCCCGTTGCTACTCACAACAGGCTGTTGCCATGAAATATTTAGAAGTTTATGAGCAGGCATTAGCCGAAAGAAATAAATATTGATTTCAATATGATAACATTTACAATTATAACATGCACATATAATGCAGCATCTGTTTTGCAACGCACTCTTGATAGCGTTTTAAAACAAACATATCAAGATGTGGAACATATTATTCTTGATGGAAAGTCAACGGATAATACATTACACATCGCTGACAAATATAAACAGGAGTCTGATGCTGTTGAAGACACACGCCATCAGGTTATCGTTGCATCAGAACCAGACAAAGGTCTTTACGATGCAATGAACAAAGGTATAGATAAGGCAACAGGCAGTTATATTGTATTTTTGAATGCTGGTGATGTGTTCCCTTCAGAAGATACATTGGAGACAATAGCAAACTCTGTTGGTGAGGGAGAGGAACTGCCGGGTGTGCTATATGGAGAGACGGATATTGTTGATGAAAATGGAACATTCATCAGACATCGTAGATTAAAAGCACCTGAGAAGCTATCATGGCGTTCGTTTAAAAGGGGTATGCTCGTGTGTCATCAGGCTTTTTATGCTCGTACAGATATCGCACGGGAGAACCATTACAACCTTAATTATCGTCTTTCTGCAGATGTTGACTGGTGCATAAGAGTAATGAAGACTGCCAAAGAGAAACAACTTCCCTTGTGTAATGTAAATGCCGTCATAGTAAACTTCCTTGACGGTGGTATGAGCATACAGAATCACAAAGCATCCCTAAAAGAACGTTTTAGAATAATGAGTTGTCATTACGGACTTGTTCAAACCTCTTTGATGCATCTTTGGTTTATAATAAGATCACTATTAAAAAAATAATTATGTTGAAACTATCAACTATTCATTCTTTAATATCTCGCTTCTTTTTACTTGGAACGATTCTTCTGTCTTGTAATATAACTGCTCATTGTCAGACTATACTGAAAAGTGAGTTCGTGTATAAAGATGTTCTAGGTCTTGTGTCATGTCATGCAGCAACGATTGTCGAATTGCAGAATGGTGATTTGGTAGCTGCATGGTTTGCTGGCAACGAATATGAGGGAAAGCCAGACGTATGTATTTGGAGCAGTAGAAAGCCAAAAGGCTCTGATAAATGGACAACTCCAGAACTTGCTGCTGATGGTGTTTTTCAGTTAGGTACTCATGATGCAGAATTAGGAGGAGTCAATGATACAATAGACAAAGCATCTATCGGACCTATAAAGCAAAGAGTAAAGAATAAGTTTACTGTTCCTGAAAGTGAACTGTATCGTAAGGCTTGTTATAATCCTGTTCTCTTTGAAATGCCAAATGGCGAACTTCTGCTTTTCTTCAAGATTGGCAAGTTTGTACAAGATTGGACAGGCTGGCTTGTACGCTCTTATGATGGAGGTAAGACATGGACAGATCGTGAGGCTCTGCCTCAAGGTTTCTTAGGTCCTATCAAAAATAAACCAGAACTTATTGACAATCGTCTTATCTGCCCTTCGAGTACAGAGAAAGGCGGTTGGCGTATTCACTTTGAAATATATGATCTTACAACAAAAGAATGGAAGCGTGTAGGACCTATTGATACAGAGCTGAAGATAAGAACAGCTGATATGCTGAAGAAAGATGCTAAACCAACGTTTATTGGTTGCATACAGCCATCTATTCTTAAATTGGCTGATGGTCGTTTGCAAGTGTTATGCCGTTCGCAGAATGGTAAGGTAGCAACAAGTTTTAGTAGTGATAATGGTGATAGTTGGACAAAGGTAACCTTATTGGATGTTCCAAATAATCAGTCTGGACTTGATGCTGTTACACTTCGTGATGGTCGTCATGCGCTTATCTACAACAATATAGCAACAAAGCCAGGAGAGGAAACAGGTCCTCGTACTCCGCTGTCAATAGCTCTTTCTGATGACGGTACTCATTGGCATCATGCTTTGACACTTGAAGACAGTAAGATAGGAGAGTATTCTTATCCCGCTATTATTCAAGGCAAGGACGGTAACATGCATTGTATCTATACCTGGCGACGTCAGCTTATTGCATATAAACTTATCAACCTATCAGAGATAAAGATTTGCAATTCTCAAAAATAATATGTAGTTTTGCAAGAACAAGTGGTATTTTAAACTAAACCTATTGAAAAGAATTATGAACTACGCTCTTATTATAGCTGGCGGTTCTGGTAACAGAATGGGACAGGATATTCCAAAACAGTTTATGCATATAGACAACTGTCCTGTTATTATTCACACGATGATGGCTTTTCAGCGTCATCCCAATATTGATGGGATTGCTGTGGTGTGCCTTGAAGGCTGGGAAACAGTAGTTCAATCATATGCTAACCAGTTTAATATCACTAAATTGAAGTGGATATTCCCTGGTGGCAACAATGGGCAAGAGTCTATTCATAATGGTATTTATGGACTAAAAGAAGCAGGCTGTAATGACGATGATCTGATACTTATTCACGATGCAGTCCGTCCACTTCTGTCTCAGGATATTATTTCATCAAATATAGCCATTAGCGAAAAATACGGGTACGCAATTACTGGTATAAAATGTAGAGAGGCTATTCTTGTAAGCGATGATGGTTTTAAGGCAACTAAGAGTATTCCTCGTGACACACTTGTAAGAACACAAACACCACAGACATTCAGATTGAAGAATCTTATAAAAGCTCATGAAGAAGCTAAGGAGAAAGGTATTACTAACTCAGTAGCATCATGCACACTTATGGCAGAACTTGGCAATAGAGAAATGCATATTGTACCGGGCTCAGAAAAGAATGTGAAGATTACTACTGTTGAGGATCTTGAAATCGTGAAGTCATTGCTTCATGTGCAAAAAGAGTCATGGCTGAAATAAAATCATATTTGAACTATATTAAAGAAGCATGTGATTGTAATCTGTCTTGGGACAGACTACAAAATACAAATATACTTATCACAGGGGCTACAGGTTTAATTGGCTCTTGTCTTGTGGACATTCTCATGCAAAAAAATGTTGCTGGACTAAACGTTTATGCTGCAGGAAGAAATGTCGAAAGAGCATCTGCAAGATTCAAACAATATTCTTCAAACAAGAATTTTCATTTTATAAAATATGATGTTACAAATACTCTTAACAGTAGTATTTGTTTCGATTATATAATCCATGCAGCAAGTAATGCAAGTCCTAATTTCTTTAAACAGTTTCCTGTTGAGGTAATTGCTTCAAATATCTATGGTGTAGATAATTTGCTAAAATATGGCAAGGAACATGGTATGAAGCGTTTTCTTTATGTATCAACAGGTGAGGTGTATGGAGAAGGTGACGGAAGAGTCTATAGAGAGGACTATAGCGGATATATAGACTGTACTAACCCTCGTTCGTGTTATCCTTCATCCAAACGTGCTGCCGAAACTTTGTGTTCTGCATACGTTACAGAATATGGTGTAGATGCGGTGATTGCACGTCCTTCACATACTTATGGGCCATATTTCACAGAATCAGATAATCGTGTTTATGCCCAGTTCATAAGAAATGTACTTGATAACGAAGATATTATACTTAAAAGCACAGGTGAACAATATCGTTCATGGTGCTTTGTTGTTGATTGTGCTCAGGCACTTTTATACGTATTGCTAAATGGCAAAACAGGTGAAGCCTATAATATAGCTGATGCAACATCTAATATTACCATAAAGCAACTTGCCGAGATGGTTGCCGAGATTGGTGGTAAAAAGGTTGTCATGAAACTACCTGATACTCCTGATAACAACAAAATAATTACTAAAGCAACATTTGATACAAACAAACTTCAAGCACTTGGCTGGAAGATCTCTGGTAACATGAAAGAAAAGATGACTTCTACAATCAAAGAATCATACTAATAGAGACCGTAAAAAAGGGAAAACTAATCTTTTATAGCCTTAATGGCATCTTTAAAGGAAATGCGTTTATCAAGATCAAAGAATGCCTTGTAATGATGACTAACACGTTTTTCAACAGGTGGCAACTGCATATAATTGCCATAAAGTTGACATAGATAAGCATCATAACCCTTAAATAGATTTACAGTAAGTGACTCAAAAGGAAATTCCACAATTCCATGTGTCCACTCTTTAGGAAAAACCTCACGTTCACCATAACTACCACTATATGCCATTACATTGTGCGATGTAGCATAGTCGTAATGTCGGCATATACTATCAAGTTGCTTGATAATTGAACATCTATAATGCCGACGATTAAAAAAAGCATAAGTTTTACGAACAAAACGTCCCCACTCTTTTGGTTTGGTCAGTAATGAAATATACTCCACAAAAGTGTTATGAGTAGAAACGGCCTCAAGTTTATTCATTACATGCCTAAATTGTGCCTGATGCCTAATAGCTTCATCCTTAGAATCTGACGCACCATCAAGAGGAAAAATATCAATATACAATCCCATCAAAAATGGATGTTCCGCGATCTCTATCAAAGAAGTCTTTTTGCTACATAGCTTGGAAAAATACATAGGATAATTGCATGTATTATATGGAGTCTTTAATTCATAATCTCCCCAATCTTCTTTTGAAGCCAACTGCAAAAAAGCATCATAATCGGGACGAGGCATAAAAACATCAATATCATCATCCCATGGAATAATACCATTGTGGCGTACAGCACCAATAGCTGTTCCTCCACAACAAAAATATGTTAGATTGTTTTGCCTGCAGATTTCAATAAACTTTCTGAAAACATCAATAATGATGGCATTCCAACGAGATTGCTGTTCTGGTGATACTAACATTTCTTCAGATTGTAAAAACGTTTTTTCTAATTATATTGCAAAAGTAGGTAATTTCTTTTTGAACTTCAAACTTTTAGTATTATTTTTGCATATACATATGGTAGAAACACTTAAGGAAAAGACAGCCAAAGGGCTCTTTTGGGGAGCAATGAACAGCGGTACCACACAGGTACTGAACATCATCTTTGGCATTTTTATGGGCAGATTGCTGTCGCCTGCAGAAACTGGTATTGTTGGCGTTCTTACCATTTTTACTCTTATTGCAGGAAACATACAAAGCAGTGGCTTTACGCAGGGATTGATTAACCTAAAGAAACCCACGGACAACGATTACAACTCAGTATTTTGGTTCAATATTATTGCCAGTATAAGTATATATACTCTTTTGTTTTTCTGTGCCCCACTAATCGCTGATTTCTTTCACCAGCCATGTTTGGTTAAAGTTTCACGTTTTGTGTTCCTCGCCTTTGTGATATCTTCGTTGGGTATTGTTCAGAATGCCTATATGGCAAAGAACATGATGAATAAAGAAATTGCCATCTGTGGCTTTGTAGCTCTATCTTTCTCAGGAATTATAGGACTCATCATGGCTTTCTATGGAATGAGCTATTGGAGTTTGGCTTGGCAGCAAATTATATATATAAGTGTTTTGAATATATGTCGCTATTACTATACAGGCTGGTATCCTAATATGCATATTGATTTTACACCTGTAAAAAAGATGTTCAATTTCAGCGTAAAGATATTGTTTACGAACATCATCAACACCATAAGTAATAATATGCTGACCTTTATCTTTGGTCGTTTATATACCATTCATGATGTAGGAAACTACAACCAGGCATACAACTGGGACACAAAAGGAAATTCTTTTGTCGCTAACACCATAGGACAAATTGCACAACCTGTTTTGGCATCTATACGTGACGATAAAGACAGAGCAAAACAAGTATTTAGGAAGATGATGCGATTCACTGCTTTTCTTTCATTTCCTCTAATGTTTGGACTTGTTTTAGTTGGTAAAGAATTTATTCTTATAACCATTAAGGACAAATGGATAGATTGTATTCCACTATTACAAATTCTATGTATCAGTGGTGCTTTTGTGCCTTTCTATACCCTCTATCAGAATCTTGCTATTAGCAACGGACGTTCAGATATATACCTTCGTTGTAACATTATACAAGTAGCTATGCTTATTGCATTAGTAATAGGTTGTCATTCTCAGGGAATGACCTTTCTTGTTACTGTTTATAGTGCTTTCACTATATTGTGGTTGATAGTCTGGCATATCGTAACACAAAAAATTTCAGGAATAAAGTTAACAGAGATTATAAAAGATACTCTTCCTTTTCTTGTAATAGCAGCTGCCGTTATGGGAGTAACCTATTTTATTACAATGAGTATCGAGAACCTATATTTACTCTTTGCTACAAGAATAATAATAGCTGGTATACTCTATTTGACTATTATGAGAATGGCTCATGTGGAGATACTAAACGAATGCATTAACTTTATCAGAAAGAAAAAATGAAAGTATCTATTATTGTACCTATATATGGCGTTGAAAAATACATCAAGAACTGTTTGATATCGTTATTTGAACAAACATATAACGATATTGAATACGTGTTCGTGAACGACTGCACTCCAGACAATAGTGTACAGATTTTAACAGATACAATAGAATTATACCCTAACAGAAAGGAACAAGTAAAACTCATTAACCATGCAAAAAACAAAGGACTCGGTGCAGCGCGTCTTACTGGTTTCAATGCATCAACAGGTGAGTTCATAATGCATGTTGATTCAGATGACTATATTCCTAAAAATGCAGTTGAGGTTCTTGTCAACAAGCAAACTCTTTCTGGAGCCGACATTATTGAAGGATCGTATCAAAAGTTTATTGATGACAAAACTCTTTTTGTGGAATATCCTTTTAATGGCAGTAAGGAAGATAGAATACGCAGAATAATACTTCAATACAATATCAGTAATAACATTTGGGCTAAAATAATACGTAAATCACTTTATACCGAGCATGATATCTTTAATATAGAAGGCATTGATGCCGGAGAAGACTATGTAGTACTTCCAAGGCTATTATACTTTGCAAAGGTAGCTTCAACTAATGAAGTGGTATATTATTATCGTGATAGTGATGTATCAACATTTAAACCAAGCTACAAGAACTTCCTGTCTTTTCAAAGAGCCAAAAAGGTGCTTTATGAGTTCTTTATTAAAAACGACAAAGAAAAATATATTGATACTCTAATGCTTGCTGTATTAACAAGCATCAGAGAAAACAGAAAAGAAAGCTTTGGAGAAAACAAAATAGCAAATGATTATCCTATTTTTAATAATCATTTGCTGTTCAGATTTATATCTGGCCTATTTTATAGAAAGTTTATTCCTTATAGCATCTGTAACTTTATATTTAAACTAGTACGACATATATACTTAATAAAGCATTAAGCCAAGAAGTAATGTACTAACAAATTACTGTTATATACAAGCATAAAAGCTGTAAGGAAAATTACTACATACTGCAAAACAGTTTGATACTTTGTTCCTCTAAATCTTTTTAAAATATAAGCTATGGCAATCGGGATTATAAAAGCCCAATGAGCTGTCATTATATATACTTCCTGAAGACCAAACCCCAATACTAAATGCAGAAACATATCAAACCCAAACCATGACAAACACATTAGCATGAACTTATGATGGTAGCCATAGAAAATACCCAAAAGAAGCAACAAAATAACTATTCCAACTACTACATAACATGTGTAGTTTGAATATGAAACAAAAACAGGACGATCGTCATTAACGTCATGAAGCATTTTCTTTTCATGGAACATCAATGACTCTCCAAAGAGATTCTCTACAATAGAATGAGTACGAGAGAGTTTCATATCTGTCCACCTAAAAGTCTCACCTTTCATAATTGCATTAGATTGAGCCTTATCTTGCTTCTTATGAAAAGCATCCAACTGCTTTCTAAATTCTTCATCTTTCAGCCGTATATTCAACGCCTTATCGCGACGTTCCTGCTCGGGTTTCTGAATATATTCCTGAATAAAAAAATAAGACCCCGAAATAATACAGGCAGGTAGAACAATTGCTATACAAAAATTACGAGGATTCCAAAATTTCCGTCCATTAGCAAACCATTGTGCAAGACCTACTTTTACACAGTTTGTTGTTGTGATACCTGTTGATAAAAGGAAAAATATTGCAGTAGCCCATCTATTCATCAACTTTTTTTCTTTTATACATTTTCCTGCAATATAAGCTGTCATCAAAAGAAAGAAGAGAGAGAGTCCAAAATGATCAGGCGAAACGGAAGACAGCATTATGAAAGCAAAAGAAAAAAAGAAAGCACAAAGCAACAAACTCTCTTTATAGCCAATACCTATTATTTCCTTGAGTATTCTAAAGAGGAACACAAAAGAATATATACTAAGAGTGGTGATAATTACAGCAACAATAAATACAGCACAATTCATGCCTGTAATATCCATCAACAACTTATTTAAGACTGAAAAAGGATATGTAAAAATAGCTAAGAGCGGATGACGCTCTAATGTATAAAGAGAACGCCAGTCAGATAAAGCAATATAAGTAAACGGATCAAAACCTGATAGGTTAAAATACTTATTAAACAGGCTGTAATAGCCTATTTTACCGCATCTTGTATATGGATCAAAATGCTGATATATAGCCATTGCATTTAGTATAACTAAATAGAGTAGCATTACCAATGAAGGCCATTTTTCATCTTTATTTATAGAAAATATTTTAAGAGGATTTGCCATATATATAGTCTTTTATGCAAAATTAATAAAAACCAAAATCGCACGAAAATAAAAATGCAAAAAATAAAAGTTTAAAGAGAAAATACCAAGTTTTTTACTATCTTTGTAATAAAATAAAAAACTATGGAGCAACCTGCTAAGATTGATGTAGCTGTATTAATACTTTTCTTTAATCGTCCTGATCACTTAGAAAAAGTATTTGAACAGGTAAAGATAGCTAAACCTAGTCGTCTCTTCCTCTATCAAGATGGTGCAAGAGGAGAAAAGGACTTGTTGGGCATTGATGCTTGTCGCAAGATTGTTAGTGATGAAAATATTGACTGGCAATGTGATGTTAAGCGTCATTATTGTGAGAAAAACCAAGGTTGTGATCCTTCTGAGTATCTGTCACAGAAATGGGCTTTCTCTATGGCAGATAAATGTATTGTTCTTGAAGATGATGATGTGCCATCACAATCTTTTTTTCCATTTTGCAAAGAAATGCTTGATAAATATGAAAATGACGAACGCATTTCTATGATCTGTGGATTCAATGAAGATGAAATCACTTCAGATTGTGATGACAGTTATTTCTTTACATCTATATTTTCAATATGGGGATGGGCTTCTTGGCGCAGAGTTATAGATAAATGGGAAGGTGATTATGCCTTTCTGAACAACGCTCAAGCAATGAAACATTTGCGATTATTAGTTAAGCAACGTAATTATCGCAAGGATTTTATTCAAATGTGTTATGAACATAAGGCATCTGGGAAAGAATTTTACGAAAGTATCTTTTGGGCATCAATGCTACTTAACTCAGGCCTTGCTATTATGCCACATAAGAATCTTATTAATAATTTGGGCTTTTCTGATGATTCCACTCATTTCGCTGGTAGTATAAAAACAACTCCTAAAGCTTACAGGAAAATATTCACTATGAAGCGTTATGAGTTAGACTTCCCATTAAGATATCCAAAATATATCATAGATAATATAGCATATAAAGAACGCCTCTACAAAACAAATGCTTGGGGGCATCCTTGGATAAAAATTTGCCGATCATTTGAGGAACTCGGACTAAATATTAAATATGGTAACTTTGACATTATTAAAAAGGCCATCAGAAAAAGATTCTTAAAATGGTTAGGAATAGACAAACATATTTAACCTTTAACTGTCCAAGTAAGATATTTGAATAGTAAATAGCCATGATATGTCCAAAGATAGCATGTTAACAACAATACAACGAAAAATATACTTACAAAAACAGCTCTATTGCTTTTTGTAAACAAATAAGCTATTGCTATTGGAATTACAAATCCCCAGTGAGCAGTCATTATATAAACTTCATCTATAGCAAATCCTATAATAATATGAAGTAAAATATTAAATCCCAAAATAGATAGAACTGCCCATAGAAAACGTTTCTGTTTTCCTATATAAATACCAGCAATAAAAAATAATAGTATAATTGCTTCGACAACATATTGTGCTTTCCATGAGTATTTCACTATAATAGGTCGTGTGACAAGTACATCACCTAAAATATATTTACGATGAAGTTGTATAGACTCACCAAGAAAATTTTCAACAACAATATCTACTTTATTAGCAGAATCAGTCACCCAGCTCATTTGCTGATTAACAACAGATGTTTCTTCACCTAAATAATTCTTAATACCTATTCCTGACCCTAATAATATAATAGATGGAAGTATAATGGATAATAAGAAGAATTTAGGCTTTAAACATTTTTTACCATTTACAAAGAAGATTAGTATTCCTATAACAACACCATTACTAAGGGTAACGCCTGCTGTAAGTGAAAATAAAAAAAGCGATTCTGCAATAGAGAAACTTTTTCCTTTTTTAATTTTTAAACCTGTAATATATATTGTTATAAGCAATAAGAATAGAGATATTGCAAAATGATCAGGTACTAAAAAAGTAACAAATATATAAGCAAAGCCGAAGAAGAAAAAACTCAACAAAGATGCGGATAAGTTATTTATCTCGACTATTTCTGTTAATACTCTGTGGAGGAAAATAAATGAATAGTATGCACAAAATGTTAATAGTGCACTTACTAATATTTGGCAACAGTTTACACTTGTAACTGTCCAAAGAACTTGATTCAAAAGGTAAAAAGGATACATCATAAAAGCAAGAAGCGGATGCCTTATAATATCATATCCCTGATGCCAATTTGTAACGACACTATAGGTAATAGGATCATAACCTGACATATGAAAATTCCTCATAAACACATCCCAATTATGATCACTATAGTCCGCGAACAAAAAGAAGAATTTGCTAATTATAAGATACTGAAAAAACAATATCAATAATAGAAAAACAAGAGAAATACCTCGTTCATTCTTTTTTATTCGGAATAAGTTAGCAAAATCTTTCAGCATATCTGTTATATTAGGAAGTATAGTAAATTCGAGCAATTATATATTACTAGATAAAGAGTTATAACCAATATGGTCAAACGCAATACTACACAAGGCTTTACATTTAATGCTTTCAACAAATAGGCTATTCCTAATGGAATAATGAATAGGTAGTGAGGGCTCATAATGTATATCTCGTTTATACCAAAGCCTAATACCAAGTGAATGAACATGTCAAAGGCAAAGAAGCTGAAAGCAAGCCAGAAGAAACGACTTCTACGGGCAAACCACATACCTAAAACAAACAGTAGCATGATAATAGCTTCTACAACATACGAGCCTACCCATCGGTATTCTACTATTACAGGACGATTGCGTAATACATCCAGTAAAAGATAATCCTGATGCAACTGAATTGGTTCTCCAAAAGTGTTTTCAACCAACGATGACCAACGTGGAGTAGTAATATCTGTCCACTGCCCGAACTCGGTCTTGTTTATAGGCTTTCCTGTATTCCTATTCCATATTTTCTTATGATCACGCACATACTTGTCATGTGCACGTTTTTGAATCAGAAGTCTATACCCAGCTTCTATCTTTGCCGAATCCTTTATTGATACAGTGTCACGATATTCCTGATATAGTTTTGCACGCATTGTTGAGTCTTTCTTTGCTTTAAGAGTCTGACGTGCCTGAAAAGCAGGTTTCTCGTAATAGTTCCATTCCAAACGTGCTCCTGCCCATATCAATAGTGCAGGAAGAAGTATGGCAAACAGAAGATTTGCTGGTCGCCAAAATTTCTTGCCATTAACAAAGAAGTTGGCGAGAAACACTTTTATGCCATTATTCAATGATATACCTGCAGTGAATATAAAAAATAATATTGTCTGCCACTTTGTAAATGGCTTGTGCTTTTGTATTTTCTTACCTGCCACATAGAGCGTAAGCATGAGCATAAACATCGACATGATAAAATGATCAGGTACGATAGATGCAACAAGTATATATGAGAAACTATAAAAGAATGCCGATAGAATTATTGAATCGACGCGTTTAAGACTAACTATTTCACGAACTATTCTATAGAAGAATATAAAAGCATAAAATGAGCAGAAGATGAGTATTGCAGCCACAATAATCTGTGCCCAGTTCATTCCTGTAAGCATCATCAATCCCTGATTAATCTGATACGGAATGTACATGAAAAAGGCAAGCAGAGGATGGCGATAAATATTGTAGCCTGTTGTCCAATCGCTAACAACCCAATATGTTACTGGGTCAAATCCTGATATATGGAACGTGCCAACAAATAATTTCTTGTAATTATCTGTAATCTGTGAAAAGCGATCAAAATACTTTATAATGCATAATACGTTGAGTGCTGTAATAGCCAGAAATGCTGCTAATGCCATCCAACGCTCTTCACGCTTTATCTTGAAAATATAAAATGGATTTGTCATATTATCGTTTTAAAAAGAATCTAACTAAAAGAAAATTAACAGGCACACAGATGCCGAACATTGGTATTGGTGCAATCTGCTTGCTTATACCAAGCCAGATGAAAACATTGAGCATTGCAATCTGCATGAAATAGTTTATTACGTGGCTCAACGCGAAGCCTGCTCCACGCTTGGCATTTGCTTTCACTCGGAAAGTATAGTGAGTACTGGCTATAAAATTGAATATAAAGCTGATAATGTATCCAAGTGTCATTGAGATATTGTGATTCATGAACAGAACCAACAAAAGGTACACGCCATATTGAATTAACACAGCAGCAACTCCAACAACACCAAAACGCACTACCTCACCCAGTTTCTCGCGCTTGTTATCTTCTAAATGGTTTATAATATCCTTTATCTGCATATTCCAACATTTCCTTGTCACCACGACTATCGCCGAATGCTATTATCTCATACTGATCTCTTGATTTGGTAAGCACCTTTTTCAAACGCTCAACCTTCTCTTCACCATAACAGTTCTTTGTTAGAAAGCGTCCTGTAACCAATCCGTCTTTAACCTCAATCTGTGTGCCAAGAACAGTAACAGAAAACTCATCTTCAAAGAATGGAGCAACCCAGTTGTCTATACTTGCGCTTATCACAAAAATTTGTGCATTCTCTTTTAATGCTTCTTCAAGTTTAATCTTTGCTGCCTTACGAATGATATTCTTTTTATCGCGAGCAAAATCATTGCAATTCTTGTTGAATGTTCCTACAGTCATCCCACGGTAAAAGTGTGCAAATACCTGTTGCTTAACCCTATAGTTAGGATAAAGATGAAGTTTCATCAATATCAATAATGGTAAATAACGAAGAAACCCAAATAGAAAACCTGCCAATCCATGAGTATATTTTATGAACTCAAGCAAAGTATCTTTATGAGTTATTGTACCATCAAAGTCAAAGCAATATATTTTAGACGACATATATAATCAATATAAAGGCAACGAGCCATGCTAAAACAACAAACTGAGTGAAATGATCCTTCAAGATAATCTTTGTTGGATTACCACTCTTCTTATCAACAACCGCAATCTGTATATAACGCAACAAACCAACAAGAACAAAGATACTTGTCAGATATAAATAGTCAGTATGGAACTTTGCCGTTATCTCAGGACTCACAGTGTACATAATGTAACATACCAATGTTACCGATGCAGTAATTGTAATTGCCTGATTAATAAACGTGAGGTTATATCTGATGGTGTTCTTTCTTGGTGCCTCTCCAGTTGCCTCCATACGAAGAACATCATCTCTTCGCTTAGCAAAGCTCATGAATAGGGTAATAAGGAAAGTCATAAGAACAATCCATTTACTCAATACAATATCTACGGCAAAGCCACCAGCTAACAATCGAAGCACAAAGCCAAAAGCAACTACGCAAACATCAATGATTGCATATTGCTTTAACTTAGCGCAATAGGCTAGATTCAATAGCCAATAGAAGACAATTACTCCTGCAACTTTTAAAACCGAATGTTCTGATATGGATACAAAACAACCTGGCAGCAAAAGAAATGAAACCATAGCCAAAGAAAGAACTATCATCAATATCATCAAGACATAAGCCTGACCTACACTGATTGTTCCACTTGCTATAGGACGATGACATTTCTCAGGATGTCGTCTATCATCATCTACATCATGAATATCATTATAACAATATATGCTTGATGCTGCAAAACTATAAGCTAAGAACGTTATAAGTCCAGCACATAATGATTCTAACTGAAAAAGAGCACCACCAAAAATCAATGGTGCAAGAACAAAGAAATTCTTAATCCATTGTGCAGGACGCAGTATTCTCAGAACAGCATGCAGCTTTCCTATTTTTTTTGTAGCTGCTTGCACGCATTTTGTTTTCTTCATTTCAATCTCGTTCATAATACTTTTCTATGACAATCTCTTTTCTATCACACCAATAATCTTACTTAAGCACCAAGCCAAAGGTAGTGTAATGGCTGTGCATGTAAAGAAGGTTGGCCAATAGCCCCATCCTTTTGGTATGTAGTCAAGCACAAAGTGAATATGTATAAGATAACACTCTAAACTAAGTGCACCTACAAACTTGAAAGAGTGATTGAACCATTTTGGTGTGCGACGGAAAACACGATTAAGCAACAATATTGTTGTCACAGTAAGAGGAATATAAAGCATACGCTCCACGTATAGTGGGAAACGTCCATGACGATATTGTTCCAAGAACATACTTGATGCAAGAGTGGCAACAAAAAGAATAATAATCATCCATATACTTGCTCCATCAAGTTTTTCTTTTTTTCTAACCATCTCTCCCATGTTTATTCCAATGAAGAATATTGGGACACGACTCCAGAATATCTCTATATGACCAAATATGTTATGAATAGGTGTAACATACTGCACCAATATGCACCACATAACCATGACAACAGGCAACCAGCGATATATGGGGTGTTTCTTTATCAGCTCCATATATGCTGGGGCAAATAGGTACAACATCATTGTTGCTGGAATATACCAGAATGTCAGTTCGTCATGTAACCAGAAATCCCAGTTAATGGTTATATCCCCTATAAGATCAACCCATGCCATAATATCTCCACCATTAAAACGTGGAATATAATATAGACTGGCCATTATTAGCCACGTTGGGTAAATACGAAGATAGCGACGTTTAAAAAAGTGCTTACAACTTGGATTTTTTGTCCACGAGAACCACAGACCAATACCGCTGAGGAAAAAGAACATGTCAACACCAATATTACCCATTCGGCGAAGACCATAGAACATGTCGTTCTGTGGCAAACTAACATGGAAAAGGATGATGAAAATCATCGCCATACCCATGAGCTCACCACGATAACGGCTGATATTCGTCAGTTCAATGTCTTTTATCTTCATCATTCCTGCTTCATCTTAGGATTAGGTAAACGCTTCATAAACTCACGGAACACCCATGCAAGACATATACTTGCCACAATATATAATAGCAATCCTGCATAGTAGTCACCATGACGACTTATAGGGATAAATATCTTTCGTGTTATTGGGTGACACACGAAAAGGGCTGCACTGATAGCTCCTGTCCACTCAAGAATTTTAGTTAACCAGTTTACCTTTGATATAAACTTAACAACACTAATATGGAATGAACAGATAAATACTGGAACCCAGAACCATGTTTGATAAGTATAGCTGCAGAAGATAATCAGCAGCAATGAGAAACCTGCAACAAGAGCATAGTGTTCGTATGCAAGGTCACGGCCATATTTGGCATATAACAGTCCAAGTCCAAAAGGTAACATTCCACCCATGAAATTATAGCGAACACGGTTCAGCGTTTCGCCCTCTGGATCAAGGAAAATCTGCATCAACCAGCAAACAACAATTGCGCCGACAATCCATTTCCAGTCCTTACGGTAAAGGAAAACGCGGTAAACAATATATAGCTGCAGCATAAGTCCAAAGAACCAATATGGACCAGGCCAGATAATATTGTCGGGGTCAGAAAGAACATTATTGAACAAACCTAATTGTGCAATAATGTCAAGTGCATGATAGTGATGAGCGCCAGGCGTCATCTGGTCAATCATGGTAAATGCCACGAAACCCACTATCATCATTCTGAACAGTTTCATGAAATGATAACTCACAAAAGGTATTCGAGATGGGTTCGAGATGCCTTCGTATTTCTTCACTAATCCATAAGCACTCAGAAATAGGAAGATAGGCACACCATAATGACCAAAAAACGAAACGATATGCATAGGCAACAGATGGTCAGGATGAAACAACACCTGTGTGAACCAATCCACATTATGCTGGAAATACTGATATTCGTTTTCTTTCACAACAGGGCCAAGCCAATGGCAATAGTTGTGAAGAATTATTCCGATAATGGCCAGACCTCGAAGAACTGAACATTCGGTTCTACTTAGTAGTTGAGCGTCATTTCTCATTTTCCTTTGCATTTATCATTTATCCTTTAGCTTCGCTTGTGAAGCAAGCTTATCATAGTCGGCAGTATTCTTTAGAATACGTGGACGGTTTTCATTATAATCAGGACTTAAAAGATTATACTCTTTGTGATAGTCCTTAGCTTTTATACCAGCAAGGTAAAGCAGCATATGCGGCAGAGCATCAGTCATGAAACGTCGGTGTTTTGCCTGCACAATCTGCATATATACATCTGGATGGCTTGCACGATAGCGTGGTGAACAATATATCCAGAAAGGAATCTCAAACTCGTAATGTGCCAAAGGCCAGTCAATAGCAGCAGAGTGATTACGACAGATAAAACCGCGGTTTTCCTCATAACACTCTTCGCCATGATCAGGCATATATATTACAATGGCATTCTTATCTTCAAATCGCTTTACTATTTGATTAACAATAGAATCGTTGTAAAGCACAGCATTATCATATTGGCTAAGCACCTTACGCTGCTTGTCGGTTAGCTCTGGTCGTTTGTCCTCATAGTTGCTTGCCCAGAAATGAGTCTGATTACGTGGATAACGAGTCTTATATGTAACGTGTTGACCCAACAAATGGAATATCACCAGATTTGCTCCATCTGTCTTCTGCATAGAAGCACCTGGTGTTATATGGTTTGATATTTTTATCTTACCCTCCTTTACAAAATTATCGTAACACTTTATAAGGTCTGCGTCATAGCGATATAGTTTGTTGTTACGTATATCAAACTGTTCCTTGCTCAGTTGTGGATTATTCAGAAATACACCACCACTGAAGTCATACACAGCCTCATTAGCCTTAGAAAGAAACTGATTGGTAAGGAATGAAACCTTATAACCTGCCTTACGGAACAACTGAGGAAAAAGAGGATAATCACACCACTCGCCCTTTTGACCAACTACATGAGTAGAAAGGAAATTCTTAAAAACAAAACTTGTAAGGTTCCAGCATGCAACAACATCATCAAACTTCACCAAACCACCCTTCTTCTCCAGCTCCACCTGACGTGGAGTAGTATCCATAAAATAGCCATACTGCTGCGAATGGTTCTTAGCATAGCTCTCACCGATAATCAGCACTATGGTTGGCGACTTATAACTACAGCTGTCAACGGTTACTTTTTCTGATGCCTCAATAAGCAAATCAACTTGTTTAGCTGCAAGACTATTAGCATATAAGCTAAATACTAATCGATAAATAGGCAGATAGAGCTGAGCATGGTCTTTCTCTGTAAGCGTATGTTCTACCTCACCAATAGTACGACCAGACAGCAGTTTGTGAGTTGCCATTTTATTGCCAACACTATTCACAACCGACAACACTAAAAACACCACAACAGCAACACCAATATAACTAAGAGCCTTTTTCTTCAGTCTGACTTTTGGCAGTTTTTTGTATTTAGGCAAAATAACCAATCCTATATGGAACAGTATAAACAACAAAATCCAGCCTAAGCGACTAAAAATAATATCTGACGAAAATATTGTAGTAAGAAATTCCCCAGCCTCTCTGCTGTCGGTTTCTCCTACAAGCATCAAGATTGACGGATTAAGAGTTGAATCGTATTTTACAAAGCAAAATACATCTATAAGCGCTACAATATAAAGAACAACATACAGAAACACTCTTACCCAGCGGCGCACTTTCTTGGGTATGCATGAAAGCACCACACATACAATATAGATATCTAAAAACAGTTCAAAGAAAAGATTATCATAGAGTTGCGCATTACGTGTATGAGGCAGCGTGCATAAGGCACACAGAATACCTAACGCATACATCATTACAGCAAAAAACGCATTGTTTGAGAGTGGCCTTACAGCCAGTTGAAAAAGAGAATCAATATGTTTAAATATCTTCATCAGAAATATTTTTCTGCAAAGATACAAAATTATCCGTAATAATCCTCTACCATAGGAATGATTTTCTCGGGTACCAGTCCCTTTAGGGACTTCCCCTCTTTAACAAGAGCTCTTATCTCTGTACTGCTCAGATCAAAAAGTGTAGTATCCACATAGGTTACACCTGTTGGCATTTTTGACGCATTTATATCACACCCCTTGCGTGGATAAACAAAAACAGGATAGTTTTCAAGAATTTCCTTGTAACCATACCAACGCTCAAATGCCAACCAGTTGTCAGCACCAATGATAAGAGCAAATTTTCTGTCAGGATAATCTACCGACAGACTCTGCAAAGTATGAAGCATGTAAGAAGGACGAGGCAAATGAAACTCGTAATCACTTGCCTTCATATCTTTCTCATCTTCCAATGCTATTTGTGCCAGCTGCAGTCGCTTCTCATCATCAAGCAAATCAGTAGCTGTTTTCTTGAAAGGATTAAGAGGTGAAACCACAAACCATATCTCCTCCAAAGGCAAACTCTGCAACAGCTGCCTTGCAAGCTCAATATGTCCTGTATGAATAGGGTTAAACGAGCCTCCGAAAACACCGGTTAATCTTTTCAAGAAATAATTATTTTGCAAGAAAATCCTCAACAAGTTTCAGGGTTTCAGCTTTTGCTACATCCAAATCATCATTAACAACGATATGGTCGAATTTTTCAGCAAAAGTCATTTCATAACTTGCCTTAGCCAATCGCTGTTCAATAACCTCTGGCGCATCAGTAGCTCTGCCAACAAGACGACGGCGCAGTTCTTCTACCGATGGTGGTTGAACAAAAATACTCAAAGCCTTATCACCATAGAATTTCTTGATATTACAACCACCCTTTACATCAACGTCAAAGACAACGTTTTCACCTTTCTCCGTCTGGTTTTCAACCTGACTTTTCAAAGTTCCATAAAAGCGGTTTTCATACACTTCTTCGTATTCCAGGAACTCGTCTTTATCTATTTTTTGTTTAAATTCTTCCGGGGTAAGAAAAAAGTATTCTACTCCGTTTTTCTCTGTACCACGTGGTGCGCGACTTGTGCAGCTAATAGAGAAAGCCAAGTTCAGTTCAGGATGCTCTTTCATCAAATACTGCACAATAGTGCTCTTGCCTGAACCTGACGGTGCAGAAAAAATTATTAACCTCCCCTTAGTATCTGACAGATTATTGTTTATTTCTTCCATTTTGCGTTTTGTTCTTGAAATTACAGCGCATTCAACACCTGTTCCTTAATCTGCTCCAGTTCATCCTTCATCTTTACTACGATGTTCTGCATTTCAGCCTGATTGCTCTTAGAACCAGTAGTATTGATTTCACGACCCATTTCCTGTGCAATAAAACCAAGTTTCTTACCCAATGGACCATCTTCGTTCATTGTGTCACGGAAATATTTCAGGTGATTAGCAAGACGCTGTTTCTCTTCACTGATGTCAAGTTTCTCAATATAATAGATAAGTTCCTGTTCCAGGCGGTTCTTATCGTAGTCAACTTCAGGAATAGCCTCAAGACCCTTAACAATTTGTTCACGAATCTTTGGAACACGACTCTTTTCGTATGGTTCAATACTTGCCAGCAGATTAGCAATATTATCTATCTTCTCTTCAAATTTCTTCTGCAAAGCAGCACCTTCCTGACGACGGAAAGCCTTCAAGTTCTCTACAGCAACATCAATAGCCTGAGTAGCAGCAGCCCACTCCTCATCGCTAAGCTCTTCTACATCAGTCTTTGTTGTTACATCAGGCAAACGAAGCAAAGTCTCAAACCAATTTTCTGGCTCAGGAATTCCTGTTGCTTCAGAAATAGCTTTTATCTGCTCAAAATATTTCTTTACAATATCTGCGTTTATCGGTGAAGCCTCGGCAGCAGCATCTTTCTCAATCCATATAGAGAAATCAACCTTGCCTCTATCCAGTTGTTTAGCCACATACTGGCGAATTTCCATCTCCTTCTCACGGTAGAGAGGAGCGATACGTGTTGAGAGGTCAAGTGCCTTACTGTTTAGTGACTTAATCTCAACATTAATTTTCTTTTCATTGTAAGCTACTACTGCTTTACCGTAGCCTGTCATTGACTGTATCATGGTTTCTTCACGTTAAATTTCTGCAAAAGTACGAAAATTGCGGGAAAAAAGAGTAAATTTGCATGTTATTTAGAATAGATTAATTATTATGTCGTGTATATTGAACATTGAAACGAGTACAAACGTGTGCTCTGTTGCAGTAAGTAATGACGCCGAATGCATCTTCAACAAGGAGGACCATAGCGGCGGTCCTCATCATAATGAGCAACTTGGAACCTTTATCGATGAGGCTCTTTCATTCATGGATAATCACGCCATTCCGCTTGACGCTGTGGCTGTGAGTTGCGGTCCAGGTTCTTATACTGGTTTGCGAATCGGAACATCTATGGCAAAAGGTGTTGCCTATGGTCGCGATGTGAAACTCATTGCTGTTCCTACATTGGAATTGCTTTGTGTGCCTGTTTTGCTTCGTGAAATGGTGAAGGAAGAAAATGCACTTCTCGTTCCAATGCTCGATGCCCGCCGTATGGAGGTATATGCTCAGGTGTTTACACGTGCACTTAAGGAAGTGCGCCCTATCCAGGCTGATATTGTTGATGCCGACACCTACAAAGAGTATCTTGACAAGGGCCCTGTATATTTCTTTGGCGATGGAGCCAAGAAATGCAAGGACGTTATCACACATCCAAATGCACACTTCATTGACAATATTGATGCTTTGGCAAAATATATGTTCCCACTGGCTGAAAAGCGTATTGCTTTAGAACAGTTTGAAGATGTTGCCTACTTCGTACCTTTCTATCTGAAAGACTTCGTTGCAAAAAAATCCAAGCCTTTACTTGAAATAGAAAAATAAAGATATGAACATTGAAGGATTAGACTACAATACACAGCGCGAGAAGCTCATACTTCCAGAATATGGACGTGAGATTCAAAATATGGTTGACTACTGTGTTGCGCTAAAAGATAAAGAAGAACGCCAGCAATGTGCAGAAACCATTGTTGCTATCATGGACCGTATGTATCCACAAAATCGTGCTACAGAGGATTATGAGCAGAAGCTATGGGATCACTTAGCCATTATGAGTAATTTTCAACTCGACATTGACTTTCCTTTCGATGTTAGTGGCGCTCTCAAGATGGCTACAAAGCCTGAGCCTCTGGAATATCCTATGAAGCGTATCCCTGTGAAACACTACGGCAATATGGTTTTCGAACTATTCGATAAACTTAAGGATATGCCTGATGGTGAAGAACGTGACGAACTCATTAGGCTTACAGCCAACCAGATGAAACGCGACCTTCTTCAGTGGAGTCATGGCTCATGTGCCGACGAGAAGGTAGCAAGCGACTTGGCACGCTTCACCAATGGAAAAGTACAGCTCGACCTTGACAACTTTGTTTTTGAAAAGATAAATGAGCGCGAAATTCTGCAGAATAACAACGGAGGCAAGCGCAAAAAGAAATAATTATCTATGGAGTCATTTATCATTGAAGGAGGACACCCTTTAAAGGGAACCATCACTCCACAAGGAGCCAAAAACGAAGCTCTGCAGGTTATCTGTGCCACTTTGCTCACTACCGAACCTGTGCGCATTAAGAATATTCCTGATATTCTTGATGTTAACAATCTTATAAAATTATTGGCTGATATCGGAGTAAAGGTTACCCGTAACTCACGTAACGACTATACGTTTCAAAGTGACGAACTCAAGCTTGATTATCTCGACAGTATTGAGTTCGTTAAGAAATGCTCTGCCCTGCGTGGTAGTGTCCTGATGATTGGGCCTCTGCTTGGTCGTTTCGGCAAGGCTACCGTTGCAAAGCCAGGAGGCGACAAAATTGGCCGTCGCCGTCTTGATACTCACTTCCTTGGATTCAAGAATCTTGGAGCACGTTTCGTTAAGGACGAAGAACGCGATGTTTTCCAAATAAAAGCCAAACAGCTCAATGGCTGCTACATGCTTCTCGACGAGGCATCAGTAACAGGTACTGCAAATATCATTATGGCAGCCGTATTAGCCAAAGGCACCACAACCATCTATAATGCAGCCTGCGAACCTTATCTGCAGCAACTCTGCAAACTTCTCAATTCTATGGGAGCAAAGATTACCGGTATTGGCAGTAATCTGCTCACAATTGAAGGTGTAGAAACGCTGCATGGAGCTGATCACACCATCTTACCCGACATGATTGAGGTTGGCTCGTTCATTGGTATGGGCGCAATGATTGGTGATGGTATCCGCATTAAGAACGTATCGCTGAAGAACTTAGGTATCATTCCTGATGCCTTCCGCCGCTTAGGTGTAAAAATAGAGGTTGAAGGCGATGACCTTTTTATTCCAAAACAAGAACACTATGTTGTCGATTCATTTATCGACGGCACTATCATGACATTGGCCGATGCGCCTTGGCCTGGTCTCACTCCAGACTTGCTGTCCGTGCTCCTCGTGGTGGCTACTCAGGCACGTGGTACTGTGCTCATTCATCAAAAAATGTTCGAGAGTCGTCTGTTCTTCACCGATAAACTCATTGATATGGGTGCACAGATTATTCTCTGCGACCCTCATCGTGCTGTAGTAGTAGGCCATGACAGAAACATCACTCTGCGTGCTGGCCGCATGACAAGTCCTGATATCCGCGCGGGTATAGCTTTGCTCATTGCTGCCATGAGTGCTAACGGTACAAGTCGCATAGCTAATATTGCACAGATAGACCGTGGTTACGAAGATATAGAACATCGTCTCAATAGTCTTGGAGCATGTATCAAGCGTGTTGACGATTAATACAAGTCATAAGATTCAATATGATAAGAAGAGAAGACGTATATAAGATAGGCCGATTAGGTAAGCCTCATGGAGTAAAGGGCGAGATAAGTTTTAACTTCGATGATGATATATTCGATCGTGAAGACGCTGATTATATCATCCTTGATATCGATGGCATTCTTGTGCCTTTCTTTATAGAGGAATATCGTTTCAAGAACGACGAAACAGCCTTGATGATTCTCGAGGGTATCGACTCTCAGGAAAAGGCTGCTAATCTGACTGGTCTTGATGTGTATTTCCCTCGTGAGCTTGCCGACAGAGACGAAGAAAACGTTTCTTGGGCACAAATCATTGGATTTGCTCTTCACGACATTAACACAGATAAGGTATTGGGAACAATACAGGCTGTTGACGATTCAACTATCAATATTCTCTTTGAGATAGTAACTCCCGATGGCAAAGATGCTCTTATCCCAGCCAACGAAGCTCTTATCAAAGGCATTGATGTAAAGCAAAAGAGAATTGATTACGATCTTCCTGATGGTCTTATGGATCTTGACTAATCCAACGTTATTATGAAAGAAGAAAAGAAGAAAAAACAAATATGTATTCTCGGTAGTACTGGTAGTATAGGTACACAGGCTCTCGATGTGATAGAACAGCACAGCGACCTGTATGAGGTTTATTGCCTCACCGCCAACAATAGCGTACAGAAACTTGCCGAACAGGCTCATAAGTTCAAACCTGCAGCTGTTGTCATTGCCAACGAAGAACACTATGACGAATTGCAACAGTTACTTGCCGACGAACCCGACATAAAAGTATATGCAGGTCGTGAGGCCCTCGAAGAAATTGTGCAGGCTGAACCTATCGACATGGTTTTGGCTTCAATGGTGGGATTCTCTGGTCTTGTACCAACAATCAATGCCATAAAGGCTGGCAAAAAGATTTGTCTTGCCAACAAGGAAACTCTTGTTGTTGCAGGCGAACTGATTCTTAACCTTGTTCAGCAGTATCATGTAGATATGCTGCCTGTTGACTCTGAGCACAGTGCTATCTTCCAGAGCCTTGTTGGTGAGAACATGAACGAGGTTGACAAGATTCTGCTCACCTGTTCAGGCGGTCCTTTCCGCAACTACACACACGAACAGCTCAAAACAGTTACAGCTGCCGACGCCCTAAAACATCCCACATGGGACATGGGTGCAAAGATAACCATCGACTCTGCTTCACTAATGAACAAGGGTTTTGAGGTGATGGAAGCAAAATGGCTCTTTGGTGTTCCTGCTGATAAGATTCAGGTGCTCATTCACCCACAGTCAATTGTTCATAGTGGTGTTCAGTTCATGGACGGAGCAGTAAAGGCTCAATTGGGTGTGCCAGATATGCGTCTGCCTATACAGTATGCCTTCTCTTTCCCACAGCGACTGAACCTCAATGGCGAGCGCCTCGACCTGTTTAAAGCACAGAAATTAGAGTTCTTCGAACCTGATGTGAAGAAGTTCAAGTGCTTGGCTTTAGCTTACGAGGCTATCAACAAGGGTGGAAACATGCCATGTATTCTTAACGCAGCCAACGAGGTTGCCAACCTTGCATTCAGAAAGAATCAATGCAGCTTCCTTGGAATGGCAGAGATTATAGAACAGACAATGCAGAAGACTGCTTTCGACAAGAACCCTGACCTTGATGTTTATCTACAGACCGACAAGGAGGCTCGTCGCATAGCGTCAGAAATCGTTTCTAATAGTTAGAAGTTTGTAGTTAAGGGCGCAAGCCAAAACGTTCAACGTTCAACATTAAACGTAAAAAGCGAACAATAATAAAACTAAAATAAAAAATGGAAGTATTTTTAATCAGACTGCTTCAGTTCATTCTGGCAATCTCTTTACTCGTCTTGCTTCATGAGGGCGGACACATGTTTTTCGCCAAACTCTTTGGAGTGAGAGTCGAGAAATTCTATATCTTCTTTGATTTAGGTATTGGCAAATGGACAGGAAAACTTTTTAGTTTCAAGCCAAAGAACAGCGACACCGAATACGGTGTTGGTTGGCTTCCACTTGGTGGCTACTGCAAAATTTCGGGTATGATTGACGAAAGCATGGACACCGAACAGATGAAACAACCTGCACAGCCTTGGGAATTCCGTGTTAAACCAGCATGGCAGCGCCTGCTTATTATGATAGGTGGTGTTACCGTGAACTTCATCTTTGCCCTCTTCCTTTACTGTATGATAATGTTCACATGGGGTGAAACCTATGTTCAGGTAAAGGACATGAAACAGGGTATGAAATTCAACAAGGAAGCAAAGTCATACGGATTTAAAGACCGTGATATTCTTGTAGGAACAGAGAACGGTGCCTTCAAAGATTTCAATGCCGACCTCTTCCGCGAGATTTCAACAGCAAAGCGTGTTGACATCATTCGTGACGGTAAGCCAATGAGCATCAACCTGCCAGGAGAAATAAACCTTCTCGGTATGCTCAAATCATCACCAATGTTCTGTCGTCCTCTGCTCAATGCCGATGTTGACAGCGTGTTAGAGAATGGCCCAGCATATAAAATAGGTATAAGAAAAGGCGACCGTATGCTTGCCCTCAACGGAAAGGCTGTTGATTCTGCCAACGATTTCATGACTGAGCTGAGCAAACTCGAAGACGCAATGACTGGAGCTGAAACTCATAAGGACAGTCTTAAGATTCGTACTGCAGTCATTTCATGGAAGTCAAAGGCTGATGGCAAGGTACACACAGCAAAGACCGTGCTTTCTGACGACTTGAAACTTCAGGTAGTATTCCCTAACTTCCTTGATATCTACAAGCCTGTCCACATTCAGTACAGCTTGCTTGAGAGCATACCTGCAGGTGTTACCTATGGTTGGAACGTTCTTAAGGGCTATGTTAGCGACATGAAGTATGTTGCATCAAAAGATGGTGCTAAGTCACTCGGTGGTTTCGGTTCTATCGGTAGTCTTTTCCCTGCAGAATTCGACTGGTATCTGTTCTGGAAGATGACAGCTCTACTGAGTATCATCCTTGCATTCATGAACATATTACCTATTCCAGCCCTCGATGGTGGTCACGTGCTGTTCCTTCTCTATGAGATGATTACAGGTCGCAAGCCATCAGAGAAGTTCCTTATCTGGGCAGAATATATAGGTATCGGTGCTTTGGTACTTCTTATGGTTGTTGCCAACCTCAATGATATCCTGCGCTGGCTGGGATATATGTAAAAATGTGGAATTACAAATTATGAATTACAAATTAGTCGCACTTCGCGCGATGTTAAATTATTCAATTACGAATTAATAATTCAAAACTCATAATTATTAATTGCGCTTGCGCAACTAATTTGTAATTCGTAACTCCAAAATCGTAATTAAAATCATTCCACATTCCAAATTATTTTTGTACTTTTGCACGAAAATAAAAGGTTATGGACAAACTTCCAAACGATCCAAATATCCTATATAGTGCGATAAACATGCTCCTTCGAGATGAGGAGTTCGACAATTTCAGCCAACTATGTTATGCTTTCGGCGTCGAGCCTGCTAAGGTCGAAGCCAAACTAAACGACGCTGGCTTTGAATATTATGCTGAAGGACATTGCTTCAGAGCGAAGCAATAAAGATATAAAACTCCCGCAACACTTCTACGTGTCTGCGAGAGTTTTTTGCGTTATAGAGACAAACTTAAATAAAAGAAATAGATAATGGCAAACTTAAGATTTGAGGTTGTAGCAGAAGCATTTAAGAAACGTCCTGTTGAAGTGGAAACACCAAAGGAACGCCCTTCTGAGTATTTTGCAAAGTATGTGTTCAACCGTCAGAAAATGTATAAATACCTGCCAGCAGATGTTTATACAGAATTGGTAAATGTGATTGATAACGGAGCACGTCTCGATCGCTCTATTGCTGACGCTGTAGCAAGTGGCATGAAGCAATGGGCTATGGAAAACGGTGTTACTCATTACACACACTGGTTTCAACCTCTTACAGAAGGTACAGCCGAAAAACACGATGCTTTCGTAGAACACGACGGCAAGGGTGGCATGATTGAACAGTTTGACGGTAAACTGCTTGTTCAGCAAGAGCCTGACGCTTCAAGCTTCCCTAATGGTGGTATTCGTAATACCTTCGAGGCACGTGGATACTCTGCATGGGACCCAACAAGTCCGGTGTTCATCATCGACGACACTCTCTGTATCCCTACAATCTTCATCTCTTACACTGGCGAATCTCTCGACTACAAAGCACCTCTCCTGCGTTCACTCCATGCAGTAAACGTTGCAGCTACAGAGGTTTGTCATTATTTCAATCCTGATGTAAAGAAGGTTAGTGCCAACCTTGGATGGGAACAAGAGTATTTCCTTGTTGATGAAGACCTCTATTTTGCCCGTCCTGACCTTATGCTTACAGGTCGTACTCTTATGGGACACGACTCTGCTAAAAACCAGCAGATGGACGACCACTACTTCGGCACTATCCCTGAGCGTGTGCAGGCATTCATGAAAGAGCTCGAAATACAGGCTCTCGAACTTGGTGTTCCTTGCAAGACACGCCACAATGAGGTTGCTCCTGGTCAATTTGAGCTTGCACCTATCTTCGAGGAATGTAACCTTGCAGTTGACCATAACATGCTTCTTATGTCACTCATGAAGAAGATTGCTCGTAAGCATGGTTTCCAAGTATTGCTTCACGAAAAGCCTTTCGATGGCATCAACGGTTCTGGTAAGCACAACAACTGGAGTCTTACCACCGACACTGGTATTCTTCTTCACAAGAGTGGTAAAACAGCTGAAGACAACCTGCGGTTCGTAGTGTTCATCGTTGAAACACTCATGGGTGTATATAAGCACAACGGACTTCTCAAGGCCTCTGTAATGAGTGCCACCAACGACCACCGTTTGGGCGCAAACGAGGCTCCTCCTGCCATTATCTCAAGCTTCCTCGGTCGTCAGCTGTCTGACCTTCTCGATCACATTGAGAAAGCCGATAAAGACGATCTCTTCAAGCTCGAAGGAAAGAAAACACGTAAGCTCGACATTCCTGAGATTCCTGAGCTTACCATCGACAATACCGACCGTAACCGTACATCGCCTTTCGCTTTCACTGGTAACCGTTTTGAGTTCCGTGCTGTTGGTTCTGAGGCAAACTGTGCTGCTGCAATGATAGTATTGAACACCGCTGTTGCTGAGGCTCTCAGCAACTTCAAGAAGCGTGTTGATGCACTCATCGCTAAGGGCGAAGACCAAACAGCAGCTATCGTTGATGTTATTCGTGAAGATATCAAGACCTGCCGTCCTATTCGCTTTGATGGCAACGGCTATAGCGACGAGTGGAAGGCAGAGGCTGCTAAGCGTGGTCTCGACTGCGAAGCAAGCTGCCCTGTATGCTTCGATCGTTATCTCGATGCCGACAGCATTAAGATGTTCGAAAACGAAAACGTTATGCACGAGAACGAGCTCAAGGCACGCAACGAGGTGAAATGGGAAACCTACACCAAGAAGATACAGATTGAGGCTCGTGTGATGGGCGATCTTGCTATGAACCACATCATTCCTGTTGCCACCCACTATCAGAGCCAGTTGGCTAAGAACGTAGTTAACATGTTCGATATCTTCGGTCGCGAAGAAGGTCATAAGCTCACCGAGCGCAACCTCGAAATCATTCGTGAGATTGCTGAACGCACCGAGAAGATAGAACGTGGAGTTGAGGAACTTGTTGAGGCTCGTAAGGTTGCTAACCGCATAGAGAATGCTCGTGAGAAAGCCGTAGCTTACCACGACAATATAGCACCAAAAATGGAAACTATCCGCTATCAGATAGACAAGCTCGAACTCATCGTCAGCGATGAACTCTGGACCCTTCCAAAGTATCGCGAAATGCTGTTCATACGATAAATTTGCGCAATGCAGAGCTTTGCTAAATTGCGCAATGCAAGGCATTGCTAAAGGATAAATGATAAATGATAAAGGATAAATGATAAAGAGTGCGGAGCACGCTCCGCTAAATGATAAAGTAAAGGCTCTTGCAGATTTCTGCAAGAGCCTTTTACCTTTTATACTCCACGTTTATCAAACGAATATTTTTACTTGAGATAAAAAAAAAAAAGAAAATGTGCATGAATGGAATACGGCTCAGAATGAGCCTATAATAATATTGCCGTTGATGCTTTTAGAAAGCAAGCTTTCCAAGCTCAGCATCAATATCATTCTTCTCTTTCAGCGAAAAATCCATTCATACACTAGAAAATAAAGTGCTGATGCACCAGTGCGCAACCGCGCAAATGATATCAACCAGCGACTTTGAGTTAGAAATTTGAGGGTTGAACTTTTGCTGCAAGAAACGCAAGTTGGTTAGGACTCCTTCCCTCTGGAGGGAAGGCTGGGAAGGGTCATTATTTTCCTTATCACAAACGCTCCTTTCCCATCACCCTCTACAAAGTCAAAGCTGTCGGGGATAGTTTCAAAAGGTTCAAAAGTAAGCGTAAAATCACAATAGTTTATTTCGCCTATATAATCCTCCTTAGCAGTAAAAGCATTCTTTTCAGCATAATTATTTTCATCAAGCTTTATACCATCAGCTGCTGTCAACTTATATTTTTTACCATTAGCTGTGAGATAAGAATCCTTGACGATGCGGAACCAGAAGCCCTTCTTTGTGTAATAGCGGAAACTTATAACAGTACCATTAGGCTTGTGCTCAACCTTCCTAATAGCAATTTGAAGATTCGAACTATTGTCCTGCTTAGGGCCATTGAGAGCTTCAGCCAGTCCCAAAAGATATCCAGGCTGATAGCCCACTGCTTTCCACACAATACGCTTATCAGGCGAAATCAAAACATAATAAGGAACAGCACCTATATCACAATATTTGCCATTGATACTACTTCCCTTCACGCCATCGTTCCAGTTTTTCCAAATAATGCGCTTGCTGAAATCGCTATTTTTCCAAGTAGAAACATCATCCTCGTTGATACCAACTATCTCGAGCTTTCCTTTCATTCTCTCATACACCTCTCTCATCTCTGGTTCCGACATTCTACACGGACCACAGCCTATGCCCCAGAAATCGAGTAGCACATAGCCCCCGCCAGAAAAAGCATCAAACAAACGATGCTTGTTGCCCAGCATGTCGAAAAGCTCTACATCAGCAGCCTTGTCGTCCTGCTGCAAAACCTGCGACTGATAAATATAGTTGTGAATCTCTGCCAGTTGAGCTTCAAAACCTTTTGGTGCACGGGCTACAAAACTCGCCTCCAAACTCTTCAACTGCTCCATATATGGAAAGTCTTTCATGTTCTTCTGTATCCTGGCAATGTTAGTTAATTTACTTATCGAGGCAGCATCAACAGGCAGCGAAGGCAGAATATCCATCTCCTTCTTCGTTAACACCATACTAATAGAGTCATACCTGTTCCTGTCTTTCTTCAGACCTATATTGATTAATTCCATTATCACATCACGGCATTTCTCAGTCATACTATTCAGAGTCTGCTGTTCTTGAACAGGGCTTTCTACCTTCCATAGTGGAAACATACGATCTGTACCCGTAACGTTCACTGTCACTCCAGGCTTCAACATCAGGCAAAAAGAATAATTAGGGCATCCCTCACCAATACAAGCAATACCGCCCATAGAGAGTTCGTCAACAGGAACAGTCAAAGAAAAATGTCCATCTTTAACGCTGTCGGTTATTTCCCACGAAGAGCCGGCACCACCAATAACCAATGTACCATCTTTCAGAGCAGGTGAATAACCGGTTATCGTTGCAGTCTTTGTCTGCGCCAGCCCCTGCATAGTAACAAGAGCGAGCATTATCGCAATAATAGTTTTAGTTTTCATAATGTGTTATTACTAGGTTATTGCGCAAAGATATAAAATACTTCAATAAGTTCCAATAGTTAGCACACAGGTTTGAGGTTTGAAGTTTGAGGTTTGAAGAATGAACTTTTGCAACAAGCAACACTTCTTTTAGATGATACCAAATTCCTTTAATTGCTGCTTGTTAATTAAGGGACACTCTTTAACTGCACCTACTATCAGAATCATAGTGTCTTCTTTCATCTTTCCAACAAAAGTACTATTATTAAACTTATCTTTGCTCACTGGTATTAGATGAGAACAATTAACAAACGAATTATACTCTAAAAAAGGACACTCATCTGTTGTAACAGGCAAATGGTAATCTCTAACTATTGACGCCAAACGACTATTCACTTTAGAGTTTACAACAACACCTCCAATAACATTTCCATGGGTATCAAAGCCTAAAACTACAAAATACTTATTCCTATAAGATTGTTCGTTTTTAGGTGTTATTCCCTCTTTAGAGGTTAAAGCTAATATATGCACATCACCAACTTCAATTGCATTCCGTGCAACAATATCAGCTTGTTCGCCAAGCAAATCACCTATGTTTGTCATGCTAAGAATTCTTCCAATTCAAGTTCCTCTGTGATATATTCTATCATGGCTTCAGAAGCAGCAGCATCTCTTGCCATTCCTACTACATCCATAACTTTTCTGCCAGACGAATTGAAGGCTCGATTCCACTCTCTTCCATGAGATTTTTCTTTCAAATCATTATAGTGCATAGTTGCATTCTCTTTGATAGACTTGTCAAGCTCTTCGATTTCAGTTTCAGACAAATAGTCTAAATTAGCAGTTCTTGAAGCTAACAAAAAATACTCTGCATCATCATTACCTTTAATTATGGCTTTATTTATCATCTCTCCCAATTCCTTGTCACAGAACCTACTCTTTTTAATACTATCATACAGAGATGATGGTACAGGACCATCAGGAAGAGCACAGAAATCATCTGTTGTTATGCGTAAACCATATTTTGCAAGATGAGAAATATTTGCAAAATAGATAATCTTAAATACATGATAGTAATCAAGGCCATTAGTCTTGTTAAGTATATACAAGACCAACTCAACTAATTTACGCTTATCGAAGTTTGTCATAATTTCCAGTAAGAACGTTCTTTTATTATGCAATAATACTACAATATTATGAATCAACAAAGGCATTGCTATCTTTTAACTATTTTGAGCATCCATTTTATTATTTGTTAACAGAGTCCATTTCTGCATAATTATCAATAAATCAAAAACTTATGCCATTACTCACAACATGAAACAAACAAAAACTATTTACACATTTTCTCAGGCAATGAATAATAGCATCATTGTTTGGACGTGATTATAAGACTATCAGCAAGCATATCAATAATGCACTTAAAGAAGAATTGGCTGGTTCTGTGGTAGTCGCAAAATTTGCGAATACCACTCAGCATGGTGCGATCAAGGGTAAAACACAGACTCATGAAATCAACTTGTGCAAAAATTGCACAGGTTCAGCTTGAAGGCAAGAGGACAGTAAAACGAAACATTCCATATTTCAATTTAGACATGATAATCTCCGTTGGTTACCGTGTAAATTCCAAACGTGGTGTAAAATTCCGTCAGTGGGCAAAAGCGCATTGCCGCTACCCTGTTCCTTTGGTTCCTTAATAATAATCACATTCTATATCATCCTGACGGCACCAAGCGTATTGCAGATAGCACCCTTGTCGCCCTAACGTTGATGATTGCCGAGAGTAGAACAGAAGAAAAGGATGTTATGGTAAAGGTTGTTGTTAATCTGATAAACAAAAACAACGATGAGCTATAGTGCAAAAGAAATTAATAAACAACTTTGAAATTTGAGGTTTGAAGTTTGAGATTTGAAGAATGAAGAAAAACCTTATAAATAAGCATGCAATTACAATTTCATTTTCGTTAGGGTTCTTACAGGCACAAAGTGCCGTGGTTTATCTCTGAAAAGGTTTCTGCCGTAAGGCTTGGGTGAGAAGATGATGAAATGGAAAACTTGTTTTCAAATTTCAACAGCTTGCTCACACAACCATTTCGAAGAAATGAAAACCTTTGAAGATGTTTTCTCGGTTCTTCTTTTTATCACAATTTCTTTATCATTTGTCAATTTTTATTTAGCAGAGCGTGCCCGCGCATTCCTTCGAGATGCCTCCTAAATGCCTCCGAGATGGTTTCGAGATGATTCTATTCTATTTTGTTAATCTTTTTTCTAAGGTAATGTTGAATCGAAGAGTTACTGACAGTCGAAAAGTAATCAATAGATTCTTTTTTATAAGCAAGAAAGAAAATGATATCAACCAGCAACTTTGAGATTTGAAGAATGAAGAAAAACCGAGAAAACACCTCGAAGCATGGCGATGCCTGTGGCATCTATGCGAGAATATGCCTTCGGTCTTGTGAAAGCGAGCTTTCACCGCCTTCACCATCTTTTCTCTGCGTTATCGCAAGCGATACCGCCTTGCTTCGAGAGAAAAACATATAAAACCCTAATACTGAATAAGTATGCAATTACGTTTTGATATTTCGTTTGGTTTTTTACAGGCACGAAGTGCCGTGGTTTATCTCTAAAAAGGTTTCTGCCGTAAGGCTTGTGATTGAAAGATGCTAATGAAAGCTTGCTTTCAAATTAGTATCTTTAAAGCACAACCATTTCGAAGAAACTCGGTTCTTCTTCATAATTATTCAAGCAAGAAACGCAAGCAGTTGGTTAGCCCAAGAAAGATTTAAATATTGAAAGAATGAAAGATTTAAATATTATATCGGCATAGCCGACTAATCTTCAATGTTCAATCTTCAATCTTCAATAGCGAAGCTCCGCTTCGCGCTGGGGATGGGGGAGGCTAATTTTCATATAGAAGGAATATAGGAGGAATATAGGGAAATAATAAAAAATGTTTTACTGTTTACAGAGTACAGAAAAAACATAAAAACGTGAAATTTTAAGTTTCTGGGCAGGCAGAAAATTTTCTCTGGGCAGAGAATAAAAATGGGCTAACTAAGGGAAAAATAAGAGCAGTTTGAAAAGAATTTACGCGTGCATTTTTTTTCAACTTTTCTTTTTCAACTTCACCCCTTTCGTTTAAACGTTATGATATTCAGAGGGTTAAGTCAGTTTTTCTACTTCACCACATCTTCACCCCATCTTCACCTCTGTTGTTATGTTCTCCTGCCCTTTTTACAGCTGTTTAAAACGCTTTTTGAGGGTGAAGATGAGGTGAAGTTAGGGTGAAGATGGATTTTACACTTAAAGCATTGATATTCAGGGTATAACACCCGTAGGG
>CAJOCR010000007.1:0-99881 GCA_905236755.1 uncultured Prevotella sp.
ACATAAATTCATCATAAGAGCAGAATGCTCTTTTCGTCTTTATTTTCTTTTATATTAAGAGAAAAATACAGAGTATATTCACTTACGAAACTTCAGTAAATGACAAATGATAAAGAAGCGCAGAGCGCTTCTTTATTCAATATTTAATCTTCAATAGCGAAGCGTCTATGAGAGAGGCTACTAACAAAAAAAGCCCTTGAGTGAAGAACTCAAGAGCTTTGGTACCCAGAACCGGGATCGAACCGGTATGCCTTGCGGCACTGGTGTTTGAGACCAGCGCGTCTACCAATTCCGCCATCTGGGCATGGCTTTTGTCATTAAGACGGTTGCAAAGGTAATGTATTTTTTTGGAATGCGCAAAGTTTTCATTCAAAAACTTAAAATTACTAATAAAAAAGGTTGATTGTTTGCCACTATCATTTTAAATATATAACTTAGAGGCATAATAGGAAACAAATTAAAAACAGGAAACAGATAAGTATGAAGATCGATAAAAGAAATAGTTATTGCGTTATTCTTGCAGGTGGTAAAGGACGCCGACTGTGGCCTTGCAGCCGGGAAAGTCAGCCTAAACAATTCCTCGATTTCTTTGGTGTTGGTCGCACATTGCTCCAACAGACATTTGATCGCTTTGCCAAGATAATGCCAAAGGAAAACATATTTATTAATACCAACGTTGAGTATCTTCCATGGGTAAAGGAGCAGTTGCCTGAGTTGAATGAGGATAATATTCTGGCAGAACCTATACACCGCAACACGGCTCCAAGTGTGGCGTGGGCAGCTCACAGAATTGCTCATATTAATCCTTATGCAAATGTGATTGTTACTCCTGCCGACCAAATGGTACTCAACGAGGAGGCATTCCATAATAATATTAACGAAGGATTAGAGTTTGTTCATGAGAACAATGCCCTATTAACGATGGGCGTAAAGCCAACACGTCCTGAACCTGGTTATGGATATATTCAGATTGGCGACTATGCAGATTTCGACGATATATATAAGGTGAAGAGCTTTACCGAGAAGCCAGAACGCGACTTCGCTCGCATGTTTATGGATAGTGGCGAATGGTATTGGAATACTGGTATGTTCCTTTCTAACGTGCATTATTTAGGAATGTGCCTGTATAAGTTCTTGCCTGTGGTGCTAAGAAACTTCGACGAGATAAAGTCTGACTGGACTATACAGGAGGAAGTGGCATACGTGCAAGAGAAATTCTCACTATACCCTAACCTGTCTATCGACCTCGGCATTCTTGAGAAATCGGATAATGTGTATGTTAAGAAATGTGAGTTCGGCTGGGCTGATATGGGTACTTGGCATGGCATTTACGAGGCTATGCAAAAGAGTAATGACGATAACGTTATAATAAACTCTGACACTATCCTTGAAGACTCACATAACAATATCATAAAACTTCCGGAAGGCAAACTCGCTGTAATAAACGGATTAGATGGCTACATCGTAGCAGAAAAAGATAATGTGCTACTTATCTGTAAGAAAGAAGATTCATCTGCCCTAATAAGAAAATATGTGACTGAAGTGCAGATTAAAAAGGGGGAGAAATTTATTTAAGACCTCCCTACCCGCTCCCCCCTACAGGGGGAGTGCCAATCACGAAGCATATTTCGTGATTGAATCAACGCTCACAATATAAAAACAAAGCCTCTTGCAGAAAAATATGCAAGAGGCTTTGTTACTTTTTATGAGCTTGCGAGGCTCCCTCCCCCCCCCTCGGGGGAGGGAGGGGGGAGAGGTTGTTTATTTCTTAAACTCCTTATAAATCTTATCAGCAATCTCCTTCATCTCTTCATCTGTGAACTTCACATGCTTGTGGAAGTCAACATCGGCCTCAGAGTTTATAGGCATGAGGTGAATGTGAGCATGATTAACCTCAAGACCAAGAACAACCTGAGCAACCTTCTTGCAAGGAAAAGCCTTGCGAATAGCTACGGCTACCTTCTTGGCAAATACCTGGAAAGCAGCAAGATGTTCATCATCCATATCAAAGATGTAATCAACCTCTTTACGTGGAATAACCAGAGTGTGACCTTTGGTTACAGGATTGATGTCGAGAAATGCGTAGAAATTCTCATCCTCAGCACATTTGTAGCTTGGAATCTCTCCAGCTGCAATCTTGGAAAAAATTGTTGCCATAATTAATACTCTAATGAAATTTTGTCGATACGCAGTTTGATGCTACCACGAGGAATCTTAACCTCTACCTCATCGCCTACCTTGTGATTAAGCAATCCCTGAGCGATAGGTGTCTTAATAGAGATTTTACCCTCTTTGAGGTTTGCCTCGCTTTCGCTAACAATAGTATAAACCATCTTGCTCTTTGTAGCAAGGTTTGTCATCTCAACCTTTGACATAATCTGTACAGCATCTGTGCTCAGACGACTAACATCAACAATCTTAGCCTCGGCAATAGCGAGTTTTATCTGGTTGATTTTATCTTCGAGATGAGCCTGAGCTTCCTTAGCTGCATCATATTCAGAGTTCTCACTAAGATCGCCCTTATCACGTGCTTCAGCAATAGCGGCTGATGCCTTTGGGCGCTCTACTGATTCTAACTGTTTGAGCTGAGCCACGAGTTTATCGTAGCCTTCTTGTGACATGTAAGCCATAGTTTTATTCTTTTTAAATTATTATTTTCCAATAGTCTTTTAGCAGACAATAAAAATAAAAGAATTCCGGCATCTTTTTCAATGTCGGAATTCTGTATCCTTGTCTTTCTATGTTTCTACTTCTTTGATTGCAAAGATAGATATTAATTTCGAAGATACCAAAAATTTTTAGTTTTATTTTGTTTCAAAACAGGTCATTTTTAAGATGTTTGCGCACACAGTCTTGATTTATATCAAGAAAACCTATTATTTAAACGAAATTCCTCTAAAGAAAAAGATGTATCGTTTTATTCTTCATATCTTTGCAATGTGTTTTTCATAGTATTAGATTTAAGGTTAACAAAGGTTGGGACTCAGCGGAGCCCCTTTTTTTGTGTCTAATACTCTGTTTTATCAGCCTTATCACGCCACATTTCAAACGCTTTGATAGCCTCATCGCGCATGAATATCTCTACAGGTTTATGACGGTCAACAGGATTAAGAGGTATTTCCTGATAGATAAAATCATCATCAAAGCCAATAGCAGCAGCATCCTTACGGTCGTTGGCAAAATAAATCTTATCAAGACGTGCCCAATAGATAGCACCAAGACACATAGGACAAGGCTCGCAAGAGGTATAGATCTCGCAACCCTTGAGGTCGAAAGTACCTAATTTCTTTGTTGCTGCACGAATAGCAGTAACCTCACCATGAGCAGTAGGGTCGTTATCAATAGTTACTCTATTGCTTCCCTCGGCAACAATCTCGCCATCTTTAGCAATAACAGCTCCAAAAGGACCACCACCTTTAAGAACACTTTCCTTTGAGAGTTCAATAGCTCTCATCATCAACTCTTTTTTCGTCATATATGTTGTTTTTAAATTTCAATAAGCCTACAAATATAAGCATAAAAAGTTGAAAATGTACTCGTTTGCACAAAAATTTGTATCTTTGCAAGTATATGGCAAAGAAAGTAGAATATGGATTCGCCGATAGTCCTTTCGGCGAAATTATCGTAGCCCGCACATGGGACGGAATATGCGACCTACAGTTTTTGGGGTTCAACAGAATGGGAGTTATTCACGAGTTGGCTCAACGTTGGGGTACCTATACTCCTACTACACAGAGCGACGAAATGGCGAATACTGTGCAGAAAGTTCTTTTCGAAGGTTACGACCATCCGTTGACTCTTGACCTCAGAGGTACAGAATTCCAGCTAAAGGTATGGAAAGCAATCATGAAAGTACCTTTCGGAGAGACTATCTCCTATCAGCAGTTGGCAGCAAACATCGGTCAACCTGAAGCCGTGCGTGCCGTGGCAACAGCTGTAGGTCAGAACCCCATGGCTGTTATTATCCCCTGTCATCGCATCATCCATAAGGACGGCACAATAGGCGAATACCATTGGGGACGAGAGCTAAAAGAAAAACTGTTGGAATGGGAAAAAGCGAGAAAAAGTTAGGGGCACATTCCACATTCAAATATATGTTTATCTCTTCTTCTGAATTATTCAACCGAATAGCCTATATTGCTACTTCAAAGCAACTGAAGCCTGAAGTGCAAAACAAACTGATGCATGAGGTATTAGTACTCACATGTGCAGCAGGCTTAAAAGGCACAAAGGATGCTACAGGCAACCTTTTTGCCAAGGTTGACGTGCTCTGCAAGCAAAAAAAGATAAAACAGCTTGATGCGTTCGACATTCAGAAGATGCGACACGATAGCAACAGTTCTACACCCCTATCACACGAAGACCTTCTTTATGACCTAAGGGCTTTGGCTCTTTTTGTTTCCAAGGTCTTCGAAACCGACATTCCTGACATTCTAACCGACAAGATTCCGCACTCACGCAATCCCAAAGCATCTATCAAGCATGTGGATTATCGCTGTGTGCGTTGTATTGTGCGCTCGGTAGAAGAAGATACGTTTACAGCAGAAATAGCTCAGGATGCCAACCACAAACTGCTCACAATTAACTATAACGAGCCTCGCTTTCAATATCTCAAGAAAATTTTGAAGGAGGGAGTGCAGGTGAATCTGATTGATGTGACCTCTCCCCCCGCCCTCCCCTACACTTTTGTCGCAGGGGAGGGCCGGGGGAGAGGTTGCCGCTTCATTATCGTTTCTCCCGACTTTCTTCTCGACATCAGTTCTCTTGCAGCCTGTTTCACGCAATATGGGCATAGTCCGCTGGCATATACCCTCAACCGCATGCGTCCTATGGCCAATTCGCAAGCTATACTATTAGGAAACTTTGCAGGAAGTGCCCTCGACGACATAATAAATAAAGGCGACGACTACGACTGGACAGAAACATTCAAGACTAACTTCAGAGAGAAAGCACTCGAATATTGCACGTGTACCGATCTAAACCAAAAGACTTCCTTTAGGCAGGATGCCAAGGAACAGGTGAAAAATATTCGTGAGGCAACAGATGTGCTCTTTGGAAAATGGAAAGATAAAGAGGCTCTACCAGGTATGCCCACAAAAGAACAGGAACAGGTGATGCATTACTCTCGTGAGAAGGCCATCCTCGAGCCCAGTTTCGTATGTGAGCAGTTAGGTCTTCAAGGACGAATAGACCTCATGACTACCGACCTTCAACTGCTTGTAGAACAAAAGTCGGGAAAGAACTTTTCTGTTGACAGTCAACGACCAGGAGAGCATGGTAGCATGCTTACAGAAGCTCATTATGTGCAGCTGCTTTTATATTACGAGTGTCTGAGCCGTAACTTCCACCTGCCTTATAATGCCATAGACGGTCGTCTGCTCTATTCCCGTTACCAGATGCCAGGTGGTTTGCCTCGTGCCACCTATTACCGCAAGCTTATAGATGCAGCTCTTGAACTACGCAACCAGATTGTAGCCACCGAGTTTTTCATAGCCGAAAACGGTTTTTCAAAACTCATACCTTTACTTCAACCTGAAGCGTTGAAACATAAGGAAATAAGCGATAGTTTCTGGAGCCGATGGATTTATCCTCAGTTAAGCAACATCACCACACCTTTGCAAACGATGTCGCCTATTGTGCGTAGCTATTTCTGTCACATGGCCGACTTTGTGTATCGCGAGCAAATAGCGTCACAATTAGGTGTTGTAGAAGGTACGGGTAATTCCACAGCCGACCTATGGAATATGCCTCTTTCTGAAAAAAAAGAAACAGGAAACATATACACTGGTCTGCGCATAATAAATAAGGAGCAGTCGAGCGATTACAACGGCTACGACACGCTTACTCTTGAAGTCCCCAACCAAGGAGACGACTTCCTTCCCAACTTCCGTCTTGGCGATTCAGTTTATCTATATCCATATTTCGAAGAACAAGAACCCGATGTGCGCAAATCGTTGCTCTTCAAGGGTTCATTAATGGAAATACGTTCTAACGAGCTTGTCGTCCACTTGTTCGACGGTCAACAGAATCCCGACATCTTTGAAGAAGCAGGCAAAAGAAATATACCTGGCGAGCACCCTATTCTATGGTGTATAGAGCATAGTAGCTTTGGCGGAGGTGCGTCGGCAGCCCTCAGAAGTCTTCATCAACTTATTTCTGATAATACAGGTAAGCGTGAACTTTTGCTTGCACAGCGCGAACCAAAGGCAAACAAAGAAATAAGCCTCAGCAAGGAATACCATCCTACATACGATCCAATAATCCTCAAGGCTCTACAAGCCCAGGACTATTTCCTGCTCGTTGGTCCTCCAGGAACAGGCAAAACAAGTATGGCGTTGCAGTTTATGGTGAGAGAGTTTACCTCTTCCCTCCTCCTCATGTCCTACACCAACCGGGCGGTGGATGAGATATGCGGCATGCTCACAGATAATAATATCGACTATATAAGAATAGGTAATGAATATACCTGCGACAAGCGATATCGCGATCATCTGCTCGACTATGCACTAAAAGACTATAGCAAACTTGATGAAATAAAGGAGAAGATTCTTAGCACACAGGTAATCGTGGGAACAACAGCAACGATACAGAACCGCAGCTATATCTTCGACCTTAAACATTTTGATGTGGCTATTGTTGACGAGGCAAGTCAGATTCTTGAACCTAACATCGTTGGATTACTCACCAAACCCGATAAGTTCATACTTATTGGCGACTACAAACAGCTGCCTGCAGTAGTACAGCAAGACGACAACCAATCAGTTGTTGACGACCCAGAACTACAGGCCATAGGTTTACAAGACTGCCGCAACTCACTCTTCGAACGACTCATACGCATAGAGAAGATGAACGGCAGAGATGATTTCGTGGGCGTGCTCAACCGTCAAGGACGCATGCACCCCGAAATAGCCCAGTTCCCAAACGAGGAATTCTATTTCGACGAGCATCTTCAACCTGTACCTCTACCCCATCAAGAAGCAGATAAACTCGACTACACCCAACCATCAGAAGACGATATCGACGATCTTCTGAAAGCTCATCGTATGCTCTTCTTCCCTTCTGCCGACTGTCGCCGTCCCGATATCTCCGACAAGGTAAACACATCTGAAGCATATATCGTAGCACAACTCTTACGACGCATACATCGTTTCTACGGAAATAAATTCAACGCATCAAAAACAGTAGGTGTGATTGTTCCCTATCGTAATCAGATAGCTATGATTCGTAAGGAGATAGAGACGTTACATATTCCAGAGCTTCTTGATGTGAGCATAGATACCGTTGAACGTTATCAAGGTTCACAAAGAGATGTTATCATTTACAGTTTCACCATTCAAAACCTCTATCAACTCGACTTCTTAACAAGCAATTGTTTTGAGGAGAATGGACGAATTATCGACCGAAAGCTCAACGTGGCCATTACACGAGCACGTAAGCAAATGCTTATTACAGGCAACGAAAGTGTACTTAAAAATAACCAACTTTTTAAAAAATTAATTGAAAGCATACCTGCTGCGCCTGTTTTGTATAGAAAACCTACAGAAGTGTTATAATACCTATACTTGTACATAAAAAACGTTATTCCATGTGTTTTCTTGATTTATCTCATGAAAACCATCTTCTTTGTATTTAATTTTCATCACAGATGCAAGTATTTTATTTCTTTACCCTTACTTTTGCACCCCGGAAAATTAACTAATTTGTTAAACATTAAGGAAAAAGAAAATGAAAAAATTCATGATGACATTGGTTGTACTTTGTGCAGCCCTGAGCGTAAACGCTCAAGTTTACTTAGGTGGTTCACTTGGTCTTAATACCGTAAGCCAGAACGAAGGTGACGACCAGACTTCTTTCAAGATTCTTCCAGAAATTGGTTACAAGTTCAACGAGAACTGGGCTATCGGTTCTGTTATCGGTTATCAGAAGGGTACCTACGACATGCAGTCAAATCCTGAATTAGGTTCTAACGACAGCTACAAGGCCTTCTCTTTCGAGCCATATGCACGCTACACATTTGTAAACTCTAAGCTCGTTAGTGTTTTCTTGGACATGGGCTTCGGTATCACTTCTGGTGAGAATCACAACAATGATTTTACAGCCTTCAATGTTGGTGTTCGTCCTGGAGTAGCTGTAAACCTCAACAAGCATTTCAGCTTTGTAACAAAAGTTGGTTTCCTCGGATACAACGAAGTTAATCCAAAGGATGGAAAGAAATCACATTCTTTTGGTCTTGATCTTGACGGTAACAACCTTACCTTTGGTTTGTACTACAACTTCTAAAACCAACCTCATCAAAGTAGATAAAAGAAGATATGCTGCTTTCTGCAGCGAAGATAGAGGACAAATGCCGTTTATCTTCTTCCTAACTTCATCTAACTTCTTTTATCTTCTTAAAAAATCTGTTAAGGATTACGTTTTAGTTTTTAGTAAACATAATAGAGGGTGCGCCAGTCTTGGCACACCCTCTTTAAATTTAATTTAAGCTCTTAAGTACCTGTGTCAACCAGCGCTTAAATCTTTGTCCGATGCTAAAACGTACTAAACCCAACAATTCCAAGAGTATTGTCTTTTTCTCTTCGGTTGTTATAAGTTATAAGAAAACGCTTCACATGGACCTGAAATCTTTAATGTAAATAAATTATATATAAACTCAAATTCTTGCATTCGCATGCAATAAGGTATTAACCTTTCTTTGTGTGCAAATATATAAAATAAATATCAAAAACTCCAAACTTTTTTAAAGTTTTCTTTGAAATTTATTAAAAAGACCATTTTTCCACAAAAAAAAGAGCGACACAATGGACAAACCATCATGTCGCTCTTGTATTTATTAATCTAAAACTTTATAATTCAAACTTGTAGCCTACTGTGAACTGGAATACGCTATTACGTACCTTCTGCTCCTTAATAACCTTTGTAAGACCCCAGTTGTAACGAGCATCGATAACTACGTTGCTAAACTCATAAGAAAGACCTACAGGAATTGTGAAGTCAACCTTATTTACATTTGGAAGATCAGCTGTAACGCCTCCTATTTTTTCTTTATGTCTTACATTAAAACCAATCTGAGCACCAGCCTTAACAGCAAGACCCTTAACTACATAAACATTAGCCAAAACAGGAACATTAATGTAGTCAAGCTGCCGAGATTTATCAGCACCCTTAATCTTTACACCCTGCTGTGAATAAAGAACGCCACCAGTCAAAGAGAAGATGTCGGCTACTTGATACTCACATTCAACACCTGCTACGAATGCAGGGCGAATCTTTGTATCAGCAATGTCTGTACCTACAAGAGTAGCAAGGTTAAGACCTACCTTTGGTTGAAGGGTAAATGTACCTACTTCATGCTGTGCGAATGCTGCCATTGATGATAGCATCAATACTGCAGCCAACAAAAACTTTTTCATACGAATAGAAATTTAATGTAACAAACAAATTAACTTAATTCAGAATATTTATTTCTTAGTGCAAAACTTAATCTGCGGCAAATATATAAATTAGTTTTAAAAACTCCAAATTTTTTAGCAGTTTTCTTTAGTTTTGCGTTAAAATGTGTTATTGATAGTAAATTACTCAATACAAAAAAGACGGCACAAAGGAACTTTTTCCTTCATGCCGCTCTTATTTCATTTATGAATGAACAGTAGATAGAAGGAGTAAAGACAAATGTCATTTATCTCCGCCGATGAAAGCGGCATTACTTCCTTTATCTCCTGAACTGTTTTAGTTCTATCTTTTACAAAACAAACTTATAACCTATTGTCAACTGAAAAACGCTGTTATAGCCTACTTTATACCTGCCACTCTCCTGATATTCGCGTATGGCCTTCAAAAGACCAATATTGTATCGAGCATCAAAAGTTACGCCATTAGGCAACTCGTATGAAAGACCAACGGGTATTGCCAAATCAAATTTCCTGTCGAGAGTCTCTATATCGCCTTTCTGTAAACGACCTGTGATATTGTTCTTCTCTCTATACTTATGCGATACGCAGAAACCAGGCTGAATACCTGCCTTTACAGCCAAGCCATCAGCCACATACACGTTGGCAAGAATAGGAACGTTGATATAATCCATATTATAACGCTCGCTCATATCGGTCATCAGCTCACCCTCGAACGATGATTTGTAATTATGTCTGTAACCCTGCTGCGAATAAACAGCCCCTACGCTTACCGAGATAATATCCCAAACCTGATACTCTGCCTCTACGCCTGCTGTAAAGCCAACACGCATACTTGTGCCGGGAAGTTTGTTCAAGGAACTAACATTCATACCCACCTTGGGTTGAATGGTAATAGTACCCACTTCGTATTGCGCAAAGGCAGAAAGCGAACTGAGCAATAAGGCTGCTGCGAATAAAATGTGTTTCATAACAGTATAAATTATATTTGTTTTTTTATTACAAAAGCAAAATTCTCTCGTTATAGATTCAATATAGAGGCATTATAGACTCATTATAGAGGCATCTCGAAAGCATCTCGAAAGCATCTCGAAGGGAAAAAGTTATACACCAACGCCACATTCAGAATTACTGTCCTCCGAGGCGCTCGAAATAAATAATTACATCTTCAAACGATTTAAACTCGTCGGAACCATATTCTATTGTTGTGCCCATGAAATTCTCGTCGGGTTCGGCATCTACGAAATAATCGCCATAAAGCAGATTCTTCTGATTGCTGAATATAACGTGATTCCAGGCTGGAGCCGAAAGGTATTCTTCCACCCAAGCAAGCACGCTCTGGGCATAGTTCTTATCGTTAGACGGATTCTCAGCCACTATATATACATTATAATATTCAAGCAACTGCTCATAAAACTTGTGCATACTTGATGTGGCATTTCCAAACGAGTCGTGAAGCGTGTTGTAATGCAAATATACTATAGGACGCTCCTTACCCTCCTGCTTATCGTCAATCCAACGAATAACAGGTATAAGATAATGATGAGCCACCTTGTCTATAAGCCTATGTTCGCCGTGGAAAGAAATAGCCTGAGAATAATGCTCGGCAAAGAGCTCACGGGTGTGAACAACCGGATCGGCATCACCAAAGAGTCCCCACACACGAGAGGCGTCCTCAGATGTAAGTCCCTCGAAACTGCGGTCGGTAAAATCCTTATATTCCTTTATTAGTCCCTTAGTAACCATAAACTCCTGAACCCCATCCTTACGGGGATTCTGAAATTCCTGCTTACCAGTCATAGAACTCATAGTATCGCCCATGCGCAAGGCTGGGTTAACAAGAATTCTGTCGAAACCACGCAAGCGCTCGGCATACATACCGCCCATAGATGTACCTATGATAAGGTCGGGCTGTTCGCGCTCAGCCATCTGCTCAAGCATAGCAAAGCCCTCTTCTGGATGCAAAGGAATGTCTTCAGCAATAATAGTGGCATTAGGCATGATCTGCTGCAACATCTTCACCGTACCACTCTGAGCCGATGACATGAAGCCATGAACATACATAATCTTCTTCCCCGACATCAAATCAGGATATTGCTTTATATACGGATTTTCCATTTCGTTTCAAATTATATTGCAAATGTAACCATTATATGCCAAACACAATAATACTTTGCAACTTTTAATATTTAAAGGGTGTAATTATTACAATATTTTGTTATCTTTGCCTGCACAATTTAAAAACCATTTCATAAAAAACCTATGAAGAAAAAACTAACAGCTTTTATTGCCTGTATTTCTTTGGCCATGCCTCTTATGGCACAGAAAACAATAAGTAATGGGTATCCATTCACACAGGTACCTTTTACAAGTGTGAAGATTGCGCAAAACACCTTCTGGGGCGACCGTCTGAAGGCAGCCCGCGAGGTAACCATTCCTTTGGCTTTCAGCAAGTGCAAAAGCGAACATCGTTATGAGAACTTCGTTATGGCGGCTCATCCAAGCGATCAATACGACGTGAGCAAGTTCATGGGATTCTCGTTCGACGATACCGATGTATATAAGACTATTGAAGGTGCAAGCTACATTCTGCAAACCTATCCCGACCAAAAACTAAAACAATATATAGATTCTGTTCTTGATATCGTAGGTGCTGCTCAGGAACCCGACGGCTACCTCTACACAGCCCGTACCATTAACCCTAAGAAGCCTCACCATTGGAGTGGCAACAAGCGTTGGGTACAGGAAGAGGTGCTCAGTCATGAGCTCTACAACCTTGGTCACATGGTTGATGCAGCCTGCGCACATTATCAGGCTACAGGAAGCAAGAAATTCTTGAATATTGCCGAGCGCTACGCACAATGTGTTGTACGCGAGGTAGGACCAAAGGAAGGTCAGGCTACCGTTGTTCCTGGTCATCAGATTGCCGAAATGGCTCTGGCTCGCCTCTATGTGCTCACAGGAAAGAAAGAGTATCTTGACGAGGCTAAGTTCCTGCTCGACTATCGTGGCAAGACTAAGATCCGTAACCTCTATTCACAAAGCGACAAACCTGTTGTTGAGCAAACCGAGGCATGGGGACATGCCGTAAGAGCTGGTTACATGTATGCTGGTATGGCTGATATTGCAGCCCTCACAGGCGACTCTGCCTATATCAAGGCCATCGACGCCATCTGGAATAATATCGTAAGCAAGAAATACTACCTCACAGGTGGTGTGGGTGCCCGTCATGCTGGCGAGGCTTTTGGCGCTGACTACGAGCTGCCAAACCTCACAGCCTACAACGAGACATGTGCTGCCATAGCCCAATGTTACCTTAACCTGCGACTCTTCCTTCTTCATGGCGATTCAAAATATATCGACTGCCTTGAGCGTTCACTCTATAATGGCGTAATCTCTGGTATGAGCGTAGATGGAGGACGATTCTTCTACCCTAACCCACTTTCAAGCGACGGCAAATACAAGTTCAATGCCGACGGCACCACAACACGCCAGCCTTGGTTTGGTTGCGCTTGCTGTCCAAGTAACCTCAGCCGCTTCATACCATCTGTACCAGGTTATATGTATGCTGTTAAGAACAACAACGTTTATCTTAACCTCTTTGCTTCAAACACAGCTACTATCCTTGTCAACGGCAAGCCTGTAGTATTGGAAATGACAACCGAATATCCTTGGAATGGCGACATCAAGGTAAAGATTATCAAAAATAAGGCTGGCAAAAACCTCAACCTCAAGGTGCGCATCCCAGGATGGGTGAAGAACGAGGTTGTGCCAAGCGACCTATATAAATATAACGACGGCATCACTCCTGCCTACAGCATAAAGGTAAACAACCGCGACGCAAAGGCCATCGAAGGCAACGACGGGTATGTAAACCTCTCAGGGGTTAAGAATGGCGACATCATCCGCATTCATTTCGACATGCCTGTACGTACCGTTGAAGCAAACAACAAGGTAGAAGCCGACCGTGGTCTTGTGGCCGTAGAGCGTGGACCTATCGTTTATTGTGCAGAAGCAGCCGACAACAATAATGCCAACGTATGGGAAAGCATTATGAACACCAAGCCACAGTTCAATATCGTAAACAACTACACCATAAACAATACCGAAGCTGACGGCAAGCCTTTCCATGTTACAGCCCTCACAACAGAGGCTCAGCAGGCATCAGTAGCTAATGGCAAGCTCCAGGTTAATGACAAGAAGCTCACCCTCATCCCTTACTATGCTTGGAACCATCGTGGTGCAGGCTATATGACTGTATGGATGCAGCAGGGAACAGGAGCTTTCCAAAGATAAAAAAAGCCTCCCCCATCCCCCTCCAAAGGGAGGGGGCTAACCAACAGCCTATTATTCAAGCAGTAAGTCCTCCCTTCCCTTTCGGGGAGGGACGGGGAGAGGCTTCCACTCAGGGGGAGTGCCTCGCTACGCTCATTTTTCCAAATGCTGAGTATATTTAGAAATTCATTCCGTTAGGCTACTGAGCGTAGCGAGGCTCCCTCTACATTTTGCCCTGCGACAAAAGTGCAGGGGAGGGCGGGGGGAGAGGTCGTTTTTTTGAGGAAATCTGTAGGTTTTAACAAAGTTTTGTAGTAAATTTGTAACCAATTAGACAACTATTACGTATATATTGGTATCAAAGAACTATAAATAACTTATTAAGTATCCTATTAAAAATGAGAAAAGCGATTACTCTGGCTCTGCTGATGATGATTACATTATTGGCTAATGCCCAGATGCTAAAGCCTGTGAAGTTCACATCACAGTTGAAAACCAACAACACAGCTGAGGCAGAAATCATCTTCCAAGGCTCTATTGCCAGCGGATGGCACGTGTATTCAACTAATCTTGGTGGCGAAGGACCAATCTCGGCAACATTCAACGTTAACAAACTTGATGGTGTTGAGCTTGTTGGTAAGTTGACTCCACGAGGCAAGGAAATATCTAACTACGACAAACTGTTCGAGATGAAGCTTCGCTATTTTGAGGGAAGCGTTACATTTGTTCAGAAAGTAAGATTCACTAAACCTAACTATACTATAGACGCTTACTTAGAGTATGGCGCATGTAGCGACAGCAACTGTATGCCTCCTACCTCTGTTGAGATTAACAAGAGCGGTAAGAGTCCTGCTTTTGTAGGCGCTAAGGCTGAAGCTGCTGCTGAAACTAAAGAACAGACTGCTTTGACTGAAGCTGCTGGCAACCCAGAAGAACTGGCTAAGCTAAAGGCTGACAGTATTGCTCTGGCTAAGGCCGACTCAACAGCTAAGGCCGACTCTTTGGCTGCTGCAAGTCTTTCAGATGCCGACAAAGACGCCCTTTGGAAACCAGTTATCAAGCAGTTGCAACAGTTGGGTGGCAACAACGATATTGCCAACCACTCTTTGATTTATATCTTCCTGTTGGGTATCGTAGGCGGTTTGCTCGCCCTCGTGATGCCATGTATCTGGCCTATCATCCCAATGACCGTGAGCTTCTTCCTCAAGCGTGCTAAAGACGACAAGCAGAAGGGTGTGCGCGATGCCGTAACCTACGGAATATCTATCGTGGTAATATATCTCGTTCTGGGTATTGGCGTTACAGCCATCTTTGGTCCAAGCACCCTGAACGCCCTCTCTACAAATGCAATTTTCAATATCATCCTGTTCCTCTTGCTTGTGGTTTTTGCCGTGAGCTTCTTTGGATGGTTCGAAATAAAGCTCCCAGATAGCTGGGCTAACAGCGTAGATACCAAGGCATCAAAGACAACAGGCTTTGTGTCGATCTTCCTTATGGCTTTCACCCTGGTATTGGTAAGCTTCTCATGTACAGCCCCAATCATAGGTTTGCTGCTTGTGCAGACCGTTACCTCTGGCGACTGGCTCGCTCCAGCCGTAGGTATGTTTGGTTTTGCATTAGCCTTGGCTGTTCCTTTCACCATCTTCGCCATGTTCCCAACACTCATGAAGAAGAGTCCAAAGAGTGGTTCATGGATGGATCAGATAAAGGTGGTATTAGGATTCGTAGAGCTTGCCTTCTCGTTGAAGTTCCTCAGCGTAGCCGACCTTGCTTACGGCTGGCATCTTCTCGACCGTGAGGTGTTCCTCAGTCTGTGGATAGTTATATTCTTTGCTCTTGGCGCTTATCTTGTTGGCTGGCTTAAGTTCCAGCAAGACGCTATCGGTGGCGAGCTCAACAAGCCTATGGCTGTTCCTGCTATCATGCTTGGACTCTGCTCTATGGCTTTTGCCGTATATATGATTCCTGGTCTGTGGGGCGCTCCTTGTAAGGCTGTAAGCGCTTTCGCTCCACCTATCAACACACAAGACTTCAACCTCAACAGCAAGACTGTAGAGGCTAAATATACCGATTACGAGGCTGGTATGGCTGCTGCCAAGGCACAGGGCAAACCTGTTCTTCTCGACTTCACAGGCTTTGGCTGCGTTAACTGCCGTAAGATGGAGGCATCGGTATGGACTGATCCACAGGTGGCCGACAAGCTCACCAAGGACTATATCCTTATCTCGCTCTTCGTTGACGACAAGACCCCTCTTGCCGAGCCAATAAAGGTAAACGACAACGGTCAGCAACGCACCCTACGCACCATTGGCGACAAGTGGAGCTATCTGCAGAGCCATAAGTTTGGTGCTAACGCTCAGCCATTCTACGTAGCTGTTGACAACGAGGGCAACCCTCTCACCGCATCACATAGCTACAAGGAAGATGTGCAGGAGTATATTGAGTTCTTGGATAAGGGTTTGGAGAATTATAAGAAATAAAAAACCTCTCCCCCCGCCCTCCCCGAGTGGAAGCCTCCCCCATCCCCCTCCGATGGGAGGGGGCTAACCAACAGGCAAAATCATTTATAACTGAATAATGAATAATGAATAGTGAATAATTCATAATTGTATAATCGCACAAAGTGCGACTAATTCAAAATTCCACATTCAAAATTCGTAATTCATCTATGTTAGATATTACTACACGCAAACAGATCATCGCTCTTATCAACGAGCAAGTGGTGCCTGCCGTAGGCTGTACAGAGCCTATGGCTGTAGCCCTATGTACAGCACGAGCAACCGAGATTCTTGGTTGCCGTCCAGAGACGATAACCGTTAGTCTTAGCGCCAACATCCTTAAGAATGCTATGGGTGTGGGCATACCAGGCACAGGCATGATAGGTCTGCCTATCGCCGTAGCCTTAGGAGCCCTCATCGGTAAAAGCGAATACCAGCTTGAGGTAATAAAAGACCTTAATGCCGACAGCCTTGAGGAAGGAAAGCAGTATGTCAACGGCAAACACATAGACATAAAGCTCAAGGAAGGTCTATGCGACAAGCTGTATATCGAGGTAACATGTGCTGCCAACGGCAACACGGCAACAGCCATAATAGCCTGCAAGCACACTAACTTCGTGTATGAAGAGCGCAACGGCGAGGTGCTGCTAAACAAACAGGCTGAAAAGAAATCAGAAGAAACAGCCAACGAGGTGGCTCTGAACCTGAAGATGGTTTACGACTTTGCCATGACCACCCCTGTTGACGATATTCGTTTCATCCTTGCCACACGCGACTATAACATCAAGGCTGCCGAAGAAAGCATCAAAGGCAACTACGGCCATTGCTTAGGCAAGACCATGGACCGTCCGCTCAGTCATGGCATCTTCGGAAACTCTATCTATAGCCACATCATATCAAAGACAGCCAGCGCCTGCGACGCTCGTATGGGTGGAGCCATGATACCAGTAATGTCGAACTCTGGATCAGGCAACCAAGGCATCTGCGCCACCAATCCCGTTGCCGTGTTTGCTCAGGAGAACGAGAACACAGAAGAAGAGCTTATTCGCGCCCTCACCCTTAGTCACCTCACAGCCATATACATAAAGCAGAGTCTTGGCGTGCTGAGTGCCCTCTGCGGTTGCGTGGTAGCAAGTATAGGTTCAAGCTGCGGCATCACCTATCTCATGGGTGGCAGCTACGAAGATATCTGTCATGCGGTAAAAAACATGATAGCCAACCTCACAGGAATGATATGCGACGGAGCTAAACCAAGCTGCTCGCTAAAGATATGCTCTGGCGTGTCAACAGCCCTACTCTCAGCCCTATTGGCTCGCGAGGGTAAGCACGTAACATGCGCCGAGGGCATCATCGACCAGGATGTAGATCAAAGCATCCATAACCTCACCAGCATAGGCAAGGAAGCCATGTGCTCAACAGACGACATGGTACTGAGGATTATGACGCAAAAATGACCTCTCCCCCCGCCCTCCCCTGCAGGGAGGGAGCCTCGCTACGCTCAGTAGCCTAACGGAATGAATTTCTTAATATACCCAGCATTTGGAAAAATGAGCGTAGCGAGGCACTCCCCCTAAAGGGGGGAGCGGGGAGGGAGGTCTCAATATTTGCGTAATTCCACATTTTTTATTATCTTTGCATAATAAAAAATTGCGGTCTGATAGTTCAATGGATAGAACGGAGGTTTCCTAAACCTTTGATCCGGGTTCGATTCCCGGTCGGACTACACTACTAACATTAATATTCATGATACTATGATTGGAGCAATTATTGGAGATATTGTAGGGTCTCGATTTGAATTCTCTGAAGCGCCTACCAAAGATTTCGAACTCTTTACCGATGAATGCAGTTTCACCGACGATACTGTTTGCACAATAGCCATTGCCGATGCAATACTAAATGAAAAACCATATAAGCAAACTCTTCACGAATGGTGCAGAAAATATCCTAACCCTAAGGGAGGATATGGTCCTAAGTTCCAGCTATGGGTGGAAAGCGACGACCCACAGCCATACAACAGCTGCGGTAATGGCTCAGCTATGAGAGTGAGCCCTGTGGGCTGGCTCTTCGACGACTATCATGAGGTAAGAGAAGAAGCTCGCAAGACAGCCGAGTTCAGTCATAACCATCCAGAAGGCATCAAGGGAGCCGAATGTATAGCAACCATCATATACTGGCTGCGCACCTGTCGCATAACACGCGAAGAGTTAGAGGGCGCTATCAGACGCACATTCAAATACGAATTCATGTCGCTACGCGACATTTACAAGATAGGTAGCGAAGGACATTTCGATGGAATCTGTCAGGAAACCGTGCCATGGGCTATAACCTGCTTCCTCGATAGCGACAACTTCGAAGACGCTATACGCAAAGCCGTCCTTGCCGATGGCGATACCGACACCAAAGCAAATATCACAGGTGCCATAGCCGAAGCCTACTACGACATCCCCGAGAAAATTGTAAAGAAAGCCTGCAGCTACCTCCCATCAGACATGCTCGCCATCATCGAAAAGTTCTACGAGAGAATGGAAGAGGAACTATAACCACCTCCATTTCTCCCTTCCATTATGAAGGTTTCTGTCCCCCCCGGGAACGGGGGAGATTTGTCGAAGACCCACTGACCGTAGAGAAGTAACCGAGTGGGGTGAGAAATATAAGTAAGTGAATGTTTACTCTAAAATATTATCAAGCCGAGTATGAAATAATTATTCAAAAAACAACCATAATATAAAAAAACATAGTAACTTAGCGGGTGAAAACTAATAAGCGAAAATAAATTTACAGCTAAACAAACACATGAAAGACTATAATGATTTGAAACAAGCTATTAGCCTTTTGGAAAAACAAGGATGGAACCCTATGGTTTGCGACACGCCGATTGCTGTTAGTAGCTGCTCGGTAAAATGTGGAATACCCACAGAGATAGGCGACGAATATATTGAAGACTATTGGCTTCTACCTAAATCGATGACTAATATGCACCCTGAGATTATGATTCGTGCAAACGGCAACTCGATGATTGACGCTGGATACGAGGATGGCGACTTGCTTAGGGTGAGGTTGGGAGCTTCGGCGTCTGACGGCGATAATGTGCTGGCGTGTATCGACGGCCAATGCACGGTAAAGACCCTGTTTACCGACGAGGACGGCAGCCGATGGCTGGTGCCTCAGAACGACGACTTTGACGCTATTCCCTTTACCGAGGATATGGATATATATATTGAGGGCGTGGTTATTGGCGTGGAGAAGGCTTCGGTAAGGGCTTCCTCGCGAAAGGCTCTGTCGGCTATCCGACGCACGAAAAACAAACTTCGTTCTGCACGTAAACTCAGCAGCTCGCAGGTTGACGAGCTTATTATCGCTATTGGCAACCAGGTGAAGCATGCCCGACAGTGGTATGCCGTTATGCGTGCCATGGTGGATGCCGAGGTGCAAAAGGAATACGACTACGAGGGTTTTTGCTCTCGTGTGCGCAACCTTTTGCCCGACCACAAGCATTTGCCCGATACCAAGGAACTGCAACGCATGGCTGTTTTCAGCTTTGCCAAGCCTGTGGCTATGTGGGTGGAATGTGATGCCCCTGTAACGGGAAAACGCTTCCACGACTACATGGAGATTGCTTTGGACATGTCAAGCAAGTTGGCGTGTTAAGCATGCCTCTATTTCTCTCTTTGCAAAAGAGGAGGATACATAGAAAAAACATAACCGACTAAAAATTAAAATCAAAAAATTCTTCTTTTAAGAAAATATTTTATACTTTTACAATTGATTACATTAGTTTTTCACAGCAAATAAAAAATATCATGCAGCAAAGTAATAGCGCACAAATTCAATATCAAAATCAATATTATTATTAAATAAAATTATCATGAGTAAATTATTATGTTACTATTTTTTTAGTATTCAACAACTCGTTGTACGTGGACTTAACAGACAATCTACAGGATTAGCTGAAAATTCATTATTAGCCTTAACTTCTCGATTTGATTTGGGAATAAGCTTTATAGTTACTGGATTATTATCATATTATAAAACATTTGATATTAGTAAGTTTTTACTCTTTGTAATAATTGCTACAATATGCTACATCCCTAGTAGTATATATTCAGACAATATTATAAATAACAAATTATCAAAAAATGAGCAAATATATAAAGCTCTTAGTAAAGATAGAAAAATAATGTGGATTATAATAAGTTTGGCTATATGGGCTCTTTCATGGATATTTGTTATTAGCTGTTTCTTTGTACTAATAGGAAGCGGTATATTTAATTCATAATTCAAAATTCTCAATTTCTCCCACAAAACAGTTAATTTTTAGTTAAACTCCCACTAAAACTCCCACAAACTCCCACCCGAGGAACGAATAGTTCTTCGGGATTTTTTTTGTCCCTACTTTTGCTCGTGTCAAAGCAATTAGGTCTTAAGAAGAACTTCTTGAACACTTGAACTTCTTGAACTTCTTGAACTCTTGAACTTCTAAAGACCTTGTTGACTACCCGAGTGTGGCGAGTTGCAAATCGCTCGTTTGGGGAATGATGGTACTAAAGAAAACGGCAGGGAAACCTCTTCGAATGCCGTTGTACCAAAGAGGCTTTTTTTCAAACATTTAATCAAAATGAAAAAGAAAGCTTTTAAGGGTTTAGAGAAAACCCAAAGCTACATGAGCAGCATTTTTGCTGGGGAGTTTAGATTTCCTAACACGGAACTATGTGTTGATTTGAAGTTGCTTACATGCCAGCCAGGACGCTTGCAGACAGGAAAGAGCCTTCATGGCATTATCGCACGCGACAGCTACGACCATTTCACATTTGTTGAGAAAGCCACCATGGCTAACGTGCCACCAAAGCGCAACCCTATTGTGTATAGCGGCATGTACGTCAACGTGCACAAGAACGACGAGGGTATGCTCTACCCTACTTTCAACCGACCTGTGTACAGCAAGAATTTCTCGTTCAGGAAGTTTTGCCATAAGGCTGCACGCGAACTCAGATACGTAGCGCCTCTTATAGAAGAGATGAACAGGTAAGAAGAGAATAGACGAAATCTAACAGTCTAACAGTCTTACAATTAATTTTTGTGCTATGCCCTTTTTCTTTTATCATATATATTATATATATAACTAATTAATAATCAATAAGTTATAGAAATATAGAAAATAAAAAAGGGGAAGTGGTATAGCTTAAAAAACATCTGTTAGACTGTAAGACTGTTAGAAATAGAAAACAATTATTTCATTTAAAAAGCACAATATCAATGAGTTACAATATTTTATCAAAGACATCTCCTAAGATGCCAAAGCTTGGAAAAGGTACTGAATGTATTAAACTTTTAGTTTCTCAGGTATCGCCAGACATGCGTGAGGTTATTGTTCCGATGCTTTTTCCTGCTTTAGGTGCATACATTAGTGGTGCAGAATTTATGTATCCTGATAAGACTTGGAAAGAGCCTTGCGGTCAATTTGCACATCTTGTTGGCGAAAGTGGTATGGGAAAGGGTCAGTTAACAGGCTGTGTGGAGGCTATTATGCATAACTTTCGTTTGCACGATGAGCAGGAAATGCAGAAACTTGTGGAATGGCAGAAAATGTATAAGACTAAGGGTTCAAGCAAAGACAAGCCTGCACGTCCTGAGGTAGCTTTCTGGTTTCCTCCTGCCGATGTAACTAATGCTGCGTTTATACAGAATGCCATGGCTTGCGAGAATATAGGAGAACACACACAGTATTTCAATATGCCAGAAGTGGAAATGGCCGACCGTATGTGTGGCGGGCATAAGCAGGTGAGTCAGATGATACGCAACATCTACGACCGCCAGCGGGCTGGTGCCTTGCGTGCTACTGCTGATGGTGTTACTGGTAATCCTATACTTAGGGTAAACATAACATTCTCATCAACTCCTTATTCTGCACGAAAATTCTATAAGACAGAGTTGTATGTGGGCACATTTGGCAGAATTTCTTTTTCGTACAAGGCTCGACAGGAACGTAATGGAGTGATCCCCCGACAGGGTAAATATAGCGAGAAGTTTATGCGCAAATTGGATGAGTTTACTGCACGACTGGAAATATGCAAGGGGAAGTTTGTTATAGCTAAACTAAACAAGCTTGCAGACAAGCTGGCGGCTGATATGGCAACAATAGCCGATCTTGCCGACGATGATGTTATATGGGATATGTCGAAACGCTCCATTGTTAACGCATGGAAGAATGGTTGCATTATGTATATTCTTAATGGTCAGGTATGGACAAAAGCCATGAGTGATATGGTGGAGTGGATGGTGTATCATGATCTATGGTCTAAGTTGCAGGTTTTTGGCGATATGTTCAAAAACGAAGAATGCAATATCAGCGAAACGCAAAAATGTGGTCCTAAGAATATGCTCGACGATCTGCCTAATGAGTTTAACGAAACTCAGTTGGAAGCCCTCAGAGTGAGTTTGGGAAAAAGCAAAGACGGCAAAGCACTATTATACGTGTGGAAAAATCGTGGCTTCATAACATACAGCAACCAAACGGGAATGTACACAAAGACGGAGAAGTATCTGAAAAGATAGCAGCCTCCCCTAAGTGGAAGCCTCCCCCATCCCCCTCCGATGGGAGGGGGCTAACCAACAGACAAAAACGTTTATGGAAAAATACGAAATTCAAAAGCTTCGCGACCTACCTATTGAGGGGGTCGCCGAGCGAATAGGGTTAAGAGTGAGTCGCCACAAGAGCCTGTGTCCTTTTCATGCCGACCACCATCCCAGCATGTCGTATAACAGGCGCAACAACACATTCCGATGCTTCGTGTGTGGCGCTCATGGCGACACCATAGCCCTTGTGATGCGTTATCTGGGAAAAGACTTCATGGAAGCCTGCCGATGGCTTGCCAACGAAAACAACATCATACTCACGGAATACAAGCCCAGCGAGAAAGAAGAAAAAGAGTGTGCCTTCAATCCCGAGAAATACCTCCGCTTCTTTGAGCATCCGTTTCTCAACGATGCCGCACGCCATTTCCTTTTCACCGAGCGCAAACTCGATCCAAGGGTAGTAAGCTGGTGCCGCCTCACATCGTGGACCGACCGCTACGGCACACCATGGCTACAGATACCCTATTTCGACCAAAACGGAAAGCTGACGGGCATTCAAAATCGAAGGTTAAAACAACCCCAGCTCTTAGCCTCTCCCCGACCCTCTCCAAAAGGAGAGGGAGCACCAGCCCCCCAAAAAGAAACTAATAAATCGCAAGCTGATTGCAGCCCCCTCCCCTTCGGGGAGGGCGGGGGGAGAGGTTTGCGCTTTATGTTTCCACGCGGTTCACGTTGCGGAATCTACAACCTGCCAGTCTTAAAACTCCTGAAGCCAGGCGAACCCCTGTATATTGCCGAAGGCTGCTCCGACTGCTGGGCACTCCTGTCCTCAGGGCACAAGGCAATAGCAATCCCCTCAGCAACCCTGCTGACTGAACAAAACATCAAGCTGTTAAAAGGCATATTTCAAGCAGATAGTTCCCCCTTCCCCACCGGGGAGGGACGGGGAGAGGCTCATTTCCACATGTATCCCGATCAAGACGTGCCGGGCGAACGCCTGTTCCTACAACTAAAGGAGCTGCTTTCTCACTCAGTCAGTTCCCCCTCTCCCTTTGGAGAGGGACGGGGAGAGGCTTCCATGGAGGGACGGAGAGAGGCTAAGGTCATCCGCCACTCCCTTCCCCCCGACTGCAAAGACTACTCAGAGTATTATCTAAAATTGAAGAAGTTAGAAGAAGATGGAAGAATTTAAAATAAAATCCTACGCAAAGTCAGAACTTGCCATGCTCTACTTTCCTGATGCAGGCTCAAAGCGCACAGCATTAGCCCATCTCATGAACTGGATAAAACGAAACAAACAGCTATGCCAGAAGCTACAAGAGTGCAACTACAAAAAGAGCTCCAAGTACTTTCTGCCACGAGAAACACAACTAATAGTTGATTATCTCGGAAGTCCATAAAAGTACATAAATCCACACAAAAAGTCACAGAAGTCTATAAAAGTCCATACCGACAATTTCCCGTGACGTATCTTTGTATCGTGTTTCAAAGACAAGTGCGCACGTCCTAAACACATCCTAAGAGGAACCTAAAAGAATTTGGAATTACGAATTTGGAATTAGGAATTAGTCGCCCTTCGGGCGATGTTGAATGAAGAATTAAAAATTAATGTCTAACTTAAAACCTGCTCACCCTTCAGCAGTTTAAATTCCTCCCCTCTGGAGGGGAGGTTAGGAGGGGTCTAATATGGCAAAAATCACTCCAATCGACGTGATCAAAGGTATCACAGGTAAGTATGGTAGCGGTAGCAACGACTATTTCGCAACCAACAAGTCAAGTAATCAGGTGCGACTGGCAAAGCTCGTTCATCCATACGAGGGACCAGCAACCGAAAAGCAGTTGGCACATCAGGCAAAGTTCAAGGCTCGCCAGGAATCAGCATCAGCATGGCTCAACGCCAACAAGCCAAGCGCACAGAACGGCACCAAGGGTACCGAGGCCTACCAGATGGCGCAGAGCATCAAGAAGGCGTTGCACCTATCAAACGTTGTTCAGGTAGTTCATAAGTATATGGACGAGGAAGGAAAGATTAAGTTACCAACCGCCTCTCCACAGCCCTCTCAAAATGGAGAAGGAGAGCAGACTGGCGGCGGTGGCAACAATGGCGACAAGCCAAACCTCTGACCTCTCCCCCCGCCCTCCCCTTCAGGGAGGGGGCCTCACTAACGTTCAAATTAATTGTTTAACTTAAAAAAAATCCTCTCAAACTGCTTGCAAGATAGTCCTCCCTTCCCTTTCGGGGAGGGACGGGGAGAGGCTTCCACTTGGAGAGCGGGGAGAGAGGTCGATTATTATCATGAAAAAGGAAACTTGGAAAATGGTGATTCAACTGGTGATATCAGTTCTCACCGCAGTAGCAACCACGCTTGGTGTAACAAGCTGTATGTAGCACTCCCTTCCCTTATGAAGGGAAGGCGTATATAGAAAAAGGGGGGGACACTTCACAGAGTCCCTCCCTTTACTAATACTACTAATAATAATTAATCTAAAATCTTAACCTAAGCCTGCTTCACAGCTGACTATGAAATAACACAGGACTAAGGTACAACTTTTATTTTACATATCATTATTTTGTAGAAAAAAATAAAAAAAAACCGCTGCGTTTCACAACGCAACGGCCTGGAAATGAAATTTTTTTGAAATACTTATTATTTGTTTTATATGCTTGTTGCTTTGATTTATTCTTTTACTTCAACAGCAGCAGCCTCAGCCTCTTCTACTCGGCGGTCACGAATCTTGCGACCAAGAACGAGGTAAGCAACTGGTGATGCTACGAAGATTGAAGAACCTGTACCGATGATTACACCGAGAATCATAGCGAAGGTGAAGCTGCGGATACTGTCACCACCAAGGATGAAGATTGCGAGCAACACGATCAGAGTAGATACTGAGGTGTTGATGGTACGTGTGAGTGTTTCGTTGATAGAATCGTTGAAAAGCTTCTGGATGTCGGTCTTACCGAGGAGACCCTTACGCTTATTCAAGTTCTCACGAATACGGTCGTACACAACCACACTATCGTTGATATCGTAACCGATAACGGTAAGGATAGCTCCGATGAATGTCTGGTCGATCTCGAGTGAGAAACCAATCCAACCGTAGCAGATTGAGAAGAATCCGATAACGATTGTGGTATCGAGAACCAAACCTACGATAGCACCCATAGAGAAACCGAAGTTACGGAAACGCAACAGGATGTAGAGGAAGATGAAGAAGATTGCCAAGATAACGCTGAAGATAGCGCCATAGGTGATGTCCTTAGCTACTGAAGGTCCTACCTTCTGTGAGCTGATGATTGAACCGCCCTCACGTACATCTGGATTCTTGAAATCGTTGATGTTTGCCTGGCTGATGAAACCACCCTTCTTCAAAGAGTTGTAGAGAACAGTCTCTGCACGGTCGTCCTCAAGTGGGTCGTTGCTTTCGATATTGTAGTTGGTTGATACACGGATGGTTTTGCCATCGGTACCAATAGCGATTACGCTTGTGTTGGCTACCTTGCCTGCATCCTCGCCTACGGTATTTACGAATGCGCCGTTGAGTGCCTCACGAACCTGCTCTACCTCAACAGCCTTATCGAGGGTTACAACGTAGTTGCGACCACCTGTGAAGTCGATACTCTGGCTAAGACCACGAACAGCGAAGCTCACGATGCTGATAGCGATTGCTACACCCCAAACGGTGAAGCTCTTCTTATACATAGACATGAACTTGTAGTTCTTGCCCTGCATGAGGTTCTTAGAGATACCTGTCCAGAACTTGAGGTTTGTCCACTTGTCTTTGTTGAGCTGGTGCTCGTAAACAAGACGTGTGAGATATACGGCTGTGAAGAAGTTACAGCAGATACCGATGATCCATGTTGTAGCGAAGCCCTGGATAGGACCAGTACCGAAGATATAGAGGATTACACCTGTAATCAAAGAGGTGAGGTTAGAGTCGAAGATTGCTGAGAAGGCGTTGCTGTAACCTGCGGCTACTGCCTGCTTCATGCCCTTGCCCAGACGAAGCTCTTCCTTGATACGCTCGTAAACAAGTACGTTGGCGTCAACACCTGTACCGAGTGAAAGTACCAAACCTGCAATACCGCTCATGGTGAGGGCTGCCTGGAATGATGTGAGGATACCGAAGGTGAAGAACACGTTGAGAAGGAGTGCGCCGATGGCTACGATACCTGGAATGACATTATAGATAACGAGCATGTAGATAATCAACAGCACGAAAGCGATGCCGAATGACACCAAGCCCTGCTGGATTGACTGTGCACCAAGGGTAGGACCTACAACCTCTTCCTGAACGATGCGTGCAGGAGCAGGCATACGACCAGACTTCAAGGTGTTAGCAAGGTCTTTAGTATCTTCAACTGTGAAGTTACCAGAGATTGATGACTGACCACCATCGATTTCACCATTTACACGTGGAGCTGAATAAACAGCATCGTCGAGAACAATAGCGATAGCCTTACCTACATTAGCCTTTGTGAGGGCTGCCCAACGGCGAGCGCCATCTGTGTTCATGCTCATAGATACCTCAGGAGCACCTGTAAGGTGGTTGAACTGGTCGCTTGCGTCGGTAACTACATCACCCTCGAGAGGAGCACGGCCTGTGGTTGTTGTAACCTTAAGAGCGTGGAGCTCGAAGATGTTCTTATTGCCCTGAATGAGGTCTGTTGGCTTAGCGCTCCACAGAAGCTTCAGGTCTGATGGAAGAACCTGCTTAGCAAGTTCGCTATAGATAATCTTGTTTACTGCAGCGGTATCGCGAACGTTGGCAAGACCAACGAGGCTGAGCTGCTGACCTGTTGTCTGAAGAATAGCGAGCAAAGGATGCTGCTTCTTAGCCTCAGCAAGCTGGGCCTCTGTGCTCTCCTTGAAGTTTGCCTTGCCATCCTTCTTATCGAGCTTGAACTTAGCCTCTGCTTTCTTAGGAGCAGCCTTAGCTGAGTCGGTGGCTGTGGTATCAGCCTCAGAACCACCATTAGCCAAACGGCTGTCAAGCTGATTGAGGAAAGGAATGATTTCGTCTGCGTTATATGTCTCCCAGAACTCAAGGTTAGCAGAACCCTGAAGAAGCTTACGCATACGCTCTGGCTCCTTAACACCAGGCATCTCGACCATGATACGGCCAGCCTGACCTTCGAGCTTCTGGATGTTTGGCTGTACAACACCGAACTTATCGATACGTGTACGAACAACGTTGAAAGAGTTGTCGATAGCAGCCTTTACTTCGTTACGAAGAACTTTCTCTACCTCAGAATCTGTGCTCTGTGGGTTTACCTTACCCTGAAGCTGCTGAGTAGCGAAGATTTCAGCCAGGCGATGACCTGGAGCGTTCTTCTTGTAAGCGTTCATAAACAATGAGATGAAGTCGTCCTGACTCTTCTCTTCTTCGGCTCTCGCCTCTTTCATAGACTTAACGAAAGCAGCATCTGTCTTGTGATCTGCAAGGTTCTCAACTACATCTGGAACAGAGATCTCAAGGATGACGTTCATACCGCCCTTCAAGTCCAGACCCAGACCAATCTGAGTCTCCAAACACTTCTGGTAAGAATAAGTTCCCAAGTACTTAACAGAATCTTTGTAATCCTGCTGTGCGATTGGGTCCTTAAGCTCAGCTGCCTTGCCATCGTAGTAGCGAGTAGCAAACGAGAATGACAAGTAGAAAATGCTTGCGAGTGTCAGAAGGACAGCTACACAAATTACAATTCCTTTGTTTTGCATGTTTATTATGTTATTTAATTATTGTTTTTCGATTGTTCGCATTTTTTTTATATCATATATGAACTTGCCAAAGTTCACATCTTATATATAGATTGCAAAGATAATTATTTTTTTAAATTCACAAAAATTTCAAGTGCTTAATTATCCAAAATTCAATGTTTTCCATGCTTTTTCAATCTACATACAATAGGATAATGGTCGGAAGTCTTAATTTTATTATCTACTTTGCACCCATAGGGCTTCCAATCCGAAGAGCACATGATATTATCTATACGCACATAAAATCCGCCTTCATGATAGCTTATGCCGGGACCGTTGGCGGTATGCACGTAACAATCTGTAAGCAGGTCGGCAAGCAGATAATGGGTGTAAGAAATTGGACAATCGTTGAAGTCGCCACAGAGAATAATGCTCTCGTCGGAATGCTGCTTTATATAACGTGCCACAGCCTCAGCCTGCGGAGCTCGTCGGGCTGACGCCTCGCCTAACTTATCAACAAGTCGGCGCGAGGTCTGCTTAACCGAATCGCGTTGCATATCGCCCTTTACCAGTTCCTTAAACTGGCTGCGGTCGTTGGTTGACAAGCCTGTTGATTCAAAGTGATTATTAATGACAAGAACGGTGTCATTGTCTATCTTCACACGAAAAGCCACGCTAAGATTATAGCGCGACTCATAATTAATATGTTCACGCGAGATGATAGGATACTTGCTATAGAGTGCCAGCACATCTGAGCTGCCCACGCGGGCGGTATCACGATAGGCATAGGTTTTTCCTAACACGGCTTCAATATTGGCATCGCCAACCAGATCGGGTGATGCTTCTTGAAGGCATACGATATCGGCATTCTGGCTTTGCAGATAGAGAAGTATAGGATGTTCTTGTTTCTTGCCCTCCCATCCGCTATATTGACAGATGTTATACGACAGCACCTTGATGCTGCCCGAGGGAGCATCCTTCGATATGTTTAAAGGGAAATAGGTTTGTATGGGCGAATAGCATATCAGGAAGCCTGCAAGCGACAGCAGCACGCCCTTCCACTTGAAGATTACCCAGAACACAAGAAAGCACATGTTAACGAAGAGGAAGGCAGGAAATGCCAACCCCGCATTAGCAAGTATTGGGTGTTCAACAGGATTCAAGCGGTCGGAATAGCCCACAAGCAACATAGCTAATATACTTGCTACATTAGCTCCCGCTATTACCTGAAGGGTGAATTTCTTGAGTGAAGATAGCATAACACAAATATCAGCCTCTCCCCGCCCTCCCCAAAGGGGGAGGGAGGACTATCTTGCAACAGATAGAGAGGATTTTTTGTTAACCAATATTTTTATTAGTTTTTGCCTGGCTACTCTCCCTCCCCCTTTGGGGAGGGCGGGGAGAGGCTTTTATTTCTTGCTTTGGTTGAATAGTTTTGTTTTCTCTTCAGCCGAAAGACTATCATAGCCACTCTTTCTAATCTTATCAAGGATGCGGTCTATCTCCTCCTGTTCCTGCTTCTTGCGGGCATTATAATCCCAGTCGCTTTCGGGACGGCTATAGCTGTTGCTACCCGTTGAGGTAGTTGTGTAGCGAGAGGAACCACTACTCTTGCGCTTCTCCCAACGTGAATGAAGATTCTGGAAGAACTGCTCGCCACGACTTCTGCCGTATCCGTTTTCTACATGATGACGCCAATAGCGAATCATGAAGAATCCAAAGACCATACCGCCCAGGTGAGCAATATGGGCAACACCATCGCCTGAGGTTGCCATAGCCGAGAACAACTCAACAGCTGCATAAATCATCACAAACCACTTTGCCTTTATAGGAATAGGTAAAGGGAAGATGAATATTCGCTCGTTAGGGAATATCATTCCAAAGGCAAGCAGAATGGCATAGATGGCTCCTGAAGCTCCTACCGTGGTCCACGAATTGAGAACGGCTCCCACCTGAGCAGCCACCTCGGGAAGAGCCAGCACACTTATGGAAGGGTCTTGTCCATGTATGGTGAGATAGAACGAACAGAACTGCGCCAACTCCTGAAAAAGGCCAGCTCCGACACCACAAGAAATGTAATAAAAAAGGAATTTCTTTGGTCCCCATACATTTTCTACCACACAGCCAAACATCCAAAGGGCGAACATATTAAAAAATATGTGCTCGAGATTGGCATGCATGAACATGTAGGTTATGAGCTGATAAACCTTGAAGTCGGAAGCAAGAAAAAAATGAAGTCCAAAGACATCATTAAGATCTATAGGCATTCCGCCAGATAAGGAAACCGACTTTAACGCATATCCAGCCAAAAAAGCCAGCACGTTAATGATAAGCAGATTCTTTGTTATTGTTGGTATTCTCAACATAATTGCAATTAATTCGTGAACATTAAATATGGACACAAAATTACGAAAAATATCATGTAAAACCGCGTTTTAAGGGCGTTTAAGCAGAAATTTTCGCATTTTCAATAATTTTTTTCCATTTTTTTTTGATTTATAAAATGAAAAAACTATATTTGTCAGCAGAAAAACGAAAAACAGTTTAATAAATAATCATTTTTAATATTTAAAATTATGAACAAGACAGAATTAATCGACAAGATTGCAGCTGGCGCTGGTTTGAGCAAGGCTGATTCAAAGAAAGCATTAGACGCAACTGTAGACGCTATCAAGGCAGCTCTCGTTGCTGGTGACAAAATTCAGCTCGTAGGTTTCGGTACTTTCGCTGTTTCTGAGCGTCCTGCTCGCCAGGGTATCAACCCAGCTACTAAGCAGAAGATCACTATCGCAGCTAAGAAGGTTGCTAAGTTCAAGGCTGGTGCTGAGTTGGCTGACGCAGTTAACAAGTAATTGTCAGATTTTTATCAAAATAAAAGGCGGCTCGATGAGTCGCCTTTTTTTCTTGACCTCAACCTCTCAATTCCCTTCTCCAGCGACTCGGTTGGTTCTATGATATTGTATTGCTGCCAGAAGGTGGAATCGTTGAAAAACTCTACACGGTCGTAGAGCGACTCGTGACTAAGGAATACCTGACGGCCACGGACGGGCTTCACGTTCTCGGTCTTCAGATCGGTAACCACCATTTCAGATGTTACATGATAAGGCGATGAGAAGAGCTTGCGCTTCCAGTCGCACTTAAAACTGATGTCGGTACGAATGTAGCCTAAGAAAAGACGACCCGAAGAGTCGGGGCGGTAGTCGATAGACACACGAAACTCGCGCGGGCGGAACTTAACGCCAAAGGGTTTCCTCTCGAGCATAAAACGGATGGCATTATCGCGATCGCTCATATCGAGCTGCAGGTCTATATGCGTGATAGCAAGAGAGTTTACATCTATATAGAAATCGCCCATGAGAAAGGCTGACTCGGCTTTTACCTTTGGAGTGATTGTTATTATCACCTCATTACGCCCATCGGTAGTATTTGCTGATGGCTTCATGGAGAAGGAATAATTGCTTAGATGAGTGAGGTTAAGCAGATAGCTTCTGTTTTTCACAATATCCATGTTTATAGGTATAACAGGTCCTCCTGCTATCTTTGCGCCAAGAGTGTCTTTCAGACTTGTGGAGATTAGTCGGCGCGCCTTTCTTATAGCCACTCTGTCCTGAGCAATCTCATGATTATATGCTGTTTTATACATATCGGTCACAGCCTCAGCCACATATATGAACCTGCTGCCTTTGCGTGTCATCTCACGATAGAAACAACTTTGAAGAGATGGCACCATAAGATAGTTCTCGGGAATATTACGAATGGCAAGGGCAAGAATATCCTGTGGGTCTCCAACAAGAAACTCGTTAAGCATAATAGCCTTTGATATCAGCTTTACCCTTAACGCCTTTCCACTCTGAACATGAACCGTCTCCGACTGATAACCTAAATGCGAAACCGTTATCTGGCGTGCTGATTCTGGAACCTTTATGGTAAAGAAACCATCTTCATTTGATACCGTTGCCGTATGTCCTCCAGCAACAACTATTGATGCTGCACTTATTGGCTTGCCACTCTCGTCTATAACCTTCCCACGAACAGCTATAAGTTCCTGAGCTGCTGCAACAATCGTTGCAAACACAAACGCAAATAATACAATTAGGCGTTTCATAGGCTCATGTTTTTAGTTAGATTTATGTTACCATCACTTCGCAAATATAATAAAAATATTCATAATTTGTTCATTTCCAACTAATTTTATTGTATCAACATTTTGAAACAAAACTATCATGTATTATCTTTGCGACATATCTACAAAATGGCAAGATAATAAACAATTAACAAAGGGTTGCACTCGTGCAACCCTTTATCAATAAAAAGTATCTTAAAAAAACGACTACTTTAACCTATATGTAACACCAACGGTACCGAATATAGGGTAAAGGGTATCGTCCATCACCTTGAAATTGCTATGATGAACACCATTTAGTCCCCAGCTGAGATCAAGATAAACACCAAACTTATTTGTCAGAAGCCAATCGCAGCCTAAGGCAACACCCCATTGCAAACGACGCATATCATCAGAAAAGTCGTAATCACCACGCTCGCCTTCTTTCTCACCTATATTTACCTTTGCACCTGTAGGATTTCCCACACGAAGATAACCATTATGTGCATAACCGGTGAAACTCTTTGAAACAAGAACCGAAGCATAAGGACCAAACTTTAAACGAATGTTTTCACCAAAGTTATAAGTAGCCTGCACGGGAATAGAAAACATCCATTCAGACACCTTCGTGGTAACATCGCCTGTGAAACGACCTTCAAGATGCTGTCCACCTTTCACAATAGCTGTATGATAGTTTTTTACGCGAGCGTCTTCTTTCATCCCTTTGTTTTCAAAGAGCAAAGACAACATCACACCCCAATGAGCATCCAAACATTTCTGGGCATCAACACCTATCTGAACATTAGGCTGTAACGTATAGCTATTTAACTTGCGAATTTCGGCCGGCATACCTATAGGCGACGTTCCACCAATATTATAACCTAAACGAACATCATAAACCATTCCATCAAGAAAACCTTCAGCGGAAACATTTGCTGACAATACAAGCATAAGTATGCTAAGAATAACATTCTTCATTTTTAATATTCCTCCTTCTGACAAATTACACGTACTTTATCTATACACAATGTGCTACCTGGCGCTCCTCGGAACAAAGCTCCATCCTTACTTGATGAAAAGACGATAGCAAGACTATAGCCTCTGCTTTCGAGCAAGTCAAGATTAAGATCACTCAAATATTTAAACTCTACTTCAAAGGCTGTCCACTCAGAAACAGGTTTTACATAGCCCATATCAGCTATTGCAACAATATAAGGACTACTTAGAATGTCTTCGCCATTCAAGCACACTTCATTACCTTCGGTATCATAATGACGACGATACAGAACAGAATAAACGGCGGCACTATCCACACGATTAGCATCAACACTAAGATCCTTGTTCCAGAACTCATTACCAGGAGCATACTTATAGTAGCCTGTGAATTTGATAGGCTTGCGAGTAAAAGGCTTACCCATCAAGGTTGCATGAAGAGGATCCATAACAGCATTCTCCATATCAAAAGAACCGAGGAAAAGGTTTCCTGCCGCTATTCCCATCTGCATCATGGCACCAAGAGCACCTGTACTTTTGGTTTCTAACTTCACAGCTGCACCATCATAACCATTAGGCAACATTACAGAAGGAAACGCTTCGGCAGGTTGACCATAGGCAGTAATAGAGAAACCAACATTTCCTGTAGCCCAATCCTTTGTAAGACTACCATTTTCCTGTTGAAAGTTCCAGGCGTAGTATTTTGGTGCTCCTTCTCCTATAGAGTCGAGATAAAACTCTTCAAAGTCGCACTTCAAAGTGTCGTTAACCATCAAGGGGGAAGCATCGAAACTAACATTATAAATGCGTTTCCAATCGCCATCCTGAGATGTAACGGTATAGGCTACTGGGCCGTTTGTGAAATCATGAACAGAACCATTTGCAGGAGAAACTGTTGCACCTTCGCTCAACTTGAATCTTAAAGCAACAGCTGACAAATCAGCCTTACGCTTTACATGGAAAACAACAGCATTATTCGTTGAAATAACACTTTGCTGAGAATCAGCAATACTATAGAAATAATCTTCTGGATTATCAACAGACACAGATACATTTTCAATATCTGCTTCAGAATTTAAAGGCTCATCCTTAAAACACGATGCCAATGTAGCCACATAAAGCAACAAGAACATCGCTCTAATAATATTTTTCATTCTACTAAATTTGATATTTGTATTTTTTACAATCTTTATAATGCGGCAAAGGTACAAAAAAAACTTAATTTGCAAGATACAAAAACACAAAAAAGACATGCTATTCCACAAAGGAATAACATGTCTAACAGTATTATTATCAACTGACAATCAACCTATTTCTGCTTCTTCTCTGCATCATGCTTCATAAGCGCACGCTTGATGAAGAACGAAACGAAGAGACCGAAGCCCATACCGCCTACGATAGTAATCCAGAATCCTATGCCACCTATTTCCAAGAAGTAAGCAAAAAGATAACCCATAAACATACCTAAAAGAACGCAGCCACCCTGCAGAGGACCGTATGGATCTTTCTCTTTGGGAACTACAGGTGTTATCAGCACCTTAGCTGTTTCGGGATCGAGCTTACTTTCAATAATCTGACGACGAATCTCACGCTCGTTATTATTCTTCTTCATCTCAGATATTACACCTGAAACAATTGCGACGATACCACAAAGGATACCCATAACTGCGCATATTGCGCCAACTTCTACTCCAGTCATAATATTATATTTTTAATAGTTAAACTTTTTTCTATCTCTATGACAACCAACCATTCAAATTATTACAAAGATTCTAAAGAAAAATTTTTCATTTGCTTGTTTCCACGTATTACTATTACCGCAAAGGTGATGAGCATACTAAATACCACGCTGCCATTAAGATACAGATCGTTGGATGCCTGTAATATATAATATGTGGCAACAACTGGCAAGAGAAGGGCTACGGAATAGTAAATGCAAAAGGCTGCAAGCCGTAGCAGCAAAGCCCAGCGAGCTTTTCGCGCTTCTGCCTTAACACTCTTCATAACGCTCATCTCTATATCCTGCAGAATATCTTGACGAACAAAACTTTCGCTTATGAGTTTATCAAACTCGTTATCATTTATCTCTTTCATTTTCAATTTCTTTTTTTAGTTGTTCACGAATGCGATGTAGTTTCACCAGCACGTTGCTGTTGCTGAGGTTAAGAATAGTTGCTATTTCTGAAGTCTTTTTCGACTTGTAGTAATGCAACATTATTATCTGCCTATCAATCTCTGGAAGTCTTTCTATAGCTCTGTCCATAGCCGAAAGCATATTCTCACGTTCTTCAGAATAATCGTCCGACATATCGGGCAGCGGTTTGTCCTCGATAGAGTCGGTTCTCTGGCGTTGCATCTTGCTCAGATGGTTCAGAGCCAAATGCATGGCTATAGCATTTATCCATCCACCAAGGGCTCCGCCTCGCCACGTGTCGAGATTTGAATAGGCACGAATGAAAGCCTGCTGAGTGATGTCTTTTGCCATGTCGGGCTGCTTCACCAGTCTGAGCACCTTAGAATATATTGTGCCAGAATAGCGCTTCACAACCTCGGCATAGCATTTGGTATCACCATGCTTAAGTATCCGCTCTATGATTTCGTTGTCTTCCATTTATAATTATTTAGTTTCAGTTTATAGACAAACAAATATACGTAATTATTACAAAACAATTCTATTTTTTTTGAAATAAAACTATTATCAAAGTTTTTTTGTATCTTCGCAAAACAAAAAAAACAACTAAAAAAATGATTAGTAGCTTAGTTTTTTAGAAAGTTGAATTGTATTAGTAGTGTTATGAATCAGAAAACAGACATAGAAAAGCTCTTCAGAAGTCATTATGAAAGGATGTATAATCTGGCCAGATGCATTCTTTATGATGAGGATGAAGCAAAGGATGTTGTTAGCGACGTGTTCACAAGAATCATCAAAGACAACATTTGTCTGTTGCCTGCTACGCAAGAGGGTTATCTGCTGAGAGCTGTTCGTAATGAATGCCTAAACAGAATAGCTCACAAAAGCATTAAGGAACAGGTATGCAAGATGCTCATAGCCACTACCGAGATTCTAACAAGCGAAAAGGAAGACGAACGCTGGAATATAATCCAACAGATTATAGACCACCTTGAGCCTCCACTTCGCAAGCGCATTCTTGAAGAGAGATTTCTACAAGAGATGTCGTATCAGGAAATAGCGCAACATGAGGGAGTGAGTAAGGTAACGGTATATAACCACCTTTCGCAGGCAATGGACTTTATTCGTAAACAATTTAACCAGACAAAGAAATGAAACAACTAAGCAAAGAAGAAAAGCGCGAATTGCTATTCAAGATGCAGGAGCATCCTGAAAACTATAGCGAACAACAGTTTAAAGAGTTGCTTGAGGACGAAGATATTAAGATTCTAATTAAGGAAATGGCTTATGTGAAACAGGCCATAAAAAACAGTAAAAATACTTGTGCAAATATAGACGAAGAATGGCAGAAGTTCTCTCGAGAACATCTCGAAGGCATCCCGAAGGCATCCCGAAGGGAAAGCGAAACCGAGAAGGCCGTTACAAGACAAAGAAAAAACTGGACAAAGATGGCTGCCTCTTTCATAGGTATTATTCTTATTTCGGGCGTGGCTCTTGCTGCTGTTATTGGTTTAAACATCATAAACAACCCTTTTGCTACAAAGAAAGCCGTGGTTTCTGAACAGAAAGAAAACATAACCACTAATAACGTTTCTGAGAAACCAATCGAGAAAACAGATTCCATAAATCAAAAGCCTGTAACCTTTAACGAGGCTGAACTACAGACCATACTCAAGGAAATGGGCGATTTCTACAACAAGGAAGTGGTATTCAAAAACAAGGACGTAAGACGCATACGCCTATATTTCGTGTGGAACAAGCAACTTTCGCTTGAGCAGAATACGGAATTGCTTAACGCTTTTGAGCGTATTAATATCATCATTTCAGAAAATCAAATCATAGTAGAATAAACACATGAAGAAACTAATATTATTGTTGATGTGTATGCTGAGTCTTCAACTATCGGCACAGAGAATCAACAAGCACTATATTAATGTGTCTATGTCGCAGGCACTCAAAGAGCTGAACAGCTTACAAAGCAAATATATAATAAACTTCATCTATAATGATCTGGAAGATTTTCGTGTATCTGCAAACATCAAAAACAAAACTGTTCCTGAAGCAATTATGCAGATAATAGCTTTCTATCCTATAAAGATGACAGAAAGAGAAAACAACACCTTATTTGTGGAATGTACTCACAAGACAAGCCGACACCTGACAGGTAAACTTATAGACGAGCACAAGCAACCTTTAGAGTTTGCAAATATAGCCCTCTATTCGCCTGCCGACACCACCCTATTATCAGGCGGAGTGAGCAACGAAAGCGGAGTTTTCGTTATTCCATACGAAACATCAAAGGTTCTTGCAAAAATTAGCTACGTTGGCTATAAAACTATTTGGCGCACCTTTACTTCAGAGGACGCTGGAACTATACAGCTTTCTCCTGAACAGCACACGCTTTCTGCCGTAACCGTAAAAGGGCATCAAACACAATATCGCATGAGCAAAGACGGCATAACCACAAATGTAGAAAACACACCTCTAAGCCAACTTGGGTCAGCCGACGATGTACTTCAGCATGTTCCAATGGTAAACAAAAATGCCGAAGGAGAATTCTCGGTATTTGGCAAGGGCACTCCACTCATTTACCTTAATGGACGAAAAGTATATGATAACAACGAGCTGAAAAGACTCAAATCAACAGATATGAAGAATGTAGAGGTAATCACCACCCCTGGTGCACAATATGATGCAAGTGTGCAGTCGGTTATCAAAATACAAACCAAGAAAAAACAAGGCGAAGGTTGGGGCTTTGACGCTAAGGCTGAATATTCACAAGGTAAAAAGTGGAGAAGCGATAATGAATTTAACTGGACTTTCAGCAACGACAAGCTTCAATACTTTGGAATGGTGGGCTATGAGCATAGAAGTAATAGCGTACAAAATAATGTTCTCTCAACAGTAAATGTAGACACTCTTTGGCAAGAGAAAACACATATTCAACTTGAAGAACAAATAAACTATTTATCTAACAAAATGGGTGTTAACTACGCTATAAACGAGAATAATACAATTGGAGCAACATACGATTTTGAGTTTATTCTTGCAAGCAACCATAACCCTTACTCCACAACAAACGATATTACAGCCAACGGAAGCGCATACGACCATCTTGAAAACCAATTCAACTATGTGCGACACAGCAGCCCATACATAAAGTTCAACACTTTCTATATAGGTAAAATCGGAAGCACAACCGTTGACTTCAACATTGACTACCTATACAAGAAAGAAGCACGAAGCGCTTTCTATTACGAAAAGAGCGAAAACAAGGAAGATAGAGAGTTCAATACATACAGCCCTATACACAACCGCATGTGGGCAACAAAGTTGATTGTTTCTCATCCTGTATATGGAGGTAACCTGTCATTAGGAGCAGAATATTCAAATACCTATCGTAAAGACGACTATATCTGTAGCAACAATATTATTGCCAACAGCTATAATACGATAAAGCAGAATAAAATAGCGCCATTCATAGAGTATAACAAAACAACAGCTATCGGCATTATTACCGCAGGACTTAGATACGAAAACATAGCTTTGAACTATTATGAGAATAACAAACTGATTGACGAACAAAGCAGGAAATACAATAATATATTCCCAAGCATAAGTCTTGCAACCCAACTTGCAGGAATAAACTTACAACTGGGTTACTCTGTTAAAACAAAACATCCTACCTATGGGCAGTTGAGAAGTAATGTAGCCTATGCCAGCAGATTTCTTTATCAATCGGGAAATCCAATGCTTAAAGACGAGATTATTCACGACATCACTCTTCAGGGCGTATGGAAATTCGTACAATTCAGCTTTAGTTTCAAACATCATAAAGACGCCATCCGATATGATGCTTATCAGCATGAAAGCAATAATGCCATTACTGTCTTCACACAATATAATGAACCCTCTGTTAATAAATTCTCAGCCTTCATGAGTGCTGCTCCAAAGATTGGAATATGGAATCCTATGTGGAGTGTTGGTATGATAAAGCAATGGCTAAATATCTATTATAACAACGTTGCATATAAATTAAACAACCCTGTAGGAATAATCAATTTAGACAATAGCTTTAGATTTAGCCCAACCCTTTGTGCCAATATTGACTTCAGTCTACAAACGAAGGGACACACCATGAATGTTAAGCTGACAAGAAACATATTCCAATGTCATTTTAGCATAACAAAGACCTTACTTAACAATCATCTTAGCATGATTCTTAAGGCAAACGACATTTTTCATGGTATGAAAGACGGTAACTTGCTTTACAATCAAAAGATGACACATGATCAAACCAATATTTACGACACACGTAGAATATCTTTAACCATGCGTTATAACTTCAACCTTGCAAAGAATAAGTACAAAGGAAAGGGTGCTGGTAATGATGAGGTGAAACGTTTATAAAGAAACAAATAAAGATAAAAAAAGCCTGACTGCGAAAGCAATCAGGCTTTTTTAGGTTGTCCCAGGCGGATTCGAACCACCACTGACAGAACCAAAAACTGTAGTGCTACCATTACACCATAGGACAATCAATTGCTGAAACGAATTTCAACTGTGCAAAGGTAGTGGATTTTTAGGCCACTACCAAATGTTTTTTCATTTTTATTGCGTTTTGTTGGATGAAATCCAACTATTTTTTCCTATTTACTTAACAGTAATGAGGTAATAGTTCTTCTTACCTCTCTGAACAAGCAGATACTTACCATCAATAAGGTCATCGGCTGTTACAGGCTGGTCGAAAGCTGTAAGCTTCTCTTTATTAAGACTAACACCATTTCCCTTTACAAGCTTACGCATTTCGCTCTTACTTGGGAAGATGTCCCAACCTTCCTGACAGAATACGTCAACGGCTGGCTGACCAAGCTGATCTTTTGAAAGGTCGTAATGAGGAACATCCTTAAACACGTCGTTAAGAGTAGCCTCATCGAGAGCAGCAAGAGAGTCTTTTGTAGCCTTACCAAACAGGATGTTTGAAGCAGCAATAGCCATATCAAGATCTTCCTGTGAGTGTACCATTACTGTTACCTCTTCAGCCAAACGCTTCTGAAGGATACGACGTCCTGGGTCTTGCTTGTGCTCTGCGATAAGAGCCTCGATTGTTGGCTGGTCAAGGTCGGTAAAGATCTTGATGTAGCGCTCAGCATCATCATCGCTAACGTTGAGCCAGAACTGGTAGAAAGCGTAAGGAGTGGTACGGTTGCGGTCGAGCCATACGTTACCGCTCTCGGTCTTACCAAACTTCTTACCATCGGCCTTTGTGATAAGTGGGCATGTGAGGCAGAATGCTTCAGCATCGTTACCAAGGGTACGACGGATAAGCTCTGTACCTGTGGTCATGTTACCCCATTGGTCGTTACCACCAAGCTGCAGGCGCACGCCATACTTCTGATACTGGTAAAGGAAGTCGTATCCCTGAAGCAACTGATATGTGAACTCAGTGAATGACAAACCATCACGAGCCTCACCATTCAAACGCTTCTGAACAGAATCCTTAGCCATCATATAGTTTACTGTGATGTGCTTACCTACCTCACGTGCAAAGTCGAGGAAGGTGAAGTTCTTCATCCAGTCGTAGTTGTTTACGAGTTCAGCCTTGTTAGGCTCTGTGCTATCAAAATCAAGGAACTTGCTTACCTGTTTCTTGATAGCCTCCTGATTGTGAAGGAGAGTAGCCTCATCAAGAAGATTGCGTTCCTGACTCTTACCTGAAGGGTCGCCAATCATACCTGTTGCTCCACCAACGAGGAGATAAGGCTTATGTCCACAACGCTGGAGATGACGAAGCATCATGATACCACAAAGGTGACCTATGTGAAGAGAATCGGCTGTAGGGTCAGTACCTAAATAAGCTGAGACAAGATGCTCTTGCAGATACTCTTCTGTACCAGGCATGATTTGTGCCAGCATACCACGCCATTTCAATTCTTCAACAAAATTCTTCATTTTTTCTTATTTTTCAAAAATCTTATTATAAAAAAAGACTTTCTGAGTTTTTATATAAAGTTATTGGGGCGCCTTTAAAAGGACAACTTACGGAACTGGGTCGTAACCACTTCCACCCCATGGATTACATCTCAAGATTCGCCAGATAGACAAGAGCAGGCCTTTTATAGGCCCGTGTTTGAGTAATGCCTGACGAGCATATTCCGAACATGTAGGTGTGAACCTGCACGAAGGAGGGGTATAAGGAGTAATGAACTTCTGATAGAACAGAATAGGCAGCACGAGTGCCCATGTAAAAGGCAAGCCTATATAATGAAATATCTTCTTCAGGATATTCATAGTTTTTCTGCTATACGAGTTAGCAAACGAGTCACGCAAGATTCAATCTCTGTACTATCATGAAGATTATCATCAAGCCATATAAACGAGAGCAAGAGTGCTTTATCGCCTTCAAGAATCTTTTGCCAAAGAATTTGCTTATGCTGGCGATAGGCTTCACGTATCTGCCTTTTTACTCTATTACGCTTTACAGCCCGCTTGAAATGTTTCTTAGGAACACTTACCAGCATCTGCACCTGAGCCATATCAGGCTGCTGGTCAACAAGACGATATACAACCCTAATAGGAAAAGCCGACATAGAACTGCTGCCTCCCCCGGTAAAAAGCGTGTCAATAGCTTTCTTGCTATTAAGTCGCTCAGCCTTTCTTAGAGTTATTGCTGTCAACGAGTACGTAAAATTTGTATTATTTATTGTTCTTCTTCAAGAAATCCTTGAGTGCCATAGTCATAGATGGGAACTTCTGTGATGGTGCCTCAAGATCAAGACGCAATCCCTGAGCAACAACCTCTTTAGCTGTAGCAGGACCAAAGGCTGCAATCTTGATATCTCCCTGCTTGAAGTCTGGGAAATTCTGGAATAGAGCCTTCACACCAGTAGGGCTGAAGAATACGAGCATATCATAATCGAAAGCAGCCTTCTCTTCGTCTGAGAAGTCGTTGCTTACCGTGCGATACATAACACACTCGGTATGATTAATCTTCTTTGCATCGAGCATATCCTTGATATCGTCGTTGTGCACACTACTTAGTGGAACGAGATATTTCTCGGTTTTATGCTTAGCCATCAAAGGAACAAGGTCCTGAATCTTACCTGTTTCGCCAAAGAATACTTTGCGCTTACGGTACTGAACATACTTCTGGATGTAAAGCGCAATAGTCTCTATAGGACAGAAATACTTCATGTCCTCAGGAATGGTAAGACGCATCTCCTTAGCAAGATTGAAATAGTTATCAATAGCATGACGAGATGTGAAAACTACTGCAGTATGTTCCAGGATACTAACCTTCTGCTGACGAAACTCTCTTGACGATAAACCCTCCACCTTGAAGAATGGACGGAATACCAAGTCAACACCAAATTCTTTCTCAATATCGAAATATGGAGAACGTTCGCTGGTTGGCTTTGGCTGTGACACCAGAATCTTCTTAATCATTGTATGTGTCCTAATAATTTACTTTCAAATAACTATTTGCGGTAATCAACGCACCCCACAAGCTAAGTAAGGGCATGATTTCAAGGGCACAAAAATACAAAATATTTTGCAGAAATTGCCCATTTTGACGGAAAAAGATGATATATGTCTTGAAGAATGTCAGAAGTTTGGACAAAAAGATAACAACAAGCGCATAAATAGCTACAGTTCTAATCGACAAATCGAAGTATGCAAGGAGCATTACAGCCGGAAAAAGGAGCAATCCCATGGACGAAATTATAAATAAAAATGATTTCAACCATTGCTCATTTCTGTTCCTGTCGAAGAACACCATATTGGTCAAGGAATAGAGTATAAACTTGAGCACATAATAGCCTGTGAAGATAGCGCAAAAGATGCCTATTACCTGATATTGTTCAAGAATAAAGGTATCTGAATTTACTGAACTTGTGTAGAAAAAGAACACAAGAGCCTGCAACAAACATGTTTGAAAGACAAGGAAAAGCTGAAAACGCAATTCGGCTGACGTTTCGGTAATAGCCGTTGTCTTTCCACGTTGCACATAAAAGAATTTCCTGATCTGTCGCTCTATAAACCTACGTGAAGCCGAGAAGGCGGTCAAGGCAAGCATTAAACAGCCAAGAAGTATGCTTGTGATAAGGTTATCACCAGCAATAGTATATGGGATTGGGTCGCCGGAAACACCCTGTCGGCCTCCTGAGATTTCAGGATGGAAAAGTGGCGACTTAGAGAAATACGAATGTTTATAGTATTGAGGAAGAGATACATCGCGGAAACTCTTTCCTACCGACTGTCCTGGCAGATGAAGCGTGTCAGGGCGTGTGCTCCAATGAATTTCTGAAGGCGTGATATTGGCTCTAATAGCCGAATCCTGCTGTTGGGGCGTAGCATTTCTTGGCAGCCAACTCAATACCTGAGCAGGAGTCGGCTGTCGATGAGCCTTTGGATTCTGCACATGAACAGAATCTGAAGCTCCCCAAGAAGTATGTGATATAGAATCTGTTTGAAACATTAGAGAGCGAATGCCTCCTTGATTTCATTAACCTTATCGAGTTTTTCCCAAGTGAAAAGCTCTACATTCATAACCTTTGTCTCGTGATAGCGGCTTGTGAAGGTCTTGGCTACAACCTCGTTCTTACGGCCCATATGACCATAAGCAGCCGTTTCAAGATAGATAGGCTGACGAAGCTTCAAAGTGCGCTCTATAGCCTTTGGACGAAGGTCGAAATGGTTCTTTATCCATTCAGCTATCTCGCCATTACTCATCTTCACGTTGCTACGTCCGTAGGTATCAACGAACACGCTTACTGGCTCGGCTACGCCGATAGCATAAGCCAACTGAACGAGCATCTCGTCGGCAACACCTGCCGCAACCATATTCTTTGCAATATAACGAGCTGCATAAGCTGCCGAACGGTCAACCTTTGATGGGTCTTTACCTGAGAAAGCACCACCACCATGAGCACCCTTACCGCCATAGGTATCAACGATAATCTTACGACCTGTAAGACCTGTATCGCCATGAGGACCTCCGATAACGAACTTACCTGTAGGGTTAACGAAATATTTGATATCGTCGTTAAACAAAGCAAGAACCTTATCTGAGAGCTGAGCCTTCACACGTGGCATAAGGATATTGAGAACATCTTCCTTGATTTTTGCGAGCATAGCCTCATCATCGTCCATAAACTGGTCGTGCTGTGTAGAAACAACGATTGTGTCTATGCGCAGTGGAATATTGTCGTCGCTATACTCTATTGTTACCTGGCTCTTTGAGTCTGGACGCAGGTATGTCATCTCCTTGCCTTCCTTGCGGATGTCGGCAAGCACACGCATGATGAGATGGGCAAGATCAAGAGTAACAGGCATATAGTTCTCTGTTTCATTACAAGCATAACCAAACATCATACCCTGGTCGCCTGCACCCTGGTTTTCTTCCTCATCACGAGAAACGCCACGATTGATATCGTCGCTCTGCTCATGAATAGCGGTAAGAATACCACAACTATTGCCATCAAACTGATATTCAGCCTTTGTATAACCAATTTTGTTGATGGTTTTACGAGCGATGGTCTGCAAATCAATATATTCCTTTGAGCGCACCTCACCCATAATAACCACCTGACCTGTAGTATCGAAAGTCTCTATAGCACAATGAGACTCTGGATCGTAAGCCAAGAACTGGTCGAGCAAAGCATCGGAAATCTGGTCGGCAACCTTATCAGGATGTCCTTCTGAAACTGATTCTGAAGAGAACAAATATGACATATATATAATCTTAAATTGTTATGAATACATTTTTGAACGTGCAAAGTTACTACTTATTTTTGATTGCACAAAGGGAAAAGACGAAAAAAGGTGGATATCGTGCTGATATCCACCCTTTTATATGATTTCCAACTGCTTTTATTTTGCCTCTTCTGGAAGCATAGCAATAGTGATTTTGTTGGCTGTCTTAAGGAACTCTTTTACGAAAGCGCTGATCTTTTCAGGTGTCTGGCTTTCGATAAGAGACTTACAGTTGCTATTCATATCCATACCATAGCGGTCGTAAGCGGTAATAACGCTAAGCCAATAGCCATTGGTCTTAAGACCGTCGTCGAACTGCTTAAGCATAGCTTTCTTTACCTTGTCAAGCATCTCAGCGTCACACTTCTGAGCAAGGTTTGGAACTTCCTCTGACATAATCTTCATAGCAAGTTCTTTCTTCTCAGGCTTCATAGGACATGATGCAAGGATGTATGCACGTGAGCCTTCCTCGTCATAACCAAATGAGCCCTGAGCGCCACAAGAGTAAGCGGCACTTGCCTCTTCACGAATCTGCTTCAGGTAAACCATAGAGAGGATTTCGCCAGCGATGATTGCCTGAATCTCACGTTCCTGGTTCCACTCCATCTTGTTTGTTGTCCACACCATCAAGCCGTTAGCCTTTGGTGTTTCCATCTTACGTGTGAAGATGTTCTCAACATTCTTGTTGGTCATGTCAACAAGACGATGGCCCTTAGCAATCTTCTTCTTTGTAGGAAGAGCAGCCAGATACTGGCAGATAAGAGGACGGATGGTCTTCTCGTCGTAGTTACCGATAATGGTGAATGTCCAGTCTTTAGCTGTGGCTGTACTTTCCTTAGCTATCTGCAGAATACGGTCGTAAGAAACCTCGCCAAGACGCTCAAGTGTGATTGGAGCCACACGTGGGTTGTGCTCGTAGATTGTAGCTGTAACAGTATCCTGATAAGCTACCTCTGGTGAGAGGTCACGGTTCTTCAGGCTTATCTCTGTTGACTTCATGAGGTTGTTGAACGACTCCTGGTCTTTGCTGATATTAGTAAAGTAGAGGTACAACAACTGCAACATAGTCTCTACGTCTTTTGGAGTAGAAGAGCCTGAAGCATTCATAGAGCTACCGCCCAAAGAGATGCCTGCTGAAGCAATCTTGCCAGCAAGAGCCTTTCTGAGTTCGGTACTTGTGAAATTACCCAGGCCGCTTGTGCCAATAACGCTATTGAACATCTGCAGGTTTACATAATCGTTAAGACCGTAGAGTGAGCTACCGCCGTTTCCACGACCCGAAAGAATTACCTGGTCTTTCTTGTAATCAGTCTTCTTAAGAATAACGCGAACACCATTAGAGAGTGTAAGCTCGGTATAACCAAACTTATCGTTCTTCTTCTCGCTCTTTATCTTGCCTGCCTTAGGAAGTTTAGGCATGATAGGTTCGTTCTTCACATTATCTACGTAAGCAGAAATCTTCTCTGCGCGAGCCTCGTTCAAAGCGTTTACAAGCTGCTCCTTTGTTGGATAAACATTTCCTTCCTTCTCGTTGTTGAAGTTAAGGATAACGATATTGCTGTCGTTCTTAAGGTACAGACTCTTCATAACCTCGTTAACTGCCTCTACAGGAATAGCAGGAACAATCTGCTTGTAAGCCTGGTATTCAAACTCAAGACCTGGCATAGGCTCGTTGTTAAGGAAGTGAGCAAGACATTCGCTATAGAACTGGCTGTTATAACGCTTGTCCTTGTTGCTATACAACTTCTCAAGAGAGCTCATGAAAGACTCTTTGTAACGGTCGTACTCTGTTGCTGTGAAACCAAACTCTGCAGCACGACGAGCCTCTACGGTTACAGCCTTGAGAGCTGCTGCGGTAAGACTCATGTCTTTTGGAGTAGCGCTCAGGCTGAATGCGTTCTTTGTCTTTGCAAAGATATACTGACCGTCGCCTGCACCTGCATCTACATAAGGGCAACCTTCTTTCTTAGCTGCCTCAGCCAAACGCTGGTTGAGCATAGAGTTGGCTGCGCCAAGAGCAAACTGATAAACGAAATAGTTGACTTGGCCTTTCAAAGAATCAGGATAAACATCGTGCTTCATCATCAAGTCAACTGATGAGTTCTGACATTCCTTATCCTTGTCGATAATCACGATTGGTTCAGCTGTATCAGGCACTTTCTCTTCAACAATAGGAGCCTCGTTAGCTGGGTTCTTTATTCCGCCGAAGAGTTTCTTTATTTCAGCCTCTACATGGTCAACATCAACATCACCAACAACGATAATACCCTGATGTGAAGGGTGATACCACTTGTGGTAGTAGTCAACAAGTTCCTTACGGTTGAAGTTGTCAACAACGCTCATCAAACCGATTGGGTAACGAAGACCATACTTGCTGCCTGGATAGAGAGCAGGAAGGTTGCGCTCAAACATACGGCTTGAAGCACTTGTGCGAAGACGCCATTCCTCGTGAATAACACCACGCTCCTTCTCTATCTCATCGCCTTCAAGACTAAGACCTGTTGACCAGTCACGAAGAATGAGCAAGCAGCTGTCAAGAGCTGTCTGGCGTGTTGTAGGAACATTATCAATATTGTAAACAGTCTGATCGATACTTGTATAAGCATTCAAATCATTACCAAATTCAACACCAATAGAACGGCACCACTCAATAAGCGAATTGCCCTTGAAATTGTCACTACCATTAAAAGCCATGTGCTCAAGGAAGTGAGCCAAACCACGCTGGCTTTCCTCTTCCTGAATAGAACCAACCTTCTGCGCAATATAAAAATTGGCACGATGCTCTGGCCAATTATTATAACGGATGTAATAGGTCAGGCCATTAGGCAGTTTTCCGGTTCTAACATCATTGTCAAATGGTATTGCCATCTGAGCTTGCGCTGCACTTGTCAGCACAAGTAGAGCAGCAATTAAGATGTTTCTAAGTCTCATAAAATGTTCATTTAATATTTTAGATTTAATAAATTGCCACAAAGGTACTAAAAACTTGTCGTTTTTTTATATCTTTGCCATAAAGATTATTAAAATGAATAAGAAAAATACGCCGACAGATATATTGGTAAAACAATACATAAGATACCTGAAACTGGAGCGCAACTATACTATTAACACTATTGAAGCCTACCAGCACGACCTGGATTGGCTGCTAAGATATTGCAAAGACAACAGCATAAAGGTGCTGGATGTCAAACTTGAGGATTTGGAAAACTTCGCAACCACATTTCACGAATTTGGAATAACACCTAAATCGCAAGCAAGAATTCTAAGTGGAGTGAGGTCGTTCTATCGCTATCTGGTTCTCGACGGATATTTGGAACAAGACCCAACAGAACTTCTTGAGTCGCCACAATTAGCAAAATACCTGCCAGAGGTACTTTCAACCGAAGAAGTTGACAAGCTCGAGGCAAGCATAGACCTTAGCAAACCCGAAGGCCAACGCAACAAAGCAATCATAGAAGTGCTCTTCAGTTGCGGACTGCGAGTATCAGAACTCATAAACATGAAACTCTCGCAGCTATATCTTGACGAAGAGTTCGTAAGAATAATGGGAAAAGGAAACAAAGAGCGACTTGTGCCCATATCGCAACGAGCAATCAAGGAACTAAAACTGTGGTTCTTAGACAGAGTGCAGCTTAATGTAAAACCAGGAGAAGAAGACTACGTGTTTCTTAACCGACGCGGGCACCATCTCACACGCGTGATGATTCTAATCATGATAAAGCGACAGGCTGAAGAGGCAGGCATAAAGAAAACCATCTCGCCACACACACTAAGACACAGCTTTGCTACCGCCCTGCTGAAAGGAGGAGCAAGCCTTAGAGCCATACAAGATATGCTGGGGCACGAAGATATTTCAACTACGGAAATATACACTCACATAGACAACACAACCCTCAGACAAGAGATTCTGGAGCACCACCCAAGAAATATAAAAGATTTTTGATAATCACAAACCTTCGAGATTCCTTCGAGATGAGTCTTAGATGCGTTCGAGATGAATTCTGCATGAATTCGGGCTTTTATGTAAAGCCTTTTCGTTAAAAAGATACAACTTCTAACTTCTTTTATTCGAGCAAACGACGGCTAAGATATCTTACTGGATACCACACGGCAAGCCAACCAACGGCAACAACCGTTAAAAATACTACCGCAACATCAGAATAATGCACGCTAACGGGATAAGCATTCACAACAAACGTGCCCGAAGCATCGCCCATAGCCACAAGACCATAGCGTTGTTGCAGCCAGCATAATAGCAATCCAAGCAAGATTCCTATCACAGCACCAATAAGCGAAATCAAGCGTCCTTCAAAAAGAAACACACGAGATATTTGCTTGTCGTTAGCACCAAGATTGCGCAAAGTAACCACATCGTCTTTCTTGTCGATGATAAGCATAGACAACGAGCCTATGATATTGAAGCAAGCCACAACAAGAATAAAGGTTAGGAAAAGATAAGCAATAATCTTCTCAATCTGCATAATCTTGAACGTGTCAGCCTGCTGCTCAAAACGGTCGAGCACCTGATATTTGTCGCCAGCAATCTGCTGCATCTCTTTCTTCACAGCTTCAAAATCAGAGCCGTCCTTCAAGCGTATTTCAAGAGACGAGAGCATACCCTGCTGTCCAAACAGATTACGGGCAAAAGCTATTGGGGCTATGATGTAGTTCTTGTCGTATTTGCTTTGGTTTACAGCAAACACAACACCTGGCGAAAGAAGCGAGTCAACAACAAAACCTTCCTGAGCGTTACTAACATCAAACTGTCCCTCACGTTGTGGAGCATAGATACTGAGGTAATCGCCGAAGTTGGCACCAGTTCCCAACGTCTGAGCCAAACGAATGCCCAACACGCCATATTGCAAAGGACCGGCATGAAGGCTGAATTCACCCTCGCCATAAAGAATATCCTTTATGTGAGTCAGTTGGTCGAAATTATCGTCAACACCCTTAACAATCACCATAGCCTGATGATCTTTATACATAGCCAAAGCCATATCCTGCACACACTCAGTAGCCACATCCACCTGAGGCAGCTGGCGAATCTTGGTAAGCACAGGGTCGTCGCAAGGAGCCGTCTTTCCTTTCACAGGCACAACCTCTATTTGCGGGTCGAAATTAGTAAAGAAAGAAGCCACCATATCGTGAAAGCCATTAAACACACTCAGCACAATAACCAGAGCTGTTGTAGCCACAGCCACACCAACAACAGATATTAGCGAAATGACGTTTATGGCATTAGTACTCTTCTTCGAGAAGAGATATCGCTTTGCTATGTATAAAGGGAAATTCATTATTTCTTCAACAATTCGTCAATACGGTCAATATAGTCGAGACTGTCGTCAATAAAGAAACGAAGTTCTGGAATGATACGCAACTGATTACGCACACGACGACCAAGGTCGAAACGTATAGCCTTATCATTAGCCTGAATATTCTTCAGCAGCTCTTCAGCCTTTTCTGAAGGGAAGATGCTAAGGTAGGCTGTACATATACTGAGGTCTGGGCTCACACGAACACGTGTAACGCTAACCAGCACGCCATGCATCTGACGTGTCTGACCTTCAAAAATTTGAGCCAGCTCTTTCTGGAGCAGGCGTGATATACGAGCTTGTCTTGTTTCTTGCATATTATCTTTGTTTTATTTATTATTTCTTTCTTATTATCGTTAGACCGTCACGAAGAGGCAAGATAACCTTCTCCACTCTTTCATCGGCAGCCACATGATCATTGAACTTGCGAATACCTATTGTCTGGTGGTCGTGGTCATAGGCTTCCTCAACCACATGACCGTCCCAAAGCGTGTTGTCGGCAAGAATAAAACCACCTGGGCGAAGAATCTTCATAACCATCTCATAGGTTTCAACATAGGTACGCTTGTCGCCATCAATAAAAGCCATATCAAACACAACACCCAGTTTTGGTGCCAGTTCGTTGGCGTCGCCTATACGGAAATATATCTTGTCGGCTACCGCAGAACCCTCTATCCACGGACGAGTAAAATCCTCCATCTCGTCGTTTATCTCAAAGGTATATAGCTTACCGCCGTCAGGCAAGCCCTCAGCCAGACATATAGCACTATAACCGCTAAACGTGCCCACCTCAAGAATATTCTTAGGCTGGAACATCTTTACGAGAAGCCTTAGCAAACGACCTTGCAGATGACCACTTGCCATACGCCCATGAATAGTGTGTATGTTTGTAGCCCTGTAAAGACGGTACAGATAATCGCCCTCAGCATCTATATGCTCAGCAACATAACTATCGAGTTTCTCGGTTTCTGTCATTTACTTATTTGCGATGATTCCACGAATAGCAAGTTCATAGCCAGCAAGGCCAAAGCCTGCAATAACGCCCAAGCAAGCACAACTAATCATGCTCTTATGGCGAAACTCTTCGCGCTTGTGAACATTTGAAATATGAACCTCTACAACAGGACATTTCAACGAACGGATACAGTCTTGAAGAGCCACACTCGTATGAGTGTAGGCACCAGCGTTAAACACAACTCCATCATAGCTGAAACCCACCTCCTGAAGCTTATCAATAAGTTCGCCCTCGATATTACTCTGATAATAATCAATCTCTATATCAGGGAAAACAGCCTTCAACTGAGGAAGATAACTTTCAAACGAATTACTGCCGTAAATACCTGGTTCTCGCACACCAAGGAGATTCAGGTTTGGACCATTGATAATCTGTATTTTCATCTTTCTGCTATATTTAGAATTCAAGAAGCCTATTCTTAATCTCCAAGATCAATATGTTGCACATTAACATCCTCATGAAGGAATATCCGTGCACTCTCCTTGAACTTATTAGGGTTTTCTGTTGTGAAATAGTTGCAAGAACCACCTTGAGTACATTTGCGTTCCATCTCTGGGTGACGAGCAAGATAATCTTTCAAGCTACCAGCAACATACTCGCCTTGTGCTACTATCTTTATGCTTGGATCAACATACTTCTGAATCTTAGGCATAAGAATAGGATAATGCGTACAACCCAATATGATAGTATCAATATCTGGGTCTTTCTGCATCAATTCATCAACACGCTTCTTAACAAAATAGTCGGCTCCAGGACTATCAGCCTCATTATACTCAACAAGAGGTACCCAGAACGGGCATGCCTCGCCTGTAACCTTTATCTCAGGCCATAGCTTCTTAATTTCAAGATCATAGCTATGGCTTCTCACGGTTCCCTCAGTAGCAAACAAACCAACGTGATTGTTACGGGTAAGCGTACCTATAATCTCTGCCGTAGGACGAATAACACCCAGAACACGACGCTCTGGGTCTAAACCAGCAAGGTCACGTTGCTGAATACTACGCAAAGCCTTAGCCGAAGCCGTGTTACAGCCTAAAATAACGAGATGGCAGCCCATCTCAAACAGTTTTACTACCGCCTGACGAGTAAACTGATATACAACATCAAAACTACGTGTACCATAAGGCGCACGAGCATTATCACCCAAATACATATAATCGTATTGAGGCAACAGCTTACGTATTCCATTAAGGATTGTCAACCCGCCATAGCCAGAGTCGAAAACACCAATAGGTCCTGGATTTTCAGGAAGAGAAAGCATAACTATTTTCTATTTAAGCTTCGCTTGTTCAGACTTTAATTATCTCAAAGCATCTATCACAACAGATGTGATATTCTCACCCATAGAGCTATCTACATAAGGCACAGCTTCACCATCTGTATTTAGAATAAAAGCATAACCTCTTTCTGCTCCAATACGCTTCAACGCTTGGCTCAGTTTAGCCTTCAAAGGATTAATGGCATCAGCCTCAGCCTGCTTGAGCAAGCGTTCCGATTCCTTCTTGAAAGCTATATTTTTCTCCATCAATTCCTGCAATTCTGCCTGACGCTTCTGTAGAATAGATGGAGCAAAATCACGCTGTCCATCAAGGAACTGCTCATACTTGGCATTAAAATCATCCTCTGAGCGTTTTGCTTCAGCAGCATACTTGTTACGAAGATCAGCCATATTACGCTGAACAACAGCATAATCAGGCATAGCCTTCAACGCCTCATCAAAACTGAGATAACCAAACTTAAAAGCTGTCTGAGCGCTTGCCATAATAGGCAAAAGCAGCATCAAAAATAAGAATATACCCTTCTTCATTGTTGTTGATTTCGTTGTGCTATAGAAAATATAGTGAGGCCACCATGAAAGAACAACGCCCATCCATGGTGACCTCACCCTCCCCTCTCCTTGTGGAGGAGAGGGCTGATGTATGTTTTTATTTCAGCTTAGCCTGCACCTCTGCTGTAACGTCCTTGACGTTAGCGCCGGTAAAGATAGCTGCACCCTCTTCGAAGATATATGTGTAACCACCAGCCTGACCTACAGCATTAATAGCGTTACGAACCTTTGTAAGGATTGGCTGCATGAGCTCATTACTCTTGTCCTGCAAAGCCTTCTGGTTGTCCTGATAGGTCTGCTGAATCTTGTTGTACATGTTCTGCAACTCTGTTTCTGTTTCCTTCTGCTTTGTTGCGTTCATGGTACTCTGATTCTTCTGATACTCTTCGCTCTTACGCTGAAGTTCGTTCTGCATAGCCTGCAAATCGTTAGCATACTGCTTCTGCTGAGCCTCGAGCTCACCATTAGCCTTAGAAACTTCAGGCATAGACTGCATGATTGCCTGGGTGTTTACCTTACCAAACTTCTGAGCCATCATAGTCATTGGCGCAAGAAGCATCAACATTAAGATAAATTTTTTCATTTTTAAAATCGATTTTATTAGTTATTATTATTTTTCTTATTTCTTATCTGCTGACAAGTCAACAGAAATATTTATTTCACACTATAGCCCAGCTTTTGAAGCACCTCATTTGAAATGTCAATCTTTGGACTTCCGAAGATTATACCGCTATTGCTGGCACGATCAACAACAAGACTGTAACCACGAAGTTCTGAAACCTCCTTAACAGCAATATAAATCTCTTCCTGAATAGGAGCCATCAAGCTTTCGCGCTTTTTAAACAGCTCACCTTCTGGACCAAAATATTTCTTCTTCAAGTCAGAAGCCTCTTTCTCTTTCTTCATGATAGCCTCCTGCTTGATTTTCTTCTGCTCCTTAGAAAGGAATACCACCTCGTTCTGGTAGTTCTTATACATGGTGCTTGCCTCAGTATTAAGAGCCTCCACCTCAGCCTGCCATTTTTTGCTTGCCTGATTCAACTGTTCGTTGGCACGTTCATAAGCAGGAATATGCTGCAGCACATAATCCATATCAATAAGTGCAAACTTCTGTGCGCTTCCTGTTACAGGCAACAAGACAAACATACATACAAGCACGATGCCTTTCAGCATTACCTTTCCTATTGTGTTAGTTCTATTTTTCATCATAATGATTTTTTTATATTTTGACGAAGTAAGAGGGTAAAGGTTTCAAAAGAGAAGCTTTTTTAACTACTTTTTCACCCTCTTATACTTCTAAATTAGAACTCCTGACCAAGGATGAAATGGAAGTTGCTTCCACCTCTGTTCCCTTGTGTGTTGTCCTTATCAAATCCGTAAGCCCAGTCAATACCCATCATACCAACCATAGGCAAGAAGATGCGCACACCAACACCAGCTGAACGCTTCATGTCGAATGGGTTAAACTTCTTTGTATCGTTCCAGGCATTACCACCCTCGAGGAATGCAAGACCGTAGATTGTTGTATTACCCAACATGAAAGGATAACGAAGTTCAAGAGTATAACGGTTGTAAGCATAGCTTGTGTAACCAAGAGAACCATTCTCGTAACCACGAAGACCAATAGTCTCCTCTGCATAACCAGTAGAGTATCCACTCATACCATCACCACCAACATAGAATGTCTCGAATGGACTCTTCTTATACTTGTTGTAGCTACCCAGCAAACCAAGTTCTACACGAGTCATCAGCACAAAACATTTCTGACCTTCGGTAAGAGCGGTATAGGTCTTTGCCTTAAACTTCCATTTGTGGTATTCTATCCAACGGAACTTCTCCTGCTGCTCCAAATCGTATGTTGGTGAATAAGGGTCTGTTGCCAGGTTCTTGTAGTCTTTCTTATCCCAAGCACTCCATGGTGGAGTAACGGTTACGCTTGCCGAGAACTCAGAACCACGACGTGGGAACAACTGGTTATCTGTTGATGTACGGTTCAGAGACAAACCAAGGTTAATGTTGTTAGCCGCACCATTCTTCATCAAGAAATAATTCCAGTTCTTCAACTCATAACGCTGGTATGCCAACTGTAAAGACAAGGTAAAGTAGTCGTCAGGCCAACGAAGACGCTTACCCCATCCAAGGCTCACACCATACATCTGTATGTACTTATCTGGATCATAGTAGTTTTCGTAATTATTATAAGCGTAGTTACCATAACCATAATAGTAGTTATAATAATTATTTGCATAAGAGCTATAGTATGTGCTTGACACATCTGACTGCTTACTATAGTAAACACCTACACTAAACTGTACAGGACGCTTGCCACCAAACCAGTTTGTAGAGTAGCTTGCATTATAGCTCTGGTAGTAAGTACCATTGGTTTGTGCACCAATAGAGAGAACCTCACCATCACCAATAGGCATGATACCACGATGTTCCTTATTTTTATTGAAGAGGTTGGCAATAGAGAAGTTGTTCAACTTCAAACCAATACGACCGATAACACCTGTCTGTCCCCAACCTAATGAGAACTCTATCTGGTCGTTACTCTTCTGTTCAAGATTCCAGTCAATATCTACTGTTCCGTTTTCTGCATCAGGAACAACGTTTGGATTAACCTTCTCTGGGTCGAAGTGTCCCATAGATGCCAACTCACGAGCTGAACGCATGATGGCCTCCTTAGAGAAAAGATCACCTGGTTTTGTACGAAGCTCACGACGAACAACATTTTCATACAGACGATCATTACCATTAATACGCACATGGCTAAGATGAGCCTGCGGACCTTCAGTTACACGCATCTCAAGGTCGATAGAGTCGCCATCAATATTTATTTCTGTAGGAAGAACCTGTGAGAACACGTAACCATTGTTGTAATACAAGTTCCATACAGCATCATCATCTTCCTTAACACGCTTATCAAGCTTCTTCTGGTCGTAAACATCACCCTTTTTCATATTGAGCAACATCTGAAGACGTTCTGTTGGATAAACGGTATTACCTACCCATTGTACATTACGCAGGTAATATTTCTGACCTTCCTCAAGCTTGACATAAATACTAACATGCTTATCGTCAACATTCCAAACAGAATCAGCAAGGATTACAGCATCACGATAACCATTCTCATTGTATTTCTCAATAAGTTTCTTCTTGTCTTCGCTCCAACGCTCAGGAGTAAACTTCTTTGACTTCAGGAAAGAAGAAAGCTTTCCTGCCTCATGAGTCTTGGCAAAAGCACCTTTGCGGAACAAACCACCTTTAATTTTTACTTTCGAAAGAGCACTATTACCTTCAATAATGATGTCGCGAACCTTCATCTTCTCCTTTTTGTCAATATCAACATCAAGGATTACCTGATTCTTAGCAGTTACATCATCTCGCTGACGGATCTGGATATCAGCGTTCTTGAAACCCTTATCATCAAAATACTTCTTTGCAAGAATCTTTGCACGGTCTATAATGTTAGGTGTTAGCTGCATACCCTTCATCAATCCGAGTTTCTGTTCCATATCCTCGCGCTCCTTCTTCTTCAGACCGAGGTAATTAATGTCTGAGATACGTGGACGAGTCTTTAATGCAATATGAAGATAAATCTTACTACCTACGATAGAGTCTGCCGAGATAGCTACATCAGAGAATAAACCGTTCTTCCAATAGCGTTTCACAGCATCAGTAATCTGAGTACCTGGAACAGTAATTGTCTGTCCCACAGATAAACCAGAGATACCAGCTAAGACATAATCTTCGTAGCCTTCAACACCCGACACATTTATACCTCCGACTATCAAGTTCTGCGGAGTACCAGCATACGAGATATCGGGGTTAACTATCTTGTCCTGTGCAGAAGCACTAAGAGAAAACGCTGTTGCCAGCAGTAAGAGAAACTTTCGTATATTATTCATCTTCATGTGTAATTTCATTATATCTTATTTTCGGCACCCTCTACCTGTGCCTCGGTCTTTCCAAAACGACGCTGACGACTCTGATAATCAGCAATAGCCTTATGAAGGTCTTCTTCCATGAAATCAGGCCAATATGTATCACAGAAATATAGTTCTGAATAAGCAATCTGCCAAAGCAGATAGTTAGATATGCGCAACTCGCCACCTGTACGGATAAGCAAATCAGGGTCAGGCATAAACGAGGTCTGCATGTGTTTGCTCAGCAACTCTTCTGTTATATTTTCAGTCGAGAAATCAGCTTGTTCTTTCTTTTCTTCTATTATATTCTTGACAGCTTGTGTTATTTCCCAACGAGAACTATAACTCAAAGCCACAACCATAGTCATAGCTGTATTGTTCTTAGTATGCTCCTCGGTTTCACGCAATTTCTGCTGAACCTCTTTTGGCAAGCGGTTCATGTCACCAATAACTCGAAAACGAACATTATTCTTCTGGAAAATTTCATCCTCCAGATTGGCAAGAACAAGTCCCATAAGAGCACTAACCTCAGCCTCTGGTCTTTTCCAGTTTTCTGTTGAGAAAGTATAAAGTGTGAGGTATTTAACACCCAAGCGTGTACATTCTGAGGTTATACGACGCACGGTATCAACTCCTGCCTGATGGCCGTAGCTTCTATCCTTTCCCCGTTCTGTTGCCCAACGTCCATTACCATCCATGGTGATGGCTATATGAGTTGGAATTCTGTTCATATCAAGTTCTGTCATTTCTTTAGTCTTTATTACATGTCTTACACTTTGCTGCAAAACTATATGTCAACGACAGTTGCAACGTTGTGAAAGCATCTTTGTTCTTAAAAGCTCCAGAGCTTTTAATTGTATATGGGTCAACAACTCCGTCGAGCTTATCGCTCATAGCGAAATGAATTCCCCATTCCAAGCCGAGATTTAATCTCTCAGCAATTTTATATTTAACACCTAATCCCAGAGGAATATTCATGGCAAACGTGTTGTTTGAGTCGCCTGTTACATAAGTGCCTCCAAGACCTATATATATATAAGGTGTAAATCGTTGGGCACCCCGATAGTCAAATCCTGTACCATAAGGCCAGAAATTATACTCATAGGAAACACTCACATCAACCATTGAACGACTGAAAGAATATTCAGTATTTTCTGGGTAGTATGTTTTCTCGTCCTTATAACTTCCCTTGAGCTTACCAACTGTTCCTGTTAGTTTCAAACCCATATAAGGGTTGAAGTTTCTACGAAGAACAACCGCTCCAGAAGGTTGAAGACATTTGGTGATGTTACTGTTGTAATCTCCAAGATAACCAACCAAGCCTGTACCTACTCCTACCTCCATGCGATACTCGTCATCAATCTGCGCATTCATTTGAAGTGCAGCAACAAGCATTGTTATAAGCAAGAGTATTCTACGCATAGTTCATGGTTCTTAGGGTGTATATTACTTAGAGTTAGTCCAAGTGAATTTACATAGGCGACCTCGCCACACCTGTCCACTCTCACCACATATGAGCCACAGATAATTCTTACTATCAGCAGCAATAGTGAAAGTTGTTTTGCTTGAAGTGAACTTTGGCACAGTAACAGATGATTTTTGCCAGCTGATACCTCCATCAACACTCTGATAGAACTTATCAAATGCCTCATTGGTGCATGCCCCTTCGCCATCGCCACCGAAAGCTAACAGCATATCTCCATAACGAATAACCTGAAGATTAGCCAATCGAGGCAGCAGATTCTTTTTCTTACCATCAGTATAGCTGAACCAGCTATTGGCAGGGGAATTTTCTGAGTTCTCCTCTACCTTACCGAGTACGGTAGCGAACCCATCTATAGCGTTGCTCTCTGAAGGATTTCCCACGAGAACAAGATGATTAGTATTATCATTTACGCGGGCAGCCTCGCTAACCAGAGCAACATCCTTTGAAGGCAGAGCAACATCTCCGTCAATAGTCTCTGCAGTCCACTCACTACCATCAATAGAAGACACAAGTGCATCATCTGTCAAGGCATAGAACTTTTCAGAACTTGCCCCAACAAGCTGCTTCACATTAGCATCAGCAACAGTTGTCCAGTTCTCACCATCGGTAGATTTCAGCAGTTTACCCTCATTCAACAGATAAGCAACGTTGTTTCTTACGATAACGTTCTTATAAGCATCGACAGCAAGAGCAACGTTAGGAGTAACCTCCTGCCAAGCAGCAAAATTATTTTCGCTGGCAGCATATACCTTTGCCTCTGTGCCGTCATTACCGAAAACAAACATTTTTCCGTTCAGGCTCACAGCCTTCATGCTCGTAAGAGTTGTCAACTTATCAACATTAGCATAAGTGTTGCCCCATGCAAAAGAGTCGGCTTTCTCCTTGTGCACATTCACCTTAACGTTGTAAGTACGATACGACATACCGTCCTGTGAATAAACAGTCATCTCACGAGGATTAGTGAAGTCAATACCCTGAGAAGTGCTGTAATAGAATATAGAATCGCTATCATCATCCTTATACACCACAACGCCACTGTTCTTAGTACCAACAGAAGGCAATACAGCAGTAACCTTCACATTTGAAGGCAAAGAATCAGAATTATAGATCAAGCCATTAACCTGATCAATATAAAAACGATACGCACTAACAGAAATAGTACCAGAATAAATGCTATCTGAACCATCATGAGCTGTAGTGGTCAGATCAGCATTAATTGTACTTATCGAAAAACTTGTTATGGCTGTATCGCCATAATAAGTAGTATTATTATCATCATCATTTCCCAGACATGAGGCAAAAAGCACAACAGTCAACAAAAGGGTGGTTAAGGATAAAATATTCCTCTTCATTATTTCGTTAAAATTATTTTTGCTTGCAAATTTAAGGAGAATTCCTCAAATTGGGATAAAATTCCACCTATTATTATGCAAAATAATGATTATTCGTTGTTTTTTTAAGTTTGTTTTACGTTATATTCTTTGTTTTTCAAGAGTATTGATAAATAATTGCATAAAAAAAGGGTGACGCGAATCGCTCGCACCAACCTTTATCTCTCAATTTTCATTAACGCACATTGCTATTTTTCAAAGCTATAATGCTCAGTATTGTCAACGCTGCGGCAAACAAGAGCAATATACCTGTTTCCTGATCTACTAACATAACTTTTACCTTCTTTCTTTCTATAAAACCAATCCACTAACGAAAAATCGTTATTAAAACGAGGTGCAAAAGTAATTATTCCAGTCATTTACAGCAAAATAAGCCACGTATTTTCACCAACAAACACTATTTTTTTGACCTAAATCAAAGACGCAATTAATTTTACTTTCACAAAACAACATCTCAATATAGACGCATTATAGAGGCATTATAGAGGAAATATAAAGGCACAACACCCGACTTTTGTACAGAAAAACTCATCAACCCACAAATTCACAAACTCATAAACTCACATAAAAAAAGAGTTCACTCCGTAATGGAATGAACTCTTTATATTTATCTCTGTAAGCAATTGCCAGAGGCAATCACCTGTAGAATCGAGATTAGAGCTGTGGACCAGCAGCAACGAGAGCCTTACCAGCCTCGTTTGTCTCGTACTTCTTGAAGTTCTTGATGAAACGAGCAGCAAGATCCTTAGCCTTCTCTTCCCACTCAGAAGCGTTAGCGTATGTATCGCGTGGGTCGAGGATAGCTGGGTTAACGTTAGGAAGAGCTGTAGGAACCTCGAAGTCGAACATAGGGATCTTCTTAGTCTCAGCCTTCAAGATAGAACCATCGAGGATAGCGTCGATGATACCACGTGTATCAGGGATAGAGATACGCTTACCTGTACCGTTCCAACCTGTATTTACGAGGTATGCCTTAGCACCACTCTTCTCCATCTTCTTAACGAGCTCCTGAGCATACTTTGTTGGGTGAAGCTCGAGGAATGCCTGACCGAAGCAAGCAGAGAAAGTAGGAGTTGGCTCAGTAATACCACGCTCTGTACCAGCAAGCTTAGCTGTGAAACCAGAGAGGAAGTAGTACTGTGTCTGAGCAGGTGTCAGAATAGATACTGGAGGCAATACACCGAATGCATCAGCTGAAAGGAAGATAACGTTCTTAGCAGCTGGAGCAGATGAACCTGGCTGGATGTTGTTGATGTGGTTGATTGGATAAGAAACACGAGTGTTCTCAGTAACAGTCTTATCTGCGAAGTCGATAGTACCATCAGCAGCAACAGTTACGTTCTCGAGAAGAGCGTTACGCTTGATAGCACCATAGATATCAGGCTCGTTTTCCTTAGAAAGGTTGATAACCTTAGCATAGCAACCACCCTCGAGGTTGAATACGCCTTCATCATCCCATCCGTGCTCGTCATCACCGATAAGGCGACGCTTTGGATCAGTTGACAAAGTAGTCTTACCTGTACCAGAGAGACCGAAGAAGATAGCTGTATTCTCACCGTTCATATCGCAGTTAGCAGAGCAGTGCATAGAAGCGATACCCTGAAGTGGCAAGAAGTAGTTCTGCATAGAGAACATACCCTTCTTCATTTCACCACCATACCATGTGTTGATGATAACCTGCTCACGAGAAGTAGTGTTGAAAGCAACACAAGTCTCTGAGTTCAAACCAAGCTCCTTATAGTTCTCTACCTTAGCCTTAGAAGCGTTGTAGATAACGAAGTTTGGCTCGAAGTTAGCAAGTTCTTCCTCTGTTGGCTGGATGAACATATTTGTAACGAAGTGAGCCTGCCATGCTACCTCAACGATGAAGCGAACAGCAAGACGAGTAGCCTTGTTAGCACCGCAGAAAGCATCAACTACGTAAAGGTTCTTATTGCAAAGCTCCTTAACAGCGAGGTCCTTAACCTTACCCCAAACTTCTTCGCTCATTGGGTGGTTATCGTTCTTATACTCCTCAGTTGTCCACCATACCTTATCGTGAGACTGTGCATCGTCAACGATGTACTTGTCCTTGGGAGAACGACCTGTGAAGATACCTGTCATTACGTTAACAGCACCGAGTTCTGTTACCTGACCAACCTCGAAACCTTCGAGACCTGCCTTTGTCTCCTCCTCGAACAATTTCTCATAAGAAGGATTGTGAGCGATTACTGTAGAACCAGTAATGCCATACTTTGTCAAATCCAAATTTGCCATTGTTTTAAAAATGTATTTAAGTTGTGAACTAATTCCTTTTACCTGAGTGATAAAACATCACTTTTCTATTTACCGCCCGCAAAGATATAGAAAAAGTGTCGAAACACCAACTTTTGCAAATAGAAAAAAGCAAGACTAAAACCTTTTTTGGTTAAAGAATACAAAATAATAAAACTATCCAACTCATTTGCAAAACTCACTTTGCAAAACGCTGTTCATATTTAAATAGGTGGTATTAAAACGCATATTTATTTTGATATTTCACCATTTTACAGTAATTTTGCGCCGAACAAACGCTATTTTTTGTATGAAAGTTATTAATTTTTCCGAACAAAACAGCATCATCAACCAGTACATGGCAGAGATGCGTGATGTTGAATATCAAAAGAATCGTCTTCTTTTCCGTAACAACATTGAACGCATTGGCGAATTCGAAGCTTTCGAGATTTCTAAAACCCTGGATTACAAGGCAAAAGATATCGCTACCCCTCTTGGTATCGCAAAGGTAAATGTACCTACCGACAAGGTTGTATTAGCAACCATTTTCCGTGCAGGTCTTCCTTTTCACAATGGCTTTCTGAAGATTTTTGACAATGCCGGCAACGCTTTCGTTTCTGCTTATCGTGAATACAAAGACGAAGCACACCACGAGGTAGGCATTCACGTTGAATATCTTGCCACACCAAGCATCGATGAAAAAACTCTCATCATCGCCGACCCAATGCTTGCAACTGGTGGCAGCATGGAATTAGGTTATAAAGCTTTCCTTACAAAAGGAACACCTAAAAAAATACATGTTTGTTGCGTAATAGCTACACCTGAGGGTATTGAGCACATCAAGAAAACCTTCCCTGAGGACAAGACAACTATCTGGTGTGCAGCCATAGACCCAGGCATGAACGAACACAAATATATCGTTCCTGGCTTTGGCGACGCAGGCGACCTTTGTTATGGAGATAAGCTATAGTAAATGTGGAATTAATAATAAAGCGCAAAGCGCAAAAAAACAAAAAATTCTTCATTAAAGAATCGCACGAAGTACGACTAATTTAAAATTCATAATTCGTAATTCATAATAAAAAATATTCCCCTCCCATTACAAACGGGAGGGGAATATTTTATTCTACTGTCCATACATCATTCGTTTCGAGAAGTTCGGCAAATGTGTGGTAGTTCTTCTTTTCTTTCACTTCATTCAACTGCATATTCAGCGCTTCATCGTAAGTAGGAGCGGCTACATCACGAATAACACCTAAGGCTACAGGGAAACCATGTTCATTATCCATCATGGCTAATTTCAGTTGCAAGGTATCATCTTCGCAATGAGCATCGTGAACAAGAATATCATCTATCGTCACACCATTTTCGCCTATCTTAACCACTTTTAAGCCAAAGCCTTCCTGCATGAGTCCAAACTCATTATTCTCGCCAAAGACTAGAGGCTTTCCATGCTCAACATAAATAGCATTCTTAGCACGTCCTTCCTTGGTATAAATAGGCTCGTAACAGCCATTATTGAAAATCATACAGTTCTGTAACACCTCAACAACCGAAGCGCCCTTATGATGATAAGCTGCCTTAAGCACCTCTATCGTATGATTACCATCGTTAGCCACAGTACGCGCAAAGAAATGGCCTCGTGCGCCAAATGCCAGCTCGGCTGGGCGGAACGGATCTTCTACTGTACCATAAGGACTCGACTTTGACACGAAGCCACGAGGACTTGTTGGCGAATACTGTCCTTTTGTAAGACCGTAGATACGGTTGTTGAGCAATATCATATTGATATCTATATTACGGCGGTTGGCGTGAATAAAGTGATTACCACCAATAGCCAAACCGTCGCCATCGCCTGAAATCTGCCACACGGTAAGATTTGGATTCACCACCTTCACACCTGTAGCTATTGCTGCTGCACGACCATGAATAGTCTGCATGGCATAAGTATTCATGTAATAAGGCAGGCGACTTGAACAGCCAATACCGCTGATTACCGCTGTCTCATAAGGAGGAACGCCCAGTTCCGCCATTGCTTTCTGTAAGGAAGCAAGAAAAAAATGATCTCCACATCCAGGACACCAGCGAGGCTGTCCCTTCTTGAAATCTTTTGCTGTATATTCTGACATTGTATTATTCTTTTTCTATTTTACTTTTCAATTACCTTCTTAAATACCTTAACAAGATTCTCAACCTTGAAAGGCTGACCTTTCACCTCATTAAACTTATAAGGTATAAAGCCATCTATCTTAGCACGAAGATAAGAAGCAAACTGACCAAGATTCTCTTCACATACAATTACCTTCTTGTAGCGTTTAAGCACCTCTTCAGTGTTACGTGGCAATGGGTTGATAAACTCGAAATGAGCCAAAGCCACACGATAATCCTCAGCACGAAGCACCTGCATGGCAGTAAAGAGATGACCGTAAGTACCTCCCCAACCAACAATAAGCAAGTCGGCATCATCCTCATCGCCCTCAACACGTAGATTAGGCACCTCAATACGCTCCACCTTCTCTCTACGCTCGTGAACCATAAGGTCATGATTCTCAGGATTATTGCTTATAGCACCTGTGCGCTCGTCTTTTTCAAGACCGCCCAAGATATGCTCATAGCCCTCTGTTCCTGGCACAGCCCAATAGCGAGCCAACGATGCGGGGTCGCGCTCATAAGGTGTGTATCTGTCTTTCATCTGTGGAGTAACAAAATGAGGATGTATCTGTCCAAGTTCGCCCTTGATAGGAAGTCGCCATGCAGCTGAACCGTTAGCAATAAAAGCATCGGTAAGCAGCACAACAGGAGTAATATGTTCAAGAGCTATCTTACAAGCCCAGAAAGCAGCTGTGAAACAGTCGGTAGGACTCTTTGGAGCTATGACAGGCATTGGACTCTCACCATTTCTACCATATAGCACCTGCAAAAGGTCGGTCTGTTCAGCCTTTGTAGGCAAACCAGTAGAAGGACCACCACGCTGCACATCAATAACCACAAGAGGAAGCTCGTCCATAACGGCAAGATTTATAGCCTCAGACTTCAAGCACACACCCGGTCCTGATGTAGAGGTAACGCCCAAGGCACCAGCAAAGCTAGCACCAATAGCCGACGCACAAGCTGCAAGTTCGTCTTCAGCCTGAACAGTAATAACCCCTAATGACTTATGCTTTGCCAGCTCATGAAGAATATCGGTAGCTGGTGTAATAGGATAAGAACCCAGATACAGTTTCAACCCTGCCGCCTCGGCAGCAGCAATAAGACCATAAGCTGTAGCCTTATTACCAGTAATATCCATGTATCTTCCAGGGTGCTTCTTACGTGCCTCAATACGATAGGTAGCAGGCACCGATGCCTGAGTATTCTCGCCATAATGCCATCCAGCTTCGAGCACGGTAATATTTGCTTCAGCCACCTGAGGCTTCTTCTTGAATTTCTTTTTCAGGAATTCTCTTCCTAATTCCAGATCACGATTGAAGAGCCAGCACACAATACCCAAAGCAAACATGTTTCTGCTCTTGAGCATGGTCTTATTGTCGAGCCCTGAGTCTTTCAAAGCCTCCTTAACCATATTAGTGATAGGACAAGCCACCACATGGTCGCTGTCGATACCCAACTCAGCAAGATAATCATAACTTTTGAACTCAGCCTTCTTCAAGTCGCTTTCCTCAAACGAGTTTGTGTCGATGATGATAGTTGCTGTAGGCTTTGTGTTCTTAATCTGTGTTTTCAAAGCAGCGGCATTCATAGCCACCAGCACATCGCACTTATCACCTGGTGTAAGAGCCGTTTCAAGATCACCAGTAACATTAACCTGATAACCGCTCACACCCGTCAGCGAGCCTTGCGGGGCTCTGATATCTGCAGGATAGTCAGGGAAAGTTGAAATACCGTTTCCTACCGTTGCTGAAATAGTAGAAAAAATGTTTCCGGCAAGTTGCATGCCGTCACCAGAATCACCAGAGAAGCGGACTACCACTTCATCCAGTTCCTTTACACTAATTCCTTCTGCCATAATTCTGTTTTCCTCGCCAAGGCTAACTTCTTTAGTGGAAGATTTCTACATTCATAATGTGCTCTTGGTTTTCAGAGGCATAGATTTTTTATCGTTATTTTGTTAGTTAAAAATTCTTTTTCACGGCTTTCACACCTTAGTTATAAAAACAAGATGAGTTTTTTCTTCGAGAAAATGGGAGATTTTGCGCTTCCCGTTATGCCCTTTAGCGTTTTTTTTATTATTTTTGCACCGGAAAGGTAATCTCTGTTATATCTCGATTGCGAGGCCAAAGATAACAAGTTTTTTACTAACCACCAAAATATGTCATTACAAATAATTAAAATATGACTATTCTTCTATTGAAAATCGTAGGCGCCCTGGCTCTATTGATGTTTGGTATGAAAACTATGAGCGATGCCCTACAGAAGATGGCAGGTCCACAATTGCGTCACGTGTTGGGAACAATGACCACCAACCGTGTAACAGGCATTCTTACTGGTACATTCATCACCTCTGCCGTACAATCGTCAACAGCAACAACGGTGATGACCGTCAGCTTTGTAAATGCCGGACTCCTTACATTGGCTCAGGCTATTTCAGTCATCATGGGTGCCAACATTGGTACAACCTTAACGGCTTGGATTATGTCGGCTGGTTTTTCATTCAACATCACCGATTTTGTATGGCCAGCATTCTTCATCGGCATCATCCTTATTTATTCAAAGAAAAGAAAACTAATCGGAGACTTCCTGTTTGGTATTTCCTTTATGTTCCTTGGCTTGGGAACACTTCGTCAAACAGGTATCGACATGGATCTCGGCCACAATCAGGCAATACTCGATTTCCTTGGTACCTTTGATCCAAATAGCTTTATCACCACCATTACCTTCCTACTCATTGGTAGTGTGCTCACAATGGCAGTACAGTCTTCAGCAGCAATCATGGCCATAACCATGATTCTATGCTCTACAGGTGTTTTGCCTATCTATCAGGGCATAGCCTTGGTAATGGGTGAAAATATTGGTACCACCGTTACCTCTAACCTTGCAGCCCTTACCGCCAACACTCAGGCTCGTCGTGCTGCTATGGCTCACATGCTGTTCAATATCTTTGGTGTTATATGGATATTGTGCTTGTTCAAGCCATTTATTAATGTAGTATGCGGATGGGCAGGCTACGATGTTGACATGCAGAAGAGCTCACCTGATTTTCTTGCAAACGCAGCTAAGTTGAGCTTTGTTCTTGCAGCCTTCCACACTGCCTTCAACGTTTCCAACACATTAATATTAGTGTGGTTCATTCCACAGATTGAGAAACTCGTAACCCTCATCATCAAGCCTAAAGCAAACAAAGACGAAGACGATTTCCGTCTGCGTTTCATTCAGGCTGGTATCATGAAGACTCCAGAGCTTTCTGTACTTGAGGCACAAAAAGAGATTGCCAGTTTCTCTGAGCGCATACAGCGTATGTTTGGCATGGTTCAAGAACTCATGGGAGAAACTGACGATGATAAGTTCATAAAGCTATATACCCGCATAGAGAAATATGAGGGAATAAGCGATAATATGGAAATTGAAATAGCTAAATACCTTAACCAGGTGAGCGATGCCCACCTGAGCGACGAGACAAAAGAAAAGGTACGTGCTATGCTTCGCGAGATTAGCGAGATTGAGTCTATCGGCGACTCTTGTTTCAATATTGCCCGCACGCTCAACCGCAAGAAGAGCATCAAGCAAGATTTCACCGACGACCAGTACACACACATTCACCAGATGTTTGCTCTCACCGACGATGCTCTTAGTCACATGAATGTGATGTTCATTCACAGTCGTGACAACATCGACGTGAACCGTAGTTTCAACATCGAGAATGAAATAAACAACTATCGCAATCAGTTAAAGAACGAGAATATCAACGACATCGAAGAAGGTCTCTACGACTACAACCTTGGTACCATGTATATGGACATTATCCAAGAGTGTGAGAAGCTTGGCGACTATGTCATCAATGTTGTTGAAGCTCGAATGGGTACACGACAGCGCGAGGCTTAACACCTCGGCTGTCTTCTTTTCTATAAGACACATTAACCGTCTTGCTCTCGCCAGGCATAAGGCTGAAATAGTTATCGCTATAGATAATGGGCAGGATTTGTTCGCCGTCGGTGCCCTTTACACTTATACGAATCATTAATGCAGGTGAGCTTCCAACGTTGCTCACCTTTATTGTGCCCTTATATTCCTCACCACTAAGCACAAAGTCCGATTGTTCCATCTTTATTTCAGCTTTAGGCAATTGTTTCAAAGCCTGCAGGTTATCGGCTTCACACCCCTCTACATAGAAATTCTCAGAAACTGTTTTACCGTTTTCTATAAGGGCAAGACGAATATAATACACATCTTCGTTAGGCTTACTTAAACTCATAACCTGCAACGTTTCGTCATTCTTTATGCTCACATCAGCACTTTGTTCATCAATCACCTTACCCCACATATTTAGTAGCTGAGCTTTTGCCAGCAAAGAAGCATGAGCTTTATCCACATAATTCACCACTTCTACAGACTTCTTAGCTGCATTATACTGAATATGCAGAGGTTCGCAAGCCTTTTTCACACCAAAATAGGCGGCTGTTGGATCAAGATAATAGTCGTATGTACACCATACCATACTTGGCCAACACGAATGACTCATCCATATCAACAAGCCCATACGGTCTTGTTCTGCCGACTCATACATAGCACGATAACCATCATAATTCAACCATTGTGCCCATGCCGCAAACTGTTCAGCACTCTTTGGTTCCCCAAAATGCCTTTTCATTATTTCGTTGAACGACTCACCTCTTTGAGCACCCTGTAATGTAAAGTCGTGCTGTCCCCACGCCTCGCCCTGAGGCCACAAGTTCTCAGGCTTCAGCATTCGCTTGATGCTCTCTATATTTGGCACGTTAGGCATGCCTCGCTCAGAATGAAGCAAGTGAGTTTGATGACTGAAATAATATTCTGCTGACATCATACGATAAGGGCCATGACCGCTAACACCCATATCTGCCGAACTCGGAATATAGCCCAACTGTGGATGCAGCCCCTTTATCTGCTCACGCAAAACCTTATCTATAGTAGTTGGAGGAAAGCCCTCGTTACGTCCAACGTAAATAGCAATGCTTGGATGGTTGCGAATACGTGATATATAGTCGGCTGAGTTTCTTAGGAACATATCCTCATAATAAGGATTAGGTCCGTCCCATGGGTTGGCAAGCCAAAAGTCCTGCCATACCATAATACCATATTTATCACAAGCCTCATAAAACTCTTCATCGCCTATCTGTCCCACCCAGTTGCGAATCATAGTATTGTTCATCTCTTTATGATAGCGCACAGCGGCATCATACTCACGCCCACGATAGTTGAGGTTTGTTTCCGAGAATCCCCAGTTACCACCCAGCGGGTTCAGTCGTTTACCATTTATATATAAGGTAGTACGACTGTCAAGGTCTTTATAGCTCATCTCACGAATACCAGCCTTATAGGTCACCTGCGAAAGGCACTCGTTGTGCTCGTTGTATACTTCAAAGCCTGCATCATAGAGATAAGGCTCACCATAACCATTTGGCCACCACAGACGCATTTTTTGATTCTTTAGCTGCGCAAAATCAGCTGGAGAGAAAGTAATTTCCTTGCCTTCCATAGCCTTCAGCTCAATCCATTTCTCAAAACGGATATCGCCAACAAAGCCCATAACCTTTACCTTCTTTGCTATTGCATCCTGATTCTTCACCATCACAGACGGGGTAATAGTAGCCAGCGTGTCGGGATGGTTCAGTTGGGTGGTTATCAATGGGTCGCTGACACTCACGCCACCATCTTCGGTTAGATAAACATCGTTCCAGATGCCCACCTCACGACCAGGCACGCTGGTTATCCAATCCCAGCCTATTGACGCGTGAAAAGTAGGATTGTCGGCTCCTAATATACCGCCATTAGTATCGGTATTCTGAGCTGTTTTTATCTTCACGGCACCAATGTGTTCGTTCTTTATCACACGCACCTGAAGTTGGTTTTCACCTTCTTTCAGCTTATCTGTTATATCAAATCGACCACGCATGAAAGCACCATCTATACGGCCTATCATCTCGTTGTTTAGCCACACTTCAGCTTTCCAGTTTATACCGTCGAAATTAAGATAGATATGCTTTCCACGATTAACTGATAACTGATGATTGATAATTGTGCGATACCAGAAATCGGAATTGAAAAACGATTCCGAAATCTCACGCATATTGTTGGCATAGCAGTTGTCGGGCACGGCACCTATATTCATATAGCTTGTGAGAACCGTTCCTGGTACAGTAGCCTCTATCCAGCCTTCAGAGCCGTCACGACGCAACTGCCATTGGTTTAGCATTAGTTTACCATTGCTACCATCAAGAGTATTGGCTGACTCAGCATGAATGCCACCACGTCCCCATACCTGCATTTCGCTCAGAGCATAATAACCTGAGACATTAGGTTGGGTGAGCAGTAATCGCACATAACGCCCATGGGTATTGCATTTCACATTATTAATATTAGAGGCTTTAAGCTGAGCCACATCCTCCCATTTCTTTGCATCAGAAGATACTTGAATCTTACCCGCCTTTGGTTTCTGTAGCCAATTAAGCACCACCTTATCTATATCTGCTTCTGTACCCAAATCAACATAAGCCCATTGAGGCTCGTTGCTCTTTGCTGACTTCCATACGCTGGAAAAATGCATTGATGGCAACCAACTGGTATTGTTCTCCTTCCATCTCAGGTTGTCCATACTGAAACGTTCCTGATTAGGCAGCAAGGCACCATGATCAATCTCGTACAGACGCCACCAAGCAGCCCCCTTAACATTAAACTCCACACGAACATGCTTATATCGTCCTGCCCTTTTAAGCGGAATCTGCATCTTTACCATTCGTAATGGCAAGCGCACAGCATCAAGTTGCTTATTGGGGTCGGAGCTAACAAACTGCTTTGAGGCAAAGCCAGGCAAATCACTACCCTTAACCACACCCATTTGTTGCCATTTACGTCCATCAGCCGACACCATAACCCTGATAGCATATCCATTTACTGCCTTAGTTTCGTGATAAGCCATCTCGCCCACAAAACGCAAAGTGTCGAGATACACGTCCATACCACTCCAGTTGTATTCTATAAATGCATTTTCGCCTTTCAACACCTGCGAAGAATGAATGTTTCCGTCGATTAGTTTCTCGCGGTCTCTGCCACTCACCTCGCCCTCGTTGGTTCTCACGCTCAGAAAAGCAGGCTCGTTCTTTGTTACCAAGCCATCAGTTATGAGTTGTCCTGTAAGGTTGAAATCGGCATTCGACGATGTGAACACCATACGATTCAAGGCTATATTACGATAATCGTAATCCTTAACCATGCGAGGGGCAGTAAACTGCGAAACCCTACCTGGATAACGGCCTATGCCACGAGTAAAAACATTGTCAGCAAACGAATAATGAGAAGAACAGGCTAATAATAATGCCATAAAAAATTGCTTCATGAGTTGAAATTCACTGTGTTATATTATGATTCGAGTATATGCAAAGATAAACAAATTCTACTAAAACTAACCTCTGATACGTTGAAAAAATTTCCGTATTATACAATTTTGCTTGATTCATATCAATTAACTTGTAATTTGAAAGTAGAAAAAATGCGCATAAATATAGGTCTAATAAGAGGTAATAGCAATTTTTTTACACATTTTGCAATTAACTACTTACAAATCGAAAGTAATATAAATATACAAAAATCACAGTTTTCTAAAACTTTATTTCAGCCATCTTGTACTAAATGTCGTATTTTACACTCAAAAAGCGCAATATTTGAGTTTCTTTTGTAAAAAAACCTACGATTTTCTTGCAGCATTAAACCATTATGTATATATTTGCAGTCGGATTTGAGTCGTAAATTAACAGAGAGCATTTAAGAATATTGATATCCATATAACAAGTTTACATTTATAATTTCTGAGCTGTAAAGACTAAATAGCTGTGTCCTTATGTGACTAAGCGATTTATAGTTTCGGAATACTAAGATACTTGAAGATTTACTTATTTACTTGAGTCAATTAGAGTTTTGGGCGCAACCGGCTGTGAAGTTGGTTGCGCTATTTTTTTCCTAATCTTCGGCATACATCTGAGGGTCAATCTTCAGTTCACGATAAGACACATTAAAGTCTTCACGCTCAATCTGAATATCACGATCAACCTCACGTGGAGAGTCTTTTAGCGAATGAGCAATCAGCCAATCGTAGGTCTGCTGCAGGTAGAAAGCACGAGCCAACAAACCATGACTGCCTCCTGGCACCCAAAAATAGCGAAGCAAATGGTCTTTATTCTGTTCCTTCAAACTATCAACCACACGTTGTGACTGCTTCACCGATACTGCCGTATCGCCTGTTCCATGCATAATCCAAAGTGGCAATTCGCCCAATTTCTGCACATCTTTATAGCTACAACCACCACAAAGAGCCATCGCAGCAGCTATTTTTTCAGGGTAAGTAGCAGCAAAATCCATTGTTCCGTAGCCACCAAGACTCATTCCAAGCACATACACTCTGTTTTTATCAACCTTATAATGAGCTTCCATCCATTCCAAAAGATTCAATAGTTTTTCTGGGTTCCACGCACCACCTGGATTTTGCGGAGCTACCACCAGCATAGGCACATCAAGACCTTTCTCTATTGCGTCAAGAGTGCCATATCGGCGCACCCTATCAAGGTTGTTTCCACACAAACTGGCTCCGTGCAAAAAAATTATTAGAGGTAGTTCGTGATTGTCTTGAGCATACTCATGAGGGGTATAAACCCAAAAATTATAATCCGACTCACCTTTCTTTGCTTCAAAGACACCACTCATCTGTGCCGAGATATGTAGATAAAAGCCTAAAAATATCAGTATAAAAAAAAGTTTTTTCATCGTTTTCGCATTTTTGGTTTCTCACTTCAGATTGTAAAGATACGAAAAGAATGTGGATTTTGGAATGTGGAATTAGGAATTATTCGCACTTTGTGCGATGTTGAGTTATTGAATTAAGAATTAAAAGCGTACAGAACTTCTATTTTTCATTATTTAACCCACGGGAAGTATTCGAAAAAGTCACACATCTATCTAACGATATCAATATGAAACAGTCTTAATTCCTCATTATTCATGCGAGCCCAATTACCCCAGTCGTCGTATAATACTTTTAGCATTTGACTATCACGATGTTTTTTATCTTTTTCATCGTTTTTCGATTAATAAGTTTAAGTGACTAAATATTATAATTTATGAGAATTCGCGTTTTATTTTCGATAATTTGCGTCTGCGTAAGCAACTACATAACAATAATCTCACGAATAATAAAAATAGCAAGCGATTGTCCTAAAGGAATCCTAAGGGAATCCTAAACAACAGCCTCCCCATCCCCTCGATGGGAGAGGACTAACTAACAGACAGAAACGGATTAGAATCTCGAACGGATCTCGAAGGCATCTCGAAGACAAGAGCAGAGCAATATTTTAATTGAATCCTCAAATTTTCTAATTCGAGTTAAAAGTCGAATCAACACATCGAGTTATATAATATACCGAGTTCTGGGCGAGTTTAACAAAAGTTATATCAGATATCAGTTAATCAGATAAAAATGATTGTAATTTTGCAGTATGATATTTCATTTGCTACACGGAAACTACGATGTGCCCCAGGGCATGAACAACCCATTCGACTATGCCCCCGATGAACTGGCGCTGGCTGCTGTTAACGATCTGCAGAAACAATTGCCAACAGAACCATCGGAAGGAAAAATGTATGGCGTGCTCGTGGCTGAACACAACGGACAAATAGGATACCTCGCTGCATACAGCGGACAGATTACGTTCAACGTTCAACGTCCTTTCGTTCCTGCTGTCTTCGACTACCTGCAACCCGACGGGTATTTCAAGACGCATGAGGCGGAGATAAGCGATATAAACAAACAGATTGCTGAGTTGAAAAAGGCAGAGAAATACCAGCAACTGAAGGAAGAAATAAAGAAGATTGAGGCTGCACGCAAGGCAAAGATCGACATAGCAAAGAAATATTTGAAAGAGGCTAAGGAGAAGCGTGATAAGCGAAGAGCCGAAGGCAACATAAGCGAGGAGGAAAGCGAGGCTATGACTCGTGAGAGTCAGTTTATGAAAGCCGAGGTGCAACGCATAAAGAAAGCATACAACAATAAACTGGAACTGGCTACTCAAGCCCTTGAAGATTATGAGGAAAGGATTGTAAAGCTGAAGCTGCAACGCAAAAGCAAGAGCGATGCCCTACAGAAATGGCTGTTCCAACAGTTTTATTTCCTAAACGCCAAAGGCGAGAGCCGTAATCTCGTTGACATTTTCAAAACCTATTGGAAGGAAGAAAACTCGTTGCTTCGTAATGTAGATGTTCGTTCGGCTATTCCTTCAGGAGCAGGCGAGTGTTGTGAGCCAAAGCTGTTACAATATGCTTTTGCTAACGGCTACAAACCATTAAGCATGGCTATGTTCTGGTGGGGACCGTCGCCAAAGACTGAGGTGCGTCACCACAAACATTTCTACCCTGCCTGCAACGGCAAATGCAAACCTATTCTTCGATGGATGCTCAGCGCAACTACTCTTCGTGACAACGCCGTTATAAGCAACAAGCAACTATCGTTGGAAACAATATATGATGATGCCGATATTGTAGTGGTGAACAAACCATCAGGAATGCTCTCAGTACCAGGCAAGGGAAATCGTCCTTCGGTACTATCAATAATAAAATCCACACACCCTGAAGCCACAGGACCTATGATGGTGCATCGCCTTGATATGGCAACAAGTGGACTCATCGTTGTGGCTAAGAACGAAGCTGCCTACATCAATCTGCAAAAGCAGTTTGCCGAGCACAGCATAAGAAAAAGATACAAAGCTATACTGTGTCCGATAGACAACAAGGCTTATCACAATATGCCTGCCAGCGGCACAATATCACTACCGCTTGCCCCCGACCAGAGTGACCGTCCCCGACAAAAGGTTGATTACGAACAAGGCAAGACAGCCATAACAGAATACAAGGTGATAAAGAAACGCGAGAATGGCGAAGTGGAAATAGAGTTCTATCCGCTAACAGGTCGCACACACCAGCTGCGTGTGCATAGTGCTCATCCCGACGGATTGAACGCTCCAATAAAAGGCGACACGCTATATGGCACAAAGGCCGACCGCCTGTACCTTCATGCCGAGTATCTTGAGTTTACGCATCCAAGAACTAAGAAACGTTTAACGTTCAACGTTGAATGTTGAACGACATTTAAGCGCATTTTCCTTTTTAGTTGTCGTCCATCAAGAGTATCACATACCATTACCATGGCATTATCTATAGTTTTAAAAAATGCCACAAGTATAGATACAATAGTATCTCCTATTCTTTTGTCAAGTGGCGTTTTTTGTGTTGATGGTATTTCTTGCTCAATATTAAAGATGAATGTATTCTTGAAATTTGGATGATACACGTGTGCATCTAAAAAATAGACATGATATATTATACCATGTCTTGTTGTAAAAATATATGTATCATCAATTTTACTAAAGCTATAGGGGTGTAGAGAATTTAATTCCACGTTCTTCTGCCAGATTTTTAAGGTTTCCGCCATTCTGGATGCAATTGCGAATAGCAGCTTTATCCTCCAACATACGTTGGAAGATAGATTTCTTCTTATCGTTTTTCTTTGTATCCATAGCTTTTTCTTTACTTTTTCTGCTACAAATATATGTATTACTATTCAATAATACAAATTTTCGTGCTTATTTTGTATTATTTAGCTATGAACGTTACACAAAGAACATAATTATCATTTGCGCTATGACTACACGTATAAACATTCCAAGAGGATAAACAGTAGCATAGCTGATAGAGGCTGTATCGCCCTTCAGAGTGTCGTTGGCATAGCCGAGAGCCATTGGGTTTGCCATAGAGCCACAGAGGATTCCACACACGGTACCAAAATCGTACTTCTGACTCTTCAACGCTATAAGACCGATGATGATAACAGGAACAATAGTTATAAGGAAACCAATACCTACCCACGCTATACCCTCGGGGCGCACCACAGTAGCAAAGAAGTCCTTACCTGCATCAAGTCCGAGGCAAGCAAGATAAAGACTCAAACCCAACTTACGAAGCATGAGCGAAGCCGAACGGGTGGTGTAGGAAATGAAATGCATCTTTGGTCCCAAAGCACCAACGATAATACCCATGATGATTGGTCCGCCAGCAATACCCAAACGGATAGGGCTATCCATACCTGGCAGATGGATAGGTATGGTACCAAGCATCAAACCAAGGATGATACCTGTGAAAATACTACCTATATTAGGTTCATTCAGCGTCTTTACTGAATTACCAAAAAACTCTTCAACGTTATTTACAGCATCGTGACTACCAACAACGGTCACACGGTCGCCATACTGCAAACGAAGGTCGTCGGTGGCAAGAAGCTTGATGTCGCCACGAATAACACGACTGACATTAACACCATAGCTCTGACGCAGATGAAGCTGACCAAGACGCTGGCCATTTAAGCGGGTGCGGGTAACAACAAGAATGCGACTCTCCACATTTGCATCAATAGCATTCCAGTCTATATCATGACTATAATCCTTCTGCACACGACGGCCAAAAAGAATCTCCATAGCAGCCTCATCGTCCTTATTGGTGATGATAAGCACATTATCGCCCTGTTGCAGCTGAGTGCTTGCCATAGGCACAATAACCTGATCGGCACGCCACAAACGCGAGATAATGAACTTTACATGAGTCATGCGCCCAAGCTCAGCTATAGTCTTGCCTGCAACGGCAGGATTAACAATAACAAACTGAGCAATACAGGTGTGGTCGTCTTCGGTGAGCGGACGTACCTCAAGGTCGCGAGGACGCACAAAGAGCTTGCGTATGAACACCATAGCAAGAATAACACCAAGCACACCAAGAGGATAGGTTACAGCCGTAGCCAATGCCACAGAACCACGCGACACACCAACATGCTCCAAAGCCTGAGTGGCAGCACCCAGAGCAGGGGTATTGGTTGTTGCACCACAAAGCAAACCTACCATGTCGGGCAGATTGACTCCTGTAATAGGCACAAGGACAAGAGCAAACAAAGTGCCAACAACGATAACAGCCAGACTCCATAGGTTGAGAGCCATACCCTCATGTCGAAGCGAGCCAAAGAAGTTGGGGCCAACATGCAAGCCTAAGCAATACACAAACATAGCAAGGCCAAATGTTTCGCAGAAGTTAAGAGCCACAGCATCGATGCTCAATCCTATATGACCAGCAAGAATACCCATAAAGAAAACAAAGGCTACTCCCAGCGAAATGCCCATAACCTTTACTTTTCCCAAAGCAAGGCCAATAGAAATAATTAAAGAAACGATAATTACTGTCTGAATAGACGAGTGAATATCAAACAGTCCTGCAAACCAGTCCATTAAATTATAAGATGTTTAAGTATTGTTCAAGAGGAATACCACGATTCTTGTCGTCATTATCCTTATTGAGGTCAATGAGTTTGTAAACACCATCCATGGCAGCCTGAATAGCATCCTTCAGCGATTCGTCATTAAGCAGATGGCCAATGAGAATAGCCGAAAACATATCACCCGTGCCAGGGAAGTGAACAGGAATCTCGGTGTAAGGAAGGGTGAAATATTCACCGTTAAAATGATTGAAACAAGCAACAGAAGATTGCCCGTCGATTAAAATACTCGTAATGATAACAGACTGAGCACCTATCTTGCGCAGATGATCGAGAAGCGAGAAAGCCTCCTCACGGGTAACACCCTCTGGATTATACTCACGACCAGTAAGATAGCAAGCCTCAGTATAGTTTGGATAGCAAAGATGAGCCACAGAAAGCATCTCGCGCATACTCTTGATAGTATCAGGAGTGACACCATTATAGAGCTTTCCCTCATCACCCATGATAGGGTCAACAAAGATGGTGGTGCCCAATGCTGCCTGTTCCTGACAATAGCGACTAACAATGGCAGCCTGACGCTCAGAAGCAATAAAACCTGTAGCTATGGCGTCAAAGCTGAAACCCAATTCTTTCCATACTGGGAAAACACCCTTTATATAATCGGTAGTATCAAGAATGTTAAACTTACCATAATCAAGAGTGTTTGACACCAATGCTGTTGGCAGATTATACGTAGGAATACCGAAATACGACAAGATTGGCAACATAGCCGCTGTAGCCACCTTACCATATCCAGCCATATCGTTAATCAAAAGTATCTGCTTCTTATTCATCTTTTACCTTATTTTATGCGTGCAAAGTTAATAAAATATTAATAAACTCATACAAGGTGCAAACTTTTTCTTAACTTTTTGTACCTTTACACCCATTAAAAAAGATTGATAATGAAAGATGTATGCAGTATAGGGCACATCACCCGTGATAAAATAATAACCCCCGACAATACAGTATATATGTCGGGTGGCACATCATTCTACATGGCTCACGGCATGAGTGCTCTGCCACATGATGTAGATTTCCAACTGGTTACAAAAGTGGGAAAAGACCAGCTGGAAGAGGTGGAAAAGATAAGAAACAAAGGCATTGACACTATTTGTTTTGATAGCGCCAACACGGTGTTCTTTGAAAATAAATACGAAGAGGATAGCAACAAACGCACACAAAGAGTGTTGGCAAAGGCCGACCCTTTCACCATTGACGAGATGAAGAAGATTGATGATGCCAAGGTGTATCACCTGGGTACTCTTCTTGCTGATGATTTTCCTACCGACGTGGTGAAATACCTGTCGAGCAGAGGAAAGGTATCTATCGACGTGCAAGGCTATCTGCGCGAGGTGCAAGGCGAGAGTGTGCGTGCCGTAAACTGGAACGATAAAGAAGATTTATTGCGTTTCACAAATATACTGAAGCTCAACGAACACGAGATGCAGGTGATTACCAATTCGCACAACCCTCGCACGGTGGCTATGCAGCTACACGCTATGGGTGTTGAAGAGGTGATTATCACCCTTGGAAGCTACGGAAGTATTATCTATGCCGACAACAAATTCTATAATATACCTGCTTATAAGCCCAACAGAGTTGTAGATGTTACAGGTTGTGGCGACACCTACTCAACAGGCTATCTCTATATGCGTGCGCAAGGAGCAGGATATGAAGAAGCAGGAAAATTTGCAGCCGCCATGTGCACATTAAAATTAGAGCACAACGGTCCCTTCGATGGCACTATTGATGATGTGATGAACATCTGCAGGCGTAACGAGCTTTAAGCCCGTTTCGTCCATTTGCCAAAGACTGTCGGCAAGACGGGCAGCCAACTCAAGGTCGTGAGTGGAAAGAATAATGGTCTTATCTGTTTCCTTAGCCAAATGCCCAAGAAGCTTCAAGATTTCAACCTTACTTGGAAAATCGAGGAAGGCAGTAGGTTCATCAAGCAGAATGATTGGTGTTTGCTGAGCAAGAGCCTTAGCTATCATCACTTTCTGGCGCTCACCATCGCTAAGAGTGTGTATCTTACGTTCAGCCATGCTCTCTATGCCCACAAGACGAAGAGCCTCAGCAACAATAATCTTATCGGCATCGTGGAGAGCGCCCCAGAAACCAGTATAAGGCGAACGTCCCAAGCCCACCATCTCGGTAACCGTGATATTCTGCACATCAGGCTTTCGCGTAAGCACAATACTCAACTTACGAGAAAGCGAGTGAATAGAATAATCGGTTAGTGGCTTTCCTTCTAAGAGAACCTCACCCGACAAAGCAGGCTGAAACATGGCAAGCGTGCGCAAGAGCGTTGACTTACCAATACCGTTGCGCCCCAAGAGGCACACCAGCTTTCCGCTTTCAAACGTAGCATTCAGATTTTTCTGAACCACCTTGTCGGCATAACCAATATCGAGTTTCTCCAGTTTTATTGTTTCCATACTGCTACAAAAGTAAAGTAAAAAAACATAAGCACAAAGATTTTTTTCAGTTTATTGTTTACTGTTTATAGTTTACGGTTTACCGTTTATAAAAACTCTCCCCCTCTCGAGGGGAGTTGGAGGGGTCTTTCCCTTTCTCGAGGGATGGGAGAGGCTTTCTTTTTCCCTTTTTTTTATTACCTTTGCACGTATTATGACACAGACATCACCCATACAGGAGCTGCAAAAGCAAAAGATGCTGTTGCAGATAGAATATTATTCAGAGAAAGAAGCCTTTCGCAAACAAACCGAAGCTATTGGTCTGCAACGAAAGGTGAAACGTGGTGATGCCTGGTTTCCGCTTCAGATAGGAAAGAGCTACTACAACTCATTAAATCAGATGGCCATAGAGGTTACACGCACCTCAGACCAAGAGATAGAACATAACTTTGAGTTTTGTCGCCCAGTAATCTTCTTCACAACTAAACAAGATACAACACCTCCCCTACCGGGGAGGCAGGGAGGGGCTGTTTCCTATTTCTCCTTCACTGGCACAGTAAGCTATGTTGATGGCGACCGTATGGTAGTGGTTATTCCCGATGGAGGCCATGTGCTTGAGTTGCAGAGCTGCGAAACACCTGTTGGCTGTCAGCTGTTCTTTGACGAAACAAGCTACAAACTAATGTTTGACGCTCTCGACAGAGTGATAAAAGCAAAGGGCACAAGTCGGTTAGGACATTTGCGCGACTTGTTCTATTCCAATATGAAAGCCGAGCATTTCTCTTTCAACGCCTTACGATTACCATGGCTCAACCCATCTCAGGAAAAAGCTGTCAACGAAATTATGTGGGCTAAAGATGTGGCTGTTGTTCACGGACCTCCTGGAACAGGCAAGACAACAACCCTTGTTGAAGCCATCAACGAGGTACTCATGCGTGAAAACCAAGTATTGGTGTGTGCACAAAGCAATATGGCTGTTGACTGGATATGTGAAAAACTGGTTGACAGAGGCATTAACGTGCTACGCATTGGTAACCCTACAAAGGTTAACGACAAGATGCTATCATTCACCTATGAACGCAGATTTGAGGCACACCCTGACTATCCACAACTATGGGCTATACGCAAGGCTATTCGCGACTTGAGAAAAGGCAAGAAACGTAGCGACGGCTATCACCAGAAACTCGACAGACTGAAATCGCGTGCCACAGAGATAGAGATACGAATAAATGCCGAACTCTTTGGCGAAGCACGTGTGATAGCCTCAACACTCGTAGGCTCAGCCAACCGACTACTTGATGGACAAAAGTTTGGCACACTCTTCATAGACGAAGCAGCACAAGCACTTGAAGCTGCATGCTGGATTCCTATCCGAAAAGCTACAAGAGTGGTGCTTGCTGGCGACCATTGTCAGTTGCCTCCAACAGTAAAGAGCATTGCAGCCCTTAAAGCAGGATTAGGCAAAACGCTAATGGAGCGAATAGTAGAGAATAAGCCCGAGGTGGTTACTTTGCTGAAGATACAATACCGCATGAACGATCAGATTATGCGTTTCTCAAGCAACTATTTCTATCATGGCGAGGTGGAGACAGCACCACAGATAAAACACCGGGGCATTCTTGACTACGACAACCCAATAGAATGGATTTCACCAAGCGAGGAAATTGCCGACGAGCCACAGTTCAAGGAAGAGTTTATTGGCGAGTCGTTTGGACGTGTTAACAAGGCTGAAGCAGAGCTTACCTTGCAAACGCTAAAAGACTATTTCACAAAGATTGGCAAGGGAAGAATCCTTGACGAGAGTATTGACGTGGGTATTATCTCGCCTTATCGTGCTCAGGTGCAATACCTGCGCAGGCTCATTAAGAAAGATGAATTCTTTAAGCCATATCGCAAACTCATTTCTGTGAATACCGTTGACGGATTTCAGGGACAGGAACGCGATATTATACTCATATCTATGGTGAGAAGCAACGATGAAGGTCAGATTGGCTTCCTTCGCGACCTGCGAAGAATGAACGTGGCCATCACCCGAGCACGAATGAAACTCATCATCTTAGGCAACAAAGAAACACTCACTCAGCATCCGTTTTATAAGAAGCTGTGGGAGTATGTTCAGGAGATTAAATAAAAAAACATCGACAGAACGAATTCTGTCGATGTTTTTTTTATTCTATCACTAAGCTTTTTTCTTGATTGGCTTCCCAGTAAGGGATCGTAAGGGGAGTAGTGGTATTTTCCAACACAAAGGCGTGGGCTGCATCATCCCAATAGCTTAATGTCTCTGTATCTATATGCAGTTGAATAGTTTTCTTTTCGCCTTTCTTTATCATCTCGCGTGTGAAGGCACAAAGCTTTTTCTTTGGGCGTTCAACCTTTGACTTTGGGAACGAAGCATATACCTGTACGACCTCGTCACCATCGTATTTTCCTACGTTCTCTACATCAACACTTATCACCCACTCTTTTTTGTTTTTCTTCAGCACCTTAGCATTAGTATAGCTGAAAGTGGTGTAGCTAAGTCCGTAGCCAAAAGGATAAAGAACTGGCTTATCGTTATACATATAAGTACGACCATGAGTGATGTCGTAATCCATCATGGTAGGAAGGTCGAGAATATCCTTTGGCCATGTCTGTGTGGTACGACCTGCTGGGTTCACCTTTCCAAAGAGCACATTGGCAAGAGCCGTACCCTGTTCCTCGCTACAATGGGTGATATGAAGAATGGCTGGCAGATGTTCCTGACTCCAGTTGATGGCATAAGGGAAACTGCTGACAAGAACCAATACGGTATTGGGGTTAGCAGCATAAAGTTGACGAATAACATCTTCATCAGGCAACTGAAGAGAACGGCGGTCGTTGGCTTCTCGACCATCACTTGGTACAGGACAGAATTTCCAATCGGGCTTGGTGCCATAAGGATGATTACCTGTACAAACTATAACCACATCAGCCTTGCGAGCCATCTCTACCGCATTATCACAATAATTATCCTTGATATATGTTACATCAGCACCTATATTCTTCAAAGCCTCATAAAGAGTTATAGCCTTGTCAGGTGCACCACTATACCAGTCGTAAACCACCTCATCAGCATAAGGACCAGTAAGCAAAATCTTCTTGCTAAGATCTAAAGGCAGTAAACCGCTATTCTTTAGCAACACAATAGATTTCTCGGTAACCTCACGAGCTAAGGCACGTGCCTCAGCAGTCATAAACGGAGGAGTAAGAGTGGTGTCCTTACCTATTTCGAGATAAGGATTCTTACTGTCTTTGCCGTCAAGAAGTCCAAGTTTTAATGCAACATATATGTTTCCACGAATGGCATTATCAATGTCTTTCTCGGTAATAAGTCCCAGTTCAAGAGCCTTGCGCACATAAGGTTCGTACCTATCAAGGAACTGACTCGTTTCGGCCTTGATAACAGCAGCAGCTCCCTCCTCCATGGTCTTGAAAGCATGATGAGCATTAACAAGTAATTGATAGGCACCACCATCGGTACATATAATACCATTATTGCCCCACTCCTTACGGGTAACCTCTTTCAGGCAAGGATGAATACACATTGGTGTGCCGTTCCACGAATTATATGAAGCCATGAAAGCACGACTACCACCGTCAACAATACCACGATAGAAAGGATAAGAATAGTATTCTCTGAAAAGACGGTTACAGAAATTACTTGATGACGAATCACGACTGTCTTCATTACTGTTGGCAAGGAAATGCTTCATCAAAGAGGCTGCCTTCCAATAACGGGGATTATCGCCTTGAATACCTTTCACCATAGCTACGGTCATACATGAGGTGAGGAAGGCGTCTTCACCGAAGCTCTCCTCTGTACGTCCCCAACGAGGATCGCGAGCCAAGTCGGCATTAGGCGCAAAGATAACCAGACTCTTACGTGGAGAAAGACCGCTTTGATAATAATATCGAGCTTCTTCAGCCATCTGCTTGCCCACTCGCCTTACACACTCTGGCGACCATGTTTCGCCCAAACCATAAGCCTGTGGGAAAGTGGTGGTGAAACATTCACGAGGATTCTCAGAACCATAGAACCGCTTCATCATCTCTTTCTGTTCTGGAGTGGCGTTCTTTATTCTATGGCGCATCTCAACGGTATTGAGAGCAAGACCATGCAGACCTTCTACCGAGCCTACATTAGGTATTCCCAAACGAGGAATGCCGAGATTACTCGAGAGCAAGGCTATCTTCTCATCAAGAGTAAGCTGATTCAAAACAATATCAACTCTTTTTTCGTCCTTCAGCTTAGTATTGTGAAAGGAATAGTCTATGGCAGAAGCCACACCGAAAAAAAAGAATGACTCAACAATAACAAATAACAATCGCTTGTTCATGGCTATAAGTATTTTGGGTTATAAATCTACACTTGGGTTACAAAGCATTTTATGCAACAAATATATAGAAAATATCCAGACGTTGTCTGAATATTCAATGTTTTTTGCCTTCAATAATCAAATAGACACGAAAATGAAACGAATAGCAACACTTACGTATGTTGAGTAGATAGAAGAAGAACCAAGAAAACACCTCTATGCGCGCTTCGCGCTAAATGATAAATGAAAAATGATAAATGATAAAGCTGTAACTCAAACTGTTTGATCTCCTTCCCTACTGGGGAGGATGGGAGAGGCTTCTTTAAAGCAAGCTTTCATTAGCATCTTTCAATCACAAGCCTTACGGCTGAACCTTTTCAGAGAAAAACATGGGAGCCTCTCCCATCCCTCCCCAAAAGGGAAGGGCTAACCAACTAGCAGAACTGCAAGGAATTTCAAGCAGATTGTTCTCCCCTCCTTTTGGAGGGGGCGGGAGAGGCTCTGTTTTTCTTTAATCCTTAAAGTCGAGAAAGCCCTCTATCCATTCTGGCTCACTATCAGTAATTTCATCTTCTGATGGTTTAGATACAGAAAGTCCCATAAGACGGATAGGGTGGTCAAACGAGTATTCTATCACACCAAGTAGTTGCTTGGCAAGAGGCAGAATATCGTCTTTCTTTCTTAGCACCTTTCGTTGGGTAACGCTGCGTGTAATCTGTGTGAAATCGCCATATTTAATCTTCAACGTAAGAGTCTTACCCTCGAAATCAGCCTTTTCTATTCTGCGAACAAGCTCTAACGTAATATGATATAGTTCTATTATAAGCTTTGACTTCTGACTTATATCCTTCATAAACGTGGTTTCACAACCCACCGACTTACGCACCCATTCGGTAATAACAGGACGATCGTCGATGGCACGCGAGAAATTATAGAATATAGGACCAGCCTTACCAAACACCTCTATAAGATGATTCAACGACACCTTACGTAAATCAGCACCTGTAAAAATACCAATATGATGCATGCGCTTGGCTGTCTTCGGTCCTACGCCCCAGAACTTCTCTACAGGCAACTGAGCCACAAAGTCGAGAGCCATATCAGGATGAACGGTACACAAGCCATCAGGCTTACGATAGTCGGAAGCTATCTTTGCAAGAAACTTATTATACGACACGCCAGCCGAAGCTGTAAGGTTTAGCTCTGCCTTTATACGTGCCTTAATCTCTTTGGCAATGTCAACCGCCAGTTCTATCCCCTTCTTGTTATTAGTAACATCAAGGAAAGCTTCATCAAGACTTATTGGTTCTATGATATCGGTATAGTCATGAAAGATATTATGTATCTGTGCCGATACCTCCTTGTACTTATAATAATTTCCACTAACAACAATTAGGTTAGGACAACGACGCTTGGCTATAGACATAGCCTGAGCCGAATGAACACCATACTTGCGAGCCTCATAGCTTGCTGTAGATACTACTCCACGCTCACCATCATAGCCCACAGCTATTGGTTTGCCACGAAGTTCGGGATTATCTCTTTGCTCAACACTTGCAAAGAAAGCATCCATATCCACATGTATGATCTTTCTTTCAATCATAGCTTTATTCAGGTTTCTGATAACCACCATTAACTTTAACAGGCTCTACATGCAAGCCTATATGGGTGGAAGAGCCAAACTTGCTGCGCAAGCGTTTCTCTATCTCTGTGGCATGACAATGTGATTCATAGAGCGATATATTACCAGGCATACGCACATGCATCTCTATAGCTATGTTATTTCCTATACGACGAGTGCGCAAGTGATGAACCTCGCTCACAACAGGATCGTTTTCAACAACAGTCACTATCTCGTTCTCAACATCATCAGGAAGACTTTTTTCGAGCAACTCATCCAAAGCCTGCCTAATAAGCTGATAAGCTGTGTGCATGATAAAGAAACTAACAACAACAGCAGCTATGGGGTCGAGAACAACCCATTGATGACCTAAAAGAATAGCAAAACCAATACCCACGGCAGCACCTATTGACGAGAGAGCATCGCTACGGTGATGCCATGCGTTGGCAACAACAATATGCGAACCGATGCGCTTACCTGTTTTTACCGTGAACTGATAAGCCCACTCTTTAAGAGCTATACTTACTAAAGCAGCAACCCAAGCAAGCATTCCTGGACTTTCAAGTTCATGTCCGCTTAATACCATAAAAATCTTTAAAGCGCCTGATATTAGAATATAGATGCCAACAGCAAAAAGAGCCATACCAATAAGGGCTGTAGCTAAGGTTTCATACTTGCCATGACCGTAATCATGATCCTTGTCTTGTGGTTTATTGCTGATGCGCACAAACACAATAACCACAATATCCGTAAGAAAATCGCTCAGAGAATGAACACCATCAGCTATCATTGCAGCTGAATTTCCAAGGAATCCTGCCACCAGTTTGAACAGAACCAAACCAGCATTTATTGCACTACCAGCCAGGGTTACACGATAAACCTCTTTTTCATTTGTACATTCCATGTTCCAACACCTGTGATTACTTACTGAAGTTTCGCTTGTAGCTCAACTTTTTAGAATTCAAGAAGATTGCGCTTCGCTTAACGTAAATTACCGAAATTGACGAGAATTTTTCGAGAATTATTTTTGCCATGATAAAATTTATAATAATTCGCGTTTAATTCTCGATAATTTGCGTCTGCGTAAGCAAGCGTAGCTGTTTTACCTCAATTACTTACAAAAGTACAAGTTTTCTGCGATATAATTACACTTTCATCAGTAATTTGATTACCTTTGCATAAAATTAATTCTATTCATATCATGAAACAAATCGCAACAATTATTTTAATGGCTTGTAGCTATTTTCCTTGTGCACAGGCACAAAGTATGCCTAACATTGACAATCTACCTGTTCAACGTGAACTTCCTAATCCACTACTCATGGCCGATGGAAAACACTATGCTAAAAACCTGAAGCAATGGGGAAAACGTCGCAAGGAGATTGCGCAGATGATTCAACATTACGAAATAGGAGAGATACCTGCTGTTGACAAGAAAAACATACAAGCACGAATGGATGGTGACACGCTAAAGGTAAAGGTTACCGTTAACGGACAAAGCATAGAACTATCATCAAAGATAACATACCCAAAGGGCAAAGGACCATTCCCGCTAATGATTGGTACAAGTCACATTTCTCTTCCTAAAGAAATATTCGACAACCGCCCGATAGCCCTCATGACCTTTCACGAGTCGCAAGTAAACAACTACTCGCAGTTTATGGGCAAAGCAGCAGGAAGAGGAAACTATCCTTTTGACAAACTATATCCTCACCTTAAAGACAATGGGGCTTACAGCGAATGGATATGGGGCTTTCAACGCCTTCTTGACGGATTAGAGATTCTTGGTGAAGAGAAAACCAAGATCGACATGAAGCATATTGGAGTAACAGGCTGTAGCTATGCTGGAAAAATGGCTCTGTTCTGCGGGGCTTTCGACGAAAGAGTTGCTCTCACCATTGCCCAAGAACCAGGCGGAGGAGGTGTAGCCAACTGGCGCACATCACACACCATGCAAGGAGTAGAAGACCTTGACCACACCGATTACCATTGGTTTAAGGAAAGCCTAAGAGAACAGTTTCATGGTGATAGCGTCTATCGCCTACCCTACGATCATCACGAACTGGTAGCAATGGTATGTCCACGTGCCTTCCTCATGTTAGGCAATACCGACTACCCTTGGCTTGCCGACCCTTCTGCCGAAATATCTATGAAAGCCGTCATTCCTGTTTGGAAACAATTCGGATTAGATTCTAAAGTTGACTACAGCATTCGTGGCGGTCATCCTCATTGCCAACTGCCCAAAGAGCAATACGGCATCGTGGAAGATTTCATCGACCGCTTCTTATTGAAAAAAGGGATGCAATAACGCACCCCTTTTTTCATATATCAAGACATTGCTTTTGCTATTACAACATAAACATAAGCTTTTCAAAGTTTCTTTGTCTGGTAGTATCCATTATAAGAAACAAATCAATTATCCACCATATTCCTGCACCACCGCAAGTGAGCAGTTTTACAACACCCAAGCCTATATCTCCCACATAAAAGCGATCAACACCATATGCACCAATAAGCAAGGAGAGAATCAAGGAGATTGTTGGATCTTTTAATTGACTCAAGCATACAACTGCTGTGTCGTAATCAACTGTTTCAAGTTTGCGTTTAACACTCTGAAGGTGTTCAAAAGGCAGTTTTGAGCCATACATAGCCATTAACTGATTTACCTGATTCTGTTCCATATCTATAGATTAAAATAATTTCTAACTATTAGCCATATAAAAAACGATGCGATGAAGAAATTAACAAGATACTTGTTATTTAGAAATCGCGTCATTCGTTGTTTTGCTTGGGACTCGGGCATGAAATAGAGTACTATGAACGACAGAGCATAAGGGCCAGCGAACACAAGGAAGTAGTTGTAGCCTATAGCTTTCCTAACATCACCCATGAGCAAGGCATGTATAGCCCTTTGAATACCACATCCTGGGCAGCTCAGTCCTGTTAATATTTTAAACGGACATTTGGGCATCACCCAATACTGCTCAGGATTAAAGAAATACAATATTCCAATTACCAGAACTATGCCTATGGCAAATAATACTTTTAGTTTCAATTTTTATTTAGCTCAAAGACAAAAGGGTACCTGTGAACCACAAGATAGCATAAATGATATCGAAAAAGATACCACAGCCCATGCCTATCAAAGCCCATTTCTTGGCATCGTCGGCAGATTTCTGAGCAGCAGCATATTGCTTTGCCATGTATAGACTACTAACCTGGCTTGCCTTTATAACAGCTACAATTCCTAATGGCAGACAGCAACATACTGTTGTTAGTATAGCCAAAATCATATTGTTATTAGGCATCATAGGAACTTGTTCTGGTTCGTTTACACGATTCTGTTCTGTTTCAATCTGAACTGGATTTTCAAGGTTTGTTTCTTCCATTTTTCTTTTTTTAGAGGTAAACTAAATTTTCGCAATTGCATTAACAATCACATTTCCGAAACAAAGATATGAATAAATATTGAGACCTCCAAACCTCAAAGTAATAAATTGTTACAGCAAGTAAATAAAATATAGAAATTGGATTATTCCCAAACTATCCACTTTCAAAATCACATTACTCATAGCCTTCATTCAATATAGTTATATAAATAAAATGTTTTTGGAATATTTGTTAGAATCCTCATCAAAATAATTGTTCCTTGCCAATTAATTGACTTTGGAAGATTTACATATTTCTCTTCTTCTCCAAGATACAATCTATGGAAAGCACTTCCAGAAAGCATAAAGAAAGAACCACCTATTCCATGAACAAGAGCCCTTTTGCTTATATGTAATTATTTCTCAAGAGCCTCTTTTTGTTCATTAAAGTCTTGTAGGATTTTCTTAATATTCGGATGACTATTTTCAACAATAATGGCCGTATATAAAACTTCACCTTCAATATTAGCCTTAGCCGTTTTTATTGTAAACCTTCCAGGAGTTGCATCTTTTTCAAACCACGAAATAAACAGACGGTTTCTCGCAGCTTCTCTTCCATCGGATGTATCGCAAATATACAACAATACATTTTCGTTTAGTCTAAAAAACTCATAGATGATTGAAAGGATTGTCTGTTGCACCTTTGAGTCATGACCAGAACGTTCTGTATCTACTTTTTGAATTATGAATTGATAAGTTTCTGTACCTCCCAATACAATATCTTCTTTCGAGAAACTTATACTATAGTGTATATTGTTTTCGGTAACAAACCGAAAACTACTCCCTGTAAGCTCTATTTCATAAGGAGCATTATTCTGTATTTTGCTAAGAGAAAACCGTATCACAAACAGATAACTTTTCCCTTAACACCTTCTTTTGCCCACTGGGCTTCCGTTTGCTCACATAGCTCTTTCTTATGCTCTACGGCTTTCTTCAGAGCTTTTATGATTTCTTCTTTATTCATCTTTTTCATTTTCAACTCCTTTCTTTTTAAGGCAAAGATATAAGTTTATATTCAAAACACCAAATCTATTATATTTAATTTTAAATTATATTTAAGTTTCTCAAGTGAATATTTCATTTCAAGACGTCTTGTCCTACATTTAATGAAAACTATTAAATACTCGGTACTGATACTGAAAACGAGCGATTGAGAAAAACTAATATTATCCCGAAAACACGAAAAACACGAAAACGATACGAAAATCATGCAACTCATAAATCAAAAGACGTTATATTACAAAACTATGATAATCAATCTCTTGCGTTAAAAATAATTATTTTTTATTGGAGGTCAAAATAAAATCTGTACATTTGCAATGTTATAACAATAAACGTACGTAAAAAATGGCAAGACCTATCAAAGAAACACCAATTCTTTTTGGTGAGGATGCAAGACGTTTCGAGGCTCGAATGCAGGAAAAGCGTCGTATTTCTCAGGAAGAGCGGGCAAGAATAAATGTCCACTACGAGGCAGGTATGGCCATGCTGGAACGTGGATTGAGAAGAAAACATGCAACAAAAGTTTGATTTTAACAACACTTCTCTTGTTATTGCACGACTTGAGAAAGAAGAAACCGTGAAAACATTTGATTGTGGCGACTCTGATTTAAACGATTTGGACGAAGACTAAAATAAAGCCCACTGATCTTTTGCTTTCCTGCAAAAACAGTGGGCTTTATAATTATTCCAAGATTGAAACTTCTACCATTCCTAAAAAGACGAAAACTATTCGAAAATGTGATTCAGCATTTCAACAAAGAAAACACCATCAAGATAGAATTAATATAAATTCTATTCTTCAAACGGATAGGTTTCGTCGTAAATATCACTTAGAAGTTTGTCTTTATAAAGCCAATGAGGACCAGGGGCTATATGTTTTACGTTATAGCCTTTTAGTCTTGCAGAAAGTGCACTAATAGATGTTTCTTCACCTTTGTAGCTTATTTTACGCTCAGAAAGAATTGTAACAGTTATAGAAGGGTCGTCTTTCCATTCAAGAATATCGCCTTTCTGCATCCCCATTTCAAAGAAGTTAAGAGATGGACGAGATTTCTTTGCATTTACAGATGCTGCCTTATCATCATCAGTTAGATCATTTTCTATTTCATCGCTTACTTCTTCCGTTACATCGGTATGATGGAAAAGTTCAAGAATAGCCTTTGCCTGCTCCACTTGAATACGAAAGAACTCACGATTAGCATTTATCCGCTGCGGTGAGAAAGCCCTATGCAAGGCTTTCTCAATTTTGGCACAATCACCTTTCTTTACCTTACAAGCAAATTGACACTCAAAAGGAACAGGGACTCCAGTTGTATAGAGTTCCTTCATCCTCTTGTCTATATCCTCCTGTGCTGTCATACCTATCTTCACAAGACCTGGCATTACAGGATTGGTTAAAAGATAAACTATTCCGTATTCCATAAATCACTTGCTATTATTTTTAATTTCGTTCATTTCATACAACTTTATTGGACTAAGTTTTTTGCCATCCAAACCGCCCACACACAATAATGAAATCATTTTGGGATTCTTAACTATACTACTAACAGATTCTAATGTTATATTATCGTCTCCTAAGACATATACTGAAGTTATTGCATCTGAAATATCAAGGCTCTCACAGTCCTTGCTGATATAACGATATTCATTTTCTGCCATCCAATGAGGATGCTTAAGAAAAAACAATTTATCAATATTGTTGACAACAAAATCTTGCTCTGCACCTTCTTTATCCAGATCAACTCCGAAAACAACTGTCTCAGGAAGTTTACTCTCATATTTAACATTATCTTGATAAAACATAGCTTCTTTCTTATCAGGTCTAATCTTATGACTATCAAGTTCTATACAAACACCACTTCTTTTATAATCTCTTGCATAGTGTCCCCACATCATTGGCGAAAGACACCCTTTCATATCATCATAATCTGTACAAAAACTAACTTGTTTATATGCCTCCAACTCCTTAAATACCTTTTTTATAAAATCATTCAGAACTTCTGCAGAAAACTTCTTTTCTTCATACTCTGCACTCAATCGACTTATTCTCAAAGTCTTCTCCCTTTCGTATACATCATTACATTTCATCCATTCTGAAAACATTATTTTTTTTTGTATCCAGATTGAACAAAAATTTGTAAACGTAGTATAATGGTATAGTTTCATAATTACTTATTCCCTTTCGCTCTATTATGTGTTTTACAAAGCATTTGGCAGTTGTCAATAGTTGTTGAGCCTCCTTTGCTCCATGCCGTCACGTGGTCAGCATCCATTTCATTAAGTTTCCAAATACGCTTACTATTAGCATCGTGTCCGATGGCACAATATGGGCAGTTAGATATGCCTTCTGCTTTTGCCTTTTCTGTCTGCTCTTGATAAACCTTGCGCATAGTTGGTTTGTCAAACAAACGCACATTTAACAGCTTTGTATCTTGACAATTACCAAGCACATATTCAAAGATACCTCTGCGATTAGTAACAAAGTCATCTTTCATAAGTTCGCTTACCTTTTCCGACAATTCTGTATGGTCATAAGGATTTTTATGGAAACGCTCATAAAGTTCACCCCAATTCAAACCTTGCATCTCGTCGTAAACATCATCAAACTTACTATCCACCCAATCAATAACCGTATTGAAATAAGTCTTTATCTCGTTAATGTTATTATCTCTGCGGTGGGCACTCATATATGCGCTAACCTTGTCTTTTGCATCCATATTACGACTTACCCATTCTAAAGCCGTTGCCAAGAACATTTGTCGGTTAGCTGGTCCTTTCACATACGATTCCCATTTTTGAATATTTGCATTTTGTGAATTGCTAAACTCAGCCTTACAAAGTGTTACAAACTCACCACTAAAGATTGCATTCAGTTCCTCTTGATGGTTCAAAGGAATACCAGCTATATTGATAGTTTTAAACCACTCTTTTATTTCTTCTTCTGCATGTTCACCCTCCCCTTCACAAACATAAACCAATAGTTTTGTCTGCAATATCTTTTGTTGTTTGCCTTTGTCTAATCCGTCAAAAATCTGTTCCATGCCGTTTATCATAACGGCAAACTTATTTTTTAGAAAACGACCTAAAGAGGTTATTCGCTGCTGACCATCAAGAACTTCCAAGTGCCCTCCATCCACTTTGTTAAAGTAGATAAGTCCAAGCGGATAACCTTTCAACACAGATTCTATAACAGCCACATCTTTCTTACCATCAGCATAGATGTAGTTACGTTGATATTCTGGCTGAATAGTTAATTGTCCAGCCAAACCATAAAGACCTTTGCCTTCAAGCTCATTATATTCGAAGCCGTCGCAAATCTGCTCAACGGTATAGATTTTAAGTTCTGTTTTCATGTTTATTGCTTTTTACGGATTAATAACCTTTTATACTCTGAATAAACCATACGACCTTCTTTATTCTTGTAGTACGTCTTCTTTGTACCTTTACCTAATATTACAGCATTTTCATTGGTTTTTGCTCCAGAAGAACCAGTTTCCATATCTCCTATAGTACGAAATTCTTTATAATCGTTATACTTCTTTGTATCTGGAATTTCTTCATGACAACCAAATTGAGTTAGTCCTAATACTTCAAACTGTTCTGGGCAATACTTATCTATAAAAGAAATAGGAACACCCATCACGCCATCGTAATCAGAAGGAATTGCATCAGTATATGGAACTTCTATTGCATCATAATTATCATAATGCATATATCCTTTTTGTCCTCTGATTTCTTTATGCTTACTATGTTTTAGGTTTTCTGCCATTGTCATTAGTTTTAAAGGTTGATGACGACGGCCATGATCGATATTTGTGTACCATCTAACTCCCTTTACTCGTATATATTTGTTTCCAAGTTCATCAACACGCCAACCTGCTGCTTCAAGAGGATACGACGCAGGCACACAAAATTCTCGGTCCCCACTATGAATACTTACCCCCATCCACATTTTGTTTTCTTTTATTAATGGAAATATCTCCTTATATGTAATAGCATTCATATTTCCAATAATAATAAACTGTTTTTCTGAGTCCATTAACCAAGCCACAAACTCACGGAACAGAGAGAAAGGAGGATTGGTAATAATTATATCCGCTTCATCACGTAGCTTTGTTACTTCTTTACTACGAAAATCGCCATCACCTTTTAAATACTGCCATTCTAAATCGTTTATGTCTATACGATTATCGCCAGTAACATCACGTTCTAAAACGAAGATTTTGCCATTAGTACGACTTTTATCTGCATCGTAATAAGGGCTTTCTGTTTCAAAGAGTGTAGGTTGCCAGCTTTTTATCTTCTTTGATTCAACGGCATAACTGGTACTAATTAGTTTCTTTAATCCGAAGTTCTCAAAGTTTTGTGCAAAGAACTTTGTAAAATTGCTCCATTCAGGGTCGTCACAAGGCAGAAGTATTGTCTTATCACGAAACACATCAGGATTATAATCAAGATAAGCGTTTATTTCTTTTTGTATATCAGCATATTGCGTATAGAATTCATCATTCTTAGCTTCCTTTGCCTTTGCCAAATTAGTATTTGCCATTATTAGATTGATAGTTTTTAGCGCACTCTACTATCAATCACTAACGGTCAATTTAGCTCATAGCTAAACAAAAAGAAAGGCATGATGCACCTTATTGCGTTCAGCTATGAGGCAGCCTCGGAATAGGAAACCCCACCAAATCAACAAGTATGCACCACACCCTATGGCGTGTATGCATTGCTATATATGATTTGGTAGGATATACCTTTCCAAGATACCCTATATCACATATTATTTCTATGCGTTTTATTTCCAATAAAGTTTCCGAGGCTTTTGGCTGAACGCAAAATAATAGCGAATGCTATGTTTTACCCACAAAAATTTTAGTGATTGAGGCAACTTTAATTAGCGCCTTTCAAACCACCATTGCAAAGATAATACAAATAAGAATAACTTACAACAAAACGAGGAAATAATTAAAATAAACATTAAGTAAACACGATTTCGACTTCTCTTGAGTATAATATATAAAGGGGAGGAGCGAGAAGTGGCTACTTCAATCGTGAAGAAACAATATTGCTTCAGGAAGCCAACCAGCCTTATCAACAAACCGTTGATTTCGCAGCTATGACAGAGACTTGTTTTCGCAAGCCGAAAGAAAACGGAACAGATAACGCCTACTATCGCTACCGACATTCTTGAAGAATTGTCGTGCCACTATCCGCAGGTTCTGCCTACTCAAAAAACAAAAATTGCTATTGTTGTTGCATTAAAATCACTTGGCTACAAAAGCACTCATACCCATAAAGGCAGCGCTTATTATGTAGTTCAGATGAAAATCAAAGCATAAAACATTTTTGAAATAAATCTCAAAAAGACTGTCACCAAACATACTAACACGCTGTATATCAAAGAAATAAGTCCCCAAAGACTGTCACCAGACTGTCACCAGACTATCACGCTTTTGAACGAAAATCAAAAATATGATGGTGACAGACCGTGACAGTCTGGTGACAGTCTTAAACAGCTTAACAATTTGTATATCAACACTTTAACCTGCAACGTGACAGTCTTGGCAAAAAACTTTTTTTGTTTTTTCAAACGCAAATTATCGAATAATTAAACGCAAATTTTCATTAATTCTATTATTGATCATTAACGAATAATTGGTGATAATTAATGTTGAAAAAAAGCGTAAATTATTTTCAAACTACCTATATTTTTTCCTTAGTTAGCCAATTTTTATTTCCTGCCCAGGAAAAATTTCCTACCTGCCCAGAAACTTAAAATTTTAGTTTTTAGTGGTTTTACAGAGCTTACGAAAACTGTAAGCCCTTTTTATCATTTCTCCTATATGAGTCCTAATTGGCTCCTAAAAGAAATATGAAAAAATTGAAAGAATGAAATATTGAAAGATTTAAAAATGGAACCGAAGATCACTGACCGAGTGGATGCAGTTCTTAACGTTGACGATCATTTTCGTGAGGTCACGAAAATGTTAGAATTATCCAAGGGAGCACAGCGTGAAGTACAAGATTTTATGCTTACTCGATATGCTAGTTAATAGTTTATTATCGTTTCTATTTTTCTCATGGATCATGTAACTATCTTGATATCTGCAAACCAATTTTAATATTAGGATACTTTCCGTTCAGATACTCTTGTACAATGCGCTTTATTGAATCAACATCTTTAATCAATTCCCACTTACCTGATTCATTAGTATACGTTTGAACATTTGAGGTCTGTAAGGTGCCCTTTATTCCGGCATTAGTAACGTCGTTACGACTTTTGCCAGGACAAATCCATTCTATAGTAACAAAGACTCCTTCTTTTGGGAAAACGATGGGATGAGATAAAGGAATAGTTTTTAGTCCAGACTTCTTTTTGCCTTTATATACGACACCTCCATTAATATACGATTGGTTTCCTGGCAAACGCTTTCCATTTTGAAACGTGCAGTTTCTTATATCAAAACGTAACTCAGCATCTATGACGTTTCTGTTTTTTATCTTTTCGTTGATATAGTCTAAACATGCTTGAATCGAATGAATATAGGATGTTTCGTTTACATTGTCATGAGCTATATATAAAGCCATCATCATTCCATTTTTACCACCAAAGCCGAACTTAGTTTTGCTGTTTGCAAGCCCAACGTTCTTTAGTTTTAGCTTTTTACAACTCTTAGCACATATTTCAACATTATCAAGAGTATATGACTTAGGAGTAACAAAAACTTTCTGAGAACTTTTTGCTATACTTATAATCGTATCGTTATAACAGATGTGTGAAAATTTTATTTGCTTCACACTTCCAGAACCAAGTACTATTGTACCAGTTTCATCGGTAAATGTACTCTCGCCATTCCAACTAACAGTTGCATAACTTACAGGTAAGTTGTTCAATTTATCAATAAACTGAATCGTTTGAGCCTTAGCACAAACGTAGAATGTAGATAGTATAATTAATATCGCTGTTTTCATTTTGTAATAGAAAGAATTAGCCCAACTACCTCGGAATAGCTGTGGATGCCACTCTTAACGTTGTTGGATTTAAGATAGCTGTCAAGGAGGAAGTTCTGTATTCCGCCTATAATGCGGCTATATTTTGCTTGCCAATAAGCACGATGCTCGTTATACAGCTGCTTTATTTCTGGACGGAGAGCAGCAACAAAGGCCTCGCCTGCTTTCTCATCGGTTAGATATAATTCACGAAGGATATAAGGCAAAACAGACATATATCCGCTAAAACGAATAGCCTTATCATTACTTGACGTACAAGCAAGATAAGCATAAAAGGTGGCTTCTCCCTCACGGGCAATACCCAGGGAATGAGCATATTCGTGTGCCCAACAGTTGGCATATTCATAAGGAAGTAAATCGCCATTCAAAGTAAACTCACTCCAGAAAGGTCCCATAGAACCAAGCACACCCACCTTTGAATAAAGAGGGGTGAGAAGCATGGTCTTTGCCTTTGGCGAGTTGCAGAAAGGGGCATGAATACCAGCTTTTCTGCTTAATGCTTTATAGGCGTTTACTGTTTCTCTACTTATCTTTGCTTCGTCTATAGTGTTTATCTTGCAATACGACTCGTTTAGTTTCACCAGATAATCGTTAGCAAAGGCTTTTAGCTTCTGAGAATCATATTTTGCTGGCTTTATACCTGTACGATGATAGAAATCAGGAGCCATATAGTTAATGCCCCAAGCAAGATTAAACCACACATAGAGCCACAGGATGGCTCTTAGTTCCATGAAAAGCACTATCTTTTTCTTAGTATGATACTTAGCTATTGCAACTATGGGATATAGCACCAATAAACATGATACTAACACATAGAAAACACCAGAGATAGAAAAAGGGAATATGCTTGACACACCTCCCAATATTTTTGCCACGAGGGGATAGAATGAAGAGAAATACCACTCACCACCTCCTGGAATGAGTCGCAGAGCCAACACCAAGAGGAAAAGAAGTGCCAAAATATAGTCGTGTCGTTTCATCATGCCGCAAAGATACAAAAGTTTTTCGTACCTTTGCAGCAATATATAAAAGATGATAGTTAAAACTGCTATCTTCTAACTCAATTACGCTATGGATAAGGTTACAAGTAAAGACAAGACAAAACTTCTTTTCATCTGTTTAGGCAACATCTGTCGTTCGCCTGCTGCTCATGCCGTGATGCAGAAATATGTGGAGGACGCAGGAGTAGAAAACAGATTTGAGATTGATTCAGCAGGCATAGGTCCGTGGCATGTGGGCGAACTGCCCGACAAACGCATGCGCAAACATGGGGCTATGCGAGGGTATGATATAAGTCATATTGCCCGTCAGTTTGATCCAAACTACGATTTTGCTCGCTTCGACTATATCGTTGTTATGGACGAAGATAACTATGCGAATATAACCCGTAGAGCACATAATGACGAAGAACGCAAAAAGGTTATTCGTATGGCTGATTATTTCACTAAGCATACAAATGCCACATCGGTCCCTGATCCATATTACGGAGGTCCAGAAGGCTTTGAGCTCGCCCTCGACCTGATAGAAGAAGGATGCAGAAGAATGCTGGCAGTCTTCAAAGAATAAAGAACCGAAGGTCACTGACCGAAAGGAAGCAAACAGTTGCCCTACGGGCAATTATGAATTACTGAACTTTAGTAAGCGAATGTTTATTCTAAAATACTAAAAAATTATCAAGAATTACAGGAATTAGAGAATTTTAGGCATACGCCCTTGCTTTATATGTATGACTGAATTATTAAGAATTAAATGTGACACTCCTGTCCATAAATTAATTCTTACTTAACTTTCTCAAGTGAATATTTATTTAAGGAAAATAGAGAGCAAAGACTCTGGTGAGTCTTATGATGTACTTGATATACACTCTTTTATAAATGCAAGCATTTAA
>CAJOCR010000007.1:99940-104612 GCA_905236755.1 uncultured Prevotella sp.
GAAGGCAATTTTGGCGCAAAGCGCCTTATTTTCGTTATGATGTAAGGCTTTAGCCTGATGAGATTATGTTTCAGGTTGTTGAAAACTTGTTTTCATAATGCCTGAAAAAATAATATCATCATAAGAGCGAATGCTCTTTACATCATCATTTTCTTTTTGATTATGAACTATTATACAGAGGATATTTACTTGCGAAACTTAAACAATTCTCATTAGGCAACTTGAGCAAGGGCGTATGCCCAAATTTCTCTAATTCCTGTACTTATTCGAGTTAAAAACTCTCACCAACTCGTCTTGATAAAAAAGCGAGAGTTGAATGAATTATGAATTTGGAATTAGGAATTAATAATGAGTAATAGCGCAAAGCGTTCCGCTTTGTGCTATTTTCTTCCAAAGTCGGCTGGTACTTCGCCCCATGCCTTTGTTTCCCATTTCATCACGGGAATAGTAATATTATGTGTGCGAAGCCATTGTTCGGCACGTGCTATTATCTGATAAAGCTGTTCTGTTTCTGGAGTTCTCTCCAGTTTGGTTTTGCATTGTTTCTTTTTTACCCACAGAATGGCGTTATAGCTGTCGCTATAGATAACCTTGTCTTTGATGCCTTGCTTGTCCATTAAAGCTAAAGCATGAACAATAGCGAGGAATTCCCCGATATTGTTCGTACCATGTAGCGGACCAAAATGAAATACCTGAGCACCCGTCTGCAAATCTATTGCCTGATATTCCATTGGTCCTGGATTACCCGAGCAAGCTGCATCAACAGCCCAAGAGTTACGGTTAACGGCAGCAGGCCAAGCAAAGCCAGAGGCCCACCCCGCACCTCCCGATAGGGAGGGAGTAACGCCTCTCCCTTCCCCCTCCAAAGGGAGGGGAGAACTACCTTGAGCACAGCCTCTTGAAACTGTATTGTTTGAAGTGGATGGTTTGTTATTGCTTGGATAAGATACTTTCATTTGCTTTATTATATCTCGAATTTGATAGCCTACTTTTCTGATATCACCTATCACTTCATCATTTGTAAACCGAACAACAGTATAGCCCATTCTATTCAAGTCGGCAGTACGTTGCTCATCAGCAACAGGTTGATCGCCTTTGAAATGGTATTTACCATCTACCTCTACTATCAACTTATACTTTAAATTGATGAAGTCGGCTATGTATTCTCCAACAATATGTTGTCTTCGGAATTTATCTCCTATCCCATTCCCTTTAAGAAGATTCCATAATGCTATTTCTGCATCAGTCATAAACAACTTGTTTTCATCGGCATATTGCTTCAACAAATCGTAATCAACCTTGTTTGCAGTTTCATAAATATAGTTCTTCTTTTCCATTTGGAATTCAATTAGAAAGGTGAATTAATTAGTCCATTTGAATTCAATTAGAAAGGGAGTTTAGTTACCCCCCTCCCTCAAGTAAAATTGAAAGATGGAAATAATGAAAGATTTAAATATTATATCGGCATAGCCGACTAATCTTCAATCTTCAATATTCAATCTTCAATAGCGAAGCTCTGCTTCGCGAGGAGGGATGGGTGGGGCTTTACATTCTCTCAGGCATCTCGATACCCAGCAGAGCCATACCTTCCTTGATAACCTTAGCGATATTCTTTGCTAAGACAAGGCGTGTAACCTTCTCGGCATCACTATCAGCACCAAGGATGCTATAATCGTGATAGAACTGGTTGAACTGCTTGGTAAGTTCATAGCAGTAGTTGGCAATTCCTGATGGGTTATAGTTCTGACCGGCATCAGCAACAGCTACGCCAAAGTCGTTGAGTTTCTGAATGAGTTCTATCTCCTTGTCGTTCAATGGAGCATCATCGCCAAGCTGTGCTGGAATGGTAATGTTCTGTTCTCCAGCCTTACGCAAGATTGACTTGATACGAGCGTATGTATATTGGATGAATGGACCTGTGTTACCGTTGAAGTCGATACTCTCTTCTGGGTTGAACAGCATGTTCTTACGTGCATCAACCTTAAGGATGAAGTATTTCAATGCACCAAGACCCACGATGCGTGCAATCTCTGCTTTTTCTTCCTCTGAGAAGTCCTTGCTCTGTCCGTGCTCATCGGCTGTTGCCTTAGCATCGGCAATCATCTGAGCGATAAGCTCGTCGGCATCAACAACTGTTCCCTCGCGACTCTTCATCTTTCCGTTTGGAAGGTTCACCATACCATAAGAGAAGTGAACAAGGTCTTTACCAAACTTATAGCCAAGGCGATCGAGCAGGATTGAGAGAACCTGGAAGTGGTAGTTCTGCTCGTTACCTACAACGTAGATCATCTTGTCGATAGGGAAATCCTTGAAACGCAGGTCGGCTGTACCGATATCCTGTGTCATATATACAGAAGTGCCGTCTGAACGGAGAAGCAACTTCTCGTCAAGACCATTCTCAGCAAGGTCTGCCCATACAGAGTTGTCGTCACGACGATAGAACTTACCTTCTTCAAGACCCTTCTCAACAATCTTCTTTCCTTCGAGATAGGTGTTTGATTCGTAGTAAATCTTATCGAAGCTTACGCCCATAGCCTTATAGGTCTCGTCGAAACCAGCATAAACCCAGTTGTTCATCTTTTCCCAGAGGGCACGAACTTCTGGATCGCCACCTTCCCACTTAACGAGCATTTCGTGAGCCTCAACAATAAGTGGAGCCTCCTGTTCTGCCTTCTTCTTAGCATCTTCCTCGCTAAGGCCTTCAGCTACAAATTTCTTTGTAAGCTCGGCTACTTCCTCGCGATAGTGCTTATCGAAGAGCACATAGAAATCGCCAATAAGGTGGTCGCCCTTCTTACCTGTTGACTCAGGAGTGCAGCCCTCGCCCCACTTTATCCAAGCCAACATTGACTTCATGATGTGAATACCACGGTCGTTAACAATATTGGTCTTTACAACCTTATTGCCATTAGCCTCCATAATCTTGGCAAGCGACCAACCCAAGAGGTTGTTGCGCACATGACCCAAGTGAAGAGGTTTATTTGTGTTAGGAGAAGAATACTCAATCATCACGAGAGGAGAATTCTCGTCGGCCTTCTTCTCACCAAAGTTTTCGTCTGCATTAATATCGTTGAGCAATCCCACCCAAGCAGCAGGAGCAATAGAAAGGTTAAGGAATCCCTTAACAACGTTGAACTCGGCAATAGCCTTGCAGTTTTTCTGCAAGTACTCACCAATCTCCTGAGCAGTATCCTCAGGTTTCTTACGCGACATCTTCAAAAATGGGAAGACAACAAGGGTGAGATTACCCTCGAAATCACTACGTGTCTTCTGCAGTTGCACCATTGATTCTGGTACATCCTGACCATATAGTTCTTTTACAGCTGCCACAGCTGCACAACTGATTTGGTTTTCAATCTTCATACCGGTATGTTATAATTCTAGAATTTATGCGTGCAAAGATAGCAATTTTTCTCTATATATTAGGTATGTATAATTCAATATTTTGTATCTTTGCACCAAATAACAACATTTATGGAAAGAAGAAGAGAAGGTTCGACATTTCGCCGACAGCTAAACGACTACATTTTACTTACTTTAGGAACTATCTTAGGAGTTATTGGCTGGAACATATTTTTGCTTCCAAACCAAATTCCAATGGGAGGCATCACTGGTATTGCCTCTATCGTGTTCTGGGGAACAGGCATTCCCGCTCAGCATGCGTTCTTTGCATTTAATGCCGCACTGCTTATCGTGGCACTAAAGATTCTTGGGTGGAAGTTTTGCATTAAAACCATATATGCCGTTGTAACATTCACTATTGGTTCGTCTATCGTTCAATACCTTATTGGCGATACCGTTTTGCTTGCCGACCAGAAGTTTATGGCTACTATCGTTGGTGGTGTTTTCCTTGGAGCAAGCGTAGGACTTGGCTTGGCTGCTGGCGGAAGCACAGGCGGTACCGACGTTATTGCGGCTATGATACATAAATATCGTGACGTGTCGCTCGGTCACGTTATTCTTTTCTGCGATTTGGCCATTATCACATCAAGTATCTTTGTTTTGAAAGATTGGGAAAAAGTGCTTTACGGTTACGTTCTGCTCTTTGTTCTCACGTTCTTTGTTGATCACGTAGTGAATACTATGCGCCAAAGCGTGCAGTTTATTATTGTTTCTGATAAATACGAACAGATTGGCGAAGGAATAAACCATATTGTTCAACGAGGCTGTAGCTTGATTGAAGGACAGGGTTTCTACTCAAGAAAAGGAATAAAAATGGTATTCTGTATTGCTAAGAAAAGCGAGTCGGCACTTATCTTCAGTCTTATCGACGAGATCGACCCAGAGGCTTTCGTCAGTCAGAGTGCCGTTATCGGTGCTTACGGTCAGGGCTTCGACGCATTCAAAGTAAATAAGAAAGTGCTGAGAAGGCAGATTAAGCAGATAAGATAAGGCAGCCTCACCCCGACCCTCCCCGGTAGGGAAGGGAGAATTATCTGCTCACCCGTAAATCCCTGTGTTAGGAAGAACCAAGAAAAATATTAATTACAGAACTTTCTCAAGTGAATATTTATTAGAGAAAAAAATAGAAAGCAAGGCTCTAATGAGCCTTATGATGTTCTTACTTGCTTTATTTTATAAATGCAAGCATTTAACAAGAAATCAAGTAATTCCATCTCCACTTCGTGGTTGCTTTCTTATGAAAATGCAGCAAAGCTGCTAAAATTACGCT
>CAJOCR010000008.1 GCA_905236755.1 uncultured Prevotella sp.
GGAATACGGCTCAGAATGAGCCTATAATGATATTGATGCTTGGGCTTTTAGAAAGCATGCTTTCCAAGCCCAAGCATCAATATCATTATTCTCTTTCAGGAAAAATCCATTCATACACTAGAAAATAAAGTGCTGATGCACCAGTGCGCAATCGCGCAAAGGATATCAACCAAAATGTGAAATTGGTTGCGCAAGCGCAATTAATAATTATGGAATTAAAAATTCAAAATTGACAAATTTGTAATTAAAATAATTCGTAACTCGCAATTCTAAATTTGTAATTGCTAAATGGGTTGATATTTTTTGCGCTTATTCGCGCAATTGCGCATCAGCGCCTAATTTTCTTAAAAGACGAAGGCTTTAGCCTGATGAGTTTATGTTATAGGCTGTTGAAAACTTGTTTTCATAAAGGCTGAAACATAAATTCATCATAAGAGCAGAATGCTCTTTTCGTCTTTATTTTCTTTTATATTAAGAGAAAAACACAGAGTATATTCACTTGCGAAAATTCAGTTAAAATTACTATCAATTATCGCATGGGCTAATTGACACAAAAAAAAGCCTACAAGCAAAAAACTTGCACAGCTGAGACTATATTAGTATTTTTGCGGAGAAAACAAGTAAGCCTAAATCAACATGAGACGAATATTATCAACTATTTTCGCTACGCTCATGCTCTCCTCGTTGACAGCATCGGCACAAATTAATCTCGTTAAGAACGGGAAAGCAAAGACACGTATTGTCTGTACCGACAATAACGATACAAACCAGCAGGCAGCCAATCTGCTCAATCACTTCTTAGAACTTATATCAGGCACAAAACTTCCAATTGTGCAAGGCACGCCTACCTACAAAAACGCCATCATTCTTGGCGAACAAACAACAAAAGCCAGTCACGACGGCTTTGAGTTCGCAACCGACAACGGCTCACTACACATCAAGAATGGCGGACACAAAGGCACGATATACGGCATAGTAACCCTTCTTGAGAAATATCTTGGCGTAAACTATTGGGCAAACAGCAGCTACACCCTGCATAAGCAAAACAACATCACACTTCCTATAATAAACTATGCAGAGTCACCTGCTTTCAGATATCGCCAGACATTCAGTTATGGTAACGACGACCCTATATACAAATTGTGGTTCCGTCTTGATGAACCAAACGAAGTGTTCATTAATAATATGTGGGTACATACATTCAACCAGATTCTGCCTGCCAACCGATTCGGCAAAGCTCACCCAGAATGGTACTCGTTCATCAATGGAAAGCGCCAGCCAGGCGACCATAGCCAATGGTGCCTAACCAACCCAGAAGTTTTCGAGGCTGCCTGTCAGCAGCTCGACTCTATCTTCAAAGCAAACCCAGAACTGAAGATGATTTCCATCAGTCAGAACGACGGTAACAACACCAACTGCCAATGTCCAGAATGTAAAGCCGTTGACGAATACGAAGGTTCGCCTTCAGGAAACATTATCCGTTTCCTCAACAAACTCGCCACCCACTATCCTGACAAGGAATTCTCTACCCTTGCCTATCTGTACAGCATGAACCCGCCCCTTCATGTAAAGCCTCTGCCTAACGTAAATATCATGCTTTGCAATATTGACTGCAAGCGAGAAGTACCACTTACCGACAATGAGTCAGGCAAATGGTTCACTAAAGCACTTGAAGGTTGGGGACGCATCTCCGACAATATCTTTGTATGGGATTACGGAATCAACTTCGACAATACCGTTTCCCCCTTCCCTAACTTCCATATTCTAAAGAAAAACCTGCAGCTTTTCAAGAAGAATCACGCCACAATGATTTTCGAACAGGTAAACGGACATCGCGGAGTTGACTTCTCTGAAATGCGCGCCTATATGCTTGGCAAACTAATGTGGAATCCCAACATGGACAGCGATTCTCTCATGCAAACCTTCCTACACGGATACTATGGAGCAGCCGCCCCATATCTCTATCAATACCATAAGATTATGGAAGGCGCACTTCTTGCAAGCAACGTTCCACTATGGATTTACGACTCACCCATCAGCCATAAAGACGGAATGCTGAACAAACATCTTCTGAAAACATACAACGAACTATTCGACAAGGCAGAAGAAGCAGTAAGCAACGACACCACTCTTTTAAAACGAGTACACATGTCTCGCCTACCGCTACAATATTCCGAACTCGAAATTGCACGAACAGAAGTAACCGACAACAAAGCCGATATTGTCAAAAAGCTCAGCCTATTCGAACAAAAAACAAAAGAATACAATATTCCTTCGCTCAACGAACGAGAGAACCGTCCTGCCGATTATTGTAAGCTTTATCGTCAGCGTTTCTTGCCTACAACAGAAACAAACAAAGCAGCCGGTGCAAAAGTCATCTGGAGCATAAAGCCAGCAGAACGCTACCAGACTATTGCCGACAAAGCGCTCACAGACGGACTTTATGGCGGAACCACCTATGTAGAAAGCTGGGTTGGCTGGAATGGCGAAGATGCCGACTTCATTCTTGACCTCGGAACAATTAAGGAAATAAGCAGCATCTCTATAGACTTCCTTCATCAGCTTGGTGCTTGGATTCTACTTCCAAAGGGAGGCTACTACGCCACATCACTTGACGGCAAGAAATATGAACCATTTGGAAAATATGAGTTTGCTGAAGACCGCGACCTCTCGGTAAAATTCGTCAAAGGTAAGGTTTCCACAAGCAAACCTGTAAAAGCTCGCTACATAAAAGTTCATGTAAACACCCTTGGCAACTGTCCTTCATGGCACTATGGCGTGGGCTATCCAGCCTGGTTCTTTATGGACGAGATTGTGGTGTTATAACCTCATCACGATATGCGCTATGCAAAACGGTTCCATCTTTACTTCCTTCGCCTTTATATTTCCGCCAGTTTCTTCTCCCTCTCCCTTTGGAGAGGGCTGGGGAGAGGCTTCTTCTTTCCTCCCTTATTCCTCTAACCGTTCTCTAACCTTTCTCTAATCGTTCTCTAACGATTCTCTAATTTTTGGTTAGAGCCGGGTTATTGTTACCTTAGCCCTTAGCGTTACCTTAGAGGAAGGTTATAGAAAGAGCCTTATCACGCATGTGTAATTCATCGAATTTAACAACACAAAGATAGCACTTTTTTTGAAACAACAAAACGTTTCTATACGTTCGCATACAATTCTGTTGAGTAAAAACTCCAAACTTGCTTTAACAAGACTTGGAGCGATAGATTATAATGAATGCTTGTAAAGATTAGACTTTTGCCTATATGTCTGCATACAAAGAAAGATAGGATATATCGTTTAAACTAAATTAACACATTAATTAGTAATTTTTGTTCTTTTATGTGAAATTTATATTATATTTGCAACCGAATAGTATAACCAAATTTAAAAGGCCACCTCAAAAAACAAAACCATGTGTAAACATGAGTTAACTGTTTAATACCGATAATACCCACATATAGATAGAGTCAACTATTAACAGTTTGTTCTTTTGCAGAGAAGCCTAAAATAAAATGAATTCAGTTTTTTTATCTAACTAATAATAGAATCCTTAATTTAAAGAACATGAGACAGAAAGAAACCTTTTCTTGGCTCACAAGAGCTTGCATGACGCTGTTATTGGCATTCTTTGCCATAAGCATCTATGCACAGAACGTAACCGTAAAGGGTTCCGTAAAGGATCAACTTGGTGAACCTATTGTTGGCGGTACCGTAATGGTAAAAGGTGCTAACAAGGGTACTATTACCGATATTGATGGTAAGTACTCTATTGAATGTGCTCCAAACGCAACACTCACCTATTCATATATAGGCTATGTTGCTGTTGAGGAGAAAGTTAACAACCGTACAACTATCAACGTACAACTAAAAGAAGAGTCAACAAGCCTCAACGAAGTTGTTGTAACTGCTTTAGGTATGAAGCGTGACCAGAAAGCTCTGGGGTATGCTGTTACCGAACTTAAGGGCGACGAACTTGATGGAAACCTCATCAACCCTGTTTTGGCTTTGCAAGGTAAGGTCGCTGGTGTAGAAATCAACTCTTCAGACGGTGGTATGTTCGGTGCATCTAAGATCTTGATTCGTGGTGCTTCTACCCTTAACAAGAACAACCAGCCTATCTATGTTGTTGATGGTGTCATCCTTGACAACGGTGTTGTCGAAAACGATGCAGACTGGGCTTCTGGTGCACAGAACTATGGTAACGAGTTGAAAAACTTGAACCCTGACGATTTCGAGTCAGTATCAGTACTGAAAGGTGCTGCCGCTACAGCTCTATACGGTTCACGTGGTTTGAACGGTGCTATCGTCATCACCACCAAGAGCGGTAAGGGCAAGAAAGGTCTTGGTATTGAGTTCAGCCAGACATTTGGTTTTGACAAGGTAACAAGCCAGCCAGATCTTCAGAATGAATATGCAGAGAGCTTCTTCTACTGCTCATCTCCAAACAGTCCTTTCAATGTAAACGACCTGTATTGGACAAACGAACAGGGGTATGCTTCATACAAGGTGCTCAGCAGTTATAATGAGATGGGAACTGCCTTTGGACCTTCTTTCGAATATATACGTCAACATGCAAAGGACGGAAAGATTGAGATGTATGATGGACAGCTATATGACGCTCAACCTTACAAGAACAACTTCAAGGATGCCTACGACACAGGCTTCAACACAAATACTAACGTTGCAATCTCAGGAGGTAACGATCGCACAAGCTTCTACACCTCACTCTCTTATCGTTACAACAATGGTACATTGCCTAACAACGATTTCCGCCGTTTCAGTTTCCTTGCTAAAGCAAGTCATAAACTCACAAACAACGTTGAAATTGAGGCAAGCATGACATACGCAACCTCAAAGCCACGTAATGCTCAGCCAAACATTGGCGAGAACTTCGTGAATGGTACATGGGATCGTATGTATGACGCTAAATACTACAGAGACAAATATAAAGGCGTTCATGGCGGTCTTGCTCAAACACAATATGGTGATGAGTGGGGATTTGTTATTGGTCGTGGTACATGGTGGAGCATCTGGGAAAACGAATACTACCAGAAGGAAACCGTATTCCGTCCAAGTCTTAAGCTCACATGGCAGCTCACTCCATGGTTAAAGTGGATTACAGAAGGCAACTACAACTACTACTTCGTACAAGGCGAAGGTAAATATCCTGGTTCAGGCTACTACAACCAAGGTGGTTCATACTCAACATCTCAGTCTCGTAAAGAGCAAAAGAACTTTAACACCAACCTCATGGTTGACAAGCAGATAAACGAAGACTGGCGAGTAAACGGCTTCCTGCGCTACGAATACTTCAACGCTTACCGTGCAGGCATGAGCGCAAATACAAAGGGCGACTTCATTGTTCCTAACCAGTATTTCCTCGCTAATGGTTCAGATGGATATGAGGCAAGTGCTGCAGTTTCAGGCACAAAGACCATCCACTCTATTGCAGCACAGGTAGGCGCAAGTTGGAAAGATCAGGTATTCCTCGATGTAACAGGTCGTAACGACTGGTCATCATCACTGGTTTACGCCGATGGTCATGGTAACTACTCATACTTCTATCCATCAGTAAGTGCATCATGGTTGATTACTAACACCTTCCGCGAGACACTTCCTACATGGTTGAGTTTCTGGAAGATTCGTGGTTCTTATGCACAGGTAGGTAACGACTGCGATGCTTACTATATCAACACAGCATACGGTTTGGAGAGCTACACCAACAACTTTGGTAAGAGCTATTCTACCACCCTGCCAGAAACAACATACAGCAAGGACTTGAAACCAGAGCGTAAGAAGTCATGGGAATTTGGTACCGACATCCGCTTCTTGAACAACCGCATCGGTATCGACTTCACTTACTATAAGGAGAACACTACCAACCAGATTATGCAGGTTTCTATTCCTGAAGAATCAGGTTACAAGAAAGCCCTCATCAACGCTGGTAACATCCAGAACTCAGGTATTGAGTTGGCTTTGAACACCACCCCAATAGCTACAAAGGATTGGCAGTGGGATTTGAACTTCACATACACAAAGAACAATTCAAAGATTGTTGAGCTTTCTGATCTCTGTGCCGACTATATCACACTTGCCGGTGACCCTGCATACGGAAACTTCCGTATCGGTGCCGTTGCAAAGGTAGGTGGTACTTATGGTATGCTGATGTCAGATTCGCAGGCAAAGAGAGATGAAGAATCAGGATTACCAGTTCTCAGTATGGCATACTACAACGCAGGCTATCACACACCTTACATTCCACGTGCAGGTAAGGTTGAAGAAGTAGGCAACTCTGTTCCCGACTTCCTCGGTTCTATCAACACAAGCCTACGTTACAAGAACTGGACTCTTAGTGCAAGCTTCGATGCACGCTTCGGTGGTAAAGTTGCTTCATACAACTCTCGCTACGGTACAGCTTATGGCTACACCAAGACTTCTCTTGCTGGTCGTGGCACCAACAACGGTGGTATAACCTACAAATCTGGCTTTGACGGCGTTACCTATGACGACGGTATCATCCCAGAAGGTATAGTAACTAAGGGTGCTCAGATTCTTCAGCCTGACGGCACAATGTACACAGTTGGTACAGGTCAGTATAGCTCAGGTGAAACCTACGAGGAACTCGTCAAGGGTGGTCATGCAGAATATGTTCATGCTGGTGGATGGCACTACTTCACTAATTCTTGGGGACAGGGTGTTATCAACGACAACTGGTTCGTAACTCTTAACTACATTGCATTCCGTGACTTATCATTGAGCTACGCATTTGATTCTAACATCGCAAGCAAGATTGGCTGTCGCCGTCTGGCACTCAGCGCTCAGGCACACAACCTTGGCTATCTGTTGAACTCAATGCCTAACCACGAGAACCCAGAAGCTATTGCCGGAACAACAACAGCCGAGTTCCGTCAGCGTCAGTTCTCAGGCATTACAACAAGCTTTACTTTCACTATAAAAGCTACATTCTAAACTTATTATTAAAGAAGACTATTATGAAAATAAATAAATTTCTCATTGCAGGTGCTTTGACTTCATTACTGGCTCTTAACACTGCTTGTAAAGATGACTTTCAAGAGTTGAACCAGGATCCTGCCAACGTAACCAAAGACCTACCAGAAGGTCTGATGGCTGCAGCTATTAATGAGTTCCAGCCTAACGACTATCTTGTGTGGTTCTATAATGTGACTTATTTCACTCGCTGGAGTCAGATGGGTACACCTGGCGGTGGTTTTGCTGACGACTATACTGGTCAGGCGGAGTCAGGCGGTCAAGGCAAACAATACCTCAAAGTATTGAAATATCGCAATAAGATCCAGAGTCATATCGCTAAGACAGGCGAAACACAAAACAATGGTTATCTTGCTGCAACAGGTATTATGACTATTTATCTCGGCATCTTTGATACAGATATGTATGGTTCTATTCCTTACACAGAAGCTTGCCAATATGACGAAACAGGAAACATAACTCCTAAGTATGAGACTGTTGAGGAACTCTACGACCTGTGGATAAAGGAACTTAACGAATACATTACCATGCTGCAAGGAAACGACTTGGCTGACGCCAGCCGTCAGGACGCAGCCTATGGATGCGACTGGACAAAGTGGGCTAAGCTTGCAAACTCTTTGAAGCTGAAGATTGCAGTTCGCTTGTATAACAACGATGCAACAAAGGCTTTGAACATAGCTAAGGAAGCTGCAGCAAACTCTGCTGGTTTAATTACAGAAATGGCTGACGACTTCATGTTCTGCAAGGCAACAAACGTGAGCACCGGTAATCTTGACTATGAATATGGTACAGGTAACAGTCTGGCTACTGTTTATGGTACAGACAAGGTTATCAACTTCCTTCTTAAGAGCAAAGACCCACGTGTGCGTTTCATCTACACAAAGAATGGTTTTAACTCTAAGGTTGTTCAGAGTTTTATCGACAACGGCAAATTTGACAAGCTTCCTACTGCAGTGAAAGAAAATGTCGTTCTCGACACCAAAGGAAACTTCAAAGAATGGGGCGGCATGGGAGAGCCTTGGGTACGCTACACAGCTCTACCTGTTACATACTCACCAAAGGCTTCTCACGATGCAGGAAAAATATCAGACGAGTATTACGAAGAATATTTCAATCCTGGAACACGCTATCAGATAAGCATGGGCGACAAGCAAAAGAGCTACAGTCCATTCTCAACTTACACCAACGAGTTGCACCGTGGACGTATCGACTTCACCGTTCCTACTGCTATGACTGAAAAAGCTGACGGCAGCATTGACATGAACATCATTCAGGACACCGACGACAATCCATTATATGTTATGTATATGGGTGCTGCCGAGGTGAACCTTTATATGGCAGAACTTTCTGTGCTTAGTGGCACCAATCTTGGCAACAAGAGCGCAGAAGAATGGTATAACGCAGGTGTTCAGGCATCAGTTAGAGAATATGACAAGTTAGCAAAGGACAACAAGATTCCTTACTATGGCACAACCTACAACTATGACGAGAACGAAAAGGTTATCGACTTGCAGGCAGGAGAAATCGAGGCAATGATGGCTACCGACAACGTTAAGTTTGAAGGTACTAAGGAACAAAAGCTTGAGAAGATCTATCTGCAGCAGCTCATCAACTTCAGTGAGCAGTGCGACGACCAGTTCGTAACAGCCCGCCGTTCTGGTTATCCAAAGATAGGTTCTACCCTACTTCCTTTCGTTAAGTTTGAAAACATTGCACTTTCTGCTATTCCACGCCGTTTCGTTATCAGCGAGCCTTTGAAGACTGACCTTATGTATTCTATCAAGACAGCAGCCTACGAACAGCAAGGCTTCACTCATCTTGGCACAAATAGTCAGGGAAGTGAGTTTAATGCCGGCAACGCTCCTTTGAACACAGAACGTTTGTGGCAGGACAAGAACGCTCCGCAGTGGGGTTCAGGCTTTGCAAACTAATTAGTTATGCGTAAGATATTCACACTAATATTTTTAACTCTCTGTACAATCGCTTTTGCTCAGCAGAAGCGATTGTATCTCTTCCCTGACTTTGTAAAGACAAAGATTGTCTATAAGGCAGGTGCCAAATTCATGATAATGGCAAACTATGATGCAGCCAACAAGAAGGTGATGTATTACCAGAATCAGGAACTCATGGAACTTGTGAGTCCAGAACTGGTAGATACTATCTTCTTCGACAATCAGAAATGGGTGTATCACAACAAACAGTTCTGCCAGGTAGTGAAACGTGATAACCACGAGATTCTTATCGGCTGGAACATCACCAAGGTGCATGATGGATACGTGGGAGTTTATGGAATATCACAGGTGCCATCACAGAGAGTAGAACTGGGCGACCATTTCGGTATGGGCGGTATTGCCGGTGCTGGCGGTGGAATGTATAATGGTTCCTTTGGTGTGAACGACAAAAGCGGTGGACGCAACATGGATGTGTGGAGCAACAAGAACCATAACACCTATTACTTCACACGCAAAGGGAAGGAATGTAAGGTTAATAACTTAAAAAGCATTTATAAAGCATTCCCAGAACACACTGATAAAATCAAGGAATGTGTAGGTTCTAACAAGACTATTATGATGGAAGCTCGCCAGGCTTTAGCACTCATAGATTTCTGTCTTAGCCTTGACAATTAACATTCCATTACATCAGTAAATGTAGGACAATAATCCCCGGCAGTTTTCTACTTGCCGGGGATTTTGTTTTTTATGATCTTGATAAGCCATAAAAGTTAAACACGCACTTCCTTTAACAATCTATAACATAAAAATGTCGCAAAATGTTGTTGTATGTAAAAACAATCATTACCTTTGCGATATTAAAAACCTAACTAACGTAAAAGAAATAGGAAAATAAGGTATATTACTACCTCATTAGCTTTAAGAATTAATTGCAAGTTTTTGCAGGTAAAAAGTAAACCTAACTAACATAGGATACTTAGTTTAAATATCTAACTTATTAATTGAATCCTTAAATTAAAAGAAGCATGAGAAAAAAGAATGCGTTATGGTTCTCTATGAGAGCCTGTTTGACTGTTCTGTTCATGTCGTTCGCTTTGGTTATCCAGGCACAGAACACAACAGTTAAGGGTACCGTAAAGGACGCTACAGGCGAACCTGTAATCGGTGCTACAGTAAAGGTAAAGGGATCTACAATGGGTGTAATCACCGACATTGACGGTAACTACACTATTGATTGCCCTTCAAATGCTACACTTGAAGTTTCTTACATTGGTAGCAAAACCCAAACAGTTAAAATCGGAGGTAAAAACACTATTGACATCACACTTCAGGATGAATCACAAGCTATTGATGAAGTTGTTGTAACTGCACTTGGTATCAAGCGTCAGGCTCGTTCACTTGGTTATTCTACAACAAAAGTTGGTGGTGATGATTTCCAGTTGGCACGTGATCCTAACATTGGTAACGCCCTTTCAGGTAAGGTTGCTGGTGTAAACGTATCTGGAAATGGTACTGGTTCTACAGGTACATCACGTGTTGTCATCCGTGGTAATGCCTCTCTTACAGGTAACAACATGCCATTGTATGTTGTTGACGGAATTCCATTCGACAACTCTAATCAAGGCGCAGCAGGAAAATGGGGTGGTTCTGATATGGGTGATGGTTTGAGCAATATCAACGCCGACGATATCGAAAGTATTCAGGTTTTGAAGGGTGCTGCAGCTTCTGCACTTTATGGTTATCGTGGTGGTAATGGTGCTATTCTTATCACAACAAAGAGCGGTAAGAAAAATCAGCCTGTTACTATTGAGGTTAACCAGAACCTCACATTCAACTCTATCTATGATTATCGCGACTGGCAGGACACCTTCGGTATTGGTCTTGAAGGAAAGAAACCAACTGACGTAACTGCAGCAAAGAAAGCAGAAAGCAGCAGTTGGGGTGCAGCTCTTGATGGTAGCGAGGCAGTAAACTTCCTTGGTGAGAAGTATGCTTATAACAATGTTGACAACTGGAAGAAGTTCTATCGCACTGGTATCACTTCTAATACTTCAGCATCTATCTCTGGCTCTGCTCAGAATATTGTATATCGTTTTGGTGGTTCTTACAACATAGAGAAAAGTATTCTTCCTAACGCAGGTAATCGCCAAATTGGTTTGAATATGAATACCACATACGATATTCTTAAGAACCTTCATTTGAATGTTACTGCAAACTATGTGTTTGACAAGTCAAATGGTCGTTCTAACCTCTCTGATGGAAATGGTAACACTAACGCTTCTCTTATCTATCGTGGTAACTCTTTTGACATTGATTGGATGAAGGGAACTGCAGCTGGTTGGGGTACAAACCTTGATGGCTCAGAAATGATTGGTGGCACTAATGTTTACTTCAACAACCCATACTGGTTGCAGTATCGCAAGACCAATAACATGGAGCGTAACCGCTTGACAGGTCAGGTTCAACTTCGTTGGGATATTACTAACTGGTTGTACTTACAGGGTACTGTACAGCGTGATGGTTACAATATTGAGTATAAGCAGGTTCAGCCTATTGGTGCTGCTGCTGATCCTAAGGGTTGGCTTACTCAATACGAGAAGAATTTCCACGAAACCAACTACAACTTCCTTCTTGGCTTTAACAAAGAATTTGGTAAACTTTCTGTAGGTGCCACATTCGGTGGAAACAAGCAGTATAACGAAACAAAGCAGTTTACAGTTGCTGATGGTGGTCGTCCATTTGTTGTTGATGGTCTGTGGAGTGTCAACAACCTTGGAGACAAGAACCCAAATATGTCTATTAAACACTATCAGGTAAATTCTTTCTATGGCACTGTTGACCTTGGCTGGGCTAACCAGGTTTTCTTGAACCTTACAGGTCGTAATGACTGGTTCTCTACTCTTAGCAAAGACAACAATAGCTATTTCTACCCATCAGCAACTATCTCTTGGGTTTTCACAGATACATTCCGCAAATCACTTCCTGAGTGGTTTGAGTTTGGTAAATTCCGTATAGGTATGGCTGCAGCTTCTAATGGTACATATCCTTATAGAACTATTTTGCTTTACCAGCTTCGCAATTATACCATCAACGGTATGCAGGTTGCAACACAAGCAAACGAAAATAGTTACCCAAACGCAAACTTGAAACCTATCCGTATCTCAGAATTTGAGACAGGTTTAAACATGAGTTTCTTCAATAGCCGTTTGATGTTTGATATGGCTTACTATCAGAAGAGAACAACAGATGATATTCTTACTGTTTCTACATCATCAACCTCTGGTTATAACTCAAAGTCTGCTAATGTTGGTAAGATTGTCAATAAAGGTTTCGAGTTCATGGTTGACGCTTATCCTGTAAAGACAAAGGCCTTCACATGGAACACTACATTGAACTTCGCATACAACTCTTCAAAGGTTGTTTCTCTTGGTGAAGGTGTAGGTCGCATTAATATCGAAGGTGCAGAAAGCCGTAATGGTAATGTTTACATTTTCGACGTTGTTGGAAGCGCATACGGTGAAATTATCGGTAACAAGTATAAGAGAGACGAAAATGGTAATCTCTTGTTGAAGAAGGGTCTTCCACAGGCTGGCGAGCAGACATCACTTGGTAATGGTGTTTACAAGTGGACTGGTGGTTGGAAAAATTCTGTAAAATATAAGAATTTTACTCTAACATTCCTGCTTGATGCCAAGTTTGGAGCTAAACTTTTCTCTGGTACAAACTACCAACTCTACAACTATGGTATGCACAAGAACACTCTCGTAGGTCGTACCGTTGCAGAACCATACGCAAAGACTGTATTTGCTGGTATAGACGAAGAAACAGGAGCTGCTAATACTGTTGCTGTAACTGCACAAGATTACTATCAGGCAATATGCAACGCAAATATTGGTGAAGAGTTCGTTTACGATGCTTCATTCATTAAGCTCCGTGAACTTTCTTTAAGTTACACTTTCCCAAAGAGCATGCTCAGCAGTTTGAAGGTTGTTAAGGGACTTAGCGTTAGTCTCATCGCTCGTAACCTCTGGACTATCATGAAGCATACTCCAAATATTGACCCAGAGTCAGCTGTTAACGCTTCTAATGGTCAGGGCTTGGAGCTCAATGGTTATCCTGCAACCCGAAACATTGGTTTCAATGTAAATGTTAAGTTCTAACTATCTTAAAATTGATTCATAATGAAAACATTAAAATATTTTGCTTTAGCTTCAGTGTTCGCACTTGGTCTAACAAGCTGTGGAGATTTCGGAGATCTTAACAAAGACCCAGAACACTTGAACGAGGGAAATGTATCTTATGCTATGCTGTTCTCTAATGCTCAGCATCAGGCTTTAGGTTCTGACTGGGATATGTGGCGTACAGGTTGCATCTACTCTGCTCAATGGACTCAGCAGTTAAGTTCTATTGACTGGTGGGATTGGTACGGACGCTATGAATATAGCGATGGCTATTCTGGTTCATTCTGGGATACTTATTCAAGCGACCGTGGTGCTATGCGCGATGTTACCACTTGCTACGACAAATGGAACGGAGTTGCAGGAATGGAGGTTGACTGGAATATGGCACGTGTAATGCGTATCTATGCTTTCGCTAAGATGACCGACCTTTATGGTGATATTCCTTACAGCGAGGCTGGTCGTCCAGCTTTGTATTCTAATCCGAAGTATGACTCTCAGGAAGAAATATACATGAGCATGCTTAAAGAACTTGACGAGGCACAGGCAAACCTTACAGGTACTGCTGTCATGGGTGCTCAAGACCTCTATTTCCAGGGCGATGCTGCAAAATGGAAGAAGTTTGCTAACTCTCTGATGCTTCGTTTGGCTATGCGTCTTGTAAAGGTTGACCCAGCTACAGCTAAAACCTATGCAGCAAAAGCTTATGCAAACGGAGTTATCACAAACAACGATGACAATGTTTTGCTGAATCACTCTGAGGGTGTTACAACCAACGACTCTGCAGAACCATTTGCAAAGATCAATGCTCATGAAGACCGTGAGTTCTATCTTGCAAAGACTTTCGTTGATATGCTTAAGAATACCAACGACCCTCGTCTGAGTCTTATTGGTACAATTGCCCCAACACAAGATGGCAAGCAATATACCGACTGTCAGAAGAACACTTCTGGTCTATGGGCTAACGGAGACTATGGCGATATGACATTTGCAGCACAAGAAGGTATGCCTGTAGGTGGTTACAACAATAGTAAAACAAGTCAATACTTTGTTGGTCAGGTTGACGATCGTTTCAATGACGATGCATTCCTTGCTAACTATGGTGCACACTTCTCTTCACCTAACCGTTACACCTACTGTGATCCACAGGCTCCTACATTCATCATTACTGCTGCTCAGACAAATCTGTTGTTAGCAGAGGCTGCTCAAAGAGGATTTATAAATGGTAATGCTAAGGACTTCTATGAGGCTGGTGTAAAAGCTGCTTTCGCTCAGTTCAGCCAGTTCCCACACCTCACAACAGCTGTACGTAATACATACCTTCCAGAGGGAGCTGCAGATACTTATCTTGCAGAAAACCCATTTGATGCAGCAAAAGCTCTCCAGCAGATTAACGAGCAGTATTATATTGCTACTTTCGGTGACCCACACGAGGTATTTACAAACTGGCGTCGTTCAGGATACCCAGTCTTGACTCCTGCTCCTATGGCAGCTCTTGATGGTGCATGCGCTACAGACGGTTCTATTCCACGTCGTTTCCGCTATCCATCAAGAGAGTCACAAATTAACAAAACTAACTATGATGCTGCTGTAGCTCGTCAGGGTGGCGACACCTTCTCTACAAGAGTATGGTGGGATAAAGAAAACTAATAAAAGTAGTAAAAACTACTTGTTAATAATAAAAACTCCGGGGATTATTCCTCGGAGTTTTTTCTGCTCGGTGATATAGACGGATTATAGAGGCAATATAGAGGATTCGTAAAGCCGTTTTTTGAAAACAAAACCAAAAACAGAACGTGTTATTGGAACATTTTTATTAATTTTGCGACAGAATAAATAAGTACCTAAATCAGCATGAAGAAATTATTATCAACTATTGCTGTAGCCTGTGTATTGACAACTGCAACAGCTAAAAAAGAAATCGTTAAATATGCATATCAGAATCCTAACCTGCCAGTAAAGGAACGCGTTGCTGATCTGCTTAGCCGTATGACCCTCGAAGAGAAGGTTGGACAGTTGCGATGCACATTAGCATGGAACTACTGGACTAAAGACGGGAAAAACATAAAACCTTCAGCTTCGTTCATAAAGGACATAAAGGAGGGAAACATTGGTATGCTATGGGGTACATATCGTGCAGACCCATGGACACAGAAAACCCTTGAAACGGGCCTTGATCCTGAGCTTGCAGCTAAAGCAGGTAATACATTACAAAAATACGTGAAGGAGAACACCCGACTGGGTATTCCTTTGTTCCTTGCCGAAGAGGCTCCACATGGACACATGGCAATAGGTACAACAGTATTCCCTACTGGAGTCCAGACCTTCTTGAACAGGTAGGTAAGGTTATAGGAAAAGAAGTGCGATTGCAAGGTGCTCATATCAGCTATGGTCCTGTAATCGACTTAAGCAGAGAACCTCGTTGGAGCCGCGTAGAAGAAAGCATGGGTGAGGACCCTGTTCTAACAGCTATTCTTGCATCTGCTGAAGTTAAAGGACTTGGCGGTGGCAATCTTAAAAACCCCTACTCTACTATTGCTACCTTGAAACACTTTATCGGTTATGGTACAACAGAAGGTGGCCAGAACGGTGCTCCTACATTCTTAGGCAAGCGTGAGATTCACGAACAGTTTCTCTACCCATTCAAAAAAGCTATAGAAGCAGGTGCTCTGTCGGTTATGACATCATACAACTCGCTTGACGGAATACCTTCTACCGCAGATGACTATTATCTGAAAAAAGTGCTGAGAAACGATTGGAACTTCAATGGATTTACAGTATCAGACCTTTATAGTATTGACGGTATATGGGAAACTCATCATGTTACTAACACCGATCAGGAAGCAGCCGTATTAGCCTTGAAGAGCGGTGTTGATGCCGACTTAGGTGCAAAAGCATACAGTTTCATTATTGATGCTGTAAAAAAAGGCATGGTGAGCGAAGCTTATGTTGATAGTGCATGTGCTCATATCCTTCAAAAGAAATTCGAGATGGGTTTGTTTGAGAATCCATACGTTGATCCTAAGAAGGCTGCCAAAAACGTGCGTACAGCCGAAAGTATTGAACTTGCACGTAAGGTGGCTCAGGCATCTGTTACTCTATTGGAAAACAAAAACAATATTCTTCCTTTGAGAAAAGACATTAAGGTGGCAGTTATAGGCCCAAATGCCGACAATCGCTATAATATGCTCGGTGACTATACAGCCCCACAGGAAGACAGCAACATAAAGACCATCCTTGATGGAGTTCGTACAAAGGTGGAAGCAGAGAACATTGAATATGTTAAGGGCTGTGCTGTGCGCGACATGGACAATACAAATATTCCTGCAGCAGTAGAAGCAGCCAAGCGTGCCGATGTTGTGATTGTTGCTGTTGGCGGAAGTTCTGCTCGTGATTTCAAAACAAGCTATAAAGAAACAGGTGCTGCAGTAAGCGATTCTAAGAGTATTAGCGATATGGATTGCGGTGAAGGTTACGACCGTGCCACCCTTGGACTCTTAGGTCGACAGCAGGAACTTCTCGAAGCTATCAAAGCAACAGGCAAACCAATGGTAGTAGTGTATATAGAAGGACGTCCACTTATCAAGACGTGGGCTCACAATAATGCCGATGCCCTCCTCACTGCTTACTATCCTGGTCAGCAAGGCGGTCAGGCTATTGCAGATGTAATCTTCGGTGATTATAACCCTGCTGGTCGTTTACCAATTTCCGTACCTGAGAATATTGGTCAGATTCCAGTTTACTACAATAAGAAAGCTCCAATCCCTCACAACTATGTCGAGATAAGTGGCAAGCCTCTCTATGCCTTTGGCTATGGTCTTAGCTATACAACATTTAAATATAGCAACCTAAAAATTTCACAGAAAGGCAAAGAAAACTTTGAAGTGAGCTTTGATGTAACAAACACAGGAAAATGTGACGGAGAAGAAGTTGCACAACTCTATTTGCATGACGAGGTTGCATCAACCTCTCAGCCTATGAAACAGCTAAAGCACTTCGCTCGAGTAATGATCAAAAAAGGTGAAACAAAACATATCAGTTTTACCCTTAACAGCGAAGATCTAAGTATTGTAAACCGAGAGATGAAACGTGTTGTTGAACCAGGCGAGTTTAAGGTTATGGTTGGAGCATCGTCAGAAGATATCAGACTAACTTCAACCTTCAACTTAGATTAAAAAGAAAAAAGAATAACTTAAAAAAAGTGGATGTGCATTTTTACACATCCACTTTTTTATTTAATACTTCATTATCAAATTCTTATTCTTAATAAGATCCTTATGACTAATTCTGAAACTATTTAGTTTCTTTCCACCTAAGCTAATCGATTTAATATACTTGCCTGTAGCAGCAGAACGATCAGCAGTAATAGTTATATCACCATCTGGATAATAACGTTTATCCAGATGAAGCGTTACCTTGTCAAATACAGGCGAAGTGATGGTGTAATAAGGACTTCCTGGACAATCAGGATAGATACCCATCATAGAGAACACTGCCCACGCAGACATCGTTCCTGTATCATCGTTACCAGGAATACCTGATGGTTTATCTGTGTAGTATTTATTCAGCAAACGGGTAACCTCTTTCTGGGTTCGCCATTCCTCACCCTTGAAATAACTGAAAAGATAAGGATAAGCTATATCAGGTTCGTTGGCTGGATCATAGAGATTCTTATCAAAAACCATCTGAAGCTTATTCACAAACTTCTGCTTGCCGCCCATGAGTTTAGCCAAGCCAAGAACATCATGAGGAACATAGAATGTGTAGTTCCATGCTGAGCCCTCGTGGAATCCTGGAGCATTACTAAAATCAGCACCATCATCAGGATTAAAAGGTGAAAGGAACTTGCCATCTGTAGTTATAGGACGGAAAGTACCACTCTCCTTGCTATAATAATGCTTGTAACCAAGACTCTGCTTATAGAAACGTTTAGCTTCTGCCTTATGACCCAATGCTGATGCAAGATTACCAAGAGCATAATCAGCAATATAATACTCCAATGCATGAGAAACACTATTATCGCCTGAGAAGTCCTGAGCAAAATAACCCAATGGCACATAACCCTTACTGATATAAGGATCGATATCAGGACGCATCTTATTGTCTTGACCTTTAGTAGTAGCACTCTTTAAAAATGCTTTATAAGCTGTCTGAATATCGAAATCACGCAATCCTTTGAGATAGGTATCAGCAACAACAGCTATGGCAGGATCGCCCTCCATTGTCCATGTTTCACGACCAAAGAGTTCCCAACGAGGCATCCACCCCCACTCTTTTGACATGTCAATAATAGAGCGAACCATATCAAGCTGACGATCAGGATAGAGCAAGGTTTCCAACTGATGAACATTACGATAGGTATCCCAAAGAGAGAAGACTGTATAGCGATTAGATGATGTCTTGCCAATATCAAAACGTTCCATCATAGGATACTCGCCATTTACATCCTGAACAATATTTGGATGAATCTGACTATGATAGAGTGCTGTATAGAAAACACGTTTCTGAGCCTCCGTTCCGCCTTCTACATCAATAGTAGAAAGTGTCTGTTCCCAAGCAGCAGAAGCAGCTTTGCATACTTTATCAAAAGCAAATCCTTGTTGTTCATGATTAAGGTTTTCACGAGCATTAGCTATAGAAACAAATGAAACACCCATCTGAACCTCAATCTGCTCACCTTCTTCACAATCATAATTGAAAAAATAACCTATCTCATCACCTGCAAGTTCCTTGCCATAGGTGGTATATAGCTTATAACGACCATTATCTGTATCCCATTGAGCTTCGGCACCTGTCATCTTTGGTTGTTTCTTCCAATAACCAGCCGAAAGTGGTTTCTTGCTTACTCGCAATACAAAATACATAGGAAAAACTGCCTGAGAATTATAGCAGAAAGTACCCAACAGTCGATAGCCTTCTATCTCAGTATCGCCAACACGCTTAACAGCACCTCCAACTTCATTTGTCAGACCATCACCAATATTCAGAAGAATATGACTTTCGCCCTTATGGAAGGTAAATCGCTCTATAGAAGAACGTAATGTAGAACTTACCTCACAATGAATGCCATATTTCTTGAGGTCAACAGCATAATAACCAGGAAAAGCCTTCTCGTCAGAATACTCTGAACCATAGTTATGATAATCAACATCAAGTTTTCCCGATGTAGGCATAGTGAGTAATGTACCCAACTCCGGACATCCTACACCACTAAGTGTTACATGGGCAAAACCTGTTAGAAACTTGTTGTTGTATTCATAAGGAGCCGACCACCATCGAGCATCCTTATCCTGAACATTTAAATCTGAGCCCATAACATTGAAAGGTACCACCGACATCATGCCATGAGGGAGTACGGCTCCAGGATTACAAACACTAAAATTTGTTGTACCAATAAAAGGGTCAACATAATCGATTTTCTGCTTAGCACTTATAGACAAACCAAGCAGCATAAATGATAAGAGTAAGAGTGACTTACGCATAATAGATTTTTCGTAATGATAGTTTTCAAGGCATAAAATTAAAGAAATTATTAATATGTGCCAAATTTTGGTGGATAAAAGGGTTAGTTTTCTTCTTTTTTAGTATATTTGCAAACGTTATCAACAATCCAACTCCATGAACTTAAAAAAAATTTCATTACTATTAGCAGCAGTGTGTGTTACTGGTATTGGAGTAAACGCAAATGCTGCAGAGAAAAAAGAAGTAACTAATTATGTGAACCCAATGATTGGTTCTGGCGGACACGGACACGTTTTTGTCGGTGCCAACGTACCTTTCGGCTATGTGCAGTTAGGTCCTACTCAGACTACACAAGGCTGGGACTGGTGTTCAGGTTATCACTACAGCGACTCGCTGCTCATTGGCTTCGGTCATCAGCATCTTAGTGGTACTGGTATCGGTGATCTGGGTGATTTTGCATTCCTACCTGTAAATAAAGTAGGACAACAGAAAGTACGCTTTAGCCATGAGGCTGAAACTGTTACACCAGGTTATTATGCAGTAAAACTGAAGAATCCAAACGTTTTTGTAGAACTTACAGCTACTTTGCGTGCTGGTATGCAACGCTACACTCTTGGAGCTAATGCCAGCAAAGGTCTTTTCGCTCTTAACCTTGAACAGGGTATTGGCTGGGACAAGATGACTAGTTGTAAATTCACTCAGGTGAGCAAGACTGCTATCCAAGGATACAGAATGTCATCAGGTTGGGCAAAACAGCAGTATGATTATTTCTATGCTGAGTTCAACAAACCTGTAACTCTCGTTGAGGGCAATAACAATATTGCTTATTTCGAATACGAGAATGACGGTACCCCTCTCGTTATCAAGACTGGTCTTTCTGCTGTAAGCGAGAACAACGCTAAGGAGAATCTTCAGAAGGAGATTCCTGGTTGGAACTTCAATGCCGTTACAGAGGCTGCAAAGCAAAACTGGGAAAAAGAACTTAACAAGATTGTTATCAAGACTGATGATGAGAATGCAAAGACTATCTTCTATACTGCCCTCTATCACACCATGATTGCTCCATCAGTATTCTCTGATGTTAACGGACAGTATCGTGGTGCAGACGGCAAGGTTCACAATGGTGATTTCACCAACTATACCACCTTCTCTCTTTGGGATACCTACAGAGCAGCTCATCCTTTGATGACTCTCATCCAACCAGAGAAGCAGGCTGACTTTGCAAAGACTCTTATCAACATTCAGAAGCAGCAGGGACGTCTGCCTGTATGGCACCTTATGGGTAACGAAACAGACTGTATGCCAGGAAATGCAGGTATCTCTGTTTTGGCAGACCTTGTACTGAAAGGTTTTGTTCCTAACAAGAAAGAAGCTCTCGACGCTATGATCGCAACCACTCTTGACAAGGGACGTGGTCAGGAGAGCATGAACAAGAATGGATACGTTGCTTTTGATGAAGAAACAACAGAAAGTGCGTCTAAAACATTGGAATTTGCTGTTGCAGACTATTCTGTGGCAAAGGTAGCACAAAGCCTTGGTGACAAGAAGAACTATAAGAAATATCTGAGTCTCGGTCAGGCTTACAAACGCATCTTCGACAAGAAGACTGGATTCATTCGTGGTAAGGACAGCAAGGGCAACTGGCGTACTCCTTTCGATCCATTCAAGAATATTCATGAGAAGAGCGACTTCACCGAAGGTGATGCATGGCAATACACCTTTATGGTTCCTCAGGATGTTCATGGAATAATAAACTGCTTCGGAAGCGAACAGAAATTCATCAGTAAACTTGATTCTCTCTTCATCGTTAGTGGCGACCACGGCGAAGATTCTGCTCCAGATATCGATGGTCTTATTGGCGACTATGCACATGGCAACGAGCCAAGTCATCACGCTGTATATATGTACACCTATGCTGGTCAGCCATGGAAAGCAGCTGAACTGCTGCGCAGAATCTATGACGAGATGTACACCAACGAACCTGATGGTTTGAGCGGTAACGAGGATGTTGGTCAGATGTCAGCATGGTACGTTATCTCTACCATGGGTCTCTATCAGGTTGAACCTGCTGGTGGTAAGTACGTATTTGGTTCACCACTCTTCAACGAGGCAGAAATGAAGGTTGCCAATGGTAAGACCTTCCGTATCGTTGCTAAGAACAATAGCAAGGATAATATCTACATCCAGAGCGTAAAACTTAACGGAAAAGATTACAAGAAGTCATATATATATTACAACGACATTATGCGTGGTGGAACATTGGAGTTCACCATGGGTAACAAGCCATCAAAATTTGGTGTTGCCAAGAGTGCGCGCCCATAACTCTTTTTGACTCACAAGATACAGATAAAAATAGAAAACATGAGTAAACTAATTATTAAAGGCCAGCCACTTCCTAATATGCCTTGGGAAGAACGTCCTGCAGATTGCAAGAACGTAATGTGGCGTTATTCTAAAAACCCTATCATACCACGCGACCTACTGCCTACAAGCAATAGTATTTTCAACTCTGCTGTAGTACCTTTCAAAGATGGATATGCTGGTGTTTTCCGTTGCGATGACACCAACCGCAGAATGGTGCTCCACGTTGGTTTTTCTAAAGACGGTATCAAATGGAATATCAACGAAGAACCATTGCGTTTCCAGTGCGACAACGAAGAAGTTGGAAAATGGGTATATGGTTATGACCCGCGCGTTACATGGATTGAAGACCGCTGGTATGTAACCTGGTGTAACGGCTATCATGGTCCTACCATTGGTGTCGCATGGACAAAGGATTTCGAGACTTTCCACCAGTTGGAGAACGCTTTCCTGCCATACAACAGAAATGGCGTGTTGTTCCCTCGCAAGATAAATGGTAACTTTGCTATGCTCTCTCGCCCATCAGATACTGGTCACACCCCATTTGGTGACATCTTCTATAGCGAGAGTCCTGATATGGATTTCTGGGGACATCATCGTCACGTAATGGCTCCTGCAGCATTCGAAGACAGTGCTTGGCAGTGCATGAAGATCGGTGCTGGCCCTATCCCTATTGAAACAAGTGAAGGTTGGTTGTTGTTCTATCACGGTGTTCTTCGCAGCTGCAGCGGTTATGTGTACAGCTTTGGTTCAGCTCTGCTTGATCTTGAGCAACCATGGAAGCCTATCTACCGTTCAGGTCCATACCTCATCTCGCCACAGACACAATATGAACTTACAGGCGATGTGCCAAACGTATGTTTCCCTTGTGCAGAACTTCACGACCCTGAGACAGGTCGCGTAGCCGTTTACTATGGTTGTGCTGATACTGTTACAGGTATGGCATTTGGTTATATCCCAGAAATTCTGGAATGGACCAAGAAAACATCTATTATCTAAAACACCCCTACAAAACCAACATGAAAAAGACATTTATGACCATCTTGATGGCTGTAGCAGCACTTACTGCTACAGCCCAAGAGGCAAACTACAACGTTGTGCCTCTTCCACAAAACATCACATTAAATAAAGCTAAGGCTTTTGTTCTAAACCCACAAACAGTCATTGTTACAGAAGACAATGAGGCTATGCAGCGTAATGCTGAGTTCTTAAAAGACTTTATCAAGCAGACAACAGGTCTGCAGGTTGCTGATGCAGCTACAAAAGGAAGCAACAGCATAGTTTTAAAACTCTCTAAGAAGATTTCTGCCGATGAAGGCTATAGTATCAAAGTGACAGCCAACAAGGTGCTTATAGAAGGAAAAACACCTGCTGGCGTATTCTATGGTATTCAAACACTACGTAAGTCATTACCCGTAAATAAGCACTGTGGTAAGCATGCACATCATGCCATGACCTCTATCACTCTGCCTGCAGGTGTTATCAAGGTTATCGCGGTGGAATGCTTGATGTTGCACGACACTTTTTCCCTGTAGCTTTCGTAAAGGAATATATTGATTTGCTAGCCCTGCACAATCTTAATACATTCCATTTCCACCTCACAGAAGATCAAGGTTGGCGCATTGAAATAAAGAAATATCCAAAACTAACTGAAATTGGTTCTAAAAGAGCACAGACAGTTGTTGGACATAATTCTCCTGTTTACGATGAAACACCCTATGGCCCATTCTTTTACACTCAAGAAGAACTACGAGAAATAGTAAAATATGCAGCCGACCGTTATATCACTGTAATTCCAGAAATAGACATGCCTGGCCATATGCGTGCTGCTCTTGCAGCATATCCTGAATTTGGTTGCACAGGAGGCCCATATACTGTAGCAGAAGAATGGGGCGTCTTTGACGAAATACTTTGCGCAGGAAAAGAAGAAACATTCAGTTTTTTACAAGATATTCTTGACGAAATCTTAGATATATTCCCATCAAAGGTTATTCACATTGGTGGCGACGAGGCTCCAAGAACCGAATGGAAGAAATGTCCACGCTGTCAGAAGAGAATAGAAGAACAGAACCTTCAGGGACGCAATGGTTTTAGTAAAGAGGCACAACTACAGTGTTACTTCATGAATCGCATCAGCAAGTATCTTGCAAGCAAAGGACGTACTGTCATTGGCTGGGACGAACTGTTAGAAGGTGATGTTGATCCTGGTACAACGATAATGAGTTGGCGCGGTACAGAAGGTGGAGAACAAGCTGCTGCACGCGGTCTTAATGCCGTAATGGCACCTACTCCTTATCACTACTTTGATCATTATCAGAACAAGGATCAGTCTATACGCTTAATTGGTGGCTATATCCCAATAGAAAAAGTATATAGTTACAATCCTGTCCCCGATGACGCTTCTGTAGAAATGAAGAAACATATTATTGGCGTTCAGGCTAATCTATGGACAGAATATATTACCTGCAGTCAACTTGCAGAATATCAACTTCTTCCACGCATGGCAGCTATGTGCGAGACTGCATGGAGTGATAACAGCAAGAAAGACTTTAATTCGTTCAGAGTGCGCGAGAAGAAGCTTGCCAAGCTCTATGATAAGTTTGACTGGACATACGCAAAAGACATGTGGAAAGAAGAAAAGAAATAAAACTCTTTTCAAACAATAACAAAAAAATCCCTGCAACATAAATTGCAGGGATTTTTAATTATATAGAGATGAAGATTATTCTGCATTCTCTTGTGGAGCAGCCTCGTCACGATGCTCGAAACGACGACCACCTTCACGACGTGGGCCACGATTGCCCTCACGACGTGGACGACGCTCACGCTCAACATAGCCTTCTGGCTTCTCAAGCAATACACGGTGAGAGAGCTTGTACTTACCTGTCTTAGGATCGATTTCAAGAAGCTTAACGCTAATCTTGTCACCTTCCTTGAGACCAGCCTCTTCAACAGTTTCAAGACGCTTCCAAGCAATCTCTGAGATGTGGAGCAGACCTTCCTTACCTGGGAGAATCTCTACAAAGCAACCATAAGGCATAACGCTCTTTACTGTACCCTCGTAGGTTTCACCAACCTCAGGAACAGCAACGATAGCCTTGATCTTACCAAGAGCAGCATCAATAGAATCCTTGTTAGGAGCTGAAATCTGAACATGACCCTTACCATCAGTCTCTTCAATAGTGATAGTAGAGCCTGTCTCTTCCTGCATCTGCTGGATAATCTTACCACCAGGACCGATAACTGCACCGATGAACTCCTTAGGTATGTCAATAGCGATGATACGTGGTACCTGTGGCTTCATCTCCTCACGTGGATGATCCATTGTCTTCATCATCTCGTTCATGATGTGCTCACGACCAGCCTTAGCCTGCATCAGAGCCTTCTCAAGAATCTCGTATGAAAGACCGTCACACTTGATATCCATCTGTGTAGCAGTAAGACCGTCCTTTGTACCTGTTGTCTTGAAGTCCATATCACCCAAGTGGTCCTCATCACCAAGGATATCAGAGAGGATAGCATACTTATCCTCACCTGGGTTCTTGATAAGACCCATAGCGATACCAGCAACAGGCTTCTTCATTGGAACACCAGCGTCCATAAGGGCGAGGGTACCAGCACATACTGTAGCCATAGAAGAAGAACCGTTAGACTCGAGAATCTGGCTTACCAAACGAACTGTATAAGGGAAATCTTCAGGAATCATATCCTTAAGACCACGCCATGCCAAATGACCATGACCAATCTCACGACGACCTACACCACGCTGTGCCTTAGCCTCACCTGTTGAGAATGGAGGGAAGTTGTAGTGAAGGAGGAAGCGCTGATAACCACGATTAAGAACGCCGTCAACAAGTTTCTCATCAAGCTTTGTACCAAGAGTACATGTAGAGAGTGACATTGTTTCACCACGCTGGAAGATTGATGATCCGTGTGGCATTGGAAGAGGTGAAACCTCGCACCAGATAGGACGAATCTCTGTTGTTGCGCGACCGTCGAGACGAAGTCCCTCGTCGAGGATACAACGACGCATAGCATCGCGCATAACATCGTCGAAGTAGCGAACAGCCTCAGCGTGCTTCTCTGCGAGCTCATCCTCTGAAAGATCAGTGTGAGCAGCATCATACTTCTCAAGGAAGTCAGCCAAAAGCTTATCGAAAGCGTCATGACGCTCCTGCTTAGGCAGAGCCTTGTGGTTGATATCGTATGCTGGCTGATAAAGTTCGTCGTTGATCTGCTTACGAAGATCCTCGTCGTTAACCTCATCATTATACTCACGCTTCTTGTCAGTACCAAGTTCCTTAGCAAGTTCATCCTGCAAGTCACACATTGGCTTGATTGCTTCATGAGCAGCCTTCAGAGCACCGATAAGATCCTGCTCTGACACTTCCTTCATTTCACCCTCAACCATCATGATGTTGTCCTTAGTAGCACCTACCATGAGGTCCATATCAGCCTCTTCCATCTGCTGGAATGTTGGGTTAACTACATACTCACCATTGATACGTGCAACACGAACCTCAGAAATAGTATAGTCAAAAGGAATATCTGAACAAGCCATTGCTGCTGATGCTGCAAAACCAGCAAGTGCATCTGGCTGATCAACGCCATCTGCAGAAAGCAACATTACCTGTACATAAACCTCACAGTGATAATCTGATGGGAATAATGGACGAAGAGCACGGTCAACAAGGCGTGATGTAAGAATCTCCTCGTCACTTGCTTTGCCTTCACGCTTGGTAAAACCACCTGGGAAACGACCTGCAGCACTATACTGCTCACGGTAATCTACCTGCAAAGGCATGAAATCTGTACCCGGAACTGCCTCTTTGGCTGCGCAAACAGTTGCCAAAAGCACGGTGTTGCCCATACGAAGGACTGCAGCACCATCTGCCTGTTTCGCAACCTTTCCGGTCTCAATTGAGATGGTTCTACCATCTGGCAATTGAACTGTTTTTGTAATTACGTTCATCTAAAATTTTAAAAAAATCATTATTGTTTTGATCAAACATCTAAAATATGTCGCAAAGATACCTCTTTTATATTAAAAAAACGAATGTGAAATCTTTTTTTTCGATTTTTTTTATATTTATATTTGCAGATTACTGTTTTTTTGGTTAGATTTGCTACCGATTATTCACTCTAAAAAAGAAACATTATGAAAAAGTACGTTTGCGAAGTTTGCGGGTACGTTTACGACCCAGCAAAGGGTGATCCAGATAACGGAATTACTCCTGGTACAGCATTTGAAGACCTGCCAGAAGACTGGGTATGCCCAGTATGCGGTGTTGGAAAAGACAGTTTCAAACCTGAAGATTAATATTAATTCTATAGATTAATGGCATTGCGTAAGTAGCAATGCCATTTTTTTGACAAAACAAAATATACAATGAAGATTACAGTATCACGAGAGATTGAAAGCGTATGCCCGAATTTCGTGGGTGCCTGCGTTGATGCACAAGTAGAGAACAGTAAGTTCAGCCAGGCACTCTGGGACGAGATTCATGAATTAGAAGATAAATTCAGAGCTACATTAACTACTGAAAGTTTAAAAGAAATAAGCGGAATAGCTGCCACACGAAAAGTTTACAAAGCATGCGGCAAAGACCCATCACGTTATCGTCCTGCCTCAGAAGCTCTCATCCGTAGAATGTTACAAGGTAAAGAGTTGTATCAGATAGACACTTTAGTTGACTTGATAAATCTTGCAAGTATTGCCTATGGCTACAGCATCGGAGGTTTCGACGGCGATAAGTTCGTTGGCGACGAACTCACATTAGGCATTGGTAAGGAAGGAGAACCCTACGAAGGTATAGGACGAGGAATGATCAACATACACGGACTGCCTGTTTATCGTGATGCCGTAGGTGGTGTGGGCACTCCAACAAGCGACAACGAGCGTACAAAGATGGAACTGAAGACTACCCATCTTGTTGTTCTTATCAACGGTTACGACGGTAATGAGGAAAATGTTATTGCCAATGCACGCTTTATACAAGAACTGATAAAAAAATATTGTAACAGCGATGGAGGTAAGTTCTTTGTCTATAGATACGAAAAAGAATAAAACATATTGAGAGAAAGGTTCTAAATAAAAAAATAGGGAGTATTTTTTGTAATTCAATCATTTTCCATTACTTTTGCACGAAATAACTTACGTGAAAAAGACTATTAAAATGAAAATATCTAAATTTTTCTCAGTAGCTGTGTTCACAGTAGCAGCTCTGAGTCTCACTTCTTGCAACAACAAGAAGTTTCATGTGAATGGTACTATCAGCGACGCTAAAGACTCTGTGCTCTACTTCGAGAACATGAGCCTCAATGGTCCTGTTGTTGTTGACTCCGTTAAGCTTGCTGAAGACGGTAGTTTTGATTTCTCAGGAAAAGCTACAGAAGCACCTGAATTCTATCGCTTGCGTATCGCTGGTCAGATTATCAATGTAGCTATCGACTCTACAGAAACAGTAAAGTTCAAGGCAAGCTACCCTACTATGACCTCACAATACGAAGTTGAGGGAAGCGAAGAAAACAGCAAGATCAAGGAACTGGCTCTCTTGCAGTTAGGTCTTCAGGGACAGGTTAACGCTATTGCTCAGAACCCTCAGTTAGGTGTTAACGAGGTTCAAGACAGCGTCATCAAGGTGCTCACAGCATATAAAGAGAATGTTAAACGCAACTATATCTTCAAAGAACCAATGAAGGCTTATTCTTATTTTGCATTGTTCCAGACATTCACACTTGGCAACATGCAGAGCCTTGTGTTCAACCCACGTAGCAACAAAGACGACATCAAGGTTTTTGCTGCCGTAGCTACAAGCTGGGATACATTCTATCCAGGTGCAGAACGTGGCAAGAACCTTCACAACATTGCTATTGAGGGTATGAAAGATATCCGTATCGTACAAGCAGAACGGAATCAGCAGATTGATGCAAGCAAGGTTAGCACAAGCGGTATTATCGACATCGCTTTGGCCGACAACAAAGGTCAGGTACGTCGCCTGAGCGATCTGAAAGGCAAGGTTGTTCTTCTCGACTTCCATGCTTTCGGTACAAAGCAGTCAACACAACGTATTATGATGATGCGCTCGCTCTACAACAAATATCATGCAGCAGGCTTCGAGATTTATCAGGTTGCTGTTGACCCAGACGAGCATTTCTGGAAGACTCAGACTGCTGCCCTACCTTGGATAAGCGTTCGTGCCAACGAAGATTCACAGACTTTGAGCCTGTATAATGTTCAGTCAATTCCAACATTCTTCCTTATCACTAAGGACAACGTACTCTACAAGCGCGATGTACAGATCAAGGATGTAGATGCAGAAATCAAGGCCTTATTATAATAAGGCTTCTTTCTGCAAGAAACAATCATAAAGTAAATAGCTTTTACCTAATTTATGTTTGTTTTTCCTCTATAATGAGTCTATAATGCCTCTATATTATCTCTATATTGCTATTGTAAAGAAATATTTGGCAAATACAATAATCCCCATCCTTGTTTCAGGATGGGGATTATTTTGAATTAGGAATTACGAGTTAGGAATTTTGAATTATTTTACGCCGCTTATTCAATGATAAATTACGTATGCCGTAGGCATTCAACTACTAACTCCTAACTTCTAACTCCTAACTAATCTGGACGCTTAAAAAGCGATGCAACCCTGCCCTTATAGACTGCAAACCAAATTCCTCAATTATTATTTCATCGAGAGGAATCCACTCATAGTCTGCCGCATCATCCATTGCACGAACAGCAGCCATATCATCAACCTGACACAGAAAAAACATATCCAAGGTATGGATTATCATACCTGAGTATTCATACAGATTAGGAATACTAAACAAGAACTCTACCCTGTTTACAACAAGTCCAGTTTCTTCCTTCACCTCACGCATCATACCCTGTTCGCCAGTTTCATCCATATCAACAAAGCCACCAGGAAGGTCGCGTGTGCCCTTTGCAGGTTCTTTACCACGACAAACAGTCAGAAGTTCGTTCTTCTCGTTAACAATCAAGGCCACAGTTGCAGAACTGGGATTAGCATAATAAGTAAATCCACAGTCAGCACATTGTTTGCTCTTCTCATTATGTATGTCAAAACGAGAAGAGCCACACACCGGACAATATTTGAATTTATCTAAAGGATGATTCATCACCATTTATCTGTTCTGAATGGGAATAGTGGAAGATTAGCCTGATTGCAAAGGTTTCCAGGAGCAAAGTTTCGGAACGCATAGCGCACAGCAACAGGTTTCTTCACCTCAGGCGAATAAACCCATATCGACTCATTACGTGGGTCACGTGCAGGAATCCAGAAATGTCCCGCCTTAGCCTTATGGAACACCTTGTCAGCACCAGCAACCTCAAAGCCCACAATATCTTCATAGCGGTTAACACCACCGTAGTCATTAGCCAAACGAACATAACAGGTGTCGCCCTGTATCTCCATCGACTTATACTCAGGACTATAGCACATCAAACCCTTCAAGCCATACTGCTCATTAAGGGCAAGATAAGCCAAGCGCACACCAACCTGCTTCTTCTGTGCAGGATGAATCTGTCCAATCTCGTATGGATAAACAAGATCGTCAGTACATACTATTCCGCTATTAGGAATAATCTTCGAAGCATTAAACTGTTGCTCACGTAAGCGAGCCGCTGCATCACCATTGGCATCACCATTGATATAAGGAGCAATCTGAACAAAATAAAAAGGCACCTCACCACAGTCGAAGTCTCTACGCCACTGCTCAACAAGAAGCTTCAAACGGTTAGTATATTGACCATCAGGCGCACCAACATTAGAACATCCCTGATAAAAAAGTATTCCCTTGATAGAATAGTTCAGGATAGGATGGAACGTACCATTACCCCATACCAGCGTACGCATATAGTCCATACCAAACTGCTTTACTATCCCCATAGTATCTGTTGGCTCCTTTGTATATTTCTTCAGATTATCCTCATCAAGCCAACTCTCTACACGCGAACCACCCTTATTAGCCATTATAAGACCTACAGGTATATCAACAGCCTTGTTAACAGCCTGTGCAAAGAAATAACCAGTAGCCGAACATTCTGCAATAGTATTAGGTCCTATCTCCTCCCATGAGCAATCAGCATCATCAAGAGGTTTCATGCTCATCACACTTGGAATTTTTACATAATGAACACCCTTATACTTCGACGCATTCAACACCTCGTCATTATAACCTTCTACAGGACAGTTATTAAAGCCCTTCATAGGCATTTCCATATTACTCTGACCTGCACACACCCACACATCACCAGAGAGAACATCGCTAATAGTCGTCTTCTCTCCATCATCGAAAGTGATAGACAACGGCTTGTAACTTGCCTTAGGTGTCTTAACCTTTACAAGCCATTTTCCATCCTTACCCGTTTGGGTACTATACTTTTCTGAACTCCAAGAAACACTTACCTTAACCGTCTTACCGGGCTTGTCCCATCCCCACAAACGAGCTTCAGCATTCTGCTGAAGAATCATTTTGTTTCCAAGAACGTTAGGTAACTTTACTTTAGCTTGTGCACTCATGGTCATAACAGCAAGTGCAGAAATAATAAAAAAATGTCTTAGCATAGTGTTTGAATTAAAACTAAATGCAATATTACGAAAAATTAGTTATCTTTGCAACAAATTGATTTGAAATGAAACAAAATATCATGATTATGAACTTGAAAAGACTCTTTATCTGTTTATCAATGGGAGTGATGACTTTAGCCGCATCAGCTCAGAGTTCCTTCGAACTACCTCTTTGGCCACAAGGAGCACCTAACGACAACGGCGACAAGCAAGACACAGCTAAGGTATTTGTTTACCTCCCCGATGCAAAAACAGCTACAGGACGGGCCATCGTAGTATGCCCCGGAGGAGGATACTGCATGTTAGCCATGGACCATGAAGGAAAACAATGGGCACCATTCTTCAATAATATGGGCATTGCCACTATTGTACTGAAATATCGCATGCCTCACGGCAATAAGGAAGTACCATTCACCGATGCTGAAGCTGCCATCAAACTTGTACGAGCAAATGCACGAAAATGGCATATCGACCCAAACAATGTTGGTATCATGGGTTCATCAGCAGGTGGACATTTAGCTTCAACAGTAGCCACTCGCGCATCGGGACAGGCAAAACCTAACTTCCAGATTCTTTTCTACCCAGTAATCACCATGATGCCAGGATTTACCCATCAAGGCTCTCACGATTTCCTTTTGGGCAAAGATGCAAAGAAAAAAGACGAGAAAGAATATAGTAACGACATGCGTGTAACACGTGCCACCCCACGAGCATGGATAGTTCTTTCCGACGATGACGATGTGGTTATTCCGGCTAATGGTGTAAACTACTACAACGAGCTTTATCGTCATGACGTGCCAGCCTCTCTGCACGTATATCCTACAGGCGGTCACGGATGGGGAATAGGCACATGGTTTAAGTTCCATACCCCCATGCTTACAGAGTTGGAAGCATGGCTCCGAAGTTTTTAATAAGTAAAGAAATTTAACACTTTTTCTATCATAACATAAGAGCGGCTAATTCTAAAATAACTAAAAAAATAGAATTTTTTGCTATATAATAAGGTATAGAAAAAAGTTTTTTGTTACTTTTGCGCCCTAATAATGAACACATCGCAATTATGCAAGAAAATTTAGTAATAGTAGAGAGCCCTGCAAAGGCAAAGACCATTGAAAAATTCCTTGGTGATGATTTCAAGGTAATGTCTTCGTATGGACATATCCGTGATTTAAAGAAGAAAGAACTTAGCATAGATCCAAAAACTCTGGAGCCTGATTATGAGATTCCAGAAGAGAAGAAAAAACTCGTTAGCGAGTTGAAGAACAATGCTAAGAAGGCAAATAAAATTTGGTTGGCATCCGATGAGGACCGCGAAGGAGAAGCTATCAGCTGGCACCTTTGCGAAGTATTAGGTCTTGACGAAGAGAAAACCAGCCGAATCGTTTTCCACGAGATTACCCCAACTGCTATTCAGGATGCCATTAAGAATCCACGTCATCTTGATATGAACCTGGTGAATGCCCAGCAGGCACGTCGTGTCCTCGACCGTCTGGTAGGTTTCAAGCTCTCACCTGTGTTGTGGCGTAAGGTAAAGCCTGCTCTCTCTGCAGGTCGCGTACAGAGTGTAGCCGTTCGTCTTATTGTTGAACGCGAGCGCGAGATACAAGACTTCAACAGCGAACCATACTATCGCATAAACGCTATCTTTGGCGTACAGAATGCTGATGGTTCACAGTCAGAGGTTAAGGCAGAACTCGACAAGCGTTTCGACAATCACGATGATGCTCTTGCATTCCTCGATAAGTGTAAGGATGCTAACTTCACCGTTTCTTCTATTGCCAAGAAACCATTGAAGCGTACTCCAGCACCTCCTTTCACAACATCTACACTTCAACAAGAAGCAGCCCGTAAGTTAGGTTTCACTGTTAGTCAGACCATGATGGTTGCTCAGCGCCTTTACGAAGCAGGACGCATCACATACATGCGTACCGACTCTGTAAACCTCTCTACTTTAGCTATCAACACCAGCAAAGACGAGATTATCAAGACATGGGGCAAGGAATATAGCAAGTCACGCAACTACACTACTCATGCCAAAGGTGCTCAGGAGGCTCACGAAGCTATCCGTCCTACATACATGTCAGAGATGTCTATCGACGGCACACAGCAGGAGAAGCGTCTTTACGAGTTGATATGGAAACGCACAGCAGCAAGCCAGATGGCTGATGCACAGATAGAGAAGACAACAGTAAACATCGATATAACTGGTTCTGATGCTAAATTTGTTGCCAATGGTGAGGTTATTGTCTTCGACGGTTTCCTTAAGGTTTATCGCGAATCTACCGACGACGATGAGAACCAGGATGATTTTTCACACAACCTGCCAGCATTGAAGAAAGGCGACCTGTTGCTACGTCGTGAAATCATCTCTACCGAGCGTTTCAGTCAGGGACCAATCCGCTACACAGAAGCTTCACTTGTACGCAAGCTCGAAGAATTAGGTATCGGCCGTCCATCAACCTACGCTCCAACAATCTCTACCATTCAGCAGCGCGAATATGTTCAGAAAGGCGACAAGAAGGGGGAGGAGCGTCTCTATGCTATCGACTCACTGAAAGGCATCAAGGTAACAAGCAAGACAAAGAAAGAAATGGCTGGCTCTGAAAAGGGTAAGCTGTTGCCTACAGATATAGGTATCGTTGTAAACGACTTCCTCATTCAGAATTTCCCAGACATCATGGACTATAACTTCACAGCTAAGGTGGAGCAGCAGTTCGACCAGATTGCAGAAGGAAAAGAAGAATGGAGCAAAATGATGAAGGACTTCGACAAGAAGTTTGAACCAAACGTGAAGAACGTTATGGACGCTCGCAGCGAACACAAGGCTGGTGAACGCGAACTGGGTATTGACCCTAAGTCAGGCAAGCCTGTATTCGTTAAGATCGGCCGTTTTGGTCCTGTAGTACAGATTGGTACTGCCGACGACAGCGAGAAGCCACGTTTCTCACAACTGCCATCAGACAGCAGTATGGAAACTATCACTCTTGACGAAGCACTCGAGCTATTCAAGCTTCCACGCACCATCGGTCAGTTCGAAGGCACAAACGTAGTTATCGGTGCAGGTCGCTTTGGTCCTTACATCATGCACAACAAAAAATATGTATCGCTGCCAAAAGACGAGAACCCACTTACCATCAGCCTTGAAACAGCTGTAGCCCTCATCAACGAGAAACGCCAGCAGGAAGAGCAGCGTCATCTCAAGACCTTCGATGAAGACGAGAAGATGGAAGTTCTCAATGGTCGATATGGTCCTTACATTGCTTACGACGGTAAGAACTACCGCATGCCTAAGAATCTTCATGACAAGGCTGCAGAACTTACCTACGAAGAATGTATGGATATTGTTAAAAATGCACCAGAGCCAAAGGCTAAAGGACGCAGAACAAAGAAATGAACCGTATATTTATAATTGGATACATGGGGGCTGGAAAGACAACCGTCGGAAAAGCCCTCGCCAAAGAACTTAACATTGAGTTTTACGATCTCGACTGGTATATAGAGGCTCGTATGCGAAAAACCGTAAAGCAAATCTTCGACGAACAAGGCGAAGAAGGTTTCCGACGCATTGAGAACAACATGCTTCACGAGGTGGGTGAATTCGAGAATGTCATCGTCAGCTGTGGAGGCGGCACTCCATGCTTCTTCGACAATATGGATTTTATGAACCGACAGGGCGAAACCGTTTACCTAAAGGCCACCCCAGAGGTTTTGTACGGACATCTCAAAATGGGAAAAACCGTACGCCCACTATTGCTAAACAAAACACCTGAAGAGGTACAGGTGTTTATCAAAGAACAGTTGCAAAAACGTGAAGCCTTCTATACAAAGGCCAAACACACCCTCGACGTAAACCTCATGGATAATTATGACAAAATAAAGATTTCGGTTGCTAAAGTTAAGGAACTCTTAGGACTATGAAGAAATGGACTATAGAAGATTCGAAGGAACTCTACAATATTAATGGTTGGGGTACTTCGTATTTCGGCATCAACGAGAAAGGCGATGCCTATGTTACTCCCTGCAAGGATAATACACAGATTGATTTGCGAGATGTAATGGACGAGCTCGCCTTACGCGATGTTACACCTCCAGTACTTCTTCGCTTCCCAGATATTCTTGATAACCGCATTGAAAAGATGTCGTTCTGCTATGATAAAGCTCGCGAAGCTTACGATTTCAAGGGCGAGAACTTCATCATCTATCCTATTAAGGTTAATCAGATGCAGCCTGTTGTCAATGAGATAATCTCTCACGGACAGAAATTCAACCTGGGACTTGAAGCTGGTTCTAAGCCTGAGCTTCATGCTGTCATCGCCGTACAATGCAAGAGCGACTCGCTCATCATCTGTAATGGTTATAAGGATGAAAGCTACATCGAACTTGCTATGCTGGCACAGAAACTTGGCAAGCGCATCTTCATCGTTGTAGAGAAACTCAACGAGATAGCCATCATCGCCAAGACAGCAAAGCGACTGAACGTAAAACCAAATATCGGTATCCGAATAAAGTTGGCTTCATCTGGCTCAGGCAAATGGGCTGAGAGCGGTGGCGATGCTTCTAAGTTCGGACTCACACCAACAGAACTTCTTGAAGCACTCAAGAAACTCGACGACTGCGGACTTCACGACTGCGTGAAGCTTATCCACTTCCACATCGGTTCACAGATAACCAAGATTCGTCGTATCCAGAACGCACTCACCGAGGCTGGACAATACTACGCCAACCTTCGTAAGATGGGCTACAACATCGAGTTTGTTGACTGCGGTGGTGGTTTAGGTGTTGACTACGACGGTACACGCTCAAGCAACTCAGAAAGCTCTGTAAACTACTCTATCCAGGAGTATATCAACGACTGCGTTTACGCTTTCGTAGATATAGCCAACCGCAACGGCATTCCTCATCCAAACATCATCACCGAGAGTGGTCGTTCACTTACTGCTCACCACTCTGTTCTCGTTCTCGATGTTCTTGGAGCAGCCTCTCTGCCTGAAATGCCAGAAGAGTTCGAGGCTAAGGAAACCGACCATAAATTAGTAAAAGACCTCTACGAGATATGGGATAATCTAAATCCAAAATCTATGCTCGAGGATTGGCACGATGCCGACCAGATACGTGAAGACTGTCTCGACATGTTTGCACACGGTATGGTCGATCTCAAGACACGAGCTGAGATTGAGGCTATGTACTGGAGCGTATGCCATGAGATAAATGGTATTGCCAAGACCATGAAGCACGTACCTGACGAGCTAAAAGGCCTTGACCGACTGCTTGCAGATAAATACTTCTGCAACTTCAGCTTGTTCCAGAGTCTTCCTGACTGTTGGGGTATCGACCAGCTCTTCCCTATCATGCCTATCCATCGACTCAACGAGCGCCCTTCACGCCATTGCACACTGCAAGACATCACCTGCGACAGCGATGGTAAGGTAGCCAACTTTGCTGTTGATGGCGGACAGAGCAACGTTCTTCCTGTTCACGCATTAAAGAACGACGAGCCTTATTATATTGGTGTGTTCCTCGTTGGTGCTTATCAAGAGATTCTTGGCGACATGCACAACCTCTTTGGCGACACCAATGCAGCTCATATCACTGTCAAGGACGGAAACTATCATATCGACCAGCTCATCGACGGCGAGACCGTTGAAGAGGTTCTCGAATACGTACAATACAATCCAAAGAAACTCGTGCGTCAGCTCGAGCAATGGGTCACCAAGAGCGTAAAACAAGGAAAGCTGTCACTTGAAGAAGGTAAGGAATTCCTTAGCAACTATCGCTCAGGACTCTACGGATATACATATCTTGAGTAGAATATGAAAAATAAACTTACTATCGTAAAGGTTGGAGGCGCCATCGTTGAAGACTCAGAAAAACTAAATGAACTGCTCGATAACTTTGCTGCTATCGAAGGAGCAAAAGTACTGGTGCATGGAGGTGGCCGTCGTGCCACCAAAGTAGCAGCAGCATTAGGCATAGAAAGTAAAATGGTTAATGGCCGACGCATCACCGATGTCGACATGCTCGAAGTGGTAACAATGGTTTATGGTGGTCTGGTAAACAAAAACATCATAGCCAAACTGCAAGCCAAAGGCATCAACGCCATTGGTCTTACTGGTGCCGACATGGATGTTATACACAGTCACAAACGCCCTGTAAAAGACGGTATCGACTTTGGATTTGTTGGCGATGTAGAACGAGTAGATACCAATAAGATAAAACTACTCATCGACGGCGGAATAACACCAGTCATGGCACCACTCACACACGACGGACAAGGTAACATCCTTAACACCAATGCTGACACCATAGCCAGCGAAACAGCCAAGGCACTCGCAGCATTATATGATGTAACGCTTATCTATAGCTTTGAAAAGAAAGGCGTGCTTAGCAAGCCTGACGACGACGATAGCGTCATTCCTGTTATCACACGCATAGACTTCAATAAATATGTTGCCGACGGCACCATCGCTGGAGGCATGATACCAAAGATAGAGAATGCCCTTGCTGCCGTTGACGCAGGCGTTAAGCAGGTAGTTATAACACTTGCCAATGCCATCGACGGAAAGCATGGAACTATCATCAGCAAATGCTAACAAATATTAAAATATAGAGAAAGCAACACTTTCTTGTAACTTTCTTATAACCCAATCGTCATTAATATCAGAAGAGGATGAAAGAGATCAGTTTCCGAAACGATATCTTGCCGCTGAAAAATCAACTTTTTCGGCTTGCACTCAGAATCACTCTCGACAGAGAAGAGGCTGAAGATATTGTTCAGGAAGCACTCATCAAAATCTGGAAACGTCGCGACACATGGAACGAAATAGAATCCATAGAAGCATTCTGCTATACTATTTGTCGCAACTTAGCTCTTGACAGCATCAAGAAGCATAGCAACGATAACGATTCCATTGATGAGCATCACGCAGAACATGCTGACACATCTTACAATCCTTACGAGCGAACACTACAGCAAGATCGCATCAACACTGTAAAAAAGCTCGTTGACAAATTGCCTGAGAAGCAACGCAGTTGCATGCAACTAAGAGACTTCGAAGGAAAGCCCTACAAGGAGATAGCTCAGATTCTGGGCATCACCGAAGAGCAAGTAAAAGTAAACATCTTCAGAGCAAGACAGGCAATTAAACTTCAATTTCAAAAAATCGACAATTATGGATTATAAGTATATAAAACAACTTCTTAATCGCTACTTCGATTGTGAGACAACACTCGAAGAAGAGAACATTCTGAAGACCTTCTTCAGCCAGAAAGACATTCCTGCTGAGTTGGTTAAATATCAGGCTTTGTTCATCTATGAACAGGAAGAACCTAAGAACGATGTTTTGGGCGAGGAGTTCGACAAGAAGTTACTTGCTATAATAGAGGAACCAGCACCAGTAAAGGCTCGTGTCATCAGCATGCCACAGCGCCTTCGTCCTTTGTTCCGTGCAGCAGCAGTCATTGCCATCCTGCTCACACTGGGCAACGCAGCACAGGTTCCATTTACCGATGAAGCTGGATATAATGGTATAGAAGCCGTTATGCCACAGCATGTCAAAGGTGCTTCTGTAGCTTACAACGATTCAACAAAGATTGATTCCTTGCAGCAGAGCAACCTTGAGATGAAAGCCCAAGAAGAGGCTGCATCGGCAATCCTGAAATAAGATATATTTCTATGCTTTCTCTATAAAATCATGTTTAGTAAAACAAAACAATTAACGAAACTGTGAAGTTTCAATTCTCTCAAATTTTCATAACATACTAACGTAAAGAAAAGGGGCCGAATCTCAATCGTGAGTTTTCGGTCCCTTTCCTTTTTTGAGTTAGAAGTTAGGAGATAGGAGTTAGTAGTTATTCTCCTCCACTTATGAAAAGGAGGTCGAGAGGATGGGAGTTAAAATGCCGTAGGCATTACTTCCCTTCGGTCAGTGACCGTTGGTTCATTACTCATTATTAATTGCTCGTAGGGCAACCAATTACACATTACACATTCAAATCGTTAGGCTTGCGTTTAAGCGAATCAACAACTTGCAATAATGCTGGCACAAATATAAACACCGAGAAAACTAAATACAGCACCATGTGAGTAGTGCTGCCACCAGCAAGCTGCTTCAATGTCATATCCTCCATGCCCTCAGGCAATATATTCACAATAACATAGGCTATAGTGTTGTTTACCCAATGCAATGCTATTCCAGGAACAACACTTCTTGAGCGGTAATACATCCAACCTAACAATATACCCATCAGAAACGCATGAACAAACTGAGCAATATTACCATGAGCCACACCAAACAGCACAGCCGAGAACAGAATAGCCAGCCAATGCCATTTCTCGCCCACTACAGCCAGCAGTTTTCGTAATATAGCACCACGGAAAACCATCTCCTCAGCCACAGGGGCAAGTATTCCTATTGCAGCATAGCCTAATGGGGTGCGCATCATATCAGTCATCAGTTTTCCCAACTGCTCAGGCATATCAAACTCAAACATCTCCTGCAACACCATAGAAGGAACTATCGAACCTATTCCCAAGAAAACAATCCACACCATAACAGCCCATGGTTTGGTTCTAATATAATCTCTTGATACGGGAGCCCATCTGAAACGGGCAAACAGGTATATAGTCAGTACACTACACAATGCATACGCAATAACAAACTTTTTTATACCTTCAGGTGTAACTGAATTAATGGCTCCACCTAATGCAAAAGTAGAAGGTATCTGCAAAAGGATAAACATAACGAAGAAAAAAGCTATCGCTAATGCACTTCCCAATGTTGTATTACTAAAAGCTGCAAGTCTATTCTTTAACTCTTTCATCACTTTCTTTTTTAAATTGTTCTTTTACTATCTGACGATCAATGGTTAATTGCTCTTTTAACTGCTCAGGGCTCTCAAATTTGCGCTCTGAGCGTATTCTGTGTTCAAACGATACCAACATCAGTTTATCGTAGATATCGTCTGAGAAGTCAAATATATTGGTCTCAAGGGTAATTTTCTCACCATCGAAAGTAGGACGCTTACCAATGTTCATCATACCCTGCTTCATAGTCACACTACCCTCCAAGCGAGTTTTCACGGCATACACGCCTGGCGCAGGCACCAACATACCAAACTCCGACACATCAAGATTAGCTGTAGGAAAGCCCATCTTACGACCTTCCTGGAAACCCTTCACAACCTTTCCAATTATCGTATATGGATAACCAAGACACGAGTTAGCCATCTCTATCTCGCCTTCCTTAAGGAAAGCACGCACTACCGACGAGCTAACATTTATACCATTGAGCAGAAAAGCCTCGTTCTTGATAACCTCAATACCCAGTTCCTCACCAAATCTAACGTAATCGTCAAAACCCTCTTCTCTGTTATGACCAAAACGATTATCATAACCAATAATAAGTTTCTTCACATGCAGACGGTCACGAAGAACCTGAGCCATAAACTCACGTGCCGACAGCTCGGCCATCTCCTTGTTGAAACGCAACACCACACTATTGTCAACCCCCGTCTTTGACAGCAACAACAGCTTACTGTCGAGAGTACTCAGCATCTCAGGAATATAATCTTCCTGAAGCACCTGACGCGGATGCTTGTCAAACGTGATAACCGTTGACTGCAGTCCAGCCGCCTTAGCCACATCCATCACATGACGGATAAGAAACTGGTGTCCTTTATGCACACCATCAAAGAAACCTATCGTAGCAACACAGGGCTCCACACTCTGCGTAAAATCATCCAATCTTATTGTCTTCATCTATTTATATTATTGGTCTCACCCCGACCCAATTCAAAATTCAAAAATCGAAATTCAAAATTGGTTGCGAAGCAACCTATACATTTCTCCTATCCACACTACCAACGATGTAACAGCAATTATCATGCCCCACTCGCTTAATGACAATGGAACAGTACGGAACATTTTTCCACCAAAAGTAACAATCACCCACTGTCCCACCAATATCAATAGCAATACAAATAGCATGCCACGATCAGCATATAGTCTGCGGAAAGCCGAATGATTACTGCCCAAGCTCTTGGCATTAAACAAGTTCCATGCCTGCAACATCACAAAGGTAGTAAAAAATATCGTCAACTCATGAACATCTATTCCAGCTGTTCCTCTGCGCTCACACCATATTAGGAATGCCAACGAGAACACAAAGAACAAGATACCACACGTCAGTATGCCCCTTGCCATCGGTTTATTGATGATAAAATCGCTCTGCTTACGTGGCTTCTCGCTCATCACCTCACGCGATGGAGGCAACGATGCCAACGCAAGGGCAGCAAAGGTATCCATTATCAGGTTCACCCACAGAATCTGTGTCACCGTCAAAGGCATCTCAGTACCTATAACAGCACCGCCAAGCACCAGCAACAACGCTGTCAGGTTCACCACAAGCTGGAAGAACAGGAATCGCTGAATATTCTTGTAAAGAGAGCGTCCCCACATCACAGCACCAGCAATAGAATGGAAACTGTCATCAAGCAATGTAATGTCAGAAGCCTGCTTGGCTACCGACGTACCAGAACCCAACGACAACCCCACATGGGCATGATTCAAGGCTGGCGCATCATTTGTTCCGTCACCAGTTACAGCCACAATCTCACCATGCTTCTGCAGCATCTCTACAAGACGCTGCTTGTCGGCAGGACGAGCTCTCGACATCACCCTTAGCTCAACAACCCTTTCATACGCCTCATCATCAGAAAGAGCCTCAAACTCAGTTCCTGTGATATGCCAGTTGTCTCCGCTCAGTTCCTCGCGAGGCCATATACCAATCTGTCGGGCTATCTCTATAGCCGTAGCCGAATTATCACCAGTAACAATCTTCACCTCAATACCAGCTTTTCTACAAGCGGCAACAGCACTTGGCACATCGTCTCTCACTGGGTCTTCTATCGCAAAGGCAGCAACAAAGTTCAGTTCCTGTGGCTTATCCACATTGCCGTCAGCAAGAGCCAGCACACGCATACCCGCATCCTGGTATCTTCGTATCTGCTTCTCAACAACACTACGATGGGCATCACTGATAACACACATATCAAGAACAATCTCAGGTGCACCCTTTACAGTTATCTCCTTCTCGTTGAATACCGTAGCCATGTATTTCTTCTCTGTAGAGAACGGAATCTGTCGAACTACTGACACCTCTTTTCTCAGTTTCAGATAGTCAGCACCCTGTTCCTTTATCCAGTTAAGAAGAGCCACCTCGGTAGGATTACCCACACCCTTGTCACCATCAAGGAACGCCGTAGTGTTAATAGCTATCTCCTCATACAGTCGTAAACCAAGATTACCACTCTCAGCAAAGCACTCCTTCACCTTCATCTTGTTCTGGGTAAGCGTACCAGTCTTGTCTGTACATATAACCGTTACCGCTCCCATCGTTTCTGAGGCATGCAGCTTACGCACAAGATTGTTTGATTTCAACATCCTTCGCATATTAAGAGCCAGCGACAAGGTCACTGCCATAGGCAAGCCCTCTGGAACAGCCATCACAATAAGTGTCACCGCCATCATGAAATAGTTCAGCACCTTCAGCGCCATACCATAGTAGTCAGTAGTGCTCCACACCGCATCAGTAAGAATATCATGACCCAAGAACACCACAAAAGCAGCCACGGCAACACCCGTACCCACCTTCGAAATCATCTTGGCAAGCTTATCCAACTGAGTGTCAAGAGGAGTCTTGGTACCCGTTTCCTCAACAGCCTTAGTGGCAACCTTGCCAATCTCTGTCTCATCGCCAACCTTCACGACAACAGCCTCACCATGACCGTTCATCACCATCGACGAACGCAACAATATATTCTCGGCATACGCGCCCTCGCCATCTGCCGACACCTCAGTACCTTTCGTAGCAAGAGGCTCACCGGTAAGACTCGACTCATCAACCTGCAGGTTCACGGCAGCAAAGAGTTCAGCATCGGCAGGCACTTCGTCGCCCACCTGAACAAGAATCACATCGCCCACCACTACATCCTTGCGCATTATCTCCTGCACCTTACCATCACGACGCACCTTGACAAGCTGCTCATCGTTCATGGCAGTAAGCAGTTCAAACTTCTTGGCGGCATCACGCTCAAACCAAAAGCCCACCGTAGTAGCAAGGAATATAGCTATAAAGATACCAATGGTCTCTATAAAATCATTCTCTATAAAGGCAAGCAGCAACGACACACACACTGCCACAAGAAGAATCTGTATGATAGGATCTTTATATTTTTCCAGATAGAGTTTCCAAAGCGATGTCTTCTTAGGAGGTGTAAGCACATTCTCTCCATACATACTCCTGCTTTCAGCTACCTTAGCCTCAGTCAACCCATCTGAATTCCACTTTTCATTTTTTTCCATTCAATTATATAATAAGTTTACTGTTTATGAGTTTTACTTTTATAATAATTCAACATCGCACGTAGTGCGACTAATTCCAAATTCTTTTTTTGCAAAGTTAATGATTTTTTTTATTATTCCTATTTTATCCCCTCACCCATAACCTTTTTCTTAAAAAATATACATATCTTTGCAGCATTATCTAACTGTAAGTTTAGGAGATACAGGAAGATAAAGGAAGATATGCCGCTTTTCCATCTTTCAATATTAATTCTAAATTATCTCCTTCTAACTTCTAAATATATTATCAATGAAAAAACTCTTGTCTATTATCGCTCTATTAGCAGTCTGCTTGACCATTCAAGCTAAAATTCCTGTTTACGTATGGGTAAGCTGGAACAACAACACCACAACCGCCCAAACACTCAAACGCGACTTCAAACAATGGAAGAAATACGGAGTAGTAGGCGTATGTCTCAATGCTGGTATGGACTCTGCACGCATAGCCACAGCCTCACGCATAGCCCATCAGTTAGGATTAGAATACCACGCATGGATACCTACCATGACCAACGGCACATGTCCTGAAAGCTGGTACACAGTAAACCGATTAGGACAGAACGCCAAGACAAATCCGGCATACGTGCCCCACTACACCACCCTTGACCCACATAATCCCAATGTGCACCATTACATGAAAGAACAGCTCACACGCATAGCACGCATCAAGGATGTTGACTACATACAGCTCGACTACATACGCTATGCTGATGTCATTCTTGCCAAGGGACTGTGGAACAAATACTCACTCGTCATGAACGGAGAATATGCTACAGCCGACTACTGCTATTGTGACGACTGTGTCAACGACTTCAAACAGAATACAGGTATCGACATCCGTCAATATACCGATCCATCAAAGGTAGAAGCATGGGCACAGTTCCGTTGCGATAACGTAACCAATCTCGTTAACGATATTGCCGATGCCGTTCATAACGCAGGTAAGAAAATCTCAGCCGACGTGTTCCCTGGGCCCGACAGTCATGCACGCTGGATGGTACGTCAGGAATGGCAGAAGTGGAATCTCGATGCCGTATTCCCTATGAACTACAACGATTTCTATCTTGAGCCAGCCTCATGGCTCAAACCAATAACAAAGGAAGAAGTAGAAAGTGTAGCAGGTCGTTTCCCTGTATATAGCGGACTCTTCATCTGTAAAGACTGGCAGCACAAAGCAAGCGTTGTAGATCCAGAATACAGCGGTCTGCTACCATCAGAAATACAAGAAGCCGTTCAGGGAAGTATGGAGAGTGGTGCCAAAGGAATATGCCTTTTCACCCCTAATTCCATGACTCCAGAGCATTGGGCAGAACTCCAAAAAGTAATAAAATAAAACTTTTAAGGCTTTTCGGTGGAAACTATTTACAAAAAAATTTGGTTATTCCCACCGAAAGCCTTATCTTTGCACCCGAAATAGCCAATCTACTTATCTGCTTTTTCAACGGACTTGTAGCTCAGTTGGTTAGAGCAACAGACTCATAATCTGGAGGTCCCTGGTTCAAGCCCAGGCTGGTCCACAAGAGAATCGCTTTTGCGGTTCTCTTTTTTTTATCCCCTAACATGGGCTTTCACCAGAGGTTATCTCCCTCGCTTTTAAAGTTTGCACCAGCAACGCTGACAGCAAACGCTCTGTCGATGAGTTGTGCTATTTGCACAACAAATTTCAAGCCCAGGCTGGTCCACATTAAAAATCAAGCACTTACGAGTTCCTCGCAAGTGCGTTTTCTTTTCTTGGTGACCTTCAGGTGACCTTTTTGAAACAAAAGTGACCCTCTGTAACCTTTTGAAACGTAGAGTGATTTTTTGTGAGTTCAAGAAATGTTTTTGCTAAAAAAGCATATTTCCCCATGATTATTGCATTTCTAAATTGCCATTTTTGCGTTTTCTTCAAATATTTTGTGGCTTTTGTTTATTTTTATCCATAAAGAGAATATATTTGGCAAAAAACAGTACCTTTGTAATCGAATATACATTATATAATATGGATAGTAAGCATCTCAACCGAATCAAGGTCGCATTAGCGGAAAAAGAAAAGACTAACAAGTGGCTGGCTGAGCAATTAGGCAAAGATCAAGCTACCATCTCCAAGTGGGTGACGAATACAACGCAACCCAATTTGGAAATGCTGTTGCAAATTGCAAAAGTGTTGGAAGTAAATGTAAATGAATTAGTACGTCCGTTAGAATAATGGTAAGAAAAAAGAAAGAAACAACCACAAAGTTATCCGATACCCCCAAGACTGCCCAAGAGTTGAAACTGGAAGGTGTACAGAACTTGTACAACTTTCTGTTCGAGGCATGTAATATTCTGCGCGGGCCTGTGAGTCAAGATAACTTCAAGGACTATATAACGCCTATTCTCTATTACAAGCGTATCTCTGACGTGTACGACGAAGAGACTGAGGCGGCTTTGGAAGAAAGCGGTGGCGACATGGAATATGCGACATTACCAGAACAGCATCGCTTTGTTATTCCTGATGGTTGTCACTGGCAGGATGTACGTGAACGTACTGAGAATCTTGGCGCAGCCATCGTTGGTGCTATGCGTGGTATAGAGTTAGCCAACCCTGATACGCTTTATGGTGTGCTTAGTATGTTCAGTGCTCAGAAATGGACGGACAAGAAGAACCTTTCAGACGGAAAGATACGTGACCTGATAGAACATCTGAGTACAAGGAAACTTGGAAACAATGACTATCCTACCGACCTAATGGGCGATGCCTACGAAATCTTGCTGAAGAAATTTGCTGATGACTCAAAGGCAAAGGCTGGTGAGTTCTATACTCCTCGTTCTGTAGTACAGCTACTTATACGCATCCTCGATCCTCAACCAGGTGAAAGTGTCTATGACCCTGCTTGCGGTTCTGGTGGTATGCTTATTGAGGCCGTACATCACATGAATCATAGTAGCCTCTGTTGTGGGAACATCTTCGGTCAGGAGAAGAATGTGGTTAACTCGGCTATTGCAAAAATGAACCTTTTCCTTCATGGCGCAAGCGACTTCAACATTATGCAGGGTGACACACTACGCAACCCGAAAATCTTGCAAGGTGGTGAGGTGGCTAAGTTCGACTGTGTGATAGCCAATCCCCCATTCTCGTTGGAGAAATGGGGCTCGGTGGAATGGTCATCAGATAAATATGGACGTAACATCTGGGGAACACCCAGCGACTCGTGCGGTGACTATGCATGGATTCAGCATATGATAGCATCGATGGCTCCAGGCAAGGGACGTATGGCTGTGGTAATGCCGCAGGGAGTACTCTTTCGAGGCAATGAAGAAGGACGCATCCGTGAAAAGTTGGTGAAAAGTGATATGGTAGAGGCCGTTGTTACCCTTGGCGATAAGCTCTTCTATGGAACAGGCCTTTCACCGTGCTTTCTGATTATTCGCAAGATGAAGCCCACTGTACATAGTGCGCGTGTCTTGATGATAGACGGCACCAAGATTCTTACTCCGAAACGAGCTCAAAACATATTGGAACAGAAGGATGTTGACCGATTATTCGAGTTGTATATCAACTATGAGAACGTGGAAGACTTCTCACAGGTGGTAACACTCGATGATATTGCAGCAAAGGGTTATGACCTATCTCCCAATAAATACGTACAGTACCACCGTGAGGCTATCAAACCTTATATCGAGGTACTGGCAGAGTTCAAGGCTGCTTATGAAGAAGTGAAACTTCGCGAAGCAGAATTTAGAAAAATAATAAATGCTTAGGCTGATGGAAGAGATTGTTAATAAAAACAACGAAATAGTCTTATTCAACGATGTCTGTAACATTATAGACCAGACTCGTAATAAGATTGCAGTATACGTCAATACAGAGGTATGCCTTACCAACTGGTATGTGGGTAAGCGTATTAAGGAAGATGTGCTATATAATCAGCGAGCCGAATACGGAAAACAGATACTCAAAAATCTTTCCAGAAGATTAACCGAACAGTACGGAAGTGGTTGGAGCATCTACAAACTGCAACATTGTGTACGCGCTGCGTACACTTTTACCGAAGATGAAATTGTGTACGCCACTCGTACACAATTAAGCTGGACACATCTTCGTTCCCTCATGGGTGTGAAAGATTCCCTTGAAAGACAGTTCTATGCACAAATGTGTACGATAGAACATTGGGATACCCGTACCTTGGACGAGAAGATAGATCAGCAGCTGTACCAGCGCACAGCCATAAGCAGAAAACCAGAAGAAGTCATTAAAAAAGAGCTTCAGAAAGCAAGGAACAATAATCAGCTACTACCAGATATGGTCTTTAGGAGTAGCTATATACTTGACATGCTTGGGTTGCCAGATGTATTCTCAGAAAGCGACCTGGAAACTGCGATTATTGCGCAGATTGAAGACTTTATCAAAGAGTTAGGCTCCGATTTTACATTCGTGGCACGCCAGAAGCGTATTACTGTCGATGCTGTAGATTATTACATCGATCTGCTATTCTTCCATAGGGAATTGAGACGCCTAGTTGCCATCGATTTGAAACTAGGTAAATTCAAACCAGAATATGAAGGACAAATGTTGCTTTATCTCAGGTATCTCAATCAAAACGAGAAGAAACCATGGGAAGAGTCGCCTATAGGTCTTATTCTGTGTTCGGAAGGAAATACTGAACACGTTGAATATCTCATGCTGGATGAAAACAGTCCTATAAAAGTTGCTCAATATTACACCCAACTTCCCGATAAGAAGCTTTTGGCAGCCAAATTGAAGAAAGCCATCGCTATAGCAAGAGAACAATCCCAAGCTCATAAAGAATGAACAACATGAAGGAAGAACATAAGAATACACAATACCGTCGACCAGACGAGACAATCTCATTGGACGAACTGAAATCGTTCCTCTGGGGTGCTGCCACTCGTCTGCGCGGACAGATAGATGCAGCAGGCTATAAGGAATACATCTTCCCATTGCTTTTCTTCAAGCGCATCAGCGATGTCTATGACGAACAGTTTGAGGGTTTCGTGGCAGAAGGAGGTGAGGAATACGCCGGTATGCAAGCCGCAGAACTGGCCATCCGCATACCTGACGGTGCACATTGGCGTGATGTACGTGAAGTGACAGAGAATGTTGGTCAACGTTTAGTTGAAGCTTTTATTGCCATTGAACAGGCTAACCCGGGAGAAGAAGCGGATGGGCGTGTCATAGGTGGCTTGGACGGTATCTTTGGTCCGAAAGACGGATGGACCAACAAGAATAAGATGCCCGACCATATCATCACCTCTCTTATCGAAGACTTCTCTCGCTATAATCTGGGCTTGTCTTCATGCCCTGCCGACGAGATGGGCCAGGCATACGAATACCTTGTAGGTAAGTTTGCCGATGATGCAGGTAATACAGCTCAGGAGTTCTACACTAATCGCACGGTAGTAACGCTGATGGCAGAAATCCTCCAGCCACAGCCAGACGAGAGTATCTACGACCCAACTTGTGGTTCGGGTGGTATGCTTGTGAAGTGTCTTGACTTCCTGCGCCAGAAAGGTCAGCCATGGCAAGGGGTAAAGGTGTTCGGGCAGGAAATCAATGCTCTGACTGCTTCTATTGCTCGTATGAACCTCTACCTGAATGGTGTAGAGGATTTCAGTATTGTTCGTGAAGACACACTGGCTCATCCTGCATTTGTGGATGGTAGCCATCTGAGGAAGTTCGATATTGTGCTGGCGAATCCGCCGTATGCCATAAAACAATGGAATCGCGAAGCTTTTATGAATGATAAATGGGGGCGCAATTTCCTTGGAACGCCACCTCAAAGTAAAGCGGATTATGCATTCATTCAGCACATCATTGCATCTATGGCTACTAAAACAGGACGTTGTTCTATTTTGTTGCCTCATGGTATCCTTTTCCGCAAAGAAGAGAGAGACATGCGTGAAAAGCTGGTAAAGATGGATACGTTAGAAGCTGTAATTGCACTTGGGCATAACTTGTTTTACAATTCAGCAATGATATCATGCATTCTCGTGTGTAGGGTAAACAAGCCTGTCGAGAGGAAAGGCAAAGTTATCTTTATTGATGCTGAAAATGAAGTCACTAGAAAAAATGCATTTAGCTATTTAGATGAATCACAAATACAGAAAATCTTAAATGCATACAATGGCTTTGTTGACATAGATGGTTTTGCAAAGGTTGTTACCAACGAAGAAATTATCCAAGCTAATTCCGTTCTCAGTATTTCGTATTATGTAGAAGGGATTGACGATGAAGACTTTGACATTGATGATTCTCTTCAAAATTGGAAGGAGAGCAGCAATGCATTTAACAACGAATTTGAATCATTGTTTGATTTGATAACTGGTAAAGAGTATGTATAAGTTAAAAGATTTTGCGCAAGATATATCTGTCGCCATTAAGGATGCTCAATCAAGTCCTTTTGACAGATTCGTAGGTTTAGAGCATTATGATTCTGGCGAACCTGTTATAACTCGTTATACTGACAAAAGCCTTTTATCTTCATCTGTTAAGGAATTCCGAAAGAATGATATCCTTATTGCCAGACGTAATGTTTATTTGAAGAGAGCTGGTATAGCCTTTTTTGATGGCCTAACTTCAGGAGATTCTATAGTACTTCGTATTTATGATGATTGCGAGAGCCGAACAGGTATTTCAAAACAGGATGCAATAAGAATCATACCATTTATTCTAAATAGCAATGTTTTCTGGGCGTATGCTAACAAACATGCAGATGGAATGAATTCGAAGCGTATTTCTAAAGAAATGCTCTACAACTATGAATTTGACTTACCCCCTCTCGCAGAGCAGAAGGTTCTTGCGGATAAACTTTGGGCTGCATATCGTCTGAAGGAATCATATAAGAAACTTCTTGCTGCGACTGAAGAAATGGTGAAATCGCAATTTATCGAGATGTTTACGGATAAAGGCTACCCTTTAACGATGATAAAATCGTTTGCGGATGTCTCTACTGGAGGCACACCTTCAAAAGCTCATCCTGAATATTGGAATGGTGATAAACCATGGGTATCAGCAGAGGACATGAAAAGCAAGTATGTATATGATACTTGTGAAAAAGTTACAGAAGCAGGATATGCTACATGCAAGATTATACCAGTAGATACACTAATGTATGTATGTCGTGGTAGTATTGGAGTAATGGCTATCAATAAGATAGAATGTGCGACCAATCAGTCTATATGTAGAGCGACGTGCCACAATAATGTATGTAACGTTGAGTTTCTTTACCATGCTTTGATGTATCAAAGAGATAACATAAAGAAAAAAGGTACAGGTACGTCCTTCAAATCTTTGAATCAAACGACATTCTCAGAGTTAGAAATAGAGTTACCGCCATACGATGAGCAGATGAAGTTTGTAACTATCGCTGAACAGGCCGATAAATCAGGATCTGTCCTGCAATATATGATTGCATGTTAAATGAAATAAAAAATACAATATATTATGGCATACTTTAACGAAGAAAATACCGTTGAGCAGATGCTCATCAACGCCGCTGGCAAGTGTGGTTGGATTTATGTGGAGCCACAGGAAGTTCCACGTCTTCCTGACGAGGTGCTTGTTACAGAATGGTTGTTGACAGCTCTAAAGAAATTCAATGATATTACAGATGACCAGGCAGCACAGGTTATTTATCGACTCCGTGCAGCTTGCAGCATTGGCACCAATCAAGAAGAACTGATTAATGCCAATGACCGCTTCCGTCGATTGCTGTTTGAAGAGAACTCCTATCCTTTTGGCGAGGATGGAGAGAATATCAACATTCGCTTCTTCAGCGACAGACCTTCGGAGAACCGCTGTGTAGTAACCAATCAATGGGAGTTCCCTCGCAAGAGTAAGGAAGGCGGCAAGCGTCTTGACCTGGTATATATCATCAATGGAATACCAATGGTAATTGGTGAAGCCAAGACACCAGTCAAATCGTCTGTGACATGGGCTGATGGTGCAACCGATATACTTCACTATCAGAAAAGCATTCCAGAAATGTTTGTTCCAAACATCCTCACCTTTGCCAGCGAAGGACGTGAACTGCAATATGCAGGCGTAGGATGCCCCGTGGATAAATGGGGACCTTGGTTTGCTGATGAGGATCGTCGTCATGGTACGCTTGAAGATGTGGAGCACAACTATATTTCACTGATTACGCCAGAACGTTTGCTTGACATCTATCGCTATTATACTGTATTTACGGGTACTTCGAATGGTAGGAAGATAAAGATTGTATGCCGTTACCAGCAATACCTTGGTGGTGAAGCCATTGTGCAACGAGTGTTAGGTACATATCGGGCAGGAAAGGGACCAAGAAAAGGACTCATCTGGCACTTCCAAGGTTCAGGTAAATCATGGCTGATGGTGTTCGCTGCTCAGAAACTACGCCGTCAGAATGACCTTAAGGCTCCGACTGTGGTAATTGTAGATGACCGTATTGATTTGGAAGATCAGATTACCGGTGACTTTACCCGTGCTGAGATTCCAAACGTAGATGGAATATCTTCAAAGGAAGAATTGGAAACGAAGATACACCAGCGCAAGATCCTCATCACTACAATATTCAAGTTTGGTGACCTGAACGATGGCGAGGTGATAGATGACCGCGACAACATCATCCTGCTTATGGACGAGGCCCACCGCACGCAGGAAGGTGACCTTGGAAAGAAAATGCGAACAGCACTGCCTAATGCTTTCTTCTTCGGTCTGACAGGTACGCCTATCAACCGCAATGACCACAACACATTTGCTTGCTTCGGTAGTGAAGAGGATGAATATGGCTATATCTCGAAGTACACCTTCCAGAACTCTGTCGATGATGGAGCCACTTTGGAGTTAAATTTCCAAACTGTTCCTGTTGAAATGCATCTTGACGAGGCTAAGCTTCAGGAAGAGTTTGATGCACTGACCGACCAGATTAGCGAAGAAGACAAACAAGAACTTGTACGACGCACAAGTGTAGAGGCGTTCTTTACGGCAGAGAAGCGTATCAATGATGTGTGCAAGTACATCGTCAATCACTTCCGTGAGTATGTGGAGCCAACAGGCATGAAGGCCCAAGTGGTGGTGTATAACCGTGACTGCTGCGTGAAGTACAAGAAGGCCATTGATGCATTGCTTGGTACAGATGATCAGACAACAATCGTTATGCATACAGCGGGTGATAAGGCTGATGAGTACAAGGCATACAAGCGTAGTCGTGACGAAGAAAAGAAACTGCTCGATCAGTTCCGCGACCCGCTGTCACCATTGAAGTTCGTAATTGTAACCAGTAAATTGCTGACAGGTTTTGACGCGCCAATTCTTCAATGCATGTATCTTGACAAGCCTATGAAGAACCATACACTATTACAGGCCATCTGCCGTACAAACCGTACCTATAACGAGAATAAGAAGTGCGGCTTGATTGTTGACTTCGTTGGTGTGTTTGAGGATGTGGCAAAGAGCCTTGCATTCGATGAGGAAAGTGTGAAGACTATCATCAAAAATATGGATGAGATTAAGGCTGTTATTCCTACATTTATGCAGGAATGTTTGCAATTCTTCCCAGGTGTTGATCGCACTATCGGTGGATGGGAAGGATTGACCGCGGCTCAGCAATGTCTGAAGGAGGAAGGTGTAAAGACGAATTTTGCACGTCACTTCACACGACTTTCAAAAGCTTGGGAAATAATTTCTCCAGACGAGTTTCTTGCTCCATATTCAAGCGATTACACTTGGCTGGCACAAGTATATCAAAGTGTGCGACCTGTTAGTGGAGGAAATCTGATTTGGGCTCTGCTCGGAGCTAAGACCATTGAAATTATTCATAATAATATTGATACTATTGACATAGGTACACCACTTGAAGACCTCGTTGTAGATGCAAACATCATAGACTCCGTATTGGAAGATGAGAAGAAACGAGAGAAGAAAATCATCGAAGTGGAGAAAATGCTGAAGATTAGACTTGGAGAACATAAGGGTGACCAAAAGTTTAAGAAGTTTGCTGACAAGCTGGATGAGCTTCGCGAACGCATGGAGCAGAACTTGATTTCAAGCATAGACTTCCTGAAGCAGTTGCTGCAAATGGCTCGTGAATTGTTGGAGGCTGAAAAGGAAATTGAAAAGCCACAGGACAAGCGCACACAGGCAAAAGCTGCATTGACTGATCTCTTCCAAAGCATCAAGACAGAGGAAACGCCTTTTATCGTAGAACAGGTAGTAAATGACATTGACAATGAAGTTGTCAATATCATCCGACAGTTCAATGACGCATTCCAAAGCGTTACTGCTAAGCGTGAGATAAAGAAGAAACTGCGTTCTATTCTCTGGATTAAATACCAGATTAAGGATAATGACGTTTTTGAGAAGGCATATAGTTATATAGAAATGTACTATTAGTATATTTGATATGTTAAGAGGCAATATGAGCTATGCTCCCTTTATGGGAGACAACAAGCCACTGAGTGTTGGACTGAACCCACTAGGTATTCGCACTGCATCTGAGCAACTGTTTACAACGCTGTTGCCTGGACTTAACGTTGTGACTCTCAGAATACGCTACTATAGCTTTTATTGCTGGCTTCTCAAATCATTCTATATAAAGCGGACCGAGGCAAAGAAAGCCGATCTTCAAAGACACATAAGAATGTCGGAATTACTGATGGCACTCATACATGCTCAAAGCAACTTTAGTGGTGGCGTACCGGGCATTACTCGTGCATCTGAAATCATTGGAAAAGGAGAAGATGTCATCAATTTCAACGAAGATGCTATGCCTAAAGGGAAACCTGTAGGCGGTTACTGGAAAGGCTCTTATGGAGCATTTGGCACATACTATGCGGCTTCTTTGCAGGAAATGAGAATTATAGCACCTTTGGAGGATAATACAAGCCTTTACAATGTAACATCTAAATCCGAAGATTATATCAGTGGAGAGGACTTGGCCGATGCTTTTCAACAAAGTGTAGGTTTGGGAATGAGTAAGTTGTTCTTTGATTCTGTCCACTCAGGCATAGTGACGCGAGAACAACTTGCTTTGTTGGAGCCAGTTTTTCAGAGTCACAACATGCCTGACAACAATGAGCGCAATCTCTTACTTAATCTGCTGCTACAAAATGACAACCCTTCGTCTCTTACCGAAAGTAAACTTCGCAAGGATAGTTTAAGACTTTTGTTGTCATACATGAGAGCTTTCACGTTGAGCAATTTTTCTGAATTGGAATTTGCAAAATATGTGTATGACAGCTATAACAAAGGATCAGAAAGAAGTACTGCCGCTGTTGGATGGTATGCATATTACCTGAATGACAGCCGCCAATATGAAGCCTTGAATATCTTCGACGTGCTTCTTAATAGATTGCACGAGAGCACAAAGCCTGGTCAATGGGAGAATATTGATGATTTTTCTTCCATACTTGCAGAAGAAGCTTGCGAGAACCTCGGTGCTGCTAACTCCTCAATTGGTGAACTGCTCAATAGATGGGATTTTGTAGAAGAGCCAGAAGAAAAAATGGCACATGCCTTTTACGTTATTTTAGACAACTACAAAAGGAACCCCTCGTATAAAGAATGCAAGTCCATTATCAGGTCTTTCTTCCGAAGTGTAAGCAACGATGCATTGGATGCCTTTGATGATACAGAGAAAAGTCTAAATTGCAGCACCTTCCTCTTCATCAAGAAATTCCTTACTGAAAACATCATATACAACCATTATTCTGAGTCTATGAGGAAGTTAAGTCAGAACGGTATTCCTACTCAGAAATTGACAATTGAAAATGGCTATGTACGAGGCATCGCTACATATAGCGCTACTCACAGTTCTCCACGTATTGATACGCTGAGAAACTATGCGACAGATCTGGGTCTGATTGACGGCTACCAGGTAACTGAAAAAGGGGCAGAACTATTAGAACAACTGCAAGATGATTGAAAGACAGAATATAATAAAGCTGCTGGGAGATCGAACCAATATCTATCATTCGGCCTTGCTGACCACATATAGCTTCGACCCAATATATTTTGAGGCTGTATACCTCTCGACTCTGCGAAAATTGGGTATAACCAATGTAGTTGTGTTGATGGATGCAAGTATGTATGACCAGCTTCTTTCTGATTCTAACTATCAATGCCATCGCGTTTCTCAGTATAATTACACACTCGTTAGGACGGAGAACTATCATTCTGGTGTGTTTCATCCTAAAGTGGTACTCTTTTTTGGTGAGGAAGAGGGCACCTTGATTGTCGGCAGCGGAAACCTTACATATAGTGGACTTGCCAATAATGATGAGGTTTGGAACGCTTTTCACGTCCAGGGTAATAATTCGATTCATTATCCCTTGTTCTATCAAGCGTGGAAGTATCTCTCTCAGTCCGCAAATCAAACATCATCTTTAGTGTCACGACAAATCGACTGGATGTTAGAGCAAAGCCCTTGGCTCCACCAAGAGACAACTGATAGTACCGCCTTGCTATCATCTGGAGAGGAATGTGCTTTGCTCTATAACACGGCAGAATCTACTATTCTGGATAAGTTGTTATTATCAATAGGTGATAAGAGAATTGTCAGTATTAAAGTTATCGCCCCTTTCTATGATGCTGAAGGCAACGCATTGTATGCGCTAAAAAAACAACTTGCACCTAAAGAGATGCTGTGTATTCTTGACTTGGAAAGACAAAGTGTTCCTTACTCCTTATTGAAAACAGATACATCTACTGTTTTTTGCAAGTCGGACTCATCGAATCCTCTACATGCGAAAATTTTTGAGTTGCAAGCAGAAGATGAAACGTGGTTGCTTTGTGGTAGCGCGAATGCTGGCAACATGGCACTGGGAACAGGCCATTATGCATTCAATGACGAAGTATGTATTCTTCTTCATTGTAACACACAGAGAAATTATATAGCCGAATTGGGACTGAAATACATTGCTCTCACTCAAGAAGAGAGAAAGAGTATTATTAAACCAAAGCAAATTGAAAAGGATCCAAATAAGCTACAAGTAAAGTTCGTGTGCTGTGAAGAGCAAAACGATGAGTTGAGACTTCAATTTAGCAAGGACGGAATTAAAGGCGAACTTACATTGCTTGACAGCCACCAAAGCATAATTTACCAAAAGAATATCATCACCAGACAGGACATGTCAATTAATATTGCTGATGTGGAAATTGCTAATCTGAATATGGCAGTCCTGATGAACAATGAAACAGAAATATCCAACCGACTGCTTGTGGTCCGAGAAGTGAATGTAGAACGAGGTAATCCCGATCCCAAGCGGAGGAAACTTTCAAGACTTCTTGATGACCCTGATTTGTTGGAAAATCTTAGTCACATACTTGGGTACATTGAATTTGATGATGCTAAGAAGATGTCAAAAAGAGTAAAATCGGCTGACAACACGACCTCTGATGAGCAGGAAGATGTTGCTGTTACAAGTGATAGGTTTAATGTCTTGAAAGATAGCGCACTGAGTATTAGTATGCATTCGGGTATCAGAATACTTGGTTATCTTCGACAAATCTTGTTTAAGAATGAGGAGATAGAGAATACCGAAGATGACCTTCTTGAAATTGACGACGAGGGTTCCAAAGGCGATGATGAGAAAGAAAAAGACTTTGACCATAAATCTTCTGAAGCAAGTGATGCTGCGAAGATGCGAAATGATGTCGTTAGTTTTTTAAAGAAGATGCTAAGTTTCCTACAAGAAAAAACAAAAGATGTAAGCATCTATGGAGATTATAACAAGGCCGTTAATCGCCAATGCCTACAAGCTGTGTCTGGCCTCAATGCAGCTTCATCTATTGCTGTGGCCGCACGAGCAATCATCTTCATGATGAATAAATATGGTCAAGTCGTCAGAAAACCTGCCGAAGTAAGAGACCTTTTCATAAAATGTACAGGATACTTCCTTTCGTTATATTCAAACAAGCTTCCTGATGCTGACACTTTGAGAAATCGGAAAATCCGTGAATTACTCAACGATGCAACCATAGACGTTCTTTCTGCCTTGTGTTTCTTTGGCTATGACAAACAAGACTGTCTTATGCCACAGTTGGTTCTCAATGCGCTTGAACTATGGAAGGGACAAGAAGAAATCAATGATTTGTTGCCATTGATGGATAGCCAGATTGAAAGACTTAATCCTGAAGTTTTGAATCCGAAAAGTATAGATAGAATTAGAGGTATTGCTGCCGTATATCTGAACGGCGAAACACCCATAGAGGAATTCTCCCTTTGGCATGATAAAATTTTTATGTTGCGCAGAGGATTTGGATTCCTCATAGTAGATAATCTAAAACGCGCATCCAATGGATGGAGCTATGCTTACCACGCACCATGGTTTGATGACAAGATAAGCAGCACAACTGGCACAAAATTCAAGGGATACTATGACCTCTGAAAAAAGTTACAGATCGTATAATGTTGAACGATAAACATGTATTATGGTGTAGGAATTGAATAGTATTGAAATAATTCGTCAGTTTCGACTGACGAATTTATTTACAACCAATCTCTACCAGAAGTCACAACCACATTGGCGAAACGCCAATGTGGTTGTGAGTGAAAAGACATCACTTAAATTCCCCATCCAGTCTTTTTTTTCGTGCCGTCCCAGTTAGTAAGTTCGCTGGTAAAACCGCCACCACCTGAACTGATACCACCTCTGCCACCAGCAGCAAGGAATAAATTCGCCATCAAATCTTTGGGAACAGTCATTGCATCACAGAGTTGCCGGGTGCGGGATGCTGTAAGACCAGCTTTGAACTCGGACATTCCAGTCCATGACACTTTCTCTAACAGATAGCCGGTAGCCATCATACGTTGCTTCTCGTCAGTTGGATCAAGACCGTGTATGAATGCTTCAGCAATGATGCCCCATGCAACGGCATTGCCAGCTTCAGGTAGAAAGTCATTGTCTGTGCCATCTCCTATATATCAGTATTTAAATGAGTGCCTATGAGCATCTTTAACTGTCATACTTGGGTAGAGTATGAAAATCATACTCGGAGACAATTTACACTTTTCTGAATAGATCATCTGCTGTTATCTGTTTATTTACCTTCCTTGCGTACATATTGTTATGAAGTCCGAAAGGTGTTACATAAACTATTGAAAAAGACTTCTTGGTGGATGTGACCTTCCTAAATGTACGGAGCCTTTGCTCAACATGGCTGGCATAGGCTTTTGTTATCTCGTATTCTCCGCTTGAATATTTCATTTCACACACGCTTACAGTCTTATCATTCCTGTCAATAAGTAAGTCTATCTGACCACCACTTTTCATGTCTTCGTCTGCGTTAATATCATTAAGAACGGCTTCCGTTGGACGGTAAGTCCATGAACATGGCGAATAGAATGTTCCACTTATGCCTAAAGCGTTGACGATTTGTTCGATGTGATGCAGGCATACCGTTTCAAAAGAATAGCCAGACCATGCTGCATATTCAGGTGTACCTATCTTCTGGAGCCAATAGTTCTTTCCGACATTACTTTTATCTTTCATAAAATGAAGGTAGAAGAGAGAGAATTGATCTGTGAGTTGAAACATTTTGTTCTTCTTCTCTTTGCCAAACGGGTAATATGAGCGTATGAATTCACATGTTTCCAATTCTTTGAGCAACGTAGTGAAATTTCCATTATTAAGTACTTTAGTCTTGTTGATTAGCTCCAAACGCGTCATTCCTTTCCTAGCACTGCTAAGTGCATTTATAACAGCAATATGGTTCTCTGCCTTTTTGAATAGCGAGTTATAGAGCCTATTAAACTCATCCGTCAGTTCTCCACCTTTAGTAAAACACAAGCTATTGATATTCTCAGCCACGCTTTTGTCTTTGTCAAACAATGATAAATAGTAGGCCACACCACCAACAGCCATATAGCAGTCTATCATTTCAGGACGCTCATAGTTGAAACCTCTACTTTGGAAATATTGCTCCATCTCTTCAAGACAGAATGGGGATATCAGCATTTTGTGAGTTACACGGTTATGTAGCCCTCCTCTGGAGTTTATCAGTTTATTCAGCATCCATGAGGTGGCAGAACCACAAACTATTAGTTTTATGTCCTTACGATAGTATGCCCAGTTGTTCCAAAAATGTTCCAATGCCCCAAGGAATCTGGATTTCTGTGTGTCAAGCCATGGCAGCTCGTCAATGAAGATGATTTTTGCGCCTTCTTCTTGCTTCTCTATATTTTTAGAGAGCATACGAAATGCTTCTGTCCAATTCTTAGGCACACGATTGTCGTCAAAGAAATCCGATAGTGCATATGAAAAATTCAGCAACTGCTCTCCAAGACGAGCATTTTCCTTACCAGTCATTCTGAAGCAGAATTGTTCCTCCAACAGTTCTTTGATAAGAAATGTCTTACCAACGCGCCGTCTACCATAGACAGCAATAAACTCTGACTGTTCCGAAGAAAGATATTTCTTCAGTTCTGTTATCTCTTTTTCACGGCCTACAATTGAATTTTCCATCTTATAGCATTTATATTTTGGCGCAAAGTTAATAAAAATATTAGATTATGCCAAATAATAATACTATACTTTGGCGCAATCTATGCAAAATGTTGAGATTATGCCAAGATATAGTTCTATCTATTGTGTCAAGACTAATATACCATTTGGTAATTTGGCTTTCTTTTGTTTGGTCATTTGGCAATGTCTTGTTAGGTGATTTAGAGCAAATTCATTCGGCCATTTGTGGAATTGAAGCATGAATGATAGTTGTACCCTATACCTATTGACTATTAGTCTGGAGTCCAGTTGCGCAAACAATGCGTAAACATTTTATTTCAGTTAGGGGTATTTTGTGAGTTTCTGTGAAAAAAATCCCACCAACTAAAACAAAATGTTTACGCATTTATCTGACTCATATCATATCTTATCTGACATTATCCCATCCAGTCGTCGTAGGTTGGAACATTTTCAGGTGGTGTGTTACTTGGAGTAGTATCACTTGTCTGAAGCAGACATGTACGATATTGTAGTTCGACAACTGTCATTGTGGGTTTCTGGTATGCTTTTCTTTTCATTGCTTTTTAATTTTAATTCATTCCTGTTTTATCTTAACAAAAACCTAAAAGAACCCTTTTTGATGTTTGTAGTTCCGTTGGAACTTTGTGTCAAGTGCTATGCCTTTGTCTTTAAGAGCGAGCTCTTCGCCTAAGGCACATCTCTTACCACATAACTATCGTTATTACAAACCTCAAAAAGAAAAAACCTTGTCTGCGACAAGAAAAACAATTTATCAATCACAACAATCAACTGTCTTTAAACTTTAACCGTTAAACGTTATATGTAAGCAGAGGTTTTTCGGTTTCCGCAAAACAGGATGCGCTGTTTTTTCTCGGCAAAATGCCGAGGTTTTTTCCATGACAATAGTATAAACCTGACGTAGGCAGGTGCAGAAGTTCAAGGGATAAGGATTTATAAGCTCGCTTATAAAGGACTTAGAACTTGAAGAGCTGCGATGGTCTGTAAAGATTTTATACTATTGTCATGGGGTTTTCTTGGTTTTTGTTTAAAATTCTATCACTACTTTACGTCCATTATTAATATACAGTCCCTTCTTGGTGGGCTTGCCGCTCAGACGCACACCGTCGAGCGTGTACCATGCCTCGCTGTCGAAGGTCATCTCGCCCGTCTTGGTGTTGATGGTGCCGATGCCGGTTGTCTCTCCGTTGCTGCCTACCAGGCGCACAGTGATGCTCTGCGGCAGTTCCTCATCCGTAGCAGCTGCACCGCGGGTGAAGGAACGCGCATTGGCAGAATTCGGCTCGTTGTTCCACAGCAGGTATGCTCTCATCGGGAGAATCTTGGCGCCGCTGGCTACCCTTACGAAGTCACCCACATTAATGCCATCTTTCGCCACACCGGCAAAGCCGTAGGCACGGCCTATCTCTTCAGCGTCGTAATAATTGTTGGAATTCCATTCTTTAAACCAGTATGTTCCCTTAAACGTCCAGTGGCTGCCAGGGTCAGCCGTCTCGCAGTTGCCGCCGCTGCCGCCAACCTGGGTGAAGAGCCTTACACCCCCATTCGGAATATTGGGGAACGTCATGGTTGTCGCTGTAGGCATAAACAGATACGGCGTGTTGGCTTCCAGCGTGCCCTCATTATTTGTATCATTGCCTGTTTCCTGCATCGTAGCAACCCACTTATCGTTTTCTTTCTTTACGCCTACAAACTTATAGAACGTGCCGCCCTCTTCGCCATTGCAGGTATAGTTGAACGGCAGCATCACCGTCGAAGCCATGCCGGGAGTGAACACGCGGTTGCTGGTCACGTGATTCACGGTTTTGTTAATAACAGAAGGAATATCGACTGGTTCTACCGATGTGCCGTCTAAAAACGCCGTCTTTCCGTTCTGGTCTTGATAAACGTATACTGAACCAAATTGATCTACTAAGTAGGGTGTGATGGTAAACGTCGCCTCTCTTGAGTCAGAGTAGTTGCCCATGCCGGTGATGGTGAAGATATAGTTGCCAGAATCCTGGACTGGGCCACTCGGAGCTGTCACGGTGTAGTCCTCATCCAGAGTGAGCACTGTCTCGCCATCCTTCACAGTGATGACGGGTGTCAATTCATTGCCCGTCCATGTCTGCGACGGAATGGTGACGGTGATGTCCTCGTTCGTCACGGACTTGACAATCTTAAACTCCTTCTCCACAGAGCCCAGCGATGCATAGTCGCCTTGGAAGGTAGCTATTACCTTAGCCGTGCCTGCATTTTCATTGTTCTCGTAGGAATATACATAATCCGTGCCTTGGATGAGATCGAGCGAGCCTGCCATAACCAGCGGCTCAGGGGTGATTTCGCTGCCTGTATAGGTCTGGTCGGGCACGACATCCATCTGACCGACGGTTTTCAGAATAGATATATTCCACTTGCCATTGCCGACATCAGTCATTGTGATGTCGTAGAAACCTGATTCGCCATTATTAAAGTCCGTGTCGCTTGCATACTGAACAAATGTTCCTGTGCCGCTGGAATATGGAATGTTTACATCGTAGATGTCGTTATCTAAAAGAAATTGACAATAGCTGTTGTATTCATCATATTTCAGAATCTGATACGATTGCCACTGTTGAAGATTTACCGTTGTCAAGCCATCGTAGATGGATGCCTCTTTAACATATCCACTTGGACCAAAATATCCCCACGCAAACTCCGTCGTGCCGTGAGTGCCCTGCTCAAATACTGCGCTCACCGTTACATTGCCATTAGGCATGAAGAAAGAATTGCTAGTTGATGCCAAGTCGTTGTTCTCAGCGTCCTTCACGACCAGTCTGCTCAGATGGTATCCGAAATCGGGCGTGGCGGTGATAGTTATCTGTTCGCCATACTTAGCCGTTTCTGCCGCACATGCTATCGAGCCATGCTCAATGTCGTCGGCAATGGTGATGGTGTAGTCGGTGTCGTCTATCGGTGTGATAACACGGCGGTCACCGTCCTCGATGATGGTGAAGTAGGTGCTTGCGGTGGCGGTCACATCAGTCTCGGTCTCATTCTCAACGTGCATATAGGTCACGCTCTTGGTGATTGTCGATGCGTCCACTTTATCGATGGTATCGTAGATTTTGATTGCGTCGATAGTTACCGAACTTCCATAATAAATGTAGCCATTACCAAGTCTTGCGTTGACAGTACCGCCTTTGATGATGATGCCGTCCATATGAGCGGTCATGTAGTTGCCGACGGTTCCAATGCCGATGCCGTTGTTGCCGCTTGCTGTAATCGTTCCGCTTTCGATAACAACGCTGCCTGCCGTAGCGTTAGCGTCCCACGTTCTGCCAAGACCAATACCTGCTGCGTAACTGCCATTACCCGTGGCGCTGAGCGAGCCGTCGCCCTTGATGGTGAGCGTAGTGCCGCTGCCACCAATCTGAATGCCAGCACTGCCAAAACTGTTAGAATTGTTAACGCTGTTCGTACCGACAAGGGTAATCTCCGCCGAACCTGCACAGATGACGCCGCCGTTAATCGTTGCGTTATTGAGTGTGACGTTTGCACCGTCTGCAATCGTCACGGCGTAATTGGTCGAGCCAATCAGTATATTTCCGCCAACTGCTGTTAAATCACTTGTGGCTCCTGCTAAATAGAGCGTGTTGCTGCTCTCCGTGGTAGCAGTGATGTTAATGTCGGCTTTTGCAACGGTTACGGTGTAAATGCCGTAGGCATCGAGTTCAAGCGTATTTGTTCCATCGGAAACATTGGTGGCTTCATATCCGGCACTTGCCACAAATTTGATGACAGTTCCCGAAATGTACTTGCCGTCGCTGTCAGCTGCGTTCGTTGTGCTGACAATCATCATGTTGGCGGGCAGGGTGATGGAGTAAGTGGACAGGATGTTTGCCGTCACAGTTACGTCTGCCGCAGGAACGATGAAGGTATAAGTTCCTTTTTTTTCATCATGCGTCAGCGTCACACTGCCGTTATTCACCTGAAGCGTGCTTGTATCTATCAGTTGGTCGACATAAAGCGTCACTGTATCGCCCGCAAGTGCCGGATTGACACTGGGAATGACAAGTCCGCTGATACCGTCATCAATCGTGATGGTGCGATAAAGCTTGGTATCCTCTTCCGTTATCTCGGTTGTGCAAGCCTCATCGCTGAAATACTTGCTGCACATGGAGCACTGCCAATACTCGATGTTCACGTCCGTAGCATCGTTGTGTTCGCCTGTGTGGGGAATCATCGGGTCTATGACATCAGACTCTGCAAGTTCGGTCGCTCCCGTCTTGTCGGTGAAATACTTGCCGTCATTGCGCAGATAACAGTCCTGCTTGATGCCCGTTTCGGTACAGGTCGCATCCCTTACCGTCAGGTGGGTGTAGTAGACATTAGGAATTGAGCCGTAAAGCCTAATTTCCGTAAGCTAAATATTATTACTACTCTCCGCCACTTCAAAACGGAAATACTTGTAAGCATTGTCTCCGCTGTTATCGCAAGCATACTGGAACTCCTGTCCATATTCCAGCGACTGTCCGGATTTAGACGAAAGCGTAGTCCAAGAGTCACCTGCATTAGCCTTCGCTTTCAACACCCAGTCGGTGGGCTTGAAATTGTCTGCAGAGTATGTGTTAAAGATATAGCCCTTCGGAATGATGGGTTCATCGGAGTTGAACTCGATGTAATAAGGCTGAGCTTCATCACTCAGATGCCATGAACTTGACCCATCTAAATTACCATCCACCATATTTGGATAGTTATAAGCCGCAGCAGATGCATTCGTTCCACTCGTAGCGGTGAAGCCCGTGAACAGCGTGTAGTCCGTGCCGCCTACGTTGATAGTTGATGTGGTTTGTGCCCACGCCGTGGTGGTGGCAGTGAGCATCATCACAAGCAGCAGCACTGCTGCCCGTCGCATTGCGCCCAGCCCAGAGGCCCACGGCGCGAAAATGTTTTTCTTAATACTCATTTTTTTTGTGTTGATTATTCGTATTTTTGTTTGCAAAACTACTAAAAAAGGATTGAATAGAGTTTCTTTTCTGTATCAACTTTGTAGTATCTCGTTACAAATTTGTCGTAACTTGTTATACTTTTCGCAATATATATGACTCTTTGCTTTCAAAAAAGCTATTTTATTCTTTATTACTGCAGTGTTCCCTAATGGGATATGTGTTTACATTGTTATACGCAAGAAAAAATGCATAAGAGTTTTTTTGCGATGAAGATTGTGATAAAGATTACAGGAGTATCATCGTTAAAAAATTTTCATTCCCTCTTTATTTTTTCCTTAGTTAGCCCATTTTTATTTCCTGGTTAGGAAAAATTTTCTCTCTGGTTGGAAACATAAAATTTCGTGTTTTGCGGTCTTTTTCACACGTAGTAAAACTGTAATATATTCCTACTTTTTCTCCTATATGAGTCCTAAACTCATCCTAAGCACATCCTATAGCATTCCTATACCTTAACAATACCATTCTTCGTATTCTTGTACGTTTGTTCTTCGTTTGTTGTCCGTTTATTGAACGGACAACAAACGGACATCAAACGGACAACAAACGGACAACAGATATAGTTATGGTATAGTCAATGTATAGTTAACGTATAGTTAATGTATAGTTTAAGTATAGTTTAAGTATGGTTTAAGTATGGTTAAGAGTAAGTTTTTTTGCGAGAAAAATATTGTTTTATATAGTTTTTATTACTTTTGTATTGTTTATTACATAATTAGAACCTAAAAGTATGTTTTCACAAACAGAACTCTTGTATAGTATAGCGTGCACGATATATGTAACAACTTGTCTGACGTTCTCTATCGTGCGATGTTTTTACGTATGCCCAGAAGCGAAGGCAGACAAGAGCTATTACTATCCAGACCGTAAGGTTATGGCGCTACTCTATGCCATTCCATCCATACTTTTTCCTTACATACTCAATCCAAATAGTCATACATCATGGTTGCTTGTAAAAGGGTACTACCCACTGACCCATTTCTTCTATTGCTCTATTCTGTTGTTTAACTACTTTGGCACAATAAAGAATTGGAAACGATGGTATATATCAGGCATCGTCTCGGCTTTCTTGGTATTCATTCCGCTTTCTGTGCTATTTGCCATAGCTATTTCGCCAATTCAGGACATAAATATCTGTTTTGAAAACGCGTTAGAAAATATATTTTTTTCAGTTGGAATACTAATGACCATATATTGTGGCATCTCGATGTGGAAAATATGGCAATGGGTTGGTGAATATAGTACCGACAATTTCTCTAACATTGACGATTTTCCACTCGCTTACGCCCGTGGTGTGCTAATAATTCCCGTAATCCATGCTTTGCTTATTTGGCCTACCGTTTTGGTTAACAACCCCATGTTAATGGCGGTAATGCAAATTCTTCTTTCGGTGTTTAATGTTTTCTTCCTAATATCAATACTACAAACAAAACGCAACGGAAAATCTTTAATGCAGATAAAAGAAGAAAAAGACGAACTCAACAATATAAATATTGCAGAGCAAGTTATATCAACAAACAAAGAACTTGCAAAAGACAACAAAACATACAAGACTATTCCAGAACAAACTTACAAAAAGATAGTTTTAAGCATTGATAGAACATTGACGCATCAGCGTCTATACCTTAATCCCAACCTTCGACTTAAGGATATTGCTGAATCATGCGACTACTGTCAGACATACGTTTCAAAAGTATTCAAAGAGCAGTATGGTGGTTTTTTCGACTACGTGAATATGCTTCGTTGCCGCCATGTTGATGAATATATAGCCAAACATCCAGATGTTACCAAGGAGGAAGCAATTTACAAGTCTGGCTTCAAAGATCGCCAGACTTACTATCGTATCAAAAAACTCCTATGCTCAAACAAACAATTATTTAAACATTGAACCGAATGTCACTTACCGAGTGGATGCAGCCGACAAAGTCGGTGCATCCAAATAAACGAGGAGTAACCTTTGCTATTGAAAACGACCTCTCCCCTCGCCATCCCCTTTAGGGAGAGAGCCTCGATACGCTCTGCTGTAAATGTGAAAAACAAAGAAATGAATAATGGATATCTACGGCATTCAACTCCTAACACTTCTATCTACTAACAACTAACTCTCTAAGGCTACTATTAGTTTTTCTAATACCAGTTATCGGAAGAATCATTTTTCGTGGTTTGGGATTGGTTTTTGTTTTCACTACTTTTGCATCCCGAAACAGAGGAGCGACGCTATTAGCTCTTTTCACTCAAATTTAAAGGTAATTGTAATAATAGGTAAAAAGATAAAGGATATTCGCATAGGAAAGCGATAATTCAAATACAGTATAACAAATACAAGAATATGGATTTAATATCTAATCTCTTTAGAGGATTCCCCGAATATTGGGGAGGAGGCGTTGCCCATTCTGTTTTAATAGTTTCCTTGGTAATGACAATTGGGTTGTTACTGGGGAAACTTAAATTTAGAAATATATCGTTAGGATTGGCTTGGGTGCTGTTCGTTGGTATTCTGTTCGGCAGATTCGGACTTACCCTTGAACCTAACCTACTCCACTTTATCAAAGAACTTGGACTTATCATCTTTGTGTTTGCCATCGGATTACAGGTGGGTCCAGGATTCTTTGCATCTTTCCGTCGAGGTGGATTTGCTCTCAATGGATTAATGATGATAGTGCTTGCTTGTAGCGTTGCTATCACATTAATAATTCATTTTGTTAGCAACATCCCTATGACCACAATGGCAGGTATTTTCTCTGGAGCTGTTACCAACACTCCTGCTCTTGGTGCTGCCCAGCAAGCCACAACCGATGTGTTTGGCTATGATGCTCCAAAGATTGCCATTGGCTATGCTGTTACCTACCCTATGGGTGTTATTGGCGTTATCGTGGCATTTGCCATTATGCGTTATGCGTTCCGTATAAACCTCAAGAAAGAGGAGCACGATGCTCTCAGAGGTCTTGGCAGTACTGAGCGTCTGAGCGTTCACCAGATAACGATCGAGGTTAGCAATAGTATGATTGACGGCAAGATGCTTTCTGATATCCGTCAGTTTGTGAAACGTGAGTTTGTTATCACCCGTATTGTTTTCAACGGCGAGGAGGATGAGTGTCATATTGTATCAGGAAACACTATTCTGCATAATGGCGACAAGCTTCTTGTGGTTATCACACCTAAGGACGAGGATGCTGTGAAGGCTCTCTTTGGTCATAGTATTGCTTACGACTGGTCGAAGTTTGACAACGATTACAAGGTGAGAAGAATGTTTGTTTCAAACACTAAGCTGAATGGTAAGACCATCAAGGATTTGGATATCCGTACTCGTTTTGATGCTAACATTGCTAAGGTTACACGTAATGGCGTTGACCATGTAGCAACACCTAACTTTGCTCTCCAAACAGGCGACATTCTCTCTGTTGTTGGCAAAGAAAATGCGTTGACGCATACAGAATCGGAGGTTATTGCCCGTAATCATCATGCATCGTATGGCGACTTGATTCCTATCTTTATCGGTATCACCTTTGGTTGTATCCTTGCTCATCTGCCATTCATCATTCCAGGTTTGCCACAACCTATTAAGTTTGGTCTTGCAGGCGGTCCAATGATTATAGCCATTCTCATGGGCTATTTCGGCACAAAGCATCATTGGCTCAACACAGCCACATTCACATCGGGCAATATGCTTCGCGAGATTGGTATCACTATGTTCCTTGCGTGTGTGGGCTTACAGGCTGGTAAAGACTTTATTGATACTGTTGTCACAAGCGAAGGACTGGAATGGGCACTCTACGGACTTGCCATCACCATGATTCCTATTATTATTGGCGGTTTCATCGGACGCTATGTGATGCACCTCAACTATTTCACTCTGATGGGTATTCTCTCAGGCGGAAACACCAACCCTCCTGCATTGGCTTACGCAAATGAATACACATCTACCGACGAGCCATCTATTGGTTACACAATGGTATATCCATTGGCAATGATACTAAGAATCATCGTTATTCAGATATTAATCATGGCGATTGCATAATTAAAAAGGAAAAAGGTAAAAAATAAACTTTAAACAGTAAAAATATAAACATATAAACTCACAAAATGACAAACCCGATTGAACGTTCTACAGAAAGAGCAATGACCGAACAGGAATTGCGCATGAAGCTTAATTTGCTTGTACGCACTGGCACTATCCTCATGGAGAGCAATGCCGACTGCAACCGCATTATGCGCAATTTGAAACGTTGTATGGCATTCCTTGGCTTGCCCGAAGAGTATGTGCACATACACCTCGACTACAACATCATCATGATTAATATCAGCGATGAGCGCCACTCTTTCTCAAAATATCAACGTTGCACTCACCACAACATCGAGTTTTCAATCATCTCGCGTGTGAGCAAGATTCTATGGCAAGCTATTAAGGAAGACTGGAGCTTGGAAAAATATGAAGAAGAACTCGATGCTCTTCAGCACATTCACAAGAACTACACTCCTTGGATGATTGCCACAGCAGCAGGATTTGCCTGTGGAGGTTTCTGTGTGCAGTTTGGTTGCGACTGGCCAGCATTCTTCTATGCTTCAATAGCAGCTATATTAGGTTTCCGCCTGAAGATGTGGATGGGGAAAGCTGGTGTTAACAACTATGTGGGTATTGGAGTGAGTGCATTCGTTGCCACTATCCTTGCATGGCTCACCTCTTTCTTGTCATTAAACCCAGAGGTAGCAGCTGCCATTCCTGCTTTCATGCACAGTAACACCCCTTATCACCCTTTGATGGCATGTACCTTGTTCATAGTACCTGGAGTGCCTCTTATCAACTTTGTGAGCGATATGGTGAGCGACTACGTTACAGTAGGTATCACACGAGCCTTCACAACACTTATGATGGTATTGGCTATGTCGTTTGGTATTGCTCTTGCAATTCAGATATGCGGTATTGACAACTTCGTTAAAGACCTCAGCATGACCCCTCACAACACGTACATAGACTATGCTGTGGCTGCCGCTATATCAGCAATGGGATTCTCAACCATATACAACACCCCTAAGCGAATACTTCCTGTTCTCGCCATCTCTGGTATCATTGCCGTTTGCACCCGTAACTTCGTGAACTTGGGTCCAAGCAACGGTAATATTGGTCTTGATCAGGGTATTATCATTGGTTCGCTTGTTGGTTCGGCATTGATAAGTATCATTGCAACTAAACTGATGCACTGGCACCATATTCCTCATCAGGTGATAGCTATTCCTGCTGTCATCCCTATGATTCCAGGTGTACTGATGTATCGTGCACTGTTTGGATTTATTGATATGACTGGTGTTGTGGGCGAACTGACAGTAGCGTTTAACTATGCTACCAAAGCAAGTCTTGTGATATTGTTCATAGCTCTTGGTGTTGCCATTCCAAACATCTTTGTGCGCAGAATGATTGAACCAAAATCAAAGAGAAAGTTATTGAAACTGCTGCAAGAACGTCTTGCCAAACAAAACGATATAACAAAACTAAATGAATTGAGTAAATAAGTAAACATATAGCTCCTCTTATTCTTAACCAATCCAATAATATATAACTACCCAAAAGAGAAGCTAAAGTCCAAGGTTGTATTTTTTTATAGCTGCGGACTCTTTAAGAATTCGGCAAAACTCATTTGCCGAATTCTTTGTATATACACCCTTTAAGGTATGAATACAGCCTTCCATCATATTGTTCTCTATATCGAGTGGTACAGCCTTTAATCCATCAACATCTTGCACTGATGACTCTGATAAAATAGAGAAATAATTACTCTTCTGCACTACTCGAAGAAGGATATTCAAATCATTAAGATCCATTCTTACATTAAACCGTGATTCAAGGTCATTGCCAAGAATAGAATCAAGTATCTGTCGTGGCTGGGTGCCTCGTGCAGGCATTGCCATATCGTAATGCTCCAAATCTGTTATGCTTGCCTTTTCAAGCTTTGCCAATGGATGGTCTTCACGCACGATAACTGACAACGGATTGCGGAAGAGAACCTTGCTTTCTATCTTTGCATATTCTTCTATAGGCTTATAGGCCAGCACAAAGTCTAATTCCCGATGCTGAAGCATCTGAATCAACTCTTCCATGGTTTTATATACTACCTGCAGTTTTACCTTTGGATAACGACGACAGAAATCAAGCATCGTCTCTGTGAGAATAGGACTGAAGGAATAGGTGACACCGATATACAGGGTTCCTGTAAGCAGATTCTTCAAACCATTCATCTGTTCGACACAGTTGTCGGCTGAAGAAACTGTTTCACGGGCAAAAGGCAATAGCTGCATTCCCTCGTCGGTAAGCGACACATCGTGACTGTTACGATGAAAGAGTTGTACTCCCAGTTCGTCTTCCAACTGCTTTATCTGCTGAGAAAGGGTGCTCTGGGTTACAAACATAAGCTTTGCCGCCTCGGAAAAGTTATGCGTTTCGGCTGCTTTAATAAAATATCGTAACTGTCTTAATTCCATATATTTGCAAAGATAATAAAAAAAAATGAGACTACTTTTCCTATTCATTGCTTTTTAGTATCTTTGCAGGAAGTTTAATTAGAAGTTAGGAGATAGGAGTTAAAAGAAAAACCTTATGAAGAAAGAACTTGAAGAACGCGTTAAACGCGCTGTGGATAATTTTATGCAAGGCTATGGCTGCTGCCAGAGTGTGGTGGCTGCCTTTGCCGACTTATATGGTTTGGACGACCAGATGGCAAAACGCATTGGAGCTGGTTTTGGCGGTGGTGTAGGTCGCATGCGAATGATGTGTGGTGCTGTTTCTGGTATTGTGGTTCTCGTAGGCTTAGATTGCGGCCAGACCGAAGGAGACGACCGTGAGGGTAAGTCGGCTTGCTATAAGGTGGTTCAGGATTTGCTTGCCAAGTCAAAGGAACAGAACGGTTCATTGATTTGTGCCGAAATATTAGGACTCAAAGGACACGAGAAAGCACAGAGCAGCTACGTTGCCTCTGAGCGAACAGCCGAATACTATAAGAGCAGACCCTGCGCTGCAAAAGTAGAGAGCGCAGCTCGTATCTTTGCAGAATATCTTGAGGCAAAAGAGGCTTAAAGCCTCTTTGTTGCCATACACTCCATTTCTATAAGCCAGCCAGGGCGACAGACTGGAGCATGAACAAGAAGGTAAGGAATGGCTTTTTTATCCTTTCCAACGCTATTGAACTTCTCCTTAAACATACTGTCAACAACGATGAAATCGGCAAAATCTCGCAAATAGCACACGATTTCAGACACATCACTCCATTCACACTCAGCCTCATCAAGAAGTGCCTCAACATTGTTCCACATGCAAAGACATTGGTTTCTTATATCGCCAATGTGCATTATTTCGCCCTTATTATTGATACTTGCCGTTCCCGACACAAACACTTGTCGGCGGTCGCTATAGTCAACGGCAGTGGCACGCTCAAAACTAACACCATACTCGCTTGTGCGGTTCATCTTATCGGCTGCATATAGATATTTTATCTGCTCTTGCTTTATGCCTGCAACAGCATAGGTGTCCAACTGCGAGAGCACAAGTGGATTGGCCTGACGGCCACCTATGCCTGTTGAAGCGATGAAATGGGCGTTTTCTGTAAGATTCTGAGTCTTAAACACATCATTTCTTGCCTTTACCACTCCTGCATAGTTATTATCTATATCATTTACAAAGAACCATGTGCGTATGCAATTATCAGCAAGTGTGCAACCTTCTTGAGAGAGTTGTAATATGTAGTGTTCAAACAACTCACGTGTTTGCTGTTCAGAGCTTTCTGTAAGACTATAATTGCTGGCACTATATAGATGCCTATATCCGCCGTATTTAACTTCAAAAAGCCCACTTGTATTACGCTTTGTTTCTACTCCTGTCATAAGAATACACCAAAGAGCTACCTTGGTGCCATTAGCAGGTGCCTGTTCAACTACAGATAAAGCATATTTGGGATTATTCTGTTCATACTTTTTGAGTGCACTTGCCTGATTAGCTGCATCACTAAGAAAATAGCGTTTCAAAACTGTCTTTGCAGCAAGCTTGTTACACTCGTCATCAAACTGCTTGCACAGAGCATCCAACTGTTCCGCATAAGAAAGCAATGCCCCTTGTGGCGTTACACTAAGCATAAGATGATGTTCTCTTACCTCACTCCCATTATCAAATGTACTTAACTGAACATGAATAATATCTTGTTTCATTGTTGTTTTTATTTGCCTGCAAAGGTACTACATTTATGCATAAGAATGCATACCTCCGAGAATATAATTTACTCCGAAATAAGTCATCACAATGCTTAAAAAGGCAAAAATCATAAATAAATGATAGGTCAATGGCTTACGGAAAACAGGAAAACTGCTGGTGTGCAGAACAACAGCATATATCATAAACGTGATGAGTGCCCATGTTTCCTTTGGGTCCCAACTCCAGTAGGTTCCCCAACTGATATTTGCCCAGATAGCTCCAATAAAGATTCCAAGTCCCATTGTGGTGATGGCGGGATAAAGGAACACACGACTAAGCACCTGAAGCATTTCAATTTGACTCTTCATGCAAATGCCCAAGATGCCACATATAAAGGTGAGAGCAAGCAAGGCATAACTCATCATTATCACGCTTACATGAATACTCAATAAAGGCGAATTAAGCACAGGCATAATATGACCTATGGCAGGATCCATCTGGTTGATATGACTTACCAACAGGAAGAAGCCCGACAACAAGAAGCCAAACGTTGCTATGAGCACAGAGAGGTTTCGCCATGCAAATGTGCCAATGATGGTGATAAGTAGTGCAAACCAGGCTACACTTATCATTGACTCATAGCCATTGCTCAATGGAATATTGCCACTAATAATCCATCTAAGAGCAATAGAGAAACTGAGTACCAAGAACGATGAAATCAGCAAAAATGAAGGATTAAAGCGCCATCTACGAATGAATATTATTAATGACAGGAATCCTAATGTGAGATTAACCATAAAGAGTATGGTTGCAAAAGGAATCTGGTTGTATATGCGTTCTGCCTTTATCTGTGTAGGCGTAGGCAAACTTGCAGCCATTTTCTTCTGCTGCATAGAAAGTGTTGTATCAACTATCTTGAGCAAATCATTATTTTTACCCGAAACAGCACACTTGTAAAGGTTGTTATATAACTCTTTCGACATCATATTAAGAGCCTTTCCGGTTTGCAACTCGGCAATAAGCTGCATTTTATCATCAAGACGTGCTGCCTGCTCATGAAGGGCATCGTGATTGTTTTGCTGATAATATTCCTCAACCAACTGCTGAAGCACATAGCCTTTAGTAGTGAACAAATCGTTTACCGATACATAGCTGTCGAAGTGCATTCTTTCACAGAGTTCAGCACCCTTAACCTTGATTATCTTCTCAGCAGCCCATTGATCGCCCCAGAACATGAAGCCTGTGAGTATCTGCTCGGGGGTACATCCCTTATAGGAACGCTTGCCAGATAGTTTCTTAGTGAAATCATAGGCATAGGTTTGCATTTGGCACACACGATCATTGTGAAGCACAAACATCTCACAGAAATGATTTGCCACATCCTTAGGCAGAACCGTTGTTGTAGATGCCTTTATAGAACCAAAAGAAAACATCAACAGGCACACAAGGGCTCCTTTTTGCAGCAAGGGATGTTTCAACAACCTTCGGAAACTTCCCTTTGGATCAACAAGCATAAACACAAGCGAGAAGAAAAGCATAGCATAGCCGACATAGGTAACAGGAATGCCCCAAGGGTCGCTATTTACAATAAACGTGCACCCTTGTCCATCTTCGTCATAAGCACTCTGGTATAGGCGCACATTAGAATAGTTTAGGATATTATTCATGGAAACAACATCCTTTATTTTCTTTTTTCCATCGATAACAGTTACATTAGAAAGATAATCTGCTGCTGCATTTGTTCCATCGTGATACTTTATTTTGAAACCATCAAGACGAAGGTTGAAAGGAAGATGGGTATTTGTGGTTTCACCTATACGCAAATGAATGTATCCCTTATAGGAAGAAACATGCGTGAGGAATGCTCCTGCAAGAATAACAACAAACGAGAGATGAATCAAAATGGTATTCCAATGACGCATCTTTCGCTTAATAATATACACTATGGCTGTAACGACAAGTATGGTCCACAGTAGTGTGAACCACCATGAACCATACATGTTTGCAGATACATATTCTGTGCCCTTATATTTCTCTACTACAGTGATAACCGCCATAGTAAGGACAACAAGAATATAAAAAAAGGAAACTATTTTCTTCAGCATTAATATACTAAATTGAACGTATGAACTTCACAACCGCATCACGGTCGGCTTTAGAAAGATTATAGAACTTAACAGCCGAACTGTAAGCATGACTGTTCTTACTATATGCGTGCCACATGATTGCTTCTATCTCGTTGCGTGCACGGCAGTCGTGCAGACGATCCTCGGCTCCTGTATTTACACGTGACAAGCCACGTCCCCAAAGCGGAGTTGTGCGACACCAGCTACCATGAATATCGTTTTTCATGTAGAGCTTGTGCTGAATCATATCGCTATAAGGGTGAATAACCTGATGAGGATAGCGTGGCAGAGGTTTGTTGCCACATACAACAGGTTTCCAATAGTTATCATCACCAGTCTTCCAAGTTGGACGGTGACAGCTTGCACAACCTATCTCCATGAACACGTTCTTACCTCTCTGCACATCCTTGTCATTAAGGTTTCGTGCACGAGGGATAGCCAATCCACGATGCCACACCATGAAGTTATAGAACTGGTCGGCAGTCTGATCAGGTGTGAAATTATGCCATTTGTTATCAAACTGATTTGTGCTTGGATCAAGCAGATTGCGCACAGCCTCAGCAATACCAGCCTCTGTGCCATCGGCATAGTAAGGCGACAAAGGATTAGCCTTTATCTTTGCTATAACATCTGCATTCTCGCTCATTGCCTTTGCCCATGCCGATGTGGTGTAGAGATAAGGACGGTCAGGACGAGAAACATTTGTGATATTCCATATTGCATTTGCTCCAGGGCCATCCTGCAATGTGCCACGTGTGAGGGCATAGGTGAAACGCTTCACAAACTTAGCATCTGTTGCATTGGTGTTATCTGCATATTTTCCTGTTGCAGCTAACTTGCCATTAGCAACACTATACCATGCTCCTGCAGCAAAATCATTAATTGTTGCATCCCAGAAGGCAGGATTTACATACTCGCTCACATTAAGACCAACACGTTTGAAATAGCTTGCTGTCTTTTTATATTGTGCACGAATAGAGTCATTAGGAATAGCATCGAGCAATCCTGTACCTATAACACCAATAGTTGATTCTAAGCGAACAGCATAGTTTGTAGGAAGCGGACTGGTGTTGAAAGCTGTCTGTGCAATAGTAACCTCTGGATAAATCAACTCATAGCGCTCACCATCAGGGAATGTCATAGGGAGTCCGCTCTCCATAGCTGTAACTTGTTCCCACTTGATATTAATTCCGCTCTCGTCAATAGGAGGAAGGAAAGGAGATGTAGCCTGAGTTTGAGGCATACCTGTTATCTCAGAAATATATGGTCCATCGTTAGAACCTTCCGACTCTGGATGATAAACCACCAACAAGTAGCCATTGCCATTGGCGTAGCTGGTAATATATTGAGATTGCCATTTGCCATGACCATACTGAGGGTGGCAGTCAAAGCAACTACTTCTTACTGAGGCTGGACCTAAACCCTTAAACGGAGCTGTAGTCTCTGTATAGTTGCGTTCAAACATCTGTTCTCCAGAGAAGAAAGCGTTAAACAAATCCTTGTTCTGATCAACTACAGGAGCTTGGTCAGAAAAAGCGTTTGAACCAGTATTGTCGGTTGTACCTAATTCTCCACCAGGATACCATTCGTCGGCTGAGAAATTACCAACAGCCTGACCTACCAAAGCAGCCTCTGGTGTATCGTTAGTAGTTATATTATTATCGTTATCCGAGCAAGCTGCAAATGATGAAGCTATCAATGCTGCAGCAAAAGAAAAATAAAACTTTCTATTCATAATGTTTATATTGAATGTGGAATGCGTTATAAGGAATACACAATCAATCGTTTCAAGATGCAAAAATAATTATTAAATTCCAAATACCACATTCCACACTATAGTATTTATTGTGCTGGCTGACGCAGAATCCAAGAACCTGCTGCACCTAAAGCATCATTAAGAGCTTCAACCTTGTCGATACAGTTCTTTACCTGAGTATCACCAGGAGCATCAACGAATGCCTTACCACTTGTCTTAGCAGCCTGAAGGGCAGCAATAGCATCATTGAGTGCTGCACTAAGAGCGTCGTAGTTAGGATAGTTATTATTCTTCAGGAAAGCCATGAGAGAGTTTGCTACAGGAGCTGTTGCATTATCATCAAGTGAACCATAAAGTGAATGCTTGATAGAATAGATATTGTCCTGATAGTCCTGGAAAGAACGCTTTGAATAAGGTGACTCTATATAGTCGATTGCATCATTGCCTTCACCCTGACCAGCAGCCACACGATAAGCCTGACCAAGCTTCTGGGTAAACACTTCCTGAGCAATATCAGAACAACCACCAGAAATGATGTTGCTCACTGTTTCCTGCCATGTTTTAAACATACCAGTAGCTGTTGTTGCACTCTTCAAATATGTAGAATAACATACATTCAAAGGAGAGAAACCTGCATATTTTGTAGCAGCAACAGTCCAAGGTGCTTTATCAACAACCGACTTGATACTGCTTGAAACAGCATCACCAGCCCAACCGTATGCCAACAGAGAAATCATGTTACGAAGGTCGCCAGAAACAGCTGCAGCAAAGGCACACTCGTCAACTGTGTTTACAGAGGTAAGACCTTCTGCTGTTTCCTTTTCTGCTGTAAGAGCAGCCAATGTGCGGTTTGCTCCATCACGGAAAAGGATGAACTCAAGTCCGTGGAAACCAATAACAGACTCAAAACTTCCATTCTTCTCATATATAAACTTATCAGCCTGTTCACCATTAAGACCAGCAATAATGTCTGCGTTGTTGAGAACATCTACAAGCTGCTTGTGATCAAGAGGCCAAGAGTCGATATGTGGGTCAATCTTATTATCCTCGGCTGCACCATAAAGGAACGACTCACTCTGCTCCCAATATTTACGAGCTGCCTTGAAAGCTTCGCAAGCTGCATCAATATCAGCCTGAGTAAGGCTGCCTGCCTTGCGCTTTGCATAAAGATTCTGGCAAGCATCATAAAGAGTCTGTGCGTTTGTTGCCAAATTGTTATATGTAGGCTCAACAATATTATCTACATAATTGTCAACAATCGCCTTCATAACAGGGGCACCAGCATTAGAGTTGCCACCATTGTCATCATTTGAATCACTACATGAAGAAAGGCTAAATGCCATTGTGCTTGCAGCTACAAAGAGCATAGCACTCTTGAAAATCTTTTTCATTTTCTTTTTTATTTTGATTAATTAAGTTGAAGATTCTACAGAAAGAAACCCTCGTAAACAACACCGATGTTTATTGATGGTTCGTTTTCAAAACCACTCTTGAACTTGCGCAGACTGTATTCTGCCTTAATGCCTATCTGAGGAACAGGGTGATAGTTAACACCTGCTGTAAACACCTGTCTGTTTGTCCATTGCTTAGTTTGGGCATTTACATATGAATCATAATATTCATAATGTCCAAAGACATAGAGTTTCTTGTTGTCAGCACGAAGAGATTCAATCTGAGAGAACACATCATAGCCCGCCTCTACCATTGTTGCAATAGCGTGACTACCGAAATACTTGCCATTGCCTGACTCGTAAGGCTTAACGCTTGAGGTGTTTGGATAAACATAACTGGTTATCTTGTCGGCATCGCTAACATAACCATAGTCAACATTACCACGAGCTATCCAGTTGTATTTCTTAAATGTGAAATCGAATGAGCCGATATACACATTTCCCTTTATCTTCTTAGCATCGCCAAACTCCATATCGTGAGGAACAGAATTGTGCATTGACTGACCATAGTAGCCACTAACACCAAGGCGAAGACCTGAAACTGAATAGTTGTCAACACGAAGGGCTGCAGCATATTTGTTAGCCACATCAAACTCAAATGGCGACTTTGTGCCACCTTTTATCCAATTTGCACGGCTGAAATGGAAAGCGTCCAAACCAGCAAGAAGCTGAGCCTCATAACGGAACTTGCCAAGGCGTCCCCAGAGAGAAACACCTGTTTGATGCCATGTGCAAGGAAGGATAGTGTTCTCGCCTTCTGGACGATATACCGTGAAGAAATTTAATGGTTCATGATGTGCATTAATAAGTCCAACAGGAACAACAATATGACCCATGCGAAGATTCAAGCCACGAGAGAAAGATTTCTGCAACCAAAACTGCTCAAGTTCAACCTCGCCACCACGCTCAGCCTCCTGCTCAAACTCTATTGACTCGTCAGCCTCATACTCTACAGATGAGCCTGTGCCACCATGTTCAAACTCAATCTCGGTACCTAAAGTCCAGCCCTTGCCAAAATCATATCCAAGATAGATTACTGCATGAGGAATATCAAAACGTCCATGACTTGGATCGTTCTTGTACTTTGAAGGAACAGTATAACGATTACCGTTATCACTATAGAAGTTGCGCGAAAAGGCAACCTCGCCATATCCTCCCACACTAAGTTTCTTACCTGACGCATGACTCATTACCGAGTCGGCAGCACTTGTTTGAGCATTGGCAACTCCCGCCGAAGCACATAACAAAGCAGCTGCAAAAAAGCCTACCCTAATTTGTTGTTTCATTATTTATAGTTATTTTTCTTATCTTGAATCATTACCTTATTTCGCTGCTGCAAAATTATTACTATTAATATATGTTATCAATACCTAAAAGTAGGTAAAATATCCCGTCGCTATTTAAGGAGGAGTGAAAAGATGAATACAAACAAGAAGAAAATATTTGTCAAACCATTATAAAGGCAATATAGACGCATTATAGAGGCATTATAGAGAAACAAGATGATAATATTCGATACATAAAACGTACAAATAGAAACAAGATAATGCTTTTTGAACAAAATGGAATATTTTTAGAACATCTGAAACAAACACTATTTACAATTATTTGATAACTTTGCAAACGGAAATAATCCATAACCAAGATTATTCAATCTAATAACAAAATATTAATTATGAGAAAATTACTATTAACAGTATGTTGCGTCATGTGCGCCTTCGGAGGCTTTGCCCAGGAGCGTCTCTTTGATGCATCACAAGTACAATCACCTGTTCAGAATGCCGATGGAACGGTAACTTTTAACCTCTATGCCCCAAAGGCTGTAAAAGTAGAAGTAACTGGCGACTTCCTCCCTACACAAGAGATTCAGATTCCTGGTTATGGAAAATATGATGCTCCGGGAGTGGCACAACTGAAAGAAGGTAAAAATGGTGTATGGAGCTATACTACTGACAAACTATCATCAGAGTTGTATAGCTATAATTTCACCGTTGACGGAATGAAATACCTTGACCCTTCAAATATATATATTAACCGCGACATTTCTTCCTTTACAAGTATCTTTATAGTAAAAGGACAAAAGGGTGACAAAGGAGACTTATACAGTGTGAACGAGGTGCCACACGGAAATGTAAGCAAGGTGTGGTATGACTCTCCAAAACTGAAGATGAAGCGCCGCATGACTGTTTATACCCCTGCTGGATATGAAAAGGGTGGACGCTACCCTGTTCTTTACCTGTTGCATGGTGCTGGTGGTGACGAGGAAGCATGGATGACCTTAGGTCGTGCTGCACAGATTATGGATAACCTTATTGCTCAGGGCAAGGCAAAACCAATGATTATTGTAATGCCTAACGGCAACCCAAACTGTCAGGCTGCTCCAGGAGAATGGTCATGGGGTATGTACACACCAGGTTTCCGTACTGCAGGAACAGGTCCTACCGCAGCACCAGCAGCCTCTATGGAAGAAAGTTTCATGGACATTGTTAACTATATGGACAAAAACTACCGCACTATAAAGACCCGTTCAGGACGTGCAGTATGCGGTCTTTCTATGGGTGGTGGTCACACCTTTGGCATTAGCCGTCTCTACCCTACTAAATTCGACTATTATGGTCTTTTCTCTGCAGGTTTGCACCTAAGAGGAAACTTCAACCAAAACGCTTCATTCGCAGATCAGATGAAGAACAACGCGCCTTTTGATCAACAGATGAAGAAGCTCTTTGGAAGTAGCCCAAAACTCTATTGGATTGCTATTGGAAATAGCGATTTCCTCTATAACAGCAATACCGACCTTCGCAAATATCTTGATGACCACAAGTACAAATATGAATATCTTGAAACTGATGGTGGTCATATATGGAGAAACTGGAGAATATATCTCACAGAATTTGCACAGAAAATCTTCAAATAATAAATGCAATTATTACCTAAACAACAAAAGGCCAGCCCTGGTGAGGGTTGGCCAATTTTTTATTCTTATCTTTCTCTATTTATATTGTGTTGGAGTAACTCCAAAATGTTTTTTAAATACATAAGAGAAGTGACTCTGAGTAGAGAAACCTGTCATATCTGATATTTCAGAAATGGTGTGGTGTCCTTCTTTAATCAATTCCGCTGCTCTATTCAGTTTATATGTTCTAAAGAAATTACTTGGTGTTTCGCCAGTAAGTCCTTTTATCTTATAATATAGCTTTGTTCGAGAGATGTGGATGAGGTCTGTGATATGGGCAACATCCAACTCAGGATTAGCAAGCTCGTCTTCCATAAGTTGATATAGCTCTTCCATAAACTGTTTATCTTGAAGAGAAAGCACATTTTCTACGTTTTCATCGGTTGCAGTTGTTGACTGACTAAGAATATGTCGTACACGTAGTCGATTGTTGAGCTGTGACTTTATAAGAGCCAGCAATACATTAGGGTCAAAAGGTTTGGTTACATAGGCATCAGCGCCTACATTAAGACCTTCTACTTGATTCTCTGACGTTATCTTTGCTGTTACCAATATAACTGGTATGTGACAAAGCTGAATGTCTTGCTTTATCTCGCGACATAGCTCATAGCCGGTCTTTCCAGGCATGATAACATCTGAAAGAACGATATTTGGTTCTTCCTCACGCATCTTAGACAAAGCATCCTCAGCGTCAAGACAAGTAATAACACGATATTGTGAAGATAGTAATGTTTGCATATAGCTGATGATTTCTGTATCGTCGTCAACAACAAGTATTGTAGGACGATGGTCTTCGTTGGTAGGCTGTTCGTTTGATGATACCTGAACAAGACTGTCAACAGGAGCGACATAACGCTGTCCCTCCTCTATTGGACGACATTCATCGGCTGAATACATATCACGATTTAGAGGATAGATAAACACAAACTCTGAGCCTTGCATTTCCCTACGGTTAAAGGCCTTGAGATAGCCGTGATGCAGTTCTGCCAAACGACGGGAATAATACAAACCTATGCCTGTTCCCCAGTTGATAACAGCCTTTGTTTGATTATCAAGCTGGTAATAGCGCTTGAAGATGTTCTCCAACTGGTCTTCTGGTATGCCTTTTCCTGTATCTGCAACAGAGATTTTCACATATTGTTGGCAACTATCATCATTAGAAATAGACAATATCTGTTTAGCCTCATCACGGGTGATTACATCAAGAGACACATCTATGCTACCGCCAGCAGGAGTATATTTCAGGGCATTAGACATCAGGTTGCTAACTATCTTTTCCAGTTTGTCGCTATCTGTCCAGGCAAAAAGTCTATCCTCCATTCCATAGCGATGAATAGACATTTTCTTCTGTCGGGCATTAAACTCGAAATCGTCACAGATAGTATTAAGGGCATTAACAACATCCATTTCAGAAACATTGAGCCATAGGGTGTCGTTCTCGAGTTTGTTAAAGTCCATCAGCTGATTAACCAACTTGAACATTCGTTGAATGCTATGCTGGGCAATAGATAGAAGATGTCGTTCGTCGTTACCTACATTACCACTCTGAGCCAACTGGGCCACAGGACCAGAGATCATTGTAAGAGGGGTGCGAAATTCATGAGCTATATTAGCAAAGAAGCTCATGTTCATCTTATTAGTGCGTTGTTCCTGTTCTTTCTCGAGTTCTATCTCACGAGCTTCTTCTCGAGCACGGGTAAGACGCTTACGGGCTACATATATCTGACGAATAATCAGAACGGCAAGAAGCACGTAAATTATCCAAGCCCACCACGAACGCCAAGGAGCAGAACGAACAATAACCTCTACCTGTGTTTGGCCAAGAGTGGTCTGACTGTCGCTTGCAGTTATCTTTACCTTAAAGGTGTAATGACCAGCAGGAACATTAGCATAACTGGCTACATGAGCATTACCAGCATCTATCCAGTCGTTATCGTAACCCTCCATCTGGTAATAATAATGTACACGTTCGAACTGACTGTAGTCAAGTGCACAGTAAGACAAGCTGAAAGAGTTCTCATTATAATCAAGAACGATACGCTTGCAACTGTCAAGAGTGGTTTCTATTTCACCTTCTTCTCGTGGACGAACCAATTGATTATGTACCTTTAAATTTTGCAAATAAAGAGGTATCTGCTTACGCAAGGAAATGTCGATAGGATTAAAGTATGTTAGTCCGTGAAGACCACCGAACACCAGTTGTCCATCAGGCATACGACAAGAAGCTCTGTCGTTGAACTCATCGCCTCCCAGGCCATCAGTCATATAGAAACTGGTCATTTTCCCATTAGAAATATCCAACTTGTTTAGTCCCTTTAAAGTAGAAATCCAAATGTTGCCCTGATTATCTTCTTCCATACTACTGATGTCTGAGCATGAAATGCCTGCTACATGTTCTGCACGATTGGTCTTTGGTGTATATTTGATAAGTCCATTACTAACAGTACCTATCCACACCTGTCCTTTAGTATCTTCGAAGGCCTTTACTGGTATGAAAGCACTACGGCGAATGCAAGCTTTTCTGTCATCAGGGCTAATGGTTATTTCACTTGTTTTCTTGCTTGCTGTATTCATAAGAAGCAGTTTCTGATTGAATGCAGCTATAAGAATTCCGCCATTATGCAAAGGAAGAAGAGAAGGAATAAATGTATAGCCATTATATACCTGACGAGGATGCAGCATCTTTTCGCCTGGGGTAACGCTATAAAGCGTGTTGGTGAAGTTAGCTATCCATATTGTGCCGTCATTAGCTTGTTGAATATCCATAACTCCTGAAAGGATATAATAATCAACCACTCGCAGAAGCGTTCCGTCATAAAGGCATCGCACAACAGAACTACCTGTTGATAACCACAGATAATTGTCACGATCAACAAACATATGTGCAAAGCCTTGATTCTTCTCTATTTCCGAGAGTCCCTGAATATCAACCTGTTTCACGGTGGCTGGCGAAAGGGTAATAGCGTAAATACCCTTTGTTGGAGCAGAAGCCCACAATACACCATGCTTGTCAACAACAACGGCAGAAACAGAGTTGTTGCCTATAGCACGATTGATGCTACGATTGTAATTAAATCTTTCCTCATAATAGTATTCTGCTTCTACACCTTTATCGGATGTTCCCATCCATAAATTCTTATGAGAATCATAGAGCAAATCTGAAACGGATCCCGAAGGCATCTCGAAGGGAAACTGCCCGTCTGTTTGTCTTAAAACACTATTGTCGGATGGTCTAAAAAGGAACGCTCCATTACGGTCGGTAGCAATAAGCTGTTCGCCATTTTCCATAGTAGTGACAGCACTTATTATACCACCGTTAGCGGTTATACCTTGCTTCAAACTTTCGTTTATAGCTGCCATCTGATGATTATGCGTGTTATAAGCCACAAGCTGTCCGTAGCCCGAAAGAATGATGGTTCCATCGTTATTTAGATGTGAAAAGAAGTAATAACCATCAAGCGGCACCATTTTATTCTGCTTAAAGTTATTACCGCTATATCTACAAATATAATTTGCGCCTACCGACCAAATATCTCCCATTTCATCGACAAAAATATTACCTGTGAACTGATTTCTCTTGTCGAGGTTTGATATTACTATCTTAAACAGCTTATCTGCTTCATCATACATCAACAACTCGTTATTGTTGTATATATAAATTCGGCCCTTTCTATCTTCAAGAAACTTCAAGCAATTCTTGCTTCCCTTAGGAATAGGAACACGTTGAAACTGGTCGTTAGACATATAAAGGCACGGACCATTTATTGTACCCACCCATAAACGGTCTTTACTATCAACAAACAGAGACTTTATCTGATTATCCTGCAAACCAGTAGAATCGTCGGTACAGAAATATTGATGATACTCGTGACCATCATAACGATTGAGTCCTCGGAATGTACCTATCCAAATATATCCACGACTATCTTCAACCATAGTCGTAACATGCTTATTAGACAATTCGTTAGAGATGACAAGCGAGTTCTCGGCATCCTTATCCTTTGCTGGTTTCTCGTCCTCATGCGAACATGAAGCAACAAGAGCCAACAATACAAACAAATAGAGGTATTTAACGTGTTTAGGTATTTGCATTTAATTGTTTAGATTCTATTATTCTTATGGTTTTATATTCGCAAAAATACTAAAAAAGCATTGATTACAAAAAAAATATATACTATTTGAACAATTTCGACTGGTTTTGAACAATTAGGAAAAAGGCACTTTACTTTTGAACACTTTGAAAAACATAAAAACTACCTTCGACAAGAATTATAAGAAAAGCACATTACCTTTGCCAGCGATAATAAAACCAAAAACCTGGGAACACAAAGAAAGAAAACCCTAAACAATAACAGTTAAACTCATCTAAACAATGAAACAATTTAGTATTCAAAGGTTATCAACCTTGTTGGCCCTGCTTGTGATTGGCACGGCCTGTGCATTAGCACAAACTATGAAAATCTCTGGTACCGTTACCGACGAAATGGGTGAGCCATTGATTGGTGTAAGCGTTGTCGAAAAAGGTACATCAAAGGGTGGCATTACCGACTTTGACGGAAAATATGTTATCGAAGTTTCAAGTGGTGCTACTATCTCCTTCTCTTATATAGGATATGTGACACAAGAGAAAAAAGCCACATCAAAAATTATTAATGTAAGTCTGAAACCCGACTCTAAGACTCTTGAAGATGTTGTTGTGGTGGGATATGGCGTACAGAAGAAAAGTTCAGTAACAGGCGCTATCTCACAGGTAAAGGCCGAAGATATGGAAAACCGTACCATTACTGATGCCAAACAAGCACTTCAAGGAAAGACAGCTGGTGTGCAGATAGTATCATCATCGGCAGCACCAGGCTCAAGTCCTACTGTTCGTGTACGTGGTTTTTCATCAAACGTAAGTTCAGAGCCACTATATGTTGTCGATGGTGTTCGTCTGAGCGACATCAGCGGTATTGACCCTAACGACATTGCTTCTATGGAAATCCTTAAGGATGCAGCCTCTGCAGCTATCTATGGTGCAGAAGCTGGTAATGGTGTTGTTCTTATCACCACAAAGAAAGGTAAAGCCGGTGAAGGCAAAATCAGCTATAGTTTCCAGTACACGGGTCAATCACTTGCACATGTTCCAAATATGCTTAATGCTGAAGAATATATTGACTATATGACCGAAAGCAGCACCTTTACAAAGGATTATCTGCTTAAAAACTGGGATGGTGTTACAAATACCGACTGGACAAAGGTTGCATTCGAAAACAGCAAAATGCTCAAACATAATGTAGCCTTTACCGGTGGTGGTGATCGTGGTAACTATTACCTTTCGCTTACATACCTTAATAATAATGGTATTGTGAAAGGCGATGCCGACTCTTATCAGCGCCTCACAGCTACTATCAACTCTGAATACAAGATTAAGAACTGGTTGAAAGTTGGTACTACCAATCAGATTGAGAAATATAATGTTCGTCAGGTATCATCAAACAGCGAATATGGCTCTTTGCTTACTTCTGTAATGATGCTCGACCCTCTTACTCCAGACACATACTCAGCTGATAACCTGCCTTTCAATATGGCTAATGCCCTACACAACGGCAAGCATCTTTTGACCGATGAAAACGGCAATTATTATGGTGTTTCTAAGTTTTATGCAGGTGAACAATATCACCCTATGATAATGCGCGACAATAGTCTTGCCAAGAACAGCGGATTCAATATCAACGGTTCTATCTATGCAGACTTCACGCCTATAAAAGGCTTCACCTTTACTTCGCGTTTCGGTTATCGCCTGGCAGGCTCTCGCAGCAGCAGCACAAGTCTTCCTTTCTATGGCAATAGCGTACAGAGCAACGACTATGTAAGTCAGAACGGTCAAAGCTCAACCACAATATACTACCAGTGGGAGAACTTTGCGAACTACATGAAGAGTTTCGGACAGCACAATGTTAATGCAATGGCTGGTATGTCTTATCAGGAACAGTCAAACGACTATGTTAGCGGCGGCTTGTCAGCAAACAACGAGGATGCACTGTTGAAGAACGACCCGCTGTTCTATTACCTCAACTATGGTTCAGCATCTGCAACCAAGAGTGTTGGTGGTGAAAAGACAAGAACAGCTAAGCTTTCTTACTTTGGCCGTATTGGATATAACTATGCAAACAAATACTTTGCTCAGTTCTCGCTTCGTGCTGACGCAGCCGACTTAGCTCTTCTTCCTAAGAACACACGCTGGGGCTATTTCCCTGCAGCATCAGCAGGCTGGACTATCTCAGAGGAAAAATTCTTTGAGTCTCTTCGCAAAACAATAAACAGCTTGAAGTTCCGTGCAAGTTGGGGACAGAACGGTAGTCTTTCGGCTCTTAGCGGATATTCTTACAGCACAGACATGTCACAGTCTGGCCTCTATCCTTTCACAAGCGGCATTAACTACACACGTGGTGTAAGTCCATCAACTATGGGTAATGACAATCTGAAATGGGAAACATCAGAGCAGACCAATATAGGTTTTGACACCTATCTCTTCAACAGTAGACTGAACTTCAGTGCTGACTACTTCGTGAAGAAAACCAAAGACCTTTTGATTTGGAACACTACCCCATCTCTTGAGATTGGTGGCAGCACATCACCTATCAACGCTGGTAATGTAAGCAACAAGGGATTCGAATTCGAACTCGGATGGCGTGATCATATCAAGGACTTCACATATAGTATTCGCGGTAATCTCGCAACATTGAAGAACAAGGTAACATATATTGACCCATCTATCACCCGCTTGGCAGGTACAAGTTTCCACACATATACAGTAACCTACTTTGAGCAGAACTATCCTGTTTACTACTTCCGTGGATACCAGTTTGACGGTATTGACAAGGAGACTGGTAATCCTACATTCAAAGACCTCGATAATAGCGGTGATCTTAGTGATGGCGACCTCACATATCTTGGTGACGCTATCCCTGACTTCACATATGGTATCACCCTTACAGCAGCATATAAGGGTTTAGACCTCACTGTTTTCGGTACTGGTTCACAGGGTAATGAAATATTCAACTGTATCAACCGTCCTGACTATGCAGCAAGCAACAAACAGAAAGACCTATTCTATACTGATCGTTGGACCCCTACCAACACAAATGGTACACAGCCACGTGCAGGTGCAGCCAACATGGATAAGTATGCTTGTTCAAGCGCTATGGTCTTTGATGGTTCTTATTTCAAAATCAAGCAGATTCAGCTTGGTTATACTCTACCAAAGAAACTTACCAACAAGATTGCCATCAGCAACGCACGAGTTTATGTATCATTGGATGACTTCTTTACTTTCACCAGTTACAAAGGCTTTGATCCTGAAGCATCAGCTAACTCAACATCTGGTATGGGTATCGACAAGGGAGCTTACCCAATGTCAAAGAAGCTGGTGTTAGGTTTCAATATCGATTTTTAATCGATTTCATCGACTATTATCAAAACAGTAAACGTAAAAATTATCATGAAAAAGTCATTTATAAATATATGTCTCATTGCCTGTTTCGGACTGGGCATAACAAGTTGCGAAAATCGACTCGACATCGCAAAACACGGAAACATGGGTAGCCAGGAATCGTTCTATAAAACAGATGAAGAAGCTGATGAAGCGCTGGCATCCGTATATCTTTCTTTCCGCTCACTACACTATAACTGGTATTTAGTTAAGAACCTTCTATCCGACGACTCATGGTGTGGCGGTGGTTCTCGTGGTGACAACTCAGACTTAGAGAAACTCAACGAATACAACTTCGGTACTGACCATGGAAGTATTCAGGGATTATACTCAGGTCTTTACGGACTAATATACAAGGCCTGCCTTGTTACTGACCAGGTAGAACCTAACACAACAGAAAAGAAACGTTGTGTTGCCGAAGCTAAGTTCTTCCGCGCCTTTGCTCACTTTGAGCTTGCTTCGTTATGGGGAACAGCTCCTGTTGTTGACCATCTTCTCTCTACCAATGAATATCGCCCAACAAACAGTTCAACAGCTGACCTTTGGGCTTCTGTAGAGAAAGACCTTACAGAAGCTATTGAATCTGGAGTTCTCCCTTCAAAGACAGATGTCAACGATAACGAGACAGGTATTCGTATAACAAAAGAAACTGCTGAAGCATATCTTGGAAAAGCATATTTGTTCCAAGGAAAATATGAAGAGGCTGCCAACATGCTTGGTAAGGTTATAAACTCAAAGAAATATGAGCTATACAAGGGCGACTACGATCAGCTTCTTCATGCAGCAAACAATAACTGCTGCGAATCAATACTTGAAGCTCAAATGCGAGATGATAGCGAACAGGCTACAAACCAGATGACAATGGAATATCTGATGACGGGTTGGCGTTCTGATAAATTAAGCTATTCAGGACAGGCTGCTAATGATATTGCACAAGGAACCTATGGCTTCTTGAATCCAAGAAAAGACCTATATGATGCCTTTGTTGAAACAGAAGGAGTAAATGGTTATCGCTTGAATGCTACCCTACGTACATACGATCAGATGACAAGCTATGGCATTACACTCTTGCCTGGAGCTTATCTATATGGAAATGAAGGTTATTTCTATTGGAAGAGCCGTCCTTTGAAGGCCGACCTTATCATGGATTTCTCAGCCTTCCAGGCTTTCCAATACACAAACCTTCGTGTGATGCGTTATGCTGAAGTTCTGCTCATGGCTGCCGAGGCTTATCTTTTATCTAACGACCAGACAAACGCATTAAAGTGCATCAATGAGGTTCGTACCCGTGCAAAACTCAACGCCCTTACATCTGTAACCCTTAACGATATAAAGAACGAGAAACGACTTGAACTTTGCAACGAGAGCGTACGCTATCAGGATCTGATACGCTGGGGAGATGCCAAGACTATTCTTGCCAACCAAGGTGCAAAGATACCTTCGCTCTCTTCAACTGGTGTTGTATGGCCTGTAGAAAACCAGATGTATGGTTTCAAGGATAAGAACACGCTGTTACCAATTCCTTTGAAGGAAACAGAACTCAACAGCAATATCCAGCAGAACAACGGATGGAACTAAATAAAGTTTATTAAATCTAAAATAATTGATAGCAATGAAAAAGTATATATATATTGTTGTAGCATGTATAGCAACAATGCTTACGGCATGTAGCACAGATGCTGTGAGCGATCTGAATGGCACATACAGTAATATTCAGAGATATAACTACACACAAGCAAGTGTGCTGCCTACCACCAAGCTGAAGAAAGGCGTGAAATCTCTTAATATTAACTTCACAGATGCCTCAAACCAAACAGCAGTTATCTCTTTTGCATGTGCAGAATGGGTTCTTCAGCAGAACACCTATGTAGCAAAGACAACAGCTGCTCTTGATAAAGAATGTTCTGGAACTATTAATGGCAAACAGATTGTAGAAGGTTCTTTTGATGTAAGCACATTGGAGAACGCAACAGATACCACATATTTCATCAATGGTATGGTTAAGCTGGCCGATGGAACAGAATCAATTGTCAACTACTCAGGAGTACTGAACTTTATCGTTGGCGTTGATGATCCTGAAGCAAGTGGTTACACATTCACCATTACCGAACAGCCTGTTTCAATAATGGACTATACCACCTTCACACCTACTGTTTATACAGAAGTAACAAAGTATATCATATCAGTAAATAATCCTAATGGCAATAAGGTTGCAGAATTTAATGCTATCAACGCAAATAGTATGGTGGCATCGGCCTTGACTGGTAGTTATGCCGTAGAATCAAATGCACATGAAGCAATGCTTGTTGACGCAGGATATGCTTATCCAGAATATAATATCTTTGGTGGTACTTTCTATACCGATGCTAATGGTAATATGCAATATATTACTGCTGGAAATATTAATATAGAAACAGCTATCGATGGCGAAGGACACACTCTTTTCACATTCTCTGGTACTGCTCTTTCTACTATTGACGCCAATGGTACAGCAGGAACTGCAGGTACTTTCAAAATCCCATTTGCAACATTAAATAATCAAGAATAATGAAAAAACAAATCATGACATTATGCTTTGCGTTAGCCGCTATCAGCGGCTTCGCTCAGCAGGCTCTCTTCGGTGGAACTCAGATTGTTTCGCCAGAAATAAATAGTGATAACTCGGTAACATTCCGTATCATGGCGCCTCAGGCTCAGAAGGTGCAGATAACAGGTGATTTCCTTCCTACACAAAAGATGGAAATACCTGGATATGGCAAATATGATGCTCCTGGAGTTGCTGATCTAACCAAAGATGAGAAAGGTGTATGGAGTTTTAAGTCTAAAGCCTTGTCACCAGAGTTATATAGCTATAATCTTATTGTTGATGGAGTAAAGATTACCGATCCCTCAAATGTTTATTCCATTCGTGATATTGCATCTGTAACAAGTATCTTCATGATTGGTGGCGACTATGCTGAAAACTATAAGGTTCACAAGGTTGCTCATGGCACAGTATCAAAGGTTTGGTATAACAGTCCTACAGCTGGTATTACACGTAGAATGACAGTTTACACTCCTGCAGGTTATGAGACAAGTGGCAAGCGCTACCCAGTGCTCTATCTCCTTCATGGTATTGGTGGTGATGAGCAGGCCTGGATGGAACTGGGACGTGCTTCACAGATTCTTGACAACCTTATTGCTCAAGGCAAAGCTGAGCCTATGATTGTCGTAATGACCAATGGCAACATCTCTCAGGAAGCATGCCCTGGTGAAACATCAGAAGGTTTCAAAGTACCTACATTAGCTCTTCCAAAGACTATGGATGGCTATTTTGAGCAGGCTTTCCCTGATGTTGTGAACTTCGTTGACAAGACCTATCGCACAAAGGCAGACAAGCAACATCGTGCTATTGCAGGTCTTTCTATGGGTGGTTTCCACTCTTTGTTCATCTCTATCAATAACCCGAAGATGTTTGATTATGTAGGTTTGTTCTCTGCTGCTGTTGACCAGCAGCAAAAAGGCGGTCTTGACACAATGTATGCTAACCGCGACCAGAAAATAGACCAGTTCTTCGCACAAAATCCTAAACTATTCTGGATAGGTATTGGAAAGACCGATTTTCTATACAAGAATAATACTGATCTGCGCAAGACCCTTGATGCAAAGAAACATAAATACACATATATGGAAACCGAAGGTGGACATATTTGGAAAAACTGGCGCATCTATCTTGCAAACTTTACCCCCCTGTTGTTTAAGTAAAGGATAAAAGCTAAAAAATCAGTATTCATTATGAAAGTAAGAACACTATTACTACTTACAACTGCAGCCATGATGGCTGCAGCTTGTTCACAAACCAAACAAATGGATAAGGAAGAACTCCTTAGCCAAATGAGTATAGAAGACAAAGCACATCTTGCAATAGGTACAGGAATGGCTGGCCTTGGCAACACCAACAGCCCTACTATCGGAGCTACAAAAAAGCTTGTTCCTGGTGCTGCCGGTACCACCTACCCTCTTGACTCATTAGGTATTCCGTCTATTGTGCTGAGCGATGGTCCTGCAGGATTACGTATAGACCCCAAGCGCGAGGGTGACAAGAACACGTATTATTGCACTCATTTCCCTATTGGCACCTTATTGGCTTCCACCTGGGATCAGCAACTCGTTGAAGAAGTGGGAAAAGCCATTGGTAACGAGGTAAAGGAATATGGTGCTGATGTGCTGCTTGCTCCTGGTATGAATATTCATCGCAATCCCCTCAACGGACGTAACTTTGAATACTATTCTGAAGACCCTGTTGTTGCCGGTCTTACAGCTGCAGCCTATGTTAATGGTGTGCAGTCAAATGGAGTTGGAACAAGCGTGAAACATTTCTTTGGAAACAACCAAGAAACAAATCGCATCAACAACGATGCCCATATCTCTCAACGAGCTATTCGTGAGATTTATCTCAAGCCTTTTGAGATTGCCATCAAGAAGAGTAACCCTTGGACAGTAATGACATCGTATAATCATGTAAATGGCAAATATACCTCTGAAGACAAGGAACTCTTACAGACTATTCTACGTGACGAATGGGGATATAAGGGCATGGTGATGACCGACTGGCTTGGAGGCTTTGATGCTGCTCAGCAAATGAGAGCAGGCAACGATATGCTTCAGCCTGAAAAAGCTGGACAGTTTGAAAGTATTGTAAAAGCACTTTCTGATGGCTCGTTGAAGATGGAGGATATGGATAGAAATATCGGTCGTATTCTTGATCTCATACAGAAGACACCAAAATGGGCTGGATATAAATACAGCAATAAACCAGATCTTAAAGCACATGCCAAGATTACTCGTCAGTCGGCTACAGAAGGTATGGTTCTTCTTGAGAACAAACAAAACACATTGCCTCTTGACAAAAACATCAAGAATGTAGGTATCTATGGTTGTACCTCATATCAGTTTATAGCAGGAGGTACTGGCTCTGGAAATGTTAATCATGCTTATGTTGTTTCTCTTCTTGATGGTTTCAAGAATGCAGGATACAACTATGATGCTGATTTACAGAAGAAATATGAAGATTATATCAAGGTTTCTGCTGAGAAATACGAGGCCGACATGAAAGCTATGGAGAAGAAAGATCCAGGAAAATACATGCTTGCCAGATTCCTCCCTACTCCTCTTCCTGCAGAGATGACTATTGATGAAGCAAAAATAAAGGCTGATGCCCAGAAACAAGATGTTGCTGTAATCACCTTCGGTCGTCTGTCTGGCGAGTTTGTTGATCGCTTTACCAACGACTTTGAACTTAGTTCTGCTGAGAAAGACTTGCTAAACAAAGTGTGTGAAGCTTATCATGCTGTAGGCAAAAAGGTTGTTGTATTGTTGAATATTGGCGGTGTCATCGAGACTGCAAGCTGGAAGAACCAGCCTGACGCTATTCTCTGTGCTTGGCAGGCAGGACAGGAAGGTGGCAACTCAGTTGTTGACGTGCTTAGCGGAAAGGCCAATCCATCAGGAAAACTCACTATGACCTGGCCAGTAAAATATACAGATGTTTACTCGTCAAAGAACTTCCCTGTTGACCAGGCTGCCAATCTAAAGTTTGTTGCCGACGGCAAGGTTCACAGAGACGTTAAGAATGTTGACTATACCGACTACGAAGAAGACATATATGTTGGCTACCGCTATTTTGACAGCTTTAATGTTCCTGTGAGCTATCCTTTCGGCTACGGACTTAGCTATACGAACTTTGAATATAGCAACGCCAAGGTTTCTCAGAAAGGTGACGAATATAATGTTTCTGTAGAGATTAAGAACACAGGTAAGACAGCTGGTAAGGAAGTAGTAGAACTATATGTGGCTGCACCTAACAGCAAAGAGAACAACAAACCTGTAAAAGAGCTCAAGGCTTATGCTAAGACAGCCCTTTTGAATGCAGGCGAGAAGGCTGTTGTTACTTTAACCGTCAAGGCTTCTGATCTGGCGTCTTATGATGAAGACAATTCTCAATGGAAGGTTGACGAGGGCGAATATCAATTCCTTGTTGCAGCCTCATCACGAGACATCAAGGCTACTCTTTCGGCTAAGGTTGAAGGTGCTGTAGAAAAGGTTAACGATGTGCTGAAACCAAACGTTAAACTTAATCTGCTTAGAAGATAAGTATTATGAAACTTAAAACAATAAAAATTACTTTTGTTGCTGTAGCCGCTTTGTTCGGCTACAGCAATAATGCATCTGCACAAACACAACTACGTGCAGACAATATAGACGAGGTTATCAAGGAAATGACACTCGAAGAAAAATGCCACCTGGTACTTGGCTGTGGTATGCATTTCAACGATGATGCCAAGTTTCCAGGAACAGCAGGAAGCAGTTACGCTATTCCTCGTTTAGGTATTCCGTCGATTTATTGTGCCGACTCTCAACAGGGACTTCGCATGAGTGCATCACGAGCATGGGACCACCGCGACTACTACCCTACTGACTTTGTTGCTTCTATGACTCTTGCGGCTACATGGGATCGTGAAGCAGCCTTTGCTGTGGGACAAGGCATAGGTAACGAGGTTAAGGAGTTTGGTCTTGACTGGATTCTTGCTCCATCTATGAATCTCATACGAAACGTACTTTGCGGACGCAACCACGAATACTATTCTGAAGACCCTTACCTTTCAGGAACTATTGCTGCTGGATACGTTAATGGTGTGCAGAGCGAGGGAACAGCAGCCTGTCCAAAGCATTTTGTTGCCAACAATCAGGAAACAAATCGCAACAATAATGTTTCGCGTATCAGTCAACGTGCTCTTCGTGAACTTTATCTTAAAGCTTTCGAGATTTGTGTCAAGGAAAGCAACCCTTGGACAATCATGACTTCATACAATAAGCTTAACGGCCCTTATACTGTTGAAGACTACGACCTTCTTACTACTATTGTAAGAAACGAATGGGGCTGGAAGGGTATGTTTGTTTCTGACTGGAACGCTGGAAAAGATGCTGTTCTTGCCATGAAAGCAGGAAACGAAATGTTGCAGCCTGGACAAGACAAGCAATATCAGGCTATTCTTGATGCTGTGAAGAGCGGAAAACTCTCTCTTGACATTCTTAACAAGAATGTGAAACGTATTCTTGAACTCGTGGTTCGCTCGCATAACTTCAAAGGCTACAACTATAGCAACGAGCCTAATCTAAAGGCTCATGCCAAGACTGTTCGCGAAGTGGGAGCCGACGGTATTGTGCTTTTGAAGAACTCTTCTGTTTTGCCTTTAACTGGCAAGAATGTAGCTCTCTTTGGCAACACAAGTTACGACATAATCTCTGGCGGTAGTGGCTTTGGCGGTACATCTGTAGGCCATTATACCGTTTCTCTTGTTGAGGGTATGAGAAATGCTGGTTTCAACGTAAACAAACAACTACTTAACAAGTACAAAAGACATATTGACGAAGGTTACAAAAAGCTGAATCCAAATGGTAAGCCAGCCTTCTCTATCACTCCACCTGCCCGTCCTGAAGAACTGTCGCTTACAGCCGAGGACCTTGCTCAAGCTGTTGCTGCTACAGATGTGGCTATAATTACATTAGGTCGTAAATCGGGCGAGGCTGCCGATCGTCCAAAAGCAGAATTCTATCTTACCGATGGCGAGAAGGCTATGATAAAGGCTGTTTCTGAGGTTTACCACAAGGCAGGAAAGAAGGTTGTTGTCTTGCTCGACATCTGCAGCCCAATAGATGTTGCCAGCTGGCAGAACCTGGTTGACGGTCTTGTTTGTACTTGGCAAGGTGGTCAGGAAATGGGCGATGCTGTTGCCGACGTGCTTTCAGGAAAGGTAAATCCTTCAGGAAAGCTGCCTATGACCTTCCAGATAAACTATGGCGATGCTTATGCCGACAAAAATTTCCCTGCTGAAGTGAGCAAAGACATGCTTGGAAGTATGTTTATGTGGGGCTACGGACAGAAAGAGATGAAGCCTCGTGAGCCACAGAAAGACATAGACTTCACCAATTACGAAGAGGATATTTACGTGGGCTATCGTTATTTCGACAGCTTTGGCAAACCTGTTGCTTATCCTTTTGGTTACGGACTTTCTTACACTACTTTTGCCTATAACGACCTTAAGGTTACTCAAAAGAACGATAGTTACGAAGTATCGGTAACAATAAAAAATACAGGCGACAAGGCTGGACGAAATGTTGTTGAGCTTTATGTGGCTGCGCCTAACAGCAAGAAAGCCAACAAGCCTGCTAAGGAACTTCGCAACTACACAAAGACAAAACTGCTTCAGCCTGGCGAAAGCCAAACCGTTAGCATGACTGTCAAGACATCAGATCTTGCAAGCTTCAACGAACAGAAGAGTTCTTGGATTACCGATGCAGGAAACTACAGATTCCTAATCTGTTCGTCGTCGGCTGATGTAGAGGCGTCACAAAGCGTAAAGGTAAAGGCTTGGAAACAGAGAGTTTACAACGTTCTAAAACCTCAGACAAAACTGAATCTACTTCATAGATAAGCCAACTTTTTTGTAATAATCAAGCACTATAACAATACCTTTAATGGGAAGTTATAGTGCTTTTTTCGTCTTTGGTTCTGTTTTTGTTAAAATTTATTGTCTGCATAAAAACTTTTCATATATTTGTACTTGAATTATTAAAACTATAATCCATCATTAAAAATATATGCGTATGAAAAAGGCATTTCTTTTTGTTGTGACCTGTGGCATCTTGATTTTTGCCTCATGTGATTCTGGCGTTAAGAACAGCGTGAAAACCAGAAAATACAAGTCTTTGCACGAAGAGGCTGTTGCGTTGGCGCTTCCTGACTCTGAAGTAGCATCTTTCCCTGAAAAATATAAGGCCCAAAGAGCTGCCAGCGTTATATTAACTGAGTATGTAGAGCAAAAAGACAGTTCTTTTTACCTAACCATTTCAAGAGAAGACGCTAAAGAGCTCGGAGTTGACGGCGACCTGTACGACAACGTTGTAAAAGACCTCGACAACACCAACAATGCCATCAAAGAAATGAATAAGAAAGGTCAAAAAATTGATTTGCCTGATTTGGAGGAAATAAAAAAAGCTGCCAGAGGAAAAAGAGGGGCAACAAAATAAAAATATAGAAATTTCATCCTAAACGAATCCTAAGAGCATCCTAAAGGAATCTCGAAGGGTTCAAGAAAACTTATGCCATTGAAAAATGGCGACACAAGTTTTGTTCCTATGTTTCGTAATTCTTTAGCGATTGCCTCACTCTGTTTATTTTTTGACCAAATATTTTGGAATTACAAATAAATGTTCTATCTTCGCAACAGAAAGGATTAGTTATGGAAAAAAAATATAAAACCAAAGAGGAGTTAATAGCAGCTTTCAAACATGCTGTTGGAGCCAAAGACGCTTTTGAATCTTTGGTTAAGGGAAAAATGTCTAAAGCTGATTTTGAAAAACAAGGATATAGACTTGCAGAAATTGATTAATTATGAAGCTCCATCTTTCTCTGACAAATATAAATTGCAAGTCACCTTATCAAGTTTCTCTCACTGACGGAAACTCTTTTTATTTTATCACAGAAGAAGGAAATGAATATGAAATAGGATTCATTAAAGATGATATGTTTGGATTAAGTGACGCATATCAATTTTTTATTGTTCCCAAAGGCGAAGCTAATACCATCAAGGACGAAAAAATTCAACTCACGATTGTAGCTGTTATAGAAGAATTCTTTAGAACAAAAGAAGTTCTTTTAGACTATATTTGTGATACTAATGATGGCAGACAGGCCACAAGAAGTAGATTATTTTCTCATTGGTTTAGTCAATTCCCGAACAGAAAGTTATATACCCTTAGAACACTTACACTATATTATGAGAATATAGCTTTTTATGCTTCTGTTATAATTAGAAACGATAATCCAAAATATGAAGAATGCCTTTCTGCAATAGATAATTTTGAATCTGAGATTAGAGGAAAACTTGACGAAACCATATAAGAACAACTTCATCAAGCCTTCTATAGTCTTTCCAACTCCACCCAACCTCCCACTTCATAAGGAAAAGAAGAAGAATTCCACATTACGCATTTCACATTACACATTTTTTTTATATCTTTGTGGCAAATATCTAACTCTGTAAAAACTATAGCTAAAAACAAAGACATGAAAAAATTACTTTTTCTACTATTCTTAGCATGCCTAAGTCTTGGCACAAAGGCTGCTGACCAGTTTATCAAATTCAATTCGTCGGCAACGGCTATGCAGTTGGCTGGCAAGGAACGGATTGCTGATATTGTTATTGACAAGAACGACTTTGAAGGTGTGCGTATGGCGGCAGAAAACCTGCAGAAAGACTTTCTGGCGGTATGCGGACAAAAGCCTCAGCTGAAAGGCAACGCCACAGAAGGCAGTATTATTGTGGGAAGTTTGCAGTCTGACCTTATTAAGCGCATTATTGCTTCAGGAAAGATAAACAAGAAGCAACTTCAGGGAAAACGTGAGAAATACATTCTTTCGGTTGTTGACAATCCTGTTAAAGGCATTAAGAAAGCCCTTGTTATCGCAGGAAGCGACAAGCGAGGAACTATATACGGAATCTATGAACTGTCCCGTCAGATAGGTGTTTCACCTTGGTACTGGTGGTTGGATGTTCCTGCAAAGAAACACCAGGAACTATATGTAGAAAAAGGCGAATATTCCGATGGCGAGCCTGCTGTGGCTTATCGCGGAATATTCATCAACGACGAGCACCCTTGTTTTGCCAACTGGTCGAACGAGAAGTTTGGCGGACAGAACCACAAATGCTATGAACATGTGTTTGAGTTGCTGCTTCGTTTAAAAGCCAACTACCTCTGGCCTGCCATGTGGGGAAACGCTTTCTATGACGACGACCCAGAGAATGGCGAACTTGCCAACCGCATGGGTATCGTTATGGGTACATCGCATCACGAGCCTATGGCACGTGCTCAGCAAGACTGGAAACGCAGAAAAAATCATGGCGAATGGAACTACACCAAGAATGGCGAAGAACTTCGTGACTTCTGGCGTGGAGGTATGGAAAGAGCCAAGAACTGGGAAACCATGGTTACCATTGGTATGCGAGGCGATGGCGATGAGGAAATGGAAGGCACAGGAAACGTGAAGCTGATGGAGAGAATCATCAAAGATCAGCGCCAGATAATCTCAGAAGTAACAGGCAAGAAAGCCGAGAAAACACCTCAGATGTGGGCACTCTATAAAGAAGTGCTCGACTATTACGACAAGGGTATGAAAGTGCCTGATGACGTAATCATAATGCTCTGCGACGATAACTGGGGCAACGTACGAAGAGTGCCTTCAGCAAAAGACATGAAGCATCCAGGTGGATGGGGACTTTATTATCATGTTGACTATGTAGGCGCTCCACGCAATACAAAGTGGCTTAACGTTACACCTACACAGAACATGTATGAGCAGCTTTCTCTTGCCTATAATCACGGAATACAGAAGATGTGGATTCTCAACGTTGGCGACCTCAAACCTATGGAATACCCTATTCAGTTCTTCCTTGATATGGCTTGGAACCCAGCAACAGCCAATAGCGACGTGATAACTTCTCACACACGACCTTTCTGCAAAGAGCAGTTTGGCGAGGAATATGCCGACAAAACAGCCGAAATGCTTAATAAGATTGGCTGGTTGAACGGACGAGTAACACCAGAAATGCTCGATGCCGACACATATAACGTAGAAACAGGCGAATGGCAACAGGTAGTGGGCGAATATACCGCTCTTGAGGCAGATGCATTAAGACTCTATCTGCAACTGCCACAGAACCTTCACGACAGCTACCGACAGCTCATCCTCTTCCCTATTCAGGCTATGACCAACCTCTATCAGATGTACGAGGCTGTAGCTATGAACCATTATCTTGCAAAGCTGTCTGATCCTGCAGCCAACGAATGGGCAAAGAAAGCTAAGGAAGCATTTAAGCGCGATTCAGTTCTCTGTGCACAATACAATCACGATATAGCTGGCGGCAAGTGGAACCACATGATGACTCAGAAACATATCGGTTACAGAACATGGAACGACAACTTCCCCAAGGACCGTCTGCCAGAGCTTATGACAGTTAGCGAAAGCAAAGATGGCGGCTACATCTTCGACGACAACACAGCCTACATCTCTATGGAGGCTGCCCACTATTTCGCAAGCAAGAATGCAAGCAAAGCCAAGTGGCAAGAACTGCCTTTCATAGGCAGAACCCTCAGCGGTATGGCAGTTTCGCCTTATACAGAAACCACCGACGACGCCTCTCTCACATATAAGTTCCGTCTTAACCCGGTAGAAGGCAAAGCCGACAAGTTCACCATTCACATTATCGTGAAGTCAACACTCGACTACAAGAACAAAGGCGGAATGGAATACGAGGTAACACTTGATAATGGCGAAAAGCAAACCATAAACTTCAACCACAACCTCAACGAGAAACCCGAGAACATCTACAGCATCTACTACCCTACCATAGCACGCAGAGTAGTTGAAAGCACCATAACCCTTCCTGCAGGCAAAAACGAATGGCACACCCTTACCATTCACCCTAAAGACCCAGGAATAGTATTTGAAAAGATTGTTGTTGATGCAGGAGGCTACAAGCCATCTTACCTCTTCATGAAAGAATCAGCAAAGAAAAGATAAACAACAAACTTTACACAAAACGGCATAGCGCAAAATACCCATCGCTATGCCGTTTTTTTCTAACTAGAAAAAATATTTTTCCTAACCTGAAAGTAAAAATTTCCTAGTTAAGCCGTTTTTCTACCTTAAATTCAAGAAAGTGAAAATACATTACACAACATCTATACCACGAATTACAGTACAAAGATTCATGACATCATTTTCAAAATTGTCACGATCAATGGCCCTGTTCTTTGTGTTTGAACGATAATTATATATGGTTTGTGGAGAGTAGAACAGTAAATCGGCTATCTCGCTACTCTCGCTAACGCCTAATCTGATAAGAGCAAAGATACGCAATTCGGTAGTCATAGTATTTGATGCCTTCACCTCTATCTGTTCTTCTGGCTTCAACAGGGAATTAAACTCTTCAACGAAAGTAGGATACAGATCAAGGAAAGCCTTATCAAAACGGTTTAAGAATGTTACAGCATCCTCTTCAGAGAATTTAGATGATGTGATAAGGGTAAGAAGTTCGTTCACCTGATTAGCTTTTATCTTACGTTGAACGAGAGTCTTCTGATTCTTCAGTCTGTTGATGTATTTAGCACATAGATCAATATAGATTTTAGCCAAGCCTTCACGCTTCTTATTAGTATCAACAAGTCGCTCGTTTAGCGTGTTCAACTGCCTATTAAGCATTTTCTGTTGCTCGTTAAGTTCAGACAGCTGCATATTCCTCTTTGAAAGTTCCTTTCTTCGGGCTGTAAGTTTGCTATTCTGCTTAAAGATGAAAACCAAAGCACCAAGAAGAATTATCAGCAGTATAGACACAGATATGATAACCAGTTTCTGCAAACTGTTTCGCGATTTCACCGCTTCATCATATTTCGAGATAATACCCGGAAGTCGCTCTGATATTTCAATTATTCTAAGTTTGCTATTATAGAATTTAGCATCAGCCAAAGACTGGTTAATATAATTCTGTGCATGTTCGATATTGCTCTCGTCAGTTTCAAAAATATAAGAAGCAAGCATCTGCAATGAGAAGTTCTCCATTGTGAGATTCTGTGCATCGCTCAAAGCCGATAGAATAAGATATTTCTCATATTGTTGCTCGTCATTATCATTTCTGTAGTTACCAGCCAGAGCAAAACAAGCCATAGCATACAGACGAGAGTTCTTTGGACAAGTCTTAACAGCCGACAGGTAATATTTGCGAGCTGTTTTAGGATCAAAGTTTACATACACATAAAACTCACCCATAAAATAATCATAAGCTTCATTATTCTTATTAAGATGAACTATAGCAGTACTTAGATATCCATTTGCCGCACATCTATATACAGGTTTATATTCCTTGTCATTACAATAATCGCTCCAGTAGCTATATATGCGGAACAGACATAGGTAGTAGTCAAATTGCAAGTTCTCGTCAAGCGTCTTAGAGTTAATGCTCTCAATAAGATTACGGGCTTCAAAATAAAGACCTCCAATAGCCATTAGCTGAGCCTTGCGAATAACAAACAGACTATAATAATACTGGTCGTTCAATCTCTGAGCCAATTCTATCGCTCTATTAACATATACATGTGCAGAATCAAACTGATAAACATAATACTCATCATATATCTGACTATATATGTTAAGTTGAGTTTTAGAATTATGTTCTCTCGATAAGTTTGTCTTTAGATAACTTATTCGCTTTTCTTTTTCAGCCATAGCCTGCTGGCGATGAGTCAATACAGAGTCAAGTTGACGCAATAATCCCTCCTTCTGCTGAGCTGAAACACAGTAGCTGAAAAGAGAGAAAATTATGATTAAAAAGGCTTTAGACATAGTTACTATTTAGTTTCCTGCAAAGATAAACAGTTTTTATAAAACTACAAACATCTACTTAATAAACTTTTTATTTTTCACATAATCAACTAATTATCAACTATATAGCATTAAAACCCAAAATACGTATTTCTACCAAACACCTACTAAAGAATACATATTACTTAAAAAAGTTGTTACTTTGCATGACGAAAGCCAAATAACTAACATTTCAAAACCATAACCTATGAAAGAAAAGAAAAGACTTGTTTATCAACGACTATCGTTGTTTGTCTTCGCTATGCTTTTATCACTTACGGCACTGGCTCAGAATATAAAGGTCAATGGTGTGGTAACTGATGAATCAGGCGAACCTATCATTGGATGTACTGTAATGCAGAAAGGTGCGAATAATGGAACTGCAACCGATTTGGATGGTAAATTCACTCTATCCGTACCACAGAATTCAACTATCACATTCTCTTATATTGGCTTCATCACTCAGGAAGTAAAGATCAACAATGAAAAACCTATTTCGATTATTCTTCATGAGCAGAACATGAAACTCAACGAGGTGGTTGTTATTGGTTATGGAACCATGAGAAAGAGCGACCTCACAGGTTCAGTAGGTTCTCTTAATGCTGCCGATTTCGAAGCACCAGTAAGCAATATTGGTCAAGCCATGCAAGGAAAAGTTGCTGGTTTGCAGGTTGTTGATGCAGGAAAACCAGGCGATAACGTATCTATTAAGATTCGTGGTTTGGGTTCAATCAATAACTGCGATCCACTTGTAGTAATAGATGGTGTGCCTACCGACCTGAGCCTCAACAGCATGAACATGGCTGACGTTGAACGTCTCGACATTTTAAAGGATGCATCAGCAACAGCTATCTATGGTAGTCGTGGCGCCAATGGTGTTGTGATGATAACAACAAAGAAAGGAAAAGAAGGAAAGGGAATGCTGTCTTTCTCTGCAAATTTCTCAGCACAAAGAACTATTCATATACCAGATATGCTTAACGCCAGCCAATATGCTGCACTAAGCAACGACATGCTCAATAATGCGAGATACACAACAAATCCAGAATGGCATAATCCAGCTTCATTGGGTAATGGCACAAACTGGCTTGACGAACTATTACATACTGGCTACATGCAGAACTATTCTGTAAGCTATTCAGGTGGTAGCGAAAAGGCTCATTATTATGTATCAGGCGGCTATCTTAACCAAACTGGTACTGTTAAGAGTGTGAAATACAGACGCTTTACTTTCCAGGAGAATACCGATGCACAGGTGCTCTCATGGCTTAAGATGTCGAACAATATAACCGTAAGTGCCGACAAGAAACAGCAAGGCAGCTATGATATTGGAAGTGCCTTCCGTGCTCTTCCTACTTATGCAGTAAAAGACGAGAATGGCGAATGGACAGGCCCAGAAGGAAACTCAACATGGTATGGTTCTACCCGAAACCCATTAGGTCCAATAGAAACCGATTATCAAAAGACTAATGGATATAACTTCCTTGGTAATATTACAGCAGAACTGACATTAGCCAAATGGTTGAAATACAGAAGCACCTTTGGTCTTGATGCAAAGTTCTGGTATGCCGACAACTTCACTCCTGCATACAACTGGAAGCCAACCCCTGTAGAAGAAAGTTCTCGTTATAAGAGCGATAACAAATCATTTACTTACCTTTGGGATAACTATTTCCTCTTTGACTATACCATTGCCAAGAAACATCATCTCAACGTGATGGCAGGTGTATCAGCTCAATGGAATGATTTCGACTATCTCAACGCACAGAAAAATGTGTTTGCCTTTGATAATGTTCATGAGATGGACAATGGTCAGAAGATGCATGCCATAGGTGGTAATGAAACAGAATGGGCTTTGTTCTCATACATGGCACGTCTAAACTACGACTACAAGAACAAATATCTACTCACTACAACAATAAGACGTGATGGTTCAAGCCGCTTTGGAAGCAACCACCGCTGGGGAACATTCCCATCAATATCTCTTGCATGGCGCATATCAGAAGAAGACTGGTTCCCGAAAAGCAATGTTCTTGGCGACCTCAAGATACGTACAGGATATGGTGTTACTGGTAGTCAGGCAAGCGTAAGCAACTATAGCTATCTTGCCTCTTATAACACAAGCGTATATCCTTTTGGCTATAGCGGTAACGAGCAGGCAGCTCTCGTGTCAGCAACTCTTTCTAATCCTTCTATCCATTGGGAGGAGGTTGCTCAAGCCAATATCGGATTTGATGCCACACTATTCAACCAGCGTGTCATCCTTTCTTTCGATGCTTATCTCAAGACAACAAGAGACATGCTTGTAAAGGCTTCAATCCCTATCACCTCTGGATTTGAAGACACCAGCACCACCTACACCAATGCAGGAAAGGTTCGCAATAGCGGTTTTGAGATTTCTCTCCATACTGTAAACCTCACCGGTAGTTTTGGATGGACATCAGACCTATCATACACATACAACAGAAACAAGATAAAAGACCTTAACAGTAGTGTTCCTTACTACATCAACCAAATAAACAACTCGTATGTTACAACACTCGATAAGGGCTACCCTATCAACGTGTTCTATGGCTACGTAACAGACGGCATTTTCCAAAATGAGGCTGAGGTACTCCACCATGCTATTCAACCTGGTGCTGAGCCTGGCGATATACGTTTCAAGGACCTCAACAACGATGGTGTTATTAACGATGAAGACCGAACAGTTATTGGTAATCCTAACCCGACCAGTCTGTTCTCACTCAACAACTCCCTCACCTGGAATGGTTTTGAGTTGAACATCTATTTCCAGGGAGTAGCAGGAAACAAGATTTTCAACGCCAATAATATCGACCTTACGGGTATGTCGGCAGCCTACAACCAAACAACAGATGTGCTAAGCAGATGGACTGCCGAGGGTACAAGCAACAGTATGCCACGTGCCGTATTTGGCGATCCCAACCAAAACACTCGCGTTTCTGACAGATATGTAGAAGATGGATCATATATCCGACTGAAGACATTAAGCCTTTCATATAACTTCCCGAAGAACTGGCTTAAGGCTCTTACTATACAAAATGCACGTCTCACACTCTCTTGTGAGAATGTGTTCACCATTACCAAATACAGCGGTTTTGATCCCGAGGTTGACATCAATGGTATTGACCTCTCTCGCTACCCTATCTCAAGGACCTTTAACCTTGGTATAAACTTCAACTTCTAAAAAAGTCATTATGAAACGAAATATCAAATATATTATCAGCAATATATTCTTAGGTGCAGCTATAGTAGCCACTACCTCATCATGTATTGATGATTTCCTTGAGAAATCGTCTAAGAACACGGTTGACCCAAACACAGAGATTGACAATCAGGTTGCTATTGCTATGACAAATGCATGTTATCGCACCCTACAAAGCTCAAATATGTATAACCAACGCCTATGGACTCTTGATATTGTTGCAGGCAATAGTGTGGTAGGAGCAGGCGGTGGTACCGATGGTCTTGAAACTGTTCAAGCTTCCAATTTCACCACACTTAGCGATAACGGAATGGCACTCTATATGTGGCGTTCACCTTGGGTTGGTATAGGCCAATGCAATACCTTGATAAAAAGTATTGAGAACACAGGCTACGAGCCTGGCAGTTTGAAAGAACGTTGCCTTGGCGAAGCACTCTTCCTGCGTGCACACTATTACTATGTTCTTGTTCGTCTATATGGAGGCGTACCTTTGCGCTTAGACCCATTCGAACCAGGAGAAGAAACTGCCATAGCACGTTCTTCTGTTGATGATGTTTATCGTCAAATAATGTCAGACTGCCAGCGTGCTATAGATATCCTTCCAGCTAAATCTGAATACGATTCTGAAAATGTAGGTCGTGCATGCAAAGACGCAGCCCTCACCCAGATGGCAGATATCTATCTCACCCGTGCCTCAAAGAACAAGGATTATTACCAGCACGTTGTAAACCTCTGCGATTCTGTCACCGCTCTTGGCTACGACCTATCAAAATGCAAATACGAAGACAATTTCGATGCAACAATAAATAATGGACCAGAATCAATTTTCGAGGTACAGTTCTCTGGCAATACTGAATACGATTTCTGGGGCAACAACCCACAATCAAGTTGGCTATCAACCTTCATGGGGCCACGTAACTCAGACTTTGTTGCCGGTAGTTACGGTTGGAATCAGCCTACAGAGGAATTTATGACGCAATATGAAGAAGGCGACAAGCGTAAAGATCTTACCGTATTCTATGAAGGATGTCCTGATTTTGATGGCAAGAAATACAAAAGCAGCTATTCAAATACAGGTTATAATGTTAGAAAATTCCTTGTCACAAAGGCTGTTTCACCAGAATACAACACTAATCCTGCCAACTTCGTTGTATGGCGTTATGCTGATGTGTTGTTGATGAAAGCCGAAGCCCTTAATGAGTTAGGCGAAACTGTTGCAGCATGCGAACCTCTGAATATTGTGCGTCACAGAGCTGGATTGCCTAATGTTGCAGGACTCACACAGTCAGAAATGCGTGAGAAAATCATTCACGAACGCCGCATAGAATTGGCATTCGAAGGTCATAGATGGTTTGACATGATACGAATAGGAGATGGCTCGTATGCTGTCAGCTTCCTGCACTCTATAGGTAAGTCACGTGCCACCAAAGAACGTTTGCTCTTCCCTATTCCTCAGACAGAGATGGATGCAAACACTCTAATGACACAGAATGCAGGTTATTAATAGTAATTCTTCATATTATTAATTTAAACAAGACAAAGATGAAAAAGACATATAACCTTCCGTTCATAGTCATCACCAATATACTTTTAGTAATCATAACCATACTAACGTTGACATCGTGTGCCGACAATGACTATTCTGTATTAAACAAGGGATATGATCAGCTAACACTAACCTCAGACCAGCAGGCTACAACACTTGATGAGCATACACATGCCAATGAAGCTGTACTGCTCTCTTGGACTACTGGTAACAATAATGGAACGGGCAATAGAATATATTATCAGTTGGAGTTGGCTCCAAAAGGAACAAATTTCCAAAATTCCTATGTAGCCGTAAACAACGAAACACAGGTATATACTTGGAGTGCAACACAAGAAAACCTCAATAGCATTATTCTTGATAAGTTTGAGGGAACACCAGGACAGAGCATAGAACTTGAAGCTCGTGTTTCTGCCTTTTCAGAAGGAATAGAAACTCAAACATCTACAGTTGAGTTTTCGGTAACTCCTTATCAGCCTGTCACCGAGACACTATTCCTGATTGGAGATGCCACTCCTAACAGATGGAATGTCGATAATGCAACCGAACTGACCAGAGAAGACAATGGTATTTTCTCATGGGAAGGCAACCTTGCTGAAGGCGACTATAAATTTATTACAAACAAAGGAGAAATCATTCCATCGTATAACAACGATGGAGAGGGAAATATCATCTATCGTTCAAACATTGACGACCCAGACGAAAAATTCCACATCACAGAATCTCATTATTACAAATTGACTGTTAATCTGCTGGAAGGAACCTTGACCTGTGAAAAAGCCAATGGCAATCGCCCTACTTACGATCAGATTTTCTTTGTAGGCGACCCTACAGGTTGGAGCTTTGAAGAGATGACCAAAGACCCTCTTGATCCATACCTCTTCCGCTATGGTAGAATTTTCGCATCTGCTGGCGAGTTTAAGTTTGGTACAGCCAATGGCAGTTGGGAAAATATGTACAAAGCAGCCAGCAATCAACAGGCTTATACCAATACAAGTGTAAACTTCGTTAGTGGTTTCGACCCAGACAACAAGTGGTATCTTAGCAACAACGAAGCAGGGAAAGCTTATAAGATTTGTCTTGATATCCGTAGTGGTAAGGAACGTATGATGATGAAAGAGTTTACCCCTTACGAAATGGTATATCTCGTTGGCGATGCAACACCTAACGGTTGGGATTTAGGAAATGCAACACCTATGACTGCTACTGCCGACCCAATGGTGTTCACATGGACAGGACAGCTTAATGCCGGTGAAATAAAATTCTCGTTCGACAAGAAGAGTGATTGGAATGGAGCTTGGCTGATGTGTGGTTTGGGTAATGATGTAGCCCCAACAGGAGTAGAGGAACACGCTCTCTTCATTAATAAAAGTGATGAGAATCTTAAGGGGCAGTATCTTGACAAGAATATTGGAGATGTTGACCAAAAATGGAAGATAAACTCATCAGGAACATATACCATTACTATAAACCAATTGACAGAAACAATTACAATAGCAAAACAATAATATGAAAAAAATGAATATAATACTCTTTATTGCAGCTTTCACCGTTCTTTCATGTAGTAGTGATAATGATGCTGCCAATAACGAATACAACAATCCTGAGGTTTTTGCTCCTGTGATTGACATGAATGATAATATCAATCTTGAAATAACTACCGACAAAGCAATATATGCACCTGAAACTCAGGTAAAATTCAATATTCTTGGTAGTATTCCTGAAGGAGCAAAGATTCGTATTCGTCATGGAGCCAACGTAGTAGAAGAACAACCGCTTACAGGAAACTCTTTCTCTTGGACTGCTCCTTCTGCTGACAACATGGGATACATGGTTGATGTATATACCCTTACTGACAATAAAGAAAACATACATGGAACCATTGCAGTTGATGTTTCAAGCAACTGGAAACGCTTTCCTCGCTATGGATTCGTGGGCACCTATGATGCATCAAAAACAAGTTCACAGATTGAGTCTGACCTAAACTTCCTAAACCGTTGTCATATCAACGGTCTGCAATTCTACGACTGGCAAAACAAACATCATTGCCCTCTCGGAGGAAAACCAAACGAACTACTCGACGAATATAAAGACATCGCTAACCGTCAAGTGCTCACATCAGTAGTAAAAGACTATATTAGTGGGGCACACCAACTTGGCATGAAAGCCATGTTCTACAATCTCTGCTATGGTGCTCTTGATGATGCTAAAGCTGATGGCGTAAGCAACAAATGGTATCTTTACAAGAATAATAAGCATTCTGATATTGACAAACTTGATCTTTCAAACGAATGGAAAAGCGATATTTTCCTGCTTGACCCATCAAACACCAATTGGCAGAATTACATTATAGACCGTAATAATGATGTTTATAGCAGTCTCGACTTTGACGGTTTCCATATTGACCAAGTAGGCGACCGTGGTTCTGTTTACGACTACTATGGCGGTAGTGTAAACCTTCCCAAAGCCTTTGCTTCATTCATCACAGCCATCAAAAATGCACGCCCAGAGAAATCTCTTGTCATGAATGCTGTTTCAAGATTCGGTCAACAGAACATAGCTGGTACCGGCGATGTAGACTTCCTATATAACGAGATGTGGGGATCAGAAGATATGTTCAGCGATTTTGGTAAGGTTATCAACGAAAACAACTATTTCAGCGGAAACACCATGAACACCGTCTTTGCCGCCTACATGAACTACGGCAAGAGCGGTTCACAAGGCACCTTCAACACTCCTGGCATTCTGCTCACCGATGCTGTTATCTTTGCATTAGGAGGTGCACACCTTGAGCTTGGCGACCACATGCTCTGCCATGAGTATTTTCCAAACAGCAATCTGCAGATGAGCAGCGAACTGAAGAAAAATATTGTTGCATATTACGACTTCATGACCGCATACGAGAATCTTCTTCGTGATGGCGGACAGCAAACAGCTTCAGACATAGTTTCTGGCAATCAGTCCATCTGCATCAACGCATGGCCTCCACTCATGCATGGCGTAACTGCAATCAACCGCAATGTGGGAAACCGTCAAGTTATCAACCTTATCAATTTCTCAAAAGCAAACAGTCTAAGCTGGCGCGACATTAATGGCACACAGCCAGAGCCAACAGCCTTTAGCAACATTCCTGTACGCATCAAGGCAGCTGGCGTGAAGAAGGTTTGGGTGGCAAGTCCTGATTACATAGGAGGTGCTCCTCAGCAGATTAGTTTCAAACAAGATGGCGACTATGTACTCACCACCGTTCCTAATCTGAAATACTGGTCAATGATTGTATTAGAAAAGTAAAACATAAATGAAAAATTTATTAAGAACTATTCTCTTTGTTGCCGCAATTTGTCTTGCAGGCAAAGCTACGGCTGCAGAGCCTATCGTACTCAATTCCCCTAACGGAAAGCTACAGATGACTTTCTCTCTGTCGGAAAAGGGCGAGCCTACTTACATGCTTCAATATAAAGGTAAAACAGTTATTCGTCCTTCTCATCTTGGACTCGAACTGAAGAACGCCCACAACCTGCAGCAAGATTTCGTTATAAAAAACTCAACAGCTTCGTCATTTGATGAAACATGGCAGCCGGTATGGGGCGAAACTCGCAACATTCGCAACCATTACAACGAGATGTTTGTTGAACTTTACCAACCATCACAGGAACGTGGACTCAACATCCGTTTTCGGCTTTACGATGATGGCTTAGGCTTTCGCTATGAGTTTCCATTGTCAAAGAGCCTCAACTATTTCGTAATCAAAGAGGAACATAGCCAGTTTGCCATGAGTGGCGACAACACTGCATGGTGGATTCCTGGCGACTACGACACACAAGAATATAACTACACCGAATCAAAACTCTCTGAAATACGCCAAAAGCTACCTTCATCCTACGACAACAACGCATCACAAACCATAGCTGGTCCAACATGCGTTCAAACCTCGCTACAGATGAAGACACCTGATGGAATATATCTAAACTTGCACGAGGCTGCACTTGTTGACTATAGCTGTATGCACCTCAATCTCGATGACAAGAACATGGTTTTCGAATCATTTCTAACTCCTGACGCACGAGGCGACAAAGGTTATCTTCAGGCTCCTTGCAAGAGTCCTTGGCGTACTATCATTGTTAGCGACGATGCAAGAGACATGCTTTCAAGTAATCTTATCCTCAACCTTAACGACCCTTGCAAACTTGATGACACAAGTTGGATTCATCCTGTGAAATATGCAGGAGTGTGGTGGGAAATGATTAACGGCATGAGCCAATGGTCATATACATGGGACTTACCTTCAGTAAAGCTCGATTCCATCGACTATACCAAGGTAAAAACTCACGGAAAACATGGTGCCAATAACGAGAACGTGCGCAAGTATATTGATTTTGCTGCCGAGAACGGACTCGATCAAGTACTTGTTGAAGGTTGGAACATTGGTTGGGAGGACTGGTTTGGCCAGGAGAAAGATTATGTTTTCGATTTCGTTACTCCCTACCCTGACTTCAACATAAAAGCTCTTAATGAATATGCTCATAGCAAAGGCGTGAAACTTATAATGCACCACGAAACAAGTGGTTCTGTGCGCAATTATGAGCGCCACATGGAGACAGCATACAACCTCATGAATAAATATGGCTACGACGCCGTTAAGAGCGGTTACGTGGGAAATATCCTCCCTCGTGGCGAACATCACTACGGACAATGGATGGTAAACCACTATCTGTATGCTGTTAAAGAGGCTGCAAAGCATCATATCATGGTGAATGCTCACGAGGCTGTTCGTCCTACTGGCTTATGTCGTACCTATCCTAACCTCATAGGCAACGAGGCTGCCCGCGGAACAGAATACGAGGCTGGAGCAAACAACAACGTGAACCACACCACAATACTGCCTTTCACCCGTCTGCAAGGAGGCCCAATGGACTATACCCCAGGTATCTTTGAGATGGATATGAGCAAGATGAACCCAGGGAATCATTCACATGTAAACTCTACTCTGGCTCGCCAGTTGGCATTATATGTAACTATGTACAGTCCGCTTCAGATGGCTGCCGACCTTGTTGAAAACTACCGTAAGCATATGGATGCCTTCCAGTTCATCAAGGATGTGGCTGTTGATTGGGACGAGAGCCATTATCTTGAAGCCGAGCCAGGACAATATATCACCGTTGCCCGCAAGGCGAAGAACTCAGATAATTGGTTCGTTGGCTGCACATCGGGCGAAAAGGGACACACCTCAACACTTAGCTTGAACTTCCTTGATAAGGGAAGAAAATACAAAGCAACAATCTATGCAGATGCTAAGAATGCAGACTATCGCAAGAATCCACAGGCTTACGTTATAAGCAAGAAAACGGTTACAGCAACGTCTGTTCTCAAACTAAAGGCTGCTCCTGGCGGCGGATACGCCATAAGTATCATGCCAGAAAAATAAGCAATTTCATGGCAGTTATTATAATATAACCACCAAACAGATAGGTTTAGAAAAAGAAGTCAAAAACCAAAATTATTATTCTGTTTTTGACTGAGTATTTAGTTAAAAAGGCAACCATATATTTGGCTGCCTTTTTTCAATTTCGTCCTAAACGAATCCTAAGAGCATCCTAAACGCAAAGGTTTGCTATTGAATATTGGATATTGAATAATATCGATTACCATCTCGAAGAAGAGAGAAACTAATCGGAAAGAGATTGAAACAAATGTAAAAACAATATTTAGGCCACTATGAAAAAGCGATTGATAAAATGAGTATCTTTGCAGAAACCTAAGTATTCTAAAAATGATTATCAAGAAATTACTTCTATCTGGACTATTTTTAATGGCCTCATCGGCTTTTTGCTGGGCTGAAGGACTGGAGTTTTCAACTGGCAAATACTGCTGTAAGGTTGAGTTCTACTCGCCTAATATCGTGAGAGTGACGAAATGGCCAGCTGAAAAGGCATTCAAAGAGGAAAAGAGTCTTGTTGTTACCTTACAGCCTCAACAGGGAATAAAGGTCTGCAAAAATGAAAATGAATATTCTACAACCCTGAGTTGTGGAAAACTTTCTGTTAAGATAGACAAGCGTTCTGGACGTCTGCAGTTTTTGAGTTCTGGACAGAACCTGCTTCGTGAAAAGAGCTTCTCGTTTGAAGAGAGAACAGAGGGAGCCGACAAAGGCTCTTATAAGGTGAATCAAACTTACACTCTCGACAAACAGGAGGCTATCTATGGTTTGGGCACTATTCAGGATGGAAGGCTGAACCGTAGAGGTACAAGTATTTTCATGGAGCAAAGCAATCTGCAAGACTTTCAATATGTGGTACAATCAGTTAAAGGCTGGGGCATATATTGGGACAACTATTCACGTGCTCAGTTTTATGATAACGACAAGGGAATGTCGTTTACAGCCGAAGTTGGAGATGCTGTTGACTATTATTTCATGTATGGCGGTTCGGTTGATGGTGTGAACAAACAGATGCGAGCACTCTCAGGACAGGTGCCTATGTTCCCTCTATGGACGTTTGGCTATTTCCAAAGCAAGGAACGCTACAAGAGTGCACAAGAGGTGCTTGATGTAGTGAACCACTATCGCAATTTGCAAGTACCTCTCGACTGTATTGTACAAGACTGGCAATACTGGGGAAGCAACTACACATGGAATGCCATGGACTTTCTTGGTGAGCCATTCGAGCAGGGCAAACAGATGATAGACAATCTGCATGGCATGAATGCGAAACTGATGATTTCTATATGGGCAAGCTTCGGCCCTAACACACTTGCCTACAAGGAGCTTGATAAAAAAGGCTTGCTCTTTGATTTTCAGACATGGCCACAAAGCGGACTTTCGTTCTGGCCTCCTCGCATGGATTATCCATCAGGCGTGAGAGTGTATGATGCCTATAGCGAGGAAGCAAGAAATATCTATTGGAAGAATCTCAAGCGACTCTTTGACTATGGTGTAGATGCTTGGTGGATGGATTCTACAGACCCTGACTGTTTCTACCCAAAAGAAAGCGACTATGAGCACATAACAGGTCTTGGCTCTTGGCGAAAGGTAAGAAATGCCTTCCCTCTGTGTACCGTGAGTGGTGTTTACGACAAGCAAAGAGCCACATCTGATAAGCAACGAGTGTTCATTATGACTCGCTCTGCTTTTGCAGGTCAACAACGCTATGGCTCTGGGTTGTGGAGCGGTGATGTGAACTCTTCATGGGATATGCTTCGCAAACAGATGCCTCTTGGGCAAAACTATTCTATGACAGGATGTCCTAACTTTAATACCGATATCGGTGGTTTCTTCTGTGGCTCATACAATAATAAGGGAGCTGGCTCTGCACCACAGAACCCACAATATCAAGAGCTTTATGTGCGCTGGATGCAATATGGTTTCTTCTGTCCTGTGTTCCGTAGCCACGGAGCTGATGCCCCACGCGAGATATGGCAGTTTGGCAAGAAAGGCGAACCTGTTTACGACGCTATATTTACAGCACAGCATGGCAGGTGACATCGGCTGGCGAAAGCTATATCCGTCCGTTGGTTAGCGATTTCGCTTCAGACAAGAATGTGTGGAACATGGGAAACGAGTTTATGTTTGGTTCTTCTCTGCTTGCTGCGCCAATAGACAAGGCACAATACACCGACGAAAAGGTTATCAAGACCGATGCCATGACAGGTTGGAACAAAGACAACAATATTGAAGAAGGCAGAAACAACAAAACTATCGATTTCACCGTAGAAAAGACAATAAAAAAATACCTTCCAAAGGGTGCTTCTTGGTACGACTTCTTCACAGAAAAGCTTTATCAAGGCGGCAAAGCCTATACTCTTAGCACAACTATTGATCACACACCAATGTTTGTAAAAGCAGGAAGCATTCTGCCTCTTGCGCCTATAACCCAGTATGCCAATATGAGGGCTTGGGACAATCTTGAACTAAGGGTATATCCCGGAGCCAACGCTAAGTTCACACTATATGAGGATGAGGGCGACAACTATAACTATGAGAATGGAGCCTACACAACAATACAACTGACATGGAATGAAAATGCCCGTTCCCTCACCATTGGCGAAAGAAAGGGCAGTTTCAAAGGTATGTTGCAAAAGCGCAAATTCACAATAAGACTGGTAAACGGAGAAACAAAAACAGTAGAATATAGCGGTAACGAAATTGTTATTAAGCTTTGATAGCCGAACAAAATCAGTCTTCGCTATAATTATTGTCAAGGGCTATGTGGAAATCATAATCTGCATAGCCATTGGCTTTCAACTCGGCAATAAAACTGTTACGAAGGGCCTCAGGATCAGAAACCCCATATTCAGGCATAATATCAAAATACACTATTTTTGCGTTGAAATCGCAATAAAATCCATGAGCAGAGTAAATTTTATCGTTATCGAAAGCACGCTTCATAATGTCTGACTGCATCTTAGCAGCAGGCGAATCACCCGTGTTGATAGCATAAATACCAATAGTTGCAATAATACCAAATTTCTGTTTTAGGCGTTCGGCTATCTTTCTATCAAGACATTGAATCTCTGGGGCACGAAGAGTGTCAAGCACGTTAATATGTAGCGAGCCGATAATAGTATCAGGTCCATAGGTGTGCATAACAACATCAAAAACACCATGAACATCAGGGAAAGCCATACACTCTTCTTTCACACTCTTGATAAACTCAGGAGACATGCGAGCACCCAAGAGTTGCTCTATTGGCGACTTCAACATGTCAACACCCGACTTGATGATAACTATCGAGATCAGAGTTCCCAAGATACCATCTATAGACACGTTCCAAAGCAACATAATAACAGCCGAAACGAGAGTTGAGAGGGTGATAACAGCATCAAAAAGAGCATCAGCTCCACTTGCTACAAGAGCATCAGAATTAACCTCATGTCCCACCTTTTTTACATATCTACCCAAGACAAGCTTCACCACAATAGCCATTATAATGACAACAAGGGTGGCTGTGGTATAGTCGGGTTCCGTTGGGTTGAAGATCTTCTTTACAGACTCTATAAGAGAAGAAATACCCGCTACAAGTACTATAGCCGCTATTACGATGGCAGAAAAATACTCTATTCGTCCATGACCAAAAGGATGAGTGCGGTCGGCTGGTTTCTCACTCAATTTGGTACCAACGATTGTTATTACCGATGAAAGGGCGTCACTAAGGTTGTTTACAGCATCCATTATAATAGCAATAGAATTGGCCAAAAGTCCAACAGCAGCCTTGAAAGCTGCAAGAAAAACATTAGCTATTATGCCAACGATACTTGTGCGAACAATCCTTTTACTTCTATCCATATCTTCAATTTGTTATAATTTTGGGTATAAAGGTATGAAAAAAGAAGGGAATATTAAACTTTTTATCTATTTTTGCATCTGTATATTGTGAATATCTAACATACAATCCATAATATTATGAACTTAAAATCAACATTGGCCATAGGCCTATGCTCTGTTGGTCTGGTGCTCGGAGCCTCAGCCAGCAGTCTTGTCATTTCTCAGAAACAAGACGACAACACCAAGAAAGAGGTAAGTCAGAAAAAGGATGAGAAAAAAGAGTCTAAGGACAAAAAAGACGAGAAAAAAGATTCCAAGAAAAAGAAGGAAGAAAAGAAAAACGAGTATGACGAACTGTTGAAAAAAGGCGGAACAGAGAAAACTGGCCTTTTTACCGTACGACATATCGAAGACAAATGGTATTTTGAAATTCCTGATTCACTTCTTGGCAGATACATCCTCTCTGTAACTCGCTTCACAAGCGTACCACAGGGAATGGGTAAGTTCTCTGGAGAAGAGGTTAACGAGAATACCATATATTTCGAGAAACGCGATGAGAAAACTATGCTCATGCGTGCTTATGTGCTCACACAGACTGCTCCAGAAGATTCTAAGATTGAAAAGACTCTTAAAGCATCAACTACCGACCCTATCGTTTCAAGTTTCAAGATTATCGGTAAGAACAAAGATAAACACATGAACCTTATCGAGGTAACAAACCTCTTCATGAAAGATAACGATATTGTAGGTATTCCTAAGTCGTCAAACAGTCAATATAGTATTGGTGGTCAGCAAACCGATCGCACATTTATCGATACTATGAAGGTATTCCCTATCAACATAGAGATTGCCTCTACCCGCACCTATTCTGCAGCATCAGGAAGTGCAGGTGGTAATGTGCCAAGAATAGGAAAGTCAACACCAAGAGCAGTACGCACAGGTAGCATCACATTAGGTTTGAATACCTCTATGGTACTTCTTCCTAAAGAACCTATGCGTAAGCGTCTGTGGGACGAGCGTGTGGGATATTTCACCACAAATATCACCTATTTCAACGATGATCAGCACAGAACACAGCGTGAACAGATTGCTGCTCGCTATCGTCTTGTACCAAAAGACAAGAAAGCATACGCTAAGGGTAAGCTCGTAGAACCAGAGAAGCAGATTGTATATTATATCGACCCAGCAACTCCAAAGAAATGGGTTCCTTATCTCATTCAAGGTATCAACGACTGGAACGTAGCCTTTGAGGCTGCAGGTTTCAAGAATGCCATCGTTGGTAAGGAATGGCCAAAGAACGACAAGAACATGAGTGTTGATGATGCTCGTTATTGCGTACTTCGCTATCTGCCTGCAGAAATAGAGAATGCCTACGGTCCACATATCATCGACCCACGTTCTGGTGAGATTATTGAGAGTCATATATGCTGGTATCACAATGTTATGAACCTGCTCACCAAATGGTATATGACACAATGTGGTCCACTCGACAAACGTGCTCAGAGCATGAAACTCGATGACGAACTTATGGGACAGCTCATCCGTTTTGTTAGCTCACACGAGGTAGGTCATACTCTCGGTCTGCGTCATAATATGGGTGCAAGTCATGCTACACCTGTTGAGAAACTCCGCGATAAGGCTTGGGTTGAGAAACACGGGCACACCGTTTCTATCATGGACTATGCGCGTTTCAATTATGTTGCTCAGCCTGAAGACAATATCTCACCAAAGGGGTTGTTCCCACGTATCAACGACTACGACAAGTGGGCTATCAAGTGGGGTTACCAGTATCGTCCAGAATTCAAGGATGAGATTGCGGAAAAAGAAGGTCTTATGACTGAGACAACAAAGATTCTTGCAGAAAATCCTCGTCTTTGGTTTGGTGGTGAAGGCAGAAATGAAGACCCACGAGCTCAGACAGAAGACCTTGGCGATGATAATGTAAAGGCAAGCGAATATGGTATCAAGAACCTTAAGCGTGTGATGGCAAACCTTCCAAAGTGGACTCATCAGGACAACTACCAGTATGAAGACATGGAAGAAATGCACCAGAGTGTGCGCGATCAATATCGCAGATACCTCAATCACGTAATGAAGAACTTAGGTGGTCATTACATCAACAATATGCCAGGCAAGAATGCTATTGAGGTTGCTCCAGCCTATAAGCAGAAAGAAGTGTTAGGCTATCTTGATCGCCATGTCTTTGAAGCACCAATGTGGCTTTATCCTGATAATGTAATCTCAAAAATTGGTTTTGATGTTATTAAAGATATCAAGAGCCGTCAGGATAATGCTATCGCAAGATGTCTTCAGCCAAACCTTCTTGCTACCATTTATAACGACTCGTTCACTTCACCTTCAGCACTCAAGCTTGATGACTATATGAACAGTCTCTTCGCTATAGTATGGAAGCCTCTTAACAACAAGAAGGAACTTCTCAATAATACTCGTAGATCACTTGAACGTAGCTATGTTGATCTACTCGACAATCTCATTAATCCTGATGAGAAGAGTATCAAACTCATGGGCGATTTCAATAATAGCGATGCCTTGCTTTACGTTCTTCAGCACCTTGACAAGGTAGAAAACTACGTAAAGGCTCAAACAGCAACAGCTACCGGTATTAACAAACAGCATTTCCTGGATCTTCAGAGAAGAATCCAACTCATAAGAGACAAGCAAGTTAAAAAGCAATAAGTATCTCCCGCGCCCTTCTAAGGGTGAAAGGTGTACAAACAAAAAAGCCTCATTCCGCAAGTCCAAGACTTTGCCGAATGAGGCTTTACTATTTTTATGCTATCGTTTACTTTGCATTAATCTCCTTGAGGAGTCGGTCTGCGTGGCCCCACTTGTCCATCATATAGAGAACATAGCGGATATCTACGCCAATACAACGAGCCAGACGGCTGTCAAAGTTGATATCGCTTGACAAGCTATCCCAGTTACCATCAAAAGCAAGACCTATAAGCTGCCCCTTACCATCGAACATTGGAGAACCAGAGTTTCCACCAGTGATATCGTTATTTGTGAGGAAACACAACTGCATCTTGTTAGTTGTCTTGTCCTGATACTTACCAAAATCCTTTGCACCAAGAAGTTCCTGCATGATAGGCTCTGCCTTATAGTCGAACACACCTGCATCACCCTGCTTCATCTTGGCAACCATACTTGATGCCTCGGTGTAGTAGTTGGTCTTTTCGTTACCGATAGTGAAACCACCTACCTGACCATAGCTCAGACGCATAGTAAAGTTAGCATCGCTATAATGTGGCATATCTTCCTCCATACGTACCTTAGCGTCACAAAGATAACGCTCTTGTGTAGCAATAACATCACCATCTTTAGCAAGTTCAGCATAAAGCGAACCAATTATTTCAGTAAGGTCAAGACCATACTGAACACCAGGATCTTTCATGTAGCTCTTCTGGTTCACATAGATCTTCTTACCACTCTTCATCAACAGACTCTGCTTCCAGAGGTAGTCAACGTATTTCTTATAGTCGCCCCCAAACTTATTATCGATAACGCTATAGAACTTAGGAAGATATTCTGCAGGTACATGCTCACGATAGTTCTTAAGCAGAGTAGCCTGTACTTCCTTGTCAAGAGCAGCATCCCATGTATTACTGTTATCCTCAAAACAGATATATTGTTTCTTTGGATTGTTCTCTGGTCCTTCAACCTGCATCTTATTAAGTTGCAGAGCACGTGTTGAGAACTCGTTTGTACGATAGAATGTTTCTGTGAAGTAAGTAAAGACCTTACGAGTATTGATACGAGCGTCATAGAGGCGCTTCATGAGGTCAAAATCAAGTTTACCTTTGAGATACCCCGTAGAATCTTGCCAAGCGCGCAGACGAGCCTCAAACTGCTGTTTCTGGTTAATAATACCGATAGAATCGATACATTTGTTCATACCAATTGAATTCTTCCAATAGTTAGCAGACTGTGCAAACTTGCTATCATACTTAATACGTACAGCTTCATCAGCACGCATGTGCTTGGTCATAACATCCTGCTTTACACCACGTACCTGAGCGCGTGGAGCGTTGCTTGCATCACGACGTTCCTTGATACCATAACTTGAGAGATAACGGCTTGTAGAACCAGGATAACCAATAGTCATAGCATAGTCACCATCCTTGTAACCCTGAAGACTTACCTGTGCATAGCGTTTAGGATGATATGGTGTATTATCCTTGCTATAGGCTGCAGGCTTATTATCCTTGGCATATATGCGGAAAACAGAGTAATCGCAAGTCTGACGAGGCCACATCCAGTTATCTGTTTCACCACCAAACTTACCCATACTCTTTGGCACAGCAAATACAAGGCGTACATCATCAAACTTCTGGTATGTAGTAGCATACCATTTGTTTCCTTCGAAGAAAGCATCTATTTCTACGTGATATGACGGATCGGTCTTGCGAGCCTCATCGGTATATGCTTGCTGCAGAGAGTCGATGAATTCCTGCTTTCTCTCATCACTCATATTATAAAAGCCAACACCATTGATCTGGTCAGTAACATCCTTCTGATCAATCATGAAGCTAACAAACATATCCTTGTTTGGCAATTCCTCGCTAAAATCCTTAGCATAAAAACCATTAAGCATGTAGTCGTGCTCTACTGTAGAGTGACTGCGGATAGCCTCAAAACCACAATGGTGGTTAGTGAATACCAATCCGTCAGGACTTACTACTACACCAGAACAATAGCCCGAGAAGTTAACAACGGCTGCCTTCAAAGAGGTATCCCCTTTGTAAAGTTCGTCGTAAGACAGTTGAAAGCCATAGCCCTGCATGGTTTCAAACACTTGGTTAGGAAGGTTGTAGATTGTCCACATACCTTCGTCGGCCGAAGCACCTAAAGGTAAAAGTGAAAAAAGGAATAACAATCCTTTTTTGAATAGATTTTTTTTCATTATTGTCTCTATATTAAGTTATTTCTTTACTGTTTTTCCTATGATAGGTAATGAAGATAGTGGAATGTCTAGTTTCACAATCAAAGCCATGAAAGCCATGATAAGGACGGTGTTTATACCCATTGACAAAACAAATGACAGGTTATCATTGCAATAGTTCATGATTACAAAGATTATAGCTGTAGCAATCACATAGATAGTCATATCCTTGATAGGATAGTTTATTGGATAATACTTCTGACCAACAAAATAAGATGTGAGCATAGCTACGCCATAACCTGCAAAACCTCCCCACGCACAAGCTACATAACCGTATCTTGGCACAAAAATTATGTTGATAGCTATTAGTACTGTACAACCTATACCAGAGAAGATTGCACCCCAGATTGTCTTATCTATAAGCTTATACCAGAAACTAAGATTGAAATAAATACCCATCATAATCTCGGCAGCCATAACGATAGGCACAACGTTAAGACCTTCCCAATAGTCTGGAGCTATGATATAGCGCAACAAATCCATATATCCCACAACAAAGAGGAAAGCTAAAAGGGTGAAGATAACAAAGAACTTCATTGCCTTTGCATAGGTTTCTCGATTATCCTTAGACTTGTTCTGTCCAAATACAAATGGTTCATAAGCCAAACGGAAAGCCTGAGTTATCATAGCCATAATCATGGCTATCTTTGAAGCTGCTCCATAGATACCTAACTGTGTATGAGCATCTGTCTTCTCATAAACAAATGGGAATAGAATCTTGTCGGCTGTCTGATTAAGGATACCAGCAATACCCAAGACAAGGATTGGCCAGCTATAGCTGAGCATATGCTTGAGAAGAGCTTTGTCAAAACCAAAACGGAAACCTCCTAACTCCTTAGCAAGAAGAAGAATCTGGAATGCAGAACAGAACAAGTTTATATAGAATACCCATTTCACATCTGTTACTCCCATGAAAAGATAGGCCACGCAGTTGAGCACTATCAGCATGGCAATATTGATGAGTTTGATAGTAGCAAACTTTATTGGGCGGTTCTGAAAACGCAGATAATCGAAAGGAATGCAAAGCGTTGAGTCAATAGCTACTGTTATAGCCATAGTGGCAATATATTCTGGATGATCAGCATATCCCTGAAAGGCAGCTATAGGGTTCAAGAAAACAAGGACTAAAACTACAAAAATTGCCGACACACCACCTACAGACCATAGAGTAGTACCATATACTTTATTAGCATCCTGTCCTTCCTTATTGGCAAAACGGAAGAATGTTGTCTCCATACCAAAGGTAAGGAGCACCAGTAGCAGAGCTGTATAGGCATAAACATTGGTGATGACACCATATCCGCCTGATGCAGCCGAAATCTTTGCTGTGTACAGAGGTACAAGAAGATAGTTGAGGAAACGTCCGATAATACTGCTTAGTCCGTAGATAACAGTATCTTTTAATAAACTTTTTAAGTTTGCCATTATATTGTTTTTTCTCGTTCTAATGGAATCTAAAAGAAGATATAGGCTATGGCGATAGCTGCAAGTGAACCGATAAGGTCGGCAAGCAATCCGCATGTTACCGCATGGCGTGTGTATTTAATGTTTACCGAACCAAAATATACCGCCAGAATATAGAATGTTGTGTCGGTACTTCCCTGGAACATACAACTCAATCGGCCTACAAAAGAGTCTGGGCCATAAGTTTTCATTGCCTCGAGCATCATTCCTCGTGCACCACTTCCTGACATAGGTTTCATGAGTGCTGTTGGCAAAGCCCCAACAAAATCAGTATTCACGCCAAACTGATCCAAACACCATGCTATACCGTTGATAAGCATATCCATAGCTCCAGATGCACGAAAAACACCTACAGCAACAAGAATAGCTACAAGGTATGGAATAATGCGAACAGCAGTATTAAACCCTTCCTTTGCTCCTTCGATAAAGGATTCATATACGTTTATTTTCTTATATAAGCCTGCACCTATAAAGCTAATAATAACGCTCAGAAGGATTAGCGGACCAGAAACAGAGGTTACTGTAGCCATTGTCTGATGATCCATCTGACCGAAACTCCATACTACAATTCCTACAAAGGCACAAAGTCCCAGCATAAATGCCAAGAGCACAGGCTGGAAAATATTTATGCGCTGCCACATAGCAGTAATAATCATACCGGCGAGGGTGGCAACAGTAGTAGCAAGGAGGATTGGTACAAATACGTCGGTAGGACTTACAGCACCATAACTTGCACGGAAAGCAAGAATGGTAGTAGGAATGATAGTTAATCCTGATGTGTTAAGCACCAGGAACATAATCATAGGGTTGGTAGCTGTATCTTTCTTGGTGTTTAGTTCCTGCATCTGACTCATAGCCTTCAAACCTGTTGGTGTGGCTGCATTATCAAGACCAAGCATGTTACTTGCAATATTCATAAAGATACTTCCCATAGCAGGGTGGTTCTTCGGAATATCAGGGAATAATTTTGTGAAAACAGGACTAAGAACACGAGCCAGCACATTTACTACACCAGCCTTTTCACCAATCTTCATAATACCTAACCACAGGGCAAGCACACCTGTAAGCCCTAATGAGATTTCAAAAGCGGTTTTCGATGTGTCGAAAGTAGAATCAACAATCTTTTGGAAGACTGTAGTGTCGCCCATTAAAAACTGTATCACAGCAAAGATAAATGCGATGATAAAAAATGCTATCCAAACGTAATTTAATACCATAGTAAATGCAAAAGTAAGAAAAAAAAGAATTAAAATGTCATTTTTCTCTTTTTTATTGTTACTAAAGATGGTATTTGGGTTATTTACCGTAACTGCCCTATAATCTTGACCTTAGGGTTTCTGGATAGATTTCCGGGATTACTTCCAGGAGCCCCTTCGGGTACTTTTTTTCCTGCTTTACGATAGTATTCCTTCCAATAATTGGTGATTTCACCGCTATTATCGTGAAAACTCATGGGTATTGGTTCAAAGAGAAGATGTCCCTTTTTATCTTGATAGTTTATCTGCACAAGCTCGCTACAATAGATGGCACTATCGTTAGGTTCGAAATAAAAATCGTATGGGCGACCAATATAGCTTTTTGCCTTTGCAACAGAAGCCTCAACATCCCATTTGCCTTGTATTCTGCCGATAAAAATGTGTTTCTGTCGCTTATCCATTCGTACAAAGGTACTATCTATAGGTTGCAAGATAACTCCTTTATGTGTGGCTTCAAGAATATATGGTTTGTTGTTTACTCGGGTGAAGATAGAAACATGATCTACACGTCTATTATCAAAGCCACTTGTCACATCAGTTATAGGATTGTTTGATTCTGATGTATAGAACAACAAATCGCCTTCTTTAAGGATAGACGAAGAATGTTGTGCATAGCCCATTAGGGCTACACACAACAATATAATGCTTAATAAATACTTTTTCATAGAGTAATATTTATCTTTGCTCCTGCTATAAACCAGAAACCAGGCTGTTGCAATCGTCCAAAATCAACATAACGATGTGACAGAATGTTGTTACCCTCTATATAGATGCTGTAATTGGGTCTGTTCCACGACAGGCGTGCATCAACAACACTATATGGCGAGTATTTCTTAAGAAGATTAGTCTTGGTTGCCTCGTCATATCCTATTACATAGTTTCCATTTCTTTTCTGAAAACGGTAGTTTACGCCTAGATGCAGACTCTTCCACAGATTCATCTGAATGTTTGCCACCAGCTTATGACGAAGATACTCAAGAACATATCTACTTGTAATACCATCATACTGTTTTTGGTCCTGATTAAGATAAGCATATTGTAATGTAAGCTTTTTCAGGAAATGCTGATTTGGTAATAACTCCAAGAAGTTAAGATTGATATTTGCCTCTACACCTATAGCATTAATCTTACCGAAGTTTGTTGTTGTGAGAACAGCAGAATCGGCCTTTTCATCGATAATCCAGTCTATAAGATTGGTGTAGTGATTAAAAAACACATTAGCTGACGCCTGAACAGGATTACTATTGTATTTAGTACCAAACTCCAAGGCAGAAAGCTCTTCTGGCTTTAGATTCCTGTTAGCGTTGTAACCCTTTGAGTTATAATACAACTCTGTTACTGACGGCATACGTAGAGAAGAGTTGTATGAAGCATACACCTTCCAATTCTCATTCAGTCGGTAGCAGGCTTCAACAGCTGGATATACACGCATGTTCATTTCTGACCAACTGTTTTTTACAGCTGTAATACCCATTGAAAGGGTGAAATTGCGAAGCAAAATATTATGTTCAAGAATAAACTGAACATTAGTACGGTTTATACCATTGGTGTAATTGCGGTCTGTGCCATGAATATGGTGTATGCGAGTGAGTTTCTCACCCAGATTACCACTCACAAGGTCTTCCTCACGCATCTCTGCTCCAAAGGCTGTTCGCCCAGCTTTCCAATCCAAATAGCCATTGAGGTTTACTCCAAACACATCTGTTCTATGATAGTTAAAAGGATAGGCCTCAGGATTATTACGAAACAGTTCAAAGCGATCCATATTCCTATTCCAATAGATAATAGGATGAAAGCGGAATATGCCCCTTTTGTTTTCGGCCTGTATAGCTGTATATGTCTTTAGGGTTCTTTCGTATTGTTCGTCAGAATAATTGCTGTAGAACGTGTTACTACCATACCCCTTGGTGCTTAAGCCTGCGTGCCATTTCACACATATATCAGCATCATCATAACCTCCTTGATAGAACATTTTCCCTCCGTTGTAGTCCATGTTCAACGCTCCAGATTTGCTCCGGCTATATCCGTCGCTACGCGTGTAAGAACCCGAAAAAGAGTGATTCCATCGTAGATAATTCATCTTTGCACGTGCACCCATCTTAGCATAGCCATAGCTTCCGCCTTCTGCATAAGCGGAAAGAGAAGAGGAATCATGCTGTTTTGTAACGATGTTAATAGCTCCGAGAAGAGATGAAGTTCCGTAAATATGAGCAGCAGGTCCTTCCAGAACTTCTATGCGTTCAATATCAGCAATATCACAAGGGAAATCAAACGCGTTATGACCTGTCTGCGGGTCGTTGATGTTCACTCCATTAAGGAGGATTGTAATCTGCTCGTAATTTCCACCCCTGATACTCACATCAGTTTGAGCTCCTACAGGGCCTCGTTGCCTTACATCAACGCTGGCAACATACTTCAGCAGATCATTAATACTTTGTACCGGCGCCTGGGCAATATCCTCACGGCTCAGTACAGTTACCATTCTCGCTTGTTGGCTTTCAGCCAATGGCGCACGCGATGCCGTCACGCTGACTTCATCGAGCTCAAGTGCAGCTCCACGATAGAGAGAGTCGGTGGTAATCTTGCTGACCTCTGTAGAAATGCCGTTAGCCTTGGCATATGTCAAGGTAGCAACACTCAGAGTGCCCACAATCACCTCTCTTCCCAAAACGGAGAACAAAGAGTAGCCCTTGTTCGAGAAATGTTTGAACTTCAGGCTTGTGCGCTTGTTGAAAATTGTTTTGTACATATAATAATTTATTTTCGCTACTTAGCAAAATATCGCTAAGCGAGTGCAAAGATAATATAAAAGTAAAAAAGTAAAAGAGTAAAAAAGTAAAAAATAGCCTTATGCCTCTATATTCCTTCTATAATCCGTCTATATTGAGAACTATTGTTATGCTGTTATGTTATGCTTTTATGTTGTTTTGCCTATATAGCTTACAATACAGCACAGCATAACATAACAGCATAACAATAAAAAATGCACATTATTTCCTACCCTACTAAAGAAAAAATACTGCTTAGTTAGCCAGTAAATTTTCTCTAACTAAAGAGAAAAAATAATGTGGAATTTGAAATTATTCATCAAACTCCACATTAAAAACTTAGTTATCACGTTTTATTTTTTCTTCTTTGGATAACGGCGAGCCCAGCCTTCTTCGCTGAAATCAGGTTCTGAGCCACGTAACTTGATGTCTTTTGCTTCTTTCATCAAGCCTCGCCAATCGTCTTGCTTTCCGCCATAGTTTTTACTGCGTTCAGCACCACGACGAGGAGAACGAGAACGTGAACTATCTTCACGACGTGGTTTTTCACGTTTTGGCGCACGCTCAGAACGTGAACCAGCTCCACGTGAGGCTCTTCCATGTCCTGCCTCTTCTGCGTCGTTACAACGCACTTCTCGACCTTTATACACAGTTCCGTTAAGAGCCTTCATAACTTTCTTTGCATCATCCTCTGGCACTTCAATATAAGAGAACTTCTGCAAGAGGTCAATATGTCCTACCTCCTGACGTCCATGAATGTGCTTGTTGAGATATTGCATTATCTCGCCTGGATAGAAACCATCAGCCTTACCAAGATTAATAAAGAGGCGCTTGAAACCTTCCTCTGCCTCATGCTTACGACGTCCACCAGAAACCTTGTCCTTACCCATCTTACCAGTTTCCTTAGAACGACCTGTAGGTTTCTCAATAACAGGAGCATTCTTGTAGTAATCGAGAAAACGACCGAAGGTGATTGTTACCATTTTCTTGATGATGTCTTCCTTGTCGATAAACTCAAACTGGCGGTTTATCTCCTCCATATAAGGCGCTATCTGATCTTCGTCAACATCAGTTTTCATGATGTCATCCATAACCTTATAGAGCTGTTTCTTGCATATTTCCTCAGGTGCAGGCAGGTCGCCATCAATAAAGTCCTTACCAATTTGTTTCTCTATCTGACGAACCTTCCACTTTTCCTTTGTGTGGATAATGCTGATAGATGTACCGTTTCTTCCTGCACGACCTGTACGACCAGAACGATGGGTGTAGCTCTCTATATCATCTGGCAAACCATAGTTGATGACATGTGTGAGTTCATCAACATCAAGACCACGTGCAGCCACATCAGTAGCTACAAGGAACTGTACATTATGATTGCGGAATTTCTGCATGGTGAGGTCGCGTTGCTGCTGACTCAAATCACCATGAAGAGCCTCGGCATTATATCCGTCCTTGATCAGTTTATCGGCTATCTCCTGAGTTTCTATCTTTGTGCGACAGAAGATGATTGCAAAAATACGTGGATGATAATCTACTATACGCTTCAAAGCAAGATACTTGTCCTTGCTATGAACAAGATAATAGATGTGATTAACATGCTCAGCGCCCTCATTACGGCTACCTACAACAATCTCCTTATAATCGTGAAGGTATTTCTTAGCAACACGCTCTACCTCCTTACTCATGGTTGCTGAGAAGAATAGAGTGTTATGGTCTTCCGGCAACTGCTCAAAAATAGCATTAATACTATCAGCAAAACCCATGTTAAGCATCTCGTCAGCCTCATCAAGAACAATATTGCGCACCTGATCGAGCTGCGCAACTCCACGTTCTATCAAGTCAACTAAACGACCAGGAGTAGCCACAATAATCTGCACACCATGCTTGAGGGTACGAATCTGTGCTCCTATGTCCGTACCACCATACACAGCTGTGATATGCAGATGATCAATATACTTAGAGAAAGCATTCAACTCATCAGCAATCTGCAAACAAAGTTCACGAGTAGGACTCAGGATAACAGCCTGAACATTTTTCTGTGATGCATCAGTCTTTTGCAAAACAGGCAAACCATAAGCAGCAGTCTTACCTGTTCCCGTTTGTGCGAGAGCTATTACATCATTTTTATTACCAAGTAAATACGGGATTACTTCTTCCTGAACTGGCATTGGCTGTTCAAAGCCAAGCTCTTCAATAGCGCGACGAATCTCTTCGTTAACGCCTAATTCTTCAAATGTCTTCAATTCTTTTACCTTAATTATGGAGGAAAAACAAAAACCCTCCCCAGCCATAATTAGGGTATACGTCCCTCCTCAAATAAATAATTCGGCTGCAAAATTAATCCAAAAAATTGAAAGCAAAGAATTATTATACAAATTTTAAGCTTCGACAGAGAAGATAAAATAAGTTTATAAGTTCTTACTCAAAAACTCAATTTGTCATTTATACAAATTTCGCTTTAATTTTTATCAAGAATTACAGGAATTAGAGAAACGAAGTTCGACGGCTGAAGGGAAAGTCATTTTAGGCTAACACCCTTGCATTATATACTCAACTGAATTATTAAGAATTAAAGCGAGATTTATTACATTAATATCCATAAATTCTTATAACTTCAATTCTCATTAAGCACCCAAAATAAAGGCATTAGTTCGAAATTCTCTAATTCCTGTAATTCTTGATAATATTTTAAATAAGAATTCACTTGCGAAAGTTCTTCTTATAGCGCGTTGCGCTCCATTTCCTCCCTTCGGTCTGAGGAACTCTTCAATATTAAATATTAATTATTCAATAGCTTCGCTTGCGAAGCGCTTAATGTCTTCTAAACTATCCGCTACAAGTATATAATCGTGCCAATTGCCACGAATAAAGCCGTCAGTCTCAAGTTTATCAAGAGTTTCGATTAGTTTGTTCCAAAAGCCTTTCATATTGTATAGGATAACCTTCTTGTTATGATAGCCAATAGTATGTGAAGCTGCAACTGAAAAAACCTCATCGAGCGTACCTATTCCTCCTGGCAAGGCAATAATAATATCACTCTGCAATAATAGAATATCTTTGCGGTCGCTAAGGTTATCACAAGGTATCTCTACATCGTTATATGCGCTTGCTCGTCCGTTTTTCTCAACGATAGTAGGCACAACACCTACCACGCTACTACCACCCTCATGAACCGCTTTAGCTACACAGTCCATAAGTCCCATGTTTGTTCCTCCAAAGACAAGAGTATGCCCTTCTGAAGCCATCCATTCACCTAATTCCTTAGTCAAAGAAAAGAAATCAGGATCAATATTCTCATTTGCCGAGCAAAATATTCCTATTTTCATTTTTCAAAATTTACTTCCCTCGTATATATTTATATTAATGCACGATGCATTACTATTATAGTGAATTATAATTCAAAATTGAATAACTCATAATCGGCGAAGCCGAATAATTCAACATTCAAAATTCAACATTCAAAATTCCTATAGGTAACACACCGCCTCATTTCCTTCGTTGAACAACAGGTCAAGAATAGACAGATTAGGCTGGAAGCCAAATTTCTGCTGATAAACCTGATAGTATTTCTTAGGCTGCCATTCTTTATCCTCTCCAGGGTGCTTAGGACGGATAACCTCACGGAAATCAACCGTGTCGCAGTCGCCTTCATAAGAAGAATACTCGTTTGAAAGCGAAAGACTGCTTTTCTCGATATCAAGCAGTTCCATCATCTTCTGATTTATCTCCATATTGAAATCAAGCAGATATTTCCATTTCTTTTCAAAGAAAGGACGAATATCGTCAGCATAATACTCAAAGAAAGGACTCTCGCCATAAGCTGAGAGCAAGGCTTTCCAATGAAGATGTCGCCAGTTGCCATGATCGCTTATACAAATATCCTTCAGTTGTGTTTTATCCAAACGAGCATCAGAAGGACGTTCCACTGGAATAGTAAGCGCCTGCAAGCCCTGTGTAGTAGCTATGACACAACGATTGCGATAAGTTTGCTTTATGAAGTTATCATGCTGTTCTATCACAATATTCTCATAACGGTTCAGTTTCTGATACCATTGAACAGGAGCGAAATAAGCTGATGAAAGAATTGCTGTTTTCAAAATGGAAGATGAAATAATCGGTTTGCTTTACCAACAATAAGATGTTTATGAATGAGCTGCTGTTTGTTGCCTGCCTTAACAAGATAGTATTTGCAGTCAGGACAGCCACAACGTTCGCAACACACCTCAGGGATAAGGAATCGCCCATACTTCAAGGTGATAGTGTCGCCTGGTACAGCCTGTATCTGAGCCATATAATCATAAACACTATCTGTATAGATAATTTTATCGCCACGCTTCAAAGGAGTTGATGCAAGTCTGTTCACCATCACCCTATCGCCTTTATGCCAACCTCGAACGAGGTTGTCGGCAGGAACAGAATAGATGGAGAACACCCATATGCGAATGGCAAATACCAGCAATAAGGCTGCTGCCAAAATCACAATAGTATTTATTATTTGCTTTATCAAATCCCTTTGTTTAAAATGAAAAACGTCTCTTCCACCCATAAGAGTGAAAGAGAACGCTATATAATTTACTTGATATTATCAACAATGTTGAAGAGACGGCTCCAACGAATACCTGAGAATCCCTTCTTGTCTGGAGAATGGCTCCACCAAATGAATATTGGCTTACCAACGATATGGTCTTCAGGAACAAATCCCCAATAACGACTATCGGCAGAATTATGACGGTTATCACCCATCATCCAATAATAATCCAACTTAAAGGTATATTTATTTGTCTGCTTGCCATTAATGAAGATCTTGCCTCCCTTAACCTCAAGCTTATTGCCTTCATACACCTCGATAGGACGTTCGTAAATAGCAATATTCTTCATGTTGAGAGTGATAGTAGTACCCTTCTTAGGAATCCATATAGGACCATAGTTATCGCGTGTCCAACCTGTATTAGCATCAAGAGGATAAAGGTCGCCAACAACAGCTTCTGTATTCAGGTGGATAGTCTCTACAATATCCTTACGTGCTGCAAGAGCCTTATAAGCCTTCTTTGTCAAAGGCATAACGCCCGACTGGTTGAATGTACTTAAATCCTCCATGCTTATATTCAGCTCATCCAGAAGCTGTTCAGGAATATCCTGTTTTAGCTTGATGTAATAAGTGTATTGAGCATTATCAGGTTCCTTGTTTGCCTTTCCGTTAAGATAAACAATACGGTTCTTTATCTGCAGGGTTTGACCAGGAAGACCAACACAACGCTTTACATAGTTCTCACGACGATCAGTAGGACGTGATATTATCTCGCCAAACTCCTGAGGATTATTGGCTATATACTTACGTCCGAGATTCTGAATACTATGGTAGTAATCCCATTGCTGCTGTGGATCAAGCATATCCACATTAACAGCATTAGGAGCCTGCTGTTCCATCAGCTGACTACCTATCTGATGACATAACAAATAATAGTCCTGTCCTTGCAGATTTTCAGCAGAACAAAGGGTGTCGCCAGCAGGATAGTTGAATACTACAATATCGTTAAGCTGAACTTTACCAAATCCCTTCACACGACGATAATCCCAATGTGGCCATTCAATATAGCTCTTAACATTGAAAATTGGCAAAGTGTGCTGGGTAAGAGGCATAGTCAATGGAGTCTGAGGAATGCGAGGACCATAGCTAAGCTTAGAAACAGCCAGATAGTCGCCTGTGAGCAAACTCTTCTCCAAAGAACTTGATGGAATAACAAAGTTCTGGAACACAAACAAGTTGATGAAATAAACCGCCACAAGTGCAAATACCAAAGCGTCAACCCAACTCATCACAAAACGAGTAACAGGCTCTGCATTCTTCCACCAAGTCCACTTTATTTTCTTAGAGATATAAACATCATAAATGAAAGGAACTACCAGCAGTCCCCACCAGCTTTCAACCCAAAGAAGAAACAGAAGATACAACACAAGGACACCAACAAACTTTGCCCATTGTTTCTTCATATTCAATTCCTGTTTATCTTTATCAATCATAAGTTCTATGTTTAGAATTTAAAGAGATCGCTTGTTGTCAGCAAACCAGTATGATTCTGTGTGTATTCGGCAGCCAAAACAGCACCAAGAGCAAAGCCCTTACGGCTATGAGCATCGTGGGTGATAGTAATCTTATCAGCCTCAGAATCGTAGTTGATGGTGTGAATACCTGGAACCTCATCATGACGAATAGCATTAACGAGCAGTTCCTCAGACTTGTGCTCCTCAGAGCCCTCTACTCTACCGTCATCCCAAACGGTTGTTCCAAGTTTCCAATCACTCTTACGATCAAGGTTCTCAACAATCTCCTCAGCAAGGGTGATAGCTGTTCCCGATGGAGCATCGAGCTTGTGAATATGATGTGTTTCAACCATATCAACCTCATACTGCTTGAAGCCATTCATAATCTTGGCAAGATACTTGTTTACAGCCTCAAAGATAGCCATACCAACAGAATAGTTGCTTGCCCAGAAAAGAGTGTTCTTACCATCTTTACAAAGAGCCTCAACATCTGCCTTATGGTCTTTCATCCAACCTGTTGAACCACTAACCACCTTCACATGATGCTTGAATGCCTTAAGATAGTTGTCGTAAGCGGCCATAGGATTAGTAAATTCGATGGCTACATCTGCACTTTCAAACTCTGGTGTATCGAAATCGTCAGGATTATCGATATCAATTTTACACACAATCTCGTGACCACGCTCAAGGGCTATCTGTTCGATCATGTGACCCATTTTTCCGTAGCCAATTAATGCTATTTTCATAATTCTTAGTAATTTTTTACTGCCTTATTTGCGTTTTGCACAGGCAAAGATACAAATTTAAATTATTAATTTACAGTTATTTGACGCAGAAACTGTCTTGAAAAGACACACTTTCTTAGTTTTTTTGTATTTTTGCAGATAATTTAATGCCGTATTAACAATATGGAGCAACTTCTTCACTATGTTTGGAAACATAAAATGTTTCCGCTTGAAACCCTGAAAACTACCGATGATAATATCGTCGAAGTTGTTGATCCTGGACTGCACAACACGAACGCAGGTCCAGATTTTTTCAACGCTAAGGTCAAGATCAACGGAACACTATGGGTTGGCAATATAGAGATACATGACAAGGCAAGCGACTGGTACACCCACAATCATCATCTTGATGCCAACTACGACAATGTGATTCTTCATGTTGTTGAAAGAGTTGACCGTGATGTTTTGAACCATCTGGGCAACAAACTGCAACAGTTGGAACTACATATCCCCGACTATGTTTCTGAGCATTATAAAGAATTGCTCGTTATTGACCGTTATCCAGCTTGTTACAAGATAATTCCGAGTCTTACTAAGTTAATGGTTCACTCGTGGATGGCAGCATTACAAACAGAACGACTGGAACAGAAGACCGAAGCCATTCAAAAGCGTGTAGAACTACGCAACGGCTCGTGGGAAGCTGCTTATTTTGTTACTATGGCTCGCAACTATGGCTTTGGCATTAATGGAGATGCCTTTGAACAATGGGCTTTAAACATCCCACTTAATGCTGTTGCCCACCACAGGGATAATCTTTTCCAGATAGAAGCATTGTTCTTAGGACAGGCAGGACTTCTTGAGCCTGAGGCTATTCCAGAACGCTATCAGCAGGATGCCCTTAACGAAGGTATGTTTTCTAAACTTAGAAACGAATACCTGTATCTTGCACATAAGTTCAACCTGAAACCCATAAACTACAAGATATGGAAGTTTCTGCGCCTTCGTCCTCAGAACTTCCCACATATACGAATCTCTCAACTTGCCAACCTGTATTATCAGAACAAGGCTTCACTTAGCGAGTTGATAGAATGCAAAGACGTGAAAGAGGCAGGCGAACTGCTGAGAACAAGCGTTACACCCTACTGGGAAACGCATTATACTTTTGGAGCTTCATCAACAAAAAACGAGAAGAATCTGTCGCCGTTCTCACTTAACCTGCTGTTGATAAATACGGTAATCCCTATATTCTTTGCCTACGGCAGACACAAGAGTGATGATAGTCTGGTGGATAAAGCTTTCGAATTCTTAGAGCAACTGAAGGCCGAGAACAACCATATTGTACGTATGTGGAAGGAATGTGGATTAACAGTTGATAATGCTGGCGACACGCAAGCCTTGATACAACTGAAAAAAGAATATTGCGACAAGAAAGACTGTCTTAGGTGTCGCATAGGATACGAATATCTAAAGAGAAAATAAATGGATAATAAAACAATTAAAAGTCCTTACATCTACGAAACAGAGATGGAGGTACGCGACTACGAGTGTGATATTGAGGGTATTGTTAACAACGCCAACTATCTTCATTATTTCGAACATACACGCCATCGTTTCCTCCTTTCTACAGGACTCAGCTTTAGCGAGATGCACAAAAGAGGCATAGATGCTGTTGTGGCACGTATGAACCTGCAATACAAGACTCCACTCACCTGCGACGACTGGTTTGTTTCACGTCTGTGGCTCGAAAAACAAGGAGTACGCTATATCTTCCATCAAGACATCTTCCGCAAAGACGACGAGAAACTATGCTGTCGTGCTACCGTAGAACTCGTATGCCTTATCAACGGACGATTAGGAAATAGCGAAGACTACGACAAAGCCTTTGCTCCATACATGAAAAAATAACATTTCGCAAGATTTGCTTGATTAGTAGATAAATGGAGTTATAAGAAGTTAGAAGAAGATAAAAGACATTTGTCCTATATCTTCGCCGCTGAAAGCGGCATAACTCCCTTTAACTTCCTTTATCTTCTGAACTGATTTAGTTCTGTAATATTAAGATACCATGCTTGACCAACAGGAAATATACAACACACTCGTGCTTTCCCGAATAGGCTTTTATTCTTTATCGGGATTTCTCGAGTTATATCGTAAAATTGGTAATGCAACCGAGATAATGCATTACAGCAACGACATACGACAGCTCATCCCAGATGCCAATCAACGATTAGTTGATATGTTCAAGAATACCGACGAGATAAAAAAGCGAGTGGACGACGAGATGAAATGGGATGAACGCTACGGGGTGCAGATTCTTTGCATGAACGACGAACGCTATCCGCAACGTCTTCGCCAATGTGATGATGCCCCTTTGGTGCTGTTCTATCGTGGCACAGCCAACCTTAACCATCAACATGTTGTAAGCGTTGTTGGCACTCGCCATTGTACTTCCTATGGTCAAGACATTATCCGACGCTTCATGAGCGACCTCAAGCAGATGTGTCCTGAGGTACTCATCGTTAGCGGTCTTGCCTATGGCGTTGATGTGCATGCCCATAGGCAAGCTCTCAACAACGGTTACGAAACTGTAGGCGTGCTCGCACATGGATTAGATAATCTCTACCCTTCTGCACATAGAAATATTGCCAAAGAGATGCTCAACCACGGAGGCTTACTCACGGAATACACCACCATGACTAATGCTGACAAGCAGAACTTCGTGCGCAGAAACAGAATTGTTGCAGGCATGGCCGACAGCACTATCCTTGTGGAGAGTGCCGCCCACGGCGGAGGTCTCATCACCACCCGTATTGCACGCGACTATAACCGTGATGTGTTTGCTTTTCCTGGTTCCGTAGGGGCTACCTATTGCGAAGGCTGCAATAATATCATTCGCGACAACGAAGCAGGTCTGATCACCTCGGCTTTCGACTTCGTTAAGGCTATGGGCTGGCAAGACGAACAAAAGATTCAGGAAGCACGCAAAGAGGGTATTGAGCGACAACTCTTCCCTGATCTTACAGAAGAGGAACAAAAGATTGTCGATACCCTACAAAAGCATAACGACCTGCAGATAAATATACTTACCGTACAAAGCGGAATAGCCATTGCCCGCCTTACCGCCTTACTATTCAGTATGGAAATGAAAGGAATCGTAAAGCCCCTTCCAGGTGGAATCTATCATCTGCTAAAGTAAATATGATAAATTCAAGCCGTGTATCAATGTTAAATAACCATCGATACACGGCTTACATTATTTTGAATTCACCGAACTCACGTTAATTTACAGCAGAACTTTATCCATATTTTTCTTTTTCCCAATACTTATGAAGTCTATTGCCTAAATTCAATAGATATATTTTATTATATTTCAAATAATATAACCCATAAGTTCTTTTTTCTGTATTACTTATTTTTATTAACAAATCACTATCTTTGTGTATTGTATCTCCTATATTAACTGTGATATTTTTCCTTAAGTCGTCTGGAAACGTAATGTTTTTGGTCTTACCAGAAAGAATATCACAACCTTCTATTACGATATCATTTTTTTTCTTATGACATCTCGAAACAATCAATTTATATCTTAATGTTATTAGGCTATCTATAATTGTATGGTACTTTTCTTGATATAATTTGGAATACTCCTCTATATCACCAATTTTGACAATTTTGCAATATTTATTACCATTTAAATAACAAACGCCTATACTATCATTATAAAAACTACAATCTAAAGACCCCAAATTAGTTCCAAATGTCACAGTAGATTTTCCTATTTGTTTCCATTCTTCTATTACTTTTTCATGGTATTCATTATTCCATCTCACAACATTACCATTATCTTGTTGAACGTATGGAATCCATGTACCATCAGATTTGATAATAAAATAATCTGGAAATCTATTTTCTTGTTCATAATAAAATATAGCCCAACTTGTACCATTTTTAGATGATATTCTACTCTTTATATCCTTCATGCAGGAAGACAACAAAGAAATAAAAACAAAAGCCAAACTATAATAAACCTTATACCTTAACATAATAATTCATTAGTGTCCCGTTAAAATGGGACACTAATGTACAAAAATAACAAAAATTTATATTTAACAATATTTTTCTCGCAAAAAAATTATTTAAAACCATACATTCTCTATACCTTACCAATACGTTAACTATACATTAACTCTATCATAACAATATCTGTTGTCCGTTTGTTGTTCGTTTGTTGTCCGTTTGTTGTTCGTTTATCGAACGGACAACAAACGGACAACAAACTGACAAGAATAGGAAGAAGTGTATTGTTAATGTATAGGAAAGGCATAGGTATTTTATACAAATAATATAGCCACATTAAAATATTATCCGTATATTTGCAGCACGAGAGCCCGCCAAGCCTCTCATAAAAGTTCAAATGTGTGGGTCGTTTTTTTTTAGATTACAATACTTACAAACAAATGATTTTCCGATGTTTATTATATAGTTTGTTGGTTGCTTTTTCACTTGGTGCTAATGCTCAAAGTGAACTCACATTAAAAAACAATATGATGTTTACAGATGTGATTATATCATATAATGGAACATCACACAAAGCTCAAACATTAATTGATACAGGTGCCTCTGTATGTATTATTGATTCTACATATGCAGTTGATTCATGCAATATTGTATTACCCAAAAGAAATGCAGCTATAGAAAGCGCTTCTGGAAAAACTATTGATTCTTTTTCTTTTGATTTAGATAGCATAAGTTTATGTGGTACCCATTATGACAAAATCAGATGCTATGTTGTTGATCTTGTAGGTAAACTAAAACATTATGCCCCAAAATTTATATTGGGAGGGGATATATTAAAAAGAAATCTCTGGTGCTTTGATTTAAAAGATAAAAAAATAACAAAACTTGAAAACCCCGAATTAAAGAATATACAAAGCACCATTAAATGGAAAAATCACGATGATTACAAGGATGCATTCTTAAATTCCATTTATTTTGATGGCAAAATAGCAGGTAAGAAGGCACGAATACTATTTGATTCTGGAAGTAGAAGGAATTTTATTCCACAAAAATTTAAAATTTCTCCAACGAAAATAATAGATATGGAGCAGGCTGACATCGCCCAAACTATGAACATTCAAAAAACAGAAGTGTGTGAAAACGTAAATATGGTAATTAGTAACAATTACTATACATTGGATTTTGTATTAAGCGACGACAAATATCCAACTATAAATTCTGAATTCCTTTTAAATAAAACATTCGCCTTAGACTATAAGAATAAATGCATATACATATGGGAATAAGCATAGCGTATAGGAAAGACGGAGGGAGGGGCAGGGTGAGGCTTTTTTACCTAAAAATCAGCGAGGAGAGATTGCTTTCGGCAAACAGTTCTTGCGCTACTTGCTGAATTTGTTCGCTTGTTATTTCGTCGATATGCTTATAGAGGTTGGTGATGTCTTTTTCCCAACCATAATGGAGGAAGCTTTTGCCAAAGTCGAGGGCAAAACTCTCTCTATTATCGCAAGCCACGCCAATCTGGCCCTTTATCTGTTGCTTGGCTGCCTGTAGCTGCTCTTGGGAAAGAGGCTGCTGCATTATACGGTCGAGTTCCTGTCGAACAAGTTCCTTACATTGTTGCACATCGTCTGGGTCGCAACCAAAATATATTGCCCATATACCTGTATCGCTATAGCTTACCATTGTGCTGTCAACGGTATATACAAGCGCATGTTTCTCACGTAACGACAGATTGAGTCGTGAGTTCATTCCTGGACCGCCAAGAATATTATTAAGCAGATAGAGAGGCATTCGCTTGCTGTTATGCACGTCGTAAGCCCTGCAGCCTATCATAACGTGAGCCTGATGAGTTTGCAAGTCTCTAACCACATGCTGAGGAATATATTCGGGCATGGAATCAGCAAGGGGTTTCTGTTCGCCTTCCTTCGATATGCGTTTTAGATGCGTTTTAGATGGAAAATCGCTTGTTGCTTGCTTCAACTGCTCTACAAGCTGTTGAAAATCGATGTCGCCATAACAGAAGAAAATGCTGTTTTCTGGTTTATAGAATCTATTGGCAAAGCGCTTCACATCTTCTGTGGTATATGCCCTCACCTTACTTGCGTCACCAAGGATATTACGACCTATAGAATGTCCTTTGAAGATGATATTCTCAAAGTCGTCGTATATCAGTTCTGACGGCGAATCGTTATAGCTTTCTATCTCGTCGCACACCACTTCTTTCTCTTTATCCAACTCTTTTTGTGGATAAACACTATGAAATACAATATCCGTGAGCAGGTCAACGGCTCTTGGAGTATGCTCTTTAAGAATGGCTGCATAATAAACGGTATCTTCCTTTGTGGTGAAGGCATTCAACTCGCCACCTACTATTTCAAGACAGTTAAGAATATCATAAGCCGAACGACTTGTGGTTCCCTTGAACGTTACGTGTTCGCAGAAATGAGCCATACCGTCTTCAAGCGAAGACTGATTGCGAGTACCAGCATTTATCTGGTATCCGCAATAGGTTACAGATGCCACAGATGGCAAATGAATGATACGCAAGCCGTTATCAAGAATGTATGTATTATATTTCATGAGTGCAAAGGTAATTAATAATTTTGAATGTGAAATGTGGAATGTGAAATTAGTCGCCCTAAAGGGCGATTACGAGTTATTATTCTATCGGCATAGCTGGTGCATCCACTCGGTCAGTGATTATTCGTTACCTTTGGTAACTCATAATTCATCATTAAATAATTGCCCGTAGGGCAACTAATTCATAATTCGTAATTCGTAATTCCAAATTATTATCTATCTTTGCATACAAAACATTAGGATACAACAATGAGAAAAGTAATTGGAATAGGAGAAACAGTTCTCGATATTATCTTCCGTAACGAACAGCCCATAAATGCCGTTCCTGGCGGTTCGGCTTTCAACGCTATGATTTCATTAGGACGCTGTGGAGTTAATTCAACATTCATTTCTGAAGCAGGAAACGACCGCATAGGCACTATGGTTATCAACTTCCTTGAAGAAAACGGAGTTGACGCAAGCAACGTAAATATCTTCCCAGACTCTAAATCACCAATCTCATTAGCTTTCCTTGATGAGAATAACAACGCCAACTATATTTTCTACAAGGATCATCCACACGACCAGTTAGAGTTTGCTTATCCAGAGATAAACCCTGACGATATCGTACTCTTTGGCTCTTTCTTTGCCATTAACCCTGTAGTACGTCCTCAGGTGGCTGGATTCCTGCAATATGCTCACGAACATGGCGCTATACTCTATTACGATATCAATTATCGCTCGTCTCACGAACACGAGATAATGAAGATTACCCCTAACCTATTGGAGAATCTTGAATTCTCGGATATTGTCAGAGGAAGCAACGAAGACTTTGAAATACTCTACAAGAAAGACACCTCAGACAAGGTGTATAATGCCGAGATAAGCTTCTATTGCAAGAAGTTTATATATACTCACGGACATCTGCCTATAGAGGTGCATGGAGAAAACAATTTCAAGAAAGCCTATGAGGTGAAGGAAAATCCAAACGTTGTAAGCACCATAGGCGCTGGCGACAATTTCAACGCTGGCTTTATCTTCGGACTAATAAAGAACAATATCACACGCGAAGATATCGACCGCGGACTTACCGAAGCTCAATGGGATGCTCTTATCGCTTCAGGACAGGCGTTCTCTGCCGAATGTTGCAAAGACATCTACAACTATGTTTCTAAAGAGTTCGGAGAAAATATGCGCGAAACAAAGCTTCGCTAAATGATAAATGACAAATGATAAATGATAAAGAAACCTATATGATGAGAAAACAACTATTCGTCTTATCTCTCATGCTGATGGCTGTAATGGCTGTTTCAGCACAAAAGAGATTCAAAACCTACGCTGTAGGATTCTATAATCAGGAAAACCTCTTCGATACTATTCACGACGAGGGAAAGAAAGATGCAGATTTCCTTCCCAACGGCAAATACCATTGGGATAGCAACAAGTATAACAACAAGCTGAAGAATATGGCTCAAGCCTTGTCGGATATGGGTACAACAGCCCTACCAACAGAAGGATGTGCCGTTATTGGTCTTGCCGAGGTTGAGAACAGTCGTGTGCTCAACGACCTTGTAAACCAGCCTCAGCTGAAAAAACGTGGCTATAAATACGTGCATATTGAAGGTCCTGACGCAAGAGGTATTGACTGCGCTATGCTCTACAATCCAAGCCTCTTTACTCTGGAGAGCGCACATCTATACCCTTATGTGCAACACCTTGCAGAAGAACCAAACTTCGTAACACGTGGCTTTCTTGCTGTTAACGGTAAACTTGCTGATGAACCAGTAACCATTATCGTGTGCCATCTGCCAAGTAGATTCAGCAAGGCAGCCTATCGCATTCAGGGAGCCGAAGAGGTGAAAGCACTCAAAGACTCGCTTCAGAAAGCCGACAAGAAGCGTAAGTTCTTTATCATGGGCGATATGAACGACGACCCAACAGACTCAAGCATGCACGTTGGTCTGCAGGCAAAAGAAGAAATAAGCATGGTGAAAAAGCACGATATGTACAATCCATGGTACAATATCCTTGCAAAGGATAATACAGGAACCCTGCTCTATCGTGGCAAATGGAATCTGTTCGACCAGATTATCCTCTCTCCTAACCTTTTGCCCAAGGGCAAGAAGAGCGATTACAAAAAACTCACCTATCAGCGCAACGAAATACAACGCATGCCTTATCTCTTCCAGACAGAAGGAAAGTATGCTGGCACTCTAAAGCGAACAACAGCTGGAGGAAAATGGCTCAACGGATATAGCGACCACCTACCTGTTGTGGTGTATCTGCAGAAATATTAAACATAAAAAAAGGGCGCCTGAAATAATTCAGACGCCCTTTTTCTATACCCTAAGCATTACGGTCGATATAATCGAGGAGCCAACCATTAAAATTGTACTCCGAAGCACTTTCAGATGCACGCATCTCAGTCTTTCCCGTTAAGAGATCTTCCCTTTTCATAATCATTTTCGCATTTAAAATAAAGTTGACTTCTGTTAAAAACGGGACAAAGATACACTTTTTCAACCAATCTTCCACATTTTTTTACGAAAAAGTATATAATTATTTTGCAAACGGTTGCACGAGCGCGAAGCCGAGCTTCGCTAATGAATAATGAAGATTGAATATTGAATAATTAATGAAGCGCACAGCGCTTTAAATATTTACTTCCTTCGCCTTTATGTTTACACCAGCTACGCTGACAGCAAACGCTCAGTCAGTGACCTTCGGTTCCATCCTTCCATTTTTTCTTCTGCTCAGTCGATGACCTTCGCCTTTATGCCACAATTTGTTTGTTCTCCCTTCCCTACTGGGGAGGGACGGGGAGAGGCTGATTTCTAATTATATTTCTGCATTCCTCCAGAATTCCAACTAACTCGTCAACAGTTGTTGCACGAAGCATTTTTATGCGAGTCTCGCGGAAGTTAGGAATACCCTTGAATATCGGACTTGCAGCCAAATGGCGACGAGTATGCAGAATACCACGATATTCGTCTATACGCTCTACATTTATGAAAAGCTGCTCTTTCAACACATCAATCTTTTCATCAAGGGTAAGCTCTTTTTCAGAGAACAGCCAAGGCTGACCAAAGGTAGCTCTACCAATCATAACGGCATCAACACCATACTTATCGAAGGCTGCATCGGCCTGCTCACGCGACATGATATCACCATTACCGATAATAGGAATGTGAATACGAGGATTCTTCTTAACCTCGCCTATCAAAGTCCAATCAGCCTCACCTGTGTACATCTGACTACGGGTGCGACCATGAATAGTAAGAGCCTGAATACCGCAATCCTGTAGCTGTTCAGCCAAATCGGTAATAATGAGGTTGTCCATGTCCCATCCAAGGCGCGTTTTACACGTTACTGGGGTATTAACCGCCTTAACCACATTTCGGGCTATATCGAGCATCAGAGGCGTGTTTCTGAGCAATCCTGCACCAGCTCCCTTACCTGCAACCTTTTTTACAGGGCAACCAAAATTAATATCTATAATATCAGGGTGTACCTGTTCTACTATCTTGGCAGCCTCAACCATGGAATCTACGTCCTTTCCATAAATCTGAATACCTACAGGACGTTCATCATCATTCAGCTTCATCTTATCAAGTGTTGACTTGATAGAACGAATGATGGCATCAGCCGATACAAACTCCGTATATACCATAGCAGCACCAAAGCGCTTGCATAGCATACGAAAACCAATGTCTGTGACGTCTTCCATAGGCGCCAGGAACAAAGGACGAGAACCAAATTCTATATTTCCTATTTTCATTTCGAGTGCAAAGATAATTAATAATTTGGAATTAGGAATTACGAATTACGAATTAGTTGCCCTACGGGCAATTATAAATTATTCAATTATGAGTTATTATTTTGTCAACGTAGCTGGTGCATCCGAATGAACGAGGGAAGTAATTATAAATTATTCAATGTTGAATTATTAACCTACTATTGTTCCTGTCGGTTAGCCTTTCCTTTCAGAATAAAAAAGCAGATGCAGCGGAAACTACTACATCTGCAAATTTGATTTCAACCATTGCTTAGAGTAAGCATATATTGAATTACTGTCTCTCTAATATCCACTTTTGACCAACTTCATCTCTAAATTCAATTATATTTTTATCAGTAGAAATTATTTTCCAACAGAAAGAAGGAACATTATTTTTATCTTTATATTTTTTGTTTTTAACCACAATATAACGTCCAGATCTTTTTTCTGCATTTTTCTCCAAATCAAACGTTTTAGGATTAACATCCGTGAAATAATAATCATAATATATCAAATGTGTACGATTATTAAAATGAAAAGTAACCTTTAGCTCTAAAGTATTAGAGGAATTAAATTTAAATATATGCGTTTGATTCCCATGAAAATCTGGATATATAACTTTCCAAGTATTTGCAGTCAAAACCTCCTTAGAAATCTCTGTTGAACTACAAATCAAACAATTACATACAATTAAAAATAATAAAATAATCTTTTTCATCGTTTTTTCGATTAATAAGTTTAACGATGCACAAATATACAAATCTTTGTCAAAACAAAGAAGAACTATAATATATTTTTCGGGCATCTCGTGTTTTAGGATTATTTTCGGAATCAAAAAAGCAGATGCAGCAGAAACCACTACACCTGCATTTTAATCAAACGCTCAATACAATCTGGAGTATTCTTTTATTGCTTCTCTAATAACCACTTTTGACCAGCTTCATCTCTAAATTCAATTATATTTTTATCAGTAGAAATATTTTCCCAACAAACAAAGAACTTTTCTTTCGCTTCAAGATCTTTAGTATTTGCAAATACAAGGTAACATCCTGTATCAGCTCCACCAACCTTATCAATATCAAATTCAGAGGTTTTTTTATCTGTAAGGTAATATTTAAAAAGAGCCGATACCGTTTCATTAAGAGTAACATATGTTACCCTAATCTCTAACGTATTATCTTTATAAACCTTTATAATATGAATCTTATTTCCGTGAAAATCAGGATATACTACTTTCCATGTATTTGCAGTCAATATATCTTTTGATATGCCTGCCGAACTACATATCAAACAATTACATACAACTAAAAATAATAAAATAATCTTTTTCATCGTTTTTTCGATTAATAAGTTTAATGATGCACAAATATACAAATCTTTGTCAAAACAAAGAAGAACTATAATATATTTTTCGGGGGGCGTGTTTTAGAATTATTTTCGGAATATACAGTTGATGCCTCGTATAGAAGAAGCACAGACTAAAGAAATCTAACAGTCTTACAGTCTAACAGATGTTTTTAATGCTATGCCATTTCTCTGTTTTCTTTCCCTTTATCTTTATAACTTACTGATTATTAATTATTTATATATATAATATATATGATAAAAGAAAAATAGGGATACCTCAAAAATCAACTGTAAGACTGTTAGACTGTTAGATTACTAAAGCAGATTTTCTTCTAAGAAGCTGAAAATCAACATGATGCATTATAGAGAAGAAAATATAAATCTTCCACTTCCAGTTATTCCAATTAAAAAAACGCATGTGCCATTTTCTATAATATATATATAACTTATTAATATATAGATAGTTATATATAATATAAGGAAAAGTAGGTACCTCTGAAAACGAACTGGAAGAACTGGAATTGGAACGCGAAACGAAAGCACAATTCTTCTAAGAAGCAGAAAATCAACATGATGCAAAATGTATATGAATAACATAACAAGAAAAAGCGTCTCAATATCTCAGTCTCAATTAGTTTTTTTATCAAGAATTAGAGAATACTTTTAACGTTACCGGGAACATTGAACGTTGGACGATTTTAGACGTGCGCCATTGTTGCGTATTCTAATAATTCCTATGAATCCGAATCAAACGAATTATATACTCAAGGACACGAGCCAATTCTCTAATTCTCTAATTCTTGATAAAAAAAAGACTCGTAGATATATTATTCGAGTTAAAACTCTCATCAACTCGTCGAGACAAAAAAAATATCAAGAATTTGAGAATTTGAGAATTTTTGGGCTTGCGCCCTTGAGAGGATAAATTCTTTAATTCCCGTAATTACTCAAACTTCGTTTTCATCAACACGACGAGTTCAAAAAAAGCAGATGTCCTAAACGAGTCCTAAAGAGATCCTAAAGAAAAACTAAAAAGAATATGCCCAGAATTAAAATAATTTTAGTAGCTTTGCGAAGCGTTAGTATCATGACAAATAACTAAAAACAAATAACACTATGTATCAAAACGAAACAGGTAGCAAGACTTATCTGGCTGGCATCGTAATGGTTGCTGTGCTTGGAGGATTGCTCTTCGGTTACGACACCGCCGTTATCTCTGGTGCCGAGAAAGGACTCCAGGCTTTCTTCCTGGGTGCAAAAGATTTCCAATATACCGATGTTATGCACGGTTTCACATCATCATCGGCTCTTATTGGATGTATTATTGGTTCTGCCCTCTCAGGATTGTTTGCAGAACGCTTTGGACGTAAGCGCAGTTTGATTTTTGCCGGTATCTGCTTCTTTATCTCTGCCTACGGAAGCATGGATCCAGAAACATTCGGTATTATGACAAAGGGAGAGCCTACATGGAACCTTCTTATTGTGTTCAACTGCTACCGTGTTCTTGGTGGTATTGGCGTAGGTATGGCTTCAGCTATATGCCCTATGTATATTGGCGAGATTGCTCCAAGCGACAAACGAGGAATGTTGGTATCATTCAACCAGTTTGCCATTATCTTCGGTCAGCTGGTGGTGTATTTCGTTAACTTCATTATTCTTGGTGAGCACACCAACCCTGTTATAGAAAGCATCGGTCAGGGATTCTCTCAGGTAGTACCAAATAGCGACCCTTGGACAATAGCTACCGGATGGCGTTATATGTTTGGTTCTGAGTGTGTGCCAGCAGGTTTGTTTACTCTTCTTATCTGCTTTGTTCCTGAGACTCCTCGCTACTTGGCTAAGATTGGTCAAGACGACAAGGCTCTAAGCGTTCTTGCACGTATAAATGGAGCTTCAAAGGGTGCTCAGATTCTCACCGACATCAAGAATACTGTTACTGAGAAGACCGAGAAGCTTATGTCTTACGGCTTCATGTGTATCTTCGTAGGTATCATGCTTTCTGTATTCCAGCAGGCAGTAGGTATTAATGCTGTACTCTATTATGCTCCACGTATCTTTGCCGATATGGGTATGGACAATCCTATGGTTGTTACCGTTGTCATGGGTATTGTAAACATCTCGTTCACCCTTGTAGCCGTATTCACAGTAGAGAAACTCGGTAGAAAGCCTCTGTTGATTAGTGGTTCATTAGGTATGGCTCTTGGTGCTTTTGGTGTGGCTATCACCTTTGGTAATCCAGCTCTTGAAATGGTAACTATGATTAGTCTGATGCTTTATGCAGCATGTTTCATGTTCTCATGGGGTCCAATCTGCTGGGTATATATTGCCGAGCTATTCCCAAATACCATTCGTGGTGGCGCCACAGCTATTGCCGTTGCCTTCCAATGGATATTTAACTTTATCGTTAGCTCTACCTTTGTGCCTATGTTCAACATAGAACTTACTAAGGGCGACGGCTTTGGCCATTGGTTCACCTACGGTCTCTATGGCTTAATCTGCGTTATTGCCGCTGCCTTCGTTTGGAAACTTGTTCCTGAGACAAAGGGCAAGACCCTTGAAGACATGAGCAAACTGTGGAGGAAATAGAAACCTCCCCCATCCCCCTCCAACAGGAGGGGGCTAACCAACTAAAGACATAAAATAGCTGTTATTGCTGTATTAGAAATGTTATACAGCATTTATGAAAAAAGGAGCAATAACAATTAAATATAAAAAGGGAAAGCAGCAAGCAATGCTCTTTCCCTTTTTATTAGTATCAGAATTATCGGAACATTCGGAATAATCAGAGTAATCGGAATATTCTGAATTTTCTGAACACCCTCTAATTATTAGCCTCTTTGAGCTCTTTCAGAAGCTGCAAAGCCTTATTCTCATTAGCCTCCATTATCTCGCGCTCACCAGGACCTTTGTCGTTGATGCCGCAGAGATGCAGAATACCATGAATGATTACACGATGCAGCTCTTCATCATAGTTCTTTCCGTATTTCTCTGCATTTGTGCGTATAGTATCTAATGAAATAACGAGATCGCCATTTATCACATCACCCTCATCATAATCAAAGGTGATGATATCTGTGTAATAATCGTGACCTAAGTATTCGCGATTAGTCTGCAAAATACTCTCATCATCAACAAACATATAACCTATCTCACCTACTTTGCGACCATAGGTGGCAGCAACAGCCTTTATCCATTTTGTGGTGAAACGCTTCTTGATGTTAGGCATTTTTACACCTTCTGCATTATACGTAATCATAATAAAACTATTTAAACAGAAACTTTTTTCTTGTACATTTTATTTTTCTGAGACAACAGAACCATTGGGCAGAAACTCGCTAACGTCGCGTCCGAAATACTTTAATTCTCTGACCAAGGTAGAGCTAACACTTGCCAAACCTGGCTCGGCAAAAAGAAGTATTGTTTCAAGACCTCCCATGCGTTTATTGAACTCTGCCTGCTCACGCTCATACTCGAAATCCTTAACCGAACGAACACCACGAACAATAAAGCGGGCTTTTTTGCGCTTTGCAAGGTCGATTGTAAGATCAGAGTAAGATTCTACCTCAATACGAGGTTCGTTGCCGTATAGAGCCTTTATTGCACTCACACGGGCATCAATTTCTTCCTGAGCATGTTTCAATTTGCTCATTGCTACAGAAATCACGATTTTATCGAAGAGTGGCAAGGCACGCTCAACGATGTTTTGATGACCAATAGTAAACGGGTCAAAGGTGCCAGTAAATAATGCTATTCTTTCCATATATCCGGCAAATAAAGTTATCCAAACAAATCGGGTTGCATAACATTCCCTGCATAGGGATTGCGACCAAGATGATCATAGGCAAGCTTTGTTGCCATTCGTCCACGTGGTGTGCGCTTGATGAATCCCTCCATGATTAGGAATGGCTCATAAACATCCTCCACGGTACCTGCATCCTCGCCAATAGCTGTTGCAATAGTAGATATTCCAACAGGACCGCCACGGAACTTATCGATGATGGTAAGCAGGATCTTGTTGTCTATATCGTCAAGACCATAACTATCAATATTCAACGATTGCAGAGCCATAGTGGCTATATCGTGAGTGATAGTACCATTTCCCTTCACCTGAGCAAAATCGCGCACACGACGCAAAAGAGAGTTGGCTATACGAGGCGTACCACGACTACGACGGCTAATCTCAACAGCAGCCTCATCTTCGATAGGTACTCTAAGAAGCATAGCCGAGCGCTTGATGATTCGCTGTAGCGTTTCTGGGTCGTAATATTCCAAGTGCATGTTGATACCGAAACGGGCACGTAGAGGAGCTGTAAGCATACCAGAACGTGTGGTGGCACCAACAAGGGTGAATGGGTTAAGATCAATTTGAATGCTGCGTGCCGAAGGACCTTTATCAATCATGATGTCTATACGATAGTCCTCCATAGCAGAATAAAGGTATTCCTCAACTACAGACGAAAGTCGATGAATCTCGTCGATAAAAAGTACATCATTTGGTTCCAGAGACGTGAGAATACCAGCCAAATCGCCTGGTTTGTCAAGTATAGGACCTGAAGTAATCTTAAAGCCCACTCCCAACTCATTGGCAATAATATTGCTTAGAGTTGTCTTTCCCAATCCAGGAGGACCATAGAGCAAGGTGTGATCAAGAGGTTCGCCACGATATTTGGCTGCTTCAACAAACACCTCAAGATTCTCAACCACCTTCTGTTGACCGTTGAAATCGTCAAATCTTAAAGGTCGTAAAGCATTCTCGAACTCTTTCTCACTTGAGCTCAGGTTTTCTTCTCTTATATCAAAATCTTCTGTCATGTAATCTAATTTTGAGCAAAAAGCGTTATTGCTCGTTGAACAATAGTATTGTTCTCGTTCATTATCTGGAAATACTCACTCATATCCCATAAATCACGGGCTACAAGGGCTTTCATTTGCAGTTTCAGGGATTTTATCGTCTTTTGCAATTCCTCGTCGCTCTTGGGCTTTATTTTGTCTTTAGCAGCCTGTTTGATGATATCATCAACTAAAGCCTGAGGAATTTCGTAGCTAACAAGGAACTTCTGAAAATCGGGATATTGCGCCTTCAGCTGTTTGCGATTGTCGTCAACATACTTCAGATTAGTGTTTATGATATAGCTACGAGCAGCTATCTGTCGATAAAATGGGGTGTAGATTGTTGTGTCGAGCGGAACAAAATAGTCGGGCATGATTCCACCACCACCATATACCGTGCGATGCTTGCGCAGAGTATAGTATTTTAATGAATCGGCAAAGTGAATACTGTCGGCACTATAGAACTCGCCATGCTTGTAACGCTTTTCCAAGTCAAGAGCATAATCAAGCTGATTGCCCTTAGTATAAGGCTTCTGTATGCAACGACCTGAAGGGGTGTAATAATGAGCTATTGTGAGACGAAGCATACTTCCATCATCGAACTCTATAGGACGCTGCACAAGTCCCTTACCAAAGCTACGACGACCAACAACCAATCCTCTGTCCTGATCCTGAATGGCTCCGGTAAGAATCTCGGAAGCTGAAGCGCTAAACTCGTTGATAAGAACAACAACCTTGCCATCAAGAAGGTGTCCGTTGCCCTCTGCCTTAAACTCCTGACGCTCGGCAGCCCTACCCTTTGTGTAAACGATAAGATCGTGTTTCTTTAAGAATTCATTAGCAATCTGTACGGCAGCAACAAGATAACCGCCACCATTTTCCTGAAGGTCAACAACAAGGTCTTTCATGCCTTGCTTCTTCAGCTTGTCAACGCCTTCCATAAACTCGTCATAGGTAGTCATACCAAATGAGCCGATACGGATATAGCCCACCTGAGGACGTATCATATAAACGGCATCTATTGTCTTTACTGGAATCTTATCACGTGTAACGATGAATGTAAGCACATCCTTTATTCCACGACGAACAACTGAGAGTTTTACCTTCGTGCCTTTAGGTCCACGCAGGCGACGCATAATCTCTTCCTTTGACATGTTCACGCCAGCTATAGCTGTGTCGTTGACGCTAATGATACGGTCGCCGGCAATAATGCCTACCTTCTCGGAAGGACCATTGAGTACAGGCTGAATAACCAAAAGAGTATCAGCCTGCATATTGAACTGAATGCCTATGCCGTCAAACGAACCATTAAGAGGTTCGTTCATGGCTTTTGTCTCTTTAGCTGTAGAGTAAGCAGAATGAGGGTCTAACTTCTCTATCATGCCTCGAATACCATCTTCCACAAGTTTGTTTTCGTCAACAGAATCAACATACAAACCCTTTATGGCGCTTTCTGCAATAAACAGTTTACGCATGAGATTGTCGCGAGACTGCGCAAAAACAGAACTATATGCTGCAATCAATACTGATATTACAAATAATCTCTTCATATTCATTCTTATCTGTGGAAGACTGTTTTATTTAATCAATAGGGTCTGTATCTTCTGGAAGGTCTTCTTCAATTACCAGATTGTCGATAATGAAGTTCTGACGCTCCATAGTATTCTTACCCATGTAATACTCCAAGAGTTGCTGCACCTGGTCGTTCTTGTGCATAGTAACCTGCTCAAGACGCATGTCAGGACCGATGAAATGGACAAATTCTTCAGGAGAAATCTCTCCAAGTCCTTTAAATCGGGTTATCTCTGGGTCAGGACCTAAATCCTTGATAGCAGCAAGACGCTCTTCTTCGCTATAGCAATAACGAGTAATGAAATCGCTCTTCTTGTCTTTATCGCCCATGAGTGCGTCGGCATCAGCAATAACCTGCTTGTCCTTTATCTTAGTACGACGGTTGCGCACACGGAACAGAGGAGTCTGAAGCACATATACATGGCCTTTCTTGATAAGTTCTGGGAAAAACTGCAGGAAGAATGTGATTGTAAGCAGACGGATGTGCATACCATCGACATCGGCATCGGTAGCAACGATAACCTTGTTGTAACGTAGGTTATCAAGTCCTTCCTCTATATCGAGTGCTGCCTGAAGAAGATTAAACTCCTCGTTCTCGTAGCACACTTTCTTTGTAAGACCAAAACAGTTGAGTGGTTTTCCGCGTAAAGAGAATACCGCCTGAGTATTCACGTCACGACTCTTTGTGATAGAACCACTTGCTGAGTCACCCTCGGTAATGAAGATTGACGACTCTTCCTTGCGGTCGTTCTTAACATCGCAGAAATGAATACGGCAGTCGCGAAGCTTTCTATTGTGCAGGTTGGCTTTCTTGGCACGCTCACGAGCCAGTTTGGTAACACCAGCCATAGCCTTACGCTCACGCTCACTTTCCTTAACCTTGTTCTCGATAACCTCAGCCACATCGGTATGCATGTGAAGGTAGTTATCTACATTCTGCTTGATGAAATCGCCCACATATTTGTTGATGCTATCACCATCTGGAGCCATCTGGGTGCTTCCCAACTTAATCTTTGTCTGAGACTCAAAGACTGGTTCTTCAACATTAAGAGCAATAGCTGCAACAATACCGTTACGTATGTCGCCATACTCATATTTACCAAAGTATTCCTTCATGGTCTTGGCAATATGCTCTTTGAAAGCACTCTGGTGAGTACCACCCTGAGTGGTGTGCTGACCATTAACGAAGCTATGATATTCCTCACCATACTGGTTAGTATGTGTGAAAGCAATCTCTATATCCTCGTCCTTCAGGTGGATGATAGGATAAAGACCTGTTGCAGTCATATTATCGGTAAGCAAATCTTCAAGTCCATTACGGCTCTTGATGCGCTGACCGTTATACATGATGGTGAGTCCTGTATTCAGGTATGTGTAGTTACGAAGCATAGTTTCTACGATATCATCGTGAAAACTATAGTTCTTAAAGAGGGTATTATCGGGTTCAAAGAAGATAAAAGTACCGTTTTCATCGGTTGAATCAGATGTGTGGTCGCTCATGAGATTACCCTTTTCAAACTCCAACTCGCGTACCTTTCCATCACGATAAGAACGCACAGAGAAATGAGCACTAAGGGCATTTACAGCCTTCACACCTACACCATTCAGTCCGACACTCTTCTTAAATGCCTTACTGTCGTATTTACCTCCTGTGTTAAGAACGCTCACCGCCTCAACAAGTTTTCCCTGTGGAATACCGCGACCGTAGTCGCGCACGCTGACACGTAGGTTTTCGTCAATATCAACCTCTATACGGTCGCCTGCCTTCATCTTAAACTCGTCAATAGAGTTATCAATAACCTCCTTAAGAAGCACATAGATACCATCTTCAGGAAGATTACCATCACCCAGACGACCAATATACATACCTGGACGGGTACGCACATGTTCCATATCGCTCAAGTGGCGGATATTATCGTCTGTATATTCAACAGGCTGCTGTGGGATATTTTCTAATTCACTCATATTTCAATAGGGTATTATAGGATTAGAGGTTGATGTTTATGAGTTAAATACTATTTTATCTCTTTCTTGTAGCAACGGCGACGCTTATGCTGCTTTGTCTCGAAATATTGCCACTGGTTCTGCACATTCTCGTTGGTTTCCATCTCTACCTGAGACTCTGCCCACTCAAAGCCAAACTTCTGGAACAGAGGGATGAGATGGGCGAAGAGAAGGGCTACCGCACCCTTGCTACGATATTCTGGCAGCACGCCAACCATCTCAAGGTCAACGATATTTGTCTTATGACACTTCAAAGAACGAAGAACATGCCACCAGCCAAATGGGAAGAGACGACCACGACGTGTCTTCTGCATAGCCTTTGACAGAGAAGGAAGAGTGATACCAACGGCTACAATCTTTTTGTTGTTATTCCAGTCTTCTACAACTGGAATAAGGCGCAAATCGCCATAAGGCAGATACTGGTTGATGTATTGCATAATCTGCTTGTCTGAAAGCTCAGAGAAACCATAAATGTCTTTAAAGGCTTCGTTGATAACCTTGAACACCTCTATGCCCTTGCCTTCCTTGTAAACCTCGTGCTTGGTCATTACATGAACATGCAGATTATAGCGCTTTTCTACCATCTGGGCAATCTTGAGATGCTTCTCAGGCATTGCATCTGGAACGAAAATCTTAAACTCTACATAATCGTTGTCCTTAACCCAACCACCAAGTTTCTCCATGTGTTGTGGGTAATAAGGATAATTATAGATTGTTGCAAAGGTACCCAACTGGTCGTAACCTTCGGTAAGCATACCCTCAGGGTCGAAATCAGTAAAGCCAAGAGGACCAACAACCTCGGTCATTCCCTTGCTCTTACCATATTCAGCAACAGTATCCAGCAAAGCCTTAGACACTTCAAGATCATCTATGAAATCAATCCAGCCAAAACGACAGGTCTTACGGCCCCAACGCTTATTGGCCTTATTGTTGATAATAGCTGCTACGCGTCCTACCAACTTTCCATCCTTATAAGCAAGATAATATTCTGCTTCACAAAATTCAAAAGCGGCATTCTTATCACGACTCAATGTTGCCATATCATCGCTAAACAAAGTGGGGACATCGTAAGCGTTGCCTTCATACAAATCGTAATGAAAGTCAACGAAAGTTTTCAAATCCTTCTTGGATTCTACTTTCTTTATTTCTACTGACATATATGTTGAGATTATAATCTTTCAGACTTGCAAAAATAGTCAAAATCAGGCAGATTGCCAAATTTAACCTATTTTTTTGCATAATATTAATGTGTGGTTACGCTCTCCAACGGTTGTGGCAAAGATATAAGTATCGCCACCATCTTTCAGTTTTAAACGCTTTCTTAGTTCGGCAACAGACAATGGAAAGTTCCTTACAGCTATATTTGCCTGAGAAACACCAGCAAGAGCTCTCTTCAATTCTTTCTTATTCATCGATGAAATGGCCTGTATCTTAAACTTACGTCCTGGGAAATCGGCGATTTCATCGCTACTGATGAATAAATGCGAATTTCTTGATAATGCCTTTACTGGAAAACGACTCGCAAGAACATCAAAACAGCCTGCCTTCATTATTGAAGCATTAGGCTCATAAAGATAAGCCGAAGGCTGCAAATCGACTTCTGACACACAATAATCAGCCTGCTCGCCATAAGAATACTCAAACAACGCCTCGTCATTCACACAAACAACGCGTACGGCGTCATTTCCCTCTTTACGTAGTACCAACAGCAATTCCTTGCATTCGTTGCCCACAGAGACAATATACACCTCAGAAACAGGCAAAGCCCTGATTGCCGCATGAAGGTCAAGCATAGGCGACAGCTTAATCATCACGACAGAAGCCTTTTTAAGCAGTTCCTCTTGCAATTCAAGCACATTAGGCGTACAGTCTTCTATACCATAAACCTTTGCCCCATGGACATCACGACGGGCTGGGTCAAGATATATAACTATGTTTTCTTCGATATTCTGCTGACCATTTTCTTCGTTCTCGCCTTCGAGATGCGTTTGACTTTCGTCGAGGAATCTCTCGTCTCGGCAAAGAGAAAAATTACTTTTTCCTTTGCTCTCGCCTTCGAGATGCGTTCGAGATGCGTTCGAGATGAGAGGCAAAGAATGAAGATACTCTACCCCATCAGCATTCACCACCTCAGCATGCTGCAAACCCAAAAGTTCAAAGTTATGCTTCGCAATATCACATAGATGACTCTGCTGTTCCACATATACAGCCTTAGGAAATCCCTTGGCCATATAAGAGAAATCAACACCAAAGCCACCAGTAAGATCTATGAGTGTGCCTGACGAATGCAAAATACCGCTCTTATATTTCGCTGTGCGCTCGCTTGAGCATTGTTCCATAGAAATATGCGGTGGAAAAATTATTCCCTCCTTAGAAGCCCATTCTGGCAGTTTTGTGCGTGCTCTTTGCCAACCTTCTATCTGGTCAAGAGCAAACGGCATGTCTATATCTGGATATTTAGCAGCTTGTAACGCTAAGGAGCGCACATCGTCAAGCCGATGTTTCTTTATAAATTCTTCTATTGTACTCAATTTGCAATTACAAATTACACATTCCACATTCCACATTACGAATTATACATCGTTTCTGTCTTTATTCAAAAGGCGAAGCACATAGTTGAAAGCTTCCATACCCACCAGCACCAAAGCAGTAGATATAATAGCAAGCAAATACATACCAGCACCACAAGTCAAACCAATGGCAGCTGTCACCCACACACCTGCGGCTGTGGTGAGGCCACGTACAGCATTCTTCTGAAAGATTATCGTTCCTGCACCAATAAAACCGATACCAGTAACCACCTGAGCAGCTATACGCGACACATCAAGGCGCATATTCTCATTTGTTAGCACACCCTCGAAGCCATAGGCCGAGATAATCATAAACAAAGCCGAACCAAGGGCCACAAGAAAATGAGTGCGCAAACCAGCAGCCTTCTCACGGTATTCACGTTCAAGGCCTATAAAACCGCCCAATAGAGCAGCAACGAAAATGCGAAGAATAAATTCTAATGTCATAATTCTATGTAACGGTATAAAGATGTTCGATACAAAGATAATCATTGACCCGCAATCATCAAAGAAATATGCTCTATTTTTGCTTTTTTCAGCAGAATAACAAATAGTATTACCAACAAAAAAGAGGAAAGTCCATTTGGACTTTCCCCTTTAATCTATCATTATCTTTTGCTTTCCGTTGAAAGCAAAAGTAATTAGTCAGCAAGCTTTGCCTTAAGATACTCGCGGTTAAGACGAGCGATGTTAGCGATAGACTCGTTCTTAGGACAAACAGCCTCACAAGCGCGAGTGTTTGTACAGTTACCGAAACCTAACTCTTCCATCTTAGCAATCATGTTCTTAGCACGCTTAGCAGCCTCTGGACGACCCTGTGGGAGGAGTGCGAGCTGGCTTACCTTAGAAGAAAGGAACAACATAGCTGAACCGTTCTTACAAGCAGCTACACAAGCACCACAACCGATACATGTTGCGCAGTCCATAGCCTCGTCAGCATTCTCCTTAGGGATAAGGATAGCGTTAGCATCCTGAGCCTGACCTGTACGGATAGTATTGTAACCACCAGCAGCGATAATCTTATCGAATGCAGAACGGTCAACCATACAGTCCTTGATTACTGGGAAAGCAGCTGAACGCCAAGGCTCAACGGTGATAACGTCGCCATCGTTGAAACGACGCATGTAGAGCTGACAAGTTGTTGCGCCACGCTCTGTCTTTCCATGTGGAGTACCGTTGATATACAAAGAACACATACCGCAGATACCCTCACGGCAGTCGTGATCGAATACAAATGGCTCTTCGCCTGCCTCGATAAGTTCCTCGTTGAGGATATCGAGCATCTCGAGGAAGGATGTATCGTCTGGAATATCCTTCATCTCGTGTGTGTCAAAATGACCCTGGTCTGTAGGACCGTTCTGACGCCAATATTTGATTGTGAAACTAATATTTCTTGCCATAATTAATTCTTATAGTTACGTGTTTGTACCTTAATTGCCTCATACTCAAGAGGTTCCTTGATGAGCTCAGGAGCCTTGGTGTCGTCACCCTGATATTCCCAGCAACCTACATAGAAGTAGTTCTCATCGTCACGAGCAGCCTCGCCCTCTGGAGTCTGGTGCTCCTCACGGAAGTGACCACCACAGCTCTCATTACGAGAAAGTGCATCATAAGCGATAAGCTCACCCATAAGGATGAAGTCACGAAGGTGAATAGCCTTATCAAGCTCAACATTCAAGCCTTCCTTCTTACCAGGAACAAAGAGGTTTGTATTGAACTCGTTGCGGAGGTTCTTCAACAAACGAAGACCTTCCTCGAGACCTTCCTTAGTACGACCCATACCAACGTGCTCCCACATAATGTGACCGAGCTCCTTGTGGATAGAGTCAACAGAACGCTTACCCTTGATATTCATCAAGCGATCGATCTCTGCATCAACAGCCTTCTCTGCCTCGTCGAACTCAGGAGCTGAAGTAGGAACCTTAGCCCAGATTGACTGGTCAGCGAGGTAGTTCTGGATAGTATAAGGCAATACGAAGTAACCATCAGCAAGACCCTGCATCAAAGCAGAAGCACCAAGACGGTTAGCACCATGATCTGAGAAGTTACACTCACCAATAGCGAAGAGACCAGTAATAGAGGTCTGGAGCTCGTAGTCAACCCAGATACCACCCATTGTGTAGTGGATAGCAGGGAAGATCATCATTGGCTTGTAGTACTTAACGCCATTGATCTCGCTACCAAGCTCACCTGGGAATACGTCTGTAATCTCCTCATACATCTCGAAGAGGTTACCATAACGCTGCATGATCTCGTCAAGACCCAAACGGTTGATAGACTCAGAGAAGTCAAGATAAACTGCAAGACCAGTATTATTAACACCGAAGCCCTTATCACAACGCTCCTTAGCTGCACGTGAAGCAACGTCACGTGGAACCAAGTTACCGAATGCAGGATAACGACGCTCCAAGTAGTAGTCGCGGTCTTCCTCAACAATCTCCCAAGGCTGCTTAGTACCTGCCTGAAGAGCCTTAGCATCCTCGAGCTTCTTTGGTACCCAGATACGACCGTCGTTACGCAAAGACTCTGACATAAGAGTAAGCTTAGACTGGTTGTCGCCGTGAACAGGGATACATGTTGGGTGAATCTGTACGTAGCAAGGGTTAGCGAAGTAAGCACCCTTACGGAATGCCTGAACAGCAGCTGTACAATTACAACCCATAGCGTTTGTAGAAAGGAAGTAAGTGTTACCGTAACCACCGGTAGCGATAACTACAGCATTAGCTGAGAAACGCTCCAGCTTACCTGTTACAAGGTTCTTAGCGATGATACCACGAGCACGACCGTCAACGATAACTACATCCTCCATCTCATAACGAGTATAGAGCTTCACCTTACCAGCATTAACCTGGCACATTAATGAAGAGTAAGCACCGAGGAGCAACTGCTGACCTGTCTGACCCTTAGCATAGAAAGTACGGCTTACCTGAGCACCACCGAATGAACGGTTAGCCAACATACCACCATATTCACGTGCAAAAGGAACACCCTGAGCAACACACTGGTCGATGATGTTGTTAGAAACCTCAGCAAGACGATAAACGTTAGCCTCGCGAGCACGGTAGTCACCACCCTTTACTGTATCATAGAACAAACGATATACAGAGTCACCATCATTCTGATAGTTCTTAGCTGCGTTGATACCACCCTGTGCAGCGATAGAGTGTGCACGACGTGGAGAGTCCTGAATACAGAAGTTCAGAACATTGAAACCCATCTCACCAAGAGAAGCAGCAGCACTTGCACCAGCAAGACCTGTACCTACTACGATAACATCGAGCTTCAGTTTGTTCTTTGGATTCACCAAACGCTGGTGAGCTTTATAGTTAGTCCATTTCTCGGCCACTGGGCCTTCTGGAATCTTTGAATCTATTTGCTTTGTCATAATAGTATTTAATTATGAATTATGAATTTAAATTCTGAATAAAGGTTTATGCCATACTTGGAGCAAAACCAAACCAGAATGAAAGAACGAGGAGTGCGAATACAGCCATCAGGATGGTAACATAAACACATCCGATAATCTGCCAACGCTGAAGCCAAGTCTTACCACTCCAACCCATTGTCTGCATAGCGCTCCAGAAACCGTGAGTAAGGTGGAACCAGATAGCTGCGAACCATACGAGGTAGAGTACTGAGAATACAGGATTGCTGAATGTTTCAACGATCCAAGCGAAACCATCAGCAGGAGCATGTGCAAGACCTTCCAAACCTACCAACTCAGCAAACATCATGTTGTACCAGAAGTTGTACAGGTGAAGAAGCAAACCGATAGCGATGATAAGACCAAGAACCAACATGTTCTTAGAAGCCCAGCTTACCTTGCTGTAGCTTGCTGTTACCTCGTAACGGTTGTTACCACGTGCACGACGGTTCTGTGCAGTAAGAATAAAAGCGTAAACGATGTGACAAACTGCCAGGAAAGCCAAACCAGCTGTACCAACAAGGGCATACCAATTTGTACCCAAGAACTCACATACTGTGTTGTAAGCTTCGCCTGAGAAGAATGCAGCAACGTTCATTGCGCAGTGGAAGGTAAGGAAAAGTATAAGGCAAAGGCCAGTCAAGGACATTACCACTTTTCTACCAATAGGTGAATTGATTAACCACATAAATGATTGATTTTTAATTATTTAACTGTTAGACTTAAATTTCTCGTATTACCAAATCTTTTTACATTAATTCAGCATAAAACATATCTGCCACACAAAATAATACTCGTTTATAGGTATTAATAAGGTGGTAAACGCGTGCAAAAATACTATATTTTGATGATAAATCAAAGTGTTTTCATGAAAAATCCATTTTTATTTCTTACTTTTGCGCAAAAATAGAAAACAAGGAAAAAGATGGTATTTCATTATGATGTTATCGTGATAGGTGGAGGACATGCTGGATGTGAAGCTGCAGCAGCTGCAGCAAACATTGGAGCAAAAACCTGTTTGATCACGATGGATATGAACAAGATTGGTCAGATGAGTTGCAATCCTGCCGTGGGCGGAATTGCAAAAGGACAGATTGTTCGCGAGATAGACGCTTTAGGCGGTCAGATGGGAAAAGTTACCGATGCTACAGCCATTCAGTTCCGTATGCTAAATATAGGCAAAGGACCTGCTGTGTGGAGCCCTCGAGCACAATGTGATCGTGGAAAATTTATCTGGGAATGGAGAAAAGAACTTGATCAAACTCCTAATCTTGACATCTGGCAAGATCAAGCCGACGAGCTTCTTGTAGAAAACGGAGAAGCTGTAGGCGTAAGAACCATCTGGGGCGTTGACATATACGCAAAGGCTACAATCATCACAGCCGGCACATTCCTTAACGGACTGATGCACGTAGGCCGCAAGATGGTTGAAGGAGGCCGTTGTGCCGAACCTGCCGTCCACAATTTCACAGAGAGTATTACCCGTTGGGGTATAACTGCAGAAAGAATGAAAACAGGAACTCCTGTCCGCATAGACAAGAGAAGCGTGCATTTTGAAGATATGGAAGAACAGCCAGGCGACAACAGTTACCACCAGTTCTCGTATTTCGGCCCACATCATGTTTTACCACAACTTCCTTGTTGGACAACATACACAACAAAAGAATGTCACGAAATTCTTAGAAGCGGACTTGAAGATTCTCCTCTCTTCAACGGACAGATACAATCTACAGGCCCACGTTATTGTCCATCAATTGAAACAAAACTCGTAACCTTCCCGGATAAAGACCAACACCCTCTGTTCCTCGAACCAGAAGGAACAGACACCAACGAGATGTACCTTAACGGTTTCTCTTCAAGTATGCCTATGGACATACAGCTCGAAGCTATTCACAAGATACCCGCGTTGAGAGACGCCAAGGTCTATCGTCCAGGTTATGCAATTGAATACGATTATTTCGATCCGACACAATTAAAACACTCGTTAGAATCGAAAATAATCAAGGGTTTGTTCTTCGCAGGACAGGTAAACGGAACAACCGGCTACGAAGAAGCTGGCGGCCAAGGTACAGTTGCAGGTATAAACGCTGCCATTTATTGCGGTGGAGGCGAGCCTTTTGTAATGAACCGCGACGAAAGTTATATTGGCGTGCTTATCGATGACCTCGTAACAAAAGGCGTTGACGAACCTTACAGAATGTTTACCTCAAGAGCCGAATACCGTATCCTTCTCCGTCAGGATGATGCAGACGCTCGCCTTACAGAAAAGAGCCACGAGCTTGGTTTGGCTAAACGCGACCGCTACGACTGGTGGCTGCAGAAGAAAGAAGGTATTGAAAAAATCATCGATTTCTGCGAACGTACTCCGATAAAAGCAGACAAAATAAATTCTCAACTCGAAGCATTAGGTACCACCCCACTCCGTGCTGGCTGCAAACTTATCGATTTGGTTGTTCGTCCAAAATTGAACCTGAAGAATCTTTCTGATATTATTCCAGAACTAAAAGAGTTAATCGGTTCTTTTGAGAATAGAAACGAAGAAATCGCAGAAGCCGCCGAAATTCGCATGAAATATAAAGGATATATCGATCGTGAGAATATCGTAGCCGAAAAAATGCGCCGATTAGAAAACATCAAAATCAAGGGTCGTTTTAATTACGCCGAACTTCAGGAGATTTCTATCGAAGGACGACAGAAACTACAAAGAATAGACCCAGAAACTTTGGCACAAGCGAGCCGCATTCCTGGAGTATCTCCAAGCGACATAAATGTACTCTTGGTACTACTCGGAAGATAGACCTACCGGCAGCTGTTTCACAAAAGAAGCACAATGTTTCACGTGAAACTATCAAAATAATAAGCAACTCTAAACCAGTTAGTTAGCTATTAAAGTAAAACGTGAAACTGAAGGTTTATAAACGCAATTTGTTTCACGGGAAACATTAAAACGAGCGGTTCAAAAGAGACTCTTAGGCAGCAAAAATATAAAGGCATTATAAAGGCAATTTAGAGCCTCTGTAAGGTTCGAAAAATGAAAGGATATATATGAACAAAACGAAAGACGAAGAAAGACTGGTACGCCTCAAAAATATAGTTTTGAGTATGCCTCATAAACCTGGAACTTATCAATACTATGATAAGGAGCGTGAGCCTGGAAAGAATCCAGACCCAGACCATATTATATATGTAGGTAAGGCTAAGGATTTAAAAAATCGTGTTTCTTCTTATTTCCATAAAGAAGTGGATAGATTCAAGACAAAGGTGCTTGTTTCTAAAATTCAAGATATCTCCTACTCTGTAGTTAACAGCGAAGAAGATGCGCTTCTGATAGAAAATCAACTCATAAAGCAATATCAGCCAAAATACAACGTTTTGCTGAAGGACGGCAAAACATACCCAAGTATTTGCATCACAAACGAGTTTTTCCCAAGAATATTCAAAACAAGGACAATAAATAAGAAATGGGGCACTTATTTTGGTCCTTACCCTCATGTATCGTCGATGTATGAGATTTTAGCCATAATAAAAAAGCTATATAAACCTCGTACATGCAGATTTCCTATCACACAAGAGGGAATTGCCGAAGGAAGATACAAACCTTGCCTTGAATATCATATAAAAAACTGTAATGCACCTTGTATAGGTAAGCAAAGCTACGAGGAATATCAAGAGAATATGCGTCAGGCACGCGAAATTCTAAAAGGAAACACCCGAGAAGTAGGGAAACGCATCTATGAACTGATGCAGAAGAACGCGGAACTGCTGAAATTTGAGGTTGCCGAGGACCTTAAAAGAAAGTATCTGGTTCTTGAAGATTTTGTAGCAAAAAGCGAGATTGTCAGTCATACAATTACAGATGTTGACGTATTCTCTATTGTGGATGATGAAGACAAAAAAAATGCATTTATCAACTACATACACGTTACAAATGGAGCTATAAATCAGAGTTTTACATACGAATATAAACGCAAACTCGATGAGACAACAGAAGAGCTTCTTAACGACGCTATTCCTGAGATCAGAGAGCGTTTCAACAGTAAGGCAAAAGAGGTTATTGTGCCTTTTGAGTTGGATTGGAAACTCAAAGATGCAGAGTTCTTTATTCCTCAGAGAGGCGACAAGAAACACCTGCTTGAGCTGTCTGAAATGAACGCCAAACAATACAAGTTTGACCGTCTGAAACAAACAGAAAAGCTTAACCCAGAGCAACGTCAGACACGTCTCATGAAAGAGCTTCAGAACGCCTTAAAACTCGACAAGCTACCCTATCATATTGAGTGCTTCGACAACTCTAATATATCAGGTACAGACGCAGTAGCAGGCTGTATTGTATATAAGGGTATGAAGCCTTCAAGAAAAGACTACAGAAAATACAATATAAAAACGGTTACAGGACCTGATGATTATGCTTCTATGCAAGAGGTTGTACGCAGAAGATACAGCCGCATGATAGAAGAAAAGACACCTCTCCCCGACCTCATTATAACAGATGGAGGAAAGGGACAGATGGATGTTGTACGAGAGGTTGTAAAAGGGGAATTGCAACTTGATATTCCTATTGCCGGACTTGCCAAAAACGACCGTCATAGAACAAACGAACTGCTCTACGGATGGCCTCCCCAGACTATAGGATTAGATGTTAAGAGCGAGCTATTTAAGGTGCTCACACAGATACAAGACGAGGTTCATCGCTACGCTATAACCTTCCACAGAGACAAGCGTTCTAAGCACGCACTACACTCTGAGCTCGACGACATAAAAGGTATTGGCCCGAAGGCAAAAGAAGCCTTAATAAAAGAGTTTAAGAGTGTAAAAAAGATGAAAGAAGCTGATATTCAGCAACTTACTGCTGTTTTAGGCAGCTCAAAAGGAAAGATTCTCTATGATTACTTCCATAGTGAGGAATAATTTAGTATATTTGCAACATGAGAATTGTAATTCAACGTGTAAGTCACGCCTCAGTAACTATTGAGGGACAGGTAAAATCGAAAATCGGCAAGGGATATCTAATCCTTTTGGGCATAGAAAGTTCTGATAATCAAGAAGATATCGACTGGCTCGTAAAAAAGATAGTTGGTCTTAGAGTATTCGAAGACGAGAATGGTGTTATGAACCTACCTATAGCCGATGTAAATGGCGACATTATCGTTGTTTCACAGTTCACTCTTATGGCGAGCTACAAGAAAGGCAACCGCCCCAGCTGGCTTAGGGCTGCCCCTCACGACATCTCTATCCCACTCTACAATCGCTTCTGCGAGACTCTTTCAGAGGCTATGGGTAAACCTGTAGGCACAGGCGAATTCGGAGCTGATATGAAAGTAGAATTACTCAACGACGGTCCTGTAACCATTTGCATGGATACTAAAAACAAAGAATAAACATGAGCAATACAGAAGAAATATCTAAAAATTTAGAGACAATAAATAATGTGATTAGCATAATAGGCGCTATTGCTCTATGCACGTCTATAGCTGTACATATTATCGGATGGGATCGCCATTCTGTATTAGCAAAAACCGCAAGCACGACACTATGGTTGGCATTAGCCTACACCTCCGTGTTCGACCCACTTATTCAGAATAAGAAAAAGGGATACATGTTTTGGTTTTATCTTATCCTCATGGCTATTACGCCAGCATTATTTTTTATATTCACATAAATAAAGCGTATCTATGCGCAAATATCTCAGAGAAATAGAAGTTGCAGGCTTGCTGCTAATAGCAATAGGAATAGTAATTTCCTGTTTCTGGGGCTATTTATTCGGCGCGTGGCCTTGCGGAGTAGGTTTATTATTGTTGCTCGCAATAGTTATATACAAAGCCTTTCATTGGGCCGAATACGAGCGCGAGAACAAGCAATACATAGTGATTATTCTTATCTGTATCTTCATATTAATACTTCAACTTTTGAACGCAAGATGACTATAAAAGAAGCACAACAAACAGTTGATAAATGGATTAAGGAATATGGCGTGCGCTATTTTAGCGAACTTACCAATATGGCTTGTCTTACAGAGGAGGTTGGCGAGTTGGCAAGGGTAATTGCCCGCACGTATGGAGATCAGAGCTTTAAAGAGGGCGAAAAGCCTAATTTAGGCGAAGAAATGGCTGATGTGCTGTGGGTGCTTATATGCCTGGCAAACCAAACGGGAATAGACCTCACAGAAGAGCTTAAAAAGAGCTTTGAGAAAAAGACCAAAAGGGATTGTAAAAGGCATAAAGAGAACGCAAAGTTGCGCGAAGCATAGCTTCACTAAATGATAATGCGCCTCGCTAAATGAGAAATTAAAAATGATAAATAAAAACAACATAATATTATGGCAGAAAAAAGTATTAAAGACATCGTGTTAAACGACGGCAAAGAAGAGCTTAGCAAGTATGAGCAGGCTCTCGCAGAGTATAATTGCAACATCTCTGACGAGGAAGTTGCAGCTGCAGTAAATAAGATTATCGACGAGAAAGTGGCTGAAAACGACACTCTCGAAGTAAAGAAATTCCTCTTCGGAAGTATTGAGCTTACAAGTCTTGGAACAGCCGATACAGAAGAGAAGATTCTGGCTATGATTGAGAAGGTAAACCAGTTTGATTCAGACTATCCCGACCTTCCACACGTAGCAGCTGTGTGTGCCTACCCTAACTTCACAGAACTCATCGCTAACAGCCTTGAGGTTGACGGAGTAGAAATAACCAACGTAACAGGCTGTTTCCCTTCATCTCAGGCTCGTATGGAGGTAAAGGTAGCAGAAACCTCATTAGCCCTTCAGGACGGCGCTACAAACATCGATATCGTACTTCCTGTAGGTAAGTTCCTCTCAGGCGATTACGAGGGCGTATGCGACGATATTGCCGAGCTGAAGTCTGTTTGTGGCGAAGTACCTTTGAAGGTAATCCTCGAAACATGCTGCTTGGGAAGCGCAAGCAATATAAAGAAGGCTGCCCTACTCTCTATGTATGCTGGCGCCGACTACATCAAGACATCAACAGGTAAGGAGAAGGCTGGTGCAACTCCAGAGGGCGCTTATGTAATGTGCCAGGCAATTAAGGAATACTACGATAAGACAGGCATACAAGTAGGTTTTAAGCCTGCTGGCGGCATTAATAGCCCTAAGGATGCAATTAAACTCTACACCATCGTTAAAGAGGTTCTGGGCGAAAAATGGCTCACAAATGAGTGGTTGCGCTTAGGTACAAGTCGCCTTACAAACATGCTTCTTAGCGATATTCTTGGTAAGGAAATCAAATATTTCTAATCAAGTATATCGAAAAGGCTTTACTTTATAGCTTCGTTTTAGCTAAAAAGCATCCCGAACGGATCCAAAAGGCATCCCGAAGGAATCTCGAAGGCTTAGAATAAGCAAAAAAGTTTAACATAACAAATCCCCCAGTCTGTCATTTCGACAAAACTGGGGGATTTTTTTATTCATAAAATATAAGAGACAAAAAAACTTTAGCTCTTACGTTCAATAACAAAATCAAGATAAGCCTTTAGAGCAGCTTTCACATCATCCTTAACTCCGTAGTTATCAAGGAAAAGCATAGCGTCACGATGAAAATCCCACATGCGCTTATTTGCGTATTCTATACCTCCATTTTCTTTTGTGAAAGCAACCAGACGAGCTATTTCGTCAGCCGAAACATTACCATTTTTTACCTTACGGGCAAGAGCTATCATCTCTTCATTTTTTGTTGAATTAAGAGCATAGATAACTGGCAAAGTGAGTTTGCCTTCAGCCATATCATTACCCGTAGGTTTACCTATTTCAGCCTTATCATAATAGTCGAAAATATCATCACGAATCTGGAAGATAATACCTAAATTCTGACCAAACTTACCAGCAGCCAGAACTTCGTCATCACTTGCGCCAGCCGACTTAGCACCTATTCGTGCACAAGCCTCAAACAAAGCAGCCGTTTTATTATTGATAATCTGGTAGTACACATCCTCAGAAATCTCCTGATTAGAGATGTTGCTAAGCTGAAGAATTTCGCCATTTGAGAGCGTGCGTCCAAGTTCGGCAAGATAACGCACTATATCCTCAGAATGAGTGTAAGAAACGGCAAGAAGAGCAGTTGAAAGCAGGTAATCGCCCACAAGAACAGCCACTTTATTATTATATTCCGCATTCACAGAAGCCTGCCCTCTTCGTTCGTTGCTTTCGTCAACAACATCATCGTGTACAAGCGAAGCTGTATGCAGAAGTTCAAGACCAACAGCAGCATGCTGAGTAACCTCACTCACCTCGCCAAAGTTCTTGGCCATCAATAAGATAAGCAACGGGCGCATACGCTTTCCTCCTCGCGATTTGATATGTTCCAAAACACTTGAAAGAAGTCCGTCGGTATGCGAAAGCGATTTATTGAAAAGCTCAATAAAATCATTTAACTCGCTATTGATAGGCTGTTTAATGAGTGACAAATAATCCATGATGTGAAATATATTTGATACAAAATTAATTATTTTATCTAATATATGTGACATTTTTTTCGTAATTTTACGGCAAATAATATATTTAAGATGAAAAAACTATTCCTACTTGATGCTTACGCATTGATATATCGGCATTATTTTGCATTACTTCGTAATCCAAGATTCAACTCAAAAGGTTTGAACACATCAGCTATTATGGGATTTGTAAACACGCTCAACGAGATAATAACAAAGGAAAATCCTGATTATCTTGGAGTTGCATTTGATCTTGACAAGACCTTCCGTCATGAGGCCTACCCTGCTTATAAGGCTCAACGAGAGGCCACACCTGAGGATATTAAGCTTAGCGTACCTTATATAAAAGACATTCTCAGGGCCTTTAACATACCTATTCTCGAGGTTTCAGGTTTCGAGGCCGACGATGTTATTGGTACAATAGCCGTTAAAGCAGGTGCCCAGGGAATACAAACATACATGCTCACACCTGACAAAGACTACGGTCAGCTGGTGAGAGAAAACGTGTTTATGTATCGTCCACGTCACGGAGGAGGATACGAAATTCTTGGTACTAAAGATATTGCCGAGAAATATGGAATAAAATCTCACGAACAGGTTATTGACTTGCTCGCACTCATGGGCGACTCGGCAGATAATTTCCCAGGATGTCCAGGCGTAGGAGAAAAAACAGCAGCCAAACTCATTAACGAATTTGGAAGTGTTGACAACCTGCTTGCCAACACCGACAAACTGAAGGGTAAGATGAAGGAAAAAGTGGAAGGAGCAGTTGAAGACATCAAGATGTCGAAATTCCTCGCAACCATCAGAACCGATGTACCACTCGACCTCGATCTTGAAAAATTGAAACTCGAAAAACCCGACGAGGAGAAATTAACAAAAATCTTCAAGGAACTTGAGTTCAAAACCCTTGCAAACAAGATATTGAACAAAGGTAAAGAAGTTAAAACAAAAGTTAATCAAGAACTCGATCTCTTTGCCGTAAATGAAGGCGACGGGCAGGAAAGCTCAGAAAATTCGAGTTTTGAGAGCCTTAAAACAGTTGCTCACGAGTATAAACTCGTTGAAAATGAGGAAGATGCACAAAAGATTTGTGATTATTTCTTAACAAAACAAATTCTCAGTCTAGACACAGAAACCACTTCTACGCACGCAATCGATGCAGAATTGGTAGGTTTGAGCTTTGCAACTGAAGAAAATAAGGCATTTTATGTGGCAATACCAGCTGAACGTAAACAAGCCTTAAAATTTGTAGAAATATTCAAACCACTCTACGAAAACGAGAATATTCTGAAAATAGGACAGAATATAAAATACGATATGGAGGTGCTTGCAAATTATGGTGTCGAGCTGAAAGGAAAACTCTTCGACACCATGATTGCTCATTACCTCATTCAACCAGAACTGCATCATAACATGGACTATCTGGCTGAAACCCTACTCAACTATCAGACCGTACACATAGAAGAACTGATTGGACCGAAAGGTAAAAATCAGAAATCTATGCGTGAGGTTGATCCAAAACAGGTTTGTGAATATGCAGCCGAAGATGCTGATGTAACTTTGAAACTCTATCACGTACTTGAACCACAGTTGAAAGAGAACAATCTCGAAAAACTCTTCTGGGATATTGAGATGCCGTTGGTTCCAGTTTTGGCAGATATGGAGATGAGCGGTGTGCTTCTCGACACTAAAGCCCTGAAGGAAACATCAGATATTTTCAATAAACGTATGAACGAATACGAGGAGAAAATATACGAGCAAGCAGGCGAGAAATTCAATATCTCGAGTCCTAAGCAGGTGGGCGAAATACTCTTCGGCAAGATGAAGATTATGGAAAAGCCAAAGAAAACCCCCACAGGACAATATGTAACCAGCGAGGAGGTGCTGCAAACACTTAAGAGCAAGGCTCCTATCGTAGAAGATATTCTTAACTATCGAGGAATGAAGAAGTTACTGTCAACATACGTTGACAGCCTCCCTACCCTTATAAACCCTCGTACAGGACATATCCACACATCATTCAACCAAGCTCTCACAGCAACAGGCCGCCTTTCATCAAGCGACCCTAACCTACAGAATATACCTGTGCGTACCGACGACGGAAAAGAAATACGCAAGTGCTTTATTCCTGAACCAGGATGTAAATTCTTTTCAGTCGACTACAGTCAAATAGAACTTCGCATTATGGCTCATCTTAGCGGCGACGAAAACATGATAGAAGCCTTCCGTAGCGGTTTCGATATTCATAAGGCTACAGCTGCAAAGATATGGAAAGAGCAGATGGACGACGTTACCGACAGTCAGCGTAAGAAAGCAAAACAAGCCAACTTCGGTATTATATACGGTATAACCACCTACGGTCTTGCACAGCGAATGGAGATTCCTAACGGTGAAGCAAAAGAGATTATTGACGGCTATTTTGCTACCTTCCCAAAGGTGAAGGAATATATGGAGAAAGCAAAGGAAACAGCCCGTCAAAAAGGTTATGCTGAAACAATATTCGGTCGCCGACGCTATCTTTATAAAATAAATTCTGTCAATAAAACAGAACGAGAGGCAGCTGAGCGAAACGCTATCAACGCCCCTATACAAGGCTCAGAGGCCGATGTAATAAAGGTGGCTATGGTGAAGATTTGGAACCGCTTCAAGAAAGAGAATATACGAAGCAAGATGATTCTTCAGGTACACGACGAACTCAACTTCTCAGTCTATCCAGAAGAAGCTGAGAAGGTTGAGAAAATCGTTATGGAAGAAATGGAAAATGCCTACAAGCTGCAAGTGCCACTCGTAGCAGATGCAGGATGGGGCAACAACTGGTTAGAGGCGCACTAAGAAGCGCTTCAACACATCGCATTTTGTAACAAAATTATCAAGTTTCCCTTGATTGTTTTTAGCAAAATTGGCTAATGCTTCCAACGCTTTATATTGGCGTGAGTTAGGACGAATAAGCGGATTGTCTTCATCATACCACACTTCGTTTTTAGCGTCCCAGCCAGAGAAATACCAAGGGTCTCTATGTATGTAAGCCAAAGCATAGAGACTCTTTTCTTTTAACTTGAAATCGGTAGTCTTTACAGACGCTTCCTCAAGCAGGTTTATAGCATCGGCTATCATATCGTGATTGCCAGCAAGAGTGCTGTCCTGACTGCAGCTCCAGCCATATTGCGTGAGCCACCAGCAGTCGCCTTCATAGCTGCTCTGATAAAGCATAACAGCCAGCTTATAACCCTCTTTCAAACGGTCTTCGCTGTCGCGCATATTGCGCCAACGAGCTTGAACATCAAGCAGTTCCTTGCAATAATCAAGTTTCTTGTTGCTCTTAAGCGAAGAAACACGAACCTTACCAAATTCTCCTGTATATTGCTTCTGCATCCAACGTTCCACATTCCAATTACATTTCACCTCATAAGGCAGGATATTCTGGGTTCTAATAAAGCCAAGATCCACCCTCTCTAAATAGCTAATAGCCTCAGAATAGCGAGCCTGAGCAAGAAGTTTTGTACCTATGAGATCGTTGTAGTAGTCAGCCTCACGATAGGCTTTATCCCAAGCATATCTATATAACACATCCTTAGGTCTTTTCTTAAGATAAGAAAGATAATCCAGCAACTGCTTTGTAGAGAGCTTGTCGAGAACAGAATAATACTCATTACTGTAATCAAAATTCACATTCTCGTGATAATCATTAATAATCTTTCTTGAACGATAGTCAGGCACCCAAGGAGCATCCTCCTCCATCATGGAAAACATGGCTAAAGCCTCGTTCAGTTTGCCAAGTGAGCGCAAACGTGGAATAAGCATACAATAAACGAGTCGTTCCTTAACATCATGATAATGATCATCGGTCATAACAGAATCACGCACATCGCGCTTAGACATCTCGTCGAGCCATTGTAGTTCGCCTGTAAGCCAAGAGTTATATTTCTTTTTCATCTTCTCTGTTTGAACAGAGTTGATGGCATAAATAGCGCGTGCATTATCTCTCATACGTTGAGTGCCATTCATCTTCAGGGCAGCAGCAAGATCATTCTTTGCCTCGGAATAAAGCCCCATCTGATGTTCCAAACAGCCAATAGCACTTTGCCATAGACATGGGTTCACCACATTTGGGTTCTTCACCACCTGGCGGGCAAAGGCTATAAAACTATCAGCATCTTTTCTGTAAACCTCGCGAGCTCCCAACTGATGAATCCACTCTACTTTATCGGAATCGGCACTTTCAGCTTCCCATCCTATGTGACGAACAAACACGTCTTCTGTTTCCTGAAAGTTGTTCACGAAGTCTTGAACAAGATAGTTCAAGGTTGGGGAATTTGGATTTTCGTTAAAAACCTTCTGTATGCCAGCCACATTACGATAGTTGCGAACACAGAATTTCAAACTACGGAAATCTTCCTGTTCAGCATATATTTCCACAGCCTGACGGCGACTGCCCTGTCTCAACAGACAACCAGCATAGATATTATACATCATATCTCTATAAACTGATTTACTCTGCTTAGAAGCCGTTTGCTGCCAATAGTTCATAGCATCCTGATAGCGTTTCAAGCCAAAAAGTGCACGCATTTTTAGCAAACAATACTGCTGTTCGAGGCGCTTCCCCTTATAGTTTTGTGAAGCGGTAAGCATCTTTTGTAGAATCTTGTTTCTACCATTTATCTGTGCCTTTGTTGGGTATTCCCAGCCGTTGAACATATCATTTGAATCGATATATGCATTCAAAAGGTTCATATACGCCATAAGCTCTTTGTCGTTGCGTTTCTTTGCCTCGGTCATAATGTCTGAGCGACGCCAGCTGTATGTGAAATAATTATCTTTGATGCCTAAGTATTTTGTCCAGAACACATTGGTTTCTGCGGTAAATCTATCGTCCATCAGCGAGCGATGAAACACGCTAAACAGGTAGTTGTTGTGATAACCACCCTCTGAAACACAAGCCTTGCCGTGAACACTTGAGAAAAACAACAGCAAAGCCGAAACATATAGTTTCATATTATTACTTATTCCCAACGAATATTTTTTCATAATCCTTTGAATTAAAACGTTGTATGTTATTTTCACTTAAATCATATAAAATTACCTCTTGATGAACATCCTCGCGTTCAGCATTTATAGCACTGAGGGTGGTGAGAATTTCATGTAATGAAGGCTGTCTAACGACAATAGAATCGCCCGAGAGCACAGGAAGATCGTCGTCAGAGTGCATTATTCCCACATATTTGCCACCTCTGAAAAGCACTCTCCACGTGAAAAGAGGATAGGCTGCCGAGAGTTCAAGCCTGTAACCAGCCAAACTATGCAGATAGGGACGCACATCCTTCACATCGAGGATGGGGCGCTCTACATCAAGCTTTGTAACATCTCCTGTATTATAGACCATCAACACACCTCTATCAACAGGTGGAACGTTAAGCGACAGCTGATGCAGACGGATAGTCGTAGATAAAGTAATACCCTCTTTATGACAAAGATTTTGAAGAGATTTCAAGAAAGCAAAATACCGTTCTTGAGTCTGCATAGTCCAGTCGCAATCAATCTGAATTTCATTAACATTCTTAATGTCGTTAGTCTCATTCATCTGAAGTATTCTTTTTAGAATCAACGTAGGAAGAGAATCTACATTCTGTCGCATGCAATCGTTGACAATATACACAGTAGGAACAACCTCTATGTTCTGTGGCACCTTATCTTCGAAACTTATTGTTGCATTAGGAACAGTCCCTTTGCGCTCATCAAGAACAACATCAAAATAGCGAACATATAAGCGCGACACATCATGTGCCTGCAGAAAATGTTGCTCAAGCGAATCAATATGCAACGTTGTCTGCCAGTAATACATACTTCGCTTGTGTTGCTGATCCTTAGTGCAAGCAGAAAGTATGGAAACACATATAAGCAAAAAAAGTAATTTTTTCATTTCGCTAATTCTACGGGGCAAATATACTAAAAACTACAATTAATAGCAAGAGTTACGCTTTAATTATTCACATACAATGCTTTTTGTTCCATACAGACTATAATATACTAAAATTATTTCAGCATTTTAACTGTTGCGCGTTGCAGTGTTGCAGTTGAAAAAATGATAATCACAAAAAAAGTTAGGAATAATCTATATTAATATTTATATATATATAAATATTAATATAGAAATATTGTTTGAATTTGAGGTAAGTTGTTTTTGGAACTGCAACACTGCAACACTGCAACAAAATGGTGTTGAGAAAAAATCTAAAATTTTTATGATTATATTCGTGAACCGCAATGGGCATGTTGTATCTTTGCATCGTGATTAAATTATCAAGTGCGCACGATTAGGAGGCAATTAGGACTCATATAGGAAAACTCGAAGACATCTCGAAGGAATCTCGAAGGAAACAAAAACACAGGCGTTCTTTGAAATATTGTTTTATCTGCACCAACTCAACCCAGCCTCCCCTTTATCAGGGGAGGAGAAATAATTCCACATTCCACATTCCACATTCCACATTATTTTGTATCTTTGCACACAGAATTTAAACGTTTAAATAAAATATGGCATTAAAATGTGGTATTGTAGGCCTCCCAAACGTGGGAAAGTCTACTCTATTCAATTGCTTGTCAAGTGCTAAGGCACAGTCAGCAAACTTCCCTTTCTGTACTATTGAACCAAACCTCGGCGTTATCACTGTTCCTGATGAGCGTTTGAACAAACTGGCTGAGATTGTGCATCCTGGTCGTATTGTTCCTGCTACATGCGAGATTGTGGACATTGCCGGATTGGTGAAAGGTGCAAGCAAGGGTGAAGGCTTAGGTAATAAGTTTTTGGGTAACATTCGTGAGTGCGACGCTATCATCCACGTAATTCGTTGTTTCGACGACGACAACATCGTTCGTGAGGGCGGTATGGCTGTTGATCCTATTGCTGATAAGGAAATTATCGACACAGAGCTTCAGCTCAAAGACCTTGAAACCATCGACTCACAACTATCAAAGCAGCAGAAGATGGCATCAGCAGGCAACAAGGACGCAAAACTCATGGTAACCGTTCTTGAAGCATACAAAGAAGTGCTCGAACAGGGACACAACGCACGTGAGGTACAATTTGAAAGCAAAGACGAGATTCAAGCTGCACACGACCTGTTCCTGCTCACAACAAAGCCAGTGCTCTATGTATGCAACGTTGATGAAGCAAGCGCCAAGACTGGTAACGAATACTCAAAGAAAGTAGAAGAGATTGCTGCTCGCGAGGGCGCTGAAGCAATGATTATAGCAGCTAAGACCGAAGAGGATATTGCTTCTCTTGACACATACGAAGACAAGCAGATGTTCCTTGAGGAACTTGGTTTGGAAGAAAGCGGTGTTAACCGTCTTATCCAGAAAGCCTATCACCTGCTCAACCTGCAGACCTTCATCACCGCAGGCGAGATGGAAGTAAAGGCTTGGACCTTCCATAAGGGTTGGAAAGCTCCACAGTGTGCAGGTGTTATCCACACCGACTTTGAAAAGGGATTCATCCGTGCTGAGGTAATCAAATACGAAGACTACATCAAATATGGTTCAGAATCAGCCGTTCGTGAAGCAGGTAAACTCGGAATAGAAGGAAAAGAGTATATCGTTGAAGATGGCGACATCATGCATTTTAGATTTAACGTGTAAAAGCGCTAAATCTAATGCTAAACGATGAGAACATAATCTATAATCAAAATGGAACATTTTTTATATATCATCTGGAATCCTGACCTATTTCTTTTTCACATAGGCAGCTGGGGTGTTCGCTGGTATTCACTATGCTGGCTCATAGGATTGGTTAGCGCCTTTTTCATTGTGAAATGGCTCTTCGACGACCAGAAGATCACCTTTCAGGAAAGAGTATATGGTAAAGAGAAAACCAAAATAAACGTATTTGACCCTCTTTTCATTTATTGCTTTTTCGGCATATTGATTGGTGCTCGCTTAGGACATTGCATTTTCTATCAACCAGAATACTTCCTCACAAGCGCTGATCACATTATAGAGATGTTCCTCCCTATTCATCACATGCCTGACGGCAGCTGGAAATACATAGGCTACGAAGGACTTGCAAGTCACGGAGGCACAATAGGCTTGATGATAGCCTTATGGCTTTACTGCCGCAATTACAAAGTAAAACTGTGGACCGTTCTCGACAACATAGCTATTGCAACACCTATCACAGCATGCTTCATTCGATTAGGAAATCTGATGAACTCAGAAATAATAGGTAAGGTAACCGATGTACCTTGGGCATTCATCTTCTATCATGTAGATCAATACCCTCGTCATCCAGGACAATTATATGAAGCAATAGCCTATGCTTTCTTCTTCTTTGTAGGATTACATTTCTATTGCAGAACGAAGAAACCTGTAGGCACAGGCTTTTATTTTGGTCTTTGCATAACCCTTATCTTTGCATTCCGTTTCTTCATAGAATACACCAAAGATATTCAGGTTGATTTCGAAGCAGGAATGCCATTCAATATGGGACAAATCCTAAGCATCCCATTTGTCATCTTAGGCATCTACTGTATGATTAGGTCAAGAAAGATTGAAAGATTGAAAGATTGAAAGATTGAAAAATGGAAAAATGGAAAAATTAAAGCGCATAGCGCTTCATTATTCATTTTTCAATATTCAATAATAAAGGCTTCCTTTTTGGGGAAGCCTTTATTGTTTTATTTCCCGTTCAATATTTTCTTTATATCGTTTAGTTTATTTAAAGCCTCTACAGGAGTGAGGTTATTAACATCGAGACCAAGAATCTCGTCACGAATCTGGGTGAGCACAGGGTCGTCTAACTGGAAGAAAGACAGCTGCGTTTCCTCAGAAGGCTTTTGTATCTTTTCAACTACAGCACGGCCAGCCTCTGAGCCTACTCCAGAGTTATCTTCCTCAAGCTGCTTGAGAATAACATTAGCACGCTTCACGATACTCTTTGGCATACCTGCAATTTCAGCAACATGAATACCAAATGAGTGCTCTGAGCCGCCACGCATGAGTTTACGCAGGAAGATTACCTTTCCATCTACTTCCTTCACGCTGACATTATAGTTCTTAATACGAGGGAAGAGTTTCTCCATCTCGTTAAGCTCGTGATAGTGAGTAGCAAAAAGAGTACGAGCCTTAGCTTTTACTTGCTCATGCAGATATTCAACAATAGCCCACGCAATACTAATACCGTCGTAAGTAGATGTTCCTCTACCCAACTCGTCAAAGAGCACAAGCGAGCGAGGAGTAACATTATTCAGAATATTAGCTGCCTCAGTCATCTCTACCATAAAAGTAGATTCTCCAAGAGAAATATTGTCTGATGCACCCACACGAGTGAATATTTTATCCACCAAACCTATTTTAGCGCTTTCTGCGGGCACAAAACAACCTATCTGAGACAAGAGTACTATCAAAGCCGTTTGACGCAACAGAGCTGATTTACCAGCCATATTAGGACCAGTAATCATCATCACTTGCTGTTTCTCGGTATCAAGATACACATCATTAGGCACATATTTCTCACCCAAAGGCAATTGAGTTTCAATAACCGGGTGACGCCCCTGCTTGATATCTATCACATCAGAATCATCAACAATAGGACGTGCATAATGATTTTCTTCGGCAGTCTTTGCAAAACTAAGAAGACAGTCGATACGAGCCAAGAGATTAGCATTTATCTGTATCTGAGGAATAAACTCCTGCATAGCGAGAATAAGCTCATTAAAGAGTTTTGCCTCAAGAGCAAGTATCTTCTCGTCGGCACCAAGAATCTTTTCCTCGTATTCCTTCAGTTCCTGAGTAATATAACGCTCTGCCTGAGCAAGAGTCTGCTTACGAATCCAGCCTTCTGGCACTTTGTCCTTATAAGTGTTGCGCACTTCAAGGTAGTATCCAAAGACATTGTTATATCCCACCTTAAGAGAAGAAATACCTGTTTTCTCAGCTTCTTCCTCTTGAATCTTCAACAGATAATCCTTTCCGTGACGACTGATAGAACGCAGCTCATCAAGTTCGGCACAATAGCCGTCAGCAATAACATCGCCCTTATTGATAAGCTGTGGAGGATCGTTCTGAATTTCTTTCTCTATTATGTCCTTCAGACTCTCACAAAGATTCAACTGTTCGCCTATCCTCTTCAAAGCATCGTTATTTGAATACAGACAAGCAGTCTTGATAGGACGGATAGCTATAAGCGCATTCTTCAGCTGAACAACCTCACGTGGAGAAACACGACCAACAGCAACCTTAGAGATAATACGCTCAAGATCGCCTACTCTATGCAGTTCATCGTCAACTGTATCACGGAAATCAGGTTCACGGAAAAAATATTCCACAATATCCAATCGCTCCTGAATAGGACGCACATCCTTCAAAGGAAAGACCACCCAACGACGAAGCATTCGTCCACCCATAGGGGTTACTGTGCGATCAATAACATTAAGCAACGAACTACCATCATCCTGCATTGTGTTCAAAAGCTCAAGAGAACGAATGGTAAAACGATCCAAACGTACATATTTCTCTTCCTCAATACGACTAAGGGAAGTAATATGATTGATATGAGTGTGCTGAGTAATCTCGAGATACTGCATGATAGCACCCGAAGCGATAACACCATTTCTAAGGTGATCAACACCAAAACCCTTCAGACTCTTTGTTCCAAAATGCTTCAAGAGTTTCTTGCGTGCTGCATCCTCTGTGAAAACCCAGTCATCAAGTTCAAAAGTACAGAACTTATTACCAAAATATTTCTCGAAGTTATTTTTCTCTGTTCTGTCAAAAAGAACCTCCTTAGGTGTGAAATTACCAAGAAGCTTCTCCACATAATCGTATGTACCTTCACCAGTAAGGAACTCACCTGTAGAAATATCAAGAAAGGAAATACCACAAGCTGTCTTACCAAAATGAACAGCAGCAAGGAAATTGTTCTCCTTATAGTTGAGCACATTATCACCCATCGCAACACCAGGAGTAACAAGTTCGGTTATTCCTCGCTTCACCATCTTGTCCATCTCAGAAAGACCTTTCTTTCCCTTCAGCTGGGCACGTTTCTTCTTGGAGTCTTCCAACTGGTCGCAGATAGCTACTCGCTTACCAGCACGAATGAGTTTTGGCAAGAATGTGTCGAGAGCATGATGAGGAAAACCAGCCATCTCAGTAGCAACAGATTTACCTCCATTATTACGTCGGGTAAGCGTAATACCAAGAATTCTAGAAGCCTCTATAGCATCATCACAATAGGTTTCATAGAAGTCACCACAACGAAACAACATCAAAGCATCAGGATGCTTTGCTTTAAGAGAAAAAAACTGCTTCATCATTGGTGTAAGCCCTTTGGTATCTATCGCCATATATCTGTTTCCTTTCTTATTTTTGGTTAGATTGCAAAGTTACATAAAAACGAGAGCAGAACAAAATATTAATGTGGAATTTTGAATTTGGAATGTGGAATTAGTTGCCCTACGGGCAATTATTAATGGTTCAATTAAAAATTATTATTCAATATTCAATTTTCAATATTCAATAGCGATGCTATAGCATCGCGCACTTCTTCCACCAATCATCATTCACACCTGAGATAATCCTGGCAAGCTCGTTCATAGCCATACACATCTCACGGCTCACAGTAGTTTGTTTACTATACACATAATTCCAACAGCTCATCTGCATCATCCAACCTTCTGCACAAGCATAGAAACTCTTTCCATAAGGCTTATAACGCTCGTTAAAGCCATTATCCACAAGTTCTATTACAGGTAACTGTTCACTAATCAAACGGTCGCGTATAGCCCGTTCTTTAGCGCTTATAAATGCCGACACTATAACAGCACCATTTCTTGCAGCATTCATAACAGCCTCTACCTGCTTTTCAAACAACGCTGCATCAGCCTTATGACACACAAGGCTCACCTTCTGTTGGTTATTCAGTATATCCCTGTTTCCTAAATAGTCAATACAAAGTCTTGATGTTCCATCTACAGAAACAGTACTCAAGCGAGGAAGTAAATTAACAAAAGCCCGTTCGAAATCAGCAGCATGAGCCTTAAACCATCTATCCCTTGTTAGCCCCCTTTTCACAGCATCAAGATTCCAGTTACGTGAACACTTCCTTCTGGTAATAGTAAAAATAGCCCTGTTTTCCCCCTTTATCAATCTTCGCTCAGGATTAGCTCGTATATACTCTATTTTTGTGGCTACCTCCTCAGCAGTAACCGCCTCCACATCATTATATCCGTGCACAAAAAGAGCAGGGCCACGATAGCTGCGTGTGTGGTCTTTGTCATACTTCTTTCTAAACGCTGCAGCGTCCTTATTTAGTTTCTCACTTTTCCATTCAATACCCAGCTCGTCCCAATAAGCATGCGTGCAGCCTATCATGATACCATTTACTATCTTTCCTAAGTGTTCCTTATTCTCAGGCTTAAGATAAATCAAACAATGTATATGTTCTGGCATAGCTTCAAATTCCACTATTTCTATTCCTGAATGGAAATGAAAGCTGTTCATCCACACCTCCTTCACCGCCTGCCCCAACTTTGTGTATCTAACGTGTGGAGCATCTTTCTCACCACGTTTTGCTTTTGAATTACCTTCAACAACACCTAATATAGGTAATCCATCATGAACATTAAGAGTAATATGGAAATATCCTTCGGTATAGTCAGTAAGAGAATCGCGCAAAAGAGACTTTGGCGTTTCAGCAATCTTCTTTTGTATTTTAACCTTCCTCTCTTCAGTATATATGTTCTTCATGTTGCATCCTCCCACACTTTATCGAAAGATATTTCCATTATTCAAATACTATTCCATATTTGAACTAACAACAGCTGCTCCAGTAGCAATATTTATTTCCCTTTCTTTTTCAGCCCAAAGTTGCTTTATTGTAGTATCAATATTACCATTATTATAAGCATTAATGATCTCATCACAGAATTTATTTTTCTTAATAAACTTCTTTTCAAGACAAGCCCTATAGTAGTTCACAACAGCAACTAACGCACTTCCAAACATATATCTATCCATAGTGAAACTATCTTCATCAAAAGCGTATTTTATACACGATGCCACGTAAGCCATAAACAACAGTCCAGTTTTGTCTTTAGAGAATTTTTCCTCTACGCTACCAGAAACTAGATGCAACATTTCTGTTTCACTAATCCAGTTAATCATATAATTCAAAGCATTATTCATCTGTGATGCTGAAGGATAATGTTCAAGTATATAATTAGCGCAGCGCAACACCTCCCATTTGTGTTCTTTTGTTTCATCTGCTGTTTTAAAGTTTATTTCTGATGGAATATCAGCAACACCTTCTTCTTTCTCTTTCTTAAGCTCTTTAATCTTGCTTTCTAATTTTTCAGCTTCATCCATCATTCCTGCAGCAGTATAATACTTAACAAGATAAGGTGCCTCATTAATATAATAATCAGAATGAACACCGTATATTTCACCTAATAAAGAAAGTGCACGAAGCTCTGTATTAATAGCATCAGTATATTTTTCCAATGCCGCCTGATCTTCTGATATATGTAACTGAATAAAAGCCAAATGAGAATCTTTATATCCCAATTTCTGATAAATAGCTTCTGCTTCCTGTGAGTTTTTCAAAGCATTCTCATAATCATTTGCAGAACCCTGATAAAGAGACAGATTATCAAGATAGAAAGCGCATAACTTATTATCTGTACCATGATATTTTTTATGTAGCTCTACAACATTCTTTGCTATCTCTACAGACTTATCAAACATCTTTAATCTATAATAACAACGAGCTTGTTTCACATAGTTATCAATTATAAGACTATCACCTTCTGTTAAATCAGCTTTAAGTAATTTCTGCAGTTCCTCATAAGTATGAACAGCCGAAGCATATTGCTCTTCATTATAATAACTCCTAGCAATACTATCCATTTTATGGATTTCTGGATTCTTCACATTCTGAGAATATGAAGAAAGACTGCACATCAAAGCGCATAAGACAAAGATTTTTTTCATAATATATTTTTAGTTAATATGATTAGTTAATATAGCTGCAAATATATAAAAAAAAAGAATGATTCCTATTTCAGAAATCATTCTTTTTTATAAGATATTGTTAAAATTTTATTCCTCAAACGCAGCAGCCTCGGCAGCAGCGATAATTTCTTCGCGAGTAAGAGGCTTAGCTGATATGTCACTCAAATCAAACTCTTCATCGTCCTTTGCACTCTTGCTTTCTGTTGTCTCGTTATTTGAACGATACATAGGAGACATACGACGAGAAGCAGAACGATCGTCAAATACCTCTTCCTTGAAAACATTCTCATGTTTCACCTCTGGGGCATTCTCTATATCTTGAGTGATAATGAAATCGTCTTTTACGTCAGTACTTGGAACATTCTCCACTGGTTCCTCCTCCATCTTAGTGCGGTTTGCTTTTGCAGCAAATACACTATCAATGAACTGAGGTTCCTTACGAAGTCGCTCAAGAGTGAGCTTGCTGGCCAGTTGTTGACTTTCTTTCTTGCTATAGCCAACACCAGAACAGCCTTTTTGACCCTCGATAATTACTTCGAAGTTGAACATCGGACTACCATTAGTATCTTTCTTCTGGTCGAGCATATGGAACTCTAAGTTCACTCTGTTCTTCTGACTCCATTCAATAAGCTTACTCTTGAAGTTTACCTCCTTATAAGCAACCTTATCGATGTTAATCATCTGAGAAAGAATACGCTTCTTCATAAAACGCATGCATGCATTGTATCCTCTATCAAGATAGATAGCTCCAACAAGTGCTTCAAAGGCATTTCCTCCCATATAACTGTTATGAGAGGAACTGCGTCCGTTACTCAGAACAAGCTTTTCTATGCCCATTTCTTTGGCAAGTTTGTTTAGAGTATCACGCTGCACAAGCTTAGATCTTGTATTTGTGAGGAATCCTTCACGTTTGCCTGGGAAGTGCTCATAAACAATGTCACCCACAATAGCATCGAGGATAGCATCGCCTAAGAATTCCAAACGCTCATTGTTTACTGGGCGTCCCTTAGCATTGCGTCGCATCACACTTTTATGCATCAGCGCAAGTTTATAGTAGCTGATGTCGTGTGGATAGAATCCAATAATCTTGTATAAAGACGAATAAAGCTCCTTATCCTTGCGGAAAGGGAGCTTTATTTGATCTATAAAATTACTCAGCATATTTCTTGAATACTACACAACAGTTGTGTCCACCAAAACCGAAGGTATTGCTAAGAGCATAGTTTACCTTACGTTCCTGAGCCTTGTTGAAGGTGAAATTCATCTTGTAATCCAATTCTGGATCCTCATCACCCTCTTCATGGTTGATAGTAGGAGGAACAATGTCGTTCTTAACACTCAATACACAAGCCATTGCCTCAACAGCACCAGCAGCACCGAGAAGGTGACCGGTCATTGACTTGGTAGAAGAGATGTTGAGTTCGTATGCATGATCACCAAAGACATCCTTGATGGCTTTAGCCTCAGAAATATCACCAACATGAGTTGAAGTACCGTGAACATTGATGTAATCAATATCCTCTGGTTTGATGTTGGCATCCTTGAGTGCATTCTCCATAACGAGTTTTGCACCAAGACCTTCTGGATGGCTGGCAGTGATGTGATAAGCATCAGCGCTCATACCCTCACCTACCATCTCGGCATAAATCTTTGCACCACGAGCCTTAGCGTGCTCCAGTTCCTCAAGAACGAGGCAACCAGCACCCTCACCCATAATAAAACCATCGCGACTTGCGCTGAATGGGCGAGAAGCATGCTCTGGATCGTCATTGCGTGTTGACAGAGCCTTCATTGAGTTGAAACCACCTACACCAGTCTCACAGATAGCAGCTTCAGCACCACCACTAACGATGATGTTAGCCTTACCCAAACGAATAAGGTTAAAAGCATCAGCTACTGCATTGCTTGATGAAGCGCAGGCAGATGTTGTAGCGTAGTTAGGTCCGTGGAATCCAAAATGGATTGAAATCTGACCAGCTGCAATATCAGAAATCATCTTAGGAATGAAGAAAGGCGAGAACATTGGTCCACGCTCTGTGTGCTGACCGTAGTCAACTACCTCATCCTGAAATGTCTTGATACCACCAATACCTACACCGAAAACAACACCAATGCGGTTCTTGTCTTCTTTTTCAAGATCAATACCTGAATCCTTAACACCCTGGATAGCAGAAGCCATAGCCAACTGGCAATAACGATCCATCTTGCGAGCTTCCTTACGATCCATAAAATCAGCAGGATTGAAGTCTTTTACCTCACAAGCAAATTTTGTCTTGAAAAGTGATGTATCGAAATGTGTAATAGGAGCTGCGCCACTCTTTCCAGCAACAAGGTTCTTCCAAGTTTCCTCAGGAGTATTACCAACTGGAGTGATAGCACCAAGTCCTGTTACTACTACTCTCTTTAATTCCATTTAAATTACTTCGCGTTCTCCTCGATGTAGTTGATAGCGTCACCAACAGTCTGGATTGTCTCAGCCTTATCATCAGGAATAGAGATACCGAATTCCTTCTCGAATTCCATGATCAACTCTACAGTGTCCAAAGAATCAGCACCAAGATCGTTTGTGAAGCTTGCCTCAGCCTTAACCTCAGCCTCATCAACACCAAGTTTGTCTACGATAATAGCCTTTACTTTGCTTTCAATTTCTGACATAATTGTAACTTTTTAAAATGTTTATAAATAATTTCTAATTAAAAATCGGATGCAAAGGAACAAATTTATTTTCAATTTAGCAAATATTTCGTCTAAAAAAGCAGTTTTTCTTGCACAAACACCCTGTTAGTGTGCAATTTTTTTGTATATAAATAACGTAAATATCAAGAAATCAGCATGTTTTAGTTTAATAGCACACATAAATTATACACCTTTTAAAATAAAATAATTTGCCATTTCAAAAATAAATACCTACTTTTGCAAATATAACAATAAATAATTGAAGTTAATGACATTTTCAAATCATTGCAACGAAATCTTCAATCGCTCAATAAGCGATTATCACGTAAAAGACAATATTGATACTCCTATCAATAATCCATTTGATGAGGGTACTATTGAGAATCGTCTCTATCTAAAAAACTGGATTGATACTGTTCAGTGGCATTTTGAGGATATTATCCGTGACCCTCAGCTTGATCCTGTTAAAGGTATGGATCTAAAACATCGTATTGACAAGAGTAATCAGGATCGCACGGACCTTGTAGAACAAATTGACTCTTATTTCCTTGATAAATATAAAGACGTAAAAGTTCTTGATAATGCAACTATCAACACCGAGAGTCCTGCATGGGCTATCGACAGATTGAGTATTCTTGCATTGAAGATTTATCACATGAAAGAGCAGGCTGAGCGTACAGACGCAAGTGCTGAACACGTTCAGAAATGTCAGGATAAACTTGCTATATTACTTGAGCAGCAGAAAGACCTTGGTTCGGCTATCGATCAGCTTATCACTGATATTGAGGAAGGTCGCAAGTATATGAAGGTTTACCGACAGATGAAAATGTATAATGATGTAGAAACAAATCCTATATTATATAAAGGTAAAAAATAATATTCTGAAATGACGACTGAGCACTTACTGATTATCCGATTCTCAGCCCTTGGTGATGTAGCTATGACTGTACCAGTGATTTATTCATTGGCACATCAATATCCTAATCTACGAATCACGGTTTTGAGTCGGCCTAATATGAAAGTGCTCTTCGAAAATATTGCACCTAACGTTGGGTTCATGGCTGCTAATATAAAAGATGAATATAGTGGTATCCGTGGACTCAACAAACTATATCGACGACTACTTGCAAAGCAGTTTACTGCTGTAGCCGATTTTCACGGTGTTTTACGTACTCACTATCTTAGACTGAGATTTAATATGGGCAACTTTAAAGTTGAACATATTGATAAACACCGCCAGGGAAAACGCGAATTAACTGCCGAAAAAAATAAGAAACTCATTCAGCAACCTACATCTTTCCAAAATTATGCCGATGTATTGGCTAAGCTTGGATACCCTGTTAAGTTACAGTTTACATCTATTTTTCCACAGGAAGGTGGAAATCTAAGATTACTACCTGATAAACTATCTCAAAAGCGTGATTTTCAACAGTGGATAGGTATTGCTCCCTTCGCTGCACATAAAGGAAAGATGTATCCTTTAGAACTTATCAACGAAGTTATCAACATACTTATCAACAATCATCCTTCATGCAGAATATTCCTTTTCGGAGGAGGAACTAAGGAAAAAGAGCAAATTAACACTATTGTTGAAAAGCATCCTATAAATTGTATAAGTGTACCTGACCAGTTAAAAGGAATGAATCAGGAACTTATCCTTATGAGCCATCTTGACTGTATGGTAAGTATGGATAGTGCTAATATGCACTTAGCTTCGCTTACAAACACACCTGTTATTAGTGTTTGGGGAGCTACTCACCCTTATGCAGGATTTCTTGGTTGGAATCAAAACCCTGATAATATAGTGCAATTAAACCTTAATTGCCGTCCTTGTAGCATATATGGAAGCAAACCTTGCATGCGTCAAGACTTTGCATGTATGCGTAACATTAATCCAGATACTATAGCTGAACGTGTTGAAAACGTGTTGAAAAACCGTTGAAAACCCTGTTCATAACTTTGTGGATATCCACAGGGTAGAATTGAAGTACCCTGAAATGTGGATATCCACATACTTTTCACAGGCATTTAAGTAACTTTTCAACCGTTTTTTTAGGAAAAAAGATATAAACTTATTACTTTTGCACCGAATTCACAAATTGTGGATAACTTAATATAACGCTGATAATCAGCAAGAAAGAATTAATAGATAGTGTAGAAAAGTATCTGTAGGGTGTTAATAATGAAATATGCAAGTTTTTCTCTTATGAGTTATAAACTTATCAACGGTATATCATACTACACATCTTTTTTTTCTTTTTAAAAATAAAAGAAAGATAATAATATAGTTATGTTGAAAAAAGAATGGATTGATAAGGGATTTATTGATGAACCAGTTGACGATAATATTGATCTTAAAACTGAGATTCGTAAACTATGCAAGGAGAAGGATGCTATTATTCTTGCCCATTACTATACTGTAGGAGACATTCAGGATGTAGCCGATTTTGTTGGTGATTCGTTGGCTCTTGCACGTAAGGCTGCAGAAACCGATGCAAAGATAATGGTTATGTGTGGTGTGCATTTTATGGCTGAAACTTGCAAGTTGTTAAGTCCTGAGAAAACTGTTCTTTGTCCTGACCTTAATGCTGGTTGTTCTTTGGCTGATAGTTGTAAGGCTGAAGACTTGAAGAAATTCAAGGATGAGCATCCTGGATATAAGGTTGTAAGCTATGTAAATACTACAGCAGCTGTTAAGGCACTTACTGATTGTGTTGTAACAAGTGGTAATGCTGAAAAGGTTATTAATAGTTTCCCTAAGGATGAGAAGATTATCTTTGGTCCTGATTATAATCTTGGAAACTATATAAATAGCGCTACAGGTCGCGAAATGCTTCTTTGGAACGGTGGATGTCATGTTCATGAGAAATTCTCTGTAGAAGCAATAATTAAGCTTAAGAAGGAGCATCCAGGTGCTTTGGTTATGGCTCATTTAGAGTGTAAGGCTCCTGTTCTTGCTGCTGCTGATGTAAAGGGTAGTACAGCTACTATGTTGAAATACGCTCAGGAACATCCTGAACAAAAAGAATATATTATAGCTACAGAGGCTGGTATTCTTCACGAGATGCAGAGAACATGTCCAGACACAACATTTATTCCTGTACCTCCAGAAGTAAGTGAAGGTGGTGTTGGATGCAGCTGTAATGAGTGTGAGTTTATGAAACTCAACTCTCTAAAGAAGATCTATAACACATTAAAATATGGTTGGCCTTCTGTTGAGGTTGATGCTTCAATAGCTGAAGATGCTGTTAAGCCTATTAATAAGATGCTTAGTTTAAGTTAATTAGTTATGCACATACTTGAAATTCCTTCTTTCTTCACTCCTTATGGCGGAGAATTCTGTCTTGAGCAGGCTAAGGCATTAAAGGCTCAAGGTAATGAAGTAAGAATTTTAAGTAATGTGCAACTATCTATAAAGAAAAGTATTAAAGATTTTCTCTTTTCCCCCTATGCTCGCTTTACAGAGAACATAGAGGGAATTGTTGTATATAGAAGTTATCAACACGGTGTTCCTAAACTAATTCATTTTAATGTAAATCGTTGGGTGAGTATTGTAAGGTCTATGTTTAAGCAATATGTAGATAGATATGGAAAACCTGATATTCTTCATGCTCATTGTTGTAAATGGGCAGGATATGCAGCTATGTTGATAAGTAATGAATATGGCATTCCTTATGTAATTACTGAGCATTTATCAAGTATGCTTTATGAAAAAGAGTTTGGAAAAGCTCCTTCTTCAGCTTGGCAAATACCACTTTTAAAGCAGGCTTTTTCTAATGCAAGTATTGTAATTACTGTTTCAGATGAACTTGTAGATGATATTTCCTGTTATTTTGGAAAGGATTACAATAATTACACTATTTCAAATATTATAGACACTTCTTTTTTCACGTATAAAAAGCGTGAATCATTAGTTGATCGCCCATTCAGATTTTGTTGTATTGCTAATAATGAATACTGGAAAGGTTATGATATTCTTCTTTCTGCATTTAATAAATTAGTAAAACAGCAATCTATTTATCCACAGAAAGATGTAGAATTGCATATAGCAGGCAGAAATACTCTTTCTAAAGACTTTCTACGTATGATAAAAGAAAGTGGCTCAGAGGCTAAAATAATCGTTCATGGAGAATTAAATAAGAAAGAAATTAGAGAACTGCTTTATAAATGTGATTGTCTTGTATTACCAAGTAGAAGTGAGGTTCAGCCATTATGTATTCTTGAAGCTATGAGCACGGGAATACCATATATTTCAACAGAAATAATACCTCGTAATCTTCGCTTGTGTGATAGTTGTAAGATTGTTCCTGTTGATGATGCTGACGCATTATATTTGTCTATGCATGAAATAATAAACAATTATTCATCTGTTGATAATAAACAACTGTCTGATTTAGTATCGAAAATAGCTTCTCCTGAAATAGTAGGTAAACAGTTACATACCATTTTTCTGCACTATATAAAAACTTAACAAATTCACAACTCGTACAACTCTTTTTGATATAGACGGATTATAGAGGCAATATAGAGGAATTATAGAATCAAGAAAAACATCTTTTTAATAAACAAAATACCTTTCTAATGCGTAACATAAAATTCCATGTTATGCAGTTTGACATAATAAACTTTGTAATAACAAGTTTTATATTATCATTAATTTTCCACTCTTTTTGTTTTTGCTTTGCTCTATTTAATAATTCCTTGTTCTTTGAGCGGAAAGCATGCATATAGAGTGCGAATATTTTTATTTTAAAATGATTAATTATAGCCTTTGATTTTATATTAAATTCCTGTGAAAGATCCCAGCAAAGTTGATTAATTCCTTCCATAAAAAGAAATTGTTTTTCTTCATTCAAGGTGTTTGAAGCAGAAATATGATTAACACTATAATTAAGTGTTGGAGTTGGAATATATGCAATATTTCCAGCTTTAGCCATAAAGAATATTAATTGCAGATCTTCTGTATTATATTCTTTGTTTTTAAAGAAATGTGGATAATCATTATATGCATTCAAAAAAAATTCCTTTCTATAAAGAGATGTGCATAGGTGAACAGCTGAAATACCATTTTGGGTAAACACCTTCTCCATCATTTTATGTCCGTTAGTAATTTCATTTTTTAGTTCAGAATGTGAAACGGAAACTACTTTTCCAAGTTCTTCATCATAATTATTCCAAGCAGTATGTACTAAAGTTACATCTGGATGTTTTTCTAATATCTGTACTTCCTTTTCAAGTTTTAAGGGATCAATCCAAAAATCATCTCCTGCACAATCAGCAATATACTTACCTCTACATTCAAGAAGTGTATCGAAATAATTATCGATAATACCTTTATTTTGCTTATTTTGGCGATATCTTATTATTGATGGATATTTCTCAGCATAACGTTTACAAACAGCGTCTGTAGCATCATTTGAACAATCATCCCTTAATTCTATTTCAATGGGCAGATGACATTTCTGCATAAGAATAGAATCAAGAGTGCGCCCTATTGTTTTCTCCTGATTATATGTTAGAACTATTACTGATATAATATTTTCCATTTTAATTCACTTTCAGATTTACAAACGTATATGCACTAAGCATTATAATAAATGGCATGAATGGAATATGAAAACGTGCTTCTCCGTGTCCTGCAGCAAGTAGGATAAGTGTTCCTATTAGTATAACAGAACAAGGAATACTAAGTTGTTTCCAGCATTTTTTTCTTATAAGAAAATATGTTCCTATACACGAGGAAAGAAGTAATATATAGTAGTATATGAGATTGATTATTGTAAGCCATTGAGTTATATTAAGTATAGGAAAACTTTTATATATAGTTTTTATACTTAATGGTTCATACATATATTCTCTACTATTTTTATCTTTTAGAAATACACATAAGTTAACGTTATCAGATACGAAGGTATTGATTAATTTCTTTGGCATCTGACTAATATATTCTGTCTTGTGATTACTTATCCATTCTATGCATATTTTTCGCAGATAATTATCTTTTTCAGTTGCTGGAATATTATCATTATTAATTATATGATATACTTTTTCGTGTGTACCTTTAGCTGTTTTATCATTACTATTATCTAAAGAGTATTCTAAAAGAGCCATCCAACCAGTTTTTGCCTGATAAATGAAATGTCCAGTTCGATAAAACGAAATACTACCAATAATAGCAATACACATCAAATAACCTACAACCAGTGGAATAATTTTTTTCTTATTTGTAATTATAAAGAATATTATAAGACTGATAAGAAATACAATTCCCATCGGACGAACCCAATTACCTATGGCAAGAAAAAATCCACATATAAGAGAGTAGTTTCTTAAAACTAATACTATTCCAGCAAGCATAAAGAATATAAATGGTAGTTCGCTAAGTGTAGATGTACATTCTCCATAGTTTGCAGGATAAACTACATAAAGTATTAATGTTGTTAATGCTATTTTATTATTGAATAATATCTTGCTGATATAATAAATAAGCCAGGCTGAAAATCCTTTTATAAGTGAATAAAAAACAAAAAGTGGAGTAATTGATCCAAAGAGTTTTAAAGAATAATATACAGCATTAATAGCACCTAAGTTCCATATAAATGGTATAGTATTTATTTCAGATACTATAGGATATTGTTCATTAGCTTCTATACATTTCTGTGCTAATTGTATATAGGCATTACTATCTGGATAAGGTGTATATCCAAATATAAAAAGAATAACTAATTGCATTAGCGTAAATAACGCTATAATACCCCACATTAGTTTATTATTGCAATCTTGCATACTGTTCCTTTTTCGCCTGTTTGAGTTGCTGTCTGAACCATATATATTCCGCTGGCTACTCTTCTTCCCTGAAGGTCATTTCCATCCCAGACATAGTTACCACCTGTGCTTCTTCCTTTATTTACGAGCACACCATTTGTAGTTACTATTTTAACATCAGCATTATAACTTAAACCAGTAATAGTTATAGGACCTCTGTAGTCTGGTTTAACAGGATTAGGATATGCATAGGTAACATCATTGTTCATATCTTCAACAGGAGCTGTAGCGTCACTCATATATGAGCATAATCCCTTTTCTGTAGCAAAGAATACTTCACCAGTAGCATCGTTAATAGCTATAGAATAAACATTATCAGATATTAGTTTGCTATTGCTTTCTGTGAAATGCTCAATCTGGGTAATATTATCTTCACTCATTAGATATACTCCATTTCCGTTTGTGCCAAACCATTTTCTTCCTGCTGCATCAACAGTAATACAGTTTATATCTATTCCTGCAAGAAGATAATCTGCAAGATTAGTTCCGTCATTTCTTGCAATCTTTATCTGGTTGAATATTGGAGTTTTACTTGTTTTTTCAGCCACATCAATCATAGCAGGTCCTTTATCTGTACCCACCCATATATTACCCATTTTATCTTCAGTAATACATTTTATTAATCTTGGTTCTATATTTATTCCATCTTCATTATAGAATTTATCAATTACATTCAAGCTATTGCTTGATGGTTGATAGCAGAATATAACTTTAACCCAATGGTGATTATATATCCACATAAGATTATCCTTATCAAAATAAGGCCCACGAAGTCCACCAAGACTTCTTGTTCCACTCATAAATTGTGGAATATCGAATGTTTTCCATTCACCATTTTTTGTGTATTCAAATAGTGCGCCTGTTTTTGACTGACTATTTAAACACCACAGATTACCTTCTTTATCAAAGTTTATACCCTCAACAAGCACATATCCCTTGTTATTATCGTCGAGAGCAGCTCCTATAGGACTGTTTTCTATAGTATGTAGTTTTATAAACTTACCATTTAAAAACTCGTATAGTCCACTTTTTCCTGCTGCAAAAACATGATTATTATCTGTTGGATCAATAGCCACATCAAGATTATCGGAATAAAGTACACCAGTTATTTCTTTTAATGACTCTTGATATATTGTCCAGTCTTCATTTGAATAATCCAACACCTGTACACATCCAGGACGGCCAATTTCGTTATCAGCATCATATACTCCACCTACAGAATATAGGCGATTATTATATATTTTAAGTTTATAGAAATAATTGTATTTTGGTCCTCCTGGCTTAAGGGTTCTTACTATATCAAATAACTCATCCTTATTTTCTTTTGTCTGAGCCAAGTAATCCCCTATTCTGATCCAATTGCTTTTATCAAGCAGATTAGTGCTTAGAGAAGCTTTAAAATGTCCTTGTGCGCTGCTATAAGCATGTATGTGTCCATCTGATATGTTTGTCCAGTTAACTTTAAAGCCTAATCTATAAGTATCACTTATTTCAGCATCAGTCATATTAATTTTTATAATACCAAAGCCTGTGCTCAGATAAGCGTATTTTTCATAGATAAAAACATCATTTATAGTTTTGTCATCAGTGGTTGTATAGTTACATATATCGCTGATGTTAATAACGTCATCATTAGAATCTAACAAATCTATATTACCATTTTTATAGATGATAATAAGTTTTTTTGCAACCTTATTCCAGGCTATTTTCGATATTTCACAATCGCTTAGCTGATTAGCTTTACTATATGTAGTAATACTATTATCGTTTTCGTTATATGAAAAAAGACTATTTGATGCCAGCACATAAAGTATCTTGTTGGCTTTCACAACATCTGTAACATCAATATATGACATATAGGCTTTCCATTTACCTATTTCATTTGCTGATGTTTTTGAATTTATGTTTTGAATACCTAAAAGCAGTAGTATAATAAAGAGTATCTTTCTCATGATTTACCGTTTTGAACAATGAGATGTGCAAAGTGCAATATCTTATAAATTTTAAACGCATAAATACTTGGTTTATTGCCTTTTAAGTTACTTATCAACAGGGTGTGGATAAGTTGATAAGTAATATTTAAAAGATTTATAACTCCATAATGATTTATCTTATTCATGAAGCTAATCAATCGAGAATAATCTTTTAATTCGTGTTGATATAAATACAGAGTTTCAAGTGCTTCTTTAGTTTTTTGAATAAACTTATCGTTACTTTCGTAGTGTGCAAATAGTACAGGATTATCAATATGTTCTACCTTTAATCCTTCATCAACCAAACACTTTCCTAATAAAACATCCTCATAGCCATAATGTGAAATACGTTCATTAAAAGGATGTTTCAACAATTCTTTCTTGCTGATAAGGAAATTAGTATGTAATTCAAGTAGTTTCTGTTTTCTGTTTTCAACATTATGTGCTTTTTCACATGTTTTTTCATAACGCCATCTAAGGTTGCTCCCCCACTCTTTTTCCGTTCCTCCTATTGTTATTCCTCCAACAACAATATCGCCTTCACTATGAAGATATTTATATATAAAATCAGAAGTTTCAAGTTCCAGATCACCATCAATAAGCAATAATTTCTCGTATTGTGCTTCACGTATAAGGAAGTTTCTTATCGCTGATCTACCAACATTCTCTTCTCTTATTATATATCTTACATTATTTAGGTTGCTGATGATTTTATTATTCTCTATAAAACTCTTATCTGTAGAGCCATCATCAGCAACCAATATTTCATAATTCAAGCTATCAATATCTTCACATTGCTTGTGCAATGTTTCTACCAGCAATCTACAACTGCAGTTATACGTGGGGAGAAGTATTGATAGATTCATGATATTAATTTAGAGTGTGTCAAAAGAAGTTTGCCAGTTTTTCAACCGCTCTTGCTCTATGACTGATAGAGTTCTTTATTTCTTCACCAAGGTCGGCAAAGCTCTTATCAAAGCCTTCAGGAATAAATATAGGGTCATAACCAAAGCCTGCATTTCCTGATTTCTCTTCAGCTATCTTACCTTCTACAATGCCCTCAAAGCGATATTCTCTACTGCAACGAGGATTATCACCTTCCATCTGAATAAGAGCTATTACTGTACGGAAACGTGCCTTGCGGTTTTCTTTCCCCTCAAGTTCCTTAAGAAGTTTAGCCATATTAGCTTCTGAGTTATGGTCTGTTCCTTCAGCATAACGAGCAGAATGAACTCCTGGAGCACCATTCAGGGCTTCAACTTCCAAACCAGTATCATCAGCAAAGCAGTCAAGATGATAGTGATCGAAAATATACTCAGCTTTTTGGTGAGCATTCTCTTCCAAAGTATTTCCTGTTTCAGGAATATCTACATCACAACCAATATCCTTTAGAGATACTATTTCAAATCTATCTCCAAGAATCTCTCTGATTTCCTTAAGTTTATGTTCGTTGTTTGTTGCAAATACTATTTTTTTCATATAGCTTCCACCCCACATTATATGGAATTAATCCTTCTTAATTTTTACTTTCATCTCATCAAATCCTTCACCATATACACCAATTACAGAACTCTGACTTACAAAGGCATTAGGGTCGATCATCTTGATGAGTCGTTGCATTGTTACACTCTCATTCTTGCGTGCAAGAATACAAAGCACCTTTACTTCCTGACCAGTGTACCATCCGTGACCATCAAGAATGGTTACTCCATGATCCATCTGTGTTCCAATAGCATCGGCTATTTCTTGATATTTCTTTGAGAATACCATAAACTGCACACTCTGACGACGACGGTTCATCACATAGTCGAGCATGAAGTTTTCAATAACCATAGTACAAAGACCAAACATGATTTTGTGTACACGGTCAACAAAACCACCAAACTGTGGGAAGAAGAAACAGCTACCAATAATAAGGAAGTCAACCGACATCAATACCTGACCTAACGACATATTGTGATATTTGTTCACACATGCAGCTATGATATCTGTTCCTCCTGTAGAGCCATTATTCAGAAAGACAATAGCCAGCGATGTTCCTGTGAGGCAACAACCTACAAGGAGCGACATAAACTCTTGTCCCTCTCCCATCACCTTTATAAAGTTTCCTGCTTCGTCAGTAGGCATGAACATTTGCGCAAATTTCAGCATGAAATACAGCGCAAAGATGGCGTATATGGTCTTCATCATGAACTTGAAGCCCAATATCTTTAATGCTACTACCAAAAGGGATATATTGATGAGCATATAGGTGTTCTCAATCTTAAACCCTGTAGCATAATATACGATAGCCGACATACCAGTTACTCCTCCTGTCACAATCTCGTATGGCATGAGGAAAACAGTAAATGCAAAGGCATACAGCAAGAGACCGAGGGTTATAAAAATATAATCCTTGGTCTCATTCCATATAATTTGGTGATCTACGGTCATACAAATTATTTTTTCAATACAATATTGACAATCTTTTTAGGTACGATAATAACTTTCAGAATCTGGAATCCTTCAAGATACTTCTGACTCTTCTCGTCTTTCAGTACTGACTCCTGAATCTGATCGTTAGTAGCATCAGCGGGGAAGCTCATCTGGAAACGAGCCTTACCATTGAAGCTGATAGTAAGCTGCATCTCGCTCTCTACCAGGTATTTCTCGTCGTAAGATGGCCATTGAGCATCACATACAGTTCCCTCACCACCCATAAGGTGATAAAGTTCTTCTGCAATATGAGGTGCAAATGGAGCAATAAGAATTGTCAGCAGCTTCAACAACTCGTGGTTGTGACACTTCTGCTGTCCCAGTTCATTAACAGCAATCATGAAGGCTGAGATAGATGTGTTGTATGAGAACTTCTCAATATCCTCGCTCACCTTCTTAATGAGTTTATGAACAGTCTTTATACTCTCAGGCTTTGCCTCTTCATCAGCAACAATATTGTCTGTTCCCTTCTCCCAATAGAGATTCCAGAACTTCTTCAAGAAACGGAAACAACCATCAATACCGTTTGTGTCCCAAGGCTTACTTGCTTCTACAGGACCAAGGAACATTTCGTAAAGACGTAATGTGTCGGCACCATATTCAGCAATAATATCATCTGGGTTCACAACGTTGTACATTGACTTCGACATCTTTTCAATAGCCCAACCGCAGGTGTACTTACCATCTTCAAGGATGAACTCTGCGTTGTTGTATTCTGGACGCCAGTTCTTGAAAGCATCGATATCAAGAATATCGTTCTTTACGAGGTTCACCCATACATGGATAGGTGTTGTGTCGTATTGGTCTTTCAAGCCCTTAGAAACAAATACAGGTGCCTTGCTGTGGTCATCGCTGTTTACACGATAAACAAAGTTTGAACGACCCTGAATCATTCCCTGGTTAACAAGCTTCTGGAATGGTTCTTCCTTGCAGCTTACACCCTGATCAAAGAGGAACTTGTTCCAGAAACGGCTATAAATCAAGTGACCTGTAGCGTGTTCTGTACCACCTACATAAAGGTCAACATTCTGCCAATACTCATCAGCCTCCTTGCTTACAAGAGATTCATCGTTTGATGGATCCATGTAGCGCAGGTAGTATGCACTTGAACCAGCGAAACCAGGCATTGTGTTAAGCTCGAGTGGGAAAACAGTCTTGTTGTCAACCAAACTCTTATCAACAACTTCCTTCTTCTCTACGTCGAAAGCCCATTTCTTAGCACGACCCAATGGTGGCTCACCTGTTTCTGTAGGTTCATATTTATCAATCTCAGGCAACTCAAGTGGCAAGCACTCTTCAGGTACCATCTGTGGCATACCGTCCTTGTAATATACTGGGAAAGGCTCACCCCAATAACGCTGACGAGAGAAGATTGCATCACGCAAACGATAGTTCACCTTTACGCGACCAATACCCTTTTCTGTAACAAATTTCTTTGTTGCAGCAATGGCTTCCTTAACGGTAAGACCGTTCAGTGAGAAACCATCAATACTCTCTTTGCCTGGAGCTGGAGAGTTGCTTACAATACCTTCCTTAGCGTCGAAACTCTCTTCGCTAACATCGGCACCCTCTATCAATGGAATGATAGGCAGATTAAAGTGCTTAGCAAAAGCATAGTCACGACTATCGTGAGCAGGTACAGCCATAATAGCACCTGTACCGTAACCAGCCAATACATATTCAGAAATCCAGATAGGAATAGCCTCGCCTGTGAATGGATTAACACCATAGCTACCAGAGAACACACCTGTTACCTTGCGGTCAGACATACGCTCAAGTTCTGTACGTTTCTTAACGTAGTCAAGGTATTTCTCTACTTCTTCCTTCTGCTCGTCGGTAGTCAGTTCAGCAACAAGCTCACTCTCTGGGGCCAAAACCATGAAGGTAACACCAAACATAGTGTCGGCACGAGTCGTAAAGATAGTAAAGTGCTTATCTGAATCTTTTACTGTGAATTCAACTTCTGTACCTTCTGAACGACCAATCCAGTTCTTCTGTGTTTCTGTGATAGAGTCGCTCCAGTCAACAGTATTAAGGCCATCGAGCAAACGCTGAGCATAAGCCGATACACGAAGACACCATTGCTGCATCTTCTTCTGAACAACAGGATAACCACCACGTTCAGAAACACCATTTACAACCTCATCGTTGGCCAATACAGTACCCAAACCAGGACACCAGTTAACAACAGTCTCGCCAAGATAAGCTATGCGGTAGTTCATCAAAGTTTTCTGCTTATCAACATCGCTCATAGCCTTCCATTCATCAGCTGTGAATGAAAGTTCCTCGCTCTGTGCAATATCCAAGCCCTCAGTACCCTTTTCTTCAAAACGCTTAACAAGCTTCTCTATAGGCTGAGCACTCTGGCACTTGTTGCAATAAAACGAGTTAAACATCTTCTGGAAAGCCCACTGAGTCCAATGGTAGTATTTTGGGTCACAAGTACGTACCTCACGATCCCAATCAAAACAGAAACCAATCTTGTCAAGCTGCTCACGATAGTGTGCAATATTAGCATCTGTTGTAATAGCTGGATGCTGACCAGTCTGAATAGCATACTGTTCTGCTGGCAAACCATAAGCGTCATATCCCATAGGGTTCAACACGTTGAAGCCCTGCTGACGCTTGTAGCGAGCATAAATATCTGATGCAATATATCCAAGAGGGTGACCCACATGAAGGCCCGCACCAGAAGGGTAGGGGAACATGTTGAGTACATAGAATTTCTTTTTGTTGTTGTCTTCGGTAACTTTATAGGTCTTGTTCTCAACCCAATTCTGTTGCCATTTCTTCTCAATGTCTCTGAAGTTGTAATCCATTTTATATAGCTATATTTAATTTTTCTCTTTTACTAATTTGTTCGCGTGCGCGTATAATCAGTTGCAAAGTTACTGAAAAACGAGAGCAGAACAAAATAAACTTGTTTATTTTTTATGTTGAGCGATAGTAACTTCTTGACTTTATACAAAAAAATTACGTAAAAACGAGAGTAATACAAAAGGAAAGTACAAAAAAATAAGCTACTCTGTCACAGGGTAGCCTATTTTATTGAATAAAATCTATCATAAAAAAACTTGTGTGTATCATTAATCCATAATTATCATTTTCCTGCATGCAAAATTATAAAAAATATGATGCACATTATGATACTATTTTGACCAATATTTGATGTTTTTTTGCAGAAAAGGAAAAAATGGTAATTTTATGGGCAGAATATGTAACAATTAGAAATTCGTTTTTCTATATCTTTGCAACCAGATATGTGGTTAAAATGCAATTATTTGTATTAATTAGTCGATTTTAGTAAGGTATTAGAAGGTAAAAAGAATTCAGTGAAAAGGGCTTCCATGTGAATGGAGGCCCTTTTTAACGTTGGACGTTTAACGTCCTAAGATAAGCGTTTTCGCAAATTCCCAGATAACGATGCCGGCTGTGGTGCTGACATTAAGAGAATGTTTTGTACCAAACTGTGGAATTTCAAGGCAGCCATCGCTCATGTCAATAACGCTTTGTTTAACGCCTTTAACCTCGTTACCCATTACTATTGCGTAAGTCTTGTCTTTCTGAAGCGAAGAGTTTGAGAGGTTCTGTAACTTTGTAGAGCCTTCCACTTGCTCTATGCTATATACGAATACGCCATTTTTGTGTAATTCGTCAATAGCGTCTTCTGTCTTTTCAAAGTATTTCCAGTCAACACTATCCTCGCCGCCAAGTGCTGTTTTATGTATTTCAGCATTTGGAGGACAGGCGGTAATGCCGCAAAGATATACGGCTTGAATGCGGAAAGCGTCTCCGCAACGGAAAACGCTTCCTACATTGTATAGTGATCGTATGTCGTCGAGAACAACTATCAAAGGCAGCTTCTTTGCTTCTTTGAATTCCTCAACCGACAGACGGTTCATTTCTATTGTTTTAAGCTTTCGCATTTTTACTATTGTGTCTTTAATGAAGGAATTTTTTTCCAACTCCACCCGGCCTTCAATGGTCTTACACCCCCCTTCGCTTCCCCCGTTCCCGGGGACAGAAACCTTCATGAGGGGGGGAAATTTATTTCAAATTATATGCTAATGCGTAGGCTTTTATCTGCTTAACCATAGCCAAGAGACCGTTTGAACGGGTAGGAGAGAGGTGCTCGCGAAGTCCTATCTTTTCGATGAAATAGAGGTCGGCATCAAGAATTTCCTGTGGCGTGTGGTTGCTTACAACACGAATGAGCAGAGCTATGATTCCTTTTACGATAAGTGCATCGCTATCGGCTGTGAAAACGAGTTTATCGTCTGCCTTGTCGCATTGTAGCCATACGCGACTCTGACAGCCGTCAATAAGATTTTGCTCGTTTTTATATTTCTCGTCCAGAGCATCGAGGTCGTTACCTAAGTCGATGAGCATCTGGTATTTATCCATCCAGTCTTCAAAGTCGCTGAATTCCTCAATTACTTCGTCTTGTATTTCGTTAATTGAATTCATATTATTTTTTTACAATTTCAAGTTTAAAGAATTTGTCATTAGGGCGTACTTTATCAGGTACAGGAATGCTTACTCGCCAGCCTTGCTGTGCTTCCTCAACAGGTTTGAGGTCGTAGCGTATTTCTTCTGCATTCAGGTACATAGCTCCTGTGGTATTACCTGTAATAAGCAGTTTATCGCCCTTCTTGAATGGTGCTGCTTCAACGGCAATTTCGGCAACGCCAAGTTTTGAGAAATATTTCTTTACCTTACCCACGAGAACTTTCTTCTCAGTAGCTAATGAACCATAGTGGTTGTTCCATTCGCCGAGTGTTTGTCCCTGATAGTATCCGTCCCAGAAACCGCGGTTGAATACTGTTGCAAGACGCTCGTCCCATTCGTCTTTCTTTTCTTCTGTGAATGTGCCATCAAGAACACTTTGAATAGCTTCTTTGTAGCATTTCACAACTGTATATACATATTCTGCGCCACGAGCACGTCCTTCAATCTTGAATACTCTCACACCAGCATCCATCATTCTGTCGATGAATCTAATGGTCTTGAGGTCTTTAGGGCTCATAACGTATTTATTGTCTATTTCAAGCTGGTTACCTGTTTCGTTGTCGGTAACTGTGTAGCTTCTGCGACAAATCTGCACACATTCACCACGGTTAGCTGAGCGATTAGCGTTAGCCAAACTCAGATAACATTTGCCTGAAACAGCCATACAAAGTGCTCCGTGACAGAACATCTCTATACGAATCTGCTTACCCATTGGTCCACAGATATTTTGTTTCTCAATTTCTTCGTGAATATGCTTTACCTGATCCATGTTTAGCTCGCGAGCCAACACAGAAACATCGGCAAAACGACTATAGAATTTCAGAGCTTCAACGTTTGATATATTAAGCTGAGTAGAGAGGTGCACCTCTTCGCCCACCTCATTACAGTATGCCATTACTGCCACATCGCTGGCAATAACAGCCGAGATACCTGCTTCTTTAGCTGCATCAATAATCTCTTTCATCGTTTCAATATCATCGTCATAGATGATAGTGTTTACGGTGAGATATGTCTTGATGCCGTGCTCATTACAGGTAGCTGCAATCTCGCGCAGGTCGGTAATATCAAAGTGATTAGCCGAGTGAGATCGCATGTTTAATTTGCCAATACCGAAGTAAACTGAATTTGCTCCAGCCTGAATGGCTGCTGCCAGAGATTCGCGCGAACCTACAGGCGCCATAATCTCAAAATCTTCTATTCTTGCGTTCATGGGTGCAAAGATAATAAAAAAGTAAAAGAGTAAGAAGGTAAAATGCTAAAAAGCAATGATTATTAAGAATTTATGGCTATCTTTGCATTTGTCTTAATATATTGATTATGAAGAAATTTTCGCTCATCATACTATGTTCTTTATTGCTTTTCTCATGTGAAAAACCACAAAAGCACGCCTCTAAAGAAGAGAATCCCTTTGTAGTTGATGTTCTTTTAAAGACCACACCTGTAAAAGATCAAGGGCACAGCAACCTTTGCTGGATTTATGCTATGCTCTCAACAATAGAAACCAATCATCTCATGCAAGGCGATTCGGTTAATCTCTCTACCGATTATGTGGCTCGCAAACTCTTTACCCAGCAGGCAATAGAAAACTATCTGTCGCGGGGCAAAAAACGATTCAATCAACGAGGAATGGCAAGTATGCTCATTCATATCATACAGCAAGACGGAGCAATACCCTTTGACTCTTATTACAGCAAAGACGGAGTAAACTACAATAATCTTTGTCGAAAACTGGCTATGGCGGTAAAAACAGCACATAGCTTTGCCGATGTGCAATCAAAGGCCGACGCTATCATGGACGAAGAAATAGGCTATATGCCAGCACCATCTGTTCACATGCTTGGAGCAACCTACACACCCTTGGAATTTGCCCATAGTGTGTGCCGTGAAAACGAATACGACTCTTACACCAGTTTCACCCATCACCCATTTGGCTCACGAGTGGTTCTCGAAACACCCGACAATCTAATGAACGACTCATTTCTCAATCTTCCTATCGACTCGCTCATGAATCTAATTGTTTCTCGACTGCAGAGTGGACGAGCAGTTTGTTGGGAAGGCGACGTAAGCGAACCGGGATTCGACGCAGTAAATGGGGTAGGGGAAGTACCCGAGAAGAACGTCACACAGGAAATGCGCCAGCGCCAGTTTGAAAGTCTTAAAACCACCGACGACCATTGTATGTCAATAGTGGGTATTGCTCACGATAAAAAAGGCAATCGCTATTTTATTATGAAGAATAGCTGGGGTACCAGCAACCGCTTTCATGGGTTTATTTATTTGAGCTACAACTATGTAAAGTTAAAAACCATAGCTATATTTGCATAATCTCAAAAAATAATGTATTTTAGCGGCATAAACCAAACGTATTTGCGTTATGACATCAATAAATATAAATACTGAATTATTTCGTGCTTTGAGTGAAATAGCTGAGGATGAAACTTTGATGACTAAAGTTGTTAATTATGTTAAGAAGTTGACAGCTCAGAAAAAAGCCGATTCAACATTGATGACGAAGGAGGAATTCTATGCTAAGATAGAGCGTGCAGAGGAACACCTTGATAAAGGCGAAGGGATAACCTTTACCAACCGTGAAGACATGAATTCTTGGTTAAACTCTCTTTAGTTATGACTTATAGTATTACCTATTCTCCTGAGGCGAAAGAAGATATAGCCAAACTGAAAAGAAGCGAGCCTGCATCTTTTAAGAAAGTTGTGAAGTTACTTAATGAACTGATTGACCATCCTAAGACAGGAACTGGGCATCCTGAGCCATTAAAAGGAATGCCTTTTAACAGATGGTCGCGTACTATTACTAAGAAACATCGTCTTGTTTATCGTATTTTTGAGACCGAAGTACATGTAGATGTTATATCTGCCTATGGTCATTACGATGATAAATAGTTGTATATTAATTAAAACGTTTTACGGGTACGTGTAGTATTCATTATTTCTACACGTACCCGTAATTATTAGTTGTAAATCACTCTTTATTTATTCAACTTCCAAGCGAAACCGTCTTTAGTGTCTTTAACCTCAAAGCCTGCTTCAGCAAGAGCATCACGAATCTGGTCGCTTGTTGCCCAGTCTTTTTCTGCCTTAGCTTTAGCGCGAAGGTTAAGAACCATGTCAACAACCTTACCATAAGCCTCCTCGCGTGCATCGTTATTTGCACCCTTCTCGTTCTTCAAGCCAAGAAGGTCGAAAGCAAAGAGATTGATAACCTCGCTGAGTTCCTTAAGGTCGGCTTCTGAAATCTGTGCCTTATGATCAATAAGTAGATTTATCTGGTGGCAAGCCTCGAAGAGATAGCTTATCACGAGTGGAGTCATAAGGTCGTCGTTCATTGCGTCGTAGCAACGCTGGCGCAGTTCACCAACAAACTTAGCTGTAGCCTCGTCGCTTGCTGCTGATGCTTGAATACGTGCCAAATCATCAATAGCATTCATCAAGCGCTCATAGCCCTTCTGGGCAGCCTGTAAGGCTTCATTAGAGAAGTCAACTGTACCACGATAGTGAGCAGAGAGAATAAAGAAACGTATAGTCATAGGACTATAAGCCTGCTCAAGACTGTCGTGATTACCTGTAAAGAACTGCTCAAGAGTGATGAAATTACCAAGACTCTTACCCATCTTCTGTCCGTTGATGGTAATCATGTTGTTGTGCATCCAGTAGTGAACCATTTGATCACCCTGACTTGCTACAGCCTGTGCAATCTCACATTCGTGGTGTGGGAAGATAAGATCCATTCCTCCTCCGTGAATATCGAAATGGTTGCCTAAGTATTTTCTACCCATAGCGGTACATTCACAATGCCATCCTGGGAAACCATCGCTCCAAGGACTTGGCCAGCGCATAATGTGCTCTGGAGTAGCTTTCTTCCAAAGTGCAAAGTCGGCTTGATTTTTCTTCTCTCCAACACCAGCAAGTTCACGGCTGTTGTTGATGATATCCTTTAGGTTGCGACCAGAGAGTATGCCATACTTGTGGTCTTTGTCGTATTTCTCAACATCGAAATACACAGAGCCGTTGCTTTCGTAGGCATAACCGTTGGCAAGAATCTCTTCAACAAGTTTTTCTTGCTCCATGATATGACCAGTGGCATGAGGCTCTATAGATGGTGGAAGCACATTAAGCATTTCCATAGCCTTGTGATAGCGATTAGTGTAATATTGAGCTATCTCCATAGGCTCCAGTTCCTCAAGACGTGCCTTCTTCTCGATTTTGTCATCACCCTCATCGGCATCGTGCTCCAAGTGACCTACATCGGTGATGTTGCGCACATAGCGCACCTTGTAGCCAAGGTGCTTCAGATAGCGGAACACCAAGTCGAAGGTGATAGCAGGGCGTGCGTGTCCCAGATGTGGGTCACCATATACAGTAGGTCCACAAACATACATACCCACGTGATTGGGATGTAGAGGTTTGAACAACTCTTTTGTGCGGGTTAGAGTATTGTAAATCAAAAAGTTCTGTGTCATATCTAATTTTCTTTTTTACCTCTTTAATGGGCACAAAGTTACGAAAATAATTTGGAATTTGGAATTACGAATTACAAATTAGTTGCGCCAAGCGCAATTATGAATGATTTAATTATCAATTACTAATTCATAATTAAATAACTCAACATCGCACGGAGTGCGACCAATTACTTCCCTTCGGTCAGTGACCGTTGGTTCGTGATTCCAAATTCATTATTCCGGTACTTTGTCATACATAGAATTCCACCAGCTTGCATCATCTTTCAGATATTTTGCAAACCATGCAAAGATGGTGTTCTGCCATTTCACACGCTTTTCGTAATCAAGAATGTGATGGTTTTCTCCCTCAACAACAACCAGAGCAGTAGGGCGTTGAAGCAGTTTCAGGGCTGTGTACATCTGAATGCTTTCTCCCACAGGCACATTGGTGTCAGCTGTTCCGTGCAGGAACAGTAGTGGAGTGTGAATCTTGTCGGCGTTGAATAGCGGACTTCTATCCACATACAGTTCTTTGTTTGCCCAAGGGTAGCTGTTTGCCATTGCTACTTCACTATAGTTATAGCCCCAGTAACCTTCACCCCAATAGCTGGTGTGATCGCTTATTCCTGCATGTGATATGGCTGCTGCAAAGATATCGGTCTTTGTTTGCAGATACTGTGTCATAAAGCCACCATACGAAGCACCTATACATCCTATCTTTTTTGCATCAACAAAACTATGTTCTTCGCAAAATTTTTTAGTACCCTCTATGATGTCCTGGGCTGGTCCTTCACCAGCAGTATTCACGTGTCGTGCAGCAAACTCCTGTCCAAAGCCAGCAGCACCACTTGGTTCAACCACATAAACCACATATCCCTGAGCGGCATACGCATGATGAGGGTAACGGCTTTCAAAGTTTCTGCTTGTAGGAGAGCAACCGCCATAATAGTTTACTATCATTGGATATTTCTTGGTGGCATCAAAATGTGGTGGCAGATAGTAGCGTCCGTATATGGTATCGCCTCGAGAGTTGATGAAATTCCACGCTTTGCATTCGCCCAATGTCACACCATTCAGCTTTTCAGGGTTCACATCCTCAATAAGCGTTTCTTTTCCGCTCTTTAAGTCAATTTTGTAAAGACGGTCAGAATTGTTAGCTCCCTGTCCGATATATGCAAGAACAGCATTTTTGTCAGCCATAGAAAAATCATTCACAAGGTCTTCGGTTTCTCTTATCTGACTTATTTTTCCACTCTTGATGTCAACAGAATAAAGGCGCTGGTAGTCTTTGTCTAAGGCTGTGAAATAAATCTTTCCATCAAAAGCGTTCCAATCCATATCGCTTATGCTTGGATTGAAATATTTTGTAAGAGCCTTGGCTTTTCCTGTGTTGCAGTCAACAACATAAAGCTGGTAGTCGTACATGCTTGGAGTCATTCCCTCAGGAACATTCTTACCTATTCCTCCCAAACATTCAGGTGAGCCGGCAACAGCAATATATTTGGCATCGGGAGATAACTTTGCCGAAGCAACAAAGCCATCATCTTTTACAAGACATTTTTGTTGCATTGTCTGCACATCAAGGATATAGTAAGAGAATACAGTTGTTGGGCGACCGCTCAGGTGTGATTTAGAAACCTGATAAAGAACATATCTTCCATCACGTGAAATATCCAGCAACGATGTGTTGTGATAGCCGTAGGTAAGAGGTTGTGCAATACCCGTATTCAGGTCATAAAGCAATAGCGATGATCTGTCGCGCCACCCAGGTTGTCGGTCGTCCATCTCGATATACTGGTGCACATCCTTATCATCCTTGACACCCTCATCTTCAACCTCCATAACAATGTAATTGCCCTTTGGTGAGAAACGAAAACTGCCTTCAGGAAGGTTTCTTGCTATAATGGTTTCTTTTCCATTTTGCACATCAACCACAACAAGGTCGCGTCCTGCAGTTCCTTTGCGTGTGAAATAATATTTGTTACTGTTTGGCACCCACGAAATGTTGTTGCTGGTTTCAACAATAGTATTGTTGTTTTTTAAATCCTTTATTTGCCAAGTCCATCTTGTGGTCTTAGCATCAAGAACATTACTTGAAGCAACTATGATATATCTGCCGTCGGCCGATAGTTCATTACTGCGTATCTGCTTTCCGTTCATCACATCAGATAGCGAATATAGGCGTTCGTTGCTGTTGTCAACGGTTAGCAGTTTTTCGTTATCAGCAGTTACCTTTACATCAAGTGAATCTTTGTCGCCCTTTTGTGATAGGTATTTTATAACCACACTATGCGCATTAGGAGTTAATGTAACATTGCCGTCACTTTTCTCGCCGTCAACATATATTTCATAGTGTTTCAGTTTGCCTACGCTAATATTTGCCTTTGTGTAAGCGCTATTAACAAGGCGAAACTGCAACAGGTTAAGGGCATAATCAGTCTTTGTTTCAGGAATAACTGCCCCTGAATAAATCTGCCCCTTGTTAGCATGAGCAATACTCATAGGAGTTTTCAGCAGCATTTCTGCATCAAACTTCTTTTTCTCAATGTTTATAGTGTCCACAAGCACAGGTTTCTTCAATTCCACAGATCCTGTATAGCGGAATTTCTTCACGTTGATATCACCAGCAAATCCCGCCTGTGAATTCATGGCAAATGTCAATGCAAAGAGTGCAAAAAAGTCTCTAGTTCTCATTTTTTTATGGATTTTGATTTCCCAAGTAAAATACAAGATGTTATAATTTCTCTCCGTCTGTTTCAAACTTCTGTAGAAGGGTTAAATACAGAGTGGTAGTATTACTTGTTTATATGTCAGTTTTTTTCTCCTGTTGGTTAGCCCTTCCCTTTTGGGGAGGGATGGGAGAGGCTTTTTATTTACAGGTATTCCGAGAAGTCAGTAAGTCTCATATCTCCCTTGCGTAGGAAAGTGTCGTGGAAAGCTAAGCTTGCACGCATAGACTCTGGCTCGTGTCCCTTGTCGGCAATACGCAAGAACTCGCGAAGAATTGGGCGATAGTCTGGATGCGCACAGTTCTCGATAATCTCGTGAGCACGACGAAGAGGACCCTTTCCACGCAGGTCGGCAACACCTTGTTCGGTAACAATAACATCAACATCGTGTTCGGTAGAGTCAACATGACTGCACATAGGCACAATAGCGCTTATCTTACCGTCTTTGGCTGTTGAAGCAGTTGTAAAGATACTTATATATCCGTTGCGTTCATAGTCGCACGAACCACCAATACCATTCATGAGTTTAGAACCACAGATATGGCTTGAATTTTCATTACCATAAATATCACATTCTATGGCTGTGTTCAAGGCAATAACACCCAGTCTGCGTATCACCTCAGGCGAGTTGGCAATCTCGCTCTGGCGAATAACAAGATGCTCCTTGAAGAAGTCCATGTTGGCATAAACATCCTGCAAGCACTCGTTGGTAACGGTCATAGCTGTGGCTGAAGCACTCTTTATAGTTCCCTTCTTGATAAGGTCAACGGCAGCGTCTTGAACAACCTCAGAATATACATCGAAACGAGGTATGCGAGGGTTCTGTCCCAAAGCCTTGAGAACAGCATTTCCTGTTGCTCCAACACCACTCTGCAGAGGAAGGAACTGAGGAGGAATATGTCCGCGTTTCATGTCGTCAACAAGGAACTCAGCCACATTATATCCCATCTGACTTGTCTCTGGAGTAAGATCTTTGAAGCCACGTGCCTCTTCAGGAATATTACAATCCACAACGCCCACAATCTTCTTTGGGTCAATCTCTATATAGTCTTTTCCTATTCTGTCGCCACAGTTCATGATAGGGAATGGAGCTCTGCCAAATCCACATTCAAGAGGTTCGAAGCAGTCGTGAAGGAAATGAGCATTAGTATTATGGAAATGATTGAATTCAAGAATCACCTTTTTAGCCAGTCGTGCAATAGTTGCTGCAATACCGCCTGCCGATGTGAGGCTTGCTTTGCATAGAGTGTCGCCCTCAACAATGTCTGAAACTTCAATAATAGCCCATTCAACATCACCATAGAAACCACGACGCAAGCGTTCTGCCATGTGTCCAAGGTGCATGTCTTCATAATCCACCTCACCAAGATTAGTGTGAGTGCGGAAATCCTTGTTAGTTGAGAATGGCGCACGAAACTTAATAGCGTGAGCATTAGCCATGTCGCCTTCTACACTCTGCAGAGACGAAGCACCTGTGAGGATGCCCACCTGGAAAGGGCGTCCAGCATCGTGTTCAGCAATAGCACGCTTTGAAAGTTCGCGGAATACAGCCTTAGGCACTCCATTAGGAGTGAAACCGCCAAGGCCAATATAATCACCATCGTTGATAAGAGCAGCAGCTTCAGCCGCGGTTAATCTATTATATGCCATGAGTATTTATTATTACGATTGGGCGCAAAGATACATAATTTCTCAAGAATAACACCCTTTTTATTATGAAAATACAACCTTTCAACATTAAAATAAATTTATATTCAAAAAGAATGAACTTTCGCAAGACTGTCACCAAGCACACAAACGCGCTGTATATCAAATAAATAACTATAAAAAGACTGTCACCAGTCTGTCACCAGACTATCACGCTTTTTAAAGAAAGATGGTGACAGACCGTGACAGTCTGGTGACAGTCTATAAAGTTGTAACGTTTTGTCTTTCAATACTTTAATATATAACGTGACAGTCTTTGCGAAAAACAAACTCCACTTTGCTTTTCCTCCCGTTGGTCAGAGGAACTTCCTCCCTTCGGGAACAGCCAGCTACGCAGTCCACATTCAACATTTAAATTTCCCTTTGTATTGGTTTCATTCTCGGTATGTAATATTCGAAATCTACGTAAAAACGCCTTATTTCTGCCGACAGGCTATTATCATGAAGGCTATTTTTTTCAGGATCAAATGTCTCTGTTGTTCCATTTTTAAGAACATAGGTTATCTTATTAATTTTGCAATTTTGGTATTTAATGTAAAACGTACCTTCTTTGTCCTCGAACATAAAATGTTCACATACTTTTGATGAATCATGTTCAGGCAGAAAAATCCACTCTCGTAACTTCTTCATGGTTGCTTTATTTGCTTCAGCCTTGGGAATTACTAATTTATAGCCATACTCACCAAGTGAGTTCATATTTCTTATACCGTAATTTTCTATGAATGATTTGTCAGCAAACCAATCTATAAAATTATTCTTCAGTCGTTCATATTCTTGTTTTGCGTTAATCAGAGGAATCTGTATCCACTTCGTTATTATCATTAGTTTCTCCTTAGGGTAATATTCAAATTCAGTATGACTTTCTGTATCTACCGTATAGTAACATTTGTGCTTGTCTTCATTTTTTTCAATTTGAATATTTACAATATTAGGTATAAGCCATTTAATTCTGCGCTCCAGCCATACTCTTGGTGATAGCGAAAATAAAATGGCACTCAAAAATACAAAACAGAACATTATGAAAATGGCGATATAGTTTCCACCATCATGCTCGACTATACAGGGAAGTATAGAGATAGCTGTACATATAACCACAAAGATAATAGCCAGCAAAATATACACTAAACCTTTTGCAGTCCAATTGACTGTTTTTTTTAGGACAGAGGTAGGATAACATGATTCACATAAGTTGATAAACTGGTCTTGATATTGTGTTCTGACTAATGCAAAGTCTTCTGCTGAGATAATACATAAATCATTTATTTCCTCATTTTCGTCAGTTTCAAGTAAACCGTCAAGTGTTTGGTAAGATTCATATAGATCATCACGATTTTGTCTATCTATGAAACAACATCCACTTAAATATATTTCATCAGCCTTACTATCAATATAATGAATATAGTAATAGTTTTCTGACTCTAAATCATAAAACTGCAAATATGTTTCCGAGTAATCAATCGTGTTTTTATCTAAAGGAACTGCGGAAGCAAGGACTATAAGTCCTGTTTCGTCTTCTTCTGTTTCTATAGGCATATCGTTTTTTCTCATCTTATAGTAGCTTACAAGTTTCTCTTTATAATTAGCTGCAACCATTTGGTTTTGGTTGCTTGAAAAGTAAGTGTTATGAATTATGTTGCTAAGGTAATACAAAATGGTGAAACAAAAGAAGTAAGAGTAAATTATTTTCAAGTAACCTGTATTTTTTCCTTAGTTAGCCAATTTTTATTTTCTGCCCAGGGATTTTTTTTTCTCTGCCCAGAAACTTAAAATTTCACGTTTTGGTGTTTTTCATCAACAAAGGGAATGTGTAATTATTTTTTGTTTATCATGAACTGTGCGAAATACCATAAGTTTCTGATTTTAGCTGCATAACTTTTTTCGCAACTCTTTTTGCACAAGGGTTCACAATTTGATGTAAGCTTATGAATTACAGTCGATTGCACAGATTTAAGGGTTCACAAAAGGTTCACAAGGGTTCACAACAAAACGTGAACCCTTTGTGTGAACCTTACAACAAGCACAAGGTACTGTATATCAACAAGTTACACATAATAAACGACAATTTATGTGAAGCCTACGTGAACCCTTAAAAACATACAACTTGCTGATATTCAAAGCGTTTGGCGTGTTTTGTGAACCCTTGTAACAATTATATAACAACCTCACCCCGACCCTCTCCGAAGGCGAGGGAGATTAACCAGCTTGCGTTTCATGCCACAAAAGTTCAATGTTCAAACCTCAAACTTCAAAGTTATTGGTTGATATCATTTTCTTTCTTGCGTATAAAAAAAAGAATCTATTGATTACTTTTCGTCTGTCAGTAGCTCTTCGATTCAACATTACCTTAGAAAAAAGATTAACAAAACGGGGCAAAATCATCTCGAACGCATCTTAGAGGCATTTAGGAGGCATCTCGAAGGAATGCGCGGGCTCGCTCCGTTAAATAAAAATTGACAAATGATAAGGAAGCGCCAAGCGCTTTAAAATTAACGAAAAATTATACGATAATTAACGTTAAACATCTTTGCGTGAATTTTCTGGTATCTGTGCTTTCTGTGTGAACGTTTATCCTTTCACCCGTATAATGTCGTTAATCTTCCGTGCAAAAATCTCCAATTAAAGTTCAATATTCAAAACTCAATGTTCAAAGTTGTTGGTTCGCTTTCGTTTATTTGTAAATTTACGAGCAAGTCGTGAATTTACTGGCACTCGGCAAAAAAAAGAATAAATTCTTTTTGTTCTGCCCTCGTTTATTTGTAAATTTACGAGCAAGTCGTGAATTTACTGGCACTCGACATAAAAAATAAACATGTTTATTTTGTTCTGTTCTCGTTTATTCGTAAATTTGCAATCTGTACGATTTTGTAGATTTATGAGTTTAACATCTATTGCAGGTAAGTTATTCCTGCCACGACAAAAACAATTGCAGCGCCACATAAACGAAGGTGTTGACTTGCAGCATGATGTATTGAAGCATCTTATTGCAAAAGGAAAGAATACAGAATATGGTATTAACCATAATCTGGACAAGATAAATAATTACGAAGAGTTCGTTAAGAATGTTCCTGTGAACACGTATGAGGAACTCAAGGCTGATATTGACCGCATGCGTCACGGAGAGGCTAATGTGTTATGGCCTGGACGTGTGAAATGGTATGCCAAATCATCGGGCACAACAAACGACAAAAGTAAGTTTATACCTGTATCGGCAGAGGGCTTGCAGAAGATTCACTACAAAGGTGGTTCGGATGTTGTGGCTCTGTATTTGCAGAATAATCCCAAGAGTAGGTTGTTTGATGGCAGAAGTTTGATTCTTGGTGGTAGTCATCAGCCAAACTATAACCTGCCTCATTCTTTGGTTGGCGATTTAAGTAGTATTCTGATAGAGAATATCAACCCATTGGCAAATCTGGTTCGTGTGCCTAAGAAGTCAACGGCTTTGTTGTCGGACTTCGAGGTGAAGCGTGACCGTATTGCCCGTGAGTGTATGAATAAGAATGTTACCAATATCTCGGGTGTTCCTTCGTGGATGCTCTCAGTGTTGGTTCGTGTTATGGAGCTTACCGGCAAGAAACATCTTGAGGAGGTGTGGCCTAATCTTGAGGTGTTCTTCCATGGTGGTATTGCCTTTACCCCTTATCGTAAGCAGTATGAGCAGCTCATAACAAGCAATAAGATGCATTATATGGAAACATATAACGCTTCGGAGGGTTTCTTCGGTATTCAGAGCGACCCAGCCGACAAGAGTATGCTTCTTATGCTTGATTATGATGTGTATTACGAGTTTCTGCCTATGGACGAGTTCGACTCTCCTAATCCAAATATCGTACCTCTTGAAGGTGTGGAGATAGGCAAGAACTATGCTATGATTATCACCACATCGTGTGGTTTGTGGCGATATATGATTGGCGATACCGTTCAGTTTACTTCTAAAAATCCGTATAAGTTTATCATTAGCGGACGAACAAAATATTTCATCAACGCTTTTGGTGAGGAACTGATTATGGATAATGCCGAGAAGGGTCTTGCCTACGCTTGTGAAAAGACAGGTGCCGAGATTCTTGATTATACGGCAGCTCCTCTCTTTATGGATAGTAATGCTAAGTGTGCTCACCAGTGGCTGATAGAGTTTGCTAAAGAACCAGCTTCTTTGGATGAGTTTGCTAATCTTCTCGACAAGCGTCTGCAGGAGGTGAACAGCGACTACGAGGCTAAGCGTTCGCATGATGTAACGATGCAACGTCTTGAACTGGTGAAGGCTCGTAAGGGCTTGTTCAACGACTGGCTTAAATCAAAGGGAAAACTTGGTGGTCAGCATAAGGTTCCTCGACTGAGTAACTCAAGAACGAATATTGAAAGTATGTTACTTTTGAACAGATGAAGATAAAGATTATATTGCTGCTTTCGCTGGTGCTCATTACGAGTTGCGCTCGAATGGGACAGCCTGATGGAGGATGGTATGATGAACAGCCTCCAAAGGTTATTGGCCGACAAGGGCGTTAATGTGAAGAGTCAGAAGGTGGTTATCAGGTTTGATGAGTTTGTCAAGATTGATAACGCAACAGAGAATGTTATTGTGTCGCCTCCTCAGCTTGAAACACCTGAGATTGCGGCTAAGGGAAAGAGTATAGAAGTGAAGCTTCTCGACTCTCTTAAAGCCAACACCACCTATACTGTTGACTTTAGCGATGCCATCAGCGATAACAACGAGAACAATCCTTTGGGAAACTACACCTATACCTTTTCTACAGGTGCCGAAATCGACACTATGGAGGTTGCTGGATATGTGGTTGAAGCAAACAACCTTGAACCTGTAAAGGGTATTCTCGTGGGCTTGTATGATGATCTTGCTGACTCGGCGTTCCAGAAGAAACCTCTGCTGAGAGTGAGCCGCACAGATGCAAAACGGCAAATATCGTGTTTATGCCTTACAGGATGCTGATGGCGATTACCGATTTGGTCAGAAATCAGAAAAGATAGCTTTTAGTACAGAGGTGTTTACAACAGCCGCTTTCCCTGACACTCGTCAAGATACTCTTTGGACCGATACTCTGCATATAGCAAGTATATCCCGCTCTAAATACACGCATTTCACGCCAGACAATATCGTTCTTCGTGCTTTCAACGAGGTGTTTACCTCTCGTTATCTCACCAAGAACGAACGCGTGAACCACGATCACTTTGTGTTGGCATTTAGTTATGGCGACAAGGATTTACCAAAGATAAAAGGTTTGAACTTCAACGAGAAAGATGCCTTTGTCATTAATGCCACTTCAACGAACGACTCTATCGTTTATTGGTTGCGTGATACTGCTCTTGTTAATCAAGACACCTTGCGTATGCAGGTTCAGTATATGGCAACTGATAGTCTTGGAGAACTAAAGCTACAGACAGATACGCTGGAAATGCTCTCTAAGGTGTCGTATGCCAAGCGAATGAAGGACAAGAAGAAGGCTTTCGAAAAATGGCAGAAACAACAGGAAAAAGCCAAGAAGAAAGGCGAACCCTACGACTCTATAATGCCACCAGAGCCTTTAAAATTGAAGTTTGATGTGCCAACAACGCTCAATCCCGATCAGAACATACTTATCACAAGTCCTGTACCTTTGAGCGAGGTAGATACTTCAAAGATTCATCTGTATGCAAAGCACGATTCTTTATGGTATAATTCACGGTTTGAGGTGCAAGCGGTAAAACTGGCACCAAACGGTTTGCCTGAGGCTATTCCAGATGCCGAGCTGCCTTTGCACGAGATGTATCAGTTGTTGGGAGAATGGCAGCCAGGAATAGAATACAGTCTTGAGGTGGATAGTGCAGCCTTTGTTGATATCTACGGCAACTGCTCAATGAAGTTGAAGAATGGTTTCAAGGTAGGCTCAAACGATGATTACTGCTCGTTGTTGCTCACACTTGTAGGTATGAAAGACCAGAATTGTATAGTTCAACTTCTCGACCGCTCAGAGCGAGTAGTAAAGGAAGTGATAACAGAGGATGGTACTGCCGAGTTATTCTATCTTAAACCAGAGACCTATTACTTACGTCTAATTGTTGACAGCAACAAAAACGGCAAGTGGGATACTGGTGATTTTGAAAAGAATATTCAGCCTGAAGAGGTTTATTACTTCCCTGGAAAACTGGAATGTCGAGCAAAATGGGACCTTACTGAAACATGGGATCCAAAGGCAAAAGAGCTATACAAGCAGAAGCCTGCCGAGATCTTGAAACAGAAAGGCGATAAGAAGAAAACAATAAAACGTAGAAATATGGAAAGAGCCAAGAGTCTTGGAATAGAATACATCCCAGGACAGACTGGTCTTTAAACATTAAAACTAAAGAAACAATGAGATTGAAGAAGTTTATCCTTGCAGGAATAATGATGCTTGCTGCATATTCAGTAAATGCACAATGCTCATTCCGCAACACAGCATTTAAATCAGGAGAGTTTCTATCTTACAACCTGTATTACAACTGGAAATTCGTATGGGTAAAGGTAGGAACAGCATCTATGTACACAGTTCAGAGTCGCTATAACGGAAAACCAGCATACCGAGGTTCGCTCACCACACGAGGAAACGGTCGTCTCGACGATTTTTTCCTCTTGCGTGACACCCTTCTATGTTATAACTCTCTCGATCTTGAACCTCTCTATTTCCGTAAAGGAGCACGTGAGGGAGATCGCTATACAGTGGATGAGGTTTACTATAGCTATAGCGGAAATAAAATCAACCTACGCCAGCATCGCATTCATGCTGATGGAGAAAACTCTTGGAGGAAAAACACATCAACAGAGTGTGTTTATGATATGATGAGCATCTTTTTACGTGCTCGTTCATTCAATCCTACATCATGGAAGGCTGGTCACATAGTGAAGTTCCCAATGGCTGACGGTAAGAACAATACCAATGCCCAGTTGCTTTATCAAGGAAAGCAAACAATAAAGGCTGATAACGGACATAAATACCGTTGCTTGAAGTTAGCTTATCAGGAACAGGAAGATAATGGACGATATAAGAGTATTGTTGACTTCTATGTTACAGACGACAGTAATCACATTCCTATTCGTCTTGATATGTATCTTCGCTTTGGATACGCTAAGGCTTTCCTCACAAATATGAAGGGAATCCGTAGTAATATTGATTCGAAGATAAAATAGAAAAGAAAAGCCTCTTTCATAGAAAACTATGAGAGAGGCTTTTACATTACTCATTATTCATTACTAATTGCCCGCAGGGCAACTAATTGCTTTACCTCCCTTCGGGAACAGCCAGCTACGCAGTTCACATTACACACTCCACATTCCACATTAATAAATGTGTGTGCACACATTTATTTTTGGCTTTCTTTTATCAAAGCGAGAAGATGCTCTACTGCAACTTCCTGTGGAATATTCTTCTCGATAAGCTCTTGCTTGCGATAGAGAGATACTCGGTTTGGACCAGCACCAACATATCCGAAGTCGGCATCTGCCATTTCGCCAGGACCATTCACGATACAACCCATGATTCCTATCTTTAAGCCCTTCATGCCTTTAGTGGCTTCACGGATCTTAGCAATTGTCTCACGAAGATCGTAGAGAGTGCGTCCACATCCTGGGCAACTGATATATTCGGTTTTAGAAACACGAAGACGGGCAGCCTGAAGAATACCGAATGCAGTTTCAACAACATCCTGCTGGGCTATATCACCATCGTTCATAAGCCATAAACCGTCGGTAAGACCGTCAATCATGAGGGCACCCATGTCAGCTGCTGCCTCGAGTTGGAAATCCTCTTTCTCGCTTGCATTATGCTTGTACATTTCGGCAAACACAACAGGATTCTTCAATCCTGCCTCGCTCATCTCGTGAACCAAAGCACGCTGATCGCCTAAGCGGTTCTGATGATTGCTTACGCATACTACAACAATCTCAGGATGATATTTCAAACAAGCAAGATATTCCTTTGCTGGAGTACCATATTGCAGTACGAGGAATTTCAGCTCTGAAGGGATAAGACTTATTGCAGGCATACCTGATGCTGGGAAGATAGGGAAAGCCTTTGCCTCTGTGCCTACGATAGTACCATCGGCAGCAATCTTGCCCTCTCCTGCCAGTTCGCCATAAGCGTTATAGTCGAGAATGTAGCTCTGTCCCTTTGCAGGCTTTTCTGGTAATTCTCCCTGTACATAAATATAGTCTGCTCGTTGATCGCTATTAGTAACAATCTCGGCATCTTTGTTGTTTGATGTGGCAATGACAACAGGAACATTGTCGCCACCGATATTCATGACATTCTTTGTTTCTCTGCGTACAGGATGAACCCAATCAAACTTAGGATCGGCAGTAGCAGGAATGAGCAGATGCTTATCCTTTCTACGGATATAGCGTACCAGGTGATCGGCAACAGGAATCTCGGCAGCAGGCTCTTCGCTCAGACTGACACGAATGGTGTCTCCAATACCGTCGGCAAGCAAAGCACCAATACCCACAGCACTCTTTATACGACCATCCTCGCCCTCGCCAGCTTCAGTGACACCAAGATGAAGAGGGTAGTGCATATCCTCTTTGTTCATAGTATCTACCAACAGACGCATAGAACGCACCATAACAACGGTATTGCTTGACTTGATAGAGATAACCACATCGTTGAAGTTTTCCTTCTTACAGATACGGAGGAACTCCATGCAACTCTCTACAATACCTTCTGGTGTGTCGCCATAACGATTGCGGATACGATCGCTCAAGCTACCGTGATTAACTCCAATACGTATAGCTGTCTTGTGCTCTTTACAGATGTTGAGGAAAGGAACAAAACGGTCTTCTATCTTCTTTAGTTCCTGAGCGTATTCCTCGTCGGTATATTCAAGCTTGATAAACTTTCGTGCAGGATCAACATAGTTGCCAGGGTTCACACGTACCTTTTCTACATATTTTGCAGCCACATCAGCCACATTAGGATTAAAGTGAACATCAGCCACAAGAGGAGTGTTGTATCCGTCCTTGCGTATTCCTGCCTTTATATTCTCAAGATTCTCAGCCTCGATAGAGCCTTGTGTGGTTAGACGAACAAGTTCGCCACCAGCTTTGATAATCTCTTCTGCCTGACGAATACAAGCCTCTGTGTCGCGGGTGTTGGTAGTAGTCATAGACTGGATGCGTACTGGGTTAGTACCACCAATGTCTAATGTGCCAACATGCACTACAGACGACTCTCTTCGAGAATAGTTAAACAAGTCTATTTCATTCATATCTTAGCACTTATATTCGTAATCCTTGATTTCGGCAAGTTCTTTGTTTGCCTTTTCAATCTTTGCACCAAGACCAGCCTTCCAGGCATCAACCTTCTTGGCTACTTCTTCGTCGGCAAGGGCTATCATCTCGGCTGCAAGAACAGCTGCATTCTGAGCAGCATTAACGCCTACTGTTGCTACAGGAATGCCTGGAGGCATCTGGATGATGCTAAGCATTGCATCAAGACCGTCGAGCATTCCCTTGATAGGCACACCAATGACAGGCAGAGAGGTTGAAGCTGCTATTACTCCAGGAAGGGCGGCAGCCATACCTGCTGCAGCTATAATAACCTTGATGCCACGCTCTTTAGCGCCTTTGGCAAATGCTTCTACAGCATCTGGGGTGCGGTGAGCAGAAAGTGCGTTTACTTCAAAAGGAATCTTGTTGTCGTTAAGCCATTTGCAGGCCTTCTCCATCACGGGCAGATCACTTGTAGAACCCATGATGATACTAACTAATGGTTTCATTTCTTATATTTATTTTTTATACTATCAATATTATGTATCCACCAAGGATAAATCCTAATGAATAACCTACAACTATCTGTGAAAGCGAATGCTGACGAAGCACCATACGGCTTGTGCCTACTCCTCCTGCTAATATCAGCACGAGACACAACCACCAGATAGGGTTGAATGAGAAGATTACGGCAAAGCCCAATAAGGCTCCTGTAACACCGCCTATTGCTGCCGAGTGAACAGATATCTTCCACCATATATTAATGATGGCACAAAGCACCTGAATCATCAAGGCTCCCATAAGGATGCTGCCCATGAAATGTGGGGTGTGCAACAGCACGTTCATCACGTAATAGCATACGAAATAGCAAAGGATACTGATGAGATAGGGCACCATTCTTCGCTCTTTCTGGCTTAACTGCCAGGGTGTCCATCCCTGATAGCGGCGATACATGCGTATGAGCAACGTGGGCAGCAATACCGTAAAGCTATAGACCAAACCAAGAACCATAAGCTTGTAGCCTGCTGGCAACAAACTAAGATAGCTGAAAATGAACAAGGCTACCAAGCCCACCATAGGCAGGTAGAGTGGTGAGAACACCATGCTCATTATTCTTGCGGTCAATATAATTTTCTTTTCATTCATATTTTGGCATCAGCTTTTTGCTGACTGATTATTGCTTTCTCAGGCGGGCTACAGCAAAGCCCAGTTGCTCACGATATTTGGCAACTGTTCTACGGGCTATTGGATAGCCTTTCTGCTTTAGCTCTTTGGCAAGGGCATCGTCAGAAAGAGGTTTCTTCTTGTCTTCCGCATCTATGAGTTCTTTCAAGGCTATCTTTATCTTGCGTGTAGATAGTTCTTCGCCATCTTCGGTGGTGTAGCTGTCGCTAAAGAAGAATCTTAATGGGTAGGTGCCCCATTTTGTCTGAGCATATTTTATGTTGCTTACACGACTGATGGTTGAAATGTCGAGATTGGTTTTCTCGGCAATATCTTTCAGAATCATAGGTTTCATGTCGCCCTCGTCGCCATCAACAAAGAAATCGTGTTGCCATTCTATTATGGCTCTCATTGTAAGGATTAGTGTTTGCTGGCGTTGCTTTATGGCTTCTATGAATCCTTGTGCCTTGTCAAGTTTCTCTTTTGCATATAGCAGGGCTTCTTTGTCCCTACGGTTCATGTTCTCTTTGTTTGTCTTGTAGGTATCAACCATTTCCGTAAACGATGGCGACACTTTCAACTCAGGAATATGTCCGTTGTTAAGGGTGAAGCTAACCACTCCGTCATCACTTGTATCTACGATAAAGTCGGGAGTTATCTGCTGGGTGCTTCTTCCTTCGGTTTCAGCAAGCGAGGCTCCTGGTTTTGGGTTTAGCTTTCGCAACTCTTTCTGCAGGGTTTCCACCTGAGTGTCGTTGAGTTGCATGTTTTGCTTTATCTTGTCCCAATGCTTCTTTGTGAACTCGTCAAAGTAGTTCTTTATTACTTTCTCCATAGCATCGTGAAGACGCTGGTAAGGGTCAACACCTTCTTCCATATCGTCAATACGTTTGCGATGAATCTGTAACAACAAACATTCCTGAAGCGACCTGCCGCCAACACCCGCAGGGTCCATAGTCTGCAGTTTGTGTAGCACGTGCTCTATTGTTTTCACAGGCACATCCACGTTGTGATAGATGGCAAGTTCGTCGCAGATGGTTTCGAGATCCTTTCGAAGCAGTCCGTCGTCGTCAAGACTACCAATAAGATATTCCATTATCTGTTGGTCTTGTTCCGAAAGTTCCATCATGCCCATCTGCTCGTTCAGCTTGTCGTAGAACGATGTGGTGTCTCCCCACACCATCTCCTCGTAGTCGGCATTCTCTTTGTTGTTGCTGTAGTTGGCAGGCGAAGGCAGTTCATCGTCGGCTCCCATTGTTTCAAGGGCAGAGTCGAGAGCTTCCTGTCGTTCTTCCTGTTCGTATTCCTCCTCGCTGTCGTTGTTCTGAGAATCAGCAGCCTCAGAAGAATCATAAATTTCTTCTTCCTCGTTGCCTTTCTCGAGGGCAGGATTATCGTCAAGCTCAGCATTCACGCTTTCTTCCAACTCAGTCAACGGCATCTCCAACAGATGCACCTGAAGCATCTGCTGTTGTGACAGTCGCTGCATCTGAGCCAGCTTCTGTTCTTGCGTTTGAATGAGTTTCTGAGCCATAATGTTTTATTCTGTTTTATTTATACCATGCCGACATCTGTGCTGCCTCTGCCGATAGTTTTTCTGGGTCGTTACCATAACGTTGCCACACCTTCTGACAATCAGGCAAAAGGGCAGGAATGTCAAAGTCCACGCGGTTAAGATAAGGGTCACATTGCATGAACACCTCTAATACCGTCGCCACCTTTTCTGGTTTTATCTTCAATAATCGTGCCAATTCTTGCACTTCAGGCGTTTCAGCTACCATCGTGATAGGGGTGAGTCTGAAATAGAGGTCGAGAATCATTGTTAAGGCAACGGTTGTTAGTTCCTCGTCAGCCTCTAAAGGTCGGTAACTCTTTTCCCACGATTCGTTAATGGCCACATCCTTGTAGAACACATCCTTCTGGCCGAATCCTGCCATCTTACGCAGTCTATCCACCTCAGTCGACAATCGCTTAGGGTGTTCAGCATAGGTGTCCCACAGCTGTTGCATCTGCGGAGAGTCAAGTCGTCGGATGCGAAACATCTGCTGGTATAGATACTTCGGTTCAATGTGTAATTCAAGTGCAAGATTAATAAGCGAGCGTGAATAAATAGATTTCACTCCCATTGGCTTTTTCATATATAGTTGCAATACCAACAGCCAATAATCATCTTGCCATAAAGGATGTGTAGTCATATCTGTATAGCTTTTGTGCAAATTTACGAATAAACGAGAACAGAACAAAATAAACTTGTTTATTTTTTATGTCGAGTGCCAGTAAATTCACGGCTTTGCCGTAAATTTACTAAAAAACGAGTGCAGAACAAAATATTAATGTGGAATTTTGAATTTGGAATGTGGACTGCGTAGCTGGCTGTTCCCGAAGGGAGGTAAAGCAATTAGTTGCCCTTTGGGCAATTATTAATGGTTCAATTAAAAATTATTATTCAATATTCAATTTTCAATATTCAATAGCGATGCAATTTCATCGCGTATGAGTGTCAGTAAATTCACGGCTTTGCCGTAAATATACAAAAAAAGGTAGTCAGAGCAAAAGAATTGCAAAAATTTATTTATCTTTGCCATTACCTAAAATTAAACACGTCTTAAATAAAAATGAAAAGAAACCTGTTTTTGATTACTTTGCTTGCTATCTCGCTGACAGCTGGGGCACAGCAGGCACGTAAAGATTTCAAGGCCGATCGTAATCTTTCGGCAAGTAACTATCTGGCTTATCCTGGTCCACTTCAGGCTAAGTTAACCCCTACACCAAAGGGTTATGAGCCATTCTATCTGAGCCACTATGGACGTCACGGAAGTCGCTGGCTTATTGGTGATCGCGACTATAACCGTCCTGTGAAGATGCTGGCTAAAGCCGACTCTCTGGGTAAGCTTACAGCAAAAGGAAAAGACGTGTTGCGCAAGCTCACTCTCCTGCGTGATGCTGCCTACAAACGTGATGGCGAGCTAACTCTTCTGGGTGCTCAGCAGCACAAGGGAATAGCTAAGCGTATGGTTCAGAATTTCCCTGAGATTTTCGAGGGAAAGACTAATATCGATGCCAAGAGTACTGTTGTTATTCGTTGTATCCTTAGTATGGAGAACGCCCTCCAGCAGTTGCTCGTTATGAACCCTGAACTTCAGATTCGTCATGATGCCAGCTATCACGACATGTATTATATGAATCAGAGCGATACTGCTCTTGATCATCGTAAGGTTACTCCTGAAGCTCGCAAGGCTTTAGACGAATTAAACAAGAAGCACATGCACCCAGAGCGTGTTATGCGTCTGTTGTTTAACGACGACAGCTACTGGCAGAACGAGATAAAGGCTAACGACCTTTATAAGGTGCTCTTCAAACAGGCAGGAAACCTACAGAGTACCGAGTTGCGTCACGATTTCACACTCTACGACCTCTTTACCGATGACGAGATTTACGACCTTTGGGTACAAGATAATGCAAGATGGTATGTTACCTATGGTCCATCTCCACTTAACGGTGGCACACAGCCTTATTCACAGCGTAATCTTCTTCGTAAGATTATCAGCGAAGCCGACAGCTGTTTGCAGCTAAAGCATCCAGGTGCAACCCTTCGTTATGGTCACGACACAATGGTAATGCCTCTTACAGCCCTTCTCGAACTCGATGGTATGGGCAAGAAGATTAACGATCTTGAGCAGCTTGACAAAGAAGGTTGGCGCAACTATCGCATCTTCCCAATGGCTTGCAACATTCAGTTTGTGTTCTATCGTCCTGTAAATGGTAAGGGCGACATCCTTTTCAAGGTGTTGAGAAACGAGAATGAAGCTACCTTGCCTATCAAGGCTGTTTCAGGTCCTTACTATCGTTGGCAAGACTTCAAAGACTATTTCCTTAAGAAGCTCGACGCATACGAGAAAAAATAATTTTAACTGCGAAACTCTCCTCCCCTTATGAAGGGGAGGTTGAGTGGAGTAGGAAAGCATAGTAACTTGATTATAACCCACTAAAAATGATTTACAAAATTCTAAAAAGGTAGCTGTAAATAATCTTAAAATCATCCTAAACGCATCCTAAGACCATCCAAAAGGCTTATAAAAGCGTAAAAAATATCACATTATAACAAAAAAGTTTTACGTTCTATATTACTGCTTAAAAACGGATTAACTAAGCAGTATTTTTTTTCTTAGTAGGGCAGTAATTTTTTTCTAACTGGGAAACAAAAATTGGCTACTTATTCCCCTTTGTATAGAACTAAGGCATCGCAGAAAAACCTTAACAAGACCAGAGCAAATATATAAGACATAATCAAGAATTCTTGATTACACATACACTTGAAACGTGAATAGATGAAAAACCGTAAATAACTCAAGAATTAATGAACTTATAAGCTCAAAAAAACTCATATATCTATTGAGGTGTAGATAAAAATATATATTTTTGTAGTGCGAAAACAAATAATTAACTTTATATGAGAAAAATAACTGTTTTATTAGCTGCTATTATGCTATCTCTTTCTGCTGTGGCTCAGCAGAAACCACATACTTGGAAGATTACACCTCAAGTGGGATTAACTGCAAGTAAGTTTAATAAAGATGCAAATGTGAGTGTTGGTTATGTTTTTGCTAAAGAAATGCCTGTTACCAACGAATTGTTACCTGTTGATGATTATGGTACTCATGCAGGGGGATATATGTTCTCACAAAGCAGAGGAAACTCTGGTTTTACAATAGGTGCTGAGGCTCAGTACCAGTTTAACAAGACTTTTGGTTTGTCGGTAGGTGCGTTCTATGCTCAGCAAGGTGTGAAATGGAATGTCAAAGGATTTAAGGATGATATAAAAACAATTGGTACAAATGGCGAAGAAAAAATTCTTGGTCAAATAGTTTTCAAGGATAATCTTGTCCTTAACTACAACACGCTTGATATTCCTGTTATGGCTAATTTCTATGTATGGGAAGGTCTTGCATTAAAAGTAGGTCTTGAGCCACAGATTACATTAAGTAAGAATGTTAATGGTGAATTTGTTATTATTAAAGACGAAAAAGAGCATATAGGAACTTCTAATGAATATAAATTGCGTTCATTTGGATTAAGTCTTCCTGTAGGTGCAAGCTACGAGTATGATAATGTTATTATTGACTTGCGTTATCATTTGGGATTAACCAATCTTGAAAATAACAATACCTATTACAACACAGATCATCGTTCACGAATGGTTACATTAACCGTTGGATATAAATTATAATTCATGAAGCAGAACACTACCATATTATCTATAACAGGTTCTGATAATACGGGCGTTTCGGGCATTCAGGCTGATATTAAAACAATACAGGCCATGCAGGGCTATGCTCTCACGGCTGTTACAGCTGTTACAATACAGAATGCTGGCGGAATGCTCAATATTATGGACTTGCCAAAGGATATGGTGGTGGGACAGGTGAAGGCTATTGTTGAGGAGTTTCACCCTAAGGCCATAAAGATTGGGTTGCTTCGTGATGTAAGAACAATAAAGGCTGTAAGAAACGAGGTTATAGGCTGTAAGAATCTGATTCTTGTTCCTGGTATTCTCAACTCGCAAGGGCAACAGCTTATGAAGGCTGAAACCCTTGAGGCTTGGAAAAAGATTCTTATTCCTGAGGCTTTTCTCATTCAGTTGCGTTGTAGCGAGGCAGAACTATTACTCAACATGCAGATCTGTTCTGATAACGACATGATACATGCTGCCAAACGACTTGTAGAGATAGGTGCTAAGGCAGTATTGTTGCGTGGAGGACATCAGGTGGAAAACAGACTTACGGCTCTTTTGTATTATGATGGAAAGAAAGAGTTCTTCTCATCAGAAAATACCGAAGGGTGGCAGAAACATGGTGTTGGAGGCACTCTCTCGGCAGCTATAGCCACTCGTCTTGCCTTTGGCGACACATTAAAAGAGGCTATCAGCAAGGCTCACGACTATATGCATGCTCAGGTGGTGTTTGGCGTGAAGACTGTAAAGGCTAACAGGAAAGAGATAACAGAAAGATCTCTTCAGCGCAAGGCTGATATATATAATGAGTTTACCACTCTTGTGGCTCAGCATTATCGCGAGGCTCATGATGTGGCTTTCTATGCCGACAAACTTGCTATTACCACTCGTTATCTCTCACGAGTAACAACAGATGTTGTGGGCTATCCTCCCAAGCAGCTAATCTTTAATTATATCATGCAGGAAGCCTGTTCGCTTCTTAAAACCTCACGCCTTTCTTTGGGCGAAATATCTGCACACCTTGGTTTTTCTAACGAATCTCGCTTTGTGGCATTCTTCAAAAACCAGCATGGAGTGTCGCCAGGTGTGTGGAGAAAAGGATAATTTGAAATTACGAATGTGGAATTTTGAATTAGTCGCACTTCGTGCGATGTTAAATTATTCAATGAAGAATTATAAACTGACAATTAATAATTTATAATTATATAATTTGTAATTGCGCTTTGCGCAACTAATTCGTAACTTGTAATTCGTAGTTCGTAATTATTAAAAACGTAGCCAATAGTTATTGAAATGGGAACTGGCGTTTGTCGGTTTCTTTCTTTCCATATACTTTTGTCGCCAAAATAATATTAACGGCGATATAGACGGATTATAGACGGATTATAAAGGAAAGTATATGGAAGATAGAACTACTTTGAACCGCAACCTGGCTCAGATGCTCAAGGGCGGAGTGATAATGGATGTAACAACCCCAGAGCAGGCTCGTATCGCTGAGGCTGCTGGTGCGTGTGCAGTAATGGCTTTAGAGAGAATTCCTGCCGATATTCGAGCTGCAGGAGGCGTTTCTCGTATGAGCGATCCAAAGATGATTAAAGGTATTCAGGAGGCAGTATCTATTCCTGTAATGGCAAAATGCCGTATTGGTCATTTTGTTGAGGCTCAGATACTCGAAGCTATAGAGATTGACTATATTGACGAGAGCGAGGTTCTTTCGCCTGCCGATGATGTGTATCATATTGACAAGCGTAAGTTCAACGTACCATTTGTGTGTGGAGCACGCGATCTTGGCGAGGCTCTCCGTCGTATTAACGAGGGTGCTACCATGATTCGCACTAAGGGCGAGCCAGGAACAGGCGATGTTGTGCAGGCTGTTCGTCACATGCGTAAGATGCAACGTGAGATTCATCAAATTACTTCATTGCAGGAAGATGAACTGTATGAGGCTGCAAAACAGTTGCAAGTGCCTTATGAGTTGGTGCAGTTTGTTCATGACAACGGAAAACTGCCTGTTGTGAATTTTGCTGCGGGTGGTGTGGCTACTCCTGCCGATGCAGCCCTTATGATGCAGCTTGGAGCAGAAGGTGTGTTTGTGGGAAGTGGTATCTTTAAGAGTGGCGACCCAGAGAAACGTGCTCAGGCTATTGTGAAGGCTGTTACCAACTATCAGAATCCCAAGATTCTTGCAGAACTCAGCGAAGATCTTGGTGAGGCTATGGTGGGTATCAACGAGAGCGAAATAAAACTCATCATGGAGGAGAGAGGAAAATGAATTATGAATTATGAATTTTGAATGTGGAATTACGAATAGGTTGCGCAAAGCGCAATTACTAATGATGAATTACGAGTTTTGAATTTGGAACCAACGGTCACTGACCGAGCAGAAGTAAAGATGGAAATATTGAAAAATTGAAAGATGGAAAATTTAATGCCGTAGGCATTCATTATTCAATATTCAATATTCATTATTCAATAGCGAAGCGTATGAATATAGCTATATTGGCACTTCAGGGAGCTTTTGCCGAACACGAGCAAATACTCCATAAACTTGGAGTGGAAACATTTCAGGTGCGTAACCTTGAAGACTGGCAACGACACAAAGACGGACTCATTATCCCAGGAGGCGAGAGTACTGCCATTATGAAGATAATGAAGGATGAAAATCTTTTTGAGCCAATAAAAAAGGCAATAGAGGAGGGACTTCCTGTTTTTGGCACCTGTGCCGGACTTATTCTTCTCGACAAGCAGCACCTTGGAACTATGAACATCAAGGCTAAGAGAAACGCCTACGGCAGACAGCTGGGCAGTTTCTCCACAACAGACACGTTTAAAGGAATTGGCCCAATACCTATGACTTTCATTCGTGCGCCATATATAGAATCTGTTGGCGAGGGGGTAGAGGTTCTCGCAGAGGTAGATGGACATATTGTGGCTGCACGTCAGGGAAAGCAACTCGTTACGGCCTTTCATCCTGAATTAGACTCAGACTTGCGTGTACATGAATATTTCCTAAACCTGTAAAAATACCACATGAATGTGATTGTGTGCCATCCATATTTTTTCTATTTTTGCATCTGTAAAGATACAAAAACAAAGAAATGGCTGAAACATCACTAAAAAAGAGAGATAAGAATAGCCAACAACGACAGTTGGTATTATGGATTGGCGCACTCATCACAGGTGGTTTACTTGGACTCATCAACCTTTCATGGTTGCATGAGTTTATGAATTTTATAGCTACAGTTTATACTCGATTATTCCAACTGTTGGCTGTTCCTACAATTTCTTTAGCGGTAATAACCACCCTTGCCTCTTTTGGAAATCAAAAAGACACAGGACGAATATTCCGCCATACCATCACCTTTACCTTGCTCACCACATTTGCCGCAGCTTTTGTTGGCTTGTTGCTTTATTTGATTGTTACACCTGGTAATCTGCCACTTGATGTGGTAAGCAAAGGAAATAGCGAACTACCTCAGGATCTTGGCACATTATCTTATCTTGAGCATATTCTAAGAGTCATTCCAAATAATATAGTGCAACCATTTCTTGAAGGAAATGTTCTGTCTATATTGTTATTGGCTTTTGCAATAGGAATAGGATTGGCAAAACTACCAGATTCTGATGGTAAGAAAACAGTAGTAAATCTTTTTCATGGACTTCAGGATTTGTTATTTCTGCTTATTCGGGCTCTTATATGGACCCTGCCTTTGGGTATTGTTGCTTTTGCTGCTCAGTTGTCGGCCCAAGTAAATGCAGGTATAGTATTTGACTCTTTAGGAAAATATGTAGCTGTCATCATTGGTGGAAATGCCATACAATTCTTTGTTGTATTACCTTTGTTCCTTTTGGCAAGGGGTATTAATCCTATTCGTACCATGAGTAGCATGAGTCCTGCTTTGTTAATGGCTCTTTTCACAAAGAGTAGCGCAGCCACTCTTCCTGTAACAATGGAGACTGCCGAAAAGCGGTTAGGCGTTTCTTCAAAGATAGCTCGTTTTGTGTTGCCTATCTGTACTACCATCAATATGAATGGTTGTGCCGCCTTTATACTTGTCACATCACTTTTTGTTATGCAGAATGGAGGCATACAACTCTCATTTGCAAGTATGCTACTGTGGCTTTTCATATCAGTTATCTCTGCAGTTGGTAATGCTGGTGTGCCTATGGGGTGCTATTTCCTCACCCTCTCTTTGATGAGTGGCACCGGCGCCCCTATAGGTATTATGGGAATAATCCTACCTATTTACACCATAATAGATATGATAGAAACAGCTGAGAATGTGTGGTCAGATAGTTGCGTATGCGCAATTACCAACAGCTATTCTTAGGGGGGGGGATACGGAATACTAATTCCATTCTGGTTTACTGCTAAGTAATTGAATAGTTGATGTAAATGCGTTAATTATATTGGATAAGTTAGGGTTGTCATTACGTACAACAAGGGTGGCATAATTTATAACCCCGTCATCTTCAATAGAAGAACTCATAAACGTAAAGGCATTCTTTTTACAATATGTAGAAAACCAAAATTGAAAGAGACGATTTCTCATAGCTTGCTTTCCATCACCTGTTTCACAGATATAAAGCATGGTAGAGTTGTTTGTTCTAAAGAATTCGTCAACAATAGCTATTACTGTATCGCGTAGTTTAGCATCATTTGGAGATTTTTGATTGTTAACATTAGCAATAATCAACTCATAACAATCTTTAAGACGAAGTGTTTCTTCGTCAAGCATAAATCCAACAGAATAGTGAACATTACTATCTGTAAAGAATTCAAAAAATCCTTTTTCGGTTGCTTCTCTTACAATGTAAGGAGACTTCTTGTTTATATTTTCAATTGAAAGTGCTTTCACATTACAGAAAAATGTGTAGCCTTCTGGCCTGTTCTTTTCTCAAATTCCTCCTTCATTTTCCTTTCAAGTCTCGCAATACATTCGCGTTTCTTAGCTTGTCCTGCTCTGAATCGCGCTAAAGCCTCTTCTCGTGTTATGACTTTTTTATCCATACTTAATCTCCTATAGTTTCTTTTGCAAAGATAAAGTAAGTGAAGGGAATATGCAAGCAAAATTTGTTTTATTTGTATATGCTTCACGTTATTTCCTATAGTTGTAGGGGCACAGATATTTAATGTTTATTGCAATCAAGTATTGCTGCTGCAACTATTACAAGTTTAAACATTTTATTCTTAATGAGCCTGAGATAGAGTCTGTCTTTGCTCTTTCTTAAGTTCACGTTATCAAGTTTGTCTCCGTATAAGTTCACCAAAGCCTTTGCGTGTTTAATAGCCTTTCTGTATTCCTTGTATTTATATTCTTTAAGGACTTGATTAACGCAATAATATACAGGACTCAAGTATGGAGTATTGTAGAACTTATCTTTACTTGGTTCAGGATAAATAGCCATATATGTATTGTAGAATTCCTCATCACTCTGCTTTTCAAGAATTTGGCTATATCCACAATGCGCTAAGAAACTACATTCCATTATAGGTTTCTTGCATTGCCATTTTGAACACAGTTTTTCTAAAGGTTTGTTAATGGCATCATAATAATATTTCACCTGTTCAAATGTTATAGGATATTTATCTGGAATGCATTTAGTAACAGGCTCATCGTAATTATATCCAGCATAAGGAATCAAACGTATACTATTGCAATAATATATATAATGCAAACAAAATGCAGTATCTTCGTAAGATTTTAATTTTTCGTCAAATCTTATATTATTTTCTGTAATAATAGAACGTTTAAACAATTTGGCACAAGGAGAGCCATTCCAAAGATAACTATAAGTTAGATAATCTTTTATACCTTCATTAACAAAGGACTTATCGTGTATAAAAGTATGGTGTGCCTTAGGATGTCTTATAATACCAGAAATGACATAATCATATTCTGTATATTTTGCTAGATTTTCGAGATAATCATTATTGACCCAATCATCAGAATCGCAAAATGCAATCCATTCTCCTTGGGCTATTTCAAGACCTTTGTTACGAGCCGAGCTAACACCTCCATTATCTTTATAAACATGCTTAATTCGTGCGTCTTTTTCGCACAAGCATCTGCAGATGTTTTCTGATTTGTCCTTACTGCCGTCATTAACAAGAATTATTTCCCAATCATGGTATGTTTGAGAAATAACGCTATCTACGCATTTAAGTATAGTTTTTTCTGCGTCATAGACTGGTATTATAATTGATATCATTTTTCTATTCATTTTAATTCTTACTTTAGGAAACCGAATAGCTTTCCTATTTCGTAGCAGATGATGTCTAATTCGTTTCCTCCGAATATTTCTGGGGTGAGCTGTCGCATTTCTTCGCGTTGCTCATTGTCGAGCTCTGAATGTTTCAATCTACGAGCCCAGCGTCCACGCAAACAACGTTCCTGCCATTTGCTCAATTCCAGTAGGGAGATGAATGATTTCAGGATAGGGCCTTGATTGCGCCAACGACGTCCATCGCTCATCGATTTATTTGTTACCTTGTTTGGGTGCTGACGGAAGAAGTTGAGTTTATCACACACTTCTATAATCTTTCCTTTCTGAGCCATATACATCCAGAAAGCCCAGTCACCACAATATCGATAGTTTTGATATGATGAATCTATTTGTGGGTATAAGTCGGCTCTGAATATTGCCATGCTGGCATTCTGCACATAGTTGAACTTCAGCATTTTGTTGATAGAGAACTCACGGCTATTCCATAGAATAGCTTCACCTGTCTGTACACCAGGATTGAAGTCGTGTTTCATCACATTACTGTCTTGGTCTATCATGTGCGAATGAGAGAAAGCAAAGGCTGCCTCAGGATGTTTCTCCAGTTCATCCACTAATCGCTCTAAGAAAGTAGGTTTGGCAACATCATCACTTTCTGCAATCCATATATATTTGCCTTTAGCAAGACTAATACCTTTGTTCCATTGAATGAATGTGTTACCAGTATTTTTCTCGTTAAAAACTATATTGCTGATATGCTTGTTATTGCGGTAGCTTTCAATTATTTTTTTGCTTTCGTCAGAAGAACAGTCATCAAGGATTAGAACTTCAAACTCCTTGTATGTTTGTGAAAGCACACTATCAATTCGCTCTTTAAGATATGGGGCGTGATTGTAGTTTGGTATAATTACGCTAACGAGTGGAAGCATTTTTTCTCTTTGTTTTTTACTTAATGATGCCAATACCTTTTGCGGTATATGAAAGTTTTACAAAGGTAGGAAAAAAACAAGGAAAGAACAAATGAAACATATAAAATCATCCAAACATTTTGCTAATCAATAAAATTGGTTTATCTTTGTTTGGCTTATTTATGGATGAGAAAAGAAAGAAGAATATTGTATTCCTGATGTCGCGCTTTCTTGATGGGGGCATAGACACGGTGTTGGTTGAGTATCTTAGATATTTAGCCAAGGATGAACGTTATCAAATCACTTTGGCTATTGCCACTTATATGGATAAGCTCGAGGTGTTCCGTAATAGAATACCTAAGAATGTGAAAGTGATATACTTTAATCGTATGAAACTTCTCACTCGTGTGCCTCAGAAGCGCATTACCAAGCAGGCAGGCAAGATAACCAAACTCTATGGTGAGATGATGAACCCTATCTTGAGACGAAAAACTCAGCATAATATTCATAAACTTGCCAAGACTGCTGATTTGTTTATTGACTTTGATTGTTGTGCTTATTCTTTCTTGAAATCTGTTCATACAAAGAAGATTGCTTTCTTCCATTTTAGCTTTGCACAGAGTATGGCGCAGAATCCAAAGCGCATGAAAAGAATTCGAAAGCAACTCGAAAAATATGATAGTGTTATCACTATCTCTAAAGCTATGAAGGACGAAGGATGCAAGATGTTCCCAGAGCTGAAGGATAAGTTGTTTGTTATCTATAATGCAAAGGATCAGGACTGCATCCGTAGGTATGCCGATGAAAAGGTTGCAGATGAACGTATTAAAGAGCCTTATTTCCTATCAATAGAGCGTCTGGAAGAATCGCAGAAGGATATTACAACCCTTTTGAAGGCTTATGCCCTTTTGCGCAAAGAAAAAGGCGTTAAGGAAAAACTATATATCATTGGAAAGGGAAACTCCGAAGAGCAGTTGCGACAGCTTACAGTTGATTTAGATATAGACAAGGATGTAGAATTCTTGGGCTTTATCAGTAATCCATACCCTTGGATAAAAAATAGCAAACTGTTGTTGCATAGCGCAAAGTTCGAAGGACTTCCTACAGTATTGGTTGAGGGCTTACTTCTTGGAAAGTTGATGGTGTCGTCTGACTGCCCTACAGGTCCAAAAGAGATCTTCAATTATGGTAAAGCAGGTGTTCTGGTTCCTGTTGGCGATGCAAGGGCTTTTGCCGATGCAACTTACCAACTTCTTACCGACTCAGCCTTACAGCAACAAATTCTTCAGGGAGTAACAGAACGAGCATTCGACTTTACATTCCCTGCTATCGACAAGAAAATTTCTGAACTTTTGTAATATAATCTTTTAAACTATGATTTATGTAGCCGACAAGGGCCGTATGGCCAACAACATCTTTCAGTATGGTCATATGTATGCTTGGGCAAGAGAACATGGACGTAAGAGTGTTTCCATGCGCTTTGCTTATAAATACCCATTTTTTCATATCACACACACAAAATACCACAGCTATTTGGTGTATTTACTTGCTAAATATGCAGCTAAGTTCCACTTTATTCCTACAGTTGAATACACATCATTTAAATCAGAATACAAGGAGGAAGAGGCTGTTATAGACAGTCACAAAAATGTATTGGTAAAAGGATGGCCTGTGCGTTATCCTGAACTCTACCTGAAGTATTTAGATGAGATAAGAGAACTCTTTGCCTTCGATCCTGTCATTCATAAGGTTGTAGATAAGAAATTATCCTCATATCAGCAATCTATTAAGTTAGGCGTACACATCCGCAGGGGTGACTATAAAACATTCTTCAACGGAAGATATTTCTATACCGACGAACAATATCTTGCTGTTATAAAGAAATTTATTCGTATTCAGAAAGAAAAAGACCCGTCTAAGCGCATAGATGTGTTTATCTGTGGAAATGATCCTAAACTAAATAAATCGTTCTATATAGGAGCTTTAGGAGCTGAATATGTGCACTTCCCACAGGGAACAGGCGTAGAAGACATGTATATGCTTTCTCAATGCGATTATATTGTTGGAGCCCCAAGTTCTTATTCCCTTATTGCTTCTATGTATGATGATGCAACAAAACTGTATTGGATAAAAGATCCGCAGAAACAGTTAGAGGAAAGCGATTTCAACACCTTTAAAGTGCTGTTTAAGCAGTTTGACAGTTGCTTTGAATAATGTTGAATGTTGAGTGTTGAATTAACATTCTATTCCTTTTTCCTTCTTTATGATGTTGATGTCTCTTAGATCAACACGGCCGTTCTCGGGATTATAGCGTATGTTGAACTCTTCGTGTGAGCGCTTCCAACGGTTGTGGCTCCATAGATAGATGCCTGGGTTGCGACGGATGGTCTTTTCAAGAAGGTTGAAATAAATGTCTGTGAGTTGCCAGTCCTCGTATTGTGATGCATCTGTTGTTATGAGTTTCATCTCACAATGATAATGACCTCTTGACACACGTGTCACATCAGCATAGAATGCAGCCTGATTGGTTTTCTTTATCAGTCGCTCACTTCCTGTGAGTACAGGTGTGTCTTGGTTAAGGAAGTTGAGCCAATGGTGGATGTTGTTCCAGAAAGGCACCTGATCGGCAATATATCCGATAGTAATTGGCTTGCCCTTTTTGCGATAATCAACAATACGACGAAGAGATTCTGCCATAGGTATGCACAATGCCCCCTGGCGTTCACGCACATAAACAGATATCTTGTTGAAATATTCGTTTTCAAGAGGATGATAAATCTGACAGCATTGTCCTTTGTCTGATACCCAGAAAGGCAACGAGGTTATCCACTCGTAGTTGCCTAAATGACCCAGATACACGCCACATGACTGTCCTTTCTCCCAGCACTCGCTGATTTGTTCTGTACCCGAGAAAGTCATGCGTTTACGTATCTGCTTTTCACTCATGGTCATACCCTTTATCGTTTCAACCAGATAGTCGCAGAAATAACGATAGAAATCGTGTTCTATCTCTTTCAGTTCAGCATCGCTCTTTTCAGGGAACGAGTTCTTCAGGTTCTTCCAAATCACCTTGTGACGATATTTCACCACATGGGCAATAAGCAAGTATAGGAAGTCTGAAAAGAGATAAAGCACACATAATGGTAACAACGATGCGAGGTACCATGTGCCATAGACTATGATATAAACGAAGTAATTGAGTATTTTCTTCATACCAGAATCCTTTTATTTTGCAGTTAGCTTATCGTTGACCATACGGAACATATATTGCTGTATGATAGCTTTCACCTCTTTCTCCATCTGTGCCTGTTCCTTAACCTTTCCAAGCAGATTATGCTTCATGAGCTTGTCGCTGAGGGCATAGATGGCTTTTGTTTTGTTGCCATCGAACTGCATCACATATCCATGTTTCACATACTGATAAATGCCATTAAGATAGTTCACAGCCCATGTCTGTTCCTTTGGTGTGTTTAGCACGTCAATACCAAAGCCGAAATAAGGTTTAGGATAGTTGAGCATACCAAGAACAGTGGGCAGAATATCTATCTGTTGAGCAACTTTATCCTGAATCTCAGGCTTGCGGTCGCTTCCTGGTTCAAAGATGATGATAGGCGAACAGAAACCACCTATATCTGTTTGATACTGCTCATGATCACTCAGGTTAGTATGATCGCTTGTCAACACAAAGATAGTGTTGTTATACCATGGTTGTTTCTTGGCATTCTCAAAGAACTTGCGAATAGCCATATCGGTGTAGCGAATGCACTTATGAATGATTATTCCCTCTTCGGGATACACCTTCTTATATTTTTCTGGAACAACATAAGGATGGTGTGATGAGGCTGTGAAAACAGCTGTCATAAATGGTTCTTTCATCTCGCCCATCTTAGTAGCATAATACTGCAGGAAAGGCTCATCCCATATTGCCCATGTACCATCAAAGTCCTTATCGCCATCAAAGCGCTTGTCTTTATCAAAGTCCTCACGGCCATAGTACTCTTTGAATCCTGTGCTCTTGGCGAAAGCCATAAAGCCCATGCTTCCTCGTTGTGCACCATGGAAGAATGCAGTTTCATAGCCTTCATTACCTAATATTCCTGCCAGACCAGTTACATGGTTCATGGATGCAGGAGTTAGGAAGAATGGTTCAACAAACATTGGAATACTCGACAGAATACTTGGCATTCCGTCAATACTCTTTCGTCCGTTGCAGAAACTATATTTGAAAGTGGTGCTCTGAGCAATAAGACTATCCACAAAAGGTGTGTAGCCCTTATATGTTCCGTTGTCGAGGTCTTTATTTAAGGCACCGATATATTCACGTCCGAAGCTCTCAACAATCAGCACAACAACATTCTTTTTCTTGAATGGTTGCATATCTGTTGCAGGCATGTGAACAGGCGAATAGATGCTTGCCATCTCTTTGTCGTTGGCATAGTATGATGGTACGAAGAACACATTCTTACCAATGCTTCGATAGAGTGAGAAAGGTGTGTTTAGCACCAAGGCGGCATCAATAGGACGAGTAACGTATTGGTTGGCATTGCTGACGGTAATAGGGCGTACAGCAGTAGTGAAACCGCCACGAATACCTGCAACTATGAATGGAGCCACGAAAGCCAGACTTGCAAGGTTGCTAAGGTCGTATTTCCACCATGTCTGTGTTTCTGCCTTTAGTTGTGGAACACGATAGAGTTTCCACATTCCCCATACAATGATGATGGCAGCAAGCACAAAGTACCAATGGCTCAGGAACTCTTTGAAGAATATGCCACCCAGATTACTCTCGCCAGAGAACTCGCTGAACACGGTGGTTGTAGTTCTTCGCATAGTGTATTTGAAATACACCGAGTCGCAGAGGTTTATTACTAATGCAACTGAGTTCACAATAACAAACACCCATTTGCAAAGCATCTGATACCATTTCTGTTCTTTCCAATGAAGAGGAAACAACATCAGAACCACATAAAGTATGTTGGTGACAAAGATAGCAGAAGTGTCAAACAACAAGCTGCCACTTAGCAAGTCGAACGAAAATGTGGTATCACGGAAATAGCTGTAGTTCTCAAGAAAATAGCATCCTTGTGCCAGAAAATATACAGCATAGGCGATAAGCACATTACATATCGTCGCAACAAGAGGGGCAAAGGGTGAATGAAATAACTTCTTTAACATACGAATCTTTAGTAATTATGAGTTTCGAATTATGAATTACGAATAGGTTGCGCAGAGCGCAATGATGAATTATCAATTATTAATTGTCAACTTGTAATTCGTAATTGGATAATTAAACATCGCACGAAGTGCGACTAATTTGTAATTCCAAATTCAAAATTCGTAATTCAAAACTATACTTGCTGCATATCATGCAGTTTTTTGTAGTATCCGTCTTTGGCTATCAGCTCATCATGACTGCCTCGCTCCACGATAACGCCTTCGTGCAGAACGCATATCTCGTCGGCATTCTTGATTGTTGAAAGGCGGTGAGCAACAGCCACGGTGGTACGAGTCTTCATCAGGTGAGTAAGAGCCTCCTGAACAAGTCGTTCGCTCTCGGTATCAAGAGCTGATGTAGCCTCGTCAAGGATAAGGATAGGAGGGTTCTTTAAGATGGCACGTGCAATACTTACACGCTGACGCTGACCACCCGACAGACGACCTCCACGATCGCCAATATTTGTATCGAAGCCATTTTCTGACTCCATGATAAACTCATAAGCATTAGCTATCTTTGCTGCATTGGCAATCTCTTCATCGGTAGCTTCATCATTACCAAAACGAATGTTGTTCTTAAAACTATCGTTAAAGAGTATAGCCTCCTGATTAACGTTACCGATGAGGCTTCGCAAATCGTGTACGCCAAGATCCTTAACATTGATGCCGTCAATAAGCACTTCGCCTTCCTGCACATCATAGTAACGAGGAATCATATCAACAAGAGTTGATTTTCCTGAACCACTCTGACCTACCAATGCAACCATTTTTCCCTTTGGAATGATAAGGTTAATATCCTTCAGAACATATTTCAGTTCCTTGGTGTTGCGGTCGGTATAAGCAAAGCTTACATGACGGAATTCTATCTCGTGTTCGAAACTGCTTATATGTTTTGCATTTGGCTTCTCTACAATCTCAAGCTCTGCCTTCAGAATCTTGTCAATTCGTTCCATAGAGGCAAGACCCTTTGGAATGTTGTATCCTGCCTTTGAGAACTCTTTCAATGGGGCAATGATACTGTAAAGCATTACCAGATAGTATATGAAGATAGGGCCGTCGAGAGCACCATAGTTGAGTACCAGAATACCACCCACCCAGAGCACAACGATAATCATCACCGTTCCTAAGAACTCGCTCATAGGGTGAGCCATCTGCTGACGAATGTTCACACGCATGATGTTGTCACGGTACGAGCTGTTTATCTTGTTGAAACGCTCGTTCATCTTGCCTTCTGCACAGAAAGCCTTGATGATACGAAGTCCGCCAAGAGTTTCCTCCACCTGACTCATGGTGTCGCTCCATAGCGACTGTGCATAGGTACTCTGAGATTTCAGCTTTCTTCCCACAAACCCCATGAACCAACCAAAGATAGGTACAAAGATTATGGTGAACAGGGTGAGCTGCCAGCTGATGGCTATAAGAGTGCCGAAATAAACAATGATGAGGATAGGGTTCTTGAAAAGCATGTCGAGACTCGACATGATACTGTTCTCTACTTCCTGCACATCACCACTCATACGTGCAATGATATCGCCCTTGCGTTCGTCGCTGAAGAAACCCAAGTGTAACGATGTTATCTTCTGATATATCTCATTACGGATGTCGCGAACAACACCTGTACGGATAGGTATGATAGCTGCTGATGAAAGGAAATATGCCGCAGTCTTTAGGAAGGTCATGAATGCCAGGAACATACCTATGATGAGCAGGGTTGTTGTGGCACTTGTCTCTATCACAAGGTTCTGCACATAGTATGCCATGTTGTTCATCAGGATATCCTGAAAGCCATTAAGCTGCCAGTCCATCAGCTCGGTAGCACGAATACCGCCATCTACCTGAAACAATATCTGCAGGATAGGTACCAGTGCCAGGAATGAAAAGATATTCAGTATCGCCGAGAGGATATTGAAGATGATGGATAGTACCAGATACTTTTTGTAAGGTGGCACGAATCGACGTAATACTTGCAGAAATTCCTTCATAAACTTTTTTCTTCTGTGGCTGTTTACTGTTTTTATTCTGTTATCTCTTCACCAATGAGGGTTGCTGATGACGAGCCTGTTATTCTCACCTTTACAAAGTCACCAATATGGTGGTTGCCTTTGTTGATGACAACAGCTTTGTTCTGCTCTGTGCGACCCATAAGCTGTTCTCGACTTCTCTTCGAGAAGCGTTCGAGAAGGATAGTAAATTCCTTACCCTCATCTTTCTTGTTCTGTTCTGCAGAAATCTCTGTCTGAAGATGTATAAGCTCGTTCAAACGGCGAATCTTCTCCTCCTCAGAAACGTTGTCAGGCAAATGCTTGGCAGCGTATGTACCAGGGCGCTCTGAATACTTGAACATGAATGCTGAGTCAAAGGCACACTCCTTAACGAGTGAGAGAGTCTGCTGGAAATCTTCCTCGCTCTCATTATGATAACCCACAAAAATGTCGGTAGTAAGACCGCAGCCAGGAATAATGCGCTTTATAGCCTCTACCTTCTGCAGATAGTCTTCGCGAGTGTATTTTCTGTTCATCAGCTTCAATGTGCTGTTGCTTCCGCTCTGTGCAGGGAAATGAATGTGGTTGCAGAGGTTGGGCTCCTCAGCAATAGCATGAAGAATGTCCTCAGTCATATCCTCTGGGTTAGAGGTAGTGAAGCGTACACGCATGTCTGGAACACTCTGAGCTACCTTACGAAGAAGCTCTGCAAACGAACACACGTGCAGTTCCTTGCCATCTTCCTCAGAGACGATGATGCCATTCTCAGGACGCTTGCCATTAGGCAGAAGTCCGTATGAGTTAACGTTCTGTCCAAGAAGAGTTACCTCCTTGAAACCCTTGTCGTGAAGGTCTTTCACCTCAGCAAGGATACTCTCTATATCACGACTGCGCTCACGACCACGAGTATAAGGCACAATGCAATAGTGGCAGAAATTGTTGCAGCCACGCATAATGCTTACGAAACCACTCACATGATTACCACCAATACGCTGTGGAATAATGTTGCGGTATGTCTCTGTTGTTGACAGCTCAACATCAACAGCAGGCTGTCCAAGCTCTGCAGAAGCAATAAGCTCAGGCAGGTTCATATATGAGTCTGGACCACACACCAGGTTAGCGTGATGGTTCTCAATCAAATCATCCTTTACACGCTCAGCCATACAGCCAAGGACACCCAGAATAAGGTTGCGGCCTTTCTTCTGCTCTGCCCACAAGGTGTCAAGACGGTTGTAAATCTTGTTTTCGGCATTCTCACGAATACTACATGTGTTGAGGAAGATAGCGTCTGCTTCGTCCTCATTTTCACATACATCATAGCCGGCCATCTTCATAACAGAAGCAACAACCTCGCTATCGGCTACATTCATCTGGCAGCCATAAGTTTCAATATATAATTTCTTATTCATCCTTAATTTGATTAGAGCATGCAAAGGTACTGAAAATAAATCAATTACGCAAATTTACGACTTGTTACCATCATTATGGCATATAACACGATGCCAGAGATGAATCCAGCTATAGCGTCAATAACGTAATGTGCCTGAATATAAACAGTTGCCATACACAGGAAAACATATATTATTCCAGTAAAGGCAAAAAGCTTCCAATTGCGTGTATGCCAGATGGCAAGCATACATATTGTTGAGATGCCCACATGCGAGCTTGGGAAGGCTGCTGTAGGGCGTTCGCCGGCATTATGGGCAGCCTCTACAAGATGATAGAAAAAGCCGTCCTGATAACCTGGCGAGGTGAGCATATCACGGTGTGTAAGGAAATAATCGCCTACATTAGGAAACACACCCTTTGCTATCTGGTCAACACCCACCGCCTTGTAATAGAACATCGGACCAGTCACAGGCAACAGGTCGTATATGATGTAGTAAATAAAGAACGAACCAACAACAACATACGCCACACGTGTAAACTCTTCATAACGATAGAAGAAATAATACAGCAGCGTCATTGCTATGATAGGGAAATAAAGAGCATAGCCCATATCCATCAGCTCACTGATAATTGGCGAGGGGGAGTTATGTGCAAACACCAATGCAGGCTGAAAACCAAACACACTCTGTTCTAATTGTGCAAATATATGGTCGAGATTAGGGAAAATGCGGTTTATCTCATACGTATCAGGATACCACCACGGAAGGAAAGCTGCTTGCACGGCCACTCTCGCAAACTTAGTCAGCCTACAGGGAATCAAACGGTATATTCCCCACATTGCAATAGTTATTGCACCAATATGAACACGCCCCCAGATCATAGCCTGAGGATTTTCTATCTTTGTATAAGTGAAAAGAACAATGAGAAGAGTGAGCAGCATATAAGCTAATACTATCCACTCAACGCCCATAAGACCCTTCTTTGGCTTCTTCTCAATCTCTATGAATTTCTTTAATCCTTTTTGTTTTCTTTGTACCATGCTACGGTTTTCTTTACGCCTTCCTTCAGTTGAACCTGTGGGTTGTAGCCCAGTTCCTTACGGGCTGGCTCAATATCACATCGCCAGTTGCGTTGTTTCAGAATATTATATTTGTCGTTGTTAAGAGCTGTCACATTGCCTGTAAGATGACCTAATTTGTCGCCAAAGAAAGTAACTATTCTCAGCACCCATATAGGGGCAGTAATGCGTATCCACCAAGGCTTGCCAAGCTCTTCGTGTATGAGATTGCTGAATGTGCAGCTTTGATACACCTCGCCATCGCTAAGGAAATACTTCCTTCCAGTCTTTCCCTTCTCAATGGCAAGGAACACAGCCTGCACAACATCGGTAACATACACAAACGTGATGTCTTGCTGCTTGAAGCCCACGGCAAAATCGCTGTGCCCGGCAATACTCTCCACCATCATCATATAGTCTTTCTCACGAGGGCCATACACACCTGTAGGACGAAGAACCACAAAAGGCAGTTTCTCGTCATCGTTCAAGCCAGCATTCAGTTCATCAAGAAATCTCTCGGCAGCCAACTTACTTTCGCCATAAGCTGTGTTTGGCTTAGGAGTGTCGGTTTCAAGAATCTCTGTATATGGCTGCTCTTCACGAATAGCACCAAAGATACTCAGCGAACTAACATAAACGAAACGCTTCAAAGGCATCTGCAACTCACGAATGGCAGTCACAAAATTCTTCGTTCCTTCAGTGTTAATACGGAAGAAATCCTCTTTGTGCAAGCATTTAGTAGCGCCAGCGGCATGAACCACATAGTCAAATTCATGACCTTGCAGTTGTTCCTTGAGTTTCTCTTTCGACGAGAAGTCAAGTTCAATGAAGTTGATGCGTTCATCCTTTAAGTAGCGACGTGAACTGGTCTTGCGTACTGCAGCCCATGTATCCATCCCTCTGCGGAGTGCTTCCTCAACAATAAAACTGCCGATGAAACCACTTGCACCAGTTATCAGTATTTTCATTATAACGTTATAAATAGCTATTTCGTTGCAAAGATATAAAAAAATGTGGAATGTGGAATGTGGAATGTGAAATTATGAGTTACCAAAGGTAACGAATAATCACTGACCGAGTGGATGCTGTCAGCGTAGCTGGTGCATCCGAATGAACGAGGGAGGTAATTGTGATTTAGCAAAGGTAACGAATAATCACTGACCGAGTGGATGCTGTCAGCGTAGCTGGTGCATCCGAATGAACGAGGGAAGTAATTGTGATTTAGCAAAGGTAACGAGTTATGGAGATAATTATTATTTTCGTCCCTTTCGTTGTTTCTGGATTATTTTCGGATCACCCGTAAATCCCTGTGTTAGGAAGAACCAAGAAAAATATTAATTACTGAACTATCTCAAGTGAATATTTATTTAAGGAAAATAGAAAGCAAGGCTCTAATGAGCCTTATGATGTTCTTACTTGCTTTCTTTTATAAATGCAAGCATTTAACAAGAAATCAAGTAATTCCATCTCC
>CAJOCR010000009.1 GCA_905236755.1 uncultured Prevotella sp.
TTACTATATGGTTTCTATATGGTAAGTATATGGTTTTGTTTATATCACTCCGAACTGGTGTAACAGAATAGCTAAAATGCACAAAGGACAGATGATACGAACAGCATAAAGATAAACATTGAAGAAACGACCTTTAAGGGTGCCCCAGTTGGTTAGCTCATCACGCAACACTTGCTTAGGAACATACCAACCAACAAACAAACACATGAGCATACCCGCCACAGGAAGCATTATCTGACCTGTTACAAAATCGAAAAGGTCGAAAAGGTTCATACCAAAGAGCGACAAACCATCGCTTTTACCTATTGAAACAGAACAGATGGCACCTATAAGGCAACAAACAACAGTTACTATAACGGCACCTGCCTTACGGCTGATATGCAGTTCCTCATAGAAAAAGGCAGTATTTACTTCGTGAAGTGAAATCAAAGATGTCAAAGCAGCCAACGACAGCAAGGCATAGAATAACAAAGAGATTATCCAACCAACGATAGGCATACCTGCAAAAGCCTGATTGAACACATTAGGGAGGGTGATGAAGATGAGCGAAGGACCTGAGTCTGGGCTCACACCTACAGAGAAAGCTGCAGGGAATATCATCAAACCTGCAAGAACGGCAACAAACGTATCTATCAAACCTATTTGAACAGCCGAAGAGGTGATATTAGTAGTACGACTGAAATAGCTGGCATAGGTACATAAACAGCCCATAGCAATGCTAAGAGAATAGAACGACTGTCCCAAAGCACCTAAGAACACATTACTGTCAACCTTTGAGAAATCAGGATTAAGTAGAAAGTCGATTCCCTTGCCCGCACCAGGAAGCATACACGAAGCAACAACGATGACAAGCAGAAGGATGAACAAGGTAGGCATCATTGCTTTCGAAGCCTTCTCGATACCATTTCTAACACCATGAATAATAACGAAATGAGTTACAAGGAAGATAACAACCGTCCAGAAAACAGGACGAATGGGATTGTGAGAGAACTCTTCGAAATAATGCATTACATATGTAGGGTCGCCCTTTAGCTCGCCTGCTATAGAGGCATAAAGGTAGTTAAGACACCATCCCGACACAACAGCATAATAGCCTGTTATAAGAAAGCCTGTGAGTACCTCAAGATACCCCACCCATTTCCATGCGCTACCATTTGCCAAACGGGTATAGGCACGGGCTGTATTGGATGCTCCATGACGACCAATGATAAACTCGGACACCATACATGGGATGCCCAACACAAGAATACAAGCTATATAAAGAATGATAAATGCTGCACCTCCGTTTTCACCTGCCATATAGGGAAAACGCCAGATGTTTCCTAAGCCAACAGCCGAACCTGCAGTGGCAAGGATAACGCCAATTTTGCTACCGAAATGAGCTCTCGTCTCTGTCATATATTACTTAAATCTCTCAAAACGATGCAAAAGTATAAAAAATTATCCACTTTTGCATATAAATTAAAAGTAAATATACAGCAAAGGTTCTATTTTGTTATTTTACTTCCCCTTATTAATACCTCCTCCCTTATTAACACCTCCTCCCCTTATGAAGGTTTCTGTCCCCCTGGGACGGGGGGAGCGAGGGGGGGGGGTAAAGACCATTGGCTGGGAGGAGTTGGAAACCATTGAAGGTTGAATAGAGTTGAAAGCGCTACGCTTAACGTGTAAATACCGCCACGAGTTGATGAGAACTCAGTTCGAATAATTATCACGAATTATCATCAATTTTTCTTTTCATTATATGGATAAATTGACGGTCAATTACACGAAAATTATACGTTCATAAAAACATCATATTAGGAGGATAACTACTAACTCCTAACTACTAACTACTAACTTGCTTTAGCGATATTCTTCAGGTATGGTGTCTTTCCAGTTTGAGAATGGGTTGGTTAAAAGATGAGAGTTATAGAAGCGGCGGTCGCCAGTTACTTCAAGTCCGATAAAATTAGGTTTCTCGTATGACTCATCCTCACTACCAAGTTCCACTTCAGCCATTACCAAACCGGCATTATCGCCAAAGAATTCGTCAACCTCGAAGGTATGATTGCCACTCTTAACAAGCCATCGTTGTTTATCAATTACGCCCCCTTTGCACAACTGCAAAAGACTGCGAGCCTCGTCAAGGGTTATCTCTTTTTCAAACTCATAACGAGTCATACCACCATTAACGCTCTTTCCCTTAATGGTGAGGAAAGCCTTATCATCACGAGTGCGCACACGAACAGTAGCCCCATCAGCAGGAATATATCCTTGTTGGATGTGACTATTAGAAAAGGCGGCGCGTTTATAAGCGTCGCCTTTTCGTACAAGGAACTTACGTTCTATTTCTAATCCACTCATTATGCAAAAGAAACTATAACGATGAGATAGATAATGGCAAGCACTACAAGTGCACCAAAAATCCAACCTACTATTTCCTTTCCTTTCTTCTCTTGTTTAGCCTCGTAAGCAGCACGCTTAGCACGACGCAAATCTTTGTTACTACTCATAGTTTTCTCTTTAGATTATTATTGTTTTAAGATTTATTCTTCGCTCGTTTCAGGGAACTCCATAAGATATGACTTTATGAAGCCGTCGATCTTACCATCCATAACGCCATCAACATCACTTGTTTGATAGCCTGTGCGATGATCTTTCACACGACGGTCGTCAAAGACATAACTACGTATCTGACTTCCCCACTCGATCTTCTTCTTTCCAGCCTCAATCTTTGCCTGCTCAGCCTGACGCTTCTTCAAAGCACGGTCATAAAGTTGACTCTTAAGCAACAGCATGGCCTTGGCACGGTTCTTTGGCTGGTCACGGGTTTCGGTATTCTCGATAAGGATTTCCTCGTGCTCGCCAGTATCTGGGTCTTCATATTGATAGCGCAAACGAACACCCGACTCAACCTTATTCACATTCTGTCCACCAGCACCAGAGCTACGGAAGGTATCCCAGCTAACCTTTGCTGGATCGACATATACTTCAATAGTATCATCAACAAGAGGAGTAACAAACACAGAAGCGAAACTGGTCATTCGCTTTCCCTGTGCATTATAAGGCGAAACGCGAACCAAACGATGAACACCGTTTTCGCTCTTAAGGTATCCAAAAGCATATTCACCACCCTCAATGGTCATGGTGACACTCTTGATACCAGCCTCGTCGCCCTCCTGAATATCAGTAATCTTAACTGTATAGCCATTAGCCTCGCACCAACGCTGATACATACGCATAAGCATATTTGCCCAGTCTTGGCTTTCAGTACCACCAGCACCAGAGTTAATCTTCAATACGGCATCCATAGAGTCTTCCTCTTGGCGCAACATATTCTTAAGCTCAAGGTTTTCTATTTTCTTGATGGCCTTTTCGTAAAGAGCATCAACCTCTTCCTCGGTAACCATCTCGTCCTTATAGAAGTCGAAAGCCAGCTGCAATTCCTCAGCTAACTGACTACATTCCTTATAGCCATTAAGCCATTTCTCAATGCCCTTGACCTTCTTCATCTGTACCTCGGCACGCTTAGGATCATCCCAGAAATCGGGAGCCTGAGTGCGAAGTTGCTCCTCTTCAAATTCTATTTTCTTCTGGTCGATATTCAGATATTTGTTCAACGCCTCAACGCGCGAAACAACATCCTTCAACTGATCTGCTGTTATCATCTTAAACTATATTTTATTCTTCATACATCTTTTCGATGATGTCCTTGTAATTTCTATATACAACAGGGCGTTTCAACTTCAGAGTATTTGTCAACTCGCCTGACTCCATAGAGAAATGATGTGGAAGCAAAGTGAAACGCTTAATCTGCTCGTAATGAGCCAATCCTTGCTGTAAGGTGTTGATGCGTTCCATCAGCATTTTCTTAACCTTATCGTTTTCACAAAGATCCTCTCGACTGCTGAACTTGATATTATTTTCACGAGCCCACTCCTCTACCATACGGAACTCTGGAACAACAAGCGCTGAAACAAACTTACGCTGATCGGCAATAACAGCTACCTGATCGATATACTTGTCAACGAGAAGCAATGCCTCAACCTGTTGTGGTGCAACATACTTACCGTTTGATGTCTTGAACAGATCCTTGATGCGCTCAGTAAGATAGAGCTCGCCATCCTTGAGATAACCAGCATCACCAGTGTGGAAGAAGCCATCTTCATCAAAAGCCTCAGCGTTGACATTATCGCGATGATAATATCCTGGAGTGATAGTAGGACCTTTAAGAAGAATCTCGTCATTCTCACCAATCTTTATCTGAATACTGCTTATTGGACGACCAACAGAACCTAAAGTGATAGGTTTGTCGAAATGGTCGCAAGAAACAGTAGCAAGACTCTCTGTAAGACCATAGCCCACCATGATTGGAATACCAATAGAACGGATGAACTCCTCTACCTCAGGTGAAACATAAGCTCCAGCAACAGGGAACACCTTAGGATGCTCTAATCCTAACTGTCCACGCACGATAGAAAGGATCGTCTTATTGATAAGCTGATATTCTAATTCCAAAGTCAATGGAACACGACGGCGACGCATCACATACTCTATGTTGCGCTTACGAGCAACAGACAAAGCATGCTTAAATATCTTTCGCTGAACAGGACCAGCGGTATCAATCTTGCTCTTAACAGCAATATATACCTTCTCCCAGAAACGAGGAACAGAACTCATACTTGTTGGATGAGTCTGACGCATACTGTCTTGGATTTCCTTAGGATAGGTATTGATGATAAGCATAGAACCCTGCGAGAGAGCAAGGTAAGCAACACCACGTTCAAAGATATGTGTGAAAGGCAAGAAATCAATAACACGATCCTTATCGGTCAAAGGCACACACTCGCCATTAGCCTCCAAAGCAGCATAGAACATACCATAGGTAAGAACAACGCCCTTGCTGTCGCCTGTGGTACCACTGGTATAGAGGATATTACATGTATCCTCCATCTTAGCCTGCTTGATGAGTTCATCAACTTCGCTCTGACGAGGAAGACCTTCGCCCATCTTGAGGAAATCTTCGAAATACAAAGCATTAGGATCGTGACTTGAAATGCGAACACTTGGATCAAAGATAACGATACGTTCGAGTGAAGGGCAAAGAGCAAAGATACGATGAGCCTTGTCATACTGTTCCTGCTCGCCTACGAAAATAAACTTCACCTGTGCATCGTTAACCATATACTGAATCTGCTGCTCGCTACTGGTAGCATAGAAAGGTATTGATGTTACCTTGATACCATAAGCACCAAAATCAGTATAAAGATACTGAATACAATTCTGTGAAAATACTGCAATACTCTCTTGAGGTTTGATGCCCAAGTTAAGCAACGCATTACTAACTTGCTTTACGCGCAGGGAAAATTGATTCCATGAAACAGTCTTCCATTTAAGACTGCCGAAACTGCGGAACATCAAAGCTTCCTTATTTCCATACTTCTTAGCCTGCTCATGAATGAGGACTGAAAGATGACATTTTGTTTGCATACGCAACATATTTAATTTATGCAAAGATAGTATTATTTGTCAATATTACAAAATTTTTGGCTATCTTTGTCCCGATATGAAACAAAACGAATACACTAAGGAAGCGCTATTATTGCTAAAAAAACTCATTGCGACACCATCTATCAGCCGTGATGAAAACGAGGCTGCCAACATTATGGAGGCTGCAATAAAGGATTATGGACTAAAATGTAGTCGCAAAGGCAACAACGTGTGGAGCATAGATCCTGATTTCGACGAGAAAAAACCTACGTTATTGCTCAACGCACATATCGATACCGTAAAACCTGTAGAGAGCTGGACTCGCGACCCATTCTCTCCTACCGTGGAAGGCGATATTTTTTATGGTTTAGGAAGTAATGACTGTGGTGGCGGCTTGGTGGCGTTACTGCAAGTTTTCCGCCATTTCATCGTAAATAAAGTACCAAGAGAATACAACCTGATATATCTTGCATCATGCGAAGAAGAGGTATCTGGTAAGAACGGTATATGTATTGCGTTACCCGAACTTCCAAAAATTGATGTTGCCATTGTTGGAGAACCTACCGGTATGCAACCAGCTATTGCCGAAAAGGGATTGATGGTTCTCGACCTTATTGCTCACGGCAAGAGTGGACATGCTGCCCGCAACGAAGGTGTAAACGCTATTTACGAAGCCCTCGACGACCTTGTATGGATTCGTAATCATAAATTCAAGAAAGTTAGTCCGTTCCTTGGCGAAACAAAAATGACTATTACCGTTGTTAATGCCGGAACGCAACATAATGTTATACCTGATAAGCTAACTGCACTTATCGACGTTAGAACCAATGAATTCTACAGAAACGAATATGTTTACGAGTATATTAGCAAACATTGTAAGAGCGAGATAAAAGCCCATTCCTTCCGTCTTCACTCTTCACATATCGATCCTGAGCACCCTCTTGTGAAGAAATGTGCGAGCATGGGAATGAAACCTTTTGGCAGTCCTACCCTTAGCGACCAGGCTTTAATGGATTTCCCATCTTTCAAGCTTGGACCAGGCGAGAGTTCTCGCTCTCATTCTGCCGATGAATTCATCAAAATCAGCGAAATAAGAAATGCCATAAAGCAATATATAGAATTGTTAAGTGCTGAATAGAAAAACTATTCAGCACTTAACATAATTCATTTATCTTCCCAGCCAAGCCTCAGGATTGAGCTTGGCTGTTTCCTTGCGCAGCTGGAACTGGAGGATGTTTCCCGAACCCACGCCTCCTAAGATCTGACGGGTAGCAACCTTTTGTCCACGACTTACGGTTACAGAACTAAGATTACAATATACCGATATGTAAGCACCATGACGAACCATTACAACCATATTACCATTATATCCGAACACAGCACTCACCTCACCATCATAGACTGCACGAGCACGACAACCTGAAGTACCTTGAATATTGATACCTTTATTATCAAGACGCACACCTTTCAAACCTTCCACATTATATTGTCCGAAGTGACTAACAATCTTGTAGTTGCCGGTGATAGGCATAGGCAGACGCCCCTTATTGTTTTCGAAGCCACCACTAAGCATACGATCGGCAGAATTGAACTTCTCAACAGACTCAACCTCCTTCTTTACCTCTGCAATCTCTTTCTTCTGGCGAGCCTCTTCCATCTTCGCCTTACGCTCTATCGCTTCGCGAGCAGCCTGAGCCTCACGAGCAGCCTGCTCGGCAGCAGCCTTCTTCTCAGCAGATGCCTTTGCAGCCTCTGCCTTCAAACGTTCCTCACGAGCCTTAGCTTCAGCTCTCTTGCGTTCGTTTTCGCGAGCTAATGCTTCTGCCTCAGCCTTCTTACGTGCCAACTCAGCAGCCTTACGTTCAGCAGCAGCCTTTGCCTCAGCTGCCTTGCGCTTTGCTTCAGCTGCAGCACGAGCACGAGCCTTAGCCACCTCCTCAGCAATAATCTTATCAATCTTTGCATTAAGAGCTGCGTCCTGAGCACGTTGATCTTGCAGAACCTTTTCTATTGTCTTCTGATCACGCTGCAGAGAGGCAACGGCTTTCTTCTGTTCCTCCTGCTGACCTTGAAGAGCATTCTTTTCCTGTTGACCTTTATACAACAGATTATTCTTCTGTCCCTTTACATTCTGAAGTTGCTGATGCTTATTGGTAACCTGTGCTTGCTTAGCTTTCACCATCTCACCTTGCGCCTTCTGATAATCGGCATATTGGCGAACAAAACGCAGACGACGATACATCTGAGCAAAGTTCTTTGCCGAGAAGATAAACATCAGTTTGTCTTGAACAGTTCGATGATGAGCCATATAGCGCATCGACTTTATATATTTGTTCTTGCGGTCAGCCAACTGTTGTTCAAGGGTAGCCAACTGTGCCTTCAGAATATCTATATTTCCATTTATCTGGTGAATATCCTGCTGAATACCATCAATAGCCTTCTGTCGCTCATCAATCTGAGCATTAATAGCAATAAGATGATCAAGACGCTGCTTTACATCAGCCTTATTCTTACGCAAAGCACGCTCTTGTTCCTGAATCTTCTTTTTAAGCTGTGAACGTTGGTTCTGCAAGCCCTTGATAGAAGCATTCGTGAACTGTACATCCTTTTTTCTTGAAGTTTGTTTATTTTTATTAGTCTGCTTTTTATTGCCCTTCTGTGAAGAACTTGTTTTCTTTTGGGCAACAGATGTTTTCTTCTGTGGTTGAGAATTCTTTTTCTGAGCCACAGAAGAAAGTGTGAATACTGAAATGAATAAAATGATTAATAAGCGCTTCATTTACATCTTCATGAGTTTACCGAGAACATCGTTTGTCTCTACTTTCTTATATTTGCCAGACACAACAGTCTTTTCATCCCAATTACTCTTGGTGGTGATATCATCAAGTTCGAGATTAACTGTTGCAGATTGTTTCTTAGCTGTAGCCGTTGTAGTGAAAGTAAACGACTGAGTTGCAGGGAACAGTTTTACGCCAACATTCTTAAAGTCGCCATAGTTCCACACTAAGCTTGACTTGCCATGAGCAGTACTTGAATAATTAACAACAGCTTTATTGATAAGACCTGTGTTTCTATCAGCATCCCAAGTGAACTTCATGTTTCCGTTATTCAAAGAAACAGGTACATTATTGCCCGTTCCATCGAGGTTAACGCTATATTTTGAAAGATCACTTTCTGATACTCTCTGCTTTCCTGGCAAGAAAAGTTGATTCCAGAAAAGAGCCTGAAGACTATAGAAGTTTAAGCCATTATCCTTGAGGAAATCAAGTTTCGTATAATCTGCTTGAAAATATTCCTTATGAATGCGATCAACAACAAGCACTTCATTAGGAGTGAATTCCAAACGACCTACTTCTGTTCCAAGAATAGGAATGAAGAGCTGCAGGCGAATAACCTTATCCTTACGCATGTGCAGAGAACCAGGAACAGTAACATTACGACCTTCAGTCTTGAGGTTGAAAGAAATATCAGCAACGATATTATCTGCATACACACGAGTATCAGAAACCTTCTGTACAAATGCGAGTTTCTGAGAGATTAAACTTGTTGTTTTCTGCGATTCCACCGCTGTTTTTGTAGCAGCAGATGTTTCCTTCACAAGATTCTTCTTTGAAGCACATGATGCCAATACCAAAGGTACACACAAAAAGAGAATCTTAATATTTTTATTCATAAGCATCTATTTTCGTTATATATACTACTCAATATATTTTTTCAACTTAATCTTTTTCTGCAACAACGCACTTTCACTTCCTGCCTTGATGGCACGCTGCCAATAGTCGAGAGCTTCTTTTGTCTGACCAAGAACAGCATAAATATCACCCGCATGTTCAAGAATCACAGCACTAACAACAGAATCAGTATCGTTAGCTATTGCCTGATCGATATATATCTTTGCTTCGGCATATCGCTCTTCTAGGAAGAGAATCCATGCATAAGTATCAAGGAAAGTAGTGCTCTTTGGCTCTGCCTTGATAGTTCTGTAGCTCATCTCCTCTGCACGTTTCAGATCTCTCTTCTCCTCGCTAAGGTAATAAGCATAGTTGTTAAGACATTCTATATTGTTGGCTTTCCATTGCAAACAGCTATCATAAGCCGCAAAAGCCTCTTTGTTCATACCTTTCTGATGAAGGATATCGCCCATTATGGCATAGAAATCAGAAACAATATCCTTATTGCTCTCGCGGGTTATCTGACTAACACCACGACGGAAGGCATCTAAAGAAAGGTCTTGTTTGTCTTGCTGAAAATAAGCCAAACCCAAGAAGTAATAAAACGCCATTTCATCGGGATTATACTCTATACCAGGCTTACTTATTTCAACTATTTTATCCCAGTCTTTCTTTGACCATTCATTCTGCAAAAGCTGGACTCGCACACCAGCATTATCAGGAGCAATATCAAGAACACGTGCCAATGCAGCATTAACAGAATCCTGTGGGAACTTCTTTAGGCTTTTATATACTGCTTCGAGCTCGGCTGTAGCTGCATCCTTTGGATTAGCTTTCAATACTTCATGAAGCATAGCTATAACTTCGGTACTGTCGCCACCCTGCTGCTCATTCTGACGAATCATCTGCTGAAGCATAGACATACGAGTCTTGCTCTCGGTCTTTGGATTAACAACCATTTTCCTTAACATCGTTGATAAGGAATCATGACCAACAGCATTATAATAGTCATAAAGTGATGTTTGAGCATAGGAATTATCAGGTTCCTCTTTCAAAGCATTCTGGAATATACGGAAAGCTTCATTCTGCTTATTGTGCTGCATGAGCCAGTTACCCATCATCACACGATAATTCACATCACTTGGATGTTCATCGCAAAGTCTTTCCAATGATTTATATGCAGCTTTCTGATTACCCATCATCTCATAGACATTCATTCTTGAAAGAGTCAAACCTTCGCTGTTACCGTCAATTTGCTCCATTCTATCGAGAGTTTTGAGCATATCAGAATATCTGCCCTCCTGCTGATAAAGCTGATTGAGAATATTCAAGATATCGGTTCGTTCACGTTGAACCTTAGACAACTGCTGATAAATATCTATCGCTGCAGAATAGTTCTTAAGACCAATATATTGCTGCCCTAAACGTTCAAGATAAGTTGTGTTGTCAGGATTAAGCTCTACTGCTTTCTTCAGATAGTCTAAAGCAAGATCATGCTTATTCAGTTCAGCCTGATAATTAGACAGAAGGAAATAAGTAGAAGCAGAAGATGGATTGATTTCCAAACAATGGCGCAACAAATCGAAGGCAGCATCATAATGTCCTGCATTCTGCTGGCGGGAAGCTTCAATAAAGAAATAATTGAACCTTAGACTATCATTATATGAAAGCCCAACAGTAGGCACGGATGTTTTAACCACTTTCTTCTTTCGAGCATCAGCCGACAAGAATGTCAGCATAGCCAAGAAGAAAACAGCTGCACCAAAAACAATATGTCTTGAAGTATGCTGTTTCATTTATTTCACACCAGTATGGCCATAGCCACCTGCACCACGTTCTGTTTCATCAAGTTCGTCAACAACCTCAAACTCGCCTTGTTCATAACGAGCAATTACCATCTGAGCAACACGTTCGCCATCGTTGATAACAAACTCCTCAGAAGAGAGGTTAATAAGCAATACGCCTATCTCACCACGATAGTCGGCATCAATAGTACCTGGAGTATTAAGGACAGTTATTCCATGCTTCAGGGCAAGACCGCTTCTTGGGCGTACCTGAGCCTCGTAGCCAGCAGGGAGAGCAATATGCAATCCTGTAGGAATAAGCTTGCGTTCCATGGGTTTCAATACTACTGGCGCTTCAAGATTTGCACGCAAATCCATGCCAGCACTCTGTTCTGTTGCATAAGCAGGTAACTGCTGATGTCCGGTGTTTACAACTTTAATCTTTGCCATAACGTATATATAATGTGCAAAAATAATGATTTCTAAGCAGATAACTTCATTTTTTACTGTAAAAAGAAACAAATTACCCAAATTTAAATTACTTTTGCGGTAAAAGAAAACAAGAAATATGAAATGGCAACAATTGATTTCTAACATCCGTTTAGGACAAGAGCACACACATGCTAAGCGTCATGACGACCGCTCAGAGTTCAAACGTGATGGAGACAGACTTATCTACTCAGCTCCTTTCCGCAGACTGCAGAACAAAACTCAGGTGTTTCCACTACCTGGTTCGGTATTCGTGCATAACCGTCTTACCCATTCTCTTGAGGTTTCGTCTCTTGGAAAGTCATTAGGCGACGATGTGGCTAAACGACTTTGCGAGATTCACCCAGAACTCAAAGGCACGCTCTTTGAAGAGATAGGTACTATTGTGCAGGCTGCCTGTCTGGCTCACGATATGGGAAATCCGCCATTCGGACATAGTGGCGAGAAAGCTATTCAGACATATTTTACAGAAGGAAAAGGAAAAAGCTTACAGAAGATGGTAAGCGAAGATTTTTGGAATGACGTTACTCATTTCGAAGGAAACGCCAACGCCTTCCGTTTGCTTACACATAGATTCAAGGGACGAAGAGAAGGCGGTTTCGTTATGACCTATTCCACTCTTGCAAGTGTGGTAAAATATCCGTTCTCAAGTAGCTTTGCCGGCAGTCATGGAAAGTTTGGGTTCTTTAAGGAAGAGAAAGCCATTTATAAGAAAATTGCCGATGAATTGGGCATTATTTGCAAGGAAGAGAAAAACGGAAACTTCAAATATGTGCGCCATCCGTTAGTTTATCTTGTTGAAGCTGCCGACGATATTTGTTACGAAATTATGGATATTGAAGACAGCCATAAGTTGAAGCTTCTCTCATTTGAAGAAACAGCAAAATTGCTTTTAGGCTTCTTCGACAAAGAAACACAAGAGCATATTCGCAAACGTATTCAAGAGGAAGAAGTTACCGATGAAAACGAGCAAATTGTGTATATGCGTGCCTGTGCAGTTGGAAAACTTGAGGCTGAATGCGTAAACACATTCGTAGAACATGAGGAAGAAATTCTTAATGGTACCTTCTCTGGTAGTTTAATAAGAAATATATCAGAACCACAGAGAGAAGCGTATAAAGAATGCGAAAAGGTTTCGCTAAAGAAGATTTATCAAAGCAAGCTTGTTCTTGATGTTGAGTTGAGCGGTTACAAGATCATGGATACTTTGATGAATACGCTTGTAGAAGCTGCGCTTCATCCAGAGAAATACCATTCTCAACAACTTATCCGCAGATTCAGCAGTCAATACGATATTCAAAGCGAAGACCTTGAAACACGAATCATGGCTGTTATAGATTATATCAGCGGTATGACCGATGTTTACGCCCTCGACATTTATCAAAAGATAAATGGAATATCGTTGCCAATAGTGTGATGAGTTGGTGAGTTTATGAGTTTTTAAGTTCTAAAAAAAAACTGATTAACTGATTAACTGATTAACTTACGAACTCAAAAACTTATCTCCAACTCCACCCGACCTTCAATGGTCTTTACACCCCCTTCGCTCCCCCCGTCCCCGGGGGGCAGAAACCTTCATAAGGGGAGGAGCTATTTTTCCTTATAGATAACTTTGTTGGCGCCACTTGTAAACTTAAGAGCTTCTGGGTGTTGCTCGGCATAACTATTGATGTGACGAACTCTCTTTTCTTCAAAAATCTCATCAACAGCAATTAGAATACCTGTTTCCTCGACATCGCCAAAGCCATAGTTGATAGCTGTACCAAAGAGCTTCATAGTTGGGCTGAGGTTCATATAGGCATTAACAAGAGGAGGGATGTTGTAGCCGAGGCTACGAATCTCACGATTAAGAATACGATAGTCTTTCTTGAAATCGTCCTCACAAAGAATCTTAGCGATTTCTTCCTCTGGAGTTTCCAATTTCAGCGGTTTTATCGGAAGAATAAGGTTTTCTTTATCATCGAAATGTTTCTTTAGGAAATATAGAATCATGTCGCGTCCTCTACGGATATAAGAAGGGTACATGGTCATTTTTCCAAAGAAATATTTGCATCGTGGGTTGATAACAGTCAGGGCGCCAAGACCATCCCAGAGGTTGTCGAGAGCAAAGATGCTTTTGCTGTTCTTGCGCACATTCTGATATTCAAGGCTCACGAACGAACGTCCCAATTCAACGGTATAAGGTGCATATTCCTTCATGAACTTTTCTGAGAAATGGAACATGTGACTTGTAGCCAAGATAGGCTGTCCTTTTTCGTCGATCTGCCAATCTTCGCCAAAAAGATAGCGATAGCCACCAATAATCTCATCTGTTTCAGGATTCCAGACAATAAGCTGACGACAACAGTTTTCCATAGTATCGAACTCGTCGATATCCATAGACTTACCTGTACCACCACCTGCTGTACGGAAAGCTTCCTCTCGCAAACGACCAATCTCTTTCATGACGTTAGGAGCCTGATGAGCAGTCACAACATAAATTTCGTTGTGACTTTTGTTGGTTATGCGAAGTCTTCTCTCTGGAGTAAGTTCGCTTTTCAACAATTCGCGATCTATTGGTTCAATAATGTCTTCTTCCATTTTCGCTTTTATAGTTCGTAAACCTTATCTTCTACAAATTTAGCCCATTCCACCGGAGTTTTTGACTTATCAAATGTCTGCCAAGGAATAGGTTTTCCTATCTTTACGGTAAACGATTTGTGTACGTTACGATACATCTCGTCGACCAGGAAAAGCATAGCAATATTTATTTTCAGTCCGAGTTTCTTTTGCCAGTTGGCAATACGATAGAATCGTTCTGAATTGCGTCCGCTGAAATAGATTGGAACAACATCTCTCTTATACTCCACGCTCTTGGTGATGAACGTTTTCTTCCAAGGCAAATCATGAATGACACCATTGATCTTACGAGAGTTGAGTCCTGCAGGGAACATAAGCATATGGTTATTGCTTTGGAATCCAGCTTCAACCATTCGAGGAAAGTCACGACTTTGCTTACCTGTCTTGTTGATACCGATGCTCACAGGAGCAAGACCAGGAAGGTTAAGCAAAAGGTCGTTGACAAGATAACGGAAGTTTCCGTCATAATGCTTACCTATGATTGAGCCGAGTGCCACTCCGTCTTGTCCGCCCAAAGGGTGGTTAGAGACGAAGGTATAGAGTTTTCCATCGTTCTTGTCGGGAAGGTTTTCAAGTCCCTCAATACGCAGATCCATGTCAAGATAGCGCACACACTCGGTTAGCCATTCTGTTCCTGACTTATCCCTACTCTCCCAAAGAAAGCGATTAACTTCGTCTTCATGGATGATATGCTTTAGCCAGCGCACAAGGAATTTAGGTACAAACTTTACCTTTTTTCCCATTTTGCTCGCTAAAATCTTGTCGATATCAATGGTTTTCTCTATAGTTTCGCTCATGTTTATAATAACTTCTGAATGCAAAAATACGATAAGTTTTTCTAAAATGCTATTTTTTCAAGCAAAAATTTCTTATTCCAGCAATTTTACCATCATTTTTCCACCTCCCCACCATACTCCACAGACAAAAAGAAAGTTTTATATACAGAGAAATAATATTACAAGAATAAATAAAACATACAGAAAACAGAAGCCTTATTCTGGAGCCAAATACGTAAAGAAAATATCACAAAACACTTTACTAAGGGCATCTAAGAGGCATCCCGAAACCATCTCGAAGGAATCTCGGAGGAAAAACGAGGCTGATATATACGAATTATAGACGCATTATAGAGGACGAACACAAAAGAAAGCAAGAAGAAAATGCTTAATGATGTTTCTTTACAAAAGCAAAGAAGCCAAATCTTTTTTTATTGCCAATTGATAAATTTTGTGGTGAAAAGTGGTGGAGTGTGGGGATTTTTATGTAACTTTGCGATGAATTCCATATAATATGTACGTATGCGATTTTTAGGTAACATAGAAGCCAAGGCTGACGCCAAAGGAAGAGTATTCCTTCCAGCCGTTTTCCGCAAGGAGCTGCAAGCCTTTTGCGAGGAGCGTCTTGTTCTTCGCAAAGACATTTTTCAGCCCTGCTTGGTTCTGTATCCTGAATCGGTATGGAATGAGCAGATTGACATTCTGCGCCAACGCCTCAACCGCTGGAATAAAGACGAATGGCAACTTTTCCGTCAGTTTGTTTCTGACGTAGAGCCTGTAGCCCTCGACGGCAACGGCCGCTTTCTTATTCCTAAGCGTTACATGAAGTTGGCAAACATAGAACAGACTGTGAAGTTTATAGGCATCGACGACACCATAGAGATATGGAACGCCGAGACAGCAAATGAACCTTTCATGGAGCCCAACGCCTTTGGCGAAGAGCTTCAGCAGATTATGAGTCGAGAAAATAATTATGACGAGTAGGGTGAGCCTGAGTTCATCTTGCATTAAACTCAAAATATGGTAAAAACTGCAGAAACATATCACGTCCCTGTATTACTGGGGCAAAGCGTTGACGGGTTGAACATTCAACCTGGAGGCATATACATCGATGTTACCTTTGGTGGCGGAGGTCACAGTTCAGAGATTCTCTCTCGACTTGACGAAAGCGCCCACCTGTACAGCTTCGACCAAGACCCCGACGCAGAGCAGAACACCATGCACACGGAAAACGCAAAAGAAGGCGACGAACCTAAACGATTTGTTGACGACGACCGCTTCACCTTTGTGAGAAGCAATTTCCGTTATCTAAAAAACTGGATGCGCTATTATGGCGTTGAGCATATCGACGGTCTGCTTGCCGACCTTGGCGTATCAAGTCATCATTTCGACGACGAGACACGTGGCTTCAGCTTCCGCTACGATGCCCCACTCGATATGCGAATGAACAAGCGAGCAGGCAAGACAGCTGCCGACATCGTGAACAACTATGAAGAAAGCGCCCTTGCCGACATTTTCTATCTCTATGGCGAGATGAAAAACAGTCGCAAGATAGCCTCAGCCCTCGTAAAGGCAAGAGCAGAAAAGCCTATAGCCACCACGCAAGACTTCATGAAAGCCGTGGAACCATTCTTCAAGCGCGAGCGCGAGAAGAAAGATATGGCAAAACTCTTTCAGGCGCTGAGAATAGAAGTAAATCACGAGATGGATGCTCTAAAGGAGATGCTTCAGTCAGCCACAGAACTGTTAAGACCAGGCGGACGCCTGAGCGTTATCACCTACCACTCTCTTGAAGACAGAATAGTGAAGAACGTGATGAAGACAGGCAACGCCGAAGGAAAGATGGTGCAAGACTTCTTTGGAAGAATAGAAACTCCGTTCAAGCTCATCAACAATAAAGTTATTGTTCCAGACAACGAAGAACAGGAGAGAAATCCAAGAAGCAGAAGCGCAAAATTAAGAATAGCAGAAAAGAAATAAAACAATAATGAAAGAAGACGACAAGAATAGCCAATCGGCAAAAAAGCAAGGCTCTAACGACCTGGGTGAAGAGAAAACACTCAAGGACGTTATTCAGGAGCAGGCACGCGAAGACGAGAGTCCTCTTGCCTCACGCCTATCTCTACGCAAGATTCTTGGTGGCGACATTCTCTACGCCCAGGCACTTCGCAAGCAGATAGGTTTGATGCTTCTCATCACATTCTTTCTTATACTATATATTGCTAACCGATACAGCATTCAGCAGAAGCTGATAGAAATAGACAAGTTGCAAACAGATTTGCAGGACGCAAAATACAAAGCACTCTCAAGCAACAGTCAGCTAACCGAAGAAAGCCGCGAAAGTCACGTACTTGAGATGTTAAAGACAAATGCTGACAGCACACTTCATATTGCTGACCAGCCACCATATATCATTACAGTACCCGATCAGAAATGAGCAAGTTCGACCATAAGAAAATAATGCCCCGCTATAGTGCCTTTGCCATCATGTTGACAATAGGCTGTGTAGCTGTACTCGCAAAGGCGCTCTACACCATGACCGCCAAGCGCAGCTATTGGGAAGCCGTGGCCGACCGCGTGAAGCGAGACAGTCTTGCCATTAAGCCTACACGAGGAAACATCCTTAGCTGCGACGGACAACTCTTAGCCAGCACACTTCCTGAATACAAGGTATTTGTGGATTTCCATGCCATGCACGAGTCAGAAACAGATACTCTCTGGAATTCAAAGGTTGACTCTATATGCAAAGGGCTTCACGACATATTTCCACAACTTTCTGCAGCCCAGTTCAAAAGTCATCTGAACGAAGGAAAGAAAAAGGAAAGCATGCACTGGGAGATTTGGGACAAGCGAATAGACTACAACACTTTTACACGAGTAAAAGAGTTGCCTATCTTCAGACTAAAAACATATAAAGGAGGCTTCCACTACGAAGAGTTCAATGCCCGCAAACGTCCGAACGGTTCACTTGCCAGCCGTACCATCGGTACTATGTTCGGAGCCAAAGACTCAGCACGCTTTGGTCTTGAGCTGTTCTACGACAATATCCTCCGTGGTACCGACGGAGTGCGCCACAGACGCAAGGTACTCAACAAGTTCCTTAATATTACAGATGTGCCTCCTACCGATGGAGCCGACATCGTTACTACTATTGACGTGAACATGCAAGACCTTGCCGAGCGTTCGGTAATAAACAAGCTGAAAGAGATTGACGGCAACGTAGGTGTAGCCATAGTCATGGAAGTGAAGACTGGCGACATCAAGGCCATCGTTAACATGGAAAGATGTAATGATGGACAATATCGCGAGATAAAGAACCATGCCGTTACCGACCTTATAGAACCAGGTTCGGTATTCAAAACCGTTTCGGTTATGGCTGCACTCGAAGACGGAGTGTGCGACACAACATTCATGATTCCAACAGGAAACGGAATATGGCACGTGTATGGTAGAGACCTGAAAGACAGCCACTGGCGCACAGGAGGATACGGCACCATCAGTCTTGGCAAGGCTATGGAGGTAAGTTCGAATATTGGTATTGGATATATGGCCGACAAGTTCTACCATAACAATCCAGAGAAATTCGTGAAAAGCGTTTATCGCACAGGTATCAACAACCCAAACATCAGAATACCTATCGACGGACATGCTGTTCCACGAATTCGTATGCCAAAGCGACTGCCTAACGGACAATATCAGAATTGGAGCAAGACAGCCCTTTTGTGGATGGCTTTCGGATATGAAACCCAGATACCACCAATATACACCCTCACCTTCTATAATGCTATTGCAAATAATGGTGTGATGATGCAGCCACGATTCGTGAAAGAGGCTGTGAAGAACGGCGAGGTAGTGGCAACATATCCGCCTGAAGTGGTTAAGGGAAGCGAGCATATTGCAAGCGACAAAACAATTAAGATTACTCAGGATTTGCTGAGAAGAGTAGTTACTAACGGAACAGGAAAGAAAGCCTATAGCGACAACTTCTGGGTATGCGGAAAAACAGGTACAGCCATGATTGCAAGTAACGGTAGTTATGGAGCAGCCAACCACCTGCTAACCTTTGCCGGATGGTTTGGTGAGAAAGACAACCCAATGTACAGCTGTATTGTGTGCATACAGAAGACTGGTCTGCCAGCATTCGGCTGGATGAGTGGTGAGGTATTCAAGACTATTGCCGAAGGCATCATGGCAAAATATGTGAAGTATGACATTACCGATGCACGTGACTACCAGTCGATACTCATTCCTGATGTGAAAGACGGAAATATTCTGGCAGCCGACTACGTGCTCAGTCATCTTGGCATTCAAACAAATAAAGGCTGGGGCGGTTCATACTCTAACGGCAACCCAATATGGGGACGCGCAAAGAGAAACGGACAGAAGTCGGTTAGCCTGACTAAAGTAAGAACAAGCGGACTCGCCTATGTGCCAGATGTTCATGGCATGGGTGCTCGAGATGCCGTTTTCATAATGGAGTCAAGAGGCATAAAGGTAAATATTGTTGGACGTGGAAAGGTTGTAAAGCAAAGTCTTGAACCAGGCCGCAAGATATCGAAAGGTATTCGTTGCACTCTGACGATGGAATAAAGGAAAAGAATAAAACAAAATAGATATGATTTTAACAGAAGTACTCAAGAACATCAAGCCACTACAACTCATCGGTAGCGACGAAATTGAGATTACTGGTATAAACATCGACTCTCGAAAAATCGAGAATGGTCACCTGTTTGTAGCCATAAAAGGTACACAGGTTGATGGACACAAGTTTATACCAAAGGCCATTGAGCTTGGAGCCAAGGCCATTTTATGTGAAGACATTCCAGATGAGAAGGTTGAAGGAGTAACGTATATCCAGGTAGAGTCGACCGACGATGCCGTTGGAAAAGCTGCTACCATGTTCTATGGAGATCCTTCGAAAAAGCTCAAGCTGGTGGGCGTAACAGGTACCAATGGTAAGACAACCATTGCAACCTTATTATATAACATGTTCCGTAAGTTCGGTTATAAGGCAGGACTGCTGTCAACAGTATGCAACTATATCGACGACGAACCAGTACCAGCCGACCACACCACTCCAGACCCTATCGAGCTAAACGAACTGTTGAGCCGTATGGTTGCTGCAGGTTGTGAATATGCTTTCATGGAATGTTCAAGTCATGCCATTCACCAGAAGCGCATTGGCGGTTTGAAGTTTGCAGGCGGTTTGTTTACCAACCTCACCCGCGACCATCTTGACTATCATAAGACATTCGAAAACTATCGTGATGCCAAGAAGGCATTCTTCGACGGTCTGTCAAAAGATGCTTTTGCCATTACAAATGCCGACGACAAGAACGGTATGGTGATGGTACAGAACACCAAGGCAACAGTAAAGACCTACTCTACCCGCCAGATGGCCGATTTCCGCGCTAAGCTGTTAGAGTGCCATTTTGAGGGAATGTATCTTGAGATTGACAACCGCGAGGTAGGCGTTCAGTTTATCGGAAAATTCAACGTCAGCAACCTCCTTGCAGTATATGGAGCAGCCGTTATGCTTGGCAAGAAACCAGAAGACATTCTCGTTGCACTCAGCACCTTGAAGAGTGTGAACGGTCGTTTGGAACCTATCCACTCTCCAGAAGGCTATACCGCAGTTGTTGACTATGCCCACACGCCAGACGCTTTGGAGAATGTGCTCAACGCCATTCACGAGGTACTCAACGGAAGTGGCCATGTGATTACCGTATGTGGAGCTGGTGGCAACCGTGATAAAGGTAAGCGCCCATTAATGGCTCAAGAAGCTGTTAAGCAGAGCGACAAGGTTATCATCACAAGCGACAACCCACGCTTTGAAGAGCCACAAGACATTATCAACGACATGGAGGCCGGCCTCAACGCACAGCAGATGAAGAAGGTGCTGACTATTGTTGACCGTAAGGAAGCAATACGTACAGCCTGCATGCTTGCACAGAAGGGTGACGTAATCCTTGTTGCAGGTAAGGGACATGAGAACTATCAGGAAATAAAAGGTGTGAAACATCACTTTGACGATCACGAGGTTTTGAAAGAAATCTTCGCAGGACAGGAATAAAAATCGAAAAAACAAAAGAATATGTTATACTATCTCTTTAGATTTCTCGAGCAATATGGCATCTCAGGCTCACACATGTGGGGTTACATCTCATTCAGAGCCTTGCTGGCCTTGATTCTTTCATTAGCCATCTCGGCATGGTGTGGTGAGAAGTTCATCAAGTTCCTGAAGAAAAAACAGATTACCGAGACACAACGCGATGCAACTATAGACCCATTTGGCGTTAAGAAGATAGGTGTGCCTTCGATGGGTGGTATCATCATCATTCTGGCTATTCTGGTACCAGTATTGCTGTTAGGACGTTTAAGAAACATATACCTCATTCTGATGGTTATCACAACCGTATGGTTGGGTTTCCTTGGAGGAATGGACGACTACATCAAGATTTTCCGTCGCAATAAAGACGGCTTGAAAGGAAAATACAAGATTGTTGGTCAGATTGGTATTGGTCTTATCGTAGGATTAGTTCTCTGGTCGTCACCAGACGTGAAGATGAACGAGAACATAGCTATTGAAAACCAAAACGGTCAGGAAGTAGTTGTTAAACACAGAGCAATAGCTCATAAGTCGTTGAAAACAACGATACCGTTCGTTAAAGGGCATAACCTCGACTACTCTAAAATAACCAGTTTCTGCGGTAAGCACGCTGTTGCTGCTGGCTGGATTCTGTTTGTTGTGATGACCATTTTGGTAGTAACAGCCGTAAGCAATGGTGCAAACCTTAACGACGGTATGGATGGTATGTGTGCAGGAAACTCTGCCATTATTGGTGTGGCATTGGGAATTTTCGCTTACGTCAGTTCACACATCAACTTTGCAGCCTACCTGAACATCATGTATATTCCAGGTTCAGAGGAACTGGTAGTATTTATGTGCGCATTCATAGGTGCGCTTATCGGTTTCCTTTGGTACAACGCTTACCCAGCTCAGGTGTTCATGGGCGATACCGGTTCACTAACCATTGGAGGTATCATAGCTGTAGGCGCAATCATCATTCACAAAGAATTGATGTTGCCAATACTCTGTGGCATATTTTTTGTTGAGAGCCTTAGCGTTATTCTGCAGGTTTATTACTTCAAGCTGGGAAAACGCAGAGGTGTGAAACAACGCATTTTCAAGCGAACACCTATCCACGACAATTTCCGAGTAACTCCAGAGCAGCTCGACCCTGAATGTAAATACCTCATTAGAGTACCTCACGGTGCAAAGCACGAAGCAAAGATAACCATACGTTTCTGGATTATTACCATCATCCTTGCAGCGATGACAATCATCACGCTCAAGATAAGATAAAGACGATATAAACAAGACAAGATGAAAAGAATAGTAGTATTAGGAGCTGGCGAAAGTGGTGCAGGAGCCGCTGTACTGGCTAAGAAAGAAGGTTTCGACGTGTTTGTTTCAGACATGTCAAAGATTAAGGATAAATACAAGAAGCTCCTCTATGACCACAACATAGAATGGGAGGAAGGCCAACATACAGAAGAAAAGATTCTTAATGCCGACGAGATTATCAAGAGCCCAGGAATACCTAACGAGGCACCTATGGTTCAGAAACTGATAGCTCAAGGTACACACATCATCAGCGAAATAGAATTTGCTGGGAGATACACCAACAGTAAGATGGTGTGTATCACAGGTAGTAACGGTAAAACAACAACCACATCATTGATTTACCACATCTTCAAAAGTGCTGGTTATGATGTAGGCTTGGCAGGAAACATCGGAAAGAGTCTGGCTCTGCAAGTTGCTGAAGATCCACACGAATACTACATTATTGAATTAAGTAGTTTCCAGTTGGATAATATGTATGATTTCCATGCAAATATTGCTATTCTTCTAAATATCACTCCTGACCATCTGGATCGCTACAACAACAAATTTGAGAACTATGCCGACTCAAAGATGCGTATCATCCAGAACCAGACTGCCGACGACAGTTTCATCTACTGGAATGACGATCCTGTTGTAAAAAAAGAATTGGAGAAATTCAAAATCAACTCAGTGGCATATCCTTTCTCTGAGCTGAAAGAAACAGGTTCTATTGCATATATCGAGGATGGCCAGTACAGACTTGAATACCCTACTCCATTCAATATGGAACAAGAGGCTTTGAGTCTTACAGGTAAGCACAATATCTACAACTCTTTGGCAGCAGGTCTGGCTGGTAATATTGCAGGTATTAAAAAAGATGTTATCAGAAAGAGCCTTGGTGACTTCCCTGGTGTAGAACATCGTTTGGAGAAAGTTTGTGATGTTGCAGGAGTACATTACGTTAACGACTCTAAGGCTACAAATGTTGACGCCTGCTGGTATGCTCTTGAAAGTATGCGCACTCCAACCATCCTTATCTTAGGTGGAAAAGACAAGGGTAATGACTATAGTCAGATTTACGACCTTGTAAAGAAGAAATGCGTAGGACTGGTTTACTTAGGTGCCGACAACAAGAAGCTACACGACAACTTCGACCAGTTTGGCATTCCTGTTCGTGATACCCACAGCATGAAAGAATGCGTTGAGGCATGTTACGAAATGGCAAAGCCTGGAGATACAGTATTATTAAGTCCATGTTGTGCAAGTTTCGACTTGTTTAAAAACATGGAAGACCGCGGTGAACAGTTCAAGACACTTGTTAGAGCGCTCTAAGATTCTTCTAAAGAATATTGATATACTATATAGAACATGAACAGCAAAACGCTTACAAACATATTCAAAGGCGACAAAGTGGTATGGATGATTTTTTTCTTCCTTTGTCTCATCAGCATCGTTGAGGTTTTCTCAGCCTCATCACAGCTAATGTACAAAGGAGGAAACTATCTTTCACCTATCATGAAACATATAGGCATTCTCGTTGTGGGATTTGTATGTATGGTGATGACCTTAAATGTGCCATGCCGATACTTCAAGGTGCTCACTCCTTTCCTTCTTGTGATTGCCTTCATATCGTTGGTATATGTATTGTTTGCGGGTGAATCGGTGAATGGTTCACAACGCTGGGTATCTTTAATAGGAATACAGTTTCAGCCGTCGGAGATAGCCAAAGGAACGATGATCTTGGCAACAGCTCAGATACTGAGCGCCATGCAAACGACAAACGGAGCCGACAGAAATGCCTTCAAATATATTCTTATTGTTTCGGCATTTATTATACCTCCTATCTTCCTTGAAAACTTCTCAACGGCAGCACTATTAAGCTCAGTTATCTTGATGATGATGATTATTGGCCGTGTTCCAATGAATCAGATTGGAAAACTGATGGGAATAGTTGCCCTTGTAGGTATCATAGCCTTTGTTGGTGTGATGACATTAGGACATGTAAAACCAGAAGATCCTAACAAGAACCTAACAGAGCAAGTTGTGCAACAACAGGAAGAAGAAAGCAAAGGTTTGTTTGCTTCAGCTTTCCACCGTGCAGACACATGGAAAGCGCGTATCATGAAGTTTACAAACAATAAGCCTGTTCCTCCTGATAGTGTTGACCTTGACAAAGATGCTCAGGTGGCTCACTCAAATATTGCTGTGGCAACCTCAAATATCGTAGGAAAAGGACCAGGTAACTCTGTTGAAAGAGATTTCCTCTCACAGGCATTCTCCGATTTCATCTACGCCATCATCATAGAAGAAATGGGTATTGAAGGTGCTTTCTTCGTAGCCTTGCTATATATAATTCTGTTATTCAGAACAGGACGAATAGCTAATAGATGCGAAAATAATTTCCCTGCCTTATTAGCTATGGGATTAGCACTTCTGCTTGTAACACAGGCGTTGTTCAATATGTGCGTAGCTGTAGGATTAGCACCTGTAACAGGACAGCCGTTACCTTTGATAAGTAAAGGTGGTACTTCAACTATCATCAACTGTGTATATTTAGGTGCAATTCTTAGTGTAAGCAGAACAGCCAAAAAGAAGCCAGAAAGTAGCGAGGAAAACTCGTCAGCTGTTGTGGCAATATAAAAAGAATAAAAAAGACCTGAAAAGGTTCAAAAACAAAAAAAAAAAATTACTTTTGCAAGTAATATAGATTATAACGTAAAATGGATAAGGATTTAAGAATAATCATCAGTGGAGGCGGTACAGGTGGACACATTTTCCCAGCTGTCTCAATAGCCAATGCCATCAAGGCCAAATACCCTGATGCAAAGATCTTATTCGTAGGTGCAGAGGGCAGAATGGAAATGCAACGCGTTCCTGCTGCAGGATACGAAATAAAAGGTTTACCTATTTGTGGTTTCGACCGCAAGCACCTTCTTAAAAACTTTGTTGTGCTCTTTAAAATATGGAAGAGTCAGCGAATGGCAAAAAAGATTATCAAAAACTTCAAACCTATGGCTGCTGTTGGCGTAGGCGGTTATGCCAGTGGTCCAACACTTAATGTATGTGCAGCAAAAGGAATACCCTGCCTTATCCAGGAACAGAACTCTTACGCTGGAGTAACAAATAAACTTCTGGCAAAGAAAGCAAGCAAGATATGTGTTGCCTACGAAGGAATGGAACGTTTCTTCCCTGCTGACAAGATCATCATGACAGGCAACCCTGTTCGTCAGAATGTTCTTGAAACAACAATTTCAAAGGAAGAGGCTCGTAAACAATTCGGTCTTGACCCAGAAAAGAAAACAATACTCCTTGTAGGGGGTAGTCTTGGAGCAAGAACCATTAACGAGAGTATGCGTCAGCACCTCGACAAGATAAAGGAAGAGAACGACATTCAGTTTATCTGGCAGACAGGTAAGTTCTACATTGAAGAGATGAAGCAGGCTGTTGAGAGCTTTGGTAAACTCGATAATCTTGTAGTTACTGACTTTATTGGTGATATGGGTGCAGCATATACAGCAGCCGACCTTGTTATCAGTCGTGCAGGTGCAAGCAGCATTAGCGAATTTCAGTTGATTGGCAAGCCTGTTATCTTGGTACCATCACCTAACGTGGCTGAAGATCATCAAACAAAGAATGCTATGGCTCTCGTCAATAAGAACGCAGCCATGTACGTTAAAGACTCAGAGGCAGCTGATGTTCTCTTGAATACAGCACTTGCAACCATCAAAGACGAAGCAAAGCTGCAGTCGTTGAACGAGAATATCCTTAAGCTTGGTCTTAAGAACTCTGCTGATGTAATCGCAGATGAAGTTGTAAAACTTGCCTGGGGCACAAAATAGTTAAAGATTCTCGATAGCTATCGATTATCTCATTATATTGACATAAGAAATGGAACTAAAAGATATTAAATCAGTATATTTCGTAGGTGCAGGTGGCATTGGTATGAGTGCCATCGCAAGATATTTTATTCATAAAGGTCTTGTTGTAGCTGGATACGACAAGACGCCTTCTGATCTCACACACCAACTTGAGAAAGAAGGTATGCTCATTCATTACGAAGAGAATCTTGACGAGATTCCTCATGCATGCAAGGACACAAGTTCAACACTTATAATATACACCCCTGCAATACCAGCAGACCACAAGGAATTGAAGTTCTTCAACGAGAATGGTTTTGAGGTTATGAAACGTGCTCAGGTTTTGGGCATTTTGACACGTAGCCACAAAGGACTTTGTTTTGCAGGAACACATGGAAAGACAACTACATCAACTATGTGTGCTCACATCATGCACCAGAGTCATAATGATTGTAATGCTTTCCTTGGCGGTATATCAAAGAACTATGGCACAAACTACATCCTCTCTGACAACAGCGACTATGTAGTTATTGAGGCTGACGAGTTTGACCGTTCATTCCACTGGCTGCGTCCATGGATGAGCGTTATCACCTCTACAGATCCTGACCATCTGGATATATACGGCACTAAAGAAGCTTATCTTGATAGTTTCCGCCATTATACCGAACTGATTCAGGAAGGTGGAGCCCTCATCATTAGAAAAGGTCTCGAGATGAAGGCAAATGTAAAGGATGAAGTAAAGGTATATGACTATAGTCGTGACGAAGGAGACTTCCATGCTGAAAACATACGTATTGAGAATGGAGAAATAACATTCGACTTCGTATCACCTATTGAGAATATCAAAGATGTTGAGTTAGGACAACCTATACCTATCAATATTGAAAACGGTATTGCTGCCATGGCTATGGCACAACTCAATGGCTGTACAGCAGAAGAAATAAAATATGGAATGAAAACATACGGTGGCGTGGACCGTAGATTTGATTTCAAGATCAAAAACAACAAACACGTATTCCTCTCAGACTATGGACACCATCCAAAAGAAGTGTTACAGAGTGCTAAGAGTTTGCGTGAACTATTCAATGGCAGAAAGATTACCGCTATCTTCCAGCCACACCTCTTCACCCGTACACAAGATTTCTACAAGGATTTTGCTGATGCATTAAGTATCTTTGATGAAGTTATACTTACAGAAATATATCCTGCTCGTGAACTACCTATTCCAGGAGTAACAAGTCAACTCATATATGACAACCTTAAAGATGGTGTAGAAAAGAGTATGATTAAAAAGGATGATGTTCTCGATCTTGTAAAGAGCCGCGATTTCGACGTCCTTGTTGTTCTTGGTGCTGGTAATCTCGATAACTACGTACCTCAGATTGCAAAATTAATAGAAAACAAAGAAAAGTAAATCCGTGAGAATTAATTGGAAGAAAATATTCATCGTCACATTGGACCTGGTACTTGCAAGCTACCTGGTTTTGGCCTTTTCCGCTTTTAACAAGCCGGACAAGTCAAACTACGTATGCACCAAGACCAGCATAAACATTGAGGATGAGACCAATGACGGATTTATCACAACAAAAGAAATCAAGCGTCGTTTAGAGGCACAAAGAATATATCCACTAAATCGTAAAATGGCGGATATCAATGCTAGGGAGATTGAAGACATGCTTAAAGCAAGTCCTTTCGTCAAGAGTGCAGAATGTTACAAAACACAAGATGGACAGGTGGAGATAAACCTTACACAGCTTTTGCCTGTTGCAAGGGTTAAATCCATTAACGGCAACGACTATTATCTTGACGACAAAGACTGCATCATGCCTAACACGCACTACACCAGCGATTTGATTATTGCCACCGGCTACATCAACAAATGGTATGCATGTAACTATATTGCTCCCCTTAGCAAGGCGATTATTGCCAACGATCTATGGCGCAACCAGATAGAGCAGATCAATGTGCTGAAAGACAAAGGGATAGAACTGATCCCTCGTGTTGGAAACCACATTATATATATTGGACAATTACCAGAAAGCAAGTATAAGTCATTAAGAACAACTCTCATCAACGAGTTCATACAAAAGAAGATGACACGATTGGAGAAGTTCTATCGTTACGGACTATCACAAGCTGGATGGAACAAGTATTCGTATATCAATCTGGAATTCGATAACCAGATAATTTGCAAGAAGTACCCTAATATTGAATAAGTTGAATTGATAAAGATATAAGTATGGCAGAATTTATTGTAGCTATCGAACTAGGATCTTCCAAGATCACAGGTATTGCAGGACAGAAAAATCTTGATGGCAGCATCAATGTGTTGGCTGTTGTCAAAGAGGATTCTACCCAATGCATCCGCAAAGGCGTAGTCTATAACATTGACAAGACTGTACAGTGTCTCGCTAACATTATTACCAAACTGAAGAGCACATTAAAAACCAACATACACCAGGTATATGTTGGCGTTGGTGGTCAGTCAATACGTAGCGTGATCAATGTTATCCCTAAGGACTTAGGTAATGATACTATCATATCACAAGATATGATTAACGAACTCATGGATGCCAACAGAAATATGGACTATCCTGAGCTCGAAATACTTGACGCTGTCACACAGGAATATAAAGTTGACCAACAGTATCAACTTGATCCTGTTGGAATACAAAGCCAACGTCTTGAAGGTAATTTCCTGAATATCCTATGGCGCAAGTCTTTCTACAAGAACCTAAACAAATGCTTTGATCAGGCAGGAATTGCCATTGCAGAAATGTATCTGGCACCTCTTGCACTTGCTGATAGTGTTCTAAGCGAAGCCGAGAAACGCTCTGGTTGCGTTCTCGTTGACCTTGGTTATGATACTACAACTGTTTCTGTTTATCACAAAAATATACTTCGCCATTTGGCAGTAATCCCTCTTGGTGCAAACAATATCACAAAAGATATTGCATCATTACAGATGGAAGAGAGCGAAGCAGAAAAGATGAAACTCAAATATGCTTCTGCTTTCACAAGTAATAGCGAGATTGACAACTCTCTTATGTTGCCTATTGACCCTGAACGACTGGTTGAAAGCCGTAAATTCATCGAAATAGTAGAGGGACGCCTTGAAGAAATAATTGAAAATGTCTGGTTCCAAGTTCCAAGCGAATATACAGACAAGCTTCTTGGAGGTATCATTCTTACTGGTGGTGGTGCAAATATGAAGAATATTGATATTGCATTCAGAAACCATACTCATATCGACAAAATACGCATTGCAAACTTCGTATCACAGACTATCAATTCAACAAACTCTGATATCAATGCTCATAATGCGGAATTCAATACCGTTCTCGGCCTTCTTGCAAAAGGTGACATGAACTGCGCTGGTGAAGAAATTCACAATGATCTCTTTGGTACAAATGACACTACCAAGCCATTATCAAATGATCAGCACAAGGTTCGTCAACCAAACGATATTGCTGGTACAGGCGTAGTGCGTACAGAAGCAGAGAAAAAAGCTGAAGAAGAACGCATTCGCAAGGAACAGGAAGAGGAAGAAGAACGCATACGCAAGGAACAGGAAGAAGAAGAGGAACGCCTACGTAAAGAAAGAAAAGAGAACAGTACTGGTCATAAATTCATGCGTGGTCTGAAGAAATTCTTCACTACAATAGTTTCGGCTGAAGAAGACGTATAATTCAAAGTGTTCAATATCTGATTTTTCAAACAACATAAAAAATAAGTATTATGCCAGATATATTAGATTTCGGAGAGCCCGAGAAAGAGAACAGCATCATCAAAGTGATTGGTGTAGGTGGAGGTGGCGGTAATGCCGTTAACCATATGTATCGTGAAGGCATTCATGATGTAAGTTTTGTACTCTGCAACACAGATAATCAGGCACTCAACGATTCTCCAGTACCTGTTCATCTGCAACTTGGTAAAGAAGGCTTGGGAGCTGGTAACAAACCAGAAAAAGCACGTGAAGCAGCAGAAGAAACTCTTGATGATATTAAGCTCATGCTCATGGATGGCACCAAGATGGCATTCATTACAGCTGGTATGGGCGGTGGAACCGGTACTGGTGCTGCTCCTGTCATCGCACGAGTAAGCAAGGAATTAGGAATTCTTACCGTAGGTATTGTTACTATTCCTTTCCGCTTTGAAGGTGACCGTAAAATAGACCAAGCTCTGGATGGTGTAGAAGAGATGGCTAAACATGTAGATGCCCTATTGGTTATCAATAACGAGCGTCTGCGCGAAATATACCCAGACTTAACAGTCTTAGATGCTTTTGGTAAGGCAGACGACACATTAAGTGTTGCGGCTAAGAGTATTGCTGAAATCATAACCAACCATGGTCTCATCAACCTCGACTTCAACGATGTTAAAACTGTCTTGAAGGATGGTGGTGTAGCTATCATGAGTACCGGCTATGGAGAAGGTGAAGGACGTGTAAAACAAGCTATTGAGGACGCCCTTAACTCTCCATTGCTGAACGACAACGACATCTTTAATTCTAAGAAAATTCTTCTTAGCATCAATTTCTGTAATGAAAAGAACGACAACTCAGGCTTGATGATGGAAGAGATGAACGATGTCAACGATTTCATGGCTAAGTTTGGCAGCGACTTCGAGATCAAATGGGGATTGGCTATGGATCCTGAACTGGGCAAGAAGGTAAAAGTAACGATCCTTGCTACTGGTTTTGGCATTGAAGATGTTGACGGCATGAACGGACATCTTAAAAAACGTACACAAGAAGATGCTGATCGTCTTGCACAGGAGGAAGAAAAACGAGCAGAACGCGAAGAACGTCGTGGACATTACTACGGAAATATTGGCAAAAACAACCAATACAAACGTCATCCACATTACTTCCTCTTCCGAAACGAAGACCTTGACAATGAAGATGTTATTCTTGCAGTAGAGAATACTCCAACTTACAAGCGTACACGCCAACAGCTGGAGGCTATCCGCCAACAAACGAGCGGTACTATTAAGCCTACTACTGAAGAAGAGCATACAGAACCACGTCAATCAACAATAAGTTTTGTTATCGATGAAGAATAACATTATTGTTATATAAACTAATAAAACATCTCCTGAAGTACAGCCAATGACTTAAGTTCTGGAAAGTTAGGAACATGAAGTTGGTAGTATTTCAGGAGAACTTTTATTAAGGCATTACGATCTATATGCGACATTTTAAACAAATGCATATTAGAATAGTCCATTCTTGCTAACGTTGGAATACGATTTGCCTCTACTGCTCCTACAAAATCAGAATGGATAGGTGTTAATGAAATGAATTCACCTGCTCTCAAATCAAAAATATCCCCAACATGATAATCATCTAAATTTGGTTGAAACCCTAAAAAAGTTAAGAGCTTCAACATAAAAACAAGATGGAAATTAGAAAAGTATTCCTTTGACTCATCTAACAAAACAATACTATTCTGCATAAAAGCAAAGAGCAATTCATTCCTTTGTTCATCTCTGGTGGCATGATAAACCAATTCTGCCAGAAATAATGAAATAGATACCTTATAAGGATCAAAAGGGATAGATACAAAAGGATGAGCTATACGAACAACCTTCAGTTGTTGCAATTGCTGGCGTTGTCTATAGTCATATTCTATATCCAAAATCATAAAAGGCTGGAAATATTGCTTTTTTATACTTCCTTTCTTTGATGTTGCTCTACGAGTAACAAACGATACACGTCCTTGTTGTTCAGTGAAAAGATCAATTATCATCTTTGTATCACCAAACTGAAAAGAATGAAGCACTATAGCACGCGTTTTTACCATCATAATGATACAAAAATACGAAAAATCAACGATTTGAAGAAAATTTTTGCCCGAAAATTTGCAAGGTTCAAATAAAACATCTAACTTTGCACCCGCAAAACAAGACACATGGTCCCTTCGTCTATCGGTTAGGACGAGAGATTTTCATTCTCTAAAGAGCAGTTCGACTCTGCTAGGGACTACAAGAAAAAAATAAAAAGTAGATTTAAAAGATGGCAAATCACAAATCAACAATTAAGAGAATTCGTCAGACAAAGACAAAGACTCTACACAACAAATATTACGCAAAGACAATGCGTAATGCAGTTCGTAAGCTGCGTGCCGTTACAGACAAGGAGGAGGCAGTAAAGTTGTTCCCAACTGTTCAGAAGATGTTGGATAAGTTGGTGAAGACAAATATCATCCACAAGAACAAGGCAGCTAACTTGAAGTCAAGTTTGGCACAGCATATCGGCAAATTGGCTTAATTAGCTAATTAGTTGAACTAAATAAAGGTCGTAATATCCAGGAGATATTGCGGCCTTTATTTTTTATCTGAATTTAAGGATTTTTCGAACTAAAATATTTCTTTTTTTGCACTTATTTTACTATCTTTGCAACTAAATCATACTAATCAAGAAAATGACAGAAAGAGAAAACGCCGAAGCTAATTACTCGGCTTCGAATATTCAAGTCCTGGAAGGTCTTGAGGCTGTACGTAAACGTCCAGCCATGTATATCGGCGATATTAGCGAAAAAGGTCTCCATCATCTGATCAACGAAACCGTTGACAACTCTATTGATGAGGCTATGGCTGGTTACTGTACCGACATTTTTGTTACCATCAATGAGGACGGCAGCGTGACTGTTGAAGACAACGGTCGTGGTATCCCTGTTGACGAGCATAAGAAACTTCACAAGAGTGCTCTTGAAGTAGTAATGACCGTTCTTCACGCTGGAGGTAAGTTCGATAAGGGTTCTTATAAAGTCAGCGGTGGTCTCCATGGTGTTGGTGTTAGTTGTGTTAACGCCCTTTCTACTCATATGATGTCTCAGGTATTCCGTGATGGTAAAATCTATCAGCAGGAATACGAGAAGGGAAAGCCTTTATATCCAGTGAAGATTGTTGGAGAAACAGAAAAGAATGGTACACGTCAGCAATTCTGGCCAGACCCTTCTATCTTCACCACAACAACATACAAATGGGATATTGTTGCTAACCGTATGCGTGAACTTGCATATCTTAATGCTGGAATCAAGATAACGCTTACCGACCTTCGTCCTGACCCAGAAACAGGAGAGACACGTCAGCAGGTTTTCCATGCCAAAGATGGTTTGAAAGAGTTTGTGCGTTTTATAGACAAACATCGTACTCATCTTTTCGATGACGTAATATATCTCAAGACAGAAAAGCAAGGTACTCCTATTGAGGTGGCTATTATGTATAACACCGATTACACAGAGAACCTGCATTCATACGTCAACAATATCAACACTATTGAAGGTGGTACTCATGTATCAGGTTTCCGCGCTGCTCTTACCCGCACTTTAAAAACCTATGCTGATAACACACCACAGATTAGCAAACAGATAGAGAAAGCTAAGATTGAGGTATCTGGAGAAGATTTCCGTGAGGGTCTTACCGCAGTCATCTCTATCAAGGTTGCAGAACCTCAGTTCGAGGGACAGACTAAGACAAAACTTGGTAACAGCGAAGTTTCTGGTGCTGTTCAACAGGCTGTAGGCGAAGCACTTGCTGACTATCTTGAGGAACATCCAGAAGAAGCAAAACTTATCTGTAACAAAGTTATTCTTGCAGCAACAGCACGTATTGCAGCACGTAATGCCCGCGAAAAGGTACAACGCAAGAATGTAATGAGTGGTGGTGGTTTACCAGGTAAACTGGCTGACTGCTCTATGAAAGATCCAAAAGAAACAGAGATCTTCATTGTCGAGGGTGATTCTGCGGGAGGTTCAGCAAAACAAGGACGCGACCGTTTCCGCCAGGCAATCCTTCCTCTTCGCGGTAAAATCTTGAACGTTGAGAAAGTTCAACGCCATCGTGTATTCGAAGCAGAGTCTGTTATGAATATCATTCAGGCCATTGGAGTTCGTTTTGGTGTAGAAGGAGAAGGCGATTTTGAAGCAAATACCGACAAACTTCGCTATGACAAGATTATTATCATGACCGATGCCGATGTCGATGGTGCCCATATTGCAACATTGATTATGACTCTCTTCTATCGCTATATGCCAAGAGTAATTGAAGAAGGTCATCTTTACATAGCAACACCACCACTTTACAAGTGTTCATTTAAGAACCGTGTAAGTGAATATTGCTACACAGAGCAGCAACGCCAGGCATTCATTGACAAATATGGAAATGGAGTTGAAGATAAAAACATTCACACACAACGCTATAAAGGTTTGGGTGAAATGAATCCAGAGCAGTTGTGGGAAACAACAATGGATCCTTCTTCTCGCTTGCTCAAACAAGTAAGCATAGAAAATGCTGCAGAAGCCGATGAAATCTTTTCTATGCTCATGGGCGATGATGTTGAACCACGTCGTGAGTTTATTGAGCAGAATGCAACCTATGCAAATATCGATGCATAATACATAACTTATCATACAAAAAAGCATGGTCATTCTTTGACCATGCTTTTTTTATTAACAAACAGCATGAGAAAGGCTATCACCATATTATTCTTCTATATCTTTGCATGCATTACATATGCAAACAACAAAAACATACCATTATATTTATGGTATAACAAACCAGCAACTTATTTTGAAGAATCATTCCCTATTGGAAACGGAAAACTCGGAGCTCTCGTATATGGTGGAGTAAACACAGATATCATCTATCTCAATGATATTACATTCTGGGATGGCAAACCTGTTTCAAAAGAAGAAGGAAAAGGAAAATATATCTGGATAGATAAAATTCGCGAAGCACTCTTTAAAGAAGACTACAAACTTGCTGATTCTCTACAACATCACGTGCAAGGCGAAGAAGCAGCTTTCTTTATGCCTCTGGCAACATTATATCTTGAAAATACTGTTGAGGGAAAAGCTACCAATTACTATCGTGAACTAAATCTTGACAGTTCATTGGTGAAGATAAGCTACACACTGAATAACATAAACTATTCACGTGAATATTTTGCAAGTAATCCTGATCATCTCATAGCAGTACATCTTAAAGCAAATAAACCAGGAGCCATCACCACTCGCATTATGCTTACGTCGCAAGTCCCACATCACGTAAAAGCAAAGGGCAATCAACTAACGATGCTTGGTCATGCTGTGGGAGACGAGAAAGAAACAACGCATACATGTACCATGCTACGTGTACAAACAACAGGAGGCAAAACAGAAGCAGCAGACAGCAGCATATATCTGACAAATGCTGACGAAGCAATAATATATATTGTAAATCAAACAAGTTTTAACGGCTTTGACAAGCACCCCGTTAAAGAGGCTGCTCCATATTTAGAAAGAGCATCTGATGATATATGGCATACTCACAACTATAGTTACGAGGAATTTAAAAATCATCATATTTCTGATTATCGGAAGTATTTTTCTCGTATGAACCTTAATCTCAAGGGGCAAAAAGTAAATTTAAAATTTCCAACTGACTCTCTTTTACTTGCCTATACCGATAATTATGAACAAGTATTAAAGAGTGGAGAAGCAGCATACCTCGAGAATCTGTATTTCCAATTTGGTCGCTATCTGCTCATCAGCTGCAGTAGAACACCTTCCGTTCCTGCTAATCTACAGGGCTTATGGACACCTCATCTATGGAGTCCATGGCGTTCTGATTATACCATGAACATAAATATAGAAGAAAACTATTGGCCTACAGAAGTAGCTAATCTCAGCGAGATGGCAGAACCTCTTCTTGGATTTGTTCAAGGATTAGCAGTAAATGGTAAATATACCGCCCAGAATTTCTACGGAATAAACCAAGGCTGGTGTGCTGCACATAACAGTGATATATGGTGCAAGACCGCACCTGTAGGAGGAGGAAAAGACAGTCCTATGTGGGCAAACTGGAATCTTGGAGGAGCATGGCTTGTGAATAGCCTATGGGAACATTATCAGTTCACTAAAGACAAGAACTATCTCAAAGAGATATATCCTCTCATCAAGGGAGCATCAGATTTTGTAGTAGGATTACTCATTAAGAATCCTAACCACCCAGAAGAACTTATTACTGCGCCAAGTACATCGCCAGAAAACCATTATGTCAACGACAAGGGGTATCACGGCACTACTTGTTACGGTGGTACAGCCGACCTTGCCATTATCAAGGAGCTTTTGCTTAGTCACATAAGCGCACATAAGGCTTTATACCCAAGTGATAAGCTATTTGAGACTAAGATGAAGTCAATATACAAGAAACTTCATCCATACACAATTGGTCACATGGGCGATCTCAACGAATGGTACTTCGATTGGGATGATTATGATTTTCAACACCGACATCAAAGTCATTTAATTGGACTATTCCCAGGATACAATCTCATAATGGAAGACTGCACAGGCTCAAACAAAGGCCTTCAACAAGCTGCACGTCGCACTCTTGAGATAAAAGGTGACATGAGTACTGGCTGGAGTACTGGCTGGAGAATTAATCTCTGGGCTCGTTTAGGTGATGGCAACCATGCCTATAAGATATTAAGAAACCTGCTCACCTATGTCAGTCCTGACAATTATAAAGGCCCATTAACGAGACGTTCGGGAGGTACATATCCTAATCTCTTCGATGCTCACCCTCCTTTCCAGATAGATGGTAATTTTGGAGGAACAGCTGGTATATGCGAGATGCTTGTACAAAGCCACATGAACGAGATAAGTCTTCTCCCTGCCCTACCCGACACTTGGCGTGATGGAGAAGTTAAAGGAATATGTGCCCGTGGTGGTTATGTCATTGACATGAAATGGAAAAAAGGTAAAGTCACCAAGGCAAAAATTCACAGCAGAGTAGCAAACAAAGCAACTATAAGATATAATGGCAAGACCATTAGTCTAAATTTAAATAAAGATCAGGATTATATTCTAAAATAAGAAATGATGAAACGATTGCTCTTCATATTATTCCTCGCATGTGCAATACAGGGAATGTGCCAGACTCAACTACAGCAATGGATAGCTCATCCACTTGCTGACAGCACTTCTGGAGTGTGGTTCAGAAACACCTATCTTGTCAATGCCACACCACAGAAAGGAGAGATAACCATTTCTTCTACAGGACATTTTATTGTATATGTGAATAGTTGCAGAGTATCATCAGATAGTAGAAACATTATTCCTGATGGCGAGAAAGAAATATCCATAAAGTATGATGTTACTCGTTTCCTACGTCCTGACAGCAACACTATTGCAGTAACCTATCTACCAACATCAGTCGATAAACATACACGACAGATTGCTCTTAACTTTTCAGGTATAGATGCTGATGGACATCAGTTCAGCTATAATACCGACGACAGTTGGCTTTGTATGTTATCAGACAGAGAATTAACTCCAGAAGGCGAACTGACAGACAATCGCAAGAACCTATCTTTCATATGGCACGACTGCACAGAATATGCGCCAGCCCTATGGATACATGCTACAGTTTGTCCTGAGTTAAGCTATTGCAAACCAGAGCATTCGTTCTACCCCACTATAAAGAAAGCCTACACTCTCAGGCCTCGATATTACGAATTTCTGGGAGATGGTATATACTACGAATTTGGTACTGGTTTCTATGGTTATATAAGAGTAACCATACGAGATGCAAGAAAAGGAGAACATATTTATATCGCTGGTAATGAGTACATTTGTAACGGCACAACAGACGAACAAGCCTTTGCTGTTTTCACTCAAAGCTATCTTCGTCGCCCTCGCATTTCCGGTGACAGGTATTTTAGAAGCAAACAGATTCAAAAGGTTGAAGGCATAGGTCTAATAGAGTCTTTCCACAGCAGCTGGTTATATTGACAAGGCACATTTATAATCAAAAATCTTGCATATTCAGTATTTTTCAATTATCTTTGTGCATAAGAAATCAAGAAATATGGATACTAATATACCTACATTAAATGTAGACCACTTCCTTGACCTCTACTATGGCAGCCACATTAACAAGGAACTTCTACTAATTGACAACATTAAAGATCTTGCAGTACCAGAAGGTCCTGTTCGAATGCAATGTTTAGGCATTCTGCTGGTGCAGAAAGGTACAGTAAGCTACATGTCAAACACTCAACATTTCACTGCAAAGCGTAACAACTTTGTTGTATTAAGTCGTGGACAAATCATTGATGAACTAAACATAAGTGATGATTGCGAAGGAAAAGCACTCATTGTTAGCTATGATTATTTTCGCGATATGCTCACTGGATTCCGTGAGTTAGCTCTGTTGTTTATCAACATAACTCTACGTCCTATCCTGCAGTTAACAAGCACTCAGGCTTCAGAATTCTCAATGTATTACAAACAGCTGAAGACAAAGGTGGATGATGAGACTCATCATTTCCGCAAAGAGATGGTAGGCTCTATGATAAAGACTATCATCTATGACATTAGCAACATTATCTACAAGGTTCACGAAGGCAAGCAGATTGTTAGTAAGAACAGAGCAGAGCATATCTTTGCCGAATTCATTCAGATTGTAAACCGCAACTTCAAGAAGGAACGCACCGTCAGCTGGTATGCCGAGCAGATGAGCATCACACCAAAATACCTTGCAGAAATGGTGAAGCAAGCCACCAACCGCTCGCCCAACGACTGGATAGATGGTTATGTCATCGTTGAGATTCGCATGCTGCTGAAATACACAGGTAAGTCTATTAAAGAGATTGCCGAGATAATGAACTTTACATCACAGAGTTTCCTTGGCAAGTATTTCAAAGAACATGTGGGCATGTCGCCCAAAGACTATAGAAAGAGTTAAAGATAGCTTTTTCAAAGTAAAATGGTAAAAGGGTAAAAAGGTAAAATATAACTTAGCAACTCGATTTGCTTTTGAGTTTTTACCTTTTTACCCTTTTTATTTTTCTACCCTTTTACCTTTTTACTTTTTACCCTTAAATATATCCTTGTTCCTTTAACTCATCAGCCACTTCACATAACTCGTCATACCATTCCTGCCCAAAGCGTCTTACCAACGGTCCTTCGAGGAATTTATATACTGGCAAGTCAAGTTCTTGACCTTTCTTTACTGCATCCTGACAGATTTTCCATTTATGATAGTTCAAGCCATATAATCCCTCTGCCAGTTTTTTTTCACGAATAGGATAAAGTGCACAACTGATAGGCTTAACAAACTTTGATTTACCTGCTCTATACGCTCTTTCAAGAGCACAAAGACAGCAATCGCCTTCATAACAAGTAAAAACACAGTCCTTGCCTCCTACGATGCTTGTAACCAAGTCGCCCTCACGATCAGTATATGCAACACCCTGCTTATCAACAACACTCTGGGCACTTGCCGACATATCTTCCCAAACAGTGTCGAGCGAGTCTTCAATACCCATTATCTCGTCCATTGTTACAGGAGCTCCCGCATCGCCTTCAACACAGCAAATGCCTTTGCATTTGTCAAGGTCGCAACAGAACTTTTCTGTAAACACATCAGGCGACACAAGTACATTGCCCACCTGCAGAATATGTAATTCCTTCATCCCTTTTACCAATCTATTTCCTTAAATCCTTTTTCCTTTAAATATGCATTACATCTTGAGAACTGGTGTTGTCCGAACCAGCCACCACGATTTGCCGAGAGAGGCGATGGGTGAACACTCTCAAGAATACAGTTCTTATGTGCATCAATATATGACTTCTTTGAACGAGCAAAACCACCCCAGAGCATATATACTATATTCTCACGATGAGCATTCAATGCCTTTATTGCTGCATCAGTAAACAGGCTCCATCCCAAACGCTGGTGACTGTTTGCCATATGTGCACGCACTGTGAGAGTGGCATTCAAAAGCAACACTCCTTGTTCTGCCCAACGGGTAAGGTCACCTGAATGGGGCACTGGCTTGCCCAAGTCCTGCTCTATCTCTTTAAATATATTCTGCAATGAAGGAGGCATCATTACGCCATCGGGTACCGAGAAACTCAATCCCATTGCTTGTCCTGGTTCATGATAGGGATCCTGACCAATAATCACCACCTTCACCTTATCAAACGGACAGAGATTAAAGGCATTGAAGATCAGTTTCCCTGGAGGATAACACACACCACTTGTATATTCCGCACGTACATTCTTTGTGAGTTCTGCAAAATATGGCTTTTCAAACTCCTCACCTAAATACTTTTTCCAAGACTCTTCTATTGTTACGTTCATAGAATTATTGATTTTCTGCGAAAGTACAAATAAAAAGGCAAACCACAAAAAAGTAACTATAAAACTATTTTACCACAACCATTATAGACTCATTATAGAGGCATTATAGAGGAATTTTAAGTTTGCAGTTAAGAAAATTTTACTGCCTAACCAGGAAAAAAAATCTCGCTAACTAAGCTCTTCTATGGATATATTCCAAATGGTAAAAATATTTCATCCAAGAATAAAGGCGACCCACTCTAATGTAAGTCGCCTTTGTTGCAAAGAAGAAGTGATTTATTTATTAATCACAAATTAGATTTTCACCTGTCATGTCAGCTGGCTGCTCAAGACCCATGATATGGAGAATTGAAGGAGCTACGTCAGCCAAACGACCATTCTTAACAGTAGCTGAGTTGTTGTCAGTTACATAGATGAATGGTACTGGGTTGAGTGAGTGAGCGGTATTTGGTGTACCGTCTTCCTCGTTGATAGCGTGATCGGCATTACCGTGGTCAGCAATGATGATTGCCTCGTAATCGTTAGCCTTAGCAGCCTCGATAACGTCCTTAACGCAATTGTCAACAGCCCAAACAGCCTTAGCAATAGCATTGTAAACACCAGTATGACCAACCATATCGCCATTAGCGAAGTTAACAACGATGAAATCATACTTCTGGTCATTGATAGCTGCAACCAGCTTATCCTTTACCTCGTATGCACTCATCTCAGGCTTAAGGTCGTAGGTAGCCACCTTTGGAGAAGGAACAAGAATACGATCCTCATTCTCATAAGGAGCCTCACGACCACCATTGAAGAAGAATGTAACGTGAGCATACTTCTCTGTCTCTGCTGTATGAAGCTGCTTCTTACCCTGAGCTGCAAGATACTCACCAAGAGTGTTCTGAACATTCTCCTTAGGGAAGAGGATGTGAACATTCTCGAAGCTTGCATCATAAGGAGTCATGCAATAATACTGCAAGTCCTTGATTGTGTGCATGCCTTCCTCTGGCATATCCTGCTGTGAAAGAACCACTGTAAGCTCTTTAGCACGGTCGTTACGGAAGTTCATGAAGATAACAACATCACCTTCCTGGATTGTACCATCTACATTTGCATTATTGATTGGCTTGATGAACTCGTCAGTTACACCCTCAGCATAGCTTTCCTCAACAGCCTTAACCATATCGTTAGCCTGCTTACCTGTACCTGAAACAAGAAGATCGTAAGCCTCTTTTACACGATTCCATCGCTTATCACGGTCCATAGCATAGAAACGACCAATGATGCTGGCAATGTTTGCATCGTTAGCTTCGCACACCTTCTGCAACTGCTCAATGAAGCCCTTACCACTCTTTGGATCGGTATCACGACCATCCATGAAACAGTGAACGAAGAGGTTCTTCAAACCATATTCCTTACCAATCTCTACAAACTTGAAAATATGATCGAGGCTTGAGTGAACACCACCATCTGAGGTAAGACCCATAAGGTGAACCTTCTTGCCAGTCTTCTGAGCATAGCTATAAGCATTGATAACCTCCTGATTCTTCAGGATATCACCACTCTGACAAGCCTTGTTAATCTTTACGAGGTCCTGATAAACAACACGACCTGCACCAATGTTGAGGTGACCAACCTCTGAGTTACCCATCTGTCCATCAGGCAAACCAACGTTCTCGCCTGAAGCCTGAAGCTCTGAATGAGCTGAAATTGCTGTTAAATAATCCAGATAAGGAGTTGGAGTGTTGTAGATAACATCACCCTTATCATGCTTTCCGATTCCCCATCCATCGAGAATCATCAATAAAGCTTTCTTTGCCATAATTTAAAACTAATACTTAAAATTCGAATTTGCTGCAAAATTACTAATTATCAATGGAATAGCAAAAAGAAAGAGATTTTTTTATTTATCCAAAAACTTGCTCCATTAAAAGATTATAGCTATTTTTGCACACTATAAAACCCGTAATAACCCAAAATTAAATAAAAACTATTTCAAATACATTATTGTACGAATATGGTATCATTCGAATGCGATTATTGCAATGGTGCACACCCAAAAGTATTGCAGCACCTAATAGAGACTAACGACATCCAGAGTCTTACTTACGGAATAGACGAATGGAGTGAATCAGCTAAGAAAAAAATTCGTGAAGCCTGCGACACACCAGATGCAGATATTTTCTTCCTAAGTGGAGGAACACAAACTAACATGACATGCATTGATGGTATTCTGGAAAAATGCGAAGCGGTTATCACTATAGAAACAGCACATATCAATGTTCACGAAGCCGGAGCCGTAGAATTCTCAGGACACAAGATTATTGCCCTGAAGGAACACGAAGGCAAAATGCATGCTGAGGATCTGGAAAACTACATGGACTGGTTTGTTCACGACGAAAGCAATCGCCACTTGGCACAGCCAGGTATCGTATATATCACATTCCCTACAGAGTTAGGAACTGTTTACAATCGCAAAGAAATCGTTGACATACATAATGTATGTAAGAAATATAACCTCAAGCTGTATCTTGATGGTGCACGAATGGGATACGGACTAATGTCAACTGGCAACGACATCGACCTGCCATTCATAGCTCGCCATTGCGACTGCTTCTACATCGGAGGAACAAAGGTTGGAGCACTTCTTGGCGAAGCAGTAGTATTCCCTAAGAACAACGCCCCACGCCATTTCTTCACCATCATCAAACAGCATGGTGCTCTGATGGCAAAAGGAAGAGCAATAGGATTACAGTTCGACGCACTCTTCACAAAATACGACGGCAGCTCTCTTCCACTCTATATGGAGATTTCAAAATATGCCATCGAGAAAGCCGAAGAGATGAAAGCAATGTTCATCAAGAAAGGCTACAAGTTACTCATAGACTCACCTACAAACCAGCAGTTTGTGATTATTCCAAACGACAAGGTGAAGGAATTAGAGCAAAAGGTGCTGTTCACCCATTGGGAAGCATACGATGAGAACTCTATGGTATGTCGCTTTGTTACATCATGGGCCACTACAGATGAACAAATGAGATATTTGGAGAATCTATTATAACCACCAAACATAATAAATATAGATTGATATGAAAAAACTTATTTCTGGCATTACTGCCTTATTCCTTGCAATGACAATGAATGCACAACAGGCTCCACAGCTAAGAGCCGACAACATTGACGAAGTGATCAAGGCTATGACCTTGGAAGAAAAAGCCCAGCTACTTGTGGGCGATGGTAATGACGGATTTGCAGGCTCAGGAGCTATGCTTGGACATCAAGCCAAGCTGGTAGCAGGAGCAGCAGGTCAAACAGTAGCCATCCCACGTTTAGGCATTCCAGCTACAGTCCTTACCGATGGCCCTGGCGGTGTGCACATCAACCCTACACGTAAGGGCACATCTCAAACCTTCTATGCAACAGGCTTCCCTGTAGGAACCTGTCTGGCATCAACATGGAACATCGACCTAATGGAAAAGGTAGGTAAAGCCATTGGTAACGAAGCTCTTGAGTATGGGTGTGACGTTGTTTTAGGTCCTGGCCTCAACATCCACCGCAGTCCATTATGCGGCCGCAACTTCGAATACTTTTCAGAAGACCCATTCCTCACAGGTGCCATGGGTGTAGCCTACACAAAAGGTATTCAGAGCCAAGGCGTAGGTGTGAGTGCTAAGCACTATGCAGTTAACTCACAGGAAAACGAGCGCACACGCGTTGACGAGCGCCTTTCTCAGCGTGCTCTTCGTGAGATATACCTCCGTGGCTTTGAGAAGACCGTTCGCGAGAGCGATCCTTGGACACTTATGTCATCATACAACAAGATAAATGGCGAATATGCTCAGAATAGTCATGGACTACTTACCGATATCCTTCGTAACGACTGGGGATTCAAGGGTATTGTCATGAGTGACTGGATTGGTTTGCGTGCCGACCTTCCTACCTATGAGCAGGTAACCAATGGTAATGACCTGCTTACTCCAGGTTATCCAGAGCAGACAAAAGCCATTGTTCAAGCTGTAAAAGAAGGAAAACTTGACATCAAGGATGTTGACCGCAATGTTCGCAACATGCTTGAATACATCGTCAAGACTCCAGCCTTCCGCAAGTATCAGTTCAGCAACAAACCAGATCTGAAGGCTCATGCGGCTATCACACGTCAGAGCAGCACAGAGGGTATGGTTCTCCTTAAGAACGACAACAACACCCTTCCTATCAAGAATCTAAAGACAGTTGCCCTGTTTGGTGTTAACTCATACGATTTCTCTGGTGGCGGTCTGGGTTCAGGAGCAGTAAACATGCCTTATGTTGTTGACATGGTAACAGGTCTTAATAACGTAGGTGTAAAAACAACCAAACTCCTTACCGACATCTACGAGAAATACGTAGAATATGCAAAAGTCAAGCTGAAAGCCGACAAGAACCCTTGGATGTGGTTCCTTGATCAGGGCAAACCAAAACTCGAGGAGATAGAAATCACACGTCGCTGTGTAGAGCATGAAGCTCCTGAGGCTGATGCAGCTATCATCACTATTGGCCGTCAGGCTGGCGAGGGTATCGATCGCATGATTGAAGGCGAGTTCAACCTCACCGATGATGAGAAGGCAATGATAGAGCGAGTATCAGATGTTTTCCGTTCACAAAACAAACCAGTTATCGTAATCCTCAACAGCGGTTCAGTAATGGAAACAGCAAGCTGGCGTGACAGAGCTGACGCTATCCTTGTAGCATGGCAGCCAGGTGAAGAAGGCGGAAACTCTGTTGCAGATGTTCTCACAGGAAAAGAAAACCCATCAGGTCACCTCACCTCTACATGGCCTATAAGCGCTTGGGACGTACCATCAACAAAGGGCTATCCACAGGGATTAGGCGATGGCTATGAGGTAGCAGGAGTACTCTACAATGGTCAGATGAGCGGATACAACTTCACCAACCACGAAGAAGATATCTATGTAGGCTATCGCTATTTCGATACATTCAACAAGACTGTTGCATATCCTTTCGGATACGGCCTCAGCTACACCACATTTGCTTTCGGCAAACCATCAGTAAAGAGCAACGGTAACAAGATTACAGTTAGCGTATCTATTAAGAACACTGGTAAGGTTGCAGGCAAGCAGGTTGCTCAGGTTTATGTAACAGCTCCTAAGGGTGCATACGAAAAGCCAGCCAAAGAGTTGAAAGCCTTCGCTAAGACACGCCTTCTCAACCCAGGTGAAACCCAGACACTCACCATGACTATTGCAAAGCGTGACCTTGCAAGCTTCGATGAAGCCAACAGTCAGTGGAAGGTTGATGCAGGAAACTATATCTTCAAAGTTGGTGACAACGTTGAAAACATCCTTGGTACAGCAACTCTGAAGGTTAGCGAATACACTGAAAAGGTAAGCAACGTATTGCCACTGAACGTTCAGTTCAACAAAGTAAAGCAATAAACAAAATGGAATTCTAAAACCACAAGTTTTAGATTCCATTCCAAATAAAAAGTCCTGGAAGAAAAAAACTTCCAGGACTTTTCTTTTATATAGAGGGTAATTTACTTCTCTTCTACCAACAAAATATTGCCATTCTCATCATACTCCAATGGTAGAACCTTAACAGAGCGCAACCATGTTGTATCATTTGAAGGAACACAGTCATGATGGAAAAGATACCACTTACCATTAACCTCAGCAATACTATGGTGAGTTGTCCAACCAACAACAGGCTCAAGAATTACGCCTTTATATGTGAAAGGACCATAAGGATTATCACCTACGCCATAGCAAAGCATGTGACTGTCACCTGTTGAATAGCTGAAATAATACTTGCCATTATATTTGTGCATCCAAGATGCCTCAAAGAAACGATGTGGATCACCAGCCTTTAATGGCTCACCATTCTCGTCAACAATCTCTACTGCACGTGGAGCCTCAGAGAACTGCATCACATCATCACTCATACGAGCAACAAAACTTGCCAAAGCAGGAGAATCTGGTGTAGTATAAAGCTGTGTCTTCTTATCAGCAGCAGGACCAAGGTCAACACCTTCCTTTGTCAACTTCTCAGGAGCACGATACCACTGAAGCTGTCCACCCCACAGACCGCCAAAATAGCAGTAAATCTGTCCATCTTCATCTTTAAAGACACATGGGTCAATAGAGAAAGAACCACGGATAGGTTCATCCTGAGGAACGAAAGGACCTTCTGGCTTGTCTGCAACAGCTACGCCAAGATGGAAAACACCATTATAGTCCTTTGCTGAGAAAATAAGATAATATTTGCCATCCTTCTCAATAACATCATTATCCCACATCTGCTTTTCAGCCCACTTAACATCTTCAACATCAAGGATCTTACCACAGTCAACAACCTCGTCCTTCATTGGATCACCCTCAATGCGAAGAACATGATAGTCTTTCATCTGGAAATGACCACCATCATCATCAAAACACTCGCCACTATCCCAATCGTGTGAAGGATAGATATACAGCTTACCATTGAACACATTAGCAGAAGGGTCTGCCATATAATCTTCTGGGAATAAATATCTTGCTTTCATTATTCAAATAATTTAATTATATCTTTAACAACAGGTTTTACTTTAAATTTACGATCTATAAGCAGACCATAGTTGGTACGTCCACTGATAGGCCAGTCATTCAACCAGCTTGTTCCATCATCAACACCCCAAAGAGTTACACGCTCTATATCTTTTGCATATTTGCGATAAAGCTTAAAGAATGCAAGATAGCGCTCATTAAACTTCTTCTGAGCCTGCTTTGTCAAGCCTTTGGTAAATGGATCCATCTTTGGATCACCAGCAGCAAAATGCTGTTCTATACCAGCTCCATTAAACTGCCATGGCTGAGGAAGTACATTAAGATCCAACTCTGTAAACTGCACCTTTACACCTGCAGCAATATAAGCCTGAATACTCTGTTCGTATTCTGTAAGGTCTGGATAGTCAAAACCATTATGACTCTGCATACCAACAGCATCTATACGACACCCCTTAGCCTTCAGGTCTTTTATAAGCTTGACTACAGCAGCACGCTTACCAGGCTTATTCATTGAATAGTCATTATAGTAAAGCTCTACATCTGGATCTGCAGCATGAGCAAACTTAAATGCAAGTTCTATGAACTCTGGACCAATAATCTTGTAATAAGGACTTTTACGGAAGCTACCGTCGTCTTCTATAGCCTCGTTAACAACATCCCAACCCTTGATCTTTCCTTTGTAATGAGAAACAACAGTAGTAATATGGTGATACATACGGTCGATAAGCACTTCACGACTAACTGTCTTACCTTCCTTATCAGTAAACATCCATTTTGGTGGCTGAGAATGCCAGATAAGGCAGTGACCTATTACTGTCATGTTATGATCTTCACCAAACTTAACCAAGCGGTCACCATCAGTCCAATCATATCTGTCTTCCTCTGGATGAATAGCCTCACCCTTCATACAGTTTTCTGCAACAATACAGTTGAAGTTATCAGTGATAGCCTTTGTTGCCTGCGGATTCTGCTCAGCAGCATAAGAAGTGTTTAGCGCACATCCTACAAGGAAATACTTACCAAGTACATCTTTCATTGTTGACTGACTCTTCTGTGCTACACCTGTGATAGGAGCAAGCATTAGAGAAGCCAGCGCGATGGAGATAATTCTTTTGTTCATTTATAGTTTGTTTATTTGCGATTTGTTTTATTTACGGTCCTCGATTTCTTGATTCATCTTATTGATAACCTCATCTGTAAGAGGATACTTATATATAAGGTAGCCTACAATAATAAGAAGAACTGCAGGAATAACACATGTAAACCACAATATTGCCTCCTGAGATGCAGCAGAATAATCTGCCAACTTTGGATAATATGCGTTTACAGGTGCACTAATAAATGATGCAAGGAAAACAACTACGAAAATACAAAGCATCAACTGAAGACACTTGTTTACCTTGAATTCCTGGAACATCTCACCATAAGAAACAGGCTTTTCTGGTGTGGTGGCAATTCTTTCCTTACAGCCATTGAAGCAAAGCAACAGAAGAGCAAATCCAATAACAGCAAAACAGCAAGTAACAACAAACCATGCATAAGGATCTGTCTGCAAAGCTGATTGCTCGTTTGCCAAATCAAAGCCTACCATTCCCATTGCCAATGGAGTAATCCAACCTGCTATTGAGAAACCAGCCTTGAAGGCTACACCTGCAAGAGCATTAACTGTTGCTGCTGGTCTGTTTCCTGTACGATATTCAGCCTCAGTGATAACCTCAGGAACAAGAGCCCACATCAAAGAGCCTACAAGCAGACCAACGCCAGTCATTACCTTAGCTGCCTGAACCAATGTATTACAACTTGCAACATCAGATACCTTTGGGATAGTGTACAAAATTACAAAACCTACAAAGCCTATAGAGAGAAGTAAATAATACAGTCCTTTCTTTCCAAACACTCTCTTTAGGAATGGCAAAGAAGGCAAGATAACAAAAGCTGGTATTGTACCAATAGCCATAAACAAGGCCTGATTCCAATCAATAACAGCCTGTGCAACAATAGCAAGACCAATAGGGAAACCTGCCTGAACAGTAATCTGACCAATATTTGCACATACCATACGAGTAGATGTAAGTTTAAGAACCTCGTCGTTATCACGAGTCATACTCGCCATGATAGAACCATAAGGAATGTTCACAACAGAATAAATCATACTAAGAACAGTATAACTAACTGTTGCATAAGCAATCTTCATTGGCATTGCCCAACTTGCTACCTGAGGAAGCATCAGCAAACATGCTGCAACAGTGAGAGGAATACCACCGTAGAGAAGATAAGCACGATACTTTCCTAATTTAGGATTACGGTTATCAATATAACGTCCTACTATAGGACTCCAGAAGCAGTCAAGGAGTCGTACTGCAAGAATCAATCCACCAACAAAAGCTGGATTAATCTTCAATACTGTTGTAAGATATAGCATTAAGAAACATGCTACCGTCTGGAATATCAGATTCTGAGCGAGGTCGCCAGATCCATAACCAATTCGCTGAATCCAGTTCAGCTTATAGAAGCCTTTTGCTTCGCTTTCATTTTGTGTCATGATTTATGTTTTTAGTTTTTATTCTAAGATAAAGATTCTTTCTTTGTTATTCGCAAATCTTTTTCGCTGCAAATTTACCCATTACTTCATAGCCTTTTGGGTTAAGGTGAAGCCAATCTTCAGAATACTCTTTAATAAGCTTCTGCGGGTCTTTTTTATCTCTTACCAACTCATCAAAATCAACGATTCCATCGAAATTTCCAGGTTTTCTTATCCATTCATTGATAGTCTGACGCATAGCCTCATGGAAGAAAGAGTACCAGCCATTACCCTTAGTAGGTGTAATTGTTCCTCCATACACCTTTATTCCCTTAGCATGTGCCTTATCAATAAGAACCTTATAAGCATCTATAACCTGCTTTGCTTTTTTCTCATAATTACCTCCACAGGTTCCTATATCATTAGTACCCTCAAAGATAATAAGCTTATCAACATTATTCTGTCCAAGGATATCACGATCAAAACGCTTCAATGCAGGTTCACTCAAGCCGCCTTCAACAACGCAGTTACCACCAATACCTAGGTTCAAGACACCCACTTCTCCATTCAAAGCCTCAGCCATAAAGTCAGGCCAACGGTTCTGTGCATCAGTAGTACTACCACGACCATCAGTAATACTATTACCCAAAATAGCAATAGCTGGTTTCTGAGCTTTTACCTCTATACGAGCAATATTATACCAATGAGCAAGTTTCTCAATAGTAACATACTTCTTTCCTGGTTTCACATTACCTTTGGCAATATACGAATTAGTACGAGAACCACGATGAGAAGTCATGTGCTCTGGAGTATTCTTACCGTAACAGATAGTAACAGCCAAACGAGTCAACTTTGGCAGATTATAACTGAAAGCATCACAGTAAAGAGCCTGTCCTGCTGGGATAGAAACATTCTTCTTACCAGCAAATTTCAACCATTTTACCGTCTTCAAATCAATATCAGTTGTATCTTTTGCCAAAGCAATATACACACCATTTATTTCTACTGGAGTATCACTGAACTCATTCGACAACTGTACACGTAATTGTTTTCCTGCAGTTGTCACTTTTACGATTTGTCTAATAGTGTTTCCTGACAAAGAGCTATGCTGAGGCATATCACCTCTACCTGTAAACTCTGGAGCAGTAGCAAAAGTGCCAGTCCACGCCTCTTGAGCACTCATCGGAACGACGAGCGCTGATAACATTAGGATTATAAGTAGCCTTTTCATGATTTAAATTTTTATTGTTGCAAAATTAAGAATATTCTTTCTATTAAATTATCTCTATTGTAACCTATATATTGTATTTTGTTTCATTTTTCTTATTTTTTGGGTATTTTATTAGGATACAAAAGAAACAAAAGCTAATTTTGCAGTAAACTTAAATTAAAAAATGTTTCAACTAAAAACCAAACTTGCTACCATCATATCTATGATGGTTCTTCTGTTGGCTCATGCCGACAGCGGACAACTATACACCTCAGACAAACTTGCAAGCAGTCTCATCAACACTGTTGTGCAAGACAGATATGGTTATATCTGGATAGGCACGGAATATGGACTCAGCCGTTTTGACGGTTATCGGTTCACAAACTATCAGCATGATAGCAAAGACACCACGTCTATCATTAACAACACAATTACTCAAATAAAAGTTGATAATTCAGGACGCCTTTGGATTGGATCAGCTAAAGGATTGATGAGATATGACTATACAACAAACTCTTTCCAGAAATACTACTTTCCTAATGGAATAAAACCTCGTGTTTACGATATTATCCAAAGCAATAATGGAGATATCCTTATCGGTACAGCAGGATATGGTCTTTACTCTATCAAAAAGAACACAAACAAACTAACAGCCGAAAAAGAATATGCCCGAGGAAACACAGAATTATTTTTCACTCATATCTTCGAAGATAGCCGCGGAAATCTTTGGCAAGGCAGTCATTTGAATACCTTTAGTTGTTACAGAAGAAAGAATGGAAAGATATCAGTAAAAGACTACTATTCTCCATGCGGAGCACCAATGGCTTTCTACCAGTCGTGGAAAAACCAGATGATGATAATATGTATGTATGGAATCATCTATTATGACTACACTACTGACAAAATAACAGAAGGCAAGATTGACTTTGGACCTTACAAAGGTCATATTACTATTAACTGCGCATACTATGATAATCAAGGGAACCTATATCTTGGAACCTCAGAAAGCGGAGTACTTCAACTACCGGCAGGTTCTAATCGCATAATACCTTATACAAACCCAAACAACGAACATTTCGATCTTAACACATCATGGGTAAACGCAATCCTTGCCGATAAAGACGACAATATCTGGGTTGGATGCTATATGAAGGGACTCTATCTCATCAATAACCAGCAAATGGCATTCCACAGTTGGAGTTTTGCAAGTCAAGGATATAGCATTGGAACTGGCGTTACCTCAGTAGCACGTGGTGACAATGGTGATATCTGGTGTACTGTTCAGAACAACGGTGTATATCAGTTCAACAAGGAAGGCAAGATAGTTAGTCATCCTGCTTCCCCTGCAGGAACATGCACCATATATCGTGACAAAGAAGGGGACTACTGGATTACTACAGGTAGTGCGCTCTTTAGCTATAATCCTTATACAGGAGCATCAATAGAAAAACTACACTTCGAGAGTAGTGGTGCATCCACGATAAAAGACGATGAAATGGGCAAATTATTCATATCTGTCTATAGTAAGGGATTATATATTTACGACCGAAAAACCAAAGAAGTAACGATCTTAAACATGAGCCAAAAGAGACGCCATGGACACTTATGTAATGACTGGATACGTCACATGATTGTAGATCGTCAAGGTCTTCTATGGATAGCCACCTCAAACGGAGTCGCATGCTTGAACCCACAAACATTAGCTTTCGACACCTACGGCTGGACGAGCATCCTACGTAACAAACAAGCTAACTACCTCTGCGAAACAGGTAAAGGCAATATCATTATAGGTACAGATAATGGTCTATATTTATATAATGTTGCTGAAAAGCAACTAAGCAAGTTCCCAAATTCCGAACCACTGCAAAACAAACAAATAAGTGGTATTGTGCGTGATAACCATAACGATATATGGATTGGTACCACTATGGGTATATGGCAATATGATCACCTAAGCAAGAAATTCATAGGTCACATTAACGGCAATGGACTAAAAACACACGAATACGTTTTAGGAGCTATCATGCACTGCCCTGACGACCTCATAGCTATCGGAAACAACGATGGAATCACCGTTTTTTACCCTGAAGATGTTAGAGGAAACTATATGGAAATGGATAAGGTGTACCTCACAAATTTCATCATCGATGGCACGAGTGTTGGTTGTATGAACAAAGAATACGACATTCCTTATTCTCAGAATAGTTTCTCTTTAGAGTTTTCTCTTCTTAATTTCCGTAACGCAAGTGATATTTATTACGAATACCGCATCAATGGCGGAGAATGGATAAGCACCAACGAAGGCGGCAATGCCATTACATTCACAAAAATGAAACCCGGAAGCTACGAGATAGAGGTAAGAGCGTCGAATAATGGTGTTTACTCGAAAGAAAACTGCATTATCAACATCACTGTTGGTGATCCTTGGTATGCATCAACCTTAGCTTTCTTCATATATTTAATTCTATTTATAGGCATCGTCTTCTATGGTCTACGAAGCTATGAACATCGAAGAAAAACAGAACTCGAAGAACAAAAGATGCGATTCCTCATTGATGCCACCCACGATATACGTTCACCGCTAACCCTTATCATGGGACCATTGAAAAAACTCATGGCAAGACATACTACAGGTGAAGACAAGCAGGATTTAGAAACAATAGATCATAATGCTCAACGACTTATGCTATTGGTAAATCAGATTCTTGACGAACGAAAGATTGACAAGAACCAAATGCACCTTCATTGCACTCAGACTAATCTGAAAGAATTTATTGAAGGCATAATGACATTATATCAATATAATGCCAACGACCGTGATATAAAACTATCAGTACATTCTGAGCTACCAGATGTGATGCCTGCTCCATTGTACCTTGACCGTTCAAACTTCGATAAAGTCGTCAACAATCTGCTATCAAATGCCCTAAAATACACCTTTGACGGTGGAGAGATATCTATCCATCTCAAAATGGAAAAGAATCTGGTTATAATGCAGGTGATAGATACAGGTATTGGATTCAAGCAAAACACAGAACGCCTCTTTGAGCGTTTCTATCAGGAGAGAAGAACCAATAATCATTTCCATGTTGAAGGAACAGGAATTGGTCTAAACCTTTGCAAAGCTATTGTTCAACTACATGGCGGAACTATAAAGGCATATAACCGCACCGATGGCAAGCGTGGAGCCTGTATAGAGGTTGCTCTGCCTTTAGGTAGCAAACATCTCAATCCTGAGGAGATTATAACAGAAGAAACCAACAAGGAGAAACATCATGCAACAGCTAATCGCAACTGTAATATACTTATTGTTGACGATGATCCAGAAATAGCAAAATACATAAACCATGAGCTAAACAACTGGTATCGTTTTGATTATGCAAATAATGGTAAGGAAGCACTACGCATTCTTCTTACAGGAAGCTATGACCTTGTCATAAGTGATATCATGATGCCTGAAATGGATGGTATAACCCTTCTCAAGGAAATAAAGAGAAACAGCAATATTAGCGACATTCCTGTTATTCTTCTTACTTCAAAGAGTGACATCAATAATCGTATGGCAGGTCTTAAAAAAGGTGCTGATGCCTTCCTCGCCAAGCCATTCGATATGGAAGAATTGCACGTTCTCATCGATAATCTTATCGATAATGTACGTCGATTAAAAGGCAAGTTCTCTGGAGCATTAAACCAACATGGAAAAGTTGACCAAATAGAAGTTAAAGGCAATAATAACATACTCATGGATCGTATCATGAGATGTATCAATGATAATATTGCCAATACAGAATTCAATGTTGAAGCCCTTTCTGAAGAGGTTGGTGTCAGTCGTGCTCAACTTCATAGAAAGATGAAAGAGATAACAGGTATTTCTACCGGTGAATTCATAAGAAATATACGACTTGAACAAGCTGCACGACTCATCAAGGAAGGTGATATCAACATCACACAAGTGGCATATAGCGTAGGCTTTAATAACCAAACCCACTTCTCTACAGCATTCAAGAAACACTTCGGTGTTACACCATCAGAATATGCGGAAAAATAACTATTATAAAATATGAAAAAACTATTATTTACACTATCCCTGCTTGCTTTTACTTTGTTTGCGCAAGCAGAAGACGGACATCGTCTGTGGTTGCGCTACGACAGCGTGGGCACAGCAAAGGTGATTGCACCAAAAGGAGGGGCTACTCTCCAGATTGCCATTCAGGAAATGAAAAAATACTGGAAAGGCGATCATATCCGTCTTGTTATCAACAAACAACTTAAAAACGATGATGGCTATCTTTATGATGGCGACTCTATCTGCTCACACTCTGAGTTAGGACTTCTCTATGGTGTTTATCATGCACTCGAAATGCAGCAGATGAAGTTTGAACCTGGACTCGGAGCCTATAGCAGTCCTGCATTCAGCTATCGAATACTAAACCATTGGGACAATATCGATGGAAGTATTGAACGTGGTTATGCAGGCAAGAGCATCTTCTTCGGGTGTCCAGAAACAAAAGCATGGTCTGCACGTATCAAAGAATATGCGCGCATCAATGCCTCTATAGGTATTAACGGTAGCGTTATCAACAACGTGAACGCATCTCCTAAGATGCTCACAAAAGAATATCTTCTCAAAACAAAACGCATAGCAGATATTCTTCGTCCTTATGGAATAAAAGTATATATATCAGTAAACTTCGGAACACCGAAAGCTCTTGGAGAGACGACAACAGCCGATCCTCTTGATGCAAGCGTACGTTCTTGGTGGAACAAAAAGGCAAAAGAGATATATAAGCTCATTCCCGACTTCGGGGGATTCCTTGTAAAGGCAAATAGTGAAGGACAGCCTGGTCCTTTCGACTATGGTCGCACTCATGCTGATGGTGCCAATATGCTTGCTGATGCTGTAAAACCATTCGGTGGCATTATCATGTGGAGAAGTTTTGTATATGGTTCTAAGCACAAAGGCGAAGATCGTGTCATGCAAGCTGTTTCTGAGTTTAAAGACCTTGACGGACAGTTCAGAGACAATGTAATCTTACAAAGCAAGAACGGTCCATTGGATTTCCAGCCACGTGAGCCCTACGCACCTATCTTCGACAATATGAAGGCGACAACACAGTTTGCAGAACTTCAGATTACTCAGGAATACACAGGTCAGAGCAAACATTTAGTATTCCTCTCTCCTATGTGGAAAGAATTCTTCCATTTTGTCAGTCCATCAAAATTAAAAGGTATTGCAGGCGTAAGTAACGTTGGAAACGAGAAAAACTGGTGTGGTCACCCATTCTCTCAGGCCAACTGGTACGCTTTTGGTCGTCTTGCATGGGATCCAACTCTTTCTTCAAGTCTCATAGCTGAAGAATGGGTTCTTCAAACCTTTGGTGATAATTTCGACTACTATCCTGTAGTAGATATGATGACTACAAGTCGTGAAGCATGTGTTGATTATATGATGCCTTTAGGCCTGCATCATATCTTCAGCTTCGACCACCACTATGGCCCAGAACCTGACGGTTTCATCGCTCATTATCCACTTGAGTGGTGTCCAGTTTACTATCACAAGGCTGACTCAACAGGTATAGGTTTCGACCGTTCTTCTAAGGGCACAAATGCTGTTAGCCAGTATCGTGAACCATATCGCAGTCTTTACGATAATTTGGAAACATGTCCTGACGAATATCTTTTGTGGTTCCACCATGTGCCATGGGATTACGAACTTCAAAATGGAGACAAGCTATGGGAAGAAATCTGTGCACTATATTATAGAGGTGTTGAGCAGGTTGCATCCTATCGCAAAATCTGGGCAGACACAAAGCCATATATTGATGCTGAGCGCTGGCAACATGTCGATAGCCTCTTAAAAGTACAATACGACAATGCAGAAGAATGGCGCCAATACTGTCTCAAGTATTTCCAGAAATTCTCTAAAAAACCTATTCTTTACAACTTCACAGGCATAAGCTATATGCCTGTTGAAGAACCACACTTGTAAATTATTCAAGCTATGCTTGACAAGTAGATAAAAGGAGTTAGATGGAGAAGATATACGCGAAGCAGAGCCTCGCTAAATGATAAATAACAAATGATAAATGATAAAGAAGCGCTTGGCGCTTAATTTTCAATCTTCAATCTTCAATCTTCAATTGCGAAGCATTTGTCCTCTATCTCCGCCGCTGAAAGCGGCATAACTCCCTTTAACTTCTTATATCTTCATAACAGATTTAGTTCCGTAAAGCGTTAATTCACATAATAAAAATAGAGACTAATTATCAACACAATGAAAAAAACAGTTATTTCCATTGCCTTAGCTCTTCTAAGTATATCAGCTCAGGCGCAAAGTAATCCACTGTGGATGAGGTATAGCGCCATCTCGCCTGATGGCACCACTATAGCCTTTTCTTACAAGGGCGACATCTACACCGTCCCAAGTAATGGCGGAACAGCCCGTCAAATAACATCAAATGCCGATTATGACTCTTATCCAGTATGGAGTCCTGATGGTTCAAAAATAGCCTTTTCATCGGCACGTGAGGGTAGTCTTGACGTATATGTCATCAACAAAAATGGCGGCAGCCCTATTCGTCTTACTACAGATAGCGGTAACGAAAAGCCTGTTGCCTTCCGCGACAACGACCACGTACTTGTGGAAGCCAACATAGCAACAAGTGCAACAAGTATTCTCTTCCCAGGAACATACCCACAAGTGTTTGAAGTACCAACAGTATCAGGTGCTCGTATGAAACTTGTTTCTGAGATTACTATGCAGGATTTGTCAATCAATGCCAATGGTGATATTCTCTACCACGACATGAAAGGTTATGAGGATTCATGGCGTAAGCACCACACCTCTCCTATCACTCGTGACATTTGGCTTCTTAGAGGTGGCAAATACACTAAGCTCACCTCTTTTGCTGGCGAAGATCGCAACCCTGTATGGGACACAGCAGACAGCTATTATTATCTAAGTGAAGAAGATGGTACTTTTAACGTGTTCCATAACAACATAGCAGGCAATGCCAAGCAGCAAATAACCCATTTCAAGGGTAATCCGGTGCGTTTCCTCACACGAGCAAACAATGGTACTCTTTGCTTTGGCTATGATGGAGAAATCTACACACTCAAGACAGGCAGCCAACCACAGAAAGTAAACATCAATGTGATTGCCGACCGCAATGATATCGACCTTGATCGCCAAACATTATATAGCGGTGCAAGAGAAATAAGCGTATCACCAAATGGAAAAGAAGTTGCTTTCATCGTTCATGGCGACGTGTATGTAACATCAGTAGAATACAATACTACCAAGCAGATTACCGACACACCAGAACAGGAACGCTCTGTTAACTTCGCACCTGACGGCCGCAGTCTTGTATATGCCTCAGAGCGTAATGGCCTTTGGCAGATCTATCAGGCAAGCATAAAAAACAAAAACGAGAAACTCTTCACCTACTCTACAGAAATAGAAGAGGAACAACTCGTTAAGAGTGATTCCACCAGTTTCCAACCTAAATACAGTCCTGATGGTAAGAGCGTAGCATTCTTACAAAACCGAACCACACTCATGGCTGTTGATGTGAAGAGTCATAAGACTCGTAAACTCATGGATGGAAAATACATGTATAGCTATAGTGATGGCGACCAGGATTTCGATTGGAGTCCTGATAGTCGTTGGCTCATAGCCACCTACATCGGTCACGGAGGATGGAACAATTCAGATATCGCTCTTGTAAAAGCCGATGGAAGCGAGGAAATACATAATATCACCAATTCTGGATATAACGACGGTGGTGCCCGTTTTGCTCTTGGCGGCAAGGCAATTGTTTTCCAAAGCGACCGTGCTGGTTACCGTAGTCATGGTAGCTGGGGAGCCGAAACTGATGCTTACATCATGTTCCTTGACGTAGATGCTTACGACCAGTTCCGCATGAGCAAGGAGGAGTATGCTCTTTGGAAAGAAAATTCAGAAGAGGGAAAGAAACAAAAAGCTGAAGAGGCTAAGAAAGAAGAAAAGAAAGCCAAAGATAAGAAAAAAGGTAAGGAAGAGGAAGTAAAACCAGAAAAGGTAGAAGAACTGAAGTTCGACCTTGCAAACTGTAAAGATCGTATCATCCGCCTCACCAATAACTCAAGCAAAATGGGAGATGCCATTCTCTCTAACGACGGTGAGACTCTCTACTATCAGGCACGCTTTGAAGGAGGCTACGACCTTTGGAAGGTAAGCACTCGTGACCACTCTACACAGCTTGCTACTAAAGGCATTGGTGGTGGCGGTTTCGAGGCCGACAAAGATTTCAAGAATCTCTTCCTCTGCTCTGGTGGCATTAAAAAATACGAAATAGCAAGCAGTCAGGTGAAATCAGTTGATTTTGAGGCACGTTTCAACTACAAGCCATATCAGGAACGTGAATACCTCTTTAACCACATCTGGCAACAAGTAAAAGATAAGTTCTATAAGAAAGATCTTCATGGTGTAGATTGGGAGGGATATAAAAAGACATATAGTCGTTTCCTACCATATATCAACAACCGCTATGATTTCCGAGATATGCTCTCTGAGATGCTTGGAGAACTCAATGCTTCCCATACAGGTGCCCGTTTCTATCCTTATGGCGCAAAACTAAGAACAGCCACCTTAGGAATCATCCCAGACCATAAATATGAAGGTGATGGTATCAAGATTGCAGAAGTTATTCGTCGTAGTCCATTTGCCAATGCCAACACAAAAGTGAAAGCTGGCGACATCATTGAAGCCATCGACGGCATAAAGATTCAGGCAGGAAAAGACTACAACTACCTTCTTGATGGCAAAGCAGGCAAAACAGTTCGAATCACTATCAAGAACCGCAAGGATAATATCAACATAAAAGCCATTTCAAAGGGACAGGAAGAAGATCTACTCTATCGCCGTTGGGTTGATCGCAACAAGGAGATGGTAAATAAGCTCTCTAACGGGCAAGTAGCATACGTACACGTTAAAGCCATGGACTCAGAGAGCTTCCGCACTGTGTTCAGCGAACTACTCAACGATAGCAACCGTCAGAAGAAAGCAGTTATCGTTGACGAACGCCATAATGGTGGTGGTTGGCTCCATGACGATCTTTGTACACTCCTTTCAGGCGTACAATACCAAAGCTTTGTACCACGTGACCAATTTATTGGCCGCGACCCTTGGAATAAATGGACTAAGCCAAGTTGCGTACTCATTTGCGAAGACGACTACAGTAATGGTCATGGTTTCCCATTCGTATATAAAACATTAGGAATAGGTAAACTCATTGGTACCCCTGTAGCAGGAACAATGACTGCCGTTTGGTGGGAAACTCTTATGGACAATCAGATGATATTCGGTATTCCACAAGTAGGATGCCTTGATATGCATGGCAAATATGGTGAAAACAACACTCTCCAGCCTGATATCACCGTTTATAATACTCCAGAAGACTATCTCTCAGGCAACGACCGCCAGTTACAACGAGCTGTCGAAGAAATGCTGAAATAATTAAAAAGGAGACCTGCATCACTGCAGGCCTCCCCAAAAAATAGAGAGAGATAAGAATTAATTCCCAAAAGGGAACTAATTATATTTTTATTTCATCTACTTTTCTCATATATAAAATACATGTTGCCTGATTTTTTTGTAGTTAATCACTAATCTTATTTTAGTATGTAAGATAATAAACTATGAATTAGTAATGCAAAGGTAACTACTTCTTTTGAAATAACAAAATCTTTTAGACAATTTGTTCTAAATTTGATATTTTTTCTTTCAATTCGTAAAAATTACACCTACAATACATTGTTATTATAACTTAACTACTTCATTATCAGCATCTTCCAAACTTTTTACATACGATTTTCAATTACCCTCATCAACAATAGGATAAAGTTCTATAAACTCACCCTGATGACGTTTCCCATCATTAATAACATCAGCTATTTTTCCTGCCACCACATCAACAGAATGAGAACCTGGTCCTGTATAGTGATTATTTAAATCTGTAGTTGTTGCTCCTGGGTGAATATCGAAGATCTCAACAGGTATGTTGTTTTTATCAAATTCCAAAGCCATGATACCAGTCATTGCATTCTGTGCAGCCTTACTTGCAACATAAGCCATTGGATGCCAATAAGGACTAATCTCAGAAGGAACTGTAATATTAACTATGCGTCCTTCATTTTTTGCAAGCAGAGGAACAAGCTGTTTAGTGAGAACGAAAGTACCAACATAATTAACCTGAACAGTCTCTAAGACATCATTCAATTCATTGTCATAACTTGCTACAGTCATATCTCCAGGAATACCAGCATTATTGACAAGCATTTTTAGATCAGGATAGTTCTTCTTTATCTCCTCAACCGACTTTTCCAAAGAACTATTATCAGACAAATTGATATATTGCCAGCCAATAACATCTGCACCTTCGGCTTTTAATTGCTCTATAGCTTTCTGTGCTCGCTGTTCATCACGAGCGCCCACAATAACCTGCCATCCACTCTTGCCAAGAAATTTAGCAATTCCATATCCGATGCCCTTATTAGCACCTGTTATCAACACTTTTGCCATTATTATTTACTTATTTAAATTGTTATCAAATTAAAAGGAGACCCGCATTATATACAGGTCTCCTATTGTGATAGTTTAGAAAGTATGGAATCTTTTTCTATTAGTTACCGTATCCAGGATTCTGAGAAATATTCTTATTAGCATTTCTCTCTGATTGAGGAATAGCAGCTATTGCTTTAAAATAATCTCTATTAAAAGACTGTGATTCTTTCTTTAGAGTCTTATGCCATCCCTTATCAGTTTCATCTGTATAACGAACTATAGTCTCGTTGTTACGCAAAGCATCAAAATAGCGCTGGCCCTCACCAATAAGTTCTTTACGACGCTCTATCAGAATGCGCTCAAGTGTTACAGAAGTTTCATCAACAAGGGCTGTAGCTGTAGTTGTACGATTGCTAACCAAATCATTAAGATACTTAGCTGCCTTTACCTTATCATTTGTACGGAAAGCACATTCTGCAGCTGTAAGATAAACCTCTGACAAACGAATAATTGGAACAACAGGAACAATACGATTATTACCATTCAAACCACGAAGCTTATTCAAATAAACCTTGTTAGCACCATAGATAGGCTTCTCTTTTTCCTTAGTTGTTGCCTCAAAAATGTCATTTCTAATATCATTAGCATCAGAAGAAAGCATATCTACGAACTTCTTTGTTGCAACCATTTCGGCATAGCCTCCCTGCTGCTGGAGGTTACCGATACCATTCAAGTCATTATTATCATCATTACTTGTAACGCTGATACGGAAAAGGAATTCTTTCTCATTAGGTTTAGAAGCATTCCATGCATCTACATACTCGTCACGTGTCCATAAATTGAAACCTGATTCTTCGATGACATCCTCAGCAACTTTTAATGCGTTTGCATAATCACCCATATGTAGATATACACGACTCAAAATTGCCTTAGCACCCCACAAATTAACATAACCAGGAGTTGACTTTGTTGCAAGAGCATTTGAGTTAATAGCCTCTGTAAGGTCCTTAACAACTTGATCATATACCTGTTTTACTGTGCTACGAGCTGGTTTCGCACTTGACTCAAGGACTTCAGTTACCAAAGGCACACCATCAGATGCACCTTGATCAGCAGTATAAGGCTTACCATAAATGCGAACTAGATCAAAGTGTGCCAAAGCACGTAAAACCTTTGCTTCGGCATTATATTGAGCAATGATAGCCTTTGCGTCTTCATTATCCTTGTCTGAGAGTTTTCCACTTTCAGCAGCAGCGATAATACGGTTAGCACGACCTATAAGCATATAAGGTGACTGCCAAGCAACAGTTGTTCTACCAAAATCAGAAGCTGTAGCATACTCCATGTTATAAAAGAAACTAGCACGATTTGAGCCACTGATATTATTATACTGATAATCATCGCCAGCATGCACATCACCATATACGAAGAATGTCTGACCATAATAATCCGTAAAATTACTTGTACCCTTTAATGCCGCATACATACCAGTACGTGCAGGTTCAAGATCAGAACTTGAAGTCAAAGCTGCATCAGCATCAACACCATTTGATGGAGACACATCCAACCACTCGTCACCACAAGAAGCAAGTCCTGCAACAAGCAGAGTGCAAGTAGCAACTTTATATATTGATTTTAAAATTTTCATATTGTATATACTTTATGAATTAAAAACTAAGTTCAACACCAAATGTAAAGGTTCTCATTGCTGGCATCTCGAATGTACAAAGACCATCTACTGGAGTTTCTGGATCTACATACATATTCTTTGATTTCCATGTAAGGAGGTTGTTGCCAGAGAAATAAACACGAGCCTTTGAAAGACCAATCTGGTTAGTCCACTCTTTAGGAGCTGTAAAACCAATTGTAAGATTCTTCAAACGAAGATAATCGTTTGGCATCATCCAACGTGAAGATGTTACACGAGTACCATATGAAGTTTGGAACTTAGGCAATTTTGCATTATCACCCTCCTTTTGCCACATTTCAGAAAGATTATAGTAAGCAGGAATTGCTCCATAAGAAGTATAAGTACCACCATTATCATGCAACCATGTAGCATAATCATAAGAGTCACCGCCCAACTTATAAGCAAAGGTGAAATTAACATCAATGAACTTCCACTTAACATAGTTAGACAAACCACCCTCAATAGTTGCATCGTGCTTACCTACAATAGTCTTGTTTGCTTCCTTTACATCAGTAGTTGTATTACGAGCATTCTCTGTTCCATCATTGATATAATAACACTCTTTACCTGTCTTTGGATCTACACCTGCATATTCGTACATATAGTATGAATAATATGGTTCACCAACCTTATGAATCAGTACACCACTGATAATTTCATCCTCGTCACCAGTAAGCTCTGTTACCTTATTCTTGTTTGTACCAAGGTTAAGGGTTGTTGTCCAAGTAAAGTCTTTTGTCTGAATATTTGTTGATTGGATAGATACTTCAAGACCTGAGTTGCGCATAGAACCAACATTCTGAGCTACAGTAGCAGCAAGACTTGACGAATCGAAATAACCAGGAACATAAGATACTGGACGATCCATAATCAAATCAGAAGTGGTACGAACATAATAGTCCAAAGTAACATTGATACGGTCAAAGAATGTAAGGTCAAGACCAAAGTTCCAAGCCTTATTCTGTTCCCATTTCAAATCCTTGTTAGATATACCAACAACGGCCATACCATTTGAGCCATTATAGTAGCGACCATATTTATAAAGATTCATATAGTTATAGTATCCAGAAGGCTGAGTACCATTGACACCATAAGATATACGAAGCTTACCATCTGACAAAACGTTCTTAATTGACTCCAAGAACTGTTCACCACCAAAGCGCCATGCACCAGAAACTGACCAGAAAGAGCCCCAACGGTTTTCTCTTGCCAAACGTGAGCTACCATCACGACGATAACTTACACCAGCATAATACTTATTGTCATAGTTATAGTTAGCGCGACCAAGAATAGATGTCATCTTTGAATCATACTTTAGAGTCTCAGATGAAGTATTACCAGCATTTGCCAATTCATACAAGTCGCCTGGGTAAGAATCTCCATGAGTATAAAGATAATTCTTATGCCATGCCTCTGTTTCAAAACCTAACAAAGCATCAACATTATGCAAACCAAAGCTCTTAACATAGCTCAACTGGGTTTGAGTATTCATTGTGTAGAACTCATCAATTACACGCTGCATCACACCACCTGAACCTGAGCCATTGTTACTATACTTATCCCAAAGCACATCCTCAGTTGCATTAATGTAGTCATAAGCAACCTTTTCACGAAGCTTCAAAGCATCCCAAATATTCCATTCCAAAGCAATGGTATTATAACTACGCTTTGTATTGGTTATATCAAACTGATGCAGGTTCTCAAAAATAGGGTTAACACCACCATTATATGCGCTTGAAGTTTCTGTAACAATATTACCATCTTCATCATATACAGGATCGCTTGGACCAAGGAACCAATAAGCATTAGAGATTGCACCTGCATAAGAAGCACCACCATCCATTACAGAATTCTGATGCATTGCAGAGAACATTGTACTAACATCAAGTTTGAAACGACCGAAAGAATGAGAAAGATTAGCATTACCTGTGAAACGCTCAAGACCTGAGCGATCAACAACACCATCCTGTTTTGCATAAGATAATGAACTATAGAATTTTGTCTTCTCATTACCGCCAGAAACACTTGCCTGATAATTCTGATGAGTACCAGTCTTGAAAAGAGCTTTCTCCCAATCAGCCCAGCCATTTTCTGGTTTAGCCGCATACTCATCAATATGTGCATCAGCATAAGCTACTGCAGCTGCTTCATCTGTTGCAGCACCAGCATTACCATCATAAACGTAATTCTTCAAACCCTGATAAAGCAAAGCTCGACGATCGTCACCACTCAAAGTTGGACGATATTTAATTGCCATATTTGAGAATCCCCAGTCACTACGGAAATCAACACGAGTTTTACCAACGCTACCGCTCTTTGTTGTAATCACGATTACACCATTTGCAGCACGAGAACCATACAAAGAAGCAGCTGCAGCATCCTTAATAACAGTTATTGATTCAATATCATTACTATTCAAAGAAGATAAAATATTTGTACCAGAGCCATTATAACCACTACCATTTTCTGGATCATTGAATTCACTAACATTACCCGACTGCATTGGCGTTCCATCAATAACAATAAGAGGGTCATTACCTGCATTAATTGAACCCATACCACGAACACGAATAAAGTTCATTGCACCAGGCTGACCTGATGATGTAGAAATAGAAACACCAGGAATATTTCCTGAAAGTTTATCTTCAATTGACATTGAAGGTACATCACTTAACTTTGCTGTTGACATTGAAGAAGCAGCACCTGTAAATGAAGACTTCTTAAAGTTACCATAACCAGTAACAATAACTTCGTCAAGGCTCTGATTGTCTGATTGCAATGCAACTTTCATTGAACTTTTGGCAGGAAGAACAAGAGTCTTCATACCAATGTAAGAAAATTCAAGTTTTGATTTCTCTGGTACATTCAATGAGAAGTTACCATTGATGTCTGTTACAGCACCAGTCTTAGTACCAACGACACGAACTGAAGCGCCTACTACAGGCTCTCCATCATCACTTGAAACTACGGTACCACTGACTTGAGTTTGTGCCAATGCCATTCCTAAACTAAGGAATAAGCAGGCCAAAAAGGTCATGAGTCTTTTTTCCATAAAATTCTCTCGTTTAAAACTAAATATAATTGTTCTCTTATCTCTACGTTTGAAACTAAAAAGCGACCTTTTCTTTGGTTAATTTTCACAATTAATATAGCGGTCGAATTAAAGTTTTATAATTTTAACAAGGACAAAAGTAATAAACTATCATGAAACTACCAAATAATTCTTGCATTTTATTATAAAAAATACATTTTTTATTGTATTTGTGTCATATATATCGCATATTTTTTCCTTTTTGTAATCATATCAATAATAAAGTAATTGGTTAATATGAGTAAAAAATAAAAAAAGAGGCGTGTATCACTACAAGCCTCTTCGATATTAATTTTAGAGAGTATGGAATTAAATATTCCATTTTTGGATTTCATATTTTGTGGCAAGAAGCGATAGCTATAAAACTATTTTAAACAGCACTGAAACTTGCCATATCTTCGTTTTGCGGAAAAGATAAATTTAATCTGAGATGTTTTTTGTTCACAGTAAACAAAAATACCGTAGAAAACAACAATATCATCTCTCTTACCTATTTTCCTCTATAAGCTATAATCTAAATCGCGGTTAATTATCTCCAAATGCATCATTGCACCGTGGCCAAACTAAAGTTTTATAATTTTAACAAGTGCAAAGATAATAAAATACCATTTAATATCCAAGCAAATCTTGCATTTTATTACAAAGATATTCATTTTACTAATAGTTTTACTCAACAACAAAGGTAAAAATGTATATTTATCACATTATTATAAAAACGCCATTACCATACTACAACTATATCATTACCATAACACAACTATATCCTAACTATACTATAACCATACACTAACTCCTATTGTTGTCCGTTTGTTGTTCGTTTGTTGTCCGTTCATTTAACGGACAACAAACGGACAACAAACAGTGATCAATCGAACAAAGAGCCTTGTTACTGTATAGGTAGAGTATAGTTAGAGTATGGTTAAGATATAGAAATATAGTTTTGATTATCAGTTTTTTATTATCTTTGCATCTCAGATAAAAAAATAAGCAAATGCTAAGACATTTATTAAAACTGATATTGATGCTGATTTCATTATCGGCTTCTTCTCAAGTGAAGGTGTTGCCTGCCGAAGAGCATTGGGTGGGCACATGGGCAACAGCTCCACAGAATGTAGTCAAGAGCTATATGCCCTACAATAATAATATGACAAACCGCTCTGTACGCCAAGTGGTAAAGGTATCTATTGGTGGTTCAGCGATAAGACTGAAACTAACAAATGAACTGAGCACAGAACCATTAGAGATACGTTCTGTATATATAGCAACAGCCCTTGACTCATGTGACATTGTGGAGAAAACAGCTAAATACCTGCAATTCGGAAAGAAATACAAGGTAACAATTCCCGCAGGAAAGGCTGTATGGAGCGATGCTCTGAAATTCAATCTAAAACCTCTGCAACGTGTAGCCATAACAATAAACTACACAAAGGCGCCAACTAACCCAACCGTTCATATGGGCAGTCGCACAACAACATATATCTTGCGGGGAGTAACCAACGCCCAATCAAGTTTCAAGACTGCATTTAGAGAAAACCACTGGTTTAATATTGATGCTATAGAGGTGAACAGTGCTCTTGACAAGGCTATAGCAATAATAGGAAACTCCATTACAGACGGCAAGGGCTCTACCGATAACGCACAAAACCGTTGGCCAGACATGATGTCTGAAGTGTTGAACAACCCATCTCCTACCCCAACACAACCAGCAGCAAGTCCGCATGGAGTGTTGAACTTAGGAATAGGCAACAACCGCATAACACTATCTGGTGGCTACGGTAAGACAGCAATAACCCGCTTTCAACGTGACATCATGGAACAGCACGGAGTAGAGAAAATTGTGATTTTCGAAGGTATTAACGATATTGGTGCAGCCAAAGGCAACAGCGAACAAGTGGCAGAAAAGATTATTCAAGCCATCAAACAGATGGTTCAAATAGCACAAGATGCAAAAAAGAAAGTATATATTGGAACAATAACACCGTTCAAGGGAGCAGGTTATTATTCACGCTTTCACGAGGCTGCCCGTCTATACGTAAACGACTGGATACGCTCACAAGCAAAGAATGTGAATGGCATTTTGGATTTTGACGAACTTCTTCGTGACCCAAAAGATCGCGAGCAGTTACAAAAGAATCTGCAAAGCGACTGGCTGCACCCCAATGCAGCAGGTTACAAGCTTATGGGAGAATATGCAGCCAGAATATTGCGTTAGCGAGTCACCTTTCTCACACTACCGTCAGAGAATCTAACAAGATAAATTCCTGTAGGAAGTTTTTCCCAATCACTTTGCAGTTTCACTCCCTGAAGATTATAAACAGCCTCAACAGTGAGGTCAGGTGATACAGACTGCATAGTGATGCTTGTAGTAGCACGAAGAGGATCAGGAACATAATCAAAGGAAATGATATTATTGGCGCTTACAGAGATATTCTTAACCTGCGAATGCAGCACATAAGAACCGTCATAATTACGATTGTTAAGAGTAAACGAAGGTGTGGTAGTGTCAGAAATGGTATTCTTGCTTCCTAAAGGATTTGTTTTAAAAAGTTATTTTACATACAAAAATACCGATTGTTTGTAAGTACTAAAAGAATATTTGTGTTATATTGTAAGTTTTATGCAGTATTTATTAATATGGCATTAAATCAATAATGTGGAACCTTCAGTCACAAACCTAAGGTTCCACATTCCAAATTACTTACTTTGCTGACTATTTGCACCAGCTTCGCCCGACAGCAAACTCTCTGTCAGTAAAGAATTAAATTCTCTATTCTGCCAACTGACCTCCGCTACCATTCTGCGGATTGGTGGTAAGTCTCTTTTCATTTATTTTAAGCCAATTGCCCCATCCTGTCAGCTTATGAAAATCACATTTTTCATAACCTTCGTTGAAGTTGCTAAGTATGTTCTTACCTGGATTTGCTGTCTTATAGTCAAAATTATAAAAGTCTTTATCAAGAAGACAAACACTCAAAGTATAATGATTCAGATGCTGGTTACTGTTATTAACATCACGATAGTGAACAAATGCCTCTTCAAAGGCATCGTCTATAGCATTTGATATTGACGCCAATTGAAGATCACCTGTTTCCTGGGCAAGCTTATGAGCATAGTCAGCGATATCAAAGAAAGGATACACATGCGGATACGAATATTTATGATAACGATAAACCTTTCCAGAAGCGCGATCTATGGCTTCTTTCTGGGTAGGATAAAGAGCAATAATTCTATCCGACAAATCCTTTACGGCACTAATGATATCATCAAATTTGTCGGTGCGAATCATCTTATAGTCACCATTAGGAAACTCTCCAGGTTCAGCGTCTTCCATATAACCATTCTGCCATGATGGTGTTGAGCGTTCAAACATCAGTCCACCTGCACTTTCTGCATTACCAGTCTCAACTAAGCCTCTAACAAACTCTGTAAGCAAAATACCATCGCTGCTAAGCATATGACCAGAGGCTAAGATGTAGTCGGCAAAAGTTCTTGCCTGAGTCAACGATTCTATATTGCCCATAAAGCAGTTGTGGAAAAGCAAAGTATTCAATCGTTCTATTCCTGCAGCCTGTAGTGCATCATAAATTTCATACATGTCCATCCATTCATCATTAACCCATTCATCAGTCATCACACCACGACTTTGAAGCACCTGATATTTACCTGGCACATCACTCATTGGATCAAAGCCACTACCATGTCCCCATATTGCAAACACATAATCATCAGCAGGACAAGCAAGACTACTAAACTCTAAAAACATACGAAGTGTGTTAGGGTCGCAAATCTTCAATTTCTTAGCTTCCTCACCCATACCAATAGCCTGCATTCCGTCTTCACGAATCTTATTAAGGTCGGTCTTATCTGTAAGTTCAAACCACACGATATCACCAGGCTCAGCATATTTGCCTGTGAAGCTGTGAACATCTCCGTTCACCTCATCTTTACCATACTTGTACAAGCATACAACACGAACATTATCGTGATCTGTAAGGTACTGTTTTACTCTCTCCCAAAAGCCAAACTCTATGACATTATCCATTTCTCCACCAGCATTGCCATAAACAAACACTGTGTACTTTGCAGGTTTTGGCACTTCGTACATCTCCTCATCTTTACTCCATGTATCAAACTTATTGGCCATAGCGCTGGGTGTTTTCTCAAACTTCAAACTGATAGATTCTCCATCACCTAATCGAAGTTCATCACCAACGAGCTGCCATTTTGCCTTCATCTTCTCGCGATCCTTAGGTGTCATAACAAGCAGTCCTGAGGACGAAGCCGTATATGTAAAATCAATCTTTTCACAGCCCACAGCATCATTACCAACAGTATAATAAATACGAGTGCTACCCGTACCATCAGCTTTGAATTCTGTATTCTGCCAAGCATCACCATAGTTCCATTTTGCATAGGTCATACCCGTAACTTTCGAACACCAATTGCCAACAATTCTGCTGTCAACCCCTGGTACAATACCTCCAGAATTATCATCTTCTGAACATGCGACAAACATGGTCATCGCCATCGTGCAACAAAGCACCGATACAAACGTCATAAAAAACTTTTTCATACCAATCTGTTTTTAATGATTAATGACTTCTCATAAACGCTATATAATCTTACACCCAATGACACACGGGCATAAGCATAGCTGATTCTTCAAACTATGCTTATTCTCATGTATAAGCACAGTATCTCTATTGACTTCTTGCCCTGCTACATTCAAGGCAAAAAACAGACAACATATAATAATCCGTCCAACCATATAATCGCCTTTCTATAGTTAAACTGTTGTTTAGGTAGTTTAATGCAATAAATATCAAATTCAAAGCTTTGCTTAAATCAAAGCAGATTATTCTGCTACAAATAAAATATTTTTTTTTGAAACTTACAAGTATTTAAAGATAAAAGGAAGGAAATATATGTTTTATGATTCAAGCTTAACGTTAACAACAAAAAAGAGGATGCACCATTGGCACATCCTCTTCACGATATAATTAGCGATAAATCGCGATTTACTCTTTAGTTCATTGGATTCTGATCCTTAACAGGATCAAGAGCTGAATTACCATCAAACTCTGATTGTGGAATAGTCATCAACCAACGAGTATTCTCTGGATCTTCTGTACCAGAAGCATAGTAAACGGCCGCTGCAGAATGTCCCTGTTCTACAGAACGATAAACGCCTTGGTGAAGACGACGAAGATCATACAGACGGCCAAACTCACCCCACAACTCAATACGACGCTGGTTAATAATCTCCTCACGAAGCGAGCCTGTAGCCTTTGCTGGATCAGAAGTCTCGGCTATAGCCTTACCTGTCTTTGTACAGTTATAATCAGCCACACGTGTCTTCATATACTCATTAAGCGTAGCCTGTGCACCCTCGTTGTCATCGAGCATACATTGAGCCTCAGCCTTAATAAGATACATTTCCTCGACACGCATAAGAACGTAATCACCCTCGTATGTTGATTGGTTAGAGAACTTGAATTTCTCCTGTTGATAACCATTTGACTTATTATGACTATCATTTGGATTCCACCAAACACGACGAGCATCGGTGGCATCCATTGAATCATAAAGTTCACGGTTGATCTGTACACGAGCAGCTGCACCATACTTACCTGCACTGGCATCCATATGACTGAAATAACTTGCAAGGGCCTGTGATTGGTCGGCAACAATCTTAAGACCCCACATCACATTCTTGCTGGCAGCATTATTAACGCCAAGGAAATTATTCACCTCCGTAATCTCAAGACCTTCTTTCTGTGCACCATCGATTGCGAGTTCAGCATAATTCTTTGCATCCTTCCACTTCTCTTCAACAAGAGCAACACGAGCAGCAAGGCCATAAACCTCGGCAAGACCTAAATGTGACTTAGAATCACGTGTTGTCTTTGCATGAGATAGTTTCTCGATAGCCGCAGTAATATCACTATCAATAAGAGCATATACCGCAGCATTAGTAGCACGTCCTTTACCCTTTGTTTCCTTAGTAGTAGGCTCTGTATAAAGAGGAACACAAGGATCATCCTCATGACCTACAATTGTTTGTGCATAATACTGTGAGAGATAAAAATAACCAAGTGCACGCAAAGCATAAGCCTGACCTACGATATAGTTTTTATCTTTTTCCTCACCAACCATAGTATCATCTGCTGCGATAAGATAGTTAGCATTAGAAATGATGGTATAGAAGAAGTTCCATGTACCATAAGGACGACCTGCATTATGAGTATAGTCGCTCTTTACCATGTAGAGATAGTCATAATAAAACCATCCACTTCCTGATGACTGCTGAATCTGATCCTCACCCATGAGATCTGCAACATGATTAAATGCTGTAATACCCATTTCTTCGCTCTCCCATCCACTTGTATAACCAACAGAATAGAGCATACGGTATATACCGTTAAGAGATGCTATTGCCTTTGAAGTTGACCCCATCAATTGCTCTGTATCTACAGAGGTTGAAGGAGTTGTCTCCAACTGGTCTTCTGAGCAAGAAGAAATTCCTAATGTCAGCAGACCGAGAAGTGCAAACTTATATATTGATTTCATTTTTTTTCCTTTCTTTATTGAATTAGAAATTAACTTCTAGACCCAAGGTCCATGTCTTGTTACCTGCATAACCATAGCCTGTACCACCAGAGAAGTTATACTGTGGATCCATACCATCAAGATGTGACCACAAAGCGAGGTTATCAGCTGAACAGAACACACGTACACCATTCAAACCAATAGAATTAGTTACGCTCTTTGGCAAGGTGTAGGTAAGAGTGATGTTCTTGATAGAGAAATAAGACGCATCAAAGAGATAACGATCAAGAACCAATGTTGATTCATGAATAAGCATACGAGGAACATCTGTAACATCACCTGGTTTCTGCCAACGACGAAGAACATCCTTGTGCAAACCATTGCTAATATAAGCAAGATTCATATCACCATAATAAACTCCATCAAGGATCTTACCACCAATAGAATATGAAGTAAGAATTGACAAATCGAAATTCTTGTAAGTAAGAGTAGTACCAATACTACCATAGATATCAGGAATACGAGAACCCATTTCGTAACGACAGCTACTTGCCACACTCATATTGTCAGTGACATACTCCTTGGTGATATTACCATTCGCATCCTTTTCATATGCCCAAAAGAGCTGCTTACCTGTTTCCGGATCAACACCTGCAGACTTACTCATATAGAATGAATTGTAAGGCAACCCTACCTTTGTGATGTAACTACCTGAAAGAATCTGATCGGTCTGCTCTGTAAGTTTTGTAACCTTATTGCTAATGGTTGACCCCATCCATGTGAGTGTCCAACTGAAATCCTTTGTGCGAACAGGAGTACCGCTAATTTCAAGTTCAACACCTGTATTACGCATATTACCAACATTAGCATCATAACCAGTAAAACCTGTTGATACTGCCATTGGATAGCTAAGAAGCATATCGGTAGTCTTACGATAATAATACTCAACACTTGCCTTTATACGATTATCTAAGAATGAGCCCTCAACACCAACGTTAAAGTTACCATTCTTCTCCCAAGTAACATTAGAGTTCTCCAATGTAGAAACCAAAGTACCTACAGCATTAGCGTTTGAATAGCTTGTGCTTGAAAGCCCCTGCCACAGATAATAACGTGAATTACCATCTGAATCAAGGATATTATCATTACCCTGCTCACCATAACTCATCTTCATAGACAGATTGTCTATCCATCTTACGTCTTTGAGGAATTTCTCCTGAGAAACACGCCAGTTTCCACCAATAGACCAGAATGTTCCTGTACGATGGTTTTTCTTGAAACGAGAAGAAGAATCACGACGCAAAGAAGCAGAAAGATAGTACTTATCATCGTATGTATAGTTGAAACGACTCAGATAAGAGTCGATACGATAATCATAAGAATATGAGGTACCACCCTTTAAGGTAGATGCAGGAGAGAGTTCGTCGATACCATCCATAAGACCTGAACGACGAGCCATGAGATACTTATAGGTATAAGCATAATACTCATGACCAACAAGGAAATCAAAATTATGCTTTCCAAAATCACGAGTCCAAGTAAGCAACTGGTTGAAAGTGTAGCTCTGAGTGCGAGACTCATATTTTGTAAGCAAACCACCAGCTGATGCCTGATTACCATGCTCAGAATTCATACGATCTGAATTGTTACGGTTGTTATAGTCAAAACCGAAGTTAAGGGCAAGTTTTACACCCTTTAGCCAACCAAAATTATCCTTGTCGCCTCCGAAAACCAAACCTGAGCGCATACCTGCTACATCACGCAAAGCCTCGGTCTTGTCAAGAAGAAGCATACCAAGAGAACTAAAATCAGACAAAGAACCAGGACGAACATCGCCATTTGTCTTTACTTCACCCCAGTCAAGTTCCGCCTCACCATTCTTATAAATGGTATTACCATTAGCATCCTTTAGATAAACAGGATACAAAGGATTTACAAACTGTGCTGTGTACCATACGTTTGAGTTTGAAGAACCTGTATAGTTACTGAAGTTTGAAACAGAATATCCTACATTCAAACCCATGTTGGCACTAAACCAATCAGTAATCTTGCTATCAACATTCACACGACCGGTATAACGCTGGAAGTTTGTCGTCTTCAAAGTACCATCCTCATTCAGATAACCCAAAGAAAGCATATACTTTGTCCTGTCTGAACCTCCGTTGATAGACAACTGATGCTCATGACGGAAAGCGTTCTTGTTCTCAACTGCATCCATCCAATTCTCGTTCCATGCTGAAACAGCATCTTCCTGAACCTGACCTGTTGTCTTGTTAATGATTGTATCCCAAGTGTAGTTCTTGAAAGGATTATATGACTCGCCACCAAGAGTATTTTTTAAATTCTCACGACCATAAGCCTCTGCCTCTTCCCAAGTCTTACCTTGCCCGTAAGCTTCATTGCGAAGAGCTTCATATACCAACTGCACATACTCTTTTTGATCAACCTGCTCATAACGTTTTGTAGCACGATTAGACCAACCCACAGTAGAACGCCATGTTACCTGTGCCTTTCCATCCTTACCTTTCTTGGTAGAAATCATCACAACACCATTGGCACCACGAGCACCATAAAGAGCCCCTGCACTTGCATCCTTGAGGATTGTCATCTGTTCAATATCAGATGGATTGATGTTAGCCAAACTACCATCATAAGGAATACCATCAACAACAATAAGAGGGCTGCTTGAGGCGTTGATAGAACCGAAACCACGGATGTGAATAGAAGGATCAGAACCTGGCTGACCTGAACCTGTTGTCATCTGAACACCACTTACGTTACCATCAAGAGCCTTGGTAACCGTTGTTACAGGACGAAGTTCCAATTTCTTGCTATCAACATTCTGCGCAGAACCTGTAAACGAAGATTTCTTTGATGTACCGTAAGCAACAACCATTACCTCATCAAGGGTTTTGTTGTCTGGGTCAAGAACAATCTTCATGTTTTCTGCAGCCTTAACAGTCTTGGTTACCATACCGATGTATGATACCTGAAGCTGGGCATTAGAAGAAACTGAAAGTGAGAATTTTCCATCAACATCAGTAACAGTACCTGTACTTGTACCAACGACTTTAATGGAAGCACCAATTACTGGCTCGCCATCCTCTGAAGAGGTTACGTAACCAGACACCTGTGTTTGAGCCAAAGCCACTCCCAAGACAAGGAAGAGACTGGCTAACAACATTGTTAGTCTTTTTACCATAAAATCTCTCTAAAATTAATTATTATTTTTAAATCTTTTTTTCTCGTAATAAACACGTAATTTTCAAAAAATTACCTCTCTCTGTTTTACGCGGGGTGCAAAATTAACCTATTTATATGGCGTTAACAAAAAACAGTTTGTTAAAACTGCATTTTTAAACAATAATTAACCAAAAACAGAGTTTTTAACGAATACAATTTGTATATTAATGCGCCTTTTAGTGTTCAAAGTGATTCCAAAAACCTAAGTATTACTTTCAAATTATAACTTACGAAACTTTTTAATTTTCTCAGACAGATATTTCTTCAATCCTCTGTCTCCAAGCACCTCTATATCTTCATACAACCCAAGAATAAAACGACCTATTCCTATATAGCTTGCCACATCAAGATGCAGAAACCAATGACACTCATCTTCTTGTTCAAAGAAGCACACGCTTTGTGGATATTCTTCTATCATAAGGTTATGAGAGAGAATGCCCATTCTTAGAGTAATAGTATATTTCTTTTCGCCACTAAACTGGAAAATATCTGTAAATACTTTCTTGTGCTTTCTGCTGTTTATCCATGGTGTATCGTAGATTTCAACTGAAGATATACGCAAAAGCTTGAATGTTTTGTTCTGCTTAGACGATAACTCGTAACAGCGAACATCCATATTGCTATTGAAAAACATAAAAGGCTCTACAATTCTATCAGAAACGGTTCGGCTATGTGGAGAAGAATAGCCTTGCAGACAAACCACTTTCCTATGTGAAATTGCTTCGCTAAGCTTTGAATAATTAGCAACCGCCTGAGCATGATATTTCTCATCGGTAAAAAAGCGCAAGTTATAATACACTTCAAGCTTGCGCCTAATGGTACTTACCATAGGATTATTCTGATCGTTGGCAGCAACAAGTCCATGCAGAAAGGTTGCTTCAGCCTCATTAAAGTTAACAAGATCTGTCAACATTCTAAAGAATGGCGAACGAACATCCATTCTATAGCGATGATCTTCTTCTATAATATAAAAGCCCTGATCGGTAAAGGAATGAAGATAGTTGTATAGTTGTCGGCGGGTAACTTTTATTTTCTCGCATAGCTCTTGCGCTGTATATGAGGTTCCGTCAACAAGTGTTAGAATTAATTTAAGCTCTTTGTGCAATGCCTCCATAAGCGATTAATCTTTGAAGTCTAACGACAGTTCTTCACTTCCGAGTAGATTATACGATTTTCTGTGATAAGGGCTTACGCCGTGCTCCTTTATACCCAAACGATGCTTCTTGGTTGGATAACCCTTGTTGCTTGCCCAGTCGTAATAAGGATATTCCTTAGCAAGTTCTTCCATATAATCATCACGATAGGTTTTAGCGAGAATGCTGGCAGCAGCTATAGCCTGATACTTGCCATCACCCTTGATAACGCAAGTATGAGGAAGAGGTTCACCTCCTATTTCCTGTGTAGAACGTGATTTCAACAAGCGTTCAGGAGCTGAAGGGAAAAACTGGTCAAAACGGTTACCATCAATAATCAAAGCCTCAGGAGCCACCTTAAGCGCAGCTATAGCCCTGTGCATAGCCAGAAAACTGGCATGCAGAATATTTATCTTGTCTATTTCCTCAGGTGTTACCACTCCTATTGCCCACGCAACAGCATCATGCTTTATCTGTTCACGTAGTTCATAACGTTTTTTCTTCGTCAGTTGCTTAGAATCATTAAGATCAGGATTATTATAGTCCTTAGGCAAAATAACGGCTGCTGCATACACGCTTCCTGCAAGGCAACCTCTGCCAGCCTCGTCGCAACCAGCCTCTATTTTATCAAGATAAAAATGTGGTTCTAACATAAATCAATATCTATTTTGATGCAAAAGTAATGCTTGAATAACAAAAAAACGAGCTGAATTGTTAATACATCTTAACCGTTAACACTTTTAACAATTCGAAAGTGCACGTGGAAATTTTACTTCCACAACTACAGATAACTTTGCACACAGAAAATTGAATCAAAAACATATTATTATGGAAAAAAATATTTCTATCCTAACACCAGAAGTTGCTTTACGCAACAAGAGCACAAAGAATACTATTGAAACTATCAAGAGTATTGTTAACACCGCTATGAAACCAGTCCACTGGCTGTCAGCCTACTATTCTATGGTTCTTGAGCGTAAGGTAAGCACTAAGCAAACACTCTTACTCTTGAATGCTCAAGCAGCCTTTGTAATAACCGCCTTCCCTGTTGAAGCACCATTCGTCGTTCGCCTCATCTGTCTGTCATGGTTCGTAAAAGCCCTCTTCGCCTGCAAGAAATCATTTTAACCCTAATTGAGACAAGGATAAATAAAAAACTCCGAGAGCCACACATAAGAGTGTGATTCTCGGAGCTAATATTCAGCAAAAGAGTATTTATTCGTGAGTTGTCTGATCCTTCAAACGGTAAAGCCCCATGTTAGCTAGCTGCAAAACAGAACCCTCATCATAGTCAGAAGTATATTCTTGCTCCATATAAGATTCGATATTGAGATAAGAATAACCAGATGAACCAACAAACATAAGAGCAGTACCTTCAAGTCTATCATCCTTTTTAGAATACTTTGCACTATAGCCAACAAGACCTTCAAGGTAGTAAGAATTACTATGGGTGAAATAACCATTCTCATTAACAAGGAACAAAGCAAGATAACTATCATAGTATTTGCCTATCCAAGAACCAGCATCTATCTTGATATAAGGATATGAAGGTTCGAAAGTAACAGGAATTGTCAATCCACCAAAAGCATCAACCTTAAGTTCAATTTTTGAGCCATTCTTAACAAGCTCAGAATTAAAGGTTAATGTTGGATATTTGCCATTAGTAGGATTAGTAGGATCAATACCCTGAAGGATATACTTTCCAAGAATGTTTTCCTCAAGATTATACTGTACTACATAAACAGAATCCTTCACGAGACCATTGCTATATTTCACATAGCAAGAGCGCAGATGACCAGAATTGTTTTCTGCAACATCAATAGAAATCTTGCCTTTAGCATAAGAAGCCTGTGCCCAAGAAGAATCACATGTGAGCTGAAGAGGACTATTAGCATTAGCCTCATATTCCAAAGTTGCACCAGCATTTTCTACATTAACAGCCTTTGGCATGCCAGTCACGCTGAGCACCTTACCTGTCTGAGACACACTGACAATAGTTGAATCAAGTTCTGAAGACTTGATAACAACAGTAGAATGACGTGAGGTAAGAGCATTATTCTCAGAAGCCGTTACAGAAACCTCGCTTCCAGCAGTTGAAACAGACAACCAGTCTGCAGGAGAATAAGCCTTAACAGCCTGATCTGCCACAGCAATCTTGTTTGTACCACCTAAAGGTCCGAAATTTGTCTTTGAAGACAAAACATTCAAACCATGAAGAGGAACCTCGGTGTTATCTTCTCCACAGGATGTCACAAAAAGGCATCCCATGAAGAATAGAGCTATATTAATTAACTTTTTCATTTTGCTTTTCAAATTAATTATTCTTGATTAATACTGCATCATAGGCAAGTATAAGATAACCAAGTCTATTACTACGAGAATGTTCAGTAGTCTTATAAGCCCAGAAACCAATACCGCCTACAGGTATTCCTTCAAAATCTCCACCGAAAGAAATCTTTGTTCCATCGAATGTAGATATCGAGAGTGTAGCATTATAGCCAGTTAGATAAGCTGTAGAATAAGCACCATCCTTATCAAGAAGACCCATACCTACAGAATAAGAACTATATTTACCTGTTACCTGACCTGAAGGCAGACTGAATGTAGCGGTCTCTTGATCCCAAGTCATCTGCATCGTCTGAGGATAAGAATATACCAATACCTTTAGAACAGGATTACCATCAGTACCCTTTGTTATTGTTGCAGTTGCTGTTCCAGCCTCACCAAGTTCATTATACTCCAAAGTATAAGAACCAATAAGATCCTTCAACTCAACCTGAGTAACAGCAACAGAATCCTTACCGTTCTCGTTGGTAATGTAAACCCATGCTGAACGTGGCTTACCTGCATCGTTAGCAGTAGCAGTAAACTTGAGTTCTTTGCCTTCTGTACTTACAGTAAGCCAATCAGCAGAGGTACTGAACTGGAACTTATCAAGCATATTCACATTATATGTCTTAGAACCAGCAGCATCTATTAAGCCCACAGAAGAAGTACCCATAACAGAAACAACATACTCAGGACCTACAACACCTTCAAACTCCCACTTGTTACCCAACTGATCAACAGTCTCAAGAGAAGCTGTAGCCTCGTTATACTTCAAGTACTGATTAAGAACATCACCATCCTTTTCTAAAGGAGTACTAAACAAAACACCCTCGTTAGTATAGGCATAAGATATATCAAAATCTTCATCCTCGTCAGCAAACGAAACATAAGAATGGCGAGAACTTTTTGATATAAGCATAGCACCAACCTCTACACCATTCTTCTTAACCTTATAACGTGTAGGGATATTCATTATGATAGCATTAAGCTGAGCAGTATATTCTTGCCAAGTAATATTCTCAGGAAGGCGAGTCATCAACATCTTATTATGCCACTTCAAACCTTTCAGTTGAACTGTATCTGGAGTAGCATTAAGAATTAAAAATTCAAAATCCCCTTGGTCACCATCCACATCATCAATTGTTACTTCCGAAAAATTATGCAGAACAGGATTAAGACTATTGATAGTAAGAACAGGTCCCTGACTTGCTACGATATCATAGCTTGAGCGAAAGGTAGTATCAAGATCGGCAACAAGTTCACCACCAGCCTCAACCTTTCCATCTTTTCCAAACTTCACAAGGTGGGTTACACCAATACCTGTATAATCTTCACCTGTAAAGTAATGAAATACCCATCCATTAGGAGCATTCTGAAGCAACTCTTTCTCCTTGCTGATAGTACTGCTCAGACGTTCTGCTGCAGACTGGTCAAAAAGCTCGTTATTATCATGCAGGCATGATGAAAGCGAGATTACTGCAAGCAAGAGGAGTGTCTTATATAAATATTTTACCATTGCTCTTTAATTTAAGTGTTCCAAATCAAGTTTACTAATTTCTGAACCACGACGATTCACTACATCACGTAACTCATCAAGATCAAAGCCCCATGAATCCTGGAAATAAGCTCGCACGATAGCTAACTTCTCAGCAATTATAGCCTTACCAGTGGTGCCTGCACCTGAAATTCTACTATTCCATTCATCCTCTGAGAGTGTAACGTAGTAAGCAGTCATCTCTGCAAAATCCTCTATAGGCTCAGAGCTTGCATAAGCAGATATAAAACCTTTTTTCAATGCTGTAGCATCTTCATACTGATACCAGTCACCACTCACGTAGTCGCTCTCTGAAATCAAATCAAAAGATGTATCATAAGGTTTCTTCTGATTAAGAATATGAGTAAACTCATGATGCATAGTGTGGAAATAATAGTAGTTAAGGGTAGCGTAATCTTTAATTGTTTCGTCTGTCAGATCATTTACCTTATAAAGAACTACTTTATAACCACCCTCAGCAGTACCAAGAACCTCAGTACCTTCACTATTATATGCAGCAGAACCAATCAAGGTAATTACACGAGGAGTGTTAGTCTTGATAAAATCAGCACCAGCTACCTCCGAGTAAGCATCATACCAAAGATGTTTGGTAAGCATAGCTAACTTAGCCGACTTAGCTGAATCTGCAGGAAGCAGATTATACTTATAATCAGTCTCTATATAATCCCACTTATACATAAAAGTAACATTATATGGGTAAGTGAAATTATCAACCAACCATTGTGACAAATCATCACGTTGTGGCGTTGATGTATCAAATATAGATGCGCCGTTGGCTGGATCATTTGAGCAAGAAACAAAGCTGACCCCAAAAACGAGCGCAAAAAGCAAATAATATATCTTTCTCATAACCTTCATTATTTAGTTCTTGGATTAGCTTCGAGTCCTGCCATGATTACATCCTGAGGCAACTGAATTGCACGACGAGGATCATCAACTTTCAACGTATCTGTAACATCAAGAATCGCAGCACTTTCACTAACTGTACGACGATAGATTACGATTCCGTAGCGCTTAACATCCTGCATACGCAAACCTTCACCCAAAGTGAGAACACGACGCAAAAGAAGTATTGACTGCAGCAATGGCTCCTGAGTAGTTGGTTCTATTGTAAACTTAGTATTGAAAGCCTTACGAGATGTTGGAGCCTCTGGAGTATAGTAAGCCAAATTGCTATAGAAAGACTTAATTTGGTCAAGAGTTACAGAATATTTTCCACCAGAATAAGCATTAAGTTCTGTATTCAAGTCTTCAACAGCTCCTTCATAATCACCTTTCAATGCCTTTGCCTCTGCTCTTACAAGAAGAGTCTCATCAGCTGTGAACACAGGAAGAGTGCTGTGAGCAAAACCTATCTGTGCCTGAACATCAGTCATCTCAAAAGAATAAGGTATTTTATTGATAAAATACTTTGAAAGAGAACTATTATGCCATACTGTATAACCCATACTGCTATTTGCTCCCCATGGACCTTTAGCCTGAATATCTTCTTTTTCTGCAATTACACGACCATGAGCATATTTATTAGCATAACCATAAGGACCATATATTGCTCCCCATTCCGAATATGATGCCTGTAAAAGGAAATTGGCTTTCACACCAGAATTAACATAAGCATTAGGAGCTATCTGACCATTTGAAGACAGTTTATTAAAACTCTTCCAATCACGAAGAAAAATAGAAGCGTTGTCACCCAAAGCCGCTGTTGCACAACTTATAGCTTTGTCATACTGCTGATAATAAAGATAAAAACGAGCAGCGAAAGCATTTGCAGCAGCCTTTGTGAAATGGTATTTTGGATGAGCATAATTGTTTCCTATATTAGCAAGACCAGCCTGAATATCTGAATCAATATTTTTATAAAGCTCTTCCAATGTACCACGCTCATAGGTTACACCTATCTTTGTTTCTGGTTTAAAAGGATAAGGCAAACCTATAAGAGAAGCTGCTGTTGTCTTATCGTAAGCCTGACAGAACACATTTGCAAGAGTGAACATGGCATAAGCTCTACAAATACGAGCCTCTGCAATAACATCAAAAGATTCTTCCTGCTCCGCTAATCCTGACTTTTCCAAAAAATCTAAAGCATGATTTGCAGAAGCAACTGCTGAATAACAAGAGTTCCAAATTTCCTGAGGAGACTCGTCATTTCCCGTACTGGTAATATCATCCCATTTATATGCTTCGCCTTGGAAATAATCAGCCTCAGACCAACTTGGATTCTTGTTATAGTCGGTATTATCAGAATACATTTCCAAAAGGTAAGCAGGATGTTTATCTGGATAAGCTGAAAGCAGTAAGCTTTTTGCATCATCCAGTTTTTTAAGTTCCATACGGTTATCTGGCAATTTATCCAGATAGCTATCGCAAGAACTCAAGCCTACAGATAGAGTTAAGGCTGCTATACATATGTATTTATTATATTTCTTCATAATGATTACAATCCAAATTTAACTGTTAAAGTAAACTGCTTTGGCATAGGAGCCGCAACACCACCTGCATTTACGAACTCAGGGTCCTGACCATTCAACTTCTTATCTGCATAAATAAGGAAGAGGTTGGTAGCCTGAAGTTTCAAAGAAAGATTTGAGAATGGAGTGTTCTTTACAAATGTCTTAGGGAAGTCGTAAGAGAGAGAAACCTCTTTCATACGAATGAAATCACCCTTGGCAATCATTACATCCGAGAAATTATAAGCATTGTAACCATAACGCAATGTACGATCCTGACTATATTGAGCTTTGGTCAGAATTGCAGGAACATTGGTCTTTTTCTCATCACCAGAAACCATCCAACGATTCTTAAATTCCTTTGTCATTGATGTAAGATCACTATATCTTGCTGAGAAAACATCATCAAGACGAACAACACTACCAAACTGATAAGTGATGAACACATTGAGTTTGAAATTCTTATAGGTGAAAATGTTTCCTAATGAACCAGTATATTTTGGATCAGCAGAACCTTCATATTTCAAGAAATCAATCTTATTGCGCTCCTGGAAGTTGATATCATTACTTGTTGCTTCACCCTTTTCGTTGATAACTACAGGAAGACCTTCTTCTGTAAGCCCAACAAAAGGAATTGAGAATATAGCACGAGAAGGATAACCCTCTATGAAACCAAGACCTCTTACAAGTTCCATAACACTACTACGTGATTTAAGACTTGTAATCTCTGTAGTATTATGAGAATAGATGAAGTTGGTATTCCAAGAGAAATCACGTTTCTTGATATTTGTTGTACTGATAGTCAATTCTTCACCATGAGACTTCATAGATGAAACGTTTCCATAACGAATAATCTTACCACCTACACCTTGAGTAGCTATAGGACCTATCAAATCGTAGTTATTACGCCAATACATAGCAAATTCAATATTGACACGGTTATTGAAGAAACCTGCATCAACACCAATGTTGAACTCGTGCTTCTTCTCATAGGTAAGATCATCATTAGCAAGATCCTTAATTCTAAGACCTGACTCCTTGTCAGAGGCAGATATACGATATGGATTATATGCCTCAAAAATAGCTGTTGATGTGGTATATCCGTCAGGACCAGGAGTAGCAGTAAGAGAATATGACATACGAGTAGTCAAATGAGAAAGGTAGCCTTTGAAAGTGCTTCCAAACCAAGACTCCTCGTGAGCATTCCACATACCTGCAATATTCCAGGTAGGAAGCCATCTTACTCTACGGTCTTTACCCATACGGTTAGAACCCTCATAGCGATATGTAGCATTCAGAGTATATCTCTGCTTATAACTATAGGTAGCATTTGCAAGATAGGCTGCTGTACGTGAATTAGTATTATTCATACTATAGTAATCAGAGTTTTGCTCAACACTCTTCTTAAAGAACTGATAAATATAGAATGGAAGTTCTCCTCTATTATACTGCATACCTACACCATTGAAGAATGTGCGTTCACGCTCAATACCCATAGCCTCAATAGCTGCCATTGCATTGATATAATGAACCTTATTGAGTGTTGTGCTATAGTTAGCCTGCAAACGAATATTCTGACTAATCATACGGTTGTCTGTACGCTGATACAAACCGCCCTCTGGCAATACGCTAATAGGCAATTCGTATGGTGCGTTTGGATCATCATACAGATAGTTATTTTCGTCACGAATAATCTTATTACCCATAGCACGATAAGCCATAGCCTGATTAGAATCATCCTTGATATGATGCTCCTGTGATGTCTGGATATAGCGAATAGCACCTAAAGCAGAAAGATCAAGTCCTTTGATAGGAGTATAGTTGAGCTGTGCCTGGAACTTAGCATCAACAACATTCATATCAATATAGTTCTGTTCCAACTCATTCAAGATATTGAATGGGGCATAGTTTGTTTGGTAATACTCATATGGAGATAATGCACGAGAGGTGTTCAAAGCGTATGAATATGGGTTGATATCGAAGTCGCGCTTCACATTACCTGATACAACATCAACATCCTGTGCTATAGTACCAGGAGCCTGCTGCTTACGATAAGAAGCACCACCAATGAGGTTAAGTGAAAGATTATCAAAGATGCGATGAGTAGCATTAGCATTGAATGTGTAACGATCAACGGCACTCTTCTTATACCATCCTGGGTCAAGCATAGCACTCATTGACACATAATAGTTGGTCTTTTCTGTACCACCACTCATACTGATAGAGTGATTCTGAACAAGAGAAGCAGAGAAAAGTTCGCTGAACCAGTTGGTATTACGGAACTCTGCCTGCTGAAGATATGCATTCTTAGCCTCATCGGTAGCAGCAAGAGCAAACTGACCTGTTTTAGGATTATAGGTATTGATGAGTTCATACATCTTACCATATACACCATAGTCACTACCATTAAGTACATCAGAATAGTTCAACCATCCTTTATCACGCATTTCCTTATAGATACCCATCTGTTCCTGTGAGTTCAGGATATTGAAATCGCTATAATTTGGAACTAAACGAGTAGTAAACTCACCTGAATAGTTGATATGTGTCTGACCTGCACGACCTTTCTTTGTGGTTACAACGATCACACCCGACATAGCACGAGCACCATAGATAGAAGTTGCACTACCATCTTTCAGAATCTGGAAGCTCTCAATATCGTCAGAGTTCAAACCTGCAATAGCTGAAGAAATCAAGGTTTCTGCATCACCTGATGACAAATCATCAGCACTTACGTCAGCAACATCCTCCTGAATAACTCCATCAACAACCCATAGAGGTTTACTACTACCATAGATAGAGGTGGCACCACGAACACGAATCTTTGGAGCTGTACCGAAAGTACCACTAACATTCTGCACACTAACACCGGCAGAACGTCCTTCGAGTGAGCGGCTAATATCAGCAACACCACCCAACAGGGCATCATCAGCCTTGATCTGGTCGGTAGCACCGGTAAACATACGACGGTCCATCTTTGACATACCGGTAACAACAACCTCGTTCAAAACTTGCTTGTCGGGTTCCAAAGTGATCTTCATGTTGTCCTTTGCCAGAACACGCTGAGTTTTCATACCCAGATAGCTTACTACTAATCTCTTTCCCGCAGGAACAGGGATAGAAAAGTGACCATCAATGTCGGTTACTGTACCCGTCTTTGTACCTTCTACAATTACGGAAGCACCAACAATAGGTTCACCATCTTCCTGTGAAACTACAGTACCTGAGATTTTACTTTGTGCGAATGCCATTCCCACACAAAGGAATAGCATGCTTAAGAGCATGGTTAATTTTTTCGCCATAAAAAATCTCTCTTTAAACTTAGTTAATTAATTTAATTATAGAATATAGAATTATCCCTCTATTTTGTGTATATTTGTTATTTTTATGTCTCTATTATTGGCAAAGGTACAAAAAAAAATAAGATACTAAACATTTTTAGCATCTTATTTTATAAATTTTGAATAAAATCCCTAAAACATCTTACTAATTCGCATAATTCCTGCAAAAATACTATCAATTTCCTCTTTTGTGTTATAAAAAGAGAATGAAGCACGAACAGTTCCTAACACACCAAGACGATCCATCAAAGGTTGAGCGCAATGGTGACCTGTGCGAACAGCAATACCTAAACGGTCAAGAAGTGTTCCCATATCCATGTGGTGTATGTCGCCCACATTAAAACTAATTACAGCATCAGATACGTTGAATGTAGGATGACCATAGATATGCATATCAGGAATCTGGCGCAGCTTTTCAAGTGCATATTGAGTAAGTTCCTGCTCATATTTCTCAATATTGTCCATGCCAATTGCTGAAACATAATCAAGAGCCTTAGCTAAACCACTTGTAGCTATATAATCAGGGGTACCAGCTTCAAACTTCAAAGGTGGGCGTTCGAAAGTAGTACCATCAAAGCTCACACGGGCAATCATCTCACCACCACCTTGATATGGAGGCAGTTTATCAAGCCATTCTTCCTTACCATATAGAACACCTATACCTGTAGGACCATAAATTTTATGACCACTAAATACAAAGAAGTCACAATCAATATCCTGCATATCAACCTTAAAGTGAGGAGTACTCTGAGCGCCATCAACAAGAACAGGAACATTATGTTCATGTGCTATGCTCACAATATCCTTAACAGGATTAACTGTTCCCAAGACATTGCTTACATGAGCAATGCTAACTATCTTTGTTTTCTCGGTAAAGAGATTCTTGTAGGCTTCCATATCAAGAACGCCATCATCGGTCATTGGAATAACCTTCAGAACTAATCCCTTCTTACGAGCCTGCAACTGCCAAGGAACAATATTTGAATGATGCTCCATAACAGACACGATAATTTCATCGCCCTCATGCATGAACTCGTCACAGAAACTACTTGCCACAAGGTTTATACCTTCTGTAGTGCCACGAGTGAACACTATCTCAGCAACCGACTTAGCATTAATGAATTTCCTGACTGTTTCACGGGCAGCCTCATGTAGGTCGGTAGCTCTTTGACTCATCCAATGAACGCCACGATGAACGTTAGCATTCACATTAAGATACTCCTCGCGCATAGCGTCAAGAACACAAAGAGGTTTCTGTGTTGTTGCTGCATTATCAAAATACACAAGCGGTTTATTATAAACCGTACGTGATAGTATCGGGAAGTCTTTACGTATATTGTCGATATTCATCTTACTTACAAAGTTTACAACCTTCGCACTTATTAAGCTGTCCACGGAAACGAAGTTCCACAAGATGATGAAGACGATCGCGCAAAGGTTCGAGTTCCATCTTATCAATAACCTCATTAATAAAAGCAAACTCCAAAAGAAGTTTTGCCTCTTCAACGCTCACTCCACGCTGCTGCATATAGAAAAGAGCGGCATCGTTAAGCTGACCAACAGTAGAGCCGTGATTACATTTCACATCATCAGCATATATCTCAAGCATAGGTTGAGTGTACATACGCGCTTCTTTTGTGGTACAGAGGTTCTGGTTTGTCTCTTGCGAAGTGGTCTTCTGAGCATCCTTGCGAACAAGTACACGACCAGCAAAAGCACCCACAGACTTATCGTTCAGTACATACTTATACAGAACATTACTATCGCAATGAGGCACCTGATGGTCGATAAGGATATTATTATCTACATGCTGACTCTTGTCGGCAATGACGCAACCATTACAATGACATTCAGCGCCCTCGCCCTTAAAGACAAGGTTAAGCATATTACGAGTGAAACCATTATGTAATGTGATAACATTATGGTTTACTCTACTGCTACGCTGCTGATCAATATAAACATTGCTTACACGAGCATTCTTGTAATGTGTCTCTTCAAGACAATTAAGCTCAAGACTGGCATTCTCGCCAACAAAAGCTTCTATAACCTGAGTAGCAAGGAAGTTTCGGTCGTCAACAGCATGATCACAGAAAAGGAACTTAGCCTCAGCTCCTTCTTCCAGTACTATCAGCACACGACGGTTAACCATCATATCAACATCTGAACGAAGGATATTGATAACCTGAATAGTACGATCAACCTTCACATTCTTTGGAACATAAACAAACAAACCATCCTGCGCAAGCATAGTGTTCAGCGCAGTAATAGTATCCTCGTTTGTCTTTGCAAGCTTTCCATAATACTTGCTTACAAGTTCAGGATTCTGAGTAGCTACATTACTTAAAGAATCAATGATGACACCTTCTGGAAGATTACTCTTAGGCAACGCCTTTGTATAGAAAGCATCATTAACAACAAAATAGAGCTGAGTGCTTAGATTAGGCACGTCACACTTAAAAGCCTGATAAGGATCAACAGGAATATCAAGGCGATTGATATTAAGTCCGTAGTCAGGCTCAAAGAGTTTCTGCATATCAGAATACTTATAACGCTCAACCTTTCTTGTCGGGAATTGCTGACGCTTAAAGTCATCAAAGGCCTTATCACGCAAAACATTCATTGCCTTAGCAGAATGTTTCTTGATAGCCTCTGCCTGAGAAGTATATAGATTGATATACTGAACCTGAGCTCCGTTTATTTCTTTAATATCTGTCATAGATTATTTTCCATATTTGGCATCAGCCTCTTCCTTAATCCAGTCATAACCACGTTTCTCTATCTCCTTAGCCAATTCAGGGCCAGCGGTCATTACAATACGACCATTATAGAGTACATGGATAATATCAGGCTTAATCATATCGAGCAAACGCTCATAGTGAGTAATCACGATGGCACTTGTCTCTGGTGTGTGCATCTTGTTTACACCATCAGCAACAATACGCATAGCATCAACATCAAGACCAGAGTCTGTCTCGTCGAGGATACTGAGCTTTGGCTCAAGCATAGCCATCTGGAAGATCTCATTACGCTTCTTCTCACCACCAGAGAAGCCCTCGTTAACGCTACGATGAGCAAGCTTAGAATCCAACTCTACCAACTGACGCTTTTCACGCATCAGCTTAATAAAGTCGGCAGCCTTTAAAGGTTCCTTACCCTCATATTGGCGCTTAGCATTTACGGCAGCCTTCATAAAGTTTGTCATGCTCACACCAGGTATCTCTACAGGATACTGGAAAGAAAGGAACAAACCTTCACGTGCACGGTCTTCTGGTTTCATTTCAAGAAGATTCTTGCCATTGAAGATAGCCTCACCCTCAGTAACTGTATAAAGAGGGTTACCTGTGAGCACAGCACTCAGGGTTGACTTTCCAGAACCGTTAGGTCCCATGATAGCATGTATCTCACCATCATTAATGGTAAGGTCAATGCCTTTTAATATCTCTTTGCCAGCAATTGTGGCGCACAAATTTTTAACTTCTAACATTGTTTCTTCTTTTTTATTCTGGAAGTTCTAGATATTCTAGAAATTCTAGTGGTTCTAGTGATTCTAGAATTATGCCTTATCCTACTGTTCCTTCCAAGGAAACAGATAATAGTTTCTGTGCCTCAACAGCGAACTCCATAGGTAGTTTGTTAAGCACATCCTTAGCATATCCATTCACGATAAGGCCAACAGCCTCTTCTGTAGGAATACCTCTCTGATTACAATAGAAGAGCTGGTCTTCAGAAATCTTTGAGGTAGTAGCCTCATGCTCAAAGATTGCGGTATCGTTGTGCACATCCATATAAGGGAATGTGTGAGCACCACAATTACTTCCAAGCAGCAAACTGTCACACGAGCTATAGTTACGGGCATTATCAGCATTTGATGTGGCACGTACAAGACCACGATAACTGTTCTGGCTATATCCTGCAGAGATACCCTTAGAGATGATTGTTGACTTGGTGTTCTTACCCATGTGAATCATCTTAGTACCTGTATCAGCCTCCTGATAGTTGTTAGTAACAGCAACACTATAGAACTCGGCAACGCTATTATCACCACGCAACACACATGAAGGGTATTTCCATGTGATAGCCGAACCTGTCTCTACCTGTGTCCAACTCAACTTTGAGTTTACACCACGCAAGTCGCCACGTTTGGTAACAAGGTTCAACACACCACCCTTACCTTCTTCATCACCAGGATACCAGTTCTGAACAGTAGAGTATTTTACCTCTGCGTTGTTCAACACTACAATCTCCACAACAGCAGCGTGCAACTGGTTCTCGTCACGCATAGGAGCAGTACATCCTTCAAGATAACTTACATAACTGTCATCGTCAGCAACGATAAGAGTACGTTCGAACTGACCTGTATTACGTGCGTTAATACGGAAATAACTACTCAACTCCATTGGGCAGCGAACTCCCTTAGGTATATATACGAAAGAGCCATCGCTGAATACGGCAGAGTTCAATGCTGCCGAGAAATTATCACGATAAGGAACAACAGAACCTAAGTATTGACGAACAAGATCAGGGTGATCTTTTACTGCCTCGCCAATACTTGAGAAGATGATACCTTTCTCAGCGAGTTGCTTTTTAAAGGTAGTCTTCACAGACACAGAGTCCATGATAGCATCAACAGCTACACCACTCAATGCCAAACGTTCTTCCAAAGGAATACCAAGCTTATCAAAGGTTTTCTCCAACTCTGGATCAATCTCTTTGTTAGCTGGTTTCTTTGCCATAGGGTCGGCGTAATAAGATATTGCCTGATAGTCTATCTTTGGCACATGCACATGTCCCCATGTAGGCTCTTTGAGAGTCTGCCAATAGCGGAAAGCCTTCAGACGGAATTCGAGAAGCCACTCTGGCTCACCTTTCTTTTCAGAGATCAAACGAACAATATCCTCATTCAATCCAACAGGGATTACATCGGTATGTACGTCTGTGGTGAAGCCGTATTCGTATTTCTTCTCGGCAACCTCTTTGACAAATTTATTTTGTTCTTTATTCTCCATATTTACTTACCAAAGTAGTGACATCCTCAAAATAAGAATGTCACTACTCCTTTATTATATATAGCTGCCTTCAGCTTTTCCTATTACTTTTTCAAAGAAAAGGAATGCTGTAAGACTTCTATTTTTTACAGTTTCTGCTCTACCTCGATCTCGGTGAAGGTCTCGATGATATCGCCAACCTGCAGATCGTTGTAGTTATTAAGACTGATACCACACTCAAGACCGGTAACAACCTCCTTTACATCGTCCTTGTAGCGCTTCAACGCTGCGATAGGTGCTGTGTGAACAACAATACCATCGCGTACTACACGACCCTTGTCCTTAGAGTGTACCTTACCCTCGATAACCATAGCACCGGCAACAGTACCAACCTTGCTGATCTTGAATACCTGCTTAACCTCAACCTGACCGGTAACGATTTCTTTCTTAACCTTATCAAGCATACCAACCATAGCACTCTTGATATCGTCAATAGCATCGTAGATGATTGAGTAGGTGTTGATATCTACACCCTCACGGTCGGCAAGCTTACGGGCATCAGCAGAAGGACGAACCTGGAAACCTACGATTACAGCATCAGAAGCAGATGCCAACATTACATCGTTTTCTGAAATCTGACCTACAGCCTTGCTGATAACATTAACCTGTACCTTCTCTGTAGAGAGTTTGATGAATGAGTCAGCAAGAGCCTCAACAGAACCGTTGGTATCACCCTTAACGATGATGTTAAGCTCGTGGAACTCACCACGTGCAATACGATGAGAGATATCACCAAGGGTAAGACGCTTCTGAGTACGCAAGCCCTGCTCGCGCTGCAACTGCTCACGCTTGTTTGCAATCTCACGAGCTTCCTGCTCTGTTTCGATTACATGGAACTGGTCACCAGCTGTAGGTGCACCATTCAAACCAAGCACGATAGCTGGCTCAGCTGGTTTAACGTTATCAATATTCTGGTTACGCTCATTGAAGAGAGCCTTTACACGGCCCCAGCTTGTACCAGCCAGCACGATGTCGCCCACCTTCAATGTACCGTTGCTTACGAGTACAGTAGAAACATATCCACGACCCTTATCAAGTGACGACTCGATAATTGTACCTGTTGCCTTACGGTTTGGATTAGCCTTCAGGTCAAGCATATCAGCCTCGAGAAGTACTTTCTCCATAAGGTCTTCTACGCCAACACCCTTCTTGGCACTAATCTCCTGGCACTGGTATTTACCTCCCCACTCTTCAACGAGAAGGTTCATCTGTGAAAGGTCTTCACGAATCTTATCTGGGTTAGCTCCTGGCTTGTCAATCTTGTTGATTGCAAATACCATAGGAACACCTGCTGCCTGAGCATGAGCGATAGCCTCCTTTGTTGTTGGCATCACAGAGTCGTCGGCTGCGATGATGATGATAGCGATATCGGTAACCTGAGCACCACGGGCACGCATAGCTGTAAACGCCTCGTGACCTGGAGTATCAAGGAATGTTACCTTACGGCCATCCTTCAAGGTTACGGCATAAGCACCGATGTGCTGGGTAATTCCACCTGCCTCACCAGCAATAACGTTGGTATTGCGGATATGGTCAAGCAGAGAAGTCTTACCGTGGTCAACGTGACCCATCACAGTTACGATTGGGGCACGTGGAACGAGATCGTTCTCATCGTCCTCTTCTTCGCTTACTGCTTCCTGTACCTCAGCACTTACATATTCTGTATTGAAACCGAACTCATCAGCAACCATATTGATGGTTTCTGCATCCAGACGCTGGTTGATAGACACCATGATACCAACGCTCATCAGGGTTGAGATAACCTGTGTAACGCTAACATCCATCATTGTTGCCAGCTCGCTTACTGTTACGAACTCGGTCAACTTAAGTATCTTACTCTCCTTGCGCTCCTGTGAAGCTTCCTTCTGGAGTTTCTCCTGAACAGCCTCGCGCTTTTCCTTACGGTACTTAGCGCCCTTCTTGTTCTGGTTCTTGCTGGTAAGGCGAGCGAGTGTCTCTTTTACCTGACGTGCTACTGCCTCATCATCAACCTCCAGAGGTTTCTGATTTTTCTTGTTACGGTTTTTCTTGTTACGGCCCTTACCGTTGTTGCCACCACCATTATTGTTGTTCTGGTTAGCGGCAGCGTTGATATCTACACGCTCTTTATTGATACGAGCACGTTTCTTACGCTCACCATTATTCTGCTGAGCTTTCTCCTCACGCTCTCTGCGTTTCTCTTCCTTTGATTTCTTCTTAGGACGAGTGCTCTGGTTGAGAGAATCAAGGTCGATCTTACCCAACACGTTCACTTTTGGAGCATTGAGAATCTTCTTCTCGCTCTTCAACATGAACACGCCATCATCAGCCTTCTGCTCTGCCTTTGCAGGCTTAGCTTCTTCAGCTTTGTGGGCTTTCGCTGCTGGTTTCTCAACCTTCGCCTCTGCAGGTTTCTCTGCCTTTGGAGCTTCTTTTGGAGCCTCAGCCTTTGGAGCTGCCTCAGCAGGTTTTTCAGCCTTAGGAGCAGCTGGCTTTGGTTCGTTCTTTGGCTCCTGGCTGACGGCAGCAGCCTTTGCTTCTGGAGCCTTCTCTACAGGAGCAGCAGACTTAGTAGCCGAAGCATGCTTGCCGAGGTTGTCGAGATCAATCTTGCCAACAGGCTTAAACTGCTGTATTCCTGATTTCTCGAGCAGGCTCTCTGCAGGCTGAGCTTTTTGCTCAGATGCGTGCTTCTTCTCCTTTGGTTTCTTCTGGAAGAGTTTTTCGGCTTCGTTACGCACTTCTGCGTCTTGCTTGAAAGCTTCCACGAGAGCATTATACTGCTGCTCGCTGAGCTTGAAGTTCAGGTCGGCCGTCACCTCACCCAGGTTTTTCTTTGATTCAAGGAATTCAACTGCCGTTTGAAGTCCTATATTTAATTCACGAATTGCTTTATTTAATCTGATGCTCATATATTCTTTTTTCCTTCCTTTTTACGTTTTATTAGTTATCGAATTCCGCACGAAGTACATCGAGTACGTGGTCAACGGTTTCCTCTTCAAGGTCAGCCTTTTCAACCAACATATCACGAGGTGCATTGAGCACAGCCTTAGCTGTATCAAGACCAATCTTCTTGATTGAGTCGATAACCCACTGATCAATTTCATCAGAGAACTCGTCCAAGTAGATATCCTCGTCAACCTCGCCCTCAGGAACCTCACGGAACACATCAATAGTATATTCTGTGAGCATAGAAGCCAACTTGATGTTCAATCCACCACGACCGATAGCCAAGCTTACCTCTTCTGGCTGCAAGTAAACTTCTGCCTTCTTCTCCTCTTCGTTGATGTTGATAGAAGAAATCTGTGCAGGAGCAAGTGCACGCTGAATGAAAAGCTTAACATTTGCTGTGTAGTTGATTACATCAAGGTTCTCATTACAGAGCTCACGAACAATACCGTGTACACGACTACCCTTAACACCAACGCAAGCACCTACTGGGTCGATACGCTCGTCGAAGCTTTCAACAGCAATCTTAGCACGCTCTCCAGGCATACGGGCAACCTTGCGGATAGCTATCAAGCCATCGTTGATCTCAGGCACCTCAGCCTCGAGCAGACGCTCCAGGAACATTGGGCTTGTACGGCTCAGGATAATCTTTGGATTATTGTTCTCATTATCTACGCGAGCAATAACGGCACGAATTGTTTCGCCCTTGCGATATACATCTGAAGGAATCTGCTCGCTCTTTGGCAAGATAAGCTCGTTGTTCTCGTCGTCAACAACAAGAACCTCACGCTTCCATACCTGATAAACCTCACCTGCAACAATCTGACCTACGCGGTCTTTGTATTTGTTGTAAAGAGAATCGTGCTCAAGCTCAAGAATCTTTGATGCCAGAGTCTGACGAAGATTCAAAATAGCGCGACGACCGAACTTTGCAAAGTTTACAGGCTCAGACAAATCCTCACCCACCTCATAGTCAGGCTGAATCTTCTGAGCGTCTTTCAGAGCTATCTCCTTATTTTCATCCTCTACTTCACCGTCGGCAACTACCACACGGTTGCGATAAATCTCAAAGTCACCCTTGTCTGGGTTCACGATAACGTCGAAGTTCTCGTCGCTACCGAAGATTTTTGCGAGCACATTGCGGAAACTCTCCTCAAGTACGCTCACAAGAGTAGTACGATCGATATTCTTCGTTTCTTTAAACTCGCGAAAGGTATCAATCAAGCTTACCTGCTCTTCTTCAATTTTCTTTGCTGCCATAGCTTATTTGAAATTTATTATGTATTTAGTATATTTCACCTGATCCATCTTGAAAGCATAGTCAACATCCATCTTCTGAGGACGTTTCTTGCCTTCAACCATTACTTTCTCATTCACAGAAACAACAAAGTCGTTTCCCTCAACACTCTTCAAGGTACCAACAAACTTTTTGCCTTCTTCATTAAGCACCTCAACTTGCTCGCCTATGCAGTTGATATACTGCTGGGCAACCTTGAATGGCTGTCCAAGGCCAGCTGAGCCTACCTCGAGCTCATAATCCTCCTCGTCACGACTGAGACGTTCTTCGATATACTTACTCAGATCGGCACAGTCTTCAATCCACACGCCATCGGCGTGATCAATTTCAACAACGATTTTGTCATCTTGGCTGATTTCAATATCAACAAGGAAGTATTCCTTATCCTGCAGCCACTCGTCAACTAATTTTTTTACGACGTTTTTGTCAATCATATATGTTATATTAAAATAAAATGAGGAGCTCTCTCGGAGCCCCTCATTCCACTGAACGGTGCAAAATTACGAATATTTTCCGTAGCATCCAAACATTTTGCCGTTTTTCCGCTCTTTTTTTCGTTTTTCCACCTTAATATATCACTTTCCTATCAGTTTTTCTTGTTTTTAAACAACAAAACGAATCTACACGTTTATTATTTCTCTATAATGCTTCTATAATCCGTCTATATTGTTTTTTACAACCAGCTAAATCACTTTTTATTACATTCCTACATTTTCGAACGTTCGAGATGCCTTCGAGATGCGTTCGAGATTCCTTTAGGATGCGTTTAGGATTCATTTAGGACGCCCCCTTCCCTACCGGGGTTTCTGTCCCCCGGGAACGGGGGAACCGAAGGGGGTATAAAGACCATTGAGGTCGGGGTGAGACTTTTTTATTTCAAAATTTTCTTATATTCTGCTGGAGATTTAAGCAACTCTATTGCCTTACTAAACTGCCTATCGTGACGAAGCGCATAAATAATGCCGCCACGCTGGAAGTAATACGCAGGGATGATAGTAGTAGCCAAAGCCTCTTTCACATCTTTCTTGTTCAAGTCAAGATCTCGCTGCATATCGTGCTTTAGAGTCTTTGAGAACGCATCAAACTCCGTCTTAGCATCATCGTAATAGCCCTCTATCTTTGCCGCCTCAACAAGCTGCTTCCACAATCTGTCGGTAATACTTGTGAAATGATACTTATGCTGAGCCACAAAGTTTTTGAAGTCTTCATATTCTTCATCCGAAATTTCAAACTCTGATGCAGGGGCAATCGTTGGGTGCTTGGCAATATATTGAGCCACATAATCAAGCACGGTTTCTGTTGAATCCATCACTCCGAAGAGATAAGTCTGAATTGTTGAAGCTGTATCTGGGCGCACTTCCACATCAGGCTTAATACCACCACCGTCGCGAACCTCACGTCCGCCAGCAGTATAGAACACCTTAGTCAACGAGTCTGGCACATGCTCAATATAGCCTCCACGATTATGCTTGTAGTTGATAGCCTGAATACATCTGCCACTTGGAATATAATATTTATTGGTGGTGAGCTTCAAGTTGCCATTATATGGAGTATCGATGGTCATCTGCACCAGACCCTTACCAAATGTACGAGTACCCATAATCACCGCACGATCCAAGTCCTGCAAGGCTCCGCTGGTAATCTCGCTGGCGCTGGCCGAGTTTCCGTTCACAAGCACCACTATAGGCATTATTGTGTCAAGAGGCTCGACAGTAGTCTTGTATTCGCGGTTCATACGCTTTAACTTTCCACGATTAGAAACAACCGTTACACCCTTACGCACGAACATATTAACTATATTCACAGCCTCCTGCTCAAGACCGCCACCATTATTACGAAGATCAAACACAAGGTTCTTCATACCTTTCTTCTTCAACTCAATAAAGGCATTTCTCACATCTTTAGAACAATCTTCTGTAAAAGAAGTAAGACTGATATAACCCGTATTCTCGTTAACCATACCGTAATAAGGCACAGAAGGCATCTGAATAGCCTTGCGAACAAGTTTCACTTTCAGTTCCTTACCTGTAGAGAGTCGCTTAACGCGAAGCACTAAACTTGTACCGGCATCACCACGCAAACGCTCGCTAACATATTGAGTTGACTTGCCCAGCATCGACTCGTTGTCAACAGCCAACACAAGGTCGCCCTTCTGCAAGCCAGCCTCAGCAGCAGGCATATTCTCGTAAGGCTCTTCTATGAAACTGCAATTATATTTCTGACTGAAACGAATCAAGGCACCAATACCCGCATACTTTCCAGTCACCATCATCTTCAGTTTCTGCACCTCGCTCTCTGGATAATACTCAGTATAAGGGTCAAGCGAGCGCAACATAGCCTGAATACCGTTGCCAATAACAGTATCAGCATCCAGAGTGTCAACATAGAGCATATCCAAGCCCTTATAGATAGAGCTGAACACATCCAGATTCTTAGCTATCTTGAATTCATGATCTTTGTCTTTCTGTGCCATCACAGGCAAACTCAACAAAATCATCAACGAAAAAAATATCTTCTTCATGCTATTCGTGTTAAATTTAAATTCTATGTAGAATCTCCTATCTCCACCGCTAAAATAGCGGCATATCTTCTTTTGACTTCCTACAACTCCTTTTTTTCTCCGACAAAAGTAATATATAATAAGGAGAAAGCATCAGTAAAAGCGAAAAAATTACAGTATTTTTGCAAGAAACGAAAATTTTTCCTCAAAAAGTTTGGTGGAATAAAAAAAACGTTGTACTTTTGCACTCGCAATCAAACAAAGGATTAGCACTAATGCTTCAATAGCTCAGTTGGTTAGAGCACCTGACTGTTAATCAGGGGGTCGTTGGTTCAAGCCCATCTTGAAGCGCTGAAAAGGAAATTACAGAAATGTGATTTCCTTTTTTTTGTTTACCTCACCCCAACCCTCTCCAAAGGAGAGGGAGAAACTACAGCCTGAGTTTCTTGCTGCAAAAGTTCAATGTTCAATCTTCAAAGTTCCTGATTGATATTTTTTGCACTTACTGTGCAATTGCGCATCAGCACTTGATTTTCTTTTATATTAACTAAAGTTTCGCAAGCGAATTATTTTACTTGAGATTTTAAAAAGAAGAAAATGTGTATGAATGGAATACGGCTCAGAATGAGCCTATAATGATTTT